>CAWGIR010000001.1:0-1094669 GCA_963822725.1 uncultured Actinomycetes bacterium
CCGGGCGCATCCGCAACGACGAGGCGCAGGCCGAACACCTTGGAGAACCCGGGCCACTGGGGAAGGTAGTTCTTGCGTTCGCGGGGAGTTTGTGTCTGCTCTACTCGCCAACAAAGGCACGGATCTTCTTGGAGTCGCCGTGCGGCGACAGCGTGGCGACACGGATGGGGTCGATGACCGGGTTGATAAGCGACCGGCTGAAGGGCCCGAACTCAAGCAGCCCTCTCAGAGGATGGGCGCTCCGGTCCTGGGCGGCGCTCCGGGTGGAACGAGAGCTCAGGCTCGGGGAGTCGAGCGTGGCCGGGAAGGGCGACGGTCATGCCGCCACCTGCCCCGGTGCCGGTAGCGCACCGTGACCCGGCACTTGAAGTGCCCGCTTGGAGAAGGCGGTGGTCTCGTCGATTACGAACACCGCGTCTACGCCGTCGATCCCGCCGGAAAGGTTGACACGCGGGCACTGTCCTGCCCGCGCAGCAGAACTCTGACCCATGCCTGCAGCAGGTCATGCGACTGCCGGTTGTAGCGCTGCGCGCGTCGCTCGCGTACGAAGTCGAGGTCCTTCGCGGGACGGGTACCGCGATGGGGGGTAAGCCAGATCCGCGGCTCAACGAGAAGCCACAGCTCATCGAGCTTCCAGTCGAGATGAAGTGTCACGGCCTCGGCCCAGCGGCCAGCTGCCGAGGGCAACTTCGCAACGATTGTTTTCCCGGGCGATGCGCGTCAGCGGCTCAAGAGCCGGGTCATCAAGCCGATTCGGATCGACGAGGATCGTCCACTCGCGGCCGCTGCGCCGCACCAACACTCGGAAGCTCGCGGGCAAGTGCGCGCGCGAGAGCTTCAACGAGGAGTCCGCGCTCGCCTGAGTTGTGGGCGAGCTTGGCGGTCTCGACAGTGTGCAGGTCTGTCTGAATGATGCTGTAGCTCTCGAGCCAAGATGCCCAGTGCTTCGTCAAAGCCGAAGGCAAGAACCCCCGCGTTCGTGCGAGCCACCACCAGCTCCTCTGAGGCGCCGGCGGCCTCGACAGCATCGCGCAGCTCCTTGGTCCCGCCGACATCGCTCTGCACGCGACGGCAGACGGAGGGGAACCCGCTGACCGCGAATAGTGCGTTGGTGCGAATGACAGGCCACGACGCACCGTTGCTTGGAAGCGGTGCCGGTGTCAGGCGTGGCGCTGCCTGCTCGGCGGCTGACAGCAAGCCCTTCGGCAGGCCCGGGGTCTGACGCAAGACATCGCCCAGGACCTCGTCGAAGGTGTCGGCCTCGACGATCGCCGCGTCAATCCCGACGGCGACTGCCTTGTCGATCAGCTGCTGGACGGAGTCGAGCGGCGGCTCAGGGCCACGATGGATCCAGAAGAGCCCTTGCGGGAACCCTCCCTCGACAGCGGCATCTGAGAGCGAGCGCATGACAGACTCGTCACGGCCGCTATAGCCGATAACGACCAGCCCGTAGCGCTCGCAGCAATCGGTCAAAGCCTTGCGCAGCTGGCTGTCCTGTTCGCGGAGCTCGTCGGCCGTGTTCTTCAGCCGGCGGGACTGGAAATCGCCGTGGAGCTTGACGAGGATGGGCCAGCGTTCCTCGCTGAGCCCTTCGATGGCGAGGTTCGGGTTGCTCAGGTCCGCCACCACGATGCTCCCCGCGTTATCGAAAGTGCGGAAGACGCTCGTCTCGACACACGTATCAAAGTTCGTCGTCCAGACGATCCGCACACGATCCGCCTTGATGAGGGCGCCGAGAGCAAATGCTGGCCGAAGCTGGGTGTCGCGCCGAGAACCTTTTCCTGGGACATATCGCCGCCGGTCGGCGAGATCTGGGAAGGCGCGCTCGAAGTAGTGCGCGTACTCCTCGACATCGCCAGCCTTTGGATGGTCGGGCGGCTGGAAATGGCTTTGGTGCGCCCCCGTACCGCGGGGTCGTCCAGGTTCTCGCACGCTGCGAGCGGCACCCGCTCCTCCGAGCAGAAGATGCTGCGCTTGAAGTCCCAGATCATCTGGCTCGCCGTCGGGACCCCAGCGGCCGCAGAAGCACCAGCTCCCAGAAGCCACATCAGCCCCGGAGCGCGCGAGCCGTGCCGCCGAAGAAACTCGGCGGCGTCCAGGTGACGAGACTGCTGTGTCTGGGACGACTGCGACAAGCGTATGGAGCTGTTGCTGATGTACGTACAGATCGCTACGCGAGAATTGTGCCCGCCGGCTCAGACGGATCGATCAGCAGCCCCTCAGAAGTGGCTAGCTCAGGCGGCTGGCCGGGTGCCGGCGGCCACGCTGGAAGACGAGACGGTGGAGTCATCGGCATCCTTGCCGCCGATTAGCACGTAGAGGCCGCTGCGCTGCCCAACGGGGCGGACGTGGGGCGATCGGCGCACGGCTGCCAGGAAGCTCGCCAGCGGATCCTTGCCACCGACGGCGAAGCCAGCGGCGCGGAGCAACCCGTACCACTGCTTGTAGTGGACGGCCTCGCCCGGCTGGTGATGGTCAGCCAGGACACTGACAGCGATCTCCTGAAGCCGCGCACCACGAAGGCGCTCATCGAACTGCTCGATGACCATCTGCGGAATCCAAAGGCCAAGCACCTGGGCGAGACCTACGAGCGCCTGCTCATCGCGCTCGGCCTGCGCCTCGGACGTGATCGGCGAGAGCCTGGAGGCGCTCGGCCTGCTCTCGATGCTGCGCCACGCTCGCCGCGAGCCCTCGATACTCCGCCTGCAGCGCGACATCAAACGCTGCGTGCTGCTTGGACAAAGCCTTGGACATCTCGAGGATCGTAGGATGAGCCGCGGACATGATTTCGGCTCGCGCAGCCGGGCACTACGAAAGGGGAAACCAGCGCCAGCCGCCAGTTCCGGAAGACTCACTCCGGCGATCCGACGCACGCCGACAGCTACTCAACCGGTTCGTGAGAATCGCCTCCTCGGTTCCGCCGCGCTCGGCTTCTATTGCACGGCACCCGCGACCTCCCCGGCTGGGGTGAAGTCGTTCGCGACAAGCGCCTTATCGCGCGCATCGCGCGTTGCATGCCCGCGAGCTCGGCGTTAGGCTCGCCACTTCAGATGCCCGCACAAATTGATGTGCCGGTGGGGGCGGTGCCGGAGGGCTGGGGGCACGCGCGCCTAATCCCGACGTTCGGCATTCGGAACCAGCAGGAGCAGGAGAAACGAGCGACTTCGTGCCTGCTCGCTGTCATGCACGGCGTTCCGGAGTTTGGGTACGCGCTTCTGAAGGAGCTCGACGCGCCCAAGGCGCCCGTAATTGAGACCTTCGCAGAGGCGCGGTTCAAGGACGCCAATGGCAAGACGGTCATCCCAGATGGCGCGATCGTCTGCCGCCGAGGAAAGAAGACATGGACATGCTTGGTCGAAGTCAAGACAGGTTCCGCGCAATTGAGGGATCAGCAGGTGTCCGCGTATCTAGATATCGCAAAGACCCACCAGTTCGACGGTGTCCTCACGATCTCGACGCAGATCACCGCGAACTCATCGGAGTCACCGGTCTCGGTTTGATGGGCGCAAACTTCGAGGCGGTCTGCGCCTGTGGCACTTCACGGGGTGGCGAGTTCTCACGGGAGGCGATCGTGCAACAGCGCTACCGCGGCATTTCAGATCCCGACCAGGAGTGGATCCTGCGCGAGCTGATCCACTACCTCAGCAGCGAGGCGTCCGGGGCTGTCGGATTTGAGGACATGGGCGAGAAGTGGGTTCCGGTCCGCAACGCAGCGCGCGACGGGTCTCAACGCAAAGACGACGCGGCAGCCCGCGGGGTAGCTGAGCGCTGGGAGCAATTCACCAACTATCTCTGCCTCAGCCTCTCCCAAGAGCTCGGTGCCAACGTGACCATCTCCCGACCGCGCACTCAGACAACCCCGGTGCGCTTGGACGAGCTAGTCCAAAGTCTCGAGACACGAGGTGAGCTTACGTTCACATTGCGCATTCCTGACGCTGCCGGCCCCGTCACGATCCGGTCCGACCTGCGCTCGCGTCAAACGTTCGTGAGCGTCTCCGTGGATGCTCCGGGCGAGGGTCGGACGAAGGCTCGATTCAACTGGCTGCTGCGGCAACTCAAGGTCGGACCCGACGACCTACTGATCGAGGCCAGCTTCCCGAACGGCCGAGCCACCACTGCCGCCAAGCTCGGCGAGATTCGTGCGGACCCGTCCCCGCTCTACTACCCACCCGACCCTAAGCGGGAACCGCGCGAGTTCGTGGTCACCCAATCAAAGCCAATGGGACAAAGGCGCGGTCGCGCGGAGGGATCGTTCGTACGTGAGACGAGCACCCAGACCGCCAGGTTCTACCGAGACATCGTGCAGAACCTTAAGGCTTGGCACGCGCCAGCTCCTAGTCTACACACCGAAACCGAGCCCCCCGCGGACGCGCCCGCACCCGAGCACGTGATCACCCCCGCCTGGGCTAGTGACCAGCCTCTGACGCCAACACCTGAGCGCGACTAACAGCTCGGATCGGCCATTCCGAGCGACGTGCGCCACACCGTCACGCCGATTATCGTGGTGAATTAGCCTCGGTCAGGTGAGGTAGCGGCTGTCCAGCCACGTCCGCCAGGCGTTCCAGCCGGGAACGCTCTCAGTTCCTGCAACGACCTCGGTGGGCGAAAGCAAGCGGTAGCGCTCCGGGTGACTCAGGACGGACCTCCAGACCTCGAGGAGCCCGTGTCCGACGAGCTCGAGAGGCGCCCCGCCGCGCCCGCGAGTCGGCGTCGCCGGTCGGGACTACCTGCACGTGAACCCAGTCGGTCGCGCCGAACTCATGATGTTCGATCATCTGCCACGCCAGGAGCGTTTGTCGCATAAGCTGGTAATACGGCTCGTAAAAAAGCGAGCGTGGGTCGCTGACGACGATCGGGCAACCCGGATGAGCGAGGAGGTCACGGTACGTCGCCACGCGATCGACCCCTCGGCTCGAAACGGCGACGGATTCGCGACCGTAGGTCTGCAGATATTTCCACTCGATCAGGACGAGTACTCGGGTCTTATCGCTCACGCCTAGCATGCGTGCGTCCAGGAGGCGACGTCCGCGCGACGGGTTCGGGCTCCCGCTTCACCGAGATAGTTATCGCTGCCGATCCACTCGGACTCGACGTACCCATCCTCGAGTTGCGCGGGCTCGGCGTCAACGCCGAGGTTGCGCAGCACGAGCCCGGCAGCGTCGCGATCGAGTCGGGCAGGTTCGAGATGGTTGACACAGGCGACCTGCGAGGAGTTCAGGTGGCCGGTCGGCCGCGACTCGATTCTGTCGGTTCGGCGGTCCCAACGGCTCGTCCACCATTTGATCGAGTGGCGGTGAAAGTAGTCGAGCGCGCTGGCTCGGACGTTGACATGGAGCGTTTCCTCAGCGACCTCGTATGGAAGGACGTGGGATGAGGCGCCCCACTGCTGGCCCGCGAACTGGACGAGTCGTCGCTTCTCCTGGTCCTGGAACGTCACGCGTTGGGGATTCTCCTGAAGATCGGTACTCCGGCTCCCGGCCAGTTCTGACCGCCCGCCTCAAGCCGGCGGGAACGCCGCGGCCAGAGTCTCGGCCAGCCACTCGATCTCATCGACGGAGCGGTCCGGCGCGTTTGACGAGCTTGGCGATGTGGGCGGGGTCGTCGACGGTGATCAGTCCGTCGCGCGCGCGGCTGTAGTGCAGCCACTCGCGGCGCATGAAGGGGAAGCACAACGCTCCGAACACCGACACATCACCGGCGTCGTTGTCCACGAGCACCCTGGCGACGCGCTCCATCTGGCGCTGTAGCGAGTCGAGCTGGCTGGTGCGGTCGCGTCCGTTGACGAGCAGTTGCTCGCGGCGGTTGATGATGCCGACGGTCGCGAGCTGGACGCGGCCGCGGCTGCTCTTGGTGTCGATCACGGTCACTCCGCTGGGGCCGATGGCGATGTGGTCGATGTTCGCCCGCCCACGGCCGGGGACACGCCGGTCGTGCATCAGGACCGACGTCGCTGCGGTGCAGACGCCACTCGAGCGCGCGGGCGGTCGCGGCTTCGCCCTCGGCGCCCTGGCGCCAGGCGTCGACAGTGTCGTGGTTCGCCGGCGAGCGCGGCGAGAACCGAGCCGACGGGTCCGTATCTGGCTCTGACGCGCTGGCGTCGCGCCTGTTGGCGTCGCGCGTATTCACGCTGCGCGCTCGCCCCGGCGCCGCTTTCCAAGTCGTTGTTGTCGATCTGGGTCATGGCTCTGGTGATTGACGTTAGCTCCGGGTCCGGCGGATCACATCTCCTTCCCGCGGCCCGTTCGCTGGGTGATGGCGTGCCGTCTGAGGGCCTCGTGGGCGACAGCGTCTGCTCAGGGTGGACCGGGATCTCGCAGAGCGTGCGCGGGCCGGCGGGGTCGATCCGGTCGGGGTTCGCGCGAGGGAGCTGGACGGGCAGGATGTTCGCGCGAGTCGGCTGGCCGGCGACCGGCGTGTAGATCACGGCCTCGCCTCGGTTCAGAGCGCCGAACGTGTCGGAGGAGATGCGGAACTCGCGCACGCGTCGGGCGCTGCCGCGCCCCGTGTGCGTGTGTCCGTGCGCGCCGGTCTGGCTGGTCGTCTGCCAGAGCGAGCGGGTGCCCATCAGCTTCGCGAGCCAGTCGCGGGACTCCGGGCTGGTTTGCCGGTGCGCGACGACGCCGGCGAAGTTGTCGGTCAGGCTCGCCAGGAGTCCGGGTTGCTGGGTGAGCGCGTCGATGTCGGCGGCCGATTGGGTGATCACGATCACCTGGCCGCCGTGGGAGCGGCCGCGCTGCAGGATCGCGACGCCGCGTTGCGCGGCCATCTTGATCACGGCGCCGAACTCGTCCAGCAGCAGCGTCCACGGCGCGCCGGCCTGCTCGGCGGCGTCGTGCAGGTCCGCGAGCGCGAGCACCGAGAGCGCGGCGGCCTCGTCGGGCATCCGGTCGGCGTGTGTCCGCCACATCACGACGGCCCGCTGCCGGAGCGCTTCCACGAGGCGCACGGCGACGGCCTCGCCGTCCGGCGTGAGGCGCGGGGTGACGAGCGTCCGCCCGGCCAGGGCGAGCGCGACCTCGAGCCGGAACACCCCGCCGGAGAGGTCCTGCATCCCTCGTGCGGAGCCGACGTAGGTGCCGTGCGCGTCGGCGCGTCGCTTCAGCGCGGCGTGGCTGTCGTCCAGGGGCTGGGTGAGCTTGACCAGCTGCTCGTAGTTCCCCGGTAGGCAGGCGTCGATCAGCAGCGGGATCGATGGGGGCCACATGTCGGCGGCGTGGAGCACCTTGCAGACGACGTCGAGGTGCCGGCGCAGGACGTCGTAGTAGTAGGGCTCGGATTGCTTGATCGCCTCGACCGCCCGGGCGGCGACCCCGTCGGGTGAGCCCCAGAGCGGCTGCCAGCGATCGGTCGTCCGGGTCTTGGGAGTCGAACAGGATGAACGGCACGCCGGCCTCGGCGGCGAGCTGCTTCATGTGCTCGACGTCCTCGGGGTCGCCCTTCTGGTCGAGCACCAGCAGCGCCGCTTTCCCGTGGAGCGTGCGCGCGGCGATCAGCCGCCGCGCGGTCGTCGTCTTACCGGCGCCGGTCGCGCCGAACAGCACGACGTGCTGTCCCGGTCCGAGCGGGAGCCGCGGTCCGTGCTTCCCCATCGCGGTCATGGAGACGTACCCGAGCGACCGTGGCCACGGTCGCTCGCGGACGAGCTCTCCCTGCGAGCGCAGGTAGGACCGCTCGCCATCCGATGCGCTCGGGCGCGGGCTGCCAGATCCATCGGCGTGCGAGCTCGTGGTTGCGAAGCTCCTCCCCGGCGCCGAGATCGCCCGACCGCCATCGCGCGCCCACGATCGCGCCAGCGACCCACGGCGCCACCACCGGCAGCACGACGATCGCCACGGTCCAGGCACGAAGGCCGATCGCGCCAACCAGCACGATCACGCCGACGGCGGCCGGCAAATACAGATTCCGTGCCGACAGGCTGGTTTGCCGCCGCAGCAGCCACGCGCCGACAGCGCCGGCGAGACCGAGCAGCATCGTCAGGCCGAGGTCGGCGACGATCGTCTCCGGGCGCAGCATCACGCCACCCTCGTTCCGGGCAGGTGCCAGTCCGTCGACGCCAGCGTCGAGCATGCCTCAACGGCCTCGCGCTGGATCGTCGCGACCAGCTCGATCCGCATCGTTCCGCGGTCGACGCTCAGACCGGCCTGCGCGCCATCGGCGAGGACGCGCTCGGCGATCTCCTCGTCGCCACAGACATAGATCACGGCCCCGCTCTTCCCGGCCGCGATCCACTCGCTGTGCAGCTCGAGCACCGCCTTCAGCCGGGCGGAAGACTTCTCGGTCAGCTCGACCTCGATCGGCAGCAGTTGCCCGTCAGGGAGCCGCCCGCCGAGGTCAGGCCGGTGGCCACGCCGTCGCAGCTCGCCCCGCTCACGGAAGCGAAGCTCGCCCCGCCAATCGGTTCGCACCAGCATCTCGCGTGGGCCGACCATCCCGCGACCGCGTGCGGTCAGCCACGTCGCCGTCCACGCGCACGCCTCGCAGTGCGCCCAGCTGACCGGCGAGGGACGCTTCTCGACCGCCGCGGCCGGGACGCCGCTGAACCGCAGGCCGGCCCGCGAGGCATACACCAGCGAACCCTCGCCATGAGTACGAGAACACGTCTCCAACCAGCCCGCCTTAAGCAGCCGATGAGTATGCGAATACACCGCCGTTCGCCCCCAACCCATCGCTATCCCCCAAGCCCCCAACGGAGCCGGACCCACCCTCGCCAACCACTCCAACCCAGCCACCGACGATTCGCCTGGCCTTACCTTTGCCATCCCAAATTCCTCCCCTCAACAATCCACCAACTCATCACTGCCTGTGCCTGCATGACCAGACTTTGAGAGCCCGCCCCCGCCAGCACTTGAACAGAGAAGACCCCGAGTCCGACTACCCGCACCCACCCCACCAATCTTCTACGTGGGGGGCGGGTAGTCGGACTCGGGGGACCAGCGAAAACCCAGTGCTGGCGGGGGCGGGCGGCCGTCCAGGGGTGGACTCCAAGTCCACCCATCCGTCCACCCTTCTGTCCACCCCTGCTCGCCTGCCGGACACGGTCCACCGCCGCCGCCGTCATACGTCCGTCGGTCATTTCACGCCCTCCGCCCCATGCTCAGCGGCGCGCTTGCGGCGGATCAGCTCCGCGACCTCATCTGCCGTCTGTGGACCCTCTTCCAACAGCGCGATCACGAGCTCGGTCAGGCTCGGTCGCCGCAGCCTGGGATGGTCTGACTTCGGCCTCGCGGACCAGGCCGCGGAACCGGTCGTGGAGGTCCACCGGGATCCGGAAGTTGACCAGCCGGGTGCTCGCGTAATCGGCCGCCGGCCGCCGCTCGATCACCGGCTCCCGAGCAGTGCGCCGGCGCCCGTCCGCGCGGACCGGCGCCGCGTCGTTGCCTTCGGTGAGCGCGGTCGTCGAGTGCCTGCGGCCTCGGACGCCGCGCGTCATCGTCGACGTGCTGGTCGGCTTCGCCGGTGCCGGCGTTGGCGCCGGGGGAGCGATCGGTTGGCTGGCCATGCCGGGGATCGGCCGCCGTCGGACGGACGGCATCGGCTGCGGCTTCGCTCATCGCCCGAGCTCGCCGAGGAGGTGATGAGCGAGCTGCCGGTAGGCGTGGCTGACCATCGAGTCCGGCTCGAGCACCACGGTCGGCGCGCGATGGCGCGGCGCCGAGGCGACCCGCACGGCACGCGGGACCTGCACGGGCAGCACCCGCATCTCATCGGCGGTCATCCGGTCGGTCGCGTCGCGGGTGACCCGCCAGCGCCGCTCGCTCGCGGCGAGCAGAACGCCGAGGATCCGCAGCCCAGGGATCTCGCCCTCGACGAGGTCATACAGCTTGCCGGCGCCGCGGACGTCCAGGTCCGCGGCCAGCGCCGGGATCAGCAGCCCGTCAGCCGCGAGGACCGCCATCCCCGACAGCGTGCCCAGCCCCGGCGGGGTGTCGAGCAGGACCAGGTCGAACTGCTCGCGCAGCGGCTCGAGCACCTCCCGCAGCCGCAGCTCATAGCCCGCACCGCCCGTCACCGGCAGGTCCGCCGCGACGTCGGCGAGCGCGTCGGTCGACGGGATGATCCGCAGCCGCTCCCGCCACTCAAGCCCCGGCGCAACGTCCGGCTGAAGCGCCGAGCGGCGGGGTGTAGCGACCGGCGGCGTCCGGGTTGGCGAGCAGGTCCTCGAGCCTCTCCCCTGGGAGCTCCTCCACCCACCCGAACGCCTCGGAGAGGTTCGCCTGCGGATCGCAGTCGACGATCAACACCCGCCGGCCGGCCTCGGCGAGCGTCGCGCCGAGGTTCGCGGTCGAGGTCGTCTTCGTGACCCCGCCCTTGTGGTTGGCGAGCACGATCACGAACGCGCCCGCCGGCGGCAGCCCGCCGCCGTCTTTACCGGCAGCTTTACGTCCGTCTGTCTGTACGTCTACATGTCTGTCTACCATGCTCGTCTTTACGTACGTCTTGGTGGAACGGTGTGGTGATCGTCATACGGCCTCCTTTTTGGTCATCAGGAATCGATGGGGCAAAGAGCAGGTGACGGCCCCGCGGGCGCTCACGCCGGAGGTGCGAGACGAACGCATGAGCCGCTCACTCGACGATCTCCTCGAACCGGCGCTCGCCCCTCGTGGCACGTGGGGCACCACTCCTCCAGCCATGACGAGCGATCGCTCAACGTCGCCCTCCCACGTTGCTCGTGTCGCGCGACAGAAGCCGGCACGTTCAGCACGAAACCGTGCTGCACCGGTGCAGCAAGGAAAGCGGCGGCGGTGTCCACTTGGGGCTTTTCATGAGCCCTCGTGGCCAAGGGTCTGGCCAGTGAAATAGCCTGCATTTCCGGGATTTCTCCCGGTCCACACGGTGAGCCGACGCGCGGTCAAACCGGGGAGCCCTTCATTACGAGTGAAGTGCTCTACCAGCTGAGCTACGTCGGCGGGGCGGGCTGCAGGCAGACGCGCCCGCTTGCGGGCTACGTTACCACCGACTTCTGGGCCTTCCCCCTGGCCCAGCGGGGCGCGCAGCGGCGCCAAACGTAGGCAGGCGACGTAGTATCCGCTTGACGGATGCGGAGGTTGGGTTACGCGATCGCGCTTCTGGCGGCCTGGGGGACGTTGGCGCCTAGCGCGCACGCGACGGCCGGCGGCCTGTGGACGACCGGCACGAAAGGGACCAGGAACTGGGGCCTCGGGATGATGGATGGGAGCAGCCCGAGCATCGCCAGCCTGAACACCGGCGGTTACGAGGTCGCCTTCCAGGCCAACTCGGGGAAGCTGTGGACGGTCGGCGACGGCGGCTGGACAGCCACCGACCTCGGCCTGAACCCCTCGAGCAGCCCGAGCATCGCCGGCGCACCGGGCGGCGGCTTTGAGGCCACGTTCTCCGCATACACCGGCGCCGACCTGTGGGAGCAGGGGTCCAGCGGGACATATGACCTCAACCTCGCAATGTTCCCGGGCACGAGCCCGAGCATTGCGGCCCTGGCCGGCGGCGGGTACGAGATGGCCTACGCCACGAGCGGCGACCAGCTTGCGAACGCGGGCGCGGCCGGAGCCGGCACATCAAATCTAGGCCTGTGGCCGGGCACCAGCCCGAGCATCGCCAGGCTGACGAGCGGGGGCTTCGAGATCGCGTTCGAGGCATACGGGTCGGGTGACCTCTGGGTGGCGGGATCGGCGGGGACGGCCGATACCGGCGTCGTGATGGCCTCGGACACCAACCCCAGCATCACCGGGCTCAGCGGAAACAGCTACGAAGTTGCCTACCAGGGGACTAACGGCGACGCCTGGACGTACACGCCGTCAACGGGCGTATCCGACTCGCAGGTCCACATGATGGCCGGTACGAGCCCCAGCATCGCCACGCTGGCCGGCGGCAGCACGGAGATGGCCGTCCAGGCGGACACCGGCTGGCTGTGGACAATCGGCAACGGCAGCGAGAACAACACGATGCTCGGGATGAACCCAAAGAGCAGCCCCGACATCACGGCCTTCTCCGACGGGGGCTACGAGGTCGCGTTCCAGAACTACGTCTCCCCGCCCGCGCCACAAGGTGGCGGGACGACAACGATCGCGCCACCCACCCGCAAGGCGCACCGCGTCCACGTCGCCATCCTCCTGCACTGGCGGTGGAACGGGCTCACCACCCGTCTCACCGCTATCCGCTTCCTCCGGCTGCCCCGCGACGCGACGGTCACGTTCACGTGCAGGGGCAAGGGCTGCCGGCGAGCGGACATCAGAGCGAGCGCGCGGCACCTGCGCTTGCTGCGCCGGCGACTCCGCGGCCACCGCTACCGCGCCGGCGACCGCGTCCGGATCCGGATCACGGTGCCGGGGGCATCGCCAGAGCTCGCGCTGGTCGTGATCGGCGACGGGCGCAAGCCCCGTGCCCGGCTTCTGACGAGCTGACCTACAGCTAAGCCGCCCGGGCCGCGCGCCATTCGTCAGCCAGGATCGCCCAGCGTTCGTGGTCGCGCCAGCGCCCGCCAATCTTCAGATACCGCGGCGAGAATCCCTCTCGACGGAACCCGGCGCCCTGGGCGAGCGCGATCGAAGCTTTGTTCCCCGGCTGGATGTTCGCCTCGACGCGATGCAGCCGCATCGTCAAAAAGGCGTGCCGAAGGACCTGCTCGAGGCCCTCGCGCATGTATCCGTGCGCGGCGAACGGCTTGCCGACCGCGTATCCCAGGTACGCGCTCTGGAGCAAGCCGCGGGTGATGTGGGACAGGTTGAAGAAGCCGACGATCGCGTGATCGTCCGCGCGGCACACGAGCAGCGCTTCGAAGTCCGCGCGGCTCGAATCTGCCAGGTATGCGGCGAATCGGTCCTGATCGGTCGGGGCGGTGGCCCACGGCCTGTGAAAGGAGCGGCTCGCTCGCATCAGCCCGACGAACTCGGCCTCATCCGCGCGGCGCGGCGGCCTCAGATAGACCAGCGCGGGGGGGCGTGCCGTAGTCGGCGCGCTGCCCGGCGCGCTGTCGCCGTCACGCCGAGAGGACTCGCTCGAGTCGGTACGCAAGAGCCTCACAGGCAAGCTCCTCGGAGACATTCAACTTGAACCGCACGCGTGTGTCCTCGACCAGATCCATGGCCTGACGCAGATGCTGGGGGTCGCGACCCCGATCCGCCGCCAGCTCGTCACGGCGATCGCAGTGCCGCACGAGATCCTCGGCTCCCCATCCGAGACACGCAAGGTCCGCAAACCACAGCGTCACGAGCTGCAGCCCTAGATCGAGCGCCGCTGTCTCGGTGCGCCGGCGGACGCGGCGAATCCGCTCGGTCCAATCGGTCTGAACCCGCTTGCGGTCCTTCCGGGCATGGAGCTCGAGCTCGATCGCGGCGCGTTCCTCGAGTTGGGCTCGCACCGTCTCACCGCGCACGCGCACCGAGTCGAGCAGGTCCGTCCACGGCTGCCGCTCGCCCGCCTCGCGGGAAAGGGTTGCGCGGGCGAACCCTTCGGCAGCCTGACGCAGGCCGGCGCCTTCGGGCGAGGCGAGCTCGCGCGCCACGCCGGCGTCGCCGAGCGACAGCCGGGCACACGCCCGTGCCGTCGCAGCGGGAGCGCCGAGCGCCTCCAGATCATTGGCCACCTGCTCCGGCTCGGGAGCATCGAAGCGGACCAGCTGGCAGCGCGACTGAATCGTGGGCATCACATCCCCGAGGCGATCGGACAGCAGGATCAGGTGCACGAACGAAGCGGGTTCTTCAAGCGTCTTCAGCATCCTGTTGGCGGCCTCGTCGCCCAACTCGTCGACCCGCTCGATCACGAACACGCGGCGCTCGGACTCAAATGGCGTCTTGCTCGCGGCAGCCACGACCGGCTGGTCGATGTCGCTTACGAGAATCTCATGGGCTCCGCTCGGCACGACCCAAGTCAGATCCGGGTGGACGTCACCGATCACCCGGGCCTTCGCCCCCTCGGGATCCGCGGAGCCGGCGGCGAGCCACTCCGCCGCCAGTTCCCTTGCCGCCTCGCGCTTCCCGGCGCCGCCCGGCCCATGGAACAAGTACGCGTGCGAAGGCCGTGCTCCAGCCTCGAGCATCGGTGAGAGCACTGCGCGTGCGTGCGGATGACGGTCTAGCGCGGCGGGCATGAAGTTCTGATCCTAGTGCTGCGCGTACGCTGGCCTATCGGCCGCGTGCGTCGCTAGGGTCGGCGCTGGTGCGCGGACGCCTGATCACGATCGAAGGCCTGGACGGCGCCGGCAAGACGACGCTGGCCGAGGGGCTCGAAGCCGAGCTTCACCGCCGGGGACGTGACGTGCGGTTGCTGCGCGAACCGGGAGGGGTCGCGGCCGCGGAGCGAATCCGTGAGCTGGTCAAGGACCCCGGTCTTCGGATCGGGGGGAGGGGCGAGGCGCTGTTGTACGCCGCTGCCCGGGCCCAGCTCGTCGAGGAGGCGATCGAACCCCTCCTCGAAAAGGGGACGTGGGTGCTGCTCGACCGCTTCGTCGACTCTTCGCTGGCCTACCAGGGCGGCGGCCGCGCGCTCGGGATCGAGGACGTCGCGGCTGTCAATCGCTTCGCAACGAAAGGGCTGGTAGCCGATCGCACGCTCCTCCTCGCGATCGATCCGGACACCGGCCGTACTCGCGCGAGCTCGAGGCCCGGTCAGCCCGACCGCCTGGAGCGAGAGCATGATGCGTTCTTCGCGTCGATCGCGGCCGCTTACGCAGCGCTCGCGGCGCAGGAACCTGGTCGGATCAGGACGATCGACGCATCGAAGCGGCCGGAGGAGGTGCTGGCGAACGCACTCGCAGAGCTCGAAGACCTGCTGTAGCCCCGGCCAGCGGCGACCGTCAGTGCGGTGGGGTGACCGGCACGGGCGAGGGTCGCCTCGTCGCTGAGCCGTTCGGTGGCGCTCGCAGCACCTCCAGCTCGCGTACCAACGTTCTCGTGGTGCGTCCCATCGGATCGAGCGCCGCCACGCGCTGCGTCGAGACGAGCGCGTTCGGGAGGTCGCGCAGCAGCAGCTCCGTAACCGCGAGCTGCTGCCAGGCCTGCACGTCGTCCGGTTCTCGCTTGATCGCCTGGAGCAGATCTGTCCGTGCTCTCGCGGGGCTTCCGAGGTGGAGGCTGATCGTGGCGGAGGCAAGTAGGCCTGCATCGGAGAGGGGATCGAGTCGCGTCGCGGACTCCGCTGTCGCCTGAGCGTGGGTGAGCGTCGAGCGCTGCGAGCCCGAGGCGGCGACGAGCGCCGAGGCCGCCCTGCTGGCCGCGATGCTTGGCACCGCTCCGGACAGCGCGAAGGCGCACAGCACCGCCGTAATCCCACCGAGAGCGATAGCGCGAGCGGTGGGACCGGTGATTCCCGGAGGACCATCGGGTGCGGGAGCGGGCCTTCGGCGACAGCTGCCCGCGAGGACCCCTGCGAGCACCAGCGCCGGCAAGCTGACGCCGGGGATATCCCAATCCCAGTCATAGAACGTGTGAACCGCATACGTGACGACGGCGGCCAGCAGGGCCGCGGCAAGCAGGCGATCGCCGCCCGACCTCAGCCGTGTGGAGCGAACCCCAGTCGCGATGAGCAACCCGAAGGCGCAGATCGCCAGCAGCGCGCCCACGATCCCGGTCTCGGCCAGGAACTGCAGCAGCACGCTGTGCGGCTGCTGAACGGAGATCGTGTTGCGACGGTAGAGCAGATGAACGACGGGAAACGAGCCGGCCCCCCAGCCGGTCAGCGGCTTGTCGCTGAACGCCCCGGCCGCCTCCTTCCACCACACCCAGCGATTGGCGGAGTCGGCCGAGAGGAGCCGCCCCGGGTCGTAGTTGGTCGTCTCCTGGGTCTTGGTGAATGTGTTCCAGGCGTGGGAGATCGTGCCTGAGAGACCTCGGGAGGACACCGCCAGCACCAGCACGACGCAGAGCACGGCGACCGCCCCGGCGGCCGCGAGCGCTTTCCCGATCCGACGCCGCTGCTCGGGAGCGAGATGCGCTTCGTGCTCCACCTCCAGCAGCCGCTCGCCTCCGATCCACAGTGCTGCGAGCGAGATCAGCAACACGAGCGTCAGCTCCCCGCCGGCGAGTTCACGTGAGCCGAGACCGACGGACACGTCGGTGAGGGAGTGGCTAGCCAGGCCGAACACGAGCGGCGGCACGGTGGCCACAGCCGCCGCCCCGGCCCACATCAGCGACCGCAGCCTCGCCCGGCTGAGCCCGATGCCGACAGCCAGCCCGCAGACGAGCGCGAGCACGGCACCCCGGGAATACGTCAGGCCGATCGTCAGCAGCATCAGCTCGCTCGACAGCAGCGCCGCCAGCCGCAGTCGCGGAGGGTGGTCGGCGTCGAGCACCGTCGCGAGTGCGAGCGGTACGCCGAGGGACGATGAACAGGCCGAGCGCGTTCCAGTAGCCGAACGGGTCCTGCAGACGCGGCACGAGCTGGGTCTGGTTGAGATTGAAGAGGCCTGGAATGTGCAGCCCCGGCACCAGCTTCTGGCCGATCGCATAGACCGTCACGGCGAGCACGACGAGCAGCGTTCCGCCGGCGACGAGCCTCAGAGCACGCGGATGAGATGCGCCGGCCAGTACCCCGAGCACGAGTACGACCACATAGGTGAGCGCCCGGTTCAGCTCAGTCCAGGTCTGCTCCGGAGCGACGCTCCACAGCAAGCTGATCCCGCTCCAGAGGGCGAACAGCGCCAGCAGGCCGATGCCGATCGTGGCTCCTGCCGGGGCGGCGTAGCGCAGCGTTCCGCTCCAGGTGGCCGGCAGCTGCGGCCAGCGTCGCGATCGCGGCGACCGCGACCTGAATGCGCGCCCCGGCGGCGACTCCCCCGGCTCCGTGGTCGAAGGCCGCGTAGAGCAGCAGCAGGACCAAGGCCGCGACCAGGACCGTGCCCGCTCGTTCGCGGCCCCGTGCCGGCTTCGCGCTCGCGGCGCCGGGCGAGGCCCCGTGGACGGGCTAGCTCGACGGTCGACATCGGCCCGCGAAGCTAGCAGTCACCGGGGTTTTTCGGCCTTGGGAAATCGGGCTTCCACGGTAGAATCTAAGACTCTCCGAGCCGCCCAGATCCGACTTTTCCGTCCGGGGCATACGCAATCCTTCGGGGTCCGCCTCGACGCCAGAGCGTCGGCACAAATTTCACTCGAAGGTGCGGAAAAGGAGAGGAGCAGGTAGGAATGGAGCACACCCCGCAGACACCCACAGTCACGAAATCGAGACCGGCAAGGGGCTCTCGATCCGGCGCTATTTCACGACCCCGGAGAGCATCCCTTCGACGCGGTCGAGTGGGAGCTGCGGGACGCGACGCATCGGGCACGGCGACAAGGTCTCGTTCGAGCAGCGCGACGTCGAGTTCCCGAAGAGCTGGTCGCAGAACGCCACCAACATCGTCGCTCAGAAGTACTTCCGCGGCCAGCTCGGTTCTCCCGCGCGCGAGCGATCGGTCAAGCAGATGATCGGCCGCGTCGCCGGCACGATCGCCGGCTGGGGCCGTGAGCGCGGCTACTTCGCTTCGCGACGAGGACGGCGGCGACGTTCGAGGCCGAGCTGACCCACATCCTGCTCCACCAGATGGCGGCGTTCAACTCCCCGGTGTGGTTCAACGTCGGGTTCGAGGAGAGCCCGCAGTGCTCGCGCCTGCTTCATCCTCTCGGTCGAGGACAACATGGAGTCGATCCTCGACTGGAACACCAAGGAAGGGATGATCTTCCGCGGCGGCTCCGGCTCGGGGATCAACCTCTCGAAGATCCGCGGCTCGATGGAGCCGCTCGGCAAGGGCGGCACGGCGTCCGGGCCCGGTGAGCTTCATGCGCGGCGCCGATGCGTGGGCCGGGACGATCAAGTCCGGCGGCAAGACGCGGCGTGCGGCGAAGATGGTCGTGCTCGACGTCGACCACCCGGACGTCGAGGAGTTCATCTGGTGCAAGGCCAAGGAGGAGGACAAGGCGGCAGCGCTGCGCGATGCCGGCTTCGACATGTCGATCGACGGCGAGGGGTTCTTCTCGATCCAGTACCAGAACGCCAACAACTCGGTCCGGGTCACGGACGAGTTCATGCGCGCGGTCGAGAACGACGAGGACTGGCAGCTGACCGCCCGCACCACCGGCGAGCCGATCAAGACAGTCAAGGCGCGCGAGCTGATGCGCCAGATCGCCGAGGCGGCATGGCGCTGCGCGGATCCCGGGCGTCCAGTACGACACGACGATCAACAACTGGCACACGTGCCCGAACTCGGGGCGGATCAACGCGTCTAATCCGTGCAGCGAATACATGCACGTCGACGACTCGGCCTGCAACCTCGCGTCGCTGAACCTGATGAAGTTCCGCCGCGCGGACGGGACATTCGACGTCGAGTCATTCGAGCACGCCGTCGACATCGTGCTTCCTGGCGCAGGAGATCGTCGTCTCGCCGTCGAGCTACCCGACCGAGGAGATCGGCGCGCAACGCGCGCGCGTTCCGGCAGCTCGGCCTCGGCTACGCCAACCTCGGCGCCTACCTGATGGCCGACGGCGTCGCGATATGACTCCGAGCGAGGGCGCGGCACCGCGGCAGCGATCACGGCGCTGATGACAGGACGGGCTTACCTCGGCTCGGCGCGGATCGCCGCGGCGATCGGGCCGTACGACCGCTACGAGGAGAACCGCGAGGCGCACAACGAGGTGATGCGGATGCATCGGGACGCCGCGTACGCGATCCCGGAGGCAGACCTGCGCCGACCAGGAGCTTGCTGCAAGCCGCCCGCTGCGCCTGGGACGAGGCCGTGAGCGTCGGCGAGGAGCACGGCTACCGCAACGCGCAGGCGACCGTCCTTGCGCCGACGGGGACGATCAGCTTCCTGATGGACTGCGACACGACCGGCGTCGAGCCCGACTTCTCGCTGGTCAAGTTCAAGGAGCTCGTCGGCGGCGGCCAGATGACGATCGTCAACCGCACGGTGCCGCTCGCGCTCCAGACGCTCGGCTACGACGACCAGCAGATCGAGCAGATCGTGGCCTACATCAACGAGCACGGCACGATCATCGGTGCCCCGGAGCTCAAGGACGAGCACCTGCCGGTGTTCGACGTCGCGGTCGGGGAGCGGGCGATCTCGCACATGGGCCACATCAAGATGATGGGCGCGGTGCAGCCGTTCATCTCGGGCGCGATCTCGAAGACCGTCAACCTGCCCGAGTCCGCCACCGCCGATGACATCGCCGACGCCTACACCCAGGCTTGGGAGCTGGGCGTCAAGGCGCTCGCGATCTACCGCGATGGCTCCAAGACCGCGCAGGCGCTGCGGACCGACGCCCAGAAAGAGGCTCCGACCCAGGCGGACATCGACAAGGCGGTCGCCGAGGCGCTCGCCAAGGCGCCCGCCCAAGCGGCGCCGGATGCCGCGTGAGCGCCAGTCGATCACGCACAAGTTCTCGATCGGCGGCCACGAGGGCTACATCACCGCCGGCATGTACGAGGACGGCACGGTCGGCGAGATCTTCCTCACCGATATCGGCAAGGAAGGCTCGACGCTGCGCGGGATGATGAACTCGTTCGCGACGGCGATCTCGATCGCGCTGCAGTACGGCGTGCCGCTCGAGACGCTCGTGCGCAAGTTCAGCTACATGCGCTTCGAGCCCGAGGGGATGACCTCCAACCCGGAGATCCCGTTCGCAAAGTCGATGCCCGACTACATCATGCGCTGGCTCGCGTCGCGTTTCCTGGACGCCGACCTGCAGGAGGAGCTCGGGATCATGACCGCCCGAGGTTCGCGCCCGTCAGGCCGCGCAGCAGGCGGCGAGCTCGCATCTCGGCGACACGGCGGCCCCGGTGACCGAGAACGAACCCGAGCCTGGCAACGGCAAGGAAGGCAACGGTGGCACGACCGCGGTCGCGCCAACCAAGGCCCTCACCGACGACCCGCCGGTGATCCCCGCCGCCCGCAAGGGCCTCGACCTCGGCCCGGCCTGCCAGCAGTGCGGTGGCATGATGCAGCGCACCGGCAGCTGCTACACGTGCTCGAGCTGCGGGTTCAACACCGGCTGCGGATAACTGCGACGACCTAGGGCCGCCGCGGCACGCCGGTTCCGAAGCGCAGCACCCTGTCGAGCACCGGGGTCGGCGTCATCCGAGCCATGAAGGCCTGCGCCTTGGCGTTGGCGCCGACCACGTACCGCGCGCGCGGGCGGCGCGTGGTGAGCGCCTTCTCGACCGTCGCTGCCACCCCGTCGACCGGCGCCGCCATCCGCTGTGAGACGGGGATGCTCTTGCGGAATCCCTCGATGTGCTTGGCGTACAGCACGCGGTGTTCGTCCGAGACGTTTGCCACAGCCTCTTCCAGGAGGTCATCGGCGTTCCGCCACATATCGGTGTCCGTCTGGGCGGGCTCGATCAGCACGACCTTGATCCCCCACGGCGCGAGCTCCATCCGCAGCGCATCGGCCATCCCCTCCAGGGCGAACTTCGAAGCGTTGTAGGCGCCGGTCATCGGCGTGGCGACGCGGCCGCTCACCGAGGAGACGAACACGATCCGCCCCCGCGACTCCCGGAGCCGGGGGAGCACGGCCTGCGTGACCGCCGCCTGGCCGACGACGTTGATCTCGAGCTGGCGGCGGAGCTCCGACAGCGGGATCGCCTCGACGGGCCCCCCGATCGCCACCCCGGCGTTGTTGACGACGGCGTCGAGCTCGGCAGGCAGGCTGTCGCGGAGCGCCGCGACCTGTGCCTCCTCGGTGATATCGAGCACGGCACTCGTGATCCGCCCGGGTCGCTCATCGGCCAGCGCCTGGCCGTCCTCTGCCCGCCGGACGCCCGCGATCACATCCCAACCGGCCGCAGCCAGGCGGAGAGCAGTCGCCCGCCCGATCCCGCGAGCCGCACCGGTGACGAGCACGCTCGGCACGAGCAGAACGTATCCGATCCGGGGCGTCTATACCTCGAGCGCCTGGGCCTAATCCTTCCGGCCCGTGACGAGGAACCCTGCGCCGACGGCGGCGATCGCGAGCCCTCCCGCACCGCCGATCAGCTCGAGACGTCGCGGCGAGCGCGCGAACCAGGTCCGGAATCCACCCGCCAGAAAAACCCAGACCGAATCGGAGACGAGCGCGATGCCGGAGAAGATCACGCCAAGCACGAGGACCTGCCCAGCGACGTCCCCCGCGGCACGGCTGACGAACTGCGGCAGGATCGCCGCGAGGAACACGATCGTCTTCGGGTTCGTCGCGCCGACAGCGAAGCCCTGGGCAAACGAGCGTCTATGGGCGCGCGCTTCATACCGCTCGGAGAGCGTGGCCGCGAGCGATTTCCGCTGCCGGAAGGTCCTCACCCCGAGGTAAATGAGGTAGGCACCGCCCACGAGCTTGAGCGCCGTGAATGCCGCGACCGATCGCTCCGCGAGAGCACCCACGCCGAAGGCCACCGCCAGCACCTGCGCGTATTCGCCGACCGCGTTCCCGATCACGCTCAGCAGCGCCACGCGGCGCCCGCCGGCCAGCGCCCTGCCGACCGCGAACAGGACGCTCGGCCCAGGGATCGCGATGACGACGAACGCCGTCGCCGCGAACGCCAGCAGCCGGTCTGTTGGAGGCACAAGGTGAGTCTAGGCCCAGCGAATTACGATCTGGATATGGACCCGCTGCCGATGGCGTGCGCCCGGCCGGTGAGGAAGGCGTGCGTCACCGTCCTGGCCGCCCTGGCGGTGCTGGCGCTGAGCGCGGCATCGGCCCCGTCTGCGCTCGCTCGCCCCGAGCAGCGCTCCGTCACGCTCGAGTGGGTGGGCGACATCGCGCTCTCAAGCGAGCTCGGGCTGCCGCCCGGAGGCGTGGGCCAGGCGCTGGCGCCCGTCCGAAGCGAGCTCCGGACGGCGGACGTGACTCTGGGAAACCTGGAGGGAACGCTTTCGGTGGGAGGCGCCTCGAAGTGCGGACACCTCCCGAGCAACGTCTGCTTCGCGTTCCAGGCGCCGCCGAGCGAGGCGCTCGGGCTCCGCTCGCTGGGGTTCGACCTCGTCAACCAGGCGAACAACCACTCGATGGACTACGGCCCGTCCGGACGGGCACAGACGGTCGGGGCTTTGAACGGCGCCGGGATTGCGCACACCGGCTTTCCGGGGGAGATCACCTACCTGAGCCGGAATCACATCCGGATCGCGTTCCTGGGATTCGCGCCCTACCCGTATGACGCCAATCTCCTCGACATCCCGGGTGCGCAGGCGCTGGTCAGGCAGGCCACGCGCCGCGCGGCGATCGTGGTGGTGATCATCCATGCCGGCGCGGAGGGAGCGGGGGCACTGCACACGCCGAACGGGACCGAGTTCTACCTCGGGGAGAACCGGGGCAATGCCCGCGCGTTCGCGCACGCGGTGATCGACGCCGGCGCCACGATCGTCGTGGGCTCAGGGCCACACGTCATCCGTGGAATCCAGCGCTATCACCGGCGGTTGATCGCCTACTCGCTCGGCAACTTCGTCGGCTACCACACGCTCGGCGGAGGCGGCGTGCTGAACGAGAGCGGGATCCTGCGCGTGACCCTGGGCGCCGGGGGACACCTCCTGGCGGCGCGCTGGCTCCCGATCATGCTCGCGGGCGGCCTCCCCCGCCCCGACCGCTCCCATGCCAGCGTCGCGTTGGTCAAGCAGCTCTCTCGCGAGGACTTCCCCACCGATCACTTCGACATCGGGACGGATGGCGTGTTCCACCTCCCCGCGGGGCGGTGAATGCACTCCGCCTCACACACCGTGAGCCGCAGGGCGGCGACGAGGGTGGAGCGGCTGTTCGACACCGTCGTCGCGGAGGACGTGCTTCCGAAGGTGCTTCACCGCTGGGGCCCGGTCCCGGCCGTGGTGGGCACACGCGATCTCACCGGCCCGTGGGACACGCCCGGCTCGCGACGGACGGTGGTCCTCGGCGACGGCAGCACCGCACGCGAGCAGGTGCTCGTGTGGGAGCGACCGGCGCGCTTTGAGTATCGGGTGGACAGCTTCACGAGCCCGCTCGGGCGGCTGGTCGACCACGCGATCGGATCCTGGGCCTTCACGGAGGAAGGCGAGGACTCATCGTCGTTCGAGTGGACCTACACCTTCCTTGCCCGGGGTGGCGTCGCCGCGATTCCGCTCAGAGCATTCGTTCCGACCGCGTGGGCACGCTACATGGCGCGGTGCGCTGATCTGAGCGTTCAGCTCGCGATGGGCGGCTGAACGCACACCGCGAGGTCCTGCCACCCCGTCAGCGCGCGCTCGACCACCTGCTCGACCCGGAGCCAGCGCGTCCAGTGCCCGCGCACGTACTCCGGTCCATGGAACGCCAGCCCGTACTCCTCGCCGACCCCGGGGAGCTCGGTCTCGTTCCAGACCGAGCGCCGATAGGGTTCGAACACGAACTCCCCGGGCCCGAGCGGGGCGCGCGCGAAGGCTCCGGGCGGACACCACGCCGTCCTGACGCGACCGGTGCGGAACTGTTCAAACGCATGGGGCCCGTGTACGGAGAGCAGCGCGACGCCGCCGGGCTTCAGCACGCGACGAACCTCCTCCAGCCAGCGGTCCTGAGCGGCCTCGTCCAAGTGACTCAGCACCGAGATCGAATACACGAGCTCGAAGCTCCGCCCCTCGAATGGCAACGGCGGCTCCGCCCTACTGACCCGCCACTCGAGCTCCGGGTGATGCCGCGCGGCCCAGCCGATTGCGTTGGCGTCGACGTCGCAACCCGCACACCGTGCCCCCGGGGCGAGCGCCGCGACGTGTGGGAGCACCCGCGCCGAGCCACACCCCAGATCGAGAACGGAGCCGAACTGGGAGAGCGGGCGGTCGAGCGATGCCTGGAGCTCGCGCGCGGCCTGTCGGCCGCCTTCGACAAATTCGGTGACCCCTGGCGCACCCGTGCGCGCGCGGAGGCGCCGCGGGGGGACGGGAGCGCCGGGAGATGCCCGGCGGATCGCGAACGGGTCCGTCAGCTCGCGCGCGCGCCGGAGTGCCCACCCCAGGGCGAGCGGCGCGGCTGATCTCCCAGCTGACACGATGCGCGCGATGTTCGCAGACACCGATACGGCCGCAGTGCGCGCGCTGTGCGAAGAGGTCCTGCGCAAGAACTGGCGAGAGGGGAGCGCACGACGGCACGGATTTCGCCTACACCAGTCCAAGTCCCGGCCACTATCCGTGGCAGTGGTACTGGGACTCGTGCTTCACGGCAATCGTGTGGCGGAGGTTCGATCCCGCGCGCTCGAAAATGGAGCTCTCCTCGCTGCTCGCCGCGCAGCGCGAGGACGGATTCATCGGTCACACGATCTTCTGGAACACGCCGCTGCACGGTGCCCGCCGCTTCACCTACAACGTGATCTCACCAGACGCGCCGATGACCGCGAGCATCCAGCCGCCGGTGCTGGCCTGGGCGTGGCGGATCGCGGTCGGAGACCCCGCGGAGGCCCCCGCGATCGGGCGGCACCACGATTGGCTCGAGGAGCATCGCGATCTGGACGGCGACGGACTGATCTGGATCGTTCAGCCGGACGAGTCCGGGCTGGACGCCTCGACGCAGTTCGACGCGATCTGGGGTAACCGAGCGCACGGGCTGCCGGAGTTCGTGCTCCTCGTGCACCGAAACCGTCAGCTCGGCTTCGACCTGCGGAGGATCGTCGACGCCGGCGGCCCGGTGTGCTGCGAGGTGATGACGAACGTTCTCTACAACCTCTCGCGGATCGCGCTCGGTCGCTCCTCGCTGACCGCGACGATCATCGAGCGCATGTATGACGAGGAGACGGGCCTGTTTCGTCCCCTGGCACGACCAGAGCCGGATCACACCCCGGCGCTCACCTGGGCAGCGCTGGCACCGCTGGCGCTGCCGGATCTTCCCGAGCGGATCGGGCGGCGCCTTGTCGAGGAGCACCTGCTCGACCCCGAGCGTTTCTGGCTGCCGGTGCCGCCGCCGTCGGTGTCCGCCAAGGATCCGACGTTCTCGCTAGACGACACGGGCGTATTCGGCGTCAAGCGCTACTGGCGAGGACCGACCTGGATCAACTCCGCCTGGCTTCGTGTGGCTCGGGCTGGTGCGGCTCGGCTACGCCGAGCATGCGGACGAGCTGGCCAGACGCGTCGGGGTCGCGGTTCGGGATGCCGGGCTGCGCGAGTACTACGGCCCCTACTCCGCGCGCGGGATGGGCGCAGTCGACTTCGGCTGGTCCTCGCTGGCGCTCGAGGTGCTCGAGCCGGATCCGCGGGCCGGGAGCAGCTACCTGCCCTCGGCGCGCTAGCCCCCGGCCCGCCGGTACTCCTCGATCGCAGCCGTACAGGCCTCGATCGCACCCTCCACTTCCTCGCGCTCGGGCGGCAGCCAGAAGAACACCCGATGCGCCCCGGCACGCTCCAGGCGTTCGATCCGCGCGGCGTCCGGACGGATCCCGGCGACCGTGACCGGGATCGGAGCGCGCCCGGCGTCCTCGGCGCGTCGGTTCAGCTCATCGATCCGCTGGACCAGCTCCTCATCCCGGAGCCGGTTGGGCATCCACTCATCGCCGAAGCTCAGCACCCGGTCCAGGACGCGTGGGCCGACTCCGCCGACCAGGATCGGGGGGTGCGGCTGCTGGACCGGCTTGGGCCGGCACCAGATCCGCTCGAAGCGCACGTGCTCGCCCTCGTAGCTGGCCTCGTCTCGGTCCAGATCGCCTTCATCGCCTCGATCCGCTCCCGCATCACCGAGAACCGGCGGGCCGGATCGGTGCCGTGGTTTCGCATCTCCTCCGCATTCCAGCCTGCCCCGACGCCGAACAGGAAGCGTCCGTTCGAAAGACGGTCCACCGAGGCGACCTCCTTGGCGGTGATGATCGGGTCACGCTCGATCACCAGGCAGATGCCGGTTCCGATCAGCAGCCGCTCGGTGGCGACGGCCGCCGCGGTCAGCGCCACGAACGGGTCGTAGGTGCGGCTGTACATCGGCGGCAGCTCGGTTCCCATCGGATACGGCGTCTCGCGCTCCGCGGGGATGTGCGTGTGCTCGGGGAAGAACAGCGACTCGTAGCCGCGCTCCTCGGCCATGCGTGCGATCTCGTCCGGGATCGGGGCCGTCCTCGGTCGGGAAGATCGCGAGCCCGAACTAGCACGCGGTTCACCCTACTGAAAGGACCCGCCGCTAACGTTTGAGCACATGGAGAAACTCGAGCTGACCGACGAGCAATGGCGAGAGCGGCTCTCGCCTGACCAGTACGAGGTGCTGCGCCGCCAGGCCACCGAGCCGCCCTTCACCGGCAAGTACGTGCATGCCAAGGAGGATGGGACCTACCGCTGCGCAGGTTGCGGCGCGGTCCTGTTCGACTCCGGCACCAAGTTCGACTCGGGGACCGGGTGGCCGAGCTTCTACGAGCCCGCCGTGGCCGAGAACGTCGAGCTGCGGGAGGACCGCAGCCTGTTCATGAAGCGCACCGAGGTTCTCTGCCGCAGCTGCGGCGGTCACCTCGGGCACGTGTTCGATGACGGCCCGGCGCCGACGGGCCTGCGCTACTGCATGAACTCCTGCGCGCTCGAGCTCGAGCCGCGCGAAGGCTGATCCAGCTCAGTCGCTCTCTTCGCTGGGCTCGCGTTCGCTGGCGAGCCTCGCGCAGCCTGATCCTGATAGAAAGCCGACGATCAGCACCCCGAGCACGATCGCGCCCGCGATCCCGACCTGGGAGAGCACATGGGCGGCGGCGTGCCCGCCGTAATAGCCGACCAGCCCGTAGGTGATCCCCCAGGTGATGCCGCCGAGCGCGTTCCAGAAGAAGAACTGCCGGAAAGGCATCTTGTTGATGCCGGCAAGCCATGCGGCGGCGAAGCGGACGAGCGCGATCCAGCGCGCGAAGAACACTGCCTTCGGCCCGTGCTTCTTGAAGAAGCGGTCTCCGGCCGCGATCGCCCTGACCCGATGCTTGCGAAACGGCCCGCGCGCCTCGAACACCTCGCGTCCGATCTTGCCGGCCGAGCAGATAGCCGCAGTTGTCGCCCACGATCGCCGAGCCGACACCGATCAGAATCACGAGCCAGATCTTCAGCTTGCCCTGGCTCGCGAGCACAGCGCCCGCCACCAGCGCGGTCTCACCCGGCGAGGGAATCCCCATCGACTCCAGGCCGATGATCGCCGGCAGCAGATAGCCGAGCTTGTTGGAGATCGAGATGATCGCCGCGAACGAAAGCGCGGCGAGCCAAGCCGCCCCCAGCGGCATGTCAGGTAGACGGGTTCTGGAGCACGGCCAGCAACGAGAGTCCGGCGGGAAGCGTCCGTCCTCGTGCCAGCCAGCTTGCCTCGACCTGCATCGGGCGCTCCAGCGCGCGGTTGAGCCAGCGCGGGCCCAGATGCAGGTCGAAATCCTGCCCGTCTCCGTTCCTGTTCCGGCGGCGGCGCTGGGCCAGCCGCACCGCCGCTGCGGGTCCGAACAGCAGCGTGTTGAAGGAGGTGAGCCGGTGCAGCGTCCCAGCCCGTGTCGGCCACCGCGGCGCGAAGGGTCGCGCGCTCGTAGCGGCGGTAGTGGTGATTGGCGTTGTCATGCGAGGACCACAGAGCCTGATAGGCGGGCACGGTGGCAAGCAGCCAGCCACCGGGTCTGGTCACTCGCCGCAGCTCGCTCAAGGCTTCTCGGTCATCCGGGACGTGCTCGAGCACGTCGAGACAGGTGATCAGGTCGAAATGGTCGCTCTCCCAGGGGATCTCCTCGAGCCTCCCGATCTGCACCTCGCCCACGCCGCGGGAGCGTGCCACCTGGGCCGCGTCCTCGTTCAGCTCCAGCCCTGAGATCACCTCTCCGTAATCCACCAGGTCCTCGAGTGTGCGACCGGAGCCGCATCCCGCATCGAGGATCCGGGCGTGCTCGGGCAGCGAGAGGCGGTCCAGCTCCGCTCGGATCACGCGCCGGCGGCCTCGGTACCACCAGTGGCGCTCATCCACGTCCAGCATGGTCTTCAGCAGGCGTTCATCCATCGCTTGACATCGTGTCAGGCTCGCGTCGCGTTCGTCACCCGGCCACGAGCGTCGGGACTTCCCGCGCCTTTGCCACGGGCAGCCTCAGCGTGAACTTGGCCCCGGGGGTATGGGTCTCGTCAAGGAGGAGCTCGCCCCGCATCCGCTCAGCGAGCTCGCGCCCGATCGCGAGGCCGAGCCCGAAGCCGGCCTGCCCGGCGGTATCGCGCCCACGCTGGAAGCGTTCGAAGATGATCTCGCGTTCCTCCGGCGCGATCCCGGGGCCCTGGTCCGAAACGCTCAGCTGGGCGCTGGCGCCGCCCGAGAGCTCGATCTTGACCTCCCTGCCCTCGGGGCTCATCCGGACCGCGTTGTCGAGCAGGATCCGGAGGATCCGCGCGATGCTCCCCGGATCCCCGAGAGCCCACACCTGGCCCTCGGCAATCTCCAGGACCGGCGTGATCCCACGCTCGCTCGTGCCGAGCTCGAATTCCGCAAGGACCGCGCGGCTGAGCTCACTTAGCTCGACGGGCTCGGAGCGCAGCATCACCTCCGCATCGAGCCTGCTCAGATCGAGCAGGTCGGCGGCGAGGCGGGCAAGCCGACGCGACTGGGCGCGGGCCCGCTCCAGCAGGGCGCGCGCCTCTGCCAGGTCGGGTTCGCCGCTCTGGAGGTCGTCGTCGAGCAGCTCGAGCATCCCGTCGAGCGACGTGAGCGGCGTGCGTAGCTCGTGTGAGGCGGTCGCGACGAACGCCCGCCTCGCCTCCTCCTGGTGCTGGAGCTGGCGCTGCATCGTCGCGAACGTCCGCGCGAGGTCGCCGACCTCGTCCCGTGCGCGGTCGACGGGGACCTTCACACCGCCGGCCGGACCTTCGCGGGCCAGCCGCAGGGCGGCCTGGCGAAGTCGCCTCAGCCGGCGGACCAGCGTGTACTGAGAGGGGGATGCCGAGCAGCAGCGTGAGCCCGAGGCCGGCGAGCGCCGCGGTCAGGAACGCGGTGCGCACCGCGGAGACGGCCGCCGGGACCTCGTCGATGCGCTTGCGGACCGCGAGGACCCACAGAGCCTGTCCTTGCGGCTTGCCCTTCTTTGAGAACGATTCCGGTGTTGCGAATCGAACCGCATACTCGGCGTACTGATCGCCGTCGATCGTGCCGAGGCCATACGCCCCGTGCTCGGCGCCGACGATGAACTGACGCGTCACGTCGGTCGCGGGATCGTCCCTCTCGACATCTTGGTCGGGACGTGGCGTAAAGGACGGCAGTAACTGGAGCACGCCGTGGCCGGCCGCGTCGCCGAAGCCGTAAACATAGGCGATCCCGCTGACTCGGCTGCCGAGCTGAGACTCGGCCTGATTGAGCGCCATCTGGTTCGCTGGAAGCGCGAGGTTCCAGAGATGAAGGCTCTTGAACGGCTGCGCGGCACCGACTCTGAGCTCGTGGCGGAACGTGTTCAGCGCCGAGGTCCGAAGCTTCGACTCCAGCGGCCCAAGCAGCGCCAGCGCCGCGACGGCCAGCGTCGCGACGGTCGTGAACAGCACCAGCCCGACGATCCGACCGCGTAGACCAAGGGCGCCACGGCGCGGTCGCTGAGGCATGGCTAAGGACCTCGCAGGCGGTATCCGGCCCCGCGCACGGTGAGGATGTATCGCGGCTTCTCGGGCTCGGGCTCGAGCTTCTCGCGTAGGTGGCGGATGTGGACGTCGATCGCGCGTGGGTCGCGGTAGGCGCTGTCGCCCCAGATGGCACGCAGCAGCTCCTGCCGGTTGAGCAGCCGTCCGGGGTCGGCCATCAGGGCGTCGAGCAACTCGAACTCGGAGAAGGTCAGCCGAACGGGCTGAGCCTCAATCGTCACCTCGCGCTGGGCACGGTCGAGAGCGATCGGGCCGACTACCAGCACCTCATCTCCCATCGCGCGGGTGCCCGCCCTGCGAATGACTGCGCGGATCCGGCTCCGAAGCTCGGCCAGTCCGAACGGCTTGGTGACATAGTCATCGGCGCCGGCCTCGAGTCCCAGCACCGCGTCGGCCTCGGAGTCGAGCGCTGTCAGCATGATGATCGGGACCACGTTGCGACGGCTGCGGAGCGTGCGGCAGACCTCGTATCCGTCGGGTCCGGGGCCGAGGGCCACGTCGAGCAGAATGATGTCGAAGTGGTCCGTGCTCGCCCGGTCGACCGCGCCGCGGCCATCGGCCACCGCCATGACGCGATGGCCCTCCCGGGAGAACGAGCGGGTCAGCATCTCCCGCAGGTCGGATTCGTCATCGACGACGAGGATGCTGAGCGACGCATCGCCGCTGCGAATGCCCGCAGGTCGCGGCGGCGCGGCCGCCGTGCGCCGATCGGATGACATTGAGCACGATCGTAGCGGTAGGCCCCACCCGCATCCGCCTTAGACGGCCCCTGGCGATCCGCCGCCCCGCCCGTCACACTGAGGTCACGACAGGGGCGGTCGTTCAAGCACCATCGCCCCGTTGCCGATCACTTCAAGCAATGCGCGTTCGATTTGCCGCCCTGATTGCGACCTTCGGGTTCGCCGCCGCCGGCGTGCTGGCGGTGGGAGCCCAAGCCGGATACGCGGACATCGTCGCGACCACGGGCAGCGCCACGTCCGTAACGAGCACCTCGGCGATCCTGAACGGCGTCGCGCTGACGATCAATCCAAGCTCAGGCTGGGTGTTCCAATACGGGACGAGCACCGCGTATGGCAGCTATTCGCACGGATCGAGCGTTGGCCTCGGCCTGACCGCGGTGTCGGAGACGGTCTCCGGTCTCACACCTGGCACGACCTATCACTTCCGTCTGGTCGTGATCCAGGGGGATCCCGGCAACGCCAATGACTACAGCACCGGCGATGACGTCACGTTCACGACCGCGCCCGCCCCACCGCCCGCCCCCACCTACGGCACGACGTCGGTGGAGAGCCACCGGCTGGCGGTCAGGCGCGGAGTAACCTCGATTCGGTTCCTCTGCAACGGCAAGCACGGGGCGCTGTGCAAGGGCAAGGTCGCGCTGGTCGCGCGCAACAAGGGGGGCGGGCTCGTCAGCTGCGGCAGCGGCTCGCTGGCGACGAGCAGCGGCCACGGTCACGCGATCGAGTCGAGACTCAGCAGCCAGTGCATGTCGCTGCTGAACAAAACCCAGAGCCACACGCTGACGGGCGAGGTGCGGGTCACGCTGGCCGGCACTCAGCAGCTGGTGAGGAGCCTCGTGACTCTCGTCGGTTCTGCGGTCTCGAGCAGTCACCGGGCAATCGTCGCCACCGCGACGTCCAAGCATCACGCCTCGACGCATCGCCGGCGCCACGCGCGGCATCACAAGCACGCGATTCGGCGCTGACGCTCAGCCCATCGGGCCGATCGGCTCGAGCTCACGCCTGCCGGGGCTCCGCTCGGCGACCCGATCGGGCACCGGGGCCGTACGGGGAACGAGACGCCCCGCGGTCGCGACCGCCCATAGAACCGTCACCCAGGTGACTGTGGCGAGGGTGACGTGAACCCAGACCATGTCGGTCGGCAGGTGAAGCTCGTACTGGACGCTCCCCACGAGGCCCTGGGCAGCCAGCAGCACGCACAGCACGGTCAGCGGCTCGAGCATCCGCTCGGACGCGTTGCGGTGCCGATGCAGGAGCCACACCCCGACCGCCGCGACGCCGAAAATGGCCGCGATCGTGGCGTGCTGATGGACGATCCAGGTCAGTGTGTCGCCGCCTTTGAAGTGCAGGCGATGGATGCGCTGTCCGGTCGAGCCTCCCGAGTGCGGCCCCGCCGCGGTCGCGGCCGTGCCGGCGAAAATCGTGATCGCGCCCAGGGGGGCGAGCGCGCGGATCGACCAGACCGTGATCCGGTCGCTCGAACGCGGACGGGAGCCGGGCTCGAACGAGGCACGCCAGGCCAGCGCCACGGCCGCAACCAGGATGATCATCGAGAGCCCGAAATGGGCCATGACGAATCCCGGTGCCAGGTGGTTCGTGACGGTGTACCCGCCCAGCACCGCCTGCCCCACGACACCGAGCGGCAAGGCCCAGGCCAGCCAGGCGAGATCGCGGCGGAAGGGCCGCCTGGTCAGGGCGAGGACCGCCGCGATCCCCACCAGCACGCCGACGATCCCTGACAGCGCCCGGTTTCCGAACTCGATCAGGGCATGCACCTGAAGCGGAGGCGTGACATGGCCGTAGCAGCGCGGCCAGTCCGGACAGCCGAGGCCGGAGTCGGTCAATCGCACCGCCGCACCGGTCAGCACGATCAGCATCAGCGCGCCGAGCGCGCCGAGCGCGACGCGGCGGTACTGCTCGGGAGTCACTATCAAACGGTCGATCAGGCGAGCGCGCATTCCGGGTTACAGGATGCCGAATTCGGTGGCCGGCCGTGATGCAGGGCTAGCGGTGGCGGAAGGAACGGCCGCGCGCCTCGAGCCAGTTGTTGATCAGGTAGCGCCATCGATAGACGAGGTGCAGCGGCGTTCGGTAGGACAGGCCGCGCATGGTGGAGATCAGGGCGGCGGCCCGGTAGCGCAGCCGCTCGGCGCGGCTGGCGCCGGCGAGGCGGTATTTCAGGAACGTCGACCGGAAGGGCATGAACGGGCCGATCGGATAGCCGCCCCAGTGGATCAGGGTCACGGGCCGGCCTGGTCTGGGCATCCTGGCGTCGGCCAGCACGAAGCCCTCTCCTCGCCGCTTGAGCCGCATGCCCGCCCATCCATCGGACACCTCGGGCACCGCCTCGTGGGCGTTGACCTTCGACAGGGAGAGCGTATCCGTCACGTAGTTGAGGAAGGTCTGCTCGAGGATGTCGACAAACCCGTGACGATACGGGGCGCAGCCCTCCATCAGGGAGTCGAGCGCCTCCGGGGAGACCGCGCCCCTCCGACCCATGAAGACGCCAGTCTGGAACCCGACCGCCCCTCGTCGGGACACCATCTCTTCCCGCACCGCGCCGCTGTAGACCATGTTGAGGTCGGCCTCGAAGTACATCAGCTGGGCGCTGTCGCCCGCGAACCAGTCGAAGTAGGGTCGAAGCGAGGAGAGCACGACGATGTCCGCGTCGAGAAACAGAAACCGCTCGTAGGGACCCCAGAACGCGCAGAGCTTGCGCATCGCGTGCGGACGCCACTGCTCGCCGGGCCAGTAGCCGCGGCCGAGCGCGTCCATGGCCTGCAGCGATGCATCCTCATACAGCTGATGCCCTGACCGAGCGAGCAGCTCCCGCGTACGGGTCAGGTCCTCGTTGAAAGGGATGACGGTCAGCGGGATGCCGGGGCTGTTGACCCGAAGGCTCTCGCACAGCGCCCTCAGCCCGTCGATGATTCCGTCGTTGGCCAGGCAGACGATGCCTTCCCCGCCCGCCACCGGGGACGCGGTCACTCGGCTTGCGCGGCCGCAAACGGAAGCGCTGCGGCGACCTCCTTCAGCAGCGGCGCGTTCCGGTCTCGCTCGGAGACCACCAGCTCGAGCCCATCGGGCCATTTGATCGCCACCTCTGGATCCCGGTAGGAAAAACCACCCTCCAGTTCCGGGTCGTAGTAGCTGGAGCACTTGTACAGAACGTCGGCGACCTCGCTCAGCACGCAGAAGCCGTGGGCGAACCCTTCCGGGCAGTAGAGCTGGCGGTGCGTCGAATCATTGAGCTCGAATCCCTCCCAGTTGCCGAACGTGCTCGAGTCGCGGCGAATGTCAACCAGCACATCCAGGATCTCGCCTCGGGCGCAGCGGATGAGCTTCGCCATCCCGCGCTGGTAGTGCATCCCGCGGACGATTCCGCGGCGCGAGCGGGAGTGGTTGTCCTGCACCAGCTCAACGTCGATCCCCAGATCGGCGAGCACGTTGCGCCTGAAGGTCTCGACAAAGAAACCGCGCTCGTCGCCGTGCACGGTGGGCTCGAGGAGAATCGGCCCCGAGAGGTGGGTGGGGACGCGGCGCACGGCCCGCGAATATAGAGGCCACACCGGGGTCAAGCCTGGTGTGGCGGTGCGGACTGGCTTCCCGGCGGACTCTGCTGACGCGGCTCTTGTCGCTGCAGGAAGCCCTGGGGATGGCAGGTGAGGCCATAGAGCTCGAGATCCCGTCGCACGATGAATTCCCGTCCGTCCGCGCCGCTCAACCAATCTGACACCGCAGGCAGTACGCCCCTGGGCCACTCGTCGTCGACGCGCATCTCCTCGATGTCGACGCACCCGTCCTCGACCACGAAGAAGCCGCCCGGAGGTACAAACCGCGCGAACCCGTTGAGCGCAGCGATCGTCGTCTCGTAGATGTGCGCGGTGTCCTCGATCACGAGGCAGCGGGCGCCGTGCGGGACCAGCGCCTCGATGCGCTCGGGCAGCCCGGAATCGCACACGTCTCCCGAGACCAAGGCGATGTCCCGCTCGAACTCGGGGTCCGCGCGAACGAGGCCCGGTCGCGCAGCCTCGGCGTCGGTGTCGACGGCGATCACCCGGATCTCCCCCACGCGCCCGTAGCCCGCCGCGGCGCGGAGCCGGTCTCGGAACCACAGCGTGCTGCCGCCGTACTGCGTGCCGAGCTCGATCACGACGCTGCTGCGTGTCGTCCAGATCAGATGCTCGTAGATCCGCAGATCCTCAGGGAACTTGGACATTCGCAAGCCGGCGTAGGAGTCCCAGAGGTGCTGCGCGGCTCGCCGAAGCCAGTAGTCGCGCACGGTCTCCCCGAGCGAGACCGTTACCGGAGGCGGCGGCGGGGGCTCCGGCGATGCCTCATCGGGCAGGTCATCGCTCATTGCGCCGTCTCTCTGGGAAAGCGGATACAGCTGGTCTTCGCCTCAGTAGGCTGATCCTACGCTCGTTGTAGCCCGATCGGACGGTGGCGCGACGCGATCCGGCGTGCGCGTCGCCAGATTTCGTAAGCACCCACCGCGGCCGCCGCTGCGAGCGGTCCGAACGCTGGGACCTCTAGCCGGTACGAGTAGAAGTCCGTTGCGATTGGACCGATCAGGAGCACTGCCGCCGCAGCGACGCAAATCAGCGCAAAACGGCGCGATGAGCCCCTCGCGAGGATGGGTGCAATCAGCGCAAGCAGGATTGCCAACAGCATGGCCGGTCCCTGGAACTCTGTGAGTCGGGTCCAGTCCACGATCAGGCTCGCGTCGCCGGCGTGCAGCTGCGATGCCTCGTAGTAGGTCCTGACGACGCGGTTGTCCACGGCGGCGTTGGGCGGGCTGAACATCGCCGCCGCATCGCGGGTAGCCCCGCCGTCGCCTCCCGCGTTGCCAATCGCGGGATTCGGTGACGAGGTGAACGATGGATCGACGAGTCTGACTAGATCTCGCGCCACGCGCCCGAGGTACGTGAGCGGCTGCGCTTCGATCGCGGCGAGGGCGAACGCCTGGACTTTGGCGTTCTGAGCCGGCGTGATGCCTGTCCCGCCGTAGGCCTCCACGATCGGCGAGTCCGCGCCGAAGACCCAGAATTCGAATCCGGTCCGGTCCCGCACGGGCTGTGAAGGACAGAGCTTGGCCGTCCCGGCAGGAGGGGTGAACTTTGAGCAGTCGACCCAGGGCGCGACACGGCCGTAGAAGTCGACGGCTCCGGAGGTGGTGAAGTCGAAATTGCCAACCGCCTGCTCATGCGCGTAGAGGAAGGGCAGGATTGGCGTCAGAGCACCGCACAGAAGCGCGGCCACGGCTCCGCCTCGCCACGAGGCGATGGGATGCGCAGCTGAGACGCGATCGACCCGCAATACTCTCGCCGCTGCTCGCAGCCGCGGTCTGACCGACTCGCACGCGCTGGCGAGGGCATTGCGAGGCGCGAGGCATACGCCGCAGGCGGCCACAGGCAGGACGAGCAAACCGATCTCACGGTCGTCGGCCCCGAATCCGAGACAGACGCCGGCGGCGAACGACCACCACCAGCGTCCCGACCAGGCTCTGACGGTGCACCACAGCCCGATGTTGACAAGAAACGCGAAGGGCGCGTCCGTCAAGATGGCGTGCTCAAGCACAATCTCGAACCCGCTCATGATCACCACCGCGGCCGGCACCAGGCCGATGCCCCGCGGCAACCCCGCGCGGCGGACCGCGTCGAACAACAGGACCCCGCCGAGTACGCCGAGGACGTGCTGCACGATGGTGGCGAGGATCAATCTTGGCCAGATGATGTGCAGCACCCGTAGGAAGATCGGGTAACCAGCCGTCGTCCACTGCGCTTGGAATAACGGTCCACGCGCTGTAGACAGATACGTGTAGGTGTCTGTCCAGCCGATCAGCGCCGGGTGGTAGACCACGAGGAAGTAGATCCGCGCGGCTGCACCCAGCGCGACGATTGCGACCAGCGCCCAGACGAGTGGGTCGCCGCGGACGGAGGGCACCCGCTTGCATCCGGAGCCTCGCCGGCGATTCTCGTCAGCGTGTAGGACTGCCATCTTGGCCTCAGAGGAGCTCACCGCTCATCGCGCCGTCCCCAGGAACGCGCTCGTCTCGGCCAGCGCCTCGGGCGTGCCGATCTCATAGAAGCGCTCGGTCGCCTCGAATCCGAACAGCTCGCCGCGGGCCGCGAGGCTCGTGTAGAGGTCGGAAAGCTCCGTCACCTCCGGGTCGAGCTCGTCGACGGCACCGGCGAGCAATCCCCCCAGCCCATAGTCGATCCAGCGCATGTCCGGTGACGGCGCGCGCTTGTCGTACACGACCACGCGCTGGCCGTCGAAGGTCGCATTCGAGACATCCCAGCGTCCGTCGTTGCGAAGCACGGTCATCATCGCCGGGAGCCCGCTTTGTCCCCAGGCGTCGGCCGCGCCCATGTAGTCGATCCTGAGATAGGTGTCGCCGTAGAGGATCAGAAATCGCTCGCCCAACAGCGGGATCGCGCGGCGGATCGCCCCGAGCGTGCCCAGCGGCTCGGGGCCATCGTGGCTGTACGCGATCCGGACCCCGAAGGCCTCCGGACCGATCGCCTGCTCGATCCGCTCGCCCAGGTAGCCGACGCACAGCACGACGTCCCGCACGCCATGGCGCGCCAGCAGCCGTAACTGGTGATGCAGGAACGGCTCGCCCGCGACATCGAGCAGCGGCTTGGGGGTGTCGCGAACGCGCTCGCCGAGCCGCGTTCCGAGCCCGCCGGCGAGGATGCATACGGGGGGTGTCATTACGGCGCGAGCGAAGCCCGAATCGACGCGTATGCCGGCGCGGCCGCGTACGCGTCCTCGACTCGGCTCCAGGCGTAACGCGCATCCTGGAGATCTCCGAGCAGCGGCCCTCCCGAGGCGATTGCGGCGGCAAAGTGCTCCCACTCGGCCGACCACGACACGTCTTCGGGACCGAACTCGCGCTCCTCGAGCTCGGGAGGCCCGAGCTCGGGCTTCATTCGGTAGATGCGCAGCCGCTGGGCCCCGTAGGAGCGCACGAGGCCCTCGACCTGCAGCTTGCCCGTCCGGCAGTAGACCTCGATCGAGAACGTGTTCTTCCATTCCGTCCAGGTGGCGTGCAACATCGCCCACGGGCCCTCGCGGGAGTCAGCGTCGCCGAGGATCAGCGCGGCGTTGTCCTCAACCTCGGTATTCCAGAAATGCGTTCGCAGGAGCGCGGAGTGAAGTGGCAGTGGGCCCGCCAGCCAGTGCGTGAGGTCGAGCAGGTGCATCCCCTGGTCGATCAGCTCACCGCCACCCGAGCGTGCGGCGTCGGCTCGCCATTCGCGGTCGTAGCCAGGGCGTCCGCCGTGGCCATAGCGCGCGCGCAGGTGCATCAGCTCTCCATGCGCTCCGGAGCGCACCTCGGACTCGAGCTGCGCGAGGGCCGGGTGGAAGCGGTGGTTGAACCCGACCTTGACCAGGCGCCCAGCTTGGCCTGCGGCATCCGTGAGGCGATCGATTTCCGCGACGCCGATCCCGGCCGGCTTCTCGACCAGCACGTGCGCGCCCGCGTCGAGAGCTCGCTCCGTCAGGGAGGCGAGGCGGTCGTGGGTTACGGCCACGATGGCGACGTCGGGTTTCAGAGCCAGCAGATCGTCAACGCTGCCGCAGGCGCGCGCCCCGCTCGCTTCGGCGAGCGCCGACGCGGACTCCGCGACCACGTCGAAGACGCCGACCAGCTCGTCCTCGGGCCCGAGGGCCGCCGCGCGCTTGTTTCCGATCAGACCACAGCCGGCGATCCCGACGCGGAGCCGACTCACGCGTACTCGGTCGAGTCCGCCCCCACGAACTCGAAGTCGAACGGCAGCTCGGTCGCGCCGGCCGCGGCCATCGCCTGACGGGTGTCAGCCGGGTTGCGCGCGTAGACCAGCAGAAAGCCGCCGCCGCCGGCCCCGACCAGCTTCCCGCCGACCACGCCGCTGCGGCGCGCGAGCGTGTACAGCTCGTCGATCCGGTCGTTGGCCATTCCGGGCGAGCGGCGGCGCTTGTTCAGCCAGTGCTGGTGCATCAGCTCGCCGTACGAGAACAGGTCACCGGAGACCAACAGGTCCCTGCTCTGCAGCCCGATCTCCTTGGTGCGGTGGAGGTTCTCGATCATCTCCTGGTCCCCGGTCTTTGTCCGCTCGTCTTGATCGGAGAGGACCGCGGACGCCTGGCGCGCCTCGCCGGTGTAGAACAGCAGCAGGTTCTCGCGCAGCGATCGCAGGGTCTCCGGGGCAAGCTCGAGCGGCTCGACCGTCACCGTCCCGTCGGCATGGAACGTGTAGCCACAAATCCCGCCGTGGGCGGCGACGTACGGGTCCTGCTTGCCGCAAGGTTCACCCAACACGTCAATCTCGATCTCGCATGCAGCCTCGGCCAGCGCCCCCTGGGTGATCGACGTGCGCCGGGCGTGGGCGAGCGCCTTGACGAGCGCCACTGTGAAGGCGCCCGAGGAGCCCATCCCCGTACCGGCGGGCACGTCGGCGACCGACGCGATCTCGAGGGGGTTGCCGCGCCAGTGCCGCAGCAGCGTCTCGCGCAGGATCGGGTGTCTGATCGAGGCGACGTCGTCGACTTCCTCGGTCTCGGAATACTTCATCTTGTAGTGCCGCTGGAAGACCGTGTGGACGAGCATGTAGATGTACTTGTCGATCGCCCCTGCCACGAGAAATCCTTCGTGCTCGCCGGAGTAGGACGGCAGGTCCGTGCCGCCGCCACCGAGTGAGATCCGCAGCGGCGCGCGGCTGAAGATCACGCTCACCTGACGGCGGCCTCCCCCTCGACGGCAGACGCGTTGGCGTCGAGCCATTCGAGCGTACGCACGATCGCTTCCCTGATCGTGACTGCCGGCTTCCATCCGAGTCCGCGGATCCGCGTGCAGTCGAGGCGCACCAGCGGGCTGTCGCCGGCCCATCCCCGTTTGCCGCCCGTGTGCTCGAGCTCCGGCTCGACCCCCATCTGCGCGCAGATCACGCGGATCGAGTCATCGACGGTGACCGTCTCGTCGGTGCCGAGGTTGTACACCCCCGTCTCCCCGGGACGGTTCTCCTGGCGCGCCGCCGCCACCAGCATCGCCTCGACGCAGTCGCCCACGTACAGGTAGGACTTCTCCTGGCGCCCGTCGCCGAGCACGCGCAAGCGGGTGGGGTCGCGGCTCAAGGCCCGATAGAAGTCATACACGTGCCCGTGCGTGTAACGCTCCCCGAGGATCGAGACGAAGCGAAGCACGAGGCCGGTGAAGCCGAACGCGTGGGCGTAAGCGCCGATCATCCCCTCGCCGGCGAGCTTCGAGGCCCCGTACAGCGATGTCTGGAGGGGAAACGAGGCGTCCTCGGGGGTCGGGAACACGTCCGGTTCGCCGTACACCGAGCCGGTGGACGAGAAGGCGATCTTGGACACGCCGACGGCACGCATCGCCTCCAGCACGTTCGCGGTCGCGATCGTGTTCTGCTCGAGATCCTTACGCGGGTGCTCGACGCCGTGGCGCACGTCGGCGTTGGCCTGGAGGTGGAAGACCCAGTCGCAGCCGGTGAACGCCCGCTCCAGAAGGCCTTGGTCGAGGACGTCGCCCTCGTACAGCGTCGCCCCCGGCTTCTGCAGAAGGTCCTGTACGAACTCGCGCCTGCCGGTGCTGAAGTCATCGACGATCGCGACCTCCACGCCGTCGGCGGCCAGTCGGTCGGCGAGGTTGGAGCCGATGAAACCGGCACCGCCGGTGATGCACACCCGTTGCAAGGCGCTACAGGCTGAAGCCGGCGGAAACCGCGTCGCGATGGAACATCTGCACGGTCTCAATCGAAAACTGAAGCAAGTCCTTCCCCAGGCAGTCGAGCTTCTTGAGCAGATCCTGGGTCACCGTGATGATGTGACATCCCACCTGGTCTGCCTGGACCACGTTCAGAACCTCCCGCGGCGAGGCCCAGATCAGCTCGGAGCGGGGCGCCTCGACCATGATGTCGACGGCCCGGGCCATGATCGGCATCGGCTCGATTCCCGCGTCGGCAATCCGGCCCGCGAAGACGGAGATATAAGACGGGGCGCCGTTCTTGACGGCCGCGGTGATCAGCTCCACCTGAGCGGTCGTGAACAGCGCGGTCACGTTGACCTTGACCCCGTCCTCCGAAAGCTCCCGCACCAGCGGCGCCATCGGCGCGCCGTCTGTGGTCGAGACCGGGATCTTGACGTACACGTTCTCGCCCCAGCGAGCGATCTTGTGCGCCTGCCGTCGCATCTCCTCGGCGTCGTCGGCGAACACCTCGAAGGAGATCGGCTTGTCGGTGATCCGCTCGAGCAGCCGTTTTGCGAAGTCCTCGTAGTTGGTCAGCCCGGCCTTCCACATCAAGGTCGGGTTGGTCGTGAAGCCCCGTACGCGCCCGTCCTGGGCCAGCGCCAAGATCGTGTCCAGGTCGGCTCCGTCGGCGAAGATCTTCACAGTCAGATCATCGACCACTGCGATCAATCTATCCAATCCCCAAGATGAGGTCCGCGGCAGCCGGTAGATCTGGCACAACGGCGTCCGGCCTGCCGTGCCCCGCTCGTTTGTGGGCGCTGCCCTGATTCGTCACCAGGATGGTCCGGCAGCCGGCGTTCGCGCCGGCGAGAACATCGGCGTCGGTGTCCCCGAGCATCCACGACTTGAGGAGATCGATCTCGAGCTCCTCGGCTGCGTCCAACAGCATCCCGGGCGCGGGCTTTCGGCATCTGCACGCCCCGCTCAAGCCAGGCACGATGCCCTGTGGGTGATGCCAGCAGATGTGGAAGGCATCCAGGCGGGCTCCCTCGGCGTCCAACAGCGCGAGCACCCGAGCCTGGACCTGCTCGAGCTGGTCCAGGGACACGGTCCCTTTGGCCGCCGCGGGCTGGTTTGATACGCCGACGAGCAGCCAACCAGCGGTGGCCAGACGTTTCAGCGCGTCAGCCGCACCCGGAAGCAGAGCCACGTCTTCGGGATGCAGCGGGGACTCGGGCGGATCGCCGACCAGGTCGTCGATCACCCCATCGCGGTCGACGAATACCGCGTGTTCCCCACTCACTGCCCAGCGCCGGCGGCGAGCGTCTCCCAATGGCCGCTACGGACGGCCAGCTCGGGATGGGAGACGAGCGCATGCCAAACCACGGCCTGAAACGACTCGACGAGTGGCGTCCGGAGACCCGGCGGCGGATCGACCACGACCGCGACGTCGGCCAGCTGAGCGAGCGCGCCTCCGGGCGCGCCGGTGACGCCGTAGATCGAGGCTCCTGTCTCCCGCGCTCGCTCCAGTGCACTCACGAGACTGGTCGACACGGGTGGGTTGCGCGAACCACCCCCCACGCTGAAAGCGAGCAGCCCGTCCCGGTCACACAGCCTGGACACCGACAGCCACTCGGTGAACACGGTGTCCCAACCGTCGTCGTTGACGCGAGCGGTCAGCTCCGAGACGTTGTCGGTCGGCGCGTAGCTTTCGATCGCGCACAGCTTCCGGAAGTCGTTGACCGCATGGGAGGCGTGCCCGGCCCCACCTCCGACCCCGATCACGAACAGGCGGCCTCCGCGCTCACGGATGGCGGCGAGACCGCGGGCAATTGCGTCGATGCCGTCGCCGTCGAGCTTCCCCGCGAGGTCGACAGTGGCGTCGATGTACTGCGTCGAGTGGTCGCTGGGCACGGCCGCGAAGCGTAGCCCACGCCCGACGAGGGCCTCAGATGGACTCTCGTTCGACTGGTCCGAAGTGCATCGCGTCGATCCGGCGCAACGTGGCCAGGGCAGGATCGCTCCGGAGGCGGTCCCTGAATGCGGGATCGCGCCAGGGGTCCCACTGGGCGCTGAGGAGCCGTCCGCTGATGCCCGCGGCCTCGCCGGAGAGCAGAAAGCAGACCAGCTCAGCTGCTGCGCTTGCGGGCACGCCGCCGCGCTCGAGCTCGGCGCGCGTGCGCTCGTAGTAATCGTGCCCGGCGGCGTCCGGGCCCGCCCGCAGCGTGCCCTCGTGCATCTGCGTGGCCACGAACCCCGGTGCGACACAGTTGACCTCGACCTCGGGTGCGTAGGCGGCGGCGACGTTCTCGGTCAGTCTTGCCACCGCGGCCTTCGATGCGGCATAGGCGTCGTAGCGCGGCAGAGGCGAGCTCGCGCCCCCGCCCGAGAACGTGACCGCACGGCCGCGCGAGCCGCGAAGTCGTGGCAACGCGTGGTGAAGTGCAAGCACCGTCCCGATCAGGTTGATCGAGAGCGTCGCGACGAACTCGTCGATCGCCACGTCCTCCAGCACGCCGAGCGGTCCGAGCACGCCGGCGGCCATGACGAGGCCATGGAGGCTGCCGAGCCGATCGACGGCCTCGAGGGCCGGCGGCCAGGCGGCGGGGTCGGAGACGTCCAGCTGGAGCGCGAGGTGACCCTCGCCGTGCAGCCCCGCAACGGCCTCCTCCACCGCGGCGCGATCGCGGGCGGCGACGGCGACGCGTGCTCCCCGCCGAGCAAGCTCGAGGCTTACCGCGGCTCCGATGCCTCGCGAGCCGCCGGTGACGAGCACCGTTCGGCCGGCCAGATCGTGGCTCACCTCGCAGCTGCGCGTTCCTGCGCGCTGCAGCCGGTGCGGCTAACGGCGGTCACGATCAGAATCCTACGGCGCGGCTAGTCTCCCGCGCTTGCCGGTCACGCCCATCCGCGCCCGAGCAACCGGCCCTGCCCCGAAATGCACCTCTGGCTCCAACTAGCCTCGCGCGAAGGCGCGTTCCTGCTCCTGCTGCTGGCGCTGGGCTCAGGCCCGGCGGCCTACCTCCCGGAGCGGTTCGACGCCATCTCGCGGCTGGCGATGGCACCGCTGCTCGGGTTCTGCGTGGGGATGTCGGTGACGACCACGCTCGTCGAGTTCTGGTCCGCTAACAGCACCCACTGGATCCTCGTCCCCGTGTGCGCGGCATCGCTGGCGCTCGCCGCTTGGCGGATCAGACGGGCTCGGCCGTGGCGCTCGATGGCGCCGCGAAAGCTGATCGCCGTCAACGTGGTCCAGGTGCTGATCGTCGGCCTCGTCGTCGCCGGTCCGCTGACGTTGGTCCTCCATGAGCGCCACACAGTGGGACCCGCGGTCTTCACTTACACCGACGTGGACGGGTATGTCGCCGAACAGGACGGAGAGGCGACGCGGTCCGCCCATGACGCCACCGACGCGTGGAACAACGCCAAGCGCGGCGCCGCGACATTCCCCAACCTGACGCAATACAACTGGGGCTTCCGCGCTCAGTACGACCAGAACCTGGATGCCACGCCGCTCGACGCGAGCGTTGCGGGAATTCTCGGACTCGGCGCCACCGACACGTTCGACCCGTTCCTGATCATGATCCTGCTGTGCGGGGCGCTGGGCGTCTTCGCCTGCGTGCGATACGCGACCCAATCGTCCACATGGGCGGCAGCGCTAGCCGCCGCGCTGTTCGGTGGACCCTTCTTCCTCGAGCTCTTCTACGACACCTACCAGGCCGCGATCTGCGGCCTCGCACTCGTCATACCGCTGCTCGTGTTGTGGTTCGAAGCGTTGCGCACCCGCCACCGCGCGAGCCTGGTCCTGTGCGCCCTGGTGCTGAGTGCCTTTCTCACCGTCTACCCCCTGTTCGTGCCGCTCGTGGGCCTGGCGGCGATCGCGGTGTTCGCCTGGCTGGCCTTGAAAGCTCGTCGGAGCGGAGCACCGCTCACCCCGTACCTCCGCTCGATCGGGCTTCGCCTGCTCGTGCTCGCGGTGCTCGCGATTGCGTTCGAGCCGGTCGCGTTCGTACGAGACCTGACCTACGCCAAGGGAATCATCGAGAACACGATTCCGCTGCCGCGCGTCTCCTACCACCTCCGGGTGGCGCAGCTTCCGGGGCTGCTGCTCCAAACGAGGGGCTTCTGGAACATGTCCTCGCTCGGCTCGAGCTTCAAGCAGCTCGTGCTCGGCGGCTTCGTGCCGCTCGTCTTCATCGGGGTGATCGTCTATGGGCTGCGGCGCTACCGCCTCGCGCTGGGACTGGTGGCGTTGGCGGCGATCTGCGCGCTGGTGGCCGAGTACTCGTTTGCCTCCCAGCACTCGTGCACGTATTGCGCGGAGCGCAACCTCCTGCCGCTCGCGCCGATCGGGATCGTGCTCCTGGCGCTCGGCATCTACGCGCTGAGCCTTGCCGGCTGGCGACTGGCCCCGTGGCTGGCGGCCGCGGCCGCGCTGCTCGTGATCCTCGCCGTGGGCCAGAGGACCCGGGTGGAGCTGGATCGCTACTCCAGCCAGTCGTATTTCCTCGATTCGGGCAACCGGGCCGTGTTGAGCAAGGTGCCGCGAACTCGACGCGCGATCGCATTGGAGGGGTATGGCATGACGCTCTCGGCCCAGGCCGAGGAGGCGCTGGTCTACTTCCTTGCAAACGAGCGCTTGCACAACCCCGTCTCGCTGGTGACCGCCGTCTCCTACGGTCCTGGGCTGGCCTATCTGACGTTCGACGGTGCCTCCGGCCCGTGGCCGCCGTTCGATCCCAACTACTTATACGTCCTGACCAGGTTCGGCGGGGTCAGAACCTCCCGGCGCGTGATTGCCCGGGACGGCCCGTTTGCATTGGAGGCCCGCGGGGAACCACTGGACGTCTTACCGGTCTACGGGCTGTTGACTTCCCTGGCGCGGCTCGATCCGGATGGAACCCCCTGGGCCCAGCCGCCGACGCCGATGGTCTTCTATCTCACGGGCTCGGCACCGGCCAGGCGGGTCTGGGCCAAGCTGTCCTTCGCGGTGCGGGAGCCCGTGAAGGTTGCCGGGGATCCCGGTGTGAGGGCGGTGCTCCGGGGCCGCGTGCTCACCGCCTGCGTTCCCGCCGTCGGATCCCCCCCGCTACGGGTCGCCAAGCTCGCGCTCGCTGCCACCCCCCTTGGCGGCCCCGTCCCGCGGGGGTCATTCCCGCCGCCTCAGGTGCCGCTCAAGGGGATCGCCCTCACCGGGATGCGCGCCGTGCTCGGCGCCTGCTCCCCGTAGCGCGGAGTCGTCCTCCTCCTCGTCGAAGCCGTGGGTGGACTCGAGGATGTACTTGGGCCGGTTTCGGGTCTCATCGTAAATCCGGCCCACGTACTCCCCCATCACCCCGAGCGAGAGCAGCTGAATCCCGCTGAAGAACGCCACCACGATCACGATCGTCGGATTCCCGATCGGGAATCCGACCCCGGCGAGCTTCAGACCCAGGTACACGATCGCCACCAGAAACGCCAGCACGGAGACGATCACCCCGACGAGCGAGATCAGCTGCAGCGGATACCTTGAGAAGCCGACCAGGCCGTTGATGCCGATCGCGAGCGATCCGAAGAACTGGTTGTACTTGCTGGTCCCGGCCGCGCGGGAGTCCCTGTCGTAGAGCACGCTGGTCTGGGGAAACCCGACGAGCCCGACCAGTCCTCGGAGGAATCCGTGTGACTCCTTCAGCGCGACGACGTTGTCGACGACCCGCCGGCTCATCAGCCGGAAGTCGCCCGTGTTGGGCGGGATGTCGACCTCGGCGATGCGATTGATGACCTTGTAGCCGATCCGGGCGACGATCCGCTTGGCGAGCGTCTCACCGGCGCGGGTCCGCCGCTGGGCATACACCACGTCGAAGCCCTCGCGCCAGCGGGCCATCATTTCCGGGATCAGCTCAGGCGGATCCTGCAGATCGCAGTCGATCACAACCGTGACATCGCCGTTCGCGGCCTCCAGTCCAGCGAGCGTGGCCATCGGCTGACCGAACCGTCGCGAGAACCGAAGCATCTTCACTCGCGCGTCGCTACGTCGGAGCTCGAGGATCCGCTCCTCGGTGCGGTCGGGTGACGGATCGACGCTGAAGATGAGCTCCCAGTCGAGGCCGAGTGCGTCAAGGGTCTCGCTGATGCGGTCATAGACCCGTTGGACGTTCGCCTCCTCCTTGTAGGCCGGAATCACAACGCTTAGAAGCTCGCTCACGGCACCTCCTCGGGCTTTGAGACCACGACCAGCCAGCGGATCCCGAACGGGAGGCGCACGCCGCGCTGAACGAGCCGATCCTCGAGACGCCACAACAGCTGTCCGGCGTGCGAGTCATTGGTGTGGGAGATGTCGGCCGCCACCCGCCGCTCAAGCGCCTCGCCCCGCAGGCCGCCGTAAAGGAGCCGATTGCGCCGCTTCACGAGCCAGAAGGCTGGGTACAACAGCGACCCGATCCCCACGTCCTCGATCACGTCGAGACCTACCTGGCGGCATTTGGCGGCCAGCTCGCCCCGCGCGTAGCGCCGCTGGTGGCCGAGAAAGCGGTCGTAGTAGTCAAAGGTGCGGGGGCCCGCGGGCACGACCAGCACCGCTCGTCCGCCCGGCCGCAGGATCCGCTCGATCTCGCCGAGCGCCAAAACATCATCGGGAACGTGCTCGAGCAGGTTGGCGCTGGTGACCGCATCAACCGTGCGATCGGCAAACGGCAGCGAGCACGCATCGGCACGAAAGAGCCGCGCCGAGGGGACGGCGGCGTGAGCCTTGATCAGGCCGCTCGCGATCAGATCGACGCCGAACAGCCGGATCGCCGGGAAGCGTTCACACAGATCCTCGAGCAGATAGCCGCTGGAGCAGCCGATATCGGCCACCTTGGCATCGGGAGGAAGGTCGCCCAGACGCAGGACGATCGACTGGCGCGTCCAGCGGTCGAGAAAATGGGTGCGAGAGGCTTCCTCATGAAGGCGCTCCAGCTCGGCGGACCAGTTCACCTCTGGAGCGCTCGGCGCGAATTGGAGGAAGGGCTCCCGCCGGCCGTCGCCCCCGAGCCACCCGTCGTCGTAGTCCGGGATCCCCGAGCTGCCCTCGGGAGGGCGAATTGATGCGTCCACGGTCATCAGCTAACCGGTCTCGGCGTCGCGATCATCGCTTTCCGGCGGCCAGGTCCTCGAGCATCGCCGACATCGACCTGCGCAGGGCACCGGCCGAGCCCGTGCTGGGACTCCAGCCGAGGGCCCTGATCCGATCGGTGCTCAGACGCACGATCGGGACGTCTCCCTTCCAGCCCCGCGGCTCGCTTCCGTATTCCACAGTCACCTCATCGGGGTCAAGCCCGAGCACCTCAAGCGCGAGTTGCACGATCTCGCGCACCGTGATGTAGTCGCCCGTGGCGACATTGACGGCCATGAACGGCTCGTCGTCCCCGGTGGCGTCCACGACCGTCAACACGGCTCGCACCACATCGTCGGCGAGCACATACGACTTCGACTGGCTGCCGTCCCCGAGCACCTCGAGCCTCGTGGGATCCTCGCGCAGGCGGCGCAGGAAATCGAACCCGACGCCATGCGTCTGGCGCCGGCCGACCACGTTTCCGAAGCGACACACGCGGCCCGTGATGTCGAACATGTGGGCATAGGCGCTTATCAGCGCCTCCCCAGCGAGCTTGCTGGCCGCGTACGTCGAGACCGGTTTCAACGAGATCGGGTCCTCGAGCGCTTCGAGCTCCCCCAGATCTCCGTACACGCCGCTTCCCGACGCGTACGCGATTCGCCGCACCGAGGTCAGCCGCATGGCCTCGACGACATGGTGCGTGATCAACGTGCCCTGGTCGAAGTCGATCGCTGGGTTGGTCATCGCCGCGGCGATGTCCGGGTTCGAGGCAAGGTGGATGACCAGGTCGTGGCCGGTCATCGCCGAACACAACCGGTCCAGATCGTTGGCATCGGCCCGCACGACCTCCAGGCGCTCATCGTCCGCGTGATGGGCGTAGTGCCAGTCCTGCCCCGACGTGAAGTTGTCATAGAGCGTCAGTCGGCGCGTGCGCTCATCGGCCAGAAGCGCATCGGTGAAATGGCTCCCCAGGAATCCGGCTCCGCCGACGACGATCACGCTCTCTCTAACGAACGTCATCGCTCGGTACCCGGCAGACGGCAGACGTATTCAGCCCGAACTTGTGTCGATGGCAGTGGATCATGCTCGGCTTGAAGCCGGCTCTGACGAGCATCGGCCACAGGTCGCGCGGATCGTAGTAGCTCTTGTGATCGTCCATCTCATCCGCCGGGCTGACCCCCAGCCGGAAGGCCGCGAGCTCGAGCAGGGGCTTCCCAAGCCAGGACGGCACGTTTAGGACACAGGTGCCTCCGGGAGCCAGGATCCGGTGGAAATGGTCGAGCGCATCCTGCGGCGCCCACAGGTGCTCGAGCACCGACAGGCAGAGAACTACGTCGAGTGAGGCGTCCTCGACCTCGGGCAGCACCTCGAGCAGCGACCCTTCGATCCCCCGCACCTTCGGGTGCTGCTTCAGATCCGGGGCCAGCGCGACGTCGACCAGCAGCGCCGCGTGGGCCGTGTCAAGGAACGATCGGGCGAGCGTCGCCTGATAGCCGCAACCGAAGTCCCCGATGCGAGCGCCCTCGAAGCTGACGCTCCTGCGCACGGCACGAGCTCCGAGCCACACGCCGAGACGGTCGACCACCGTGTGGCCGCGGTGCTGCCCGTAAGAAGATTCGCGGATCGGCTGTTCCACGGTTTCGGTCACGATTGGCGACCGCTGGTCCCCATCGGCTCGCGCGAGAGGCCGACGATCTGCCATCCAAATCTGGAGCGGGATCGGTTCAGGCGAAACAGGGCCCGGAAGACAGCCATGCCGATTGCAAGCAGGCGGCTGGAGCTTCCGCTGCCACCGCTCCTCGCTTCGGCGATCAGTCGCTCTCCGCGGAGAATGACGAGCGCACGGTAGAGATTGAAGAACGGAAAGCCCGCGGCTGAGGTATCGAGAACCTCGAGACCGGCCGCGGCCATCACCGCTTGCAGGTCCCCTGGAGTGAAGTGCCGGCGGTGGCCGATGTGACGGTCGAAAGCCGACATCGGACCGCCCGGAACGGTTACCGCCACCAGGGAGCCTGGCCCGAGCCAGTTCCTGGCATTCCTCAGCAGCCGCACCGGATCGTCGACGTGCTCGAGCACCTCGGAGCAGACCGCGTGTGTCGCCCACACCTCGTCGCCCCGGTCCGGAACTGGCTCGCTGAGCAGATCGACCTTGCGGAACCTGGCCGACGGGAGCTTGACCTGCGCCTGCGCGACGCCCGACTCGCTCAGCTCGAGCCCGAGCAGCTGGGCCCGCGGCCAGCGCGCCGCGGCCGAGAGGAGCAGCTCCCCCGAGCCGCTGCCGATGTCCAGCAGCCGCTCGGGATCTCCAGAACGCCCCAGGAGCTCGAGCGCAACGCGACGGCGATACTCCTGGGCCGGGTTGATCTCATTGGCGAGGGCGAAGTCATCCCAGTGGTGGTCCCAACTCTCTTGCTCGGCGACGGGTGATTTAAGTGATTCGGGCACGGCATCCATCCGCTCAATGCTTGACAACGATTCCGTGACCGTTGAGGTTGTGTAGGACGAGCCGGTCGGGTCGGCCGCGCTGCTCATCGACGAACTGCGTCACACCGGGACAGGCCGGGAACCCGTAGTCATCGAACACGACCACGCCACCGGGCGATAGCCGGGGCCATACCCACCCGAACACGTCGCTCGCCGACCGGTACACGTCGACGTCGATGTGAGCGAACCTGAACCGCTGGTCGGGAATCCCCGCTGCGGTCTCTTCGGGGAAGACGCCCTGCAGCAGCTCCACGTTGGTCAGCGAGAGGGCGCCCATCAGCCGCTCCACGACCGAGCGCGAGGCGTCGTCGTGCTTGCCGTCGCGGTAATAGATGTCGAGGGGGCCGGTCTTGACCACACCCTCCCAGGTGTCGCACAGGTAGACGCGATCCTGGATCCCGAGCCGCGCCGCCCGCGTCGCCAGCAGCGCCCCGCTTCCGCCGCGCCAGACGCCCACCTCGAGGATCGCCCCCGGAACCTCGACGAGCTCCCCGATCAGGCTCCAGAGCTCGTAGCAACGCCATACGTCGACCAGCGTTTGCCGCTTCACCCGCCCGTAGACGCTGCGGAATTCCCGATCGGCCTGCCAGGGGGCGTACGTCGAGATCGGATACGCCATCTCGTGCGCCCCCGAGCGAACCGCCTCTCCTCGGACCAGCGGCAGCGCGATGCCCTTCGCCAGCGACATCCCGGAGCGGCCGAGCAGCCCTCCGTAGTAACGCGCGTAGAAGCGAACCGGAGTTGTCATCTAGCAGCTTCCGTCCCGACGCGCCCCCGCAGTCGTTACCACCGCGCCCTGCATCAGCAGCTCGAAGACGAACAGCTGGACCCCACCGATCCCGGCCACGAGCCCGGACACCGCGAGGTGGTCTTGGGCCAGGTTCGCGGTCGTGAGCGAGAGGCTGTTGCTGACATACGCGACCGCGAGCGGAATTGCCAGTCCGACGCCGGTCAGCACGAGCAGCAGTGCCAGGAGCACGGTCCGGTTGTACGGAAACGCCCGCAGCCACCGCTGCCGCTTGCGGCCCGTGTAGTCGAACATGATCTGCGCGAGCGCCCCCAGGAAGATGCCCTGCATGCCGACGACGAAGGCAGCCAAGCCCAAGAAGTGCCAGTTGAGCGAGAGCGTCACCGCGCCGAGCTTGAGATCGCCGAAGGTGAGAGGCACCGACAGGAGCAGGCCGAGGAACGTCAGCACAAGCCCGGGCCTGAACACGAAGAAGTCGGCCCCGTAGATGAACATCGCCCGGAGGTTTATCCACGCCGCCTGCCAGGGCGAGAACCAGCCGGCGCGCTTGTGGTGGCTGAGCCTTCCTTCCTGGTCCTTGAGGAAGCGCACCGGTACCTCTGCCGTGCGCAGCTCCATCTGCACGGACTTGAGGACCATCTCCGAGGCGTACTCCCATGACTCGGACTGCAGGTTCATGCGCACCAGGGCGTCCAGTGTGATGCCGCGCATCCCGCAGTGGATGTCCGAGAACCTGCTCGAGAACAGCCGGTTCAGAATCCAGGTCGTGACCGGGGTGCCGAGGTGCTGGTGCAGCCATGGCATGGCCCCCGGCTCGATCGAACCCTGCCAGCGAGACCCCATCACATAGTCGTACCCCTCGCGGAACTTCTCGACGAAGGGCGCGAGCCGCCGGAAGTCATACGTGCAGTCGGCGTCCCCCATCACCACCCAGCGGCCGCGAATGTAGGGGATGGCATCCATGTACGCACGCCCAAGGCCCCGCTTTGGGACTCGCAGCACACGCGCGCCCGCGGCGCAGGCAAGCCGGGCGGTCGCATCGTTGGAGGAATCGACGATCAGAATCTCGCCTTGGACGCCTGCGTCCCCCAGCCCTGCACGGCACCACGCCACGAACTCGCTGATCGTCAATTCCTCGTCCAGGGCGGGAATGACGATCGAGAGCTCCGGGTCCGAGACATCCTCCTCGGGAATCAGAAGCTGCGGTTCCGGTTGCTGGATCGCGAGCTGCGTCATGGGCGTTAATTATCGAGCCCTCCAACTACTCGAGGAACAGGGCGCCCAGATACAGCTGCTGCGGTGAGCTCGGTTGCGGACTGGCGAGTGCGAGCTTGATCCGGTTGAGCCCCCAGTGCAGGTGTACAGGCATCCTGACGAGAGCGCCCGTCACGGACACGACGGTGGCCGCCCTGCCAGGAGACTGGACCCGAATGGCCCAATGGGTCTTGCGGGGAGCGCCTGAGCCTGCCTGGGCGACAGCCGAAAGCACCTTGTTCTGAGCGGAGGGCGAGTCGATGACGACGGTAACCGCGCCTTCGCTGCCCAAGTACGTCCCGGCCCCCTTCTCCGATGTCGATCCGTAGCCCTGCGGCGGCAGGTTGACCGGTAAGGGCCCATAGACGCGCGCGATTGCCGGGCTCCCGCCCAGCATCGTGGCAACAGTGGCGAACGGCGAGGTGATGTCCTCGAGGGTGTTGAACACCTTCGGATGCTCCAGGGACAAGGCGTCGTAGTAGCCGGTGATGCTGGTGGCCGCGCCCACGAGGGCGCCGATGGCGGTGAGTGCGAGCCCGGCCGCGGCGACGGCGCGACGGGCGCGCCGGCGGCCGTCCAGGCGTGCGAACAGAGCCGCCCAGACGAGGAAGGCCGGGAGCAGAAACAGGGTGACGTAGTCGACCTCGTATCGCTGGGTCGTGCCCCACAGCGCATATGACAGGTCGGCAACGATCACGAGACCCAGAGCGGCGAGCCCGGAGGCCACGAGCCACACCCGCCGCTGGCCGGGCGGCGATCTCCGCCACAGCGTCGGCAGGAGGAGCAGCAGCAGCGTGATCGGCGCCGTCGGCAGCAACCCTCCGGCGGGCTCGACGTACGGGTCGCTCGGGGATCCCTGATAGCCGTGCGGGAACGGGAACGGATATTGGGCGGCGGAGGCCAGGAACACGTGCGGGAACGTCAGCGCCAGCCGCGGTGGAATCAGGAGATAGGAGAACAGGCCCGGCGGCAGGTACGAGAGCTGGCCTGCGGCTCTCGTGTTCGTGTTCACGGTCGCGATCTGATAGCTGCTGCCGAACTGTGTGATCGAGCCGAAACGCGCCGCGTTGTAGGCCGCCAGCAGGACCGCGCACACGGCGAGCGGGGCCAGCAGCGGGACGAGGATGCGGTAGGGCTCGTCGCGGCGTCGGATCAGGTAGAGCGCCGCGGGGATCACGACGAGGCACAGAGGCGCCAGCGAGATTCGTCCTCCCACCGAAAGGCCCAGGCAGAGGCTTGCGCCCGAGAGCAGCGGCCATCGTCGGCGCGACGTCGTCAAGGCCTTCGCGATCAGCAGCAGCGCTGCCATTGCGAAGCAGTAGCCGGAGCTGATCGCCACCTCGTACTGGACGGGACGACGCAGGAGGAATGGCACGACGTTGCTCAACGCCAGCCCGGCGCTTGCGGCCAGCAGAAGCCAATTGGGAGTCCTGGGGACGAAGCGGCGCACGAGCAGGTGCAGCAGCGCCACCGCGCACAGAAGCCCGACGAACCCGAACAACGCCACCGCGAAGCTCTGGGACATGCGCAGCCCGGTGATTCGGAACGGCAGGAACAGCGTCACGACCGGGGTTGGGCCCCACGCCGAGTAGAGGTGCCCGTGGTACAGCGCGGCAAAATTGACCTGGTCCTGGTAGGGCGCGTTCTGCGCCGGATCGAACGGGTTCTTCAGATGCAGCAGCCCGGGAGGCGGCTTGACCGCGAGGTACAGGTGGCCGTGGACAAAGCCCGACGTCAGCTCGTTGTAGAGGTCGTTGTTGTGGCTCCCGAAGTCGAACGCGGTGGTGCTGGCGGCCGTCCACATGTAGAACGCCAGCGTCAGCAGGAGCACGACCCCAAGCGCGGCCCTGTACGGGGTCAGCCCGCCGACGAACGCAAGCCGGAGCCGATCGCCGAGCTGGCGCAGACCCAGTTGAGGGACCGAGACGCTCCTGAGCTCCCTCAGCACCGCGCGGAGAATACATAGGGGTTCCCTGCGTTCCCGTGGCCCGTCGTGGCGTCTTCGCGGTCAGGCGGTAGCCTGCCGCGGCGTGCCGAGTGTTCCCGCCAGCGCCGAGGAATGGCTCGCAGTCGCATCTCGAGGTGCCTGCAACATCTGCGGCGGCGTCGGGACGATCACGATGCCCGCCGATGCGGATCAGATCGAGGACAGCTCGAGCTTGAGGGAGTTCCTCGCCTGCAGCGCATGCGGCGCGATCTCGCGCGACCGGGCGCTGATCCTGGCGTTGGCCGGCATGCTCGGCGAGCGCTCCGCTTGAAGAGATGGTCCCCGCGCAAGGAGCGGCGCATGTTCGAGACCAGCGGCTATCGCGGGCATCCGCAGTTCCTGCCGCAGATCTTCGATTACTACAACCTCCCCTATCAGCCGCCGCCCAAGGGAGATTCGGGAAAGCCGATCGATGCCCGCTCCGGGGCCGACATCCAAGACCTCCAGTTCCCGGCTGAGTTCTTCGACGTGGTCATGACCGCCGAGGTGCTCGAGCACGTTCCTGACGAGCAGCAGGCGATCAGGGAGATCGTGCGGGTGCTGGTGCCGGGCGGTCACCTGATCCTCGAGGTTCCCTATGCCCACGTGTGGGAGCGAACGTCGGTCCGCGTCAATCGCTGGCATGGCCGCGATGTCCATCTCGTCCCACCCGAATACCACGCGGAGGACACGCTCGTCTACCGGATCTACGGCCGCGACCTGCTGGCTGACCTGGCCGCCGCCGGCCTGGCCGTTGCGCACCTGGTGCTGGACGTCCCGCAACTCGGCATCACCCGCCAGACCGTGATCGTCGCCACGAAGGGCCCCTATGTCGATCTCGCCGGCCTCCGAGTGGACACCTGGCTCGAGGGGCCGGGTGCAGACCCTTCCGTCAGCTAGCTTCCCGTCGGCGGGGGCTTTGGGACGCCAGTGCGAATAATTCGTCACTTCATCCCACTGCCCTCGAAGGCGGCCAGCGCTGGTGGAATCCGCCCCCTGGGCCGCCATGTAGCCTGCGGCGCCGTGCGTCGAAGGCGAGCCAAGGAGCCTCCTCCCCAGGAGCCGCCCCTGCTCTGCTGGCCGCTCGACCACTTCTACAGCCCGGTCCCGGACAACCGGGCGCTGGCCCGCGAGCCGGCGCGCTCGCGGGTGTGGCCCTCCGAGCCCCGCCCGATACGCCGGGGATCGACTGGCGCGAGGAGGAGCAGATCGCGCTGCTGCGCGACGCGCTGGCGCGCAGGCGCGCTCGATATTCCCGACGGGCCGACCGGAGACCCGCACGACTACCACGCCGGCAGCGAGATGTTCTCCCGCCTCGACGCATGGATGCTCCAGGGCGATGCTGCGCCACTTCCGGCCCCGCGCGGATGATCGAGGTGGGCTGCGGATGGTCGTCGCTGGTCACCGCGCGCGTCAACCGGGAGTATCTGGAGGGCGCGCTCGAGTTCACCTGCATCGAGCCGTACCCGCCCGAGTTCCTCGGCGACGGGAGTGGAGGGCATCTCGCGAGCTGATCGTCTCGCCGGTGGAGGAGGTGCCCGTCGAGCAGTTCCTGACGCTCGCGCAGCGGCGACGTGCTGTTCATCGACAGCTCGCACACGGTCAAGACCGGCGGCGACGTCGTGTTCCTGTTCCAAGAGGTGCTCCCGCGGCTGGCCCCGGGCGTGGTCGTCCACGTCCACGACATCTTCCTGCCCGCGGACTATCCGCAGGAATGGGTGTTCGGCGGCCGCGCCTGGAACGAGCAGTACCTGGTGCGCGGCTTCCTGGCTTTCAACTCGGCGTTCTGGATCCTGCTGGGCGTCGGGTGGCTCAGCCAAGTACCAGCGCCGAAGTCGCTCGCCGCGGCGCTGCCGGACTACCCGGAGGAGTACGGGACGGCGGCGGCTCGCTGTGGATTCAGCGAGCGCCTGACCGGCTGACCGGCGCCAGCCGGGATCGCAGCCGGCGTCCTCGAGCAGCTCGCGAGGAGCGCTCGGTCATCAGCGCTCGGCGAGCAGCGCTCGCCGCCAAGTGCCTGCCCCGGCTGCGAGAGCCGCTGCCAAAGCTCGTCGTCGGTGAGCACCTGCGACGGTCCCGCGTCGGCCAGTGCCTCGGGGTCGTCGGCGATCAGCAGCTGCTCGCCGTCGGCGGCGTCGAGACCCTCGGCGCCGATCGGCGTCGTGACGACCGGCAGGCCCGCAGGCCAGCGCCTGCGTGACCTTGCCCTTCAGTCCCGGCCCCGTAGCGTCAGCGGCGCGACCATCAGCCGCGCGACGAGTCGAGCACCGGGTCGAGGTCCGCCACCCAGCCGGTGACGTCGCACCGCGTGGCGAGGCGAGCGCCTCGATCTCCTCCGGCGGCTCGGGCCCGACGATCGTCACCGGCACGTCCGGGCAGCTCGCGCCACACCAGCGGCATCACCTCGCTGCACCAGCGTCGAGCGCGCCGTCGACGTTCGGCGGGTGCTCGAATCCGCCGACGAACAGCGACGCCGGTCGCGGCCGCTGCGGCCGGGGCACGCGCGCTCGCGACCTGGTTGACGTTGGGCACGACGTGGACCTCGCGCCCGGGCACGTCGGCCGAGCACCTGCCCGCGCTCCTCCTCGGTGACGACCAGCGTCGCGTCGCTGGCCCGGATCAGCGCCAGCTCGAGCTCGCGCAGGGCCGCGACCTTCGGCGTCAGCGAACCGCGGTCGCCCGGCTCGCCGGCCGATCGCGGCGCGGCGCGCCTCGCGCAGCCAGTGCAGATCGACGGTGTCGTAGACGATCGCGCGCCGGCGGCGCGAGCTCGCGGACGGGCTCGAGCCAGCGACTGGCGACCTGCGGGCGGCTGAGGATCGCCAGCGACAGGCTCGGGCCGATCCGGCGCAGCTCGTCGGTCGAGGTCGACGCCGTAGAGGACCTCGACGCCCATCCGCTGCAGCTCGCGCGTGTACGGCTGGATCGGGCATGCGGTTGTCGGGCAGAAGCGTGACGTGGCAGCCGAGCTCGATCAGCGCCTCGAGCATCCCGCGCATCCGCAGCGACCCGGAGTCGCGGTCCCACATCGGCACGCGGTGGTCGACGACCAGCACGCGGGGCCTGCGCGCGGCGGTTGGCCGCCAGCCACAGGTTCGCGGTCCGGGCGCGCAGGTGCTCGGCTCGAGCCGCTCGCGCCACTTCTCGACGAACTTCGGCGCGGTTGCTCTCCTGGTGGCGCTTGTGGCCGCCGAGCTCGTCGCGTCCCGGCGGTCGCCCCCTCCACGTGGACCACGCGAGCCCGGCGGCTCGTACAGCACCCGCAGGCCGCGGGCTCGCGCCTCGAAGCACAGGTCGGTGTCCTCGTAGTACATCGGCACGAAGCGCTCGTCGAAGCCGCCGACCTCGCGCCAGAAGTCGCGCCTGCACCATCAGCGCGGCAGCGGAGCCGTAGTCGATCTCGCGCCGGTACTCGTAGTGGCAGCAGCTCGGGATCCTCGCCGCGCCCGTAGTTGCGCGCCGGTGCCGTCGCGCCAGATGATCGCCGCCCGCCTCGGCGAGCGGCCGTCGGGATACGAGGTACTTCGGGGCGACGATCGCCACGTCGGGCGCCGACTCGCCGCAGTCGAGCAGCGCCGCGAGCCAGCCCGGCTGCGACCTCGATGTCGTTGTTGCACAGCACGAGCCAGCGCCCGCGCGCGGCCGCTGCGCCGCGCTTGACGCTGCGCAGGTAGCCGAGGTTCGCGTCGTTGACGATCATCCGGGCGCCGCGCACCTGTCTCAGCAGCGCCTTGGTGCCGCGGTCGGCGGCGTCGTCGACGAGGATCACCTCGTAGTCGCACGGCTCGGTGTGCTCGCGGATCGACTGCAGCGCCGCCGCGTGTCAGCTCGGCGTGCGCGTACAGCGGGATCACGATCGAGACAACCGGCTCGCTCGAACTCGCGGAAGCTCGATCGCGCCCGACGTGCCGCGGCGCGCGCGCCGTGCACCCGCCGCGTCGCGTCGGCGCCTGACGCCGCGTCTGCGCCGTGCAGCCAGCGCCCCGATCGCCCTGCAGCGTCGCTTGGATCGCTTGAACCGCGCGCGACTCCTCGCCACCGAGCAGCGCGAACACCCGGGCGCGCACGCGCTGGAACGGCTGCCAGGTGACCGACTCGTCGACCCGCCGCAGCCGGTCGGTGGCAGCTTCAGGAGCATCCGAGTGGCGACGATCGTGTGCGCAGTCGCTGGCCCGCGGCGCGCAGCCGTCTCGATCTCCTGCGGCGCCGGAGCGCTGCGCCTCGCGCTCTGCGAGCGTGTGCTCGCGCTCCGCGACCTCGCTGCCTCGTGCCTCCGCCTCGGCCGCAGCGTCCAGCGCGCCCGCGATCGCCGAGCGATCGAGCTCGTGCGGGACGACGCCGGGAGTCTCGGCGTCGGAGGCGACGGCGATCAGGTAGAGCGGTGCCAGTCCGGGCGCAGACGCCATTCGTCGCCCGTCGCGCTCGATGAAGAAGCTCTGCGGCCTCGGCGCCGCGGACGCTGGTCGAGCCGCGCAGCAGCGCAGACCCGGTGATGGTCCGCTGGCCGAGCATCGCGACGAACTCGAATCGCGAGCCCAGCAGGCGACGAACTCCTCCCGGGCAGCTCCTGGACGTGGAACGGGTTCTGACGCCCGGTGGGTCGGTACGCCTCGCGGTCCGGCGTGGAGACGATCAGCAGCCCGTCGGGCGCGAGCACGCGCTTGATCTCGTCGAGCACCCGCTCCTGCTCCTCGACGTGCTCGATCATCTCGAACGCCACGACGGCATCGAACGAGCCGTCCTCGAACGCGCTCAGGTCGCGCGCGTCGCCGAGCTGCGAAGCTGAGGTTCGTCCGCCTCGTAGTTCAGGTGGCGTGCTCGACCGTGCGCTCGTCGATGTCGACGCCGACGACCGACGCCGCGGACTCGGCCAGGATCGCCGCGCCGAAGCCTTCGCCGCTTGCCAGGTCGAGCACACGCCGGCCCGGCGACGAGCTGCGCCGCCCACAGGTAGCGGTGCAGATGCTCGTAGACGACCTGCACGTCCTGGGCCCAGGGCACGCAGCGCTCCCCCGTCCACTCGATCAGCCGCGGCGCGTCCGCGCTTCGGCGATAGCTCATCGCAGGCTGTCGGCTGACATCCGCGCCCTCGATGCCGGAGCCGCCGTTGCTACCGTCCCGCCACGTGAGCGCGACCGTTCGCGATGGGTCGACCGCCGTCGGCGCGGCACGACCCGAAGGACCGGGCAGCGCGGCGCCCGGCGTGGCTTCGCAGCCGTCGGTCGAAATCGATGGGCTGAGCAAGGCGTTCCGGCTACCGCACGAGCAGTACCACACGCTCAAGGAGCGTGTACTGCATCCGTTCCGCCCTCGGAGCTTCGACTGGTCTCACGCGGTCGACGACGTCACGCTCGACGATCCCGCAGGGAGAGTTCTTCGGAATCGTCGGTCGCAACGGCAGCGGCAAGAGCACGCTGCTCAAGTGCCTGGCGGGCATCTACAGAGCCGACGCGGGCTCGATTGAGATCAAGGGCCGGCTGTCGCCGTTCATCGAGTTGGGCGTCGGCTTCAACCCGGATCTGGTGGCACGCGACAACGTGATCATCAACGCCGTCATGCTCGGGCCTGTCGCGGAGGGAGGCATTCGCGCGCTTCGATGCGATCGTCGCGTTCGCGGAGCTCGAGGAGTTCATGGACCTCAAGCTCAAGAACTACTCCTCGGGAATGAGGTCCGGCTGGCCTTCGCCGTCGCCGTTCAGGTCGACGCCGACATCCTCCTGATCGATGAGGTTCTGGCGGTCGGTGATGCGTCCTTCCAGCAGAAGTGCTTCGACGAGTTCACGAGGCTCAAGGCCGCTGGCCGGACGATCGTGTTCGTCACCCACGACATGGGCTCGGTCGAGCGTTTCTGCGACCGCGCCATGTTGCTCGAGCGCGGCAAGATCGTCGACATCGGCGATCCCGCCTCGATCGCCAGGCAATACAACGAGTTGAACTTCCGGCGAGTCCGGCGCGATGCGATCGAGCACGGCGGGCCGGAGGTGTTCAGACGGCCACCAGTCGCCGAGATCCTCGCCGCGCGTTTCGAACGCCCCGACGGGGAGCCGATCGTCTCGCTCCAGCAAGGCGAGCCCTGCTGCGTGACGATGGACGTCCGCTTCCACGCTGACGCCGATGATCCGCTGTTCGCGATCGTGCTGAGCAACGAGCGAGGTCAGCCCGTGTTCGGTGGGGGCAGCCACCTCACGCTCGGCCCGACGGGTCGCTTCCCGGCCGGCGGGCACGCGGTCATCCGGATCAGGTTCGATAACTCCCTGGCGCCAGGTCGGTACAGCCTGATGGCGTCCGTCAACCGAAGCGGCCCGGGCCACGACAGCTACGACACGCGAGAAGACATCAGCTCGTTGATCGTGACCGCCTCAAAGACGGGCGGCGGAACCGTCGACCTGCCGCACACCGTTGAGATCGAACGCTCGTGAGCGCCACCGCGGTCACAAGCTCGGGACCTTCCGCGCTAGGCGGAAGCCCGCGCCGATTCGTCGAATTGACGACCACCCTGGCGCGGAGCGAGTTCAAGGTCAGGTATTTCGGTTCCGTGCTCGGCTACTGTGGTCGCTGGTCAGGCCGCTGCTGCTGTTCGCGGTGCTGTACGTGTTCTTCGTCAAGATCCTCAAGGTCGGTGGCCGGGGCCCGAACTACGGCGTCCGCCTGCTTGCATCGATCGTGATGTGGACGTACTTCACCGAGGCGACGGGAGGTTGCGTCGACTGCCTCGTGGCGCGCGAACCATTGCTGCGAAAGATGCGCTTCCCGCGCATGGTCGTGCCGCTCTCCGTCTCGCTCACGGCTGTCTTCAATTTCGTCCTCAACTTCCTCGTCGTGATCGTTTTCGCGCTCGCCTCGGGCGTGGCAGTCACGATCCGGTGGCTGGAGGTGCCCCTCATCGGGGCGGGCTTCATCATCCTGGGGACGGGACTCGGGATGCTGCTCTCGGCGCTGTTCGTCCGCTTCCGCGACGTGCAGCCGATCTGGGAGGTGATCACCCAGATCCTGTTCTACGGCTCGCCGATCATGTACCTGCCCTACCTCTATGGGAAGTTCGTGCACGGCTTTGAGCACATCGCGATGCTCAATCCGATTGCGACGCTGCTCGCCCAGCTCGGCCACGCGTTCGTGAGCTCATCGGGATACCGCTCGGCCTTCAGCATCGCCGGACCGCTCACCTTCACGATCTCAATCGCTCTGATACCGGCGCTCTTCCTGCTCGGCTGGTGGGTATTCACCCGCGAGGCGCCGCGGGTGGCGGAGGAACTGTAGGCACGCGTTAAAGCGTTACCGGACCCGCGCCGCGAAGGCGGCACGGGCCCGGCCGAAGGACGACCCTGGTAGGGCTGGGGGCCGTCCGTGGCTCGCGAGTCAGGGGGCGATGCCTCGCGAGCTGGTCGACATCCGTGTCGAGACGAGAGTATCGCCCGATCCCTAAACAAAAGCTAACGGTCGTTGTAATCCCACGTTGACGGCTTTGCTTTTAGTGGATTCGGCCAATTTCCGGGTATCAGCCCAGAGGCAAGTTAGAAACCAAACCCCCGCTATTCCCGTTAACTCTGCTTAAGTAGTGCTCCAGCGCTCGCGCTCCGGAGCCTGTCCAACTCCGGACCCTTTCGAGTTAACCCGACGAGATGACTTACATGCGTCCCGAAGGCTCCGTTGAGTCAATCCCGTTTACGCCCGAGGCGCCACGCGCCATCGACGTCGTCGGCGTGCCGCTGGCGCTGACCGATTACGAAGGCACGCTCGATTGGATCGACGCCACGATCGAGGCGGGCGAGGCCGGCTACATCTGCGTTTGCAACGTCCACACCGTGATGGCCTCGAACGAGGACACGGAGCTGCGTCACGCGTTGCTGAAATCGTCGATGAACGTCCCCGACGGACAACCGCTCGTGTGGGCGATCAACGCGCTCGGGCACCCGCTCGGCCGCCGTGTCTACGGCCCTGAGCTGATGGCTCGTGCGTGTGGCCGGGCGACGTCGGCGGAGCACCGCTTCTATCTGTACGGCGGTCGCAACCAGGGCGCCCTCGTCCAGCTTGCGCTGAATCTCCGCCAGCGCTATCCCGGGGTCAAGATCGTCGGCGGCTATTCACCGCCCCACCGCCCGTTGACCGAGGAGGAGGAAGAGGCGGTGATTGACGAGATCAATCGCGCCCGCGCCGACGTCGTCTGGGTGGGGATCGGCGTTCCCAAGCAGGAGAAGTGGATGGCGAAGATGCGTGACCGGCTGACGGCGCCCGTGCTCGTCGGGGTCGGCGCCGCGTTTGACTTCCACGCCGGCCTGGTACCCCAGGCACCGAGTTGGCTCCAGGAGGCAGGACTCGAGTGGGCTTACCGACTTGCCCACGAGCCGCGCCGGCTGTGGCGACGCTACGTTCGCTACAACCCGCGCTTCCTCCGCGCATTCGCCTCGCAGCTGGCCCGTCACCGGCGGGACCCGCGGCTGTCCTAGGGTGGGCGCGACAGCATCGATCGTGGTCCCGACCCGGGGACGGGCGGCATACCTCGACGTTGCCCTTCGCTCGGTGGTCCCGCAAGCCGAGCGCGCGGACGCGGAGGTGCTCGTCGTGAACGACGGTGGCGACCCGGCAACCGATGCGGTAGCGCACGGTCACGGGGTCGGAGTCGTGCAGCTGGAGGGTCAGGGAGGAGTCAGCGCCGGACGAAACGCAGGCGCCGCTAGGTCTGCCGCCGAGCTCGTCGTACTGATCGATGACGACATCCGGGCCCCGTCGGGATGGCTCGATGCGATCCTCGAGGGCGTGGACTCGTATCCCGATTACGACGTGTTCGGGGGCCCGATTCACCCTGTCCTTGAAGGCGGAGGTCCGCGTGCGTGCGGCCGCGAACCGGTACCGATCACCTCGCTCGATCTGGGAAGTGTCGATCGCGATGCCGAGGTCGTGTGGGGCGCGAACATGGCGATCCGTCGTCGGGCGCTCGCGTCGGTGGGTACGTTCGACGACGCGCTGTCGGGTTGCGGCGACGAGGAGGAATGGCTCGCGCGGTACCGGGCAGGCGGAGGTCGCATTCGGTACCTGGCCGCGGCCGGCGTCGAGCATCGGCGCACCGCCGCCGACGCGACCGTCGCGGCGCTCGCCCGAGCGGCCTACGCGCGGGGACGCGCAGCGCGGCGCTACGACGTTCACCGTGGCGCACAGCCCTCGACCGGGGCGGAGCTCCGCACGCTCGCAGGATGCGCGTGGCACGTGGCCCGGAGGCAATGCGCCAATGGCGTCGTGCTGGGCGCGCATTCGGCCGGCCGTCTGCGCGAGGCACTCGCGGAGTGAGCCCCGAAGCGCCCGACTTCGCCTCGGGATCGACCGGCCAGGTCGTGGGGGCACGTTTGACCTCGCGGGCGATCGCGCTGGATGCGGTCTGCGAGGTGGTCTCTCTCGCGCTGCTACAGCCGCTGCGGTTGCGTCGGGGCGCGAAGTCCTGGCCGCGGCGCAGCGTGCTGGTCCTCGGGATCGAGCGGGCCGGCGAGCCGAACGTGCTCGATCAGACCTGGACCGAGCTGCAGCGCTCCAGACATCAGGTGACGCTCGCCCGGACGGATGTGGGCGACAGGGGCAAGTTCGAGAACCTCAATCGGTTGCTGGGCGCGCATCCGGCGCGGGAACACGACTGGTTGCTGATCGTCGACGACGATGTCGAGTTGCCGCACGGTTTTCTCGATCGGTTCATCTTCCTCGTGGAGCGCTTCGAGCTCCGTCTCGCCCAGCCCGCGCACGCGCACCGCTCGCACGCCGCCTGGCAGGTGACCCGGCGGCGGGCTGGAAGCCTGGTGCGTGAGACGCGGTTCGTGGAAATCGGGCCTGTGTGCGCGTTTCACCGGGCGACCTTCGACGAGCTGCTGCCGTTCCCGCCGCTCCGAACCGGCTGGGGGCTCGATGCACACTGGTCGGCCGTCGCGCTCGAACGTGGTTGGAAGCTCGGAGTGGTGGACGCGACCCCCGTACGGCACGGACTGCGACCGGTCGCCGCCTCCTACAACCATGACGCCGCGTTCAGCGAAGCGGAGGAGTTCCTTGCCGGCCGCCCGTACGTGCGCGCCGAGGAGGCCCAGCGGACGATCGCCACCCACAGGACACTCCGTTAGCCTCGCCCGGAGGTGTCGAGCGTGCTGACATCTTCCCCCTCTCGGCGCAGCGCAAGCCTCCCGTCCGAGCTCGCGCGGCGCCCGAACGCCGATCAGGTGGTCGGGCTCGCCCTGGCTGCGGGGCTGGCGCTCATCACCTTCGTCACCGGCGGCGGTACCGACCTGGGGCGGAACACGTGGAGTGAGATCGCCGTCACCGTGGCCGGGGTCTCGCTCGCGATCGCCGCCGTGGTGTTCTCGGCCCGCGGCCGGGCCTGGGGCTCCGGTTCCCTGCTGCTGTTCGCAGCGCTGACGGCCTTTACAGCCGCATCGATCGCATGGTCGGTACAGCCGGCTAACTCGTGGGTTGAGACCAATCGGATGGTGTCCTACCTCGCCGCCTTTGGCGGTGGGCTGGCGCTGGCACGGATCGCCCCTCGGCGATGGCCCGCGCTCGTTGGTGCGCTCGGCCTCCTGGCCACTGTCGTAAGCGCTTATGCGCTGGTGGCGAAGGTGTTCCCCGCCACCTTCGACTCCGGCGATCTGGTCGGTCGGCTGAGACTCCCGTTCGACTACTGGAACGCGGTCGGGTTGATGGCCGCGATGGGAGTGCCGGCTTGTGTCTGGGCGGGCTCGAGGCGCGAAGGCGGCCTGCTCTCGCGGGCGCTCGCCGTGCCGGCGCTCGGAATTCTCGGGGTGGCGATCATGCTGTCCCTGTCCCGCGGAGCGCTGATCGTCGCGGCGGTCGGCCTCGTGTGCTGGTTCACGCTCGTGTCGGTGCGCCTGCGCGGTGCGGCCGTCCTGATCCTGGGGGCGCTGGGGGCAGGTGGCGCGTCCGCGTGGGCCCTGAGCGACGGGTCGCTGATCCACGACAACGTTGCGCAGCACGCGCGGGTGGCGGCCGGCCATCACTTCGGAATCGTCCTGCTCGTGATGGTGGTGCTGCTGGCGGGCGCCGGGGTCGCGGCGGCGATCGCCCTGGACCGTGTCTCGCTGAGCGACATGACGCGTCGTCGGCTCGGCACCGGCCTGATCGTGCTCGCCGCGCTGCTGCCGGTCGCCGGGATCGGGGCCGTGGCCGCGTCTCATCGGGGGTTGAGCGGCACCGTCTCGCACGTCTGGAATCAGCTGACGAGCCCCAACTCGGGGGGCGCCGCGCCCGTCCCCGGACGCCTGCTGCAGCTCGGCAGCTCCCGCGGGCGGTACTGGAACGAGGCGCTCAGGGTCGGGGAGCATGCGCTGCTGAAGGGCTCGGGCGCCGACGGGTTCGCCACGGCGGGCACTCATTACACGGTGGTGCTCACGAACCAGAATGTCCAGCACGCCCACAGCTACCTGCTCGAGACCTTCGCCGACCTCGGCATGATCGGCGTCGTTCTGACAACCGCCCTGCTCGTGGCCTGGGGTATCGCCGCGCGTGGCGAACCGTCGGCGGGCGAGGCCCCCGGCCGGAGACCCACGCTGCCGAGCGCAATGGCCTGCTGACGCTGCTGGCCATCGTGATCGTGTACGGGCTGATTCGGCGCGATCGACTGGACCTGGTTCATTCCCGGGGACCACGATCGCCGCGCTGGTCTGCGCCGGCTGGCTTGCCGGGCGTGGGCCGCTCACGGCACCCGTTGGCGCCGGGATTCGCCCGAGACTCACTCCGATCATGGCCGGAGCGGGGGCTGTCGCCGCTGCCGCAACGCTGTTCGCCGCGTGGATGATGCTCCAACCGCTCCGGTCGTCGAACGCCGATTCGGCGGCGATCGCCGCGATCGCCTCAGGCAACGACTCCGCCGCGATCGCCGACGCCCAGAGGGCCGCGACCGAGGATCCCGTCTCGGTCGATCCCGTGATCGAGCTCGCCGCGTTCTACCGGGCCGCCGGCGACACGCAACGCGCGTTCGGCGAGTACCGGAAGGCCACGAGCCTGCAGCCCGACAACCCGCAGGTCTGGGTGCAGCTCGGTGGTTTTTTGCTGCAGACTCACCGGGCAGCCGAGGCGGTGCCTGCGCTTCGAGCGTGCGCTCACCCTGTACCGGGACTGGCCCGACGCGGCCACGGCGCTTGCGCAGGCGAACGCCGAGCTGAAGCAGCGCTAGCGCCGCAGCGTCAGGCCACCGTGAGGGGCTCTCGGTCGACCAGCGAGGGCGGGAGCGACCCGGGGCCTCTCGCCGCGCAGACCCTCCTCAGAAGCTCCTCGTACTGGTCGGTGACCGCCTCCCAGGAGTACTCGCGCGCCCGATCGAGAGCGCAGGCGCCTGTAGTCGCGCCACGAGCTCCGGATCATTCAGCAGACGCTCGAGCTGCACGGATAGGTCGTCGACGCCCGCCCCGCCGGAGAAATAGATCCCGGCCTCGCCCACCGTCTCGGCGTTCGGGCGGTGGTCGTTGACGAGCACGCAGTTGCCGGCGGCCATCGCCTCGAGGATCACCGGGTGGGTGCCGCCGACCTCGGTGGGGGCGCAGAACAGGTAGGCGTGGCGCTGAAGCTCCCAGTAGCCGCGGCCGAACACGTAGCCCGGGAAACACGACGCGAGGATCGGCTGTCCGCCACACCTGCCTGGATGTATTCGTCGGCGTACGGCGCGCCGCCGACGATCGCGAGCTTCATCTCGTGCGCCGACTCCCGGCTGATGCGCGAAAGGCCTCGACCAGCAGATGCGGGTTGTTCTCCGGCTCGAGCCGGCCGACGAACAGGATGTAGCGCCGCGGCTCGAGCCCCAGGCGCTGGAGCGTCTCGGTCCCGTCATGGCCGGGATCCTCGACCCCGTACGGCACGACGCCGATCCGCTGCCCATAGCTGCGCTCGTAAGATGTCGGCGACGGCGTGGCTGTCGGTGATCGCCTCGTCGGCCCAGCGCGGCGCGGTCCGCTCGGCAAAGCGCAGGTATGCCTTGGCGAACGCGGGCCACTTGCGGCGGTCCGAGTCGAGGCCGTCGACGTTGATCACCGCGGGTATCGAGGCCCAGCGCGTGATCAGGCAGAGGGGCGAGTTGCCGGCGATGAAGAACAGGGCCACGTCCGGCTTCGTCGCGCGCGCCACGTGCACGGCCGAGAACAGCGTGTGCACGAACGTGTCCAGATATTTGTTCTGCACCGTGCGCAGATGCACGAGCTCGGCGCCCTTGTAGCTTCGAAGCTTGCGGTCGACGACGTGCGGCCGGCAATAGACGACCACCTCGTGACCGCGCGCCGTCAGCCGTGATGCCAGCTGCTCGACGGCGGTCTCAAAGCCGCTGTAGGAGGCGGGGATTCCGCGCGTGCCGAGGATCGCGATCTTCATTTTCATCTGCCTATCGCCAGAGAGTAGGCGGCCAGATGCGCGCGTGCTGCAGGCATCCCATGAGAACTCCGCCGCGCGGCGCCGGCCGCGCTGCCAGAGCTCTGCCCTGAGCGCCGGCCTGGCGGCGATCTCGCCCATCGCCTCGGCAAACGTCTCCGGCTTGTCCGGGTCGGCGTAACGGGCGGCTGCGTCGCACAGCTCCTCGACGCTTCTGCTGGCGATCACCGGAACGCCGACGCGCATCGCCTCGAGCACCGTCAGCCCGAAGCCTTCGTACAGAGACGGGTGAACGAGCGCCGCGGCGCCCGCGAACAGCTCCGCCAGGCGCCGCGCGTCAGGGTGACGCTCGACGCGAACCCCGGGCCCATCGGCGTCGGCCGATCCCGCCAGCACCAGCTCGAGCGGCTTGGGGCTCTCCTGGCGATAACGGGCGTAAGCGTCAAGCAGGGCGCCGAGATTCTTGCGGGGCTCGGCGTCGCCGACATAGAGAAAATGGGTGAGCCTGCGTCCGGGCACGTTCGGGAGCTGCTTGGCCGGGGCCATGCCGCGCCACGATGATCCTCTCCTCGGCGGAGCTTCCACAGTTCACGGACGTCGTTTGCGGTCGTCTCGCTGACGCATATGACTGCGTCAGCGCGGCGAACGGCTGCTCGGTGGATGAAGCGGGCGTACAGCCTGAAGCGCAGGTCGAACTGCTTGCGGACGCGCTCGAACGCCAGGTCGTGGACGGTGATCACCTGCGGGACGGCCTTGCCACGGGCGAACGCCGGCAGCGGGATGATGGATCACGTCGGCGCTCACGCGCTTGGCGATGCGAGGGAGCTCACCTCGGTCCACCACTCGTCGGCGAGCAGGTTGCGGACGCTTTCCACCCCACCGGCTCCGGGTTCGCGTCGCCGCGCGTTGGCCCGGGTCACCACCTCCACGCCGCCAGCCGCGCCAGCGCATGCTGCAGGCGCTCGAGGTAGATCGCGGTGCCCGAGAACGGCGCCCGCCGGGCATAAGTGGTGTCGAGCAGGACCCGCATGAACGGCGGGAGCCTACGGACCCGGCGACATTTCCGCCGGATTTGGCGATAATCGAGGTGTGAGACGGATCTTCCCTCTGGCTGGAGCCTGCGCGCTGGGGCTCTCGCTGCTGCTGGCGCTCGCGACCGCGTCGGCGCAGTCACCGGGGATCACCACCGGCCCGGCCACGAACATAACCCGAACCTCGGCCACGCTCGTCGGGTATCTCAACCCGCCCGAGCCTGACACGGCGTACTACTTCGCGTACGGCACGACCACGAACTAACGGGCACGACTACGGTGACGGCCGCACCGTCGGGGACCGGCCTCACCCAGGTCCAGGCGAACGTCAGCGGCCTCTCCCCCGGAACCAAGTACCACTTCGCGCTGTTCCTGCTGATCGGCGCGGGCTCGGGCTCGACGATCCTGAACGGCGGCGACCAGACCTTCACCACCTCGACGACGAACGGCGGCGGCTCCGGCCCCGGCTCCTCCGCCAACGGGTCGCTGCGCCTGCTCAGCAAGACCCTCACCGTGAAAAAGGGGAAGGTGACGATCCCGCTGTTGTGCAACAGCTCCAAGTCGTGCACGGGCAGGCTTTCGATCACCTCGTCGGGCAAGACCTGCCTCCGCGGTAAGGCCTTCTCGGTGGCGGCCGGCAACCCGAAGACGCTCAGACCGAAGGTTCGTGCGGCTTGCCGGAAGCTCCTGGCCAGGGCGCGCCGTCACCGCGTCGGGGCAAGCTGACCGCCACGCTGTCCACCGGTCAGCCGAAGCTCGCCCCAAGGTCAAGCTCGTTCGCCGCAAGTGAGCTCGGCGGGCGCGGCTGACTACCCGCGCGCCGCGCGCGCCAGCAGCATCCGCCTGAGCAGCGGCGGCCCCGCGCCGGCCGCACCTGAACATGGTCGAAACCGAACTCGTCGAGCGTGGTCCTCAGACGACCGCCTGGTGTACAGGTGCAGGTGGTCGCCGAGCGGCTCCGAGAACCGCTCGAGGCCGTGCAGGAGGATCGCCGCCCGCGAGTGGTTTGGCGTCGTGAGCAGCAGCCGCCCCTGCGGGACGAGCACCCGCCTGACCTCCGACAGCCACGCCGCGGTGTCCGCGACGTGCTCGATCACCTCGCTCGCCCACACCAGGTCGAACGCGCGTCCTCGAACGGCAGCGGCCCGCCGATCGGGACGAGCCGGAAGTCGAGCTCGGGATGCGCCTTGCGGGCGCGGGCGAGCGCCGCTTCGGCCACGTCGGCGCCGACCGACGTCGGCGCCGGCGTCGGCGAGCAGCGCCGTGAACGCTCCTGCGCCGCAGCCGAGGTCCAGCGCGCGGTCCCGGGCGCGGGCTCGCTCCAGCAGGAAGCGCCGGCGCAGCTCGTAGTCGGGAGGCGCGAGCTCGTCCGGCAGCCGCTCCCAGAACTCCTCGTAATAGTCCTCGATGTGCTGAACGTAACCGAATCCGCTGCGGGACGGCGGGGGATCTACTTCCCCCGACGACCCGAGCCGACATCCCGCCGCAGCGGGGTCTAGAGTGGCTCCGGGACCGGATGACGTGAGGGTCGCGTTCGACAGCCGTCCGAGCAAGGATCCCCGCGGCGTCGGGCGGTACACACGGTGCCTGCTCGACGCGCTGCTGGAGCTCGCTCCGGCCGGTGGGGAGATCGTGGAGACCCACAATCCGCGCCGCTGCGACGTGTTCCACGCGCCCTGGATCGAGGGCGCGCTGCTTCGCTCGCCCGGTGCCGATGGTGGTCACACTGCACGATCTCGTTCCGCTAAAGCGCCGCGGCGAATACCTGCGCTCGGGGATCCGCTTCAAGCTCCGCTACCTCGCCGTGCAGCGCGCGGTGCGCGTGATCGTTCCGACGAACACCGTCGCCGACGACGCGATCGCGGGACTCGAGATCCCCCCCGAGCGCATCGACGGTGATCGCCGAGGCACCCGCGCCGCTCGCTCACCACGCGCGCGGAGGAGGAGGTGAGCCGAGGTGCGCGAGCGGTTCGGGCTGCCCGAGCGATATCTGCTGTGGGTCGGCGGGATGCTGACCCCTGATCCGCGCAAGCGGATCGCGGCGCTGGCGCGGGCGGAGCGCACGATGCCGCTCGTACTCGTCGGGCCCGACCGCACGCTGGGCCCGGGAGCTGCCCGACGTGATCCTCACCGGAGTGGTCTCCGACGACGACCTCGCGGCGATCTACACCGGCGCCCACGCGCTCGTGTTCCCGAGCGACGAGGAAGGCTTCGGGCTGCCGCCGATCGAAGCGCTCGCCTGCGGCACGCCGGTGGCGGCGTGCGACGTGCCCGCGCTGCACGAGGTGCTCGGGGACCGAGTGGCCTTGCAGCGCGGTCGACGACCTGGACGGGCTGGTTCAGCGACGGCCGAATCGCTTCAGCCGTCCCGCGCCCGCAGCCGCCCGGCTGGACATGGTCCGATGCGGCGGCCGCGACCTGGGAGGTATACGCGAGCCGCTGTCAGGGCCCCGGCCCGCTGGCGCGGCGCGCGGCGGCCCCGGGCGACCGCCGGGGTGGAGTAGCCCCCGCCGGCACGGCCCGCCGGTCCGACGGCGCGCCGACCCCCCGGCGAGGTGGAACGGAAGTATTCGTTCCGCTAGACTGTGGGCATGGCGGGCGCTCTCAGCGGACGCCGAGCCGAGGCGGCGCGAAACGACGAGCGGATTCTCGAGGCCGCTCGAGCCGTGTTCGTCGCCAATCCTGAGGCTCCGATCGCGGCCGTCGCCGAGCGCGCCGGCGTGGGCATCAGCGCGCTCTACCGGCGCTACAGCAGCAAGGAGGAGCTGCTCCGGCGCCTGTGCGCAGACGGCCTCGAGCGCTACATCGAGGCCGCCGAGGCTGCGGTCGCCGACGACGGCGACCCATGGGAGGCGTTCGCGAGCTTCATGGGGCGCGTAGTCGATGCCGACTCGAGTGCGCTGACGGTTAGCCTCGCGGGCACGTTCACCCCCACCGAGGAGCTCTACGAGCGTGCCGCGTACGCGCAGAAGCTCAACCTGAAGCTGTTCGAGCGCACGCGGGCGGCGGGAGCGATCCGCGAGGACTCCCACATCAACGACATCGCGATGCTGCTCGAGGCGCTGGCGTCGATCAAGCTGGGTGACGACGCACGCAGGCACGAGCTGCGCCACCGGTACCTGGCGCTGATGCTGGACGGGCTGCGGGCCTCCGACGGGAGCTCGCTGTCGGGAAGCCCGCCGTCCTGGGAGGAGCTCAGCGGACGGTGGTCACGGTGATAAGTTGCCGACTCGATGTCGCCGGTCGCCAGATATGCGAAGGCAACCGCCAAGCCCGGCCGCGGTGAGGCGCTCGCGGCCAAGCTGCTGGAGGTTGCGCAGGGTCTCAGGGAAACGCCTGGCTGTCAGCTGTATCTGATCAACCGCTCCAAGGACGACCCCGATGTCGTGTGGGTCACCGAGCTCTGGCAGAGCCAGGAGCAGCTCGACGAGGCACTCGAGACGCCCGAGGCCCGGGCCGGCATTCCGCAGGTGCTCGAGCTCGTCGTGGAGGGCGGCTTTGAGCGCTTGGAGCTCGAGCCGCTGGGCGGCGTTGGCTATGCAGCCCAGGAGCAGGGCTACGAGATCGTCAATCTCGATCAGGTGGAGGACATGGCGGCCAAGAGCGGCTTCGGGGAAATGGGCGAGGCCCGGTTCGCGCGCGGGGCGCTCGGCGCCGTCGGGATCGGGATCAGCCTTCAACGCCTGCGCCCGGGCGTGCGCCAGGCGTTCGGTCACCACCACGGCGTCGACGAGGAGGTCTACGTCGTGCTCGGCGGCAGCGGTCGGGTGGCGGTCGACGAGCAGATCCACGACGTGAGCCGACTCGACGCAATCCGCGTCGGCCCCGGCTCAACGCGGGCCTTCGAGGCCGGTCCGGACGGGCTGGAAATCCTGGCCATGGGCACCCATCACGCGGGCGACGCCCAGATGGAGCCGGGCTTCTGGCCGGCTGACTGACACCGGCCTGGCGGCACTCAATACGACGGCGGTCAGTAGTCGGCCGGCCCGATCACCGGTCACCTCGGCGATGCAGCTGCCGGAGGGCGCGCCACCACACCGCGGCCGTCAGCGGACGCTCGTTCGGCCACGAGCGACCGAGCTCGTATGAGATCGCCTCGAGTGGCTCGAACACTTCCTGGAGGGCCTCGTCCCGGTCACCAGACCGGGCCAGGCCGGTCAGTCCGCGGACGATCGTTCTCACCGCCCACCACACCATCCCCAGTCGCAGCGCGGGTGGGAACGAGCCCGGATAGCGACGTTCGAGCCATGCGCCCCCGGAGCCGTGCACCACCTTCTGCTCTATGAGTGCGCGCACGGTCTCGCGGTTCCGGTGGATCACGCCTGCCTGCTCGCGGCGATCGACCGTCCAGCCGAGGGCCCGGAGCCGGTAGGTGAGGTCGCTGTCCTCCCCGGCACGGATGTCGTCCCGGAAGCCTCCGACCGTTTCAAACGCGGCCCGTCGTACCGCCAGGTTCGCGGTCTTCGGGAAGCCCCACTCACCGAATCTGAACGTGTCTTCCTGACTCGTCGCGCCGCGCAGGAAGGCGTACCGTGCAACCGCCGGCCCGTCGGCCGCGACCGCCTCGTCGTGAATGCCTCCAGCCAGGAGCGCCACATCGTCGTCGGGGCCAGGGTCGAAGTACCGGTCGAGCAGGTCCTCGCAGGGCTCGACGTCGTCGTCGAGGAACAGGATCCAGGGCGCAGAGCCTCGGGCTGCGCCGCGGTTACGCGCGTCGGCCGGGATCCGGCGGCCAGGCCCAACGAGCAGTGACGGCCTCCCCCCATCAGCCCGCTCGACACGTTCCACCGACCTGTCCGGATGTCGCTCCTGGCCCGGGGTGTTGTCGACAATCAGAATCGAGTCGCCGGCACGGAGCTTCACTGTCGCCAGGCGCCGGCGCAGCTCATCGAGCCTCGCCTGCGAGCCCCGGAACGGCACGACCACGTCCACGGCCGGTCTTGGCATTGCGCGCGGCAGCGTAGCGTCAGGGCACACGCGCCGGCCGCTCGTTCGACAGCAGCCGCCCGAGTTGCCAGGCGAAGTTCTCCACCGTGCCCAGGAGGGCGCAGATCGTCTGGTCGCGATCACGCCGGCGCAGCCCCAGCAGCGCCTTGCCGATCTGGCGCACCGTCCACCACGGAAGCCCGGGGGCCGGCACGAGCGTCGAGGAGCCCGGGTAGGTCCGCTCGAGCCACGCGCCCCCCGCCCCCCATAGCAGCTGCTGCTTGATCAGCCCGCGGACCGTCCGGCGGCTGAAGTGCACGACGGTGGCGGCCTCGCGGCGCTCCACCCCCCAGCCGGCGGCCCGCAGCCGGTAGGTCAGATCCGCGTCCTCGGCGGCTCGAATCTCCTCCCGGAAGCCGCCGACCTGCTCGAAGGCCTCCCGGCGGCAGGCGACGTTGGCGCTCTTGGGGTAACTCCATTCGCCGCGATCGAAGCTCCACCGCTGGCTCATCGCGCCTCGCAGATGCGCGTACCGGGCCGCCGGCGGCGCTTTGACCGGTACTTCCTCGTCGATCACCCCACCGCCTAGGAGCGCGGTGCCCGGCTCCGGTGGCGGGTCGAAATAGCGGTCAAGCAGCTCGCGGTCGGGTGCGGCGTCGGCGTCGACGAACACAAGCCATTCCGCCGTTCCGCGGGCTGCGCCCCGGTTGCGGGCGAACGCCGGCGTGGGGCGATCGGCCGCCCACAAGAGCTCCACGTCCGTGTCCTCCCCCAGATGCAGACTGACGCGATCCGGCGTGTTGTCAACGAGCACCAGCGAGTCCCCCGGCCGCAGCGCCAGCTTGCCGATGCGCTCGCAAACGGCCGGCAGTGCTGCCGCGCTGCCCGCGAATGGGACGATCACGTCGACGGAGGGCCGGATCAATTCGGGCGCCAGCGTAGCGTTACGCTCGCCGCATGAGCTCTGTCTGGGCAGTGGTCGTGACTCACAACCGCCGCGACAAGTTGCGGCTCTGTCTTGAGGCAATCGCGGCCCAGCAACGTCCGCCCGACCGGATCCTGGTCGTCGATAACGCCTCGACCGACGGCACCCGCGAGATGCTCGAGCGCGAATATGCCGGCATCGAGCTGGTCACCATGGCCACCAACGCAGGGGGTGCCGGCGGCTTCCACGAGGGACTCAAGGAGGCGTACGGGCGCGGCGCGAGCTGGATCTGGCTGATGGACGACGACACGATCCCGGAAGCCGACGCCCTGGCCGAGCTGCTGTCGGCATCGAACCGGGTCGGGACGGCCGACTCGGCCGTCCCGACGCTGCTGGCCAGTCGGGCGTTGTGGCGAGACGGCACCGTGCACCCGTTGAACTTCCCGACGCTGGAGCGCGGTCGCGTGCAGCAGGTGATCGAGGGCGCGAGTCGTGGCGTGGCACCGATGCGCGATGCCACCTTCGTCTCGCTGCTCGTCAACCGGGCAACGGTCGACCGCTATCAGCTTCCGCTCAAGCACTTCTTCCTGTGGTGCGACGACATCGAGTACACGAGCCGAGTCGCCCTCGGCGGGGGGCAGGCCTGGTTTGTGCCCTCGAGTGTCGTGGTCCACGACACCGAGACCGCGGACGACTTCAGGTCCGCGGCACCGGACCGGTTCTACTACCACGTACGCAACACGCTGTTGATGGCGCTCAGCCGGGACCGGCCATGGGGCGACCGGGCGCTGCGGCTGTGGGTCGCCCTGTCGACCAGCGCCAGGTGGCTCCGCCGAAGGCGGGACTTGCCGAGCTTCGCCGCGGTCGCGAGAGCGCTACGGGATGCCCTGCTGACTCGCGTCCGCTGACCGCCGGCGAGCGGATGCCGCCAGGCGGCCGGCGAGGTGGAAGGCGAACCAGGATCGACCCCGCGGTTCGAGCGCGGCGAACATCCTCACTGAGCTCGCGATCCGGACGGGAGCCCGGCGGACGAGCTGCCCGGCGACGAGCTGCCGGACGGCGACGCTGGCGGGCACGAGCAAGCCTGTCCCGTCCCGCAGCAGCCTCGCGGTCCATTCGAGCTCCCGATCGACGACCGCGCCGGTGTGGGTCAGACCGAGCCGCTCGAGCTCGCGAGCCTGGACGAGCAGCGAACCCGGCCGGGCAACCCTGATCGCGACGTACCCCTGCTCCAGAGCGGCGACGACGCGCTCGGCGCGGCGGGCGTCGGGCACCGGTGTCGATCCGGGGTCGAGCGAGCCGTCGGCCGCGAGCACCCGGCTCGAGAGCAGCACCGGTGGCGAGGCGAACCTGGGCGATGCGTCGAGCAAGGCCCGCAGCGCGTCCGGTTCGGGAGCCACCCCTCCCTCGAGCAGCCAAACCCAGTCGTCGTCCAGCGCGGCCGCCCGGGTCAACGCCCCCTCCACGCTCGACTCGATCCCCCCCGGCCGCTCGGTCTGCCGCTCCAGCGCCGACCTCGTGAAGTGGGCGCGTTCGCCGTCGGATGAGAGGATCGCCGCGATCGGCATTGGACCACGATTCCATCACCCGCCAAGCGGCTGTGCATTCCACTCCGGTCACGCCCTACCATCCCGCTGCCCCGTGAAAGTCCTTCAGATCCACGACCCGTACGTTCACGCGGGAGGGGAGGACACGATCGCGGACACGGAGGCCGAGCTGCTGCGCGAAGCGGGGCACGAGCCGGTGCGCTTCCGCCTGGGCAATCCGGAACACCGGCGCTCTGCGACCGCGGCCCTGCTGGCGGCGCCGTGGAACCCCGCGCAGTACCGAGCGATGCGCCAGCGCGCCCGGCGGCTGAGACCAGACATCGCCCACGTCCACAACACATGGTTTGCGTTGTCTCCGTCCATCTTCCGCGCGCTCGCTCTCGAGGGCGTCCCGACCGTGATGACGCTCCAGAACTTCCGGCTGATGTGCGTGGAGCCGATGCTGTTCCGCGATGGCCGGATGTGCACCGACTGCGTGGGCAGCCATCCGTGGCACGGAGTCCGCCACTCCTGCTACCGCTCGCGGCCGGTCTCCGGAGTCGCGGCGCTGACGATCGCGCTCAACCGACGGCTTGGAAGCTGGGACCACGTCGCCCGCTTCTTCGCGCCCTCGGAGTTCGTCAAGCAGGTGTTCGTGGACGGCGGCTTCGATCCCGCCCGGATCGTCGTCAAGCCGAACGTGGTCGGCGATCCCGGTCCGCGACCCGAGCCGCCATCGCGTTCCCGCACCGTCGTATACGTCGCCCGCATCGCGCCCGAGAAGGGACCCGATCTGCTGCTGGACGCCTGGCGCGACGCCGCCGCGCAGCTACCCGAGCTCGAGCTGGTACTGATCGGCGACGGCCCGCTGCGAGCCAGGCTCGAGCGTGATCCCCCGCCGCGGACCCGCTTTGTGGGCTGGGTCGAGCCCGCCGAGCTCCCGCGGCATCTGCTCGCCGCGCGGGCGCTCGTGTACCCGACCCAGTGGACGGAGAACTTCGGTCGGCCGACGATCGAAGCAATGGCGGCCGGGCTGCCGGTGCTCGCCTCGGACATCGCCACCCCCGCCGAGGTCGTCGGCGAGCTCGGACCGGACTGGCTCGTCGACCCCCGCGATCGGGGAGCTTGGGCGGACGCGCTGAGGCGATTGGCCGACGACCAAGCGATCGACGCAGCCGGCCGCCGCAGCCGCCAGCTGTTCGAGCAGAAGTACAACCTCGGGCTTGGCCTGCAACGGCTGATCGACACCTATGAGGAGGTGCGCGCTGCGCACGCCGCTTCTACCGCAGCGGGGTGAGGTGGCCGCCGGGGCCTCGGGCCGGCCGCGCATTCCGGGCACCGAACGGCCTACCATCCAGCTCACGTGACCGCCAACGCCATCTTCGAGACGAGCGGGAACGGCGCAGGCGTACCAGGGGCCCCCTCGCGCGCGTCGGCCGCGATCTTCGACATCCCGATCGACCTGGCGCAGCCCTCGGAGCTGCTGCAGACGATCTCGAGCTGGGCGTCGGAGCGTCTGATCCGACGGGTCATGTACGTCAACGCCCACGTGGTCAACCAGTCTCGGGTCACCGCCGGTCTGGGCGACGCCCTCCGGCGCTCCGACCTCGTCTATTGCGACGGCTACGGGGTGCGGCTCGCTGCGCGCGTGCTCAATCTTCCGGTCCCTCACCGCATGACCGGGGCGGACTGGATCTGGGAGCTGGCGATGCTGTGCGAGCTCGGTGGTCAGTCCATGTACCTGCTGGGCTCCGAGCCGCCCCTGGCCCGTGAGGCGGCGGCCCGCCTCCGGCGCTGGTACCCGCGGCTCGATGTGGTCGGAGCGCACCACGGTTACTTCGATCTCGACTCCCCTCACAACGACCGCGTGATCGAGGACATCAATGCGCACCACCCCCATCTCGTCCTCGTCGGGATGGGGACCCCGAAGCAGGAGCTCTGGGTCGATCGCTACGCGGATCAGCTCGAGGGAGCGGTGGTGTGGACCGTGGGCGCACTGTTCGACTATGTCTCCGGCCACGTCCCTCGCGCCCCCGGATGGCTGGCCGACAACGGGCTGGAGTGGATCTTCAGACTGGCCGTCGAGCCCCGGCGCATGTGGCGCCGGTACCTGCTCGGCAATCCCGTCTTCCTCTCGCGGGTGCTGAGCGAGTCGCGAGCGCGGGCGGCCGCCGGTCGCGATCCGATCGCCCCCTAAGCGCCCACCGAGTCGGCTCTAAGGCTCGACCAGCTTGCGCGAGGCAGTGGTGGGCACGCCGGCCTGCCCGGCAGGCCAGACCACCCTGCGGAGCACGTACTGGTCGTTCTCGAACAGCGGGGGGTTCTGGGCGTGCAATATCGGCGGCACCGGGACCTTGATGCGCGGGTTCGGATTCAGCGCGTATCGAAGCGAGAGCGAATACTGCGCCCGCGTTCCGTAAGGGGCGTGAGCGTAGGTCGTCGACAGGACCGGATCGGGCGCGTCGACCGGATGGTTCCCGAGCATGTTCACCGCCCACAGCTGTGCTCCGGACGCCGGGACATCGACCCTCACGCTCGCGCCCTTGGGAAGCCGGTCCGCCCACGTGCGGACCTGGAACAGCTCCGAGGTGACCTGAACGCCCGTCGTCTTGCCCTCCGTCCCGCTGCGGTGAAGCGCAGCGACCGTCCACCCGGCCGCGATCAGGAGGCCGGCCAGCACCGCCACCCGGGAGCGGGAGAAGACCAGCCGGGCGGTGGCCGTGGCCGCGAGCACGAGCACCAGCAGGCCGACGAACGACAGGTGCTTGAAGTCCATGTAGGCGCCGGTGCTGGCGGTCCGGAAGCGGATGTCGAGCAGAAGGAGGAGCGCGAGCACGACCCCGAGCGCAACGCCGATCCGCCGCCGGAGCCCCTGCACCCCGAGCGCGGCGACCGCCAGCACGGCGAGCGCGGGCAGCACGCCGCCGCCGGTGCCGACGAACCACCCGACCGGGATCAGGCTGGTGACATCGCCGCCCCACAGCGAGCTGTGTGTGGAGAAGATCTGGCTGAGCGCGTCCCAGAGCTTCACCGCCGCGGCCGCAGCCGCCGGGCCCAGCACCAGTACGGCGACGATCCCCATGGCCCACGCGTGCCGCCGGGCGAAGCGCGGGATGCGGGGACGACGGCGATAGGCGATCAGCAGCGCGACGCAGATCAGCACCGGGTAGGGCAGCGCCAGCGGGTAGGCGAGCTCGAGGGCGACCAGCAGCAGGACGAACAGAATCGCGGCGGGGCCGTCACGCTCGGCGATCGCGTGCCAGCCGAACAGCAGCGCGTACGGGAACAGCGCCATCCCCCAGAGCTGGTTCCAGTACGGGTGCCAGCCGAGATGCAGCGTGAGCCAGGAGATCCCGATCGCAGCCGCGATCCCGGGGCCCGCCACTTCCGGAGCGCCCAGGCACTTCACCGCGAACACGGCGAACCCGAACGCGCAGGCGATCATCAGCAGGGCCGCCATCGACGGGAACACCTTGACCGGATCGAAGTTTGAGAGAGAGCTGGCAGCCGACAGCGGATAGAAGATCGGGTAGCGGAAGTTCCAGGCAGGGGGAACGGTGTTGATCGCCGTCGAGTAGTCGGTGGCGGTCGGTGGATCGTGCTGGAACAGCACGGCGATCCCCGCCACCTGCTGGGCATCCGGGTTCTCGCCGGGGATCGTCGCGGCGCCGTTGCGCCAGACGGGGATCAGCGCGACGCACAAGAGGATGAACAGGGTCGCGGACCAGATCGCAAGCTGCCGCCCCTCGATCCGCACCCCCGGGAACAGACGTGAGAGCCGCCGGTCGTCGGCCGGCCGGCGCGACGAGCGCCTGCGCACCAGCACGCTCGCGGCCAGCGCCGCCGCCAGCACGAGCCACAGGCTGACCGCGAGCGGCACGTGCGCGACGCCGAACGCCGTCAGTACGAGGCCGGAAGCGACCGCCCCCAGCGGAATCGAGAACAGCGGGAGGAGCGCGCCCCAGGACGCCGGCACGAGCAGGAACGCGAGCGCGTCACCGCAGACCACGAACAGGAGCAGGCTCGCGACCGAGCCCCGGGCGATCCCCCCGAGGCCTTGGAGGTGATGGGCGTGGCTCAGCAGCGCGAGCGCGATCGCCACCGCGGCCACCGCGGCGAGCACCACGACGTCGGGCTGCCACCGGCGCATGGGATGCGCGGCCTGTAGTCGCGGGCCGGCCGGGGCTTCGGTCGTCGTCGCCATCGGGCCTCAGCCTACGCGTCGTGCGTCGCCTGGACCGCGGCCCGCAGGCGGGCGGCGACCACGTCCGGGGCGTACGCGGCCACGCGCGCCTCTCCCCGCGGGCCCAGCTCGGCGCGGAGCGCATGGTCGGTGACGGCGAGATGCACCAGCTCGGCGACGACGGCGAGGTCGGGGTCGTCGACCAGCAGCGCTGCGTCGCCGGCGGTCTCGGGTATCGCCCCCGCCGGCCTCGCGATCACGGGGATCCTGAAATGGAACGCCTCCAGCAGCGGAATGCAGAATCCCTCGTGCTCGGAGAGGCACAGGAACGCGTGGGCGGAGCGGTAGCGGTCGCCCAATTCGAGCGGTGCGAGGCCGCGTTCGATGCTCACCGCACCGGGCGCCAGACGGTCCGCGACAGCCCTGATGTAGTCGGCGTAGCCCGCGGTGATCGGCTCGCCGACCAGCACCAGCCGCGCATCGGGCGCGCGATGGCGGCGGTACAGGGCAAACGCGCGGATCACCTCGTCCTGGCGCTTGTTCGGCGTCAGCCGTCCCACAAACAGGATCGTGGGAGGACCCGGTGGCGGCTGCTCGGAGGCGCGCGGACCCAGGCGCGCCAGGTCGACGAGGAGCGGAATCACCTCAGTCTTGTGCGCCCCGAGCGCTCGCAGCTCGGCGGCGTTGAACGACGAGTCCGCGGCCGCGACGTCGACCCGGCGGATCAGCTCCCGGAGCTGGTCGCGACCGACGTGGCAGTGCGCGGCGACGATCGGCGCCTGGTCCCACAGCCACTCCGCCGGCGTGACGTTGTGGTACAGGAGCAGCTTCCGGTTCGGGAGCCCCAGGAGCTCCCCGAGCCGCGGGGCGTGAGCGGAGTGGTGAAGTAGGAGGAGGTCATCGGGCAAGGGCGCGAACTCCGCGAGTGGAGACATGGCGCCGTTCACCCCGGGGGCGATCCGCCCGGCGAAGTCCTGCCCCCCGTAACCCCATTCGCTGAAGCGGGCGCGGAACTCGAGCGCCTCGTTCGTGATCGCGTCGTGCGGGCCGGCGCCGGAGAGCAGCTGATGGATGTTCATCGGCGCTCGCGCTCGTCTAGCTTTCGCTCCAGCGCCTCGACACGCCGCTCCAGGGCGCGCAGCTCGTCGACGAGCTTTACGTTGAAGCGGCTCTGCTGCGCCAGGAGCTCGGCGTGATACTGCTCCAGCAGCCGCAGGAGGCCGCGCTTGACCGCGGTCAGCGGCGCACCGAAGCGCCGTAGCGAGCGCACGTTGCGGCTGTCGGGGTCGATCACAGCCCATTCCGAGAGCCTTTGGGGCCCCGCCGCGGGCCGATCGGCCCGCTGGGTGTCGTCGCCATAGGCCCCCTCGGCACGCATCGCTGCGGCAGCCTCCCGGGCGTGCTGCACCGCGTCCTCGGGCCCCGTCATGTCCCCCACTGCACTGGAGCGAGCGTCTGGCCCTCGGCGGGCTCGACTCCCATCAAGCGGTGATAGTGCTCGAGCCCCTCGGCGGTCGGTCCGTCGAACACGATCCGTCCCCGGTCGAGTACCACCAGCCGCTCGCACACCCGCTCGATCGCCGCGGGCTCATGCGAGACGAGCACAACCGTCGCCCCGGCGGCGATCCGCTCCGAAATTCGTCGCAGGCACTTGCGCTGAAAGGCCTCGTCCCCCACCGCCAATACCTCATCGATCAGCAGCACGTCGGCGTCCAGGTGTGCGGCGATCGAGAAACCGAGCCGCAGCAGCATCCCCGCTGAGTAGGTCTTGACCGGAACCTCGATGAAATCCCCAAGCTCGGAGAACGCGATGATCGCGTTGATCCGCTGCTCGAGCTCGGCCTTGCTGAAGCCGTACAGAGCACCCTGGAGGTAGATGTTCTCCCGGCCGGAGAAATCGCGGCTGAAGCCGGCGGGAAGCTCGAGCAGGGCGACGACGCGTCCGCCGCAGCGTGCCTCGCCGGATTCGAGCGGGATGATCCCGGCGAGCACGCGCAGCGTCGAGGTCTTGCCCGCCCCGTTGCGGCCGACCATCCCGACGGTCTCGCCGGGCTCGATGTGAAGCGTCACCCCCTGGAGCGCGGGAACCGGAAGCGGCCCGCGGGCGCGCCTGCCGAACGCGGCACCCTTGAGCGTCCCGGCGCTGTCGGCGCGCACGCTGAACGAGCGGGTAGCGTCCTTCAGCACGATCTCGCCGGGCCTCACACGACCACCGCCAGATCACCCTCCAGCCGCCGGAACACCCACGTCCCGAGCGCGAGCGCGATCGCCGCGGCGACGATCACGTACACGATCCGTCCTCCGCTCGGCGCAGTCGCGTCGTAGAGGATCGAGCGCATCGCGTCGATGAACGGCACGAGCGGGTTGAACCAGTCGAGGAGAACGCGCACCACCGGGTGATGCTCGGCATACGGGATCGTGTCGAGCCGGATGAACGTCGGGGTGAGGAAGAACCAGGGGAGCAGGATCGCGGTCAGGGTCGGCGCGACGTCACGGAAGTAGGCGTGCAGCACGGAGACGATCAGCGCGCACCCGAGCACAAAGCAGAACAGCAGCGCGATCAGCACCGGCAGCAGGAGGAGGGCGGGTGTGAACGCCCCTCTCAGCGCCAGCGCCAGCGGCAGGATCACGGCCAGGATCACTCCGAACGTGGCCAGCTGCACGACGACCGTGGCGGCCGGAATCGTCTGCCGGGGAAAGCGCGCCTTGCGGATCAGCGCGCCCTGATCGATCAGCGACTCGGCGGCGGCCAGGAGCGAGAGCTGGAAGAACATCCACACCATCAGCCCGATTATCAGGAAGATCGCGAAGTCGTGCAGCTGCTGGATCTTGATCACGTACCCGAACATCAGCGTGTACGCCCCCAGCATCAGCAGCGGATTGATCAGATACCAGGCCACGCCCAGCGACGAGCCCTTGTACTTGCGCCGCAGCTCGCGGCGCACGAGCTGGGAGAAGAGGTAGCCATACTGGCGCATTCAGACCGGAATTATCGTGAGCGCGGCAGATCTATGAACGACGTGGCCACCAAGCTGCGGACGCGAGCCCTCCGGGCGCTGACGCGCGTTGCCGCCTCCGAGCGGATCCCCGGCGGCCTCGACCATCGCCGCCTTGCGCCGGTCGAGGCGATCCTGGCCAGAGGCGAAGTGCACGTACTCGGCGGGCTCGGCGTAAGGCGACGGCTCTCGGCTGCCCACTTTCCGTACTGGGGACCACACGCATACGGGATGCTGACCGGGGAGCACGAGCCGATGGTGCAAGAGGCGCTGCGGCGCAGCGTCGCGCCCGGGATGACCGTGTTCGATGTGGGCGCGGACATCGGCTTCTTCTCGCTCCTGAGCGCCGGCCTCGCCGGACCGTCCGGTCGCGTCGAGGCGTTCGAGCCCGTCGCCGCCAGCGCCGAGGCGGTTCGCGTCAACGCGGCGCTGAACGACTTCGACAACGTGGCGGTCCATCAGCTCGCGGTGGGAGACCACGCGGGACGCGAGACGCTGCTGGTCCAGGCCGACCATTCCTGGTCGCATCTCTCCGATCGCGGCGAACACGGCAACACGCGCGAGCGGACCCCGGTCGCTGTGATCTGCCTCGACGAGCAGATCGCCGCGGGCCTGCTGCCGGTGCCCCACGTCGTGAAGATCGACGTCGAGGGCTCCGAAGGAGCGGTGCTCCGCGGATTGAGCAAGACGCTGAGCGCGCACCGGGTGACGATCATCTGCGAGCTGCACGAGACCAACGCCCAGGTGGTGGAGCTGCTGGGCGGGATGGGTTACGAGGCCGAGAACCTCGACGGCCCGAAGGCCGTGATCAATGCCGGCCCGGTCCACGTCCTGGCGCGTCCTGTGGCTTGCGCATGACGAGGCACACCGAGGTGAAGACCGACCGGCCGGCCTCGACCAGGACGATCGGAAAGCCGGCAGGGCTGAGGCTCCCGTCCCGGGATTGGCGTCTGACGTGATCCCACGACTCAGATGACGTCGTCAGCTGTAGCGGCTGCAGGAGCTCCAGGCCGGAGGGCTCAACGATGCTCGTGCGCAGCTCGCGCGGCGTGAACGCCTCGGCCAGCCTGACCCTACGGACGCCGGTCGCGGTTCGCAGCTTCCTGTTGAGGGTGAGAATGCGTTTCGCAAGCTCGAAGGGCGCCGAATCGAACGGGTGCAGGCGGACCAGGCAGTCGGTCGCGACGATGGCGTAGCCCCCGGGCTTGAGCACGCGGCCGAGCTCTCGGGCCGCGCGGGCGACGTCCTTCGCGGAGCCGAAGTGCTCGATCGACGACAGCGTGAAGACGACGTCGAAGGCGTCCTCCGGGAACGACAGGGAGCGTCCGTCCATCCACATCACCTCGAGGTGATCCTCGCGGTAGGGAAACGGAGCATGGGACGCGGGGTCTTCCAACATCGAATGCCGCGCCTCGCCGGCGGCGAAGGGTCCCTGGCCATACACGTCGGTGGCCACCACGCGTCCGATCCGATTCGCGAGCCAGTACAGGATTCGCTCATCGCCCGCCCCGACCGACAGGGCCTGCGTTTGCTCTCCGAGCAGGCCTGCCTCCTCCATGAACAGCGCGAGCATCGCGAACTCCCAGACCTTGCGCTCGATGTGGGCCAGCGGATCCCGCTCGGGGAGGATCGACCGCAGCAGCTCGAGCATCGCGGGGTCTTCGAAGTCCTGCAGGTCGCACAGCTTCACGTACTGGCGCGACCAAGTCACCGCTCGAGCAACAACGTCACCGGGCCGTCATTGACGAGCTCGACCGCCATCAGCGCGCCGAACACGCCCCGCTTCGCGGACAGCGCCTGGCAGAAGCGCTCATACAGCGGCTCCGCCTCCTCCGGCGGCGCCGCCCCGACGTAACTCGGGCGGTTGCCGCGGCGCGCATCGCCGTACAGGGTGAACTGGCTGACGCAGAGCACCTCCCGCTCGCCGAGCGGCTCGTTCATCCGGCCGTCTTGATCGGGGAAGACCCGAAGCCTTCGGACCTTTTCCGCCAGCCACTCGGCGTGCGCTTCGGTGTCTTCGTGGCGAATTCCGAGCAGGACAAGGAGACCGGGGCCGATCTCGGAGATGAGCTCGCCGTCGACGCGCACGGCCGCCTTCGTCACGCGTTGGACGAGCGCCCTCACCGCTACAAGGCGCGCAGCTCCGCCGCGACCCGCTCGGGCGCGACGATGTTCAGATGCAGACCCGCTCCCAGCTCCAGCCCGGCCAGGTGAGTCAGACGCGGAAGGATGTCGATTCGCCAGCAGAAGTGCTCGGCACCCTTTGGAGCGGTCCTGACCCAGAGATTCAGCGGCGGGCTCGAGCCGAGCTTCGCCGCCAGGCGCCGGAGCGCGTCACGAATCATCGCCGCCCCCGTGGGTCCATCGTCAGCGAAGCGGGTTCGCGGCACACGCGGAGCGATCATCAGCTGATAGGGAACGCCCGCGCCGTACGGCGCCATGAGCACGCTCTCGGAATCGATGGCGACGATCCGGTCGCGGTTGCGGACCTCCTCCTGGACCAGGTCGGCGAGCAGGTTGCCGCCCATCGTCTGGGTCGCGTAGGCGGTGAAGCGCTCACGCTCGCGCGCGATTGCGGCCGGAACGAAGTCGAGCGCATACAGCTGGGCGTGGCTGTGGGGAAGTGACGCCCCCGCCTCCGCGCGCTCGTTGACCATCACGTGCACGTACGCCGCATCCTCGTGCGCCCGCATCCGCTCACGCCAGACGTCCACCGCCTGGCCCACTTGCTCCGGCGAGAGCTCCGACAAGGAGGCCACCGGCTGGGGTGCGTTGACGATCACCTCGTGGGCGCCGAGCGCGGGCGCGCTCCAGAAGAGGTCACGGCTGGCGTTGGCGCCCGGCCGAGGCTCAGGTTCCTGCTTGATTCCCCGGACGGTGTCCGGCGAGAGCGCCGGGTACAGGTTGGGCACCACGCGCACCTTCCAGCCGGGGGAGTTGGGAGCGCCGCCGTTCGGCCTGACGGCATACAGCTCGGGCGGCGTGCGGTCCTCGTGCCCCTCGGCGAAAGGATCCTTCTCGGGGTCGATCCTCGGCGCGGGCGGCGCGCTCAGCTCGCCCCCGGGGCGCCCCGCCCGCTCCGCCGCGACGATCGCCCGCTGGCCGGTGAGCGGGTCGATCCGCAGCTCAGTCAGAGGACCTTCTCCATTGCGATGTGCTCGATCCCGGCCTCGATGAACGTGCGGCCACGGGCGCGGTAGCCGGCGCCCTCGTACAGGCTGCGCGCGTACGTCTGAGCGTGCAGCACGAGTCGCCGGGCGCCGAGGGCGAGGGTTTCCGCGTCGGCCAGCTCGAGCAGCTTGGTGGCGATCCCGTGACGGCGTGCGTCCGCGCGTACGGCCAGCCGGCTGAACTGGACGGTCGTGCCCACATGCAGCAGGCGACAGGTGCCGACGAGCTCGCCATCGGCAATCGCGACCAGATGGATGCCCTCGTGGTCGCGACCGTCGAGTTCCTCGTATTCGGGCACGCCCTGTTCGCGGCAGAAGACCTCGTGGCGCAGCGCCAGCGCCGCCCGCATCTCCTGGCGCCCCCGCGCGCGACGGACCTGGTAGGAGACGACCGACATGGCGACAGATTGCCACACGCAGTTCGTGCCCACGGGCGGCGAGCGGCAGCCCAGCTACAGATTTGCTTAAATACCCGCTATCCTCCAAGCAAGAAGGGCGAGGGGGATACCGCTTCTGAGGACTCTCGCCGTTCGCTCGGCTGGCTGCCGGGCACTCCTGAGCCGCCACGATGTATTGCCGCGGCTCGCCCATCCAGACGCATTCTTTTTCTTCACATGGGTGTTACCGCCCCGTTTCCAAGTCCTGCCGCGATCGCGCGCGCGGAACTGTTCACACGCGAGCATTTCGTCTACGAAGGCGAGACGCTCGAGGACGCCCTCGCGCCGGGCGGCGCTCGCCGCACGGCGCTCGACGCTGCGCTGGACGAGCTCGACGCAGGCGCGCAGCAGCCGTCGATCGAGTGGCGCCGGAATTTCTCGCTGCTGCTCGGGCTCGAGCGGCTGCTCTCCGAGGAGGAGCCGCATCTCGCCGACGGCACCGTTCTCTCGGCCCACCAGGTCGACGCGCTGTCCGGGACGCTGACGGCGCTCCTGGCCGAGGCCCAGCGGAACGGGACCGCTCCCAACGGGAACGGTGCGGCGCCGCCGCAGGAGCCGGTGCAGCTCGCATCGGTCTCGATTCCCGGCGAGGAGGACCCCCCGGAGGAGCTCGAAGAGGAAAACGGAGAGGAGGACGAGGAGCCGCAGGACTGGCAGGACGACGCCGATTTGGACGAGGACGTCGAGATCGAGGACCGGCCGGAGGACCCGAACGCCGCCAAGCGCTTCTGGTTTGAGCACGCAACGGGCGCAGGCAAGACGGTCGCCGCGCTTGGATTCGTCGAGGCCTCCCGCACCGGCGGGATCCTGATCCTCACCCACCGCCGCAACCTCGTCGATCAGTTCAACGGCGAGCTGCGGGACCGCGGCTATCGCGATCGGATCCATGCGCCGCTTCTGAACGGGGCCGCAACACCGGAGAACGTGGTCGGCCCGGTGACGGTCGAGACCTATCAATGGTTCGTTCGGAATGCCGACAGGATCTCGCCGATCTACACGATCGTCATCTGCGACGAGGCTCACACCGCTCTCGGCGAGAAGACCTCGGGCGCGATCCGCGCCTGGTCCGGCCCGGTGTTCATCGGCATGACCGCCACGGGCGCGCTGATCGCTCGCCACGTCACCGACCTCTTCCCCACGCAGACCTCCCGCTTCGACTTGGCCCAGGCGGCCAGGCGCGGCGTGATCGCGCCGCTTCGGTGCATCCGCATCCCGCCGGGACCCGGCGTGCGCACGATCGCCAAGGTGCCCCTGCGCAGGGGCGAGGTGGACACCGAGTTCGACCAGGAGATGCTGGCCGAACTGCTCGATCAGACGCCCTTCAACGTGGCGATTGCCGACTTGTATAAGACGCGCTTCAACGGCGTCCCGGGGGTCGTGTACGCGGCGGGGGTCCGCCACGCCACCAACGTCGCCCAGGCCTTCCGAGACCTCGGGCTGAAGGCCCAGGCCGTGTCCGGCGAGACGCCCAAGCGTCAGCTGGCGAGGATCCTCGCCGACTACGAGAGCGGCAAGATCGACGTGCTGGTGAACGCGATGCTGCTGGCCGAAGGCTGGAACAGTCCACGGGCCACGATCTGCATGCATCTCGCGCCGACCGCCTCCAAGCGCGTCTACCAGCAGCGCGTCGGGCGGGTGACAAGGCGTGCGCCGGGCAAGGAGGCGGGAATCGTGGTCGACTTCGTCCACCCCGCGACCAAGCACGACGATCCGGTCGTGACCCTGCACTCACTGCTTGACCGGGACGTTTACCGGGGCGGGGCGATCGTCGTCGGGCCGGTTCGTCGCGGCCGTGGACGGCGGGTGCGGGTGGAGCGCCGGGTGCTCCCGGTGACGCCGGATCCCGAGCGGCGGGCGGAGGTCTTTGAACGCGAGCTGTGGCGGATCGCCGTCGAGCACCTCGACTACGGCGAGCAGCACGTCTGGGCCGCCTTGGCCGGGGCCCGCGTGGCGCCGAACGGCTGGCGCCGGGCAAAGGCGATGCTCCACTTCGACCGCGGCGGCGAGCTCAAGCGGCGGTTCCTGTTGACCGCCGTACAGCGGAATCGTAATGCGCAGCTGCGTCTGCGGGCTTTGCAGGAGATCGCCTCTTCGAAGGACCCCGAGGCGTTCGACACCGCCATAGACATCATGGCTTCGTGGCCGCGCGACGAGCGCCGCGAGGGGGTCAAGATCATGCTTCAGGCGCTGGCCGAGCGCCGCATCGGCCGCCGCGACCAGGCCAACGCCTGGATCTGGCGGATGGCTGAATACACGCGCGAGGTGCACGAGGAGTACGCCGTCCAGCGCTGGCCCGAGACCAAGCGGCTGCTGGGCCTACTCGTGAACTCGAGCGGGCCCGCCCACGCGCGGAACGCCCGGCGCCTCGTGCACGCGGCGCGCAAGGAGGACCGGCGATTGTCGGCCGCGCTGCTGGCGGCGGCGTTGGCCCATACGCCCGAGGCCGAGGAGGCCTTGCGAGGCGCGCGGACGCGGCTGGCGCGCAAGCCGGCGGCGCTCGCGCGGGAGCTCCTGCGCAACTTCCCCAAGGGGCGGCGCGGGAAGGGCCGTCGTCGGCGGTCTTCGAAGACGGACTCCACGTCCGCGTCCGGAGTGGCACGCCCGCAGGATGCCGCGCGCGCGAAGGCCGACCGTAAGCGACGCGCTTCGGACGGGGACAAGGGTCCCCCCGACAGCGTCGACGAACCGGGGCGAGCTGACGTCAATGGTGGGCCGCCCGACGCCGGCGAGCCCGAGGGATCAGGGCAGCCGGGCACCGAAGCGGCGGCGTAGGCCCCGAACAACTCAACAAACCAGACGTCGAGCGCCGAGCTCGTGGGGAAACTCGGCGTGTGGCCGAGTTTCCCCACGACCCGGCGGGGCCGGTGCAGCGTTTTCTGGGAAACTCGGGATCCCGGGTGTAGGCTTCCGCGCGAGGAAACGAATAAGGGGGCCATCCTGACGAAGGGGGCGACGACGTAGCCGTGCGGACGCTGCGAGTGGGTGCGCTTGTGGTCGCGTTGGCGTGCGCGCTGTCCGGGGTCCTCGCCTCGGCGGCCGATGCCGCCGGCGGTCCAACGTGGCTGAGCCAAACGGAGTTGTCCTCCACCGGACCGGTCAGCGACGTCCAGGTGGCGATGGACAACCAGGGGGATGCGCTGGCGGCATGGATCGACAGCGCGGGGGCGGTCGACTTCTCCTTCCGGCCGGCTGGGGGCGGGAGCTCCTTCTCGAGCCCCACCGAGATCACCGGCACGGGCGTCGCTCCCAGCGACCTGCACCTGGCGATGGACCAGTCCGGCAACGCGGTCGCGGTGTGGGACGAGAACAACCAAACGGTCTGGGCGGCTTCGTTCTCGCCATCGGACCCGACCACATTCAACTCACCGGTGGACATCGCGGGAACGGCGGGTAACCCGGCCACGTCCCCGGCCGCGGCGATCTACAACGAAAACGGCAGCGGCTTTGCGCCCAATGCCGAGATCGTGTGGCTCGATAACGATTCGGGAGCCCACGAGATCGTTCAGGGGTTGTATTTCGATCTGTTCCAGGCCTGTTCTCCTGCCTGCACCGTTGAGAACCTCACCGACGACACGGAGGCCAACGCAGCGGATCCGCAGGTGGTGCTCGACTCGGCCGGAAACGCGATCGCCGCCTGGGAGCAGTCGGACGGCAGCCACACCCAGATCTGGTCGGAGGTCAAGCCCGGATCGCAATTCGGGACCTTCCCGGGATCGGGCTCGCGCTCCCAGCTCTCCAGCGGCAGCGTGGACGCCGCCGACATCCGGCTCGGCAGCGACCGGTTCGACGGCAACCTGCCCAACGCGGGCGGCGTGAGCGCGGTCTGGGACGACAGCGGCGGCCACGTCGACGCGGCCTACATGCCGCTCGGCAACACCAACTGGAACACGGCGCAGACCGGGATCGGCACCGGCACGCTGCCCGCTGTCGCGATCGATTCGCTTGGCAACGCGGTCGCGGTGTGGCAGGACTCCGGCCTGATCGAGGCAGCGGGCCTCGAGGCCGGCGGGTCACAACAGTTCGGAACCTCCGTGCAGGTCTCAAAGACGGGTGACAGCTCCAGCGCCGCCCAGGTCGCGACGAACGGAAACGGCGAGTCGATCGCGGCGTGGCAGGACGCCACGGCCGGCGACATCGAGGCCGCGGTCCAGACGAGCTTCAACCTCACGCCCGTTTTCGGCTCAGCAGCGCCGATCTCGAGCGCCGGCAACTCCCCCGCCAGTCCCGTCGTGGCGCTCGACACCTTCGGCGACGCCGTGGCGGGATGGCAGCAGGGCGCGACCGCCCAGCCCCAGGTGGCCGGGTACGACAACGGACCGCAATTCCAGAGCCTGCAGATCCCGAACGCTCCGTACGCCGGACACCCGGTCACGTTCTCGGCCGACGTGAGTGACGTATGGTCGAATCTGCCGGGCGCGAGTTTCGCGTGGGATTTCGGCGACGGCGTCAATACGACCGGCAACCCGGTCTCGCACGCCTATTCGTCGACGGGCCCCGAGACGGCGACACTCACCGTCACCGATACCGCGGGGGTCCAGGCACCGGTCCAGAGCCAGGGACTCACGGTCGGCACCCGCCCGGCCGCGGTACCCGGCGGCTTATTCCAGCTCGACTCGCCGAATGACTGCTTCACCGGCGCGAGCTGGGGATGTGGGAGGGTGCAGACGGCAGATCCCACCAGCTTCGCCTACCAGCCCGCAGTGAGCCCGGATGGCAAGAACGTCTACTTCGCGAGCCTGTTCAACAGCGTCACCGAGTTCTCCCGGGATCCGAGCACCGGGGCGCTCACGTACATGGGCTGCCTGTCCGCGAGCGGCGTCGGCGGCGGCTGCACTCAGGTCCCCAATTCCGGGATGAACCAGCCGGCGGGCGTGGTGGTCAGCCCGGACGGCAACGACGTCTACGTGATCGGACAATCCGATCACGCGGTCGTCGAGCTCTCGCGCAACCCGAGCACGGGCGAGCTGACCTGGCAGCACTGCATCGGCGAGGCCGGCGGCACGTGCATCAACACGGCCGGCGTGGGACTCGACACGCCGTATGGCATCACAATCTCCTCAGACGGCAAGAACGTCTACGTCTCCTCGAATGGGAACGGCGGCGAGCTGGCGTCGTTCGACCGCGCCGCCGACGGAACGCTGACCCAGACCGAGCCACCGAACGACTGCGTCTCCGGCGCCCCCTCCGGCTGCGGCGGCCCGAACAACGCCTCGGGCCTGGCCAACGCAGTCGGCGTCGCGGTGAGCCCGGACGGCAACAACATCTACGTCGAGGCGGGCGGGACCGGCGCGCCAGGCGACATCGCCGAGTTCTCGCGGACCGCGAACGGCCCCTCGTTCGCCTTCAGCGAGTTGGGGTGCGTCGGGACCACAAGTCCGTGCACGGGGGGCGGCGCGATCGACGGGACCGAGGACATGGCGATCAGCCCGGACGGGAAGTTCGCGTACGTCAATTCGTTCGCCAACGGCTCCGTGGTCGAGCTGAGCCGCGACGCCACGACCGGCGCGCTCTCGCAGATCGGCGCGGTGAGCGGCGGCAACGGGCTGAGCGCCCCGCTGGGCGTGGCGATCAGTCCGGACGGCGCGAACGTGTACGTGAGCGGCGCCGGCTCTAACGCCGAAGCCGCGTTCACGCGGAATCCCAGTACGGGGACTCTCACCCAGCTCGCCTCGCCGTTCGACTGCATCACCGACGACTCGAGCGGCTGCGGCCAGGTCGGTGCGACCGGCCTCGCCGGCGCCCGCCGGGTCACGGTGAGCCCGGACGGAAAGAACGTATACGTGGCCGGACAGAACTCCAACAGCATCGCCGCGCTGTCGCGCGCGCCTGGCGGCGCCGACCTCGCGCTGAGCGTCAGCGGGGCTCCCGCGACCGCGACCTCGGGCGCGAGCTTCGCCTACACCTACACGATCACGAACAACGGCCCGGCCGCGGTGGCCGATCCCGTCATGACCGTCGCCCCCTCATCGAAGCTCAGCAGCACGACCGCCGCAGCCTCTCAGGGCAGCTGCTCGGGTGGCATCTGTCAGCTTGGCCGCATCGCGGCGGGCGCGTCGGCGGTGGTCCAGGTCCCGGTCATGGCCGTCTCACCCGGCATTGCGGTGACGCCGGCGGCGGTCGCGCCGTCCAGCGAAGTCGTCGACCCGAACAACGCCAACAACAGCGTCTCGAGCAGCACCACGATCCAGGCGCCGACGACGAACACGATCCCCGCGCCGGTCGTCCACAAGACCGCCAACGCGCTGCCGGTCGCCGGCAAGGTCTACGTCCGCCTCCCGGGATCCAAGAAGTTCATTCTGATCAGCAAGGCCACGCAGCTGCCGATGGGGACCGTGATCGATGCCCGCCACGGCACGGTGGAGCTCGTGTTCGCCAAGAAGGGCGGCGGCACGATGGAGGGCCAGTACTTCGACGGTGAGTTCTACTTCGAGCAGGGACGCAACTACGTCGTGACCGTGTTCCTTTACGGCAGCAATCTCAAGTCCTGCAAGCGGACCAAGAAACACGCGCCGATCGCGGTGATCGCGCGGCGTCGCGGACGGTCGCTGTGGTCGAACGTCCACGGCAGCTTCACGACGACAGGCCGCTCGGCCTCAGGGAGCGTGCGCGGCACCGAGTGGCTGACGGTCGACTCGTGCGCCGGTACGCGAATCACGGTCACCAGGGACAAGGTGCTCGTGACCAACCTCAGGACTCACAAGAAGAAGATCATCAAGGCCGGGCACACCATCTTCATCAAGGCGTGACCGGGCGGCCCGGCGGACGTTCTCGGCCGGCGGGAGCCTAAGCGGATGCCGGCGGCGGCTCGGCGGACGCCGCCACCGGCGGCGCAGCCACGCCCGGCTCGTCGACCTTCGCCGAGGGCACCGACCACAGCCTGATCTTCTCCACGCGCCCCCGAACCTCGAGCTCGTCCACGAATACGAGATCGTCGGGTGGGCCCTTGAGGCTCTCGCGGGTGGAATCGGAGAGCAGGAGCATGTATCCCGCGTTCTTCGTCATCCCCTCGAGCCGCGACGCGGTATTGACCGTGTCGCCGATCGCGGTGTAGTCGAGCCGCTCGTCGCTGCCGACGTTGCCGGCCATGACGGGACCGGTGTTGAGCCCGACCCCCATCCGGAACACGCGCTCGTGGCCCTGCTCGCGCATCCACTCGTTGAAGCGTTCGAGCCGTGGGCCGAGCATCTCGCGTGCGGCCGCGAGCGCCCGATCGGCGTGGTCGGGCTGCTCGAGCGGTGCTCCGAACAGTGCGTAGATCCCATCGCCCATGTAGGAGATCAACGTCCCGCCGGCCGCGAGGATCGCCTCGGTCATCTGCTCCAGGTAGAAGTTGACGACGGCGATCACGCGCTCGGGCGGCTGATTCTCGGAGAACGCGGTGAAGCCACGGAGGTCGCTGAACAGGACCGTGCAAACACGCTCGACCGAACCGAGCCGCAGGTTCTCATCGGCGCGAGCCAGTACCGCGTCGACAACCGCCGGCGGGTTGAAGCGCGCGAACATGCCGCGGACGCGCTCGCGCTCGACGGTCTCCACCAGATACAGCACCGCGAGCGAGCCCACCATCCCCGCTGCGAGCGCCACCAGCGGGTCGACCAGGTCAAGGATCGTGCCGCTGTTGAAGGCGAGCTGGACGGCGACCACGTAGGCGATCCCGACCGCCACCGCGATCCAGACCGACCACAGCCGCGTGAGCCGCATGCTCGCCAATGGCTGGACGAGCCCGAACACGACAATCAACACAATCGCGAGCGCGCTCGAGGCAGAGCTCAGCGGCAGCTCGTGCAGCACGGTGTTGGCGGCGTTGGCCTGGAGCTCGACGCCGGCCATCCCGGGATCCGTCGGGGTCGCATGGATGTCCTGGAGCGTCTGGTCCGTCGGGCCGACGAAAACGATCTTGCCGCGAAATGCGGAAAGGTCCTTCCCCGCCCAGACATCCGACATGTGGAACGTCGGGATGTCGCCCTCGGGATACGCAAAGTCGATCGGGACAGGCTTCGTCCTGCCGCCGAACCAGCTCGCCGGTACCGGATGGCCGCGGTACGCCTCCGCGACCGCGACGCCGAAGGTCTTCAGCCCCTGGATCGAGTACTGGGTCTTGCGGATGACCCCGTCTTTGTCAGGGAAGAACAGGGTGTCGCCGGGGCTGGCATCGGCGGCCTTGAGGTTGGCGTTGCCACCGAGGATCGAGGTCTGGCCGGTGTTCCCCTTCACGTCGCTCGTCCCGAGCACCACCGGATGGTCGTTGCCGACCGCGTTGAAGAGGTCGTTGTCATCGGTCGGATCGCTCGGCTCGGTGAACTGGATGTCGACCGCGATCACCCGTGCGCCCGCGCGATGCAGGTTGTCCAACACCCGCGCGTAGTAGCGGCGCGGAAACGGCCACCGCGAAGCCATGTGGTGCTCGGTGAAATAGCTGAACGTCGTGCCGTCGATCGCGACGATCGCCATGCGCTGCGGCGGGGGCGTGTGGCCGCGGATCGAGAAGCGGGCGTCGATCGAGCTGTCATTCAGGCTGCTCGACGCGCCGGTCTGCTTGATCGCGATCCCGGCCCCAACCGCGAGCAGCGCGACGACCGCGAGCATCACGCCCCTTCTGTGCCGCCAGCGTCGCCCCGAGCGCACGGCGCGATCATACCTCCGACCCGCGGCTACGCCAACAGGTGCACCTCGCCCGCGTCGAGCGCGATCCGGCCGTCGTCGGTCTCGACGACCAGGCGCCCGTCGTCGTCGATCCCGGCCCCGCGCCCGGCGCCTGCGGCCCACCGCACCGGCTTGCCCAGGAGCGCATCGCGGGCACGGACCGCGTCAAGAACATCATCAGGCGCTGCTTCGATCCACCGCTCGAGCGAGCCGAGCAGACGCTCGAGCTGGGGCTCGAGCGCGTCCGGTTCGAGGCCGAGCGTGCCGGCTCGCTCGCGGAGCTCCGCCGGGAAATCCTCGGGGCGAAGCGCGACGTTGAGACCAATCCCGAGCACGGCCCAGCGTTCCTGCGGCCGGCCTTCGACGAGAATCCCAGCGACCTTGCGCCTCTCGAGCAGAACGTCGTTCGGCCACTTGATCAGCGCTCCCGGGCCGACAACGTCCGCCACCGCGACCCCCGCGGCGAGGGGCAATAGTCGCGGTGGGTCCCGAAGCACGAGCGAGCAGAGCAGGGCTCGGCCGGCGGGCGCGGTCCAATTGCGTCCCTGCCGTCCCCGGCCGGCGGTCTGTTCGCGGGCGGTGACCAGCGTGCCGTGCGACGCTCCTCTGGCGGCGAGCTCGCGTGCCCGTTCGTTCGTGGAGTCGGCGATCCGGAGGTGAACGCGGGGAGAGCCTAGGGTCACACCGAGGTCGGTCCGATCCGTAGCTCGGCGTCGATCGACAGTCCAAGTCGTTCGGCCGCGTTCCCGTGGCTGAGCGCGGCCGCGACCATCCCGTATGAGTCCTCGTAGATGAGCAGCTCCCCTGAGCGAACGTCGGCGAATGTGCGCGCATAGCGAGCCTCGTCATCGCCCAGCCGCAGCGCATCCCCCAGCTTCAGTCCGAGGTCACCGAGCAGGCTCCGGTCGGCATCGAGCTGGATGTTTCCGAAGCGATCGATGTAGACCGCGTGGGCAACCAGCTGCCCATCTTCGACCCGCGCCGCGGGCAGTTCGAGTCTCACCAGCTCGTCGGCATCACACGGCTCACCTATCTCGGTCAGCGGCGCGCCGCGCGCCAGGTGGGCGGCGACGGGAGCGAATAGGTCGCGGCCGTGGAAGGTGGCCGACAGCGGCTCGAGTCTCAGCGGCGAGGCCCCGATATCGACCGCATCGGCAATGCCCCCTCCACGCTCGGCGGCCAGCCACAGGAGACCGTTGTCGGGGCCGACGAGCAGCCGATCGTCGCGCAGGCGAAGTGCGACCGCGCGGCGCTCAGCGCCGACGTCCGGGTCGACGACGGCAAGGTGGACCCCGACCGGCATGAACGGCAGCGCGCCTCGCAAGAGCAGGGCGCCGGCGCGGACATCGTGGCGAGGCACGCCGTGCGAGATGTCGATGATGCGCGCCTGGGGGCAGATCGTCGCGATCACGCCATGGCAGACGCCGGCGAAATCGTCCTCGAGGCCGTAGTCCGACAGAAACGTGATCACCGGGGCGCTGGTCATCGCTCAGGCCGAGCCTACTGAGCACCGCGGGGCGGCCGTCACTCGACTCCGGGGCGGCGGCGGCTACCGCCTGGCGTCGGCGGACGCCTGAACATCCGCCGGGGCGATTCGGGCAATTGCCCGCTCCGTCGCGGGCCAGAGCCCCCGCGCGGCCTGAGCGGCCGCTTGCGCACCGGCGCTGTCGCCGGCCCGCGCGGCCTGCTCGAGGGTTGTGAACGCGTCACACAGCTCGCGGGCGCCGACCAGCAGCGCCTCGTTTCGTCCGCGATGCGCCGCCTCTGCCGCGCCGGCCAGGTCTTCCGATGGCAGCGCTTCGTGCAGCCGCTCCAGCTGAGCGACGACGGCGTCGATAACGTCAGCGGTTATCTGCCGAAGTTCGGCAGCGCTGAATACATGCAACTGAGCGAGGCGCGCTGAATCGAGCGCAACCGCAGACATGCGTTTGTTTTACTACAAATGAGGAGAGCTAGCGGTGGATACGCCCGCTAGGCGCGTTCCAGCCACAGTCTGCGCTGATCGAGGAGCTCGCCGGGGACAGTCCCCCCGATCGACTCGACCAGGTTCAACCAGGAAAGGGCCTCGCGGAAGTCGCCGAGCATTCCCGCGACCTCGGCCCAATCCAGTGCCCTACGGATCGCGGCGGCCCGGCGATTCCCCCGAGCCTTGCCCCGAGTTGGTTCAGAGGCAAGCAGCTGCTGAGATGGAGCGGAGAGAATGTCCAAAGCCCCGGCTCTCACACCACCACCGTCAGCAGCTGCCAGCCAGCCCCCGTGTTGCCTGCGTGCCCCCAATGCAGTTTGTCGGTCAGGTCTTGCGCGAAAGAGTTCCTATTGGTCTTCTTAGCGCCTCGCCCTTGCCGTACCACGATGGGAATAGTGCCCGATCTCCATCCCTTTGCCTATCGGCCGTCGGGACATGTCGGGGTCAAAGGTTGAGGCCCGATCGGGCGAGAGTGGGATCCCCCAATTGGGGGAGGGAGCTGGCGCCAAACGGATGACCCAGCAAATAGACTATGCCGATCCAGAAAATGGCGGGATCCAAGCGAATCACGGTCTACGTCGCTGAGGATCATCCAGTCTTCCAGCAGGCGGTAACCCGGGCTGTGGGCGCTCGCGACGATTTGGAGTTGGTCGGTGCGGCCGCTGACGGCGAAAAAGCGCTGGACGAAATCCGCTCGCTCAAGCCGACGGTCGCCCTCCTGGATCTCCGATTGCCGCTGCTCGACGGACTCGACGTGCTGCGAGCCGTGCGGCGCGACTCTCTCCCCACTCGGGTCGTGATGCTGTCCGCGGACAGCTCGAGCGGGCTCGTCTACGACGCCGTCAAGCTTGGCGCGGCGGGCTTCCTCACAAAGGCCGCGACGCTCGACCAGATCTGCGACGCGGTCATCGCGGTCGCAAATGGCGAGACCGTGCTCGCGCCCGAGATCCAGTCCGGCCTCGTCAACGAGCTGCGCGAGCGCGACATCCCGGTCCGGCCGCTGCTCAGCGGGCGGGAGCGGGAGATCCTGCAGCTGATCTCCCAGGGGCTGTCAGGACCGGAGATCGGCTCTCGCTTGTACATCAGCTCCTCGACCGTCAAGACGCACGTCAAGAGCGTCCTCGACAAGCTGGGCGTCAACGACCGGGCCGCGGCGGTGGCGGAGGGGATGCGGCGGGGGCTGATCGAGTAACGGCGTCTTCCACAAGCGCCTCGATCACGCCGTCGATGTCGTGCCGGGATGCCTCGACATCGGGCTCGAGGCCCCGTTCCCTCAGCGCCGCGCTGGTCACCGGGCCAATGCTGACCAACCGGGTCGCTGATCTCAGGTGATCGCCGGCCGCGTCAAGCAAGAACTTGACCGTCGAGGATGAGGTGAACGTCACGTAGTCGGCGCGCGCGATCGCCTCGAGCTGTTCTGTGGACAGCGGCTCGGCCACCGTCTCGTACAGAGTGAGCACATCGACCTCGGCGCCCCGAGCGCGCAACGCCTCGGGGAGGACGTCGCGGGCGTCCTTCGCACGTGCGACCAGGGCCCGCTTGACATCGACGTCCGCCAGCGCCGCCACCAAGCCCCTCCGCCACGAACCGCTCGGGAACAATGTCGGCCGCGATCCCGTGGCGTTCGAGCTCGGCAGCCGTCCCCGGGCCGATCGCCGCCACGCTTGCTCCGGCAAACGCGCGGGCATCGCGCCCGGCGGCCTTGAGCCGCTCGAACAGCAGCCCCACGCCATTGGGGCTGGTCAGGCAGACGAGGTCGTAGTGCATCGAGGCTTGGCGCCGGCCCTACGAGCGGGAGGATCCTGATCGCGGGTGCTTCGATCACCGTGGCGCCGAGCGATCGCAGACGCGCCGCGAGTCCGCTGGCCTGCGCCCGGGCGCGGGTGACGGCAATGCTCAGCGCGGCGAGCGGCCGGCTTTCGAACCACCGCAGCTGCTCCCGGAGCAAGGCCACGGGGCCGAACACCGCGATCGCAGGTGCTTTGACCTGCTGGCCGGCAGCCTGATCCGCGATCGATGCGAGCGTTCCGGTCACCACGCGCTGATCCGGGAACGTGCCCCGTTCGATCACAGCGGCCGGCTCGTTCTGGTCGCGTCCGGCGTCCGACAGCGCCCGGGCGACCGCGTCGAGCCGCCGTACGCCCATGTAGATCACGAGTGTTCCAGGGAAGTGGGCGAGCGACTGCCAGTCGAGCGCCGATTCCGGCTTTGCCGGGTCCTCATGCCCGGTGACGAACGCGACGGCGCTGGCGGCGTCTCTGTGCGTGACGGGGATCCCGGCGTACGCCGGCGCCGCGACACCGGCGCTGACGCCGGGGACGATCTCGAAGCTGACCCCGGCTTTGACGAGCGCCTCAGCCTCTTCCCCGCCGCGACCGAACACGAACGGGTCTCCACCCTTCAGCCTCACGACGCTCCGAGCTGCGGTTCCGTGCTCGACCAGGAGCCGCTCGATCTCGGCCTGGTCAGTTGACGCCGCCCCGCCCTGCTTACCCACGTAGATGAGCTCAGCGCTCGCCCGCGCACCGGCCAAGGCTTCATCTGGGATGAGCCGGTCGTAGACGATCACGTCTGCCTGGGCGATCAATTCGACCGCTCGCGTGGTCAGGAGACTGGGATCGCCGGGCCCGGCCCCGACGAGGTAGACAGTCACGCGATCAGGTCCCCCGCCCCCGCCGCGAGCATGCGTTCGGCCACGGCGTCTCCCAGGTGGTCGGCCTCCCCGACCAGCCCGTCGCTGATCCAGGCGGAGCCGTCCGGGCGCCCGACCCAGGCGCGAAGCTCAAGCGAACCGTCTGAGCTCGACGCTGCGTGCGCGGCTACGGATGAGTTGCATGACGCGCCGAGCCGACGGGTCAGCTCGCGCTCGGCGTGGACGCAGGCGGCCGTCGCTGGATCGGCCAGCCCGCGCACGGTTTCTGGGCCCGGTGGCCGAGCCTCGATCGCCAGCGCCCCTTGCCCGGCGGCAGGGATCAGCTCGTCGAGGACGCCGCCGATCGCGTCCGTCCGCCCGAGCCGCTCGAGGCCGGCGACCGCCAGCACCAGCGCGTCATATTCGCCATCCGCGAGCTTGCGCAGCCGGGTGTCGACGTTTCCGCGGATCGCCACGACCTCGAGATCGTCCCTCAGGGCCCGCACCTGTGCCTGGCGCCGCAAACTGCTCGTCCCCACGCGTGCGCCGGACGGGAGCGCGGACAGCGCCGGTGCGCCGCAGATCGCGTCGCGTGCGTCGGCGCGGGCTGGGATCACAACCAAGTCGAGTCCGTCGGCGAGATCCGCCGGCACATCCTTGGCTGAGTGCACGGCGATGTCGATCCGCTCATCGAGCAGGGCCTGCTCCAGCTCCGAGACCCACTTCGACTTGTCGGCATCTGGGCTGCCTCGATCACCCGAGGTCGTGATCGTGACGAGCTCGGTCTCCTCATCGACCCGTTCTGCGACCCAGCTTGCCTGCGCCAGCGCGAGCGCGCTGCCGCGAGTCCCGATCCGGATCAACGGCGAGGGGAGCGGCGCGCGGCACGACGTTCGCGCGCTTGGGCCAGGTCGGCCGGCCGCTCCGGGGCGGCGGCACGTTCTGCCTCGAGTCCGAACAGTTCGCGGACCAGCGCCATCCGGGCATGGACGCGGTCATCTTGCAGCTCCTTCATGCGGAGCGTGGGGTCGTGCAAGAGCCGGTTTACGACCGCGTGGGCCAGCGACTCGATCCGGTCCAGATCCCGCCGCGACGCGGCCTCCCATTTGCCCGCGTTCTCGCGCACGACCTGCTCGGCGATCTCGTTCCCCCTGGCCCGTAGCGCGGCGAGTGTCGGCAGTACCTCGAGCGAGCCGAGCCATACGGCGAACTGCTGGATCTCCTCCTCGATGATTCCTTCCGCTTTGCGCGCCTCCGCCTGGCGCACCTTGCGGTTGCGGTCGATGACCGCCTGCAGATCGTCGATGTCGTACAGCGAGACGGCACCGATCTCGCCACAGGCGGAGTCGATATCTCGGGGCACGGCGAGGTCGATCAGCAGCATCGACCTTCCGCCGCGCGCTGCCATCACCTCGGCCAACTCGCGCGCCTCCAGCAGCAGGTGCGGCGATGCCGTCGCGGCAACGACGATGTCGGCGCGTTCGAGTGCCTGCGGCAGCTCATCGAAGTTCACGCAGGTGCCGCCGTACCGGCGGGCCAGGCCGATCGCGCGGTCGCGCCTGCGATTCGCGACGAACACCACCCGCACACCCGAGTCCGCCAGCGCCCGCGCGGTGAGCTCGCTGGTCTCTCCCGTGCCGAGAATCACCACTTCGGTCCCGCGGATCTCTTCAAGCTGCTCGCGCGCCAACGCGACGGCGACGGCCGGCAGGCTGAGCTGGCGCTCGCCGATCTCGGTCTCGGTGCGCACCCGCTTGCCAGTCTCGAGCGCGGCCTTGAAGAGATGGTTGGTGAGCGGCCCGGTCGTCTCCCTCTCGAGCGCCGCCTCGTACGCCCGCTTCACCTGACCCTGGATCTCGTTCTCGCCGACGATCATCGACTCGAGTCCCGATGTGACCCGGTAGAGGTGACGGGCGGCATCACAGTTGCGGTAGGAGTACAGGGCCGAGGCGAGTGTGGTCGGGCGAATTCCGGCCTGGGTGGCGAGCATCCCCAGCGCTGCGCTCTCGGCTTCCACCGGGTCGCCCACCACCAGGTAAAGCTCCGTGCGGTTGCAGGTCGAGATCGCCACCGCCTCCTGCACGTCGGCCCCCCCACGCAGGTCGCGCAGGAACTCGGCGGCGTTGCCATCGGTCAGCGCCAGGCGCTCCCGGACCTCGACCGGAGCGGTCTTGTGCGAGACGCCAAGGGCGAGGAGCTCACTCATCGAAGAGGCTCCTCCGCGGGACGTCCCGTCCCGCGGTCTGAGACGATCGCTCGACCTCCGGTCTCGCTTAACCGGGCGGGCTCACACCCGCCCTCCCGCTCTTCCTCGTGCTCGGCCGCCGCGGCGCGCTGGTCGAGCTCGCGCTTGAGCTGCCCGAGATCCCGCTCGGTCCTCGTCAGCCGATACGCCATGATCGCGACGTAGATCAGCACGATCGCGAGGAACACGACGTACGCGGCGATCACGTAGGGAGCGGCCTTGCCCGGGGCCAGCGCGGGACTTGTGGCCAGCGCGATCACGACGGTGCCGCGCTCCTTCCGAGTGGCCTCACCGCGTCATCCCCTAGCAGGCTCCGGCGCAGGCGGCGGGCATGGATGCGGGCGTTCTTGGCGGTCATCTCGTATTTCCACAGCGTGGCGTAGAGGAGCGCCATGGCGATGATCGCGACGACGAAGGTGAGTCGCATCGGCCCAGGAAGGCGGCCCCCCGTGAGGGTCAGGACGCGCGGATGGACGAAGCCCTGTGCGGCCCGCACCGCGATGAAGTTCAACGGCACGAAAGCCCCGGCCACGATCGCGAACACGCTCGCGTAGCGCGCCTGGCGCTCCGGATCCTCGATCGAGAAGCGAAGCGGCTGGTAGGTGGCGAACAGCAGCAGCACGATCAGGAACGAGACGAGCGTCGGGTCGCTCCATTCCCACCAGTGGCCCCACGACGCCTTGGCCCAAATCGAGCCCGTGATCAGGCCCGCGATCCCGAAGATCAAAGCCATGTGGATCGCGACGTACGAGCGCATGTCCCAGTCGCGGTCACCGGTGCGCAGATGCCCGATCGCAAGCAGCCCGCCGAGTACGAATCCGCACAGCGAGATGATCGCCAGCGGCACATGGAGGTAGAAGATCTTCTGGATGAAGCCCTGATCCGCGTCCAGCGGGGCGTAGAAGAACGCGAGGGCAAGGGCGACCGTGATCGTCCCGGCTGATGCGAGAGTCAGGGTGCGTAGGCCCCTGCCATGTGAACTCAGAGCTAATCCTCCAGCAAGAAGTCGAAGACCGCGTAAGCGATCAGGGCGAACACCACATCATAAAGAGCGAGGATTGCGATCCACTTCCCTGGCGGAGAGCTGTGGACCCCGGCTCGGAGCACGGGCCCTGCCGCGCGGGCGGTGGCGATCAGCGCCGGGATCAGCAGCGGCAGGCCGATGATCGGAGCGATCAGGTCGCGGGCGCGGGTATGGATCGCCAGCGCCGAGACGAACGTCCCGATCACCGCCAGGCCCAGGTCTGCAAGCGCGAGGATCGCGATCAGCCCCGGCAGCCGCGGCCCGAGCGGCGGTCCCAGCAGCAGCAGCGAGAACGCCGGCACCGCGATGATCTCGAGCACGGCGAGAAACAGGAACATGGCCGTGGCCTTCGCAATCAGGAGAGAGTTTCGCTCGACGGGCGCGAGCAGGAAGGCGTCAAACCCCCCCTGCTCGCGTTCGGCGACGAACAGCCGTCCCGCTCCGAGCAGGGCGGCGAACAGAAGCGTGACCGTCAGTACGCCGGCCGCGAGCTGACCGCTGATCGTCGCCCGGTTCAGCCCGAAGTGGAAGATCACGAACGTGCTCAGCGAGAACAGCGCCATCGCGGGCAGCGTCTCGAACGTCCGCAGCTCGAGCCGCATGTCCTTGCGCAGCACGGTGAGCGCCGTCCTCATCGGTAGAGCTCCTTGAGGCGCTCGGGGCCGACCTCGGACGGCTTCGCGAGGAACGCGGGCTTTCCGTCCTTGAGCCCGAGGAGGACGTCCGCTTCCTGGATCGCGGACTCGGGGTCGTGGCTCGTGAGAACCCGTGTGCGGCCGTCGACCGGCCCGATCAGCGGCTCGACCAGCTCGGCTGCCGCCGGATCGAGGTTCGCTCGAGGCTCGTCCAGGAGCAGCAGGTGCGGATCGTGGAGGGTGGCGCGGCAGACAGCAAGGCGCTGCACCATGCCCCGCGAGAGCGAACGGACGGGATCGTCCGCCCGTCGCTCCATCCGGACCGTTGCCAGGAGCTCCTCCACGCGCTCGGCCCGCACGCCGCGCAGACGCGCGTGGTAGACGAGGTTCTCGCGGCCCGTCAGGTCGCGATACAGAAGCGGCTCGTGTCCCAGGAGTCCCAAGTTCCCGCGCACTGCGAACGAACGTCTAGGTAGCTCCTCGCCGAGGACCTCGACTTGCCCCTCGTGCGGTCGGAGCAGGGTCGACAGGATTCGCAGCAGGGTGGACTTGCCGGCGCCGTTGGGACCCAGCACGGCGAGCGTGGCACCTCGTCGGAGGGTCAGCGTCACGTCGCGCAGCGCGGTGCGCTCGCCGAAATGGCGGGCCAAGCCGCGCAGCTCGATGGCCGGGATGTCGCCCGTCACGCCCGCGGGCCTCAGTGCCCGCCGCCCGAGTCGCGCTGCAGCGTGGCCACCGCGTGCTCGAGCGTGGGCGCAACCACCGGGAACAGCTCGGCGATCGCTTTGGGGTTGCCCGGGAAGTTGATGATCAGCGTCCGATTCGCGATCCCGGAAACGCCACGCGTGAGGATCCCCATCGGCGTGTGCCGCAGCGACTCCGCCCGCATCGCCTCGGCGAACCCCGGGGCATCGCGGTCGATCACGGCCCGGGTCGCCTCCGGGGTGACGTCGTCAGCGGTGAGTCCGGTCCCGCCGGTCGTGAAGATCAGCGATGTCCCCGCCTCGGGCGCGCAGTGGCGGCGGAGAACGTCCTCGATCTGGTCGCGATCGTCACTAACGACCTCCTGGGCGACGACCTCCGCCCCAGCGGCCCGGGCCAGTTCGGCGAGTGCCTTGCCGGAGCGATCCTCGTTGCGCCCTGCCGCGACCGAGGTCGAGATCGTGATGATTGCGGCCTTCATGCAGGGCCGACATGCTACGTCCGGCGCTAGCCGGTCAGCCAGGCGAGTAGATCTGGCAGCCGTTCGTACACCGCGAAGTGGCCGCCGTCCAGGACGACGACCTCGGTCGCCGGGATCGTGCGCGCCAGCCACTCGCCGTGCCCGGTCGGCACGAGTGTGTCGTGTGGGCCGTACCAGACAGCGACCGGGACCGTGATCGCTGAGACCTCGAAGTTCCAGGGCCGCGTGAACGCGATGTCGTCATCGACCCAGCCGTCGACGGTGCCTCCAACCCCTTCGCGAACGCTTTCGGCAAGCATCTCCCGAATCGCCCCTTGCTTCATCACGGCCTGGTCTTTCGCCGACAGGGCGTAGTCCTCCCCGAACGGATTGTCGGAGTCGCCGGCGAGGCTGGCAATCGCCTTCTCGGCCTCCTGCTCCAGCTCCGGCCGCAGCGTCGGCTCGCCGTCAAGAGCCCAGCCGAACTCGCGCACGTTGCCCTCGACCATGCCGGCGAAGAACTGGTCCTTCGTGAGGCCACCGGGGCCGAACGGAGCGGGGCCGACGACGCTTGCGCACTTCGTGACGCGTTCCGGGAGCAGGGCCGCGCACGCCAGCGCGTGCGGTGCGCCTCCCGAGCCCCCGGTGACGGCGAACCGGCCGAGCTCCAGCTCATCCGCGATCCGCGCCACGTCGGCCGCGGCGTCCGCGACCGCACGGCCGGCGTGGCGCGTCGAGCCGCCGTAGCCGGCGCGGTCATACGTGATCGCCCGCACTCCGGCGCTGCGGTAAACGTCCTCGTCGGGGTGCCGGCCGAGCCTCGAGCCAGGCGTGCCGTGCAGCGAGAAGACGGGCTGGCCCGAGGGGTCACCCCATTCGCAGTAGGTGAGCGTGCGCCCGTCCGGCGTGGTCGTCGACCCGCTCACGGTGCGCGCCACTGCCCCGAGCGGCCGCCCGATTTCTCGAGCAGCCTCACGGACTCGATCACCGCGCCGCGCTCGATCCCCTTGACCATGTCGTAGACGGTCAGCGCCGCCACCGACGCCGCGGTCAAGGCCTCCATCTCGACTCCCGTCTGGCCCGTCGTCCGAGCCTCGGCGGTAAGGGTGATCATGCCGTTTTGCGCGTCGAGCTCAGCGTCCAGGCCGACGAATGTCAGCGGCAACGGGTGGCACAGGGGGATCAACTCGGCGGTGCGCTTGGCGGCCTGAATCCCGGCGATCCTCGCGGTGCCGAGCACATCGCCCTTGGGTGCGTCGCCGGCTTGGACCGTCGCGGCTGTGTCCGCGGACACGCGGACGACGGCTTGCGCGAGCGCTCGGCGTTCGGTCTCCGGCTTATCGGAGACATCGACCATGCGGGCGCGACCCGCCTGATCGAGGTGGGTCAGCTCGATGCTGGGGCATGCGCCTGCATCGCGTCCTCGACGAGCGTCCGGACCTCGTCGAAGCGCCCTGCACGGAGAAGCTCGATCGGGTCAGGATCGCCGTTGACGATTGACTCGAAGAACTCCTTGCGGTCTGAATAAGTAGGGAGCGTCGCCTTCGCCCAGCCGCGCGCTTCGTTGAGCAGGAGGGCAAGCATCGCGTACGGCTCGCCGAACAGCTCACCGATCTCACGCTTCATTCGCTTGGCCAGCGCCGGCGAGGCGCCGGCGGTCGAGATCGCGATCGCCAGCGGGCCGGTGCGAACGATCGCCGGCAGGATGAAGTTGCACAGCGGTGGGACATCCACGACGTTGACCAGCATCGAGCGCTGCTCGGCGTCCTCGAACACCTTGATGTTCACGTCGGTGTCGTTGGTCGCGGCGATTGCGATCAGGGCGCCGTCGAGATCTGTCGATTCGTACTGGCGCCGCTCCCATCCGATCGAGCCCTCGAGCGAGAGCTGGACGAGCTCCGGATGAGCCTCGGGTGCGACCAGCGTCACCTCCGCGTCACAGGCGAGGAGCCCCTCGACCTTCTCGAGTCCCACGTCGCCGCCGCCGATCACGACGCACCGTCGCCCGGTCAGCTTCAGGCACGCGATGTAGAAGCGCGTCTGGAGCATGTCCGCGACGCAGGACTGGTCACAGACTCCCTTGCGGAGCTGGCAGACGCATTCCTTTCCGGCATAGGCCTGGGCGGGCATGGCTTTAAGAAAGGGTAGCCGCGCGGGCCCTCAGCGCCTGAGCGCGTCGCGCGCCAGCCGCGCGGCCAGCTTCAGCAGGGGCGCTGCGCCATCGCGCAGCGCCCCGGCGCGAATCGACGGCCGCCCGTAGAGGATCGCCGCGGTCTGCTTCAGCGCCTTGCCGAGCGTCTCGTCGTATGGGTGCCACCAGGGGTCGCGGAGCTTCGAGGGCTCCCAGGTGCGGAGCTTGACGTTCACGCACTCGTACAGCCCGAACTTCGAGTGGGTCCGCCCCAAGCCGGAGTCCTTGACGCCACCCCACGAGCACTGGCAGGCGGCGTGGCTGAACATATGATCGTTGATCCAGACCATCCCAGCCTCGATCTCCCGTGCGAACCGCTCGCCCTTGCTCCGGTCGGTGGTCCACACGCTCGCGCCGAGACCGAAGTCGCAGTCATTGGCGAGCGCGACCGCTTCGTCCTCTGAGTCGACCACGATGATCGGAAGCACCGGGCCGAAGATCTCCTCCCGCATGATGCGCATGTCGTGGGTCGCGTCGATCAGCACGGTCGGCGCGTAGAACGAGCCGTCCGGGAGCCCCGGCACTTCAGTCGGGCCTCCGCAGCGCAGCTCGGCTCCGGCTGCGACCGCGTCATCGACGAGATCGCCGACCGTGTCGAACTGCCCGCGCGAGACCATCGGCCCGATCTCCGTGTCCCACTTCATCGGGTCGCCGACGCGCAACGCCTTTGCCCCTTCTTCCACTCCCGAGATGAAGCGCTCGGACACCTCGCGCATCACGTACACGCGCTCGATCCCGGAGCACGTCTGTCCCGCATTCGCGAAGCCGCCCCACAGAGCGCCGGCGACCGCGTGCTCGAGGTTCGCGTCAGGCAGGACGATCATCGGGTCCTTGCCGCCCAGCTCGAGGACCGACCCCTTCAGCTGCCGCGCGCACTCCTCGCCGACCCCGCGGCCGACCTCGACCGACCCAGTGAAGAACACCTTCGCGACGCTGGAAGCCACGAGTGCTTCACCCGTTCCCGGTCCGTGCACCACGCGCAACAGACCCTCCGGCAGGCCGGCCCGGTCGAACGCCGATGCGATCCGCTCGCCGATCAGGGGAGTCAGCGAGGCGGGCTTCAACACGACGCCGTTGCCGGCCATCAGCGCAAGCGCTGCTTCCACAAGCGGGATGCTCCAGGGGTAGTTCCAGGGCGAGATCACGGCGATCACACCCAGCGGCTCGTAAGTGAACGACGAGGCCTTCGTCTTCAGATAGAGCTGCGGCATCGCGATCTTCTCGTCGGCGAGGATCTCCTGGCCGGCGCGGGCGATCCAATGCAGGGAGTCGATCGTGGGCAGAACCTCCATCGTGAACGCCTCGTTGCGCGGCTTGCCCTGCTCGCGAACGATCAGGTCTCGGATCGCGTCCGTCTCGTCGATCAGCACCTGCGCGGTGCGCTCCAGATAGCGGGCCCGGTCCCCGAGCGTCAGCTGCGCCCAGAAGGGTTGAACGTGTGCGACCGCATCCACGACCGCCTGAACGTCCCCTGGCGAGGTGACCGCAACCGCGCCAAGCCGCTCGCCGGTGGCGGGACTGAACGACTCGAGTTGGGTGGCGGCGGCTGCCTCGATGCCGCGTAGGCTACGCGGCGCGCCCTTAACCTCGTCCCCTCGATCGCCGGATCTCCTCCAGACGCTCCCGCAGCGCCGCCTCGGCCTCGTCCGGTACGTACAGGCTCTGCCCGATCGCGGAGTCCGGCATCAGCTCCTGCGGCGAGACATGGCCGGGTCGCTTGTGCGGATTGTCGTAGTCGCCCGTGCTGCGGGTCGAGGAGCGCAAATATCCGGGCGGCAGAGCGGCACCCCGCTCGCGGATCAGTTCGCGCGCGGCGATGATTGACCGCTTCGCCGCGTCCGACTTCGGCGCCAGCGACAAATAGATCGCGGCCTGCGCAAGCGCGAACTGGCACTCGGGCAGACCGACGTGCTCGACCGCGTGAGCCGCGGCGGTGGCGACGCCCAGCGCCTGGGGGTCGGCGTTGCCGATGTCCTCGGAGGCGAGCACGATCATCCGCCTGACGATGAAGCGCGGGTCCTCGCCTCCTTCGAGCATCACCGCCAGGTAGTAGAGCGAGGCGTCGGGGTCCGATCCGCGGGTCGCCTTGATCCACGCCGAGATCGTGTCGTAGTGGTAATCGGCCTGGCGGTCGTAGAGCAGCGCGCGCCGCTGGAGCGCGTCCTCGGTGTGCGCGAGCGTGACGGACTGACCCTCGCCCGCCGCCTGGCAGGCGAGCTCCAGCGCGTTGAGCGCCGTGCGCGCATCGCCGCCCGAACGATTGGCCAGGAACTCGAGCGCCTCCGGCTCGATGCTTCGATCGGGACCGCATTCATCACGCGCCACGGCGCGATCGAGCAGGGTCCGGACCTGGTTCTCGGTGAGCGATTCCAGCTCATAGGTGCGTGTCCTGGACAACAGGGCCGAGTTGACCTCGAAGTAGGGGTTCTCCGTGGTGGCGCCGATCAGGACGATCAGGCCGTCCTCGACGGCCGGCAGGAGCGCGTCCTGCTGGGCCTTGTTGAAGCGGTGGATCTCGTCCAGGAAGAAGATCGTCTTCGTCCCGGTGGTCTGGAGCCGCTCCCGAGCCCGCTCGATCACCGCCCTGACCTCGGCGCGGCCGGCCTGGACAGCGCTCTCCTCCTCGAAGGCGGCGTTCGACGCCTCGGCGATCAGCCGGGCGAGCGTGGTCTTGCCGCTGCCGGGAGGGCCATGGAGGATCATCGAGTGGGGGTTGCCCTCCTCGATTGCCCGCCTGAGCGCCGAGCCGGGCGCCAGCAGCCGATCCTGGCCGACGAACTCGTCGAGCGTCAGCGGTCGCATGCGCGTGGCGAGCGGGGCGTCGGGAGACAGCGAGTGCTCAGTTCGTCCCGGCGCTACGTCTTCGCCGAACAGCCGCTCCATGCAGGAAGTATGAAGCGGCGGGCCGCGACCCGTTCACGGCGGCGGCCGACGCGGTCAGCGCGTGGACCGTCAGGCCGCGGATGGCGGACGGCCGTCGCCCACGATCCCCAGCGCCGCCTCGTGCAGCAGGCCGTTCGTCGCGATCCCGCTGCCGCCGTCGGCCCGGGCGTTGCCGCACAGATCGGTCAGCCGCCCGCCCGCCTCCTCGACGATCACCAGCGGCGCCGCCAGGTCCCAGAGCTTCACGTCGGGGTCCATGCCGCCGATGTCGACCGTTCCCTCGGCCACGAGCATGTATCCCCACATGTCGCCGAAGCCGCGCGTGCGCCAGCATCGGCGGCTCAGCTCCAGCACCGAGTCGAGGCGGCCGGCAGCCTCCCAGTCCTCGAGGCCGGATAGCGACAGGTGCGCGTCCTCGAGCCGCGAGACCGCGGAGACGCGGATTCGCCGGGGACCGCTCGACAGCCCGTCGTCCACGAATGCTCCCGCGCCTCGCGCCGCCCACCAGCGACTGTGTAGCGCCGGCGCCGAGACGACGCCAACCATCATCTCGTCCCCGTCCTGCAGGGCGAGCAAGGTCGCCCACACCGGGACCCCGCGCAGGTAGCCCTTGGTGCCGTCGATCGGGTCGATGATCCAGCGCCGGCCCCGAGCTCCGGCGTCCGACTCACCGAACTCCTCGCCGACCACGGCATCGCCGGGGCGGGCGCTCACGAGCCGCTCCCGCACGGCCTGCTCCACCGCGCGATCCGCCTCGGTCACAGGCGTCATGTCCGGCTTCGTCTCGACGATCAGGTCCTCGGCACGAAAGCGCGCGATGGTGATCCGATCGGCGAGGTCGGCGAGCTCCAGCGCCAGCGCGAGGTCGTCGGAGCGGTCGGGCACGGCGGGTGATCGTACGCTCTCCCCGTGGCCGCGGTTTCTGAACGTGGAGCGCCGCCGGCGGATCGCGATCGCCGGATCAGCCCCGTCGAGCTGCTGTGGGACCTCGTGTTCGCATTCGCGGTCACTCAGGTGATCGCCCTGCTCACCTCACACCGCTTGACCTGGGGCACGTTCGGCCGGGCGATGCTGGTGCTGTCGCTGGTGTGGTGGGCGTGGTCCGCATTCGTGTGGCTGGCTAACGCGTTCGACGAGGAAGAGCGGGTGCTATGGGTGGTGATGCTCGTGGCGATGGCGTTCATCTTCGTCGCGGGGCTCGCCATCCCGCGGGCATTCACGGATCGCGCGACGCTGGCGGCCACCGCGTACGTGGTGGTGAGGCTCCTGCACGTGGGGCTGTACGCGGAGGCCTCGCGCCGCGGCAACGCCGCATGGAGCGCGATCGCCGGCTTCGCGACCACGGTTCTGATCGGGATGGGGTTGCTGATCGCCGGCTCGTTCCTCGCCCCCGGTCCGCGGACCGCCCTGTGGGTGGCCGCGGCGGCGATCGACTTCGCGGGCCCGGTGCTGACCCGCGACCGGCTCCGCGGATTGCAGCGAGTGGCCGTCGCGCACTTCGCGGAGCGCTATGGCCAATTCGTGCTGATCTGCCTTGGCGAGTCGATCGTCGCGATCGGCGCCAGCGCGCACCGAGCGCCTCACTGCGCACGTGATCGTGGTCTTCGTGCTGTGCCTGCTGGCCACGATCGGGCTGTGGTGGACCTACTTCGACGAGCTCGCGGATGCGGCCCAGAATCGTCTCCGGGTCCACGGAAACCCCGTCCTGGCGGCATCCGACGCCTACAGCTACATCCACCTGCTGATCGTCGCGGGGATCATCGTCTTCGCTGTGGGCACGAAGCTCTCGATCACCGGTCGCGCCGAGGGCCAGCTCGCGCTGTGCGGCGGCGTCGCCCTGTACCTGCTCGGGCAGGCCGGGTTCGGGATGCGGATGTTCGGCTCGCTGAAGTTGATGCGGATCGCTGTAGCGATCGTCCTGTTCGCGCTCTGCCCCTTCGCGGACCACCTCGCCGCGTGGCTCGCGGCGGCGATTGCGGCGGGGCTGCTGGGCGTCGTGTGCGCAGATGAGGCTAGGCTCCTCGCCAGGCCATGAGCCTCCAGGATGAAACGACCAACGTCCTCCAGCGACTCGTTCGTTTCAACACGGTCAACCCTCCGGGCAACGAGCGCCCCGCGATCGAATACCTGGCCGACTACCTCGGCGGCGCCGGCTTTGAGGTGAAGATCCTCGCCGCCGATGAGAAGCGGCCGAACCTCGTGGCGACGCTCAGAGGACCCGCGGACGGCCCGACGCTCTGCCTCCTCGGCCACGTCGATACGGTTCTCGCCGACCCCTCCGAGTGGCGGCACGATCCATGGTCGGGCGATGTGGAAGACGGCTATCTGTGGGGGCGCGGCTCGCTCGATATGAAGTCTCAGGTAGCGGCCGAGGCGGTCGCCGCGGCGTCGCTTGCGCACCAGGGCTGGCGCCCTGCCAGCGGCGCGCTGAAGCTCGTGTTCGTCTGCGATGAGGAGACCGGCGGCGACCTCGGAGCGCATTGGCTCACCGAGCACCACCCCGACGAGGTCCGCTGCGACATGCTGCTCAACGAGGGCGGCGGCGAGGTGTTCGAGTATCGCGGCAAACGCCGCTACGGGGTCTGCTGCGCCGAGAAGGGCATCTTCCGGTTCAAGGTCACGGCCAAAGGCGCGGCAGGCCATGCATCGCTGCCCAGGACCGGCGACAACGCGCTGCTGAAGCTCGCACCCGTGCTGGCGCGGCTGGCCAGCACGCAGCCGTCCTACGACCTGACCGACGGTCCGACCGCGCTGCTCGAGCGGGCTCGGCGAGGACCCGGCTGATCCCGCTGCCGCCGTCGACGCACATACGAGAGTCCCAACCGGAGCTGCTGACGCTGATCGAGCCGATGCTGGGCGTGACGCTCACCCCGACGATGGCCCACGCCTCGGACAAGATCAACGTCATTCCCTTCCGCGCATACGTGAAGGTCGACTGCCGCGTGCCGCCCGGGCTCGGCCAGGAGCTTGCCGAGCGCCGGATTCGGGAGGTGCTCGGCGGCGACGGTCCGCTCGAGATCGAGTTCACCGAAACGGTCACCGGGAACCAGTCGGGCATCGAGAGCCCGTTGATGGATGCCATCTCGCGCTGGGTCACCGCCAATGACCCCGGCGCCGAGACCGTCCCGGTGATCCTGCCCGGGTTCTCGGACTCGCGCTGGTTTCGCGAGGCATTTCCGGACTGCGTCGCGTACGGGTTCTTTCCCCAGCGCCACATGTCGTTGCTCGAGGTCGCGCCGCTCGTCCACAGCGCCGACGAGCGGATCGACGTGCGCGACCTAGGCTTCGCCGCCGGCTTCTACGCCGACATCGCTCGCGGGACCTGCTGGGCTGAGACGGCGCTCGGGTCTCTGGCCCAGCTCCCGGGTCCAGCGCGGAGCGAGCCCGAGCAGCAGCAGGACGAGACCGAGCGCGCTGCCGACGCCGAGCACCGCCCGGGCGCCAAAGCTGCTCGCGAGCGGACCGGCCAGCAGATAGCCGAGCCGGCAGCAGGGCGAGCGAGCCCATCCAGTCGTAGGCGTGACACGCGCGAGAGCGCGCGCGGGGGGATGTACCGCGCGAGCGCGGTCTCCCACAGGATCATCAATAAGCCGAAGCCGAAGCCGGTCGCCAGCGACAGCACGATCACGAGCGCGAGCGGCGCCCGCGCCGCCAGCGCGCCGCCCATCAGCGGCCAGGCGAGTACCAGCAACATGCCGGTCTTCAGCGGCCTGCGTCGGACGCCACGCCAGACCGATGAGCGCGCCGAGGATCGCACCGGCGCCCGCCACGCTCTCGAGCAGGCCGAACACGCCGGCGCTGCCGTAGGCGTCCCGCGCGATGATCGGTGCGAGCGCGTACCAAGGCGCGTACACGGGTGAACACCGCGCCGGTGAAGACCGCGATCGTGACCCATACCCAGGTGCGAGAGCGAACCTCGGTGAAGCCCGCGCGCAACTCAGTCCACAGCGCGCTTGATTCCGAGCGCTCTCCGCGCACGCGCGGACGCACCCGGGTGAGGAGGACGGCGCTCGAGTACGAACGTTGCGGCGTCGAGCGCGAACGCCTCGCCGGCGCCGACTCCCAGCACGAGCGCGGTCGCAATCGCCGGCCCCACGAGGAAGGCGAGATTCTCCATCGACTGGGTCAGCGCGCTCGCCTCCTGGATCAGCTCCTCGGGCACGGTCTGGGGGATCAGGCCGGTGTAAGCCGGCTGGAAGAACGCCTGTGCGGCGCCGAATGCCGCCTCGATCACCGCCAGCTGCCAGACCCGCACCGCTCCCACGAGGATCAGGACCGCAAGCGCCGAATGCAGGGCGGCACGCGTCAGGTCGGCCGCGATCATGATCCGATGGCGCGGCAGGCGATCGGCCCAGACACCGCCGAACAGCAGCAGGGCCACCAGCGGCAGCGCCTGGCTTGCCAGGATCAGTCCGAGGTCACTGGCCGAGCCCGTCGTCTGGGTGACAAACAGCGCGATCGCAACGACCACGACGCGGTCGCCGATCACGCTGGCCGACTGGCCGAGGAACAGGTATTTGAAGTCTTTGTGGCGCAGGACGCGCAAATACGAAGTCACGGCTAACCTCTCGAGAAGGGAACGGGCGGGCGACGACCGGCGGAGCCGGTCGCGCAGTCAGCGGGTTCGTTCGAGAAGTGGTGTGAACATCGCTGCAACCGAGGCTAGCACCGGCTGCAAGAGGTCCCGGATCTCTGCCGAGTTAGGAAAAACTGTGTGACATCTGGGGGTCCGGGGCGGCGCGGATGCAACAGTCGGGCCGTGAACGCGCGCCGGCTGCTGGACAGTGACCAGGGTGACATGGTGATCAAGTCCCATCCGCAGCCCCGCCTGAGGCCGCAGTTGGACTTGACGCCGGCCAGCGGGATCAACTGCCAATCGACTCCCAGCGGGACAGCGCGATGGGAGTTGATCCCGCGGCGGGCGGGCGGGCGGGCGAGCGGGCGCGCGAGCGCGGTGGAGGACCCGGGACGCCCGGGACGCCCAGGACGCCCCGGACGCCCCGGCGGCGACCCAGGGCGCGGCCCCCCAGGCGTCCGTGGCCCGACCGCGAGATCGCAGCGATCGCCGGCGGCCGCCGGACGCTCGTCACCCACGCTGAGCTCCAGGCCCTGGGCGTCAGCGGGAGTGCGATATCGCGAGCGGTCGCACGCGGCCGGCTTCACCGCCGCCATCGCGGTGTCTACTCACTCGTTCCTGCAGCAGCGCTGCCTCCGCTGGCAGAGGAGCAGGCGGCAGTCCTTGCGGTGGGCGATGGCGCTTACCTGAGCGGCCACCGGGCCGCGGCCGCTTGGGGGTACCGCCGGGCGACTGACCGCGATATCGAGGTCACCGTCGCCGGCCGTGATGCAGGACGGACGCGTGCGGGGATCAAGGTCCATCTCGTGAGAAGCCTCGATTCGCGCGACATTCGCAAGCTCAAGGGCATCCCAATCACCTCTCCGGCCAGGACCCTGCTTGACATCGCCCCCGACCTCTCTGACCGGGAGCTCGAGAGGGCGTTCGATGAGGCGGTCGCGATGGGCCTGATGACCCGCGCGGCAGTCCGAGCCACGCTCAGGGCCAATCCCCGCCGACCTGGCTGCGCCCGCCTCCGAGCCCTGGCTGACGAAGGGCGCGGGGCGACCATGACCCGCTCGGAGGCCGAGGAGCGGTTCCTCGGGCTGATTCGCCGGGCCGGCCTGCCGGCCCCCCTGGTGAACGTCAAGCTGGGTCGGTGGGAGGCCGACTTCCTGTGGCGCGCCGAACGCGTGGTCGTAGAGATCGACGGCCACGCCTACCACGCCGCCCGCACGGCGCGGGAGAGGGACCACCGTAAGGACGCTGAACTTCAGTCATCCGGCTATTTCGTGATCCGGATCAGCGCGCGTCATCTCAAACACCACCCCGAGGAGGTGCTGACGCGGGTGGCGACCGCGCTAGCCCGCCGGCGCGCGTAGAGACAAGCGGATCCCGAAGTAGTCAAGCGCGTGCGGGAGACGCTTCGAAGGGTCGAGCGACGGCGCCAGGAGCTTCGGCGCGCGGTCGCGGATCACGGAGCCCACCATCGAGGAGCCGACGAGCATCGCCAGCGCCGTGCCCGGGCACCCCTGCGGACCGTGACTGAAGTGGTTGAACTGCCAGTCGCCGGCCGCGTCGCCCGAGAGCCAGGCGTCGGGGTCGAAGCGATCGGCGAACGCAACGGCCTCGCGATCGCGGTGATTGAAGGAGTTCACGATCAAAAGCTGCGTGCCCGCCGGGACCGCCACCCCGTCCCAGTCGACGTCACGGACGGCCTCGCGCGAGAGCATCACGGTCGTCGGCCACAGACGCATTGCCTCCTGAAGGCAGGCGCCGAGGTAGTCGTCATCGTCTCGGGCCCGCTCACGCTGTGAGTCGAACACCGCCAGCAGCGCCAGGCCCCGGAAGGCGTTGATCGCGAGCGTGTCCCCGAGCGCGAACAGCCAGTGGGTCACCTGACTTGCCGGCTTCGTCGCCTCGGTCACGGGCGACTCCGAGAACAGGCCGACGAGGCTGCCCGGCTCGGCCGCATCGACGTAACCGCGCAACGACGCGGTATAGCGCTCGTACAGCTCGTCGGACCCGCCCCCGGGGGGATTCGACTTGTCCATGAGCGCTCCGAGCATCTCCGAAAGCGAGTCGTCGTCCGCCGCGCCGTCGCCGAGGATCACCCGTCGCGTGACCCGCCTCACCGACCGGTTCCAGGCGTCCCAGTCGAGCGTGGCGGGCAACGCCGAGACCTCCTCCCGGCTCACGGATGCGAACCGGTCGGCGTGGCGCTCCAGACCCGTGTCAAGCACTGCCTCCGTGAAGCGCCGGCGATCCTCCCAATCGGATCCGCGCGAAATCGTGAGCGCGTCAGGCTGGAAGTGACGCATCCCCGAGCGCTTCGGTTCGGGGTCGGCTGCGAAGGGATCGGGGGAGCCCTCCAGCGCCCGTCGCATCGGCTCCCGGCCCAGGAGCAGCAACGCCTCGTCCTTGGCCACGCGGATCCACAGCGGGCCCTCCCCGTACGATCGCTTCAGGCCGGCCATGAAGCCGAACGCGAGGCCGTCGGCGCCCGTCCGTTGTGCCACCGCGACGGCGCTGCGCCGGCGCCTGAACAGGCCCTGGATGACGTTCGGGACAGCGACCTGGGCCGTGAAGCGGAGGCCCTCGATCAGCGAGGCGTGTGGGAAATCGTCTGCAGCCACGGTGCCCGGCGACCCTACCCGAATCAAGGGGCGGCGCAAGCCCGCGCAATAGACTTCCCCCATGGCGACGCAGGTCAATACTCGCCTGGATCCGGCGATCTTTCGCCTGCCCGTCGAGCGGATCCGCGAGGGCTACTACTCGGACGCCTACTTCGTGTACACGAAGCAGCTGCTGGAGGCCGAGGACCACCACCCGCGGGTGACCATGCAGGTCTTCCAGAAGCGAGACTCCCTGCTCGGCGGAATCGACGAGGCGATCGCGGTGCTGAAGCTCTGCTCCGGGCACCGCGGAGCGAGCGGTGAGTGGACCCCGGGATGGGACGAGCTCGAGGTGCACGCGCTGCGCGAGGGGGATCAGGTCGCGCCGCGAGAGACCGTGATGACGATCACCGGCGACTACAGCCTGTTCGCGCATCTCGAGACCGTGTACCTGGGGTGCATGGCGCGGCGCTCGCTGATCATGCGAAACGTCTCCGAGGTGGTCGAGGCCGCGCGCGGCAAGCCGATCTTCTACTTCCCCGCTCGCCACGATCACTGGCTGGTTCAGACCGGCGACGGCTGGAGCGCGCACGTCGCGGGCGCGATCGGCGTCTCGACCGACGCGCAGGCCTCGTGGTGGGGCGGACGCGGCATCGGAACGGTTCCCCACGGGTTGATTGCGGCGTACGACGGCGACACCGTGCGGGCCGCGAGCGTGTTCGCGGACCGCTTCCATGAGGAGATGAACATCACCGTGCTGGTCGACTTCGATAACGACTCCGTGCGCACGGCGCTCCAGGTCGCGGAGGCGCTCGGCCCGAGGCTCTGGGGGGTCAGGCTCGACACCTCCGAGCAGCTGGTGGACCGATCCCTTTACGAGGAGATGGGCGGGTTCACGCCAACGGGCGTGAACCCGCGGCTCGTCGAGAAGGTGCGTGGAGCGCTCGACGCCGCCGGCTACAACGACGTGCGGATCGTCGCCAGCGGCGGCTTCAACGCAACTCGGATCCGGGAGTTCGAGGCAGCCGAGATCCCCGTCGACGCCTACGGTGTCGGGTCGTCGCTGATCCGGGGCCAGAACGACTTCACCGCCGACGTGGTGCTGGTGAACGGACAGGCCCGCGCGAAGGTGGGTCGGACCTTCGCGCCGAATCCGCGCATGGAAAAGGTTGATTGAGAGACCCGGTTTGCCGATGACGTTGTAGCGATGTACGCCTTCCTTGGATATCCGGACGTCTATTCGTGGCTGCACGACTGGCTTCCGATCATCTTCATGGGGCTGCTGGTCGTCGCCGTGTTCGCGCTGATGCGGTTCATGCCGCGCACTCGCCCCGAGCAGATCAAGCCGGATTCGCAGCCCTCGATCGGGTGGTCGGAGATCGCGGGAGCGGACGAGGCCAAGGACGAGCTGCGCGAGGTGGTCGACTACCTGCGGGACCCCAGGCGCTTCCGCGAGCTGGGAGCGAAGGTGCCGAAGGGCATCCTGCTCCACGGACCCCCGGGGACTGGCAAGACCCTGCTCGCCAAGGCGGTGGCGCACGAATCAGGCGCGACGTTCTTCTCGCAGTCGGCGGCCTCTTTCGTGGAGATGTTCGTCGGGGTCGGCGCGGCCCGGATCCGGCGGCTGTTCAAGGCGGCTCGTAAGAAGGCACCGGCGATCGTGTTCATCGACGAGCTCGACGCGGTCGGCGGCAAGCGGGGGTTCGATGTCTCGGGCGAACGTGATCAAACGCTGAACCAGCTGCTCGTCGAGCTCGATGGCTTCACCTCCTCCCGCAAGGACGTCGTTGTGATCGCCGCCTCGAACCTGCTCGACAAACTCGACGGAGCGCTGCTGCGACCCGGCCGCTTCGATCGCCAGATCTTCGTCTCGCCCCCCGACGTGGGCGGGAGGGAGCGGATCTTCGGAGTCCACTCGCGCAACAAGCCGCTCGGCAACGACGTCGACCTCAACCTGCTCGCGCGACAGACCTCGGGGCTGACCGGCGCCGACCTCGCCAACATCTGCAACGAGGCGGCGATCGCCGCCGCACGGCGCGGCGCCACCGCGCTGGCGATGTCCGATTTCGACGCCGCGCTCGAGCGGGTGATCGCCGGAATGCAGTCGCGGCGAACGCTCACCGACCACGAGAAACGCGTCGTCGCCTATCACGAGGCCGGGCACGCGATGTGCGGAGAGCTGCTGCCCTCGGTGGATCGCGTCCACCGGATCTCGATCGTGCCACGCGGCAAGGCACTCGGCTACACGCTCAATCTCCCGGAGGAAGACCGCTATCTGAAGACCCGCGAAGAGCTGATCGACTTCATGACCATGCTGCTCGGCGGACGGGCCGCCGAGCAGAGCGTGTTCGGCTCGATCACGACCGGGGCGTCGGATGACCTGCGGCGGGTGGCCGATATCGCGCAGGCGATGATCCATGACTACGCGATGGGGACCGGGACGGCCTCGCTTCGCGTCGGGCTCGGGGAGGGTTCGGACTCGACCCGCAGGCTCCAGGACGACGAGGCCCGCGAACTGGCGGACGAAGCGTTCCGGAACGCGCTCTCGATCATCGACCGCCACCGCCGGAAACTCGACGAGCTCGCGTCGACGCTGCTCGCAAACGAGGTTCTCGAGCGCGCGGACATCGACCGGATCATGGTCGACGTACCCCGCGCCGCGCCGCCCCGGCTGGCGGGCGGCGAGATGGGTATCGCCGCCGCGACCGCCGTCTCCCCCGCGCCGCCGCCGCGCCGCCGGGCGTAAGCTCCCGCCGCATGAAGATCGCTGTGATCGGCGCCGGCCGGATCGGCGGCAACTGCGCACGTCAGGCAGTGAAGGCAGGCCATCAGGTCGTGCTCGCGTTCTCGCGGAACCCCGAGAGCCTCGAGCGGCTCGCCGGTGACCTGGGCGACCGGGCATCTGTCGCTTCCCCCCAGCAGGCCGTTGGCGCCGCGGACCTCGTGATCCTGTCCGTCCCCTGGGACGTGATTCCCGAGGCGCTCGAACAAGCGGGCTCGCTGGAGGGCAAGATCGTGATCGACACGACCAACCAGTTCGGCTCCGGCCCGATGCCGGCGGAGGGTCACACGGCGGCGGCCTTCAACGCGGCGAGGATGCCAGGCGCGCGCTACACGAAGTCGTTCAACACGTTGACATCCGCGTTTCAGGCCGAGGTCGCGAACCGCACCGGCGACGAGCGCGTCGTGCAGTGGATCTGCGGTGACGATGCCGAGGCCAAGCAGCTCGTGTCCGAGCTGATCGAGGGCATGGGGTACGTGCCGGTCGATCTCGGCGGCACCGCCACGTGCCACGTGATGGAGGCTCCTCGGCGCCCCGGGGCTCTCTACGGCGAGGAATACCGCGCGGCCGACGCCCGGGCCGTGGTCGATGCCGTGCGAAACGGGACGGAGATCCCGCCGACCCCGAAGTACTGATCGAAGGCATCGTTATCCTCCGCCAGCGATGCTCGAGGCGATCGATCATGTCGGCGTGGCGGTCGAGGACATCGACGCGACCCTGGCGCTATACCGAGACACCCTCGGCATGCCGCTGGTGCACCGCGAGACCCTGAGCGAACAGGGCGTGGATGCCGCGCTGCTCGACGTGGGCGACGGACACATCGAGTTGCTGCAGCCCCTCGGTCCGGACACCGCCGTCGGGAAATTCCTGGCCAAGCGCGGGTCGGGGTTGCACCACGTCGCGTATCGCGTGGACGATGTGGAGCGCACGTTGTCGCGGCTCGCCGAGGCCGGGGTCCGGCTGATCGACCAGCGCCCGCGAACGGGCATCCGCGGCTCCCTCGTCGCATTCCTGCATCCGTCGTCCACCGGCGGCGTGCTCACCGAAATCGTCCAACCGCGGGAGGCTCACTGATGGCCAACGACGAAAAGCCGCAGCGGATCAGCGTCGGGTTCCTCGGCGGGCAGACCCTCGCCGCGCGGGTCGCGCCCGCCGAGCTGGCACGGCTGCGCAACGCGCTCGGCTCCGGCGGATGGCACGACCTGACCGCGGAGGACGGCACCGTGGCGATCGACCTGGGCAAGGTCGTCTACGTGCTCGTCGATCACGAGGAGCACCGCGTCGGGTTCGGGACCTGATCGCCGAGCTCGACCACAAAGCGCTGATCTTCGCCCGGACCCGCCTGCACGGTCCCGGCGCCGAGCGGCTGATCTCGCGCTACTCGCGGCTCGGTGAGCATGGGGCGTGCTGGGTTGGCCTCGGCCTGGCCGGGGCCTTGCTGGCCGGCCAGCAAGGCCCCGAGCGGCGGGCATGGCTTCGCGGGGTCCGCGTCGTGGCGGCCGCCTACGGGCTCAACTACGTGGTCAAGCTCGGGGTCCGGCGACCACGACCCGAGCTGCCCGGCCTCCCGCCGCTGACGCCAACGGTCTCACGGCTGTCGTTCCCAAGCGCCCACTGCACGACGTCGTTCGCCGCCGCGCGCGCGTTCAGCGGTCTGGCGCCGATCGCGCCGCTGTACGGGGCGGCAATCGCGTTCGCGCTGAGCCGGCCGTATCTTGGCGTCCACTATCCCAGCGACGTGATCGCCGGGGTCCTGCTGGGGACCGCGGTCGCGGAGCTCTGGCCCGCGTGAAGGTCGGGATCGTCGGGCTTCCCAACGCGGGCAAGTCATCGTTGTTCAGCGCGCTGACCGGCGTCGCGGCCGAGGCCGCCAACTACCCGTTCACGACGATCGAGCCCAACCTTGCGATCGTCCCGGTGGCGGACGAGCGCCTCGAGGCCGTCGCGCGCGTGGTTGGGTCCTCCAAGGTCGTCCCGGACACGATCGCCTTCCACGACATCGCCGGCCTGGTCGCCGGTGCGCACCGCGGCGAGGGCCTCGGCAACCGGTTCCTGGCGAACATCCGCGAGACCGATGCGATCGTGCACGTGGTGCGCGCGCACGAGGACCCGAACGTCGTCCACCCCGAGGGGCGCGTCGATCCGGTCGCCGACGCCGAGACCGTCGAGACCGAGCTGGTCTACGCCGACCTCGAACAGGCCGAGCGTCGCCTCGAGCGGGTCTCGAAGGCGGCCAAGTCCGGCGATCGCCACGCGATCGCCGAGGAAGGGTGGCTGGGCGAGCTGATCGAGGCCCTTCAGGCGGGGCGCCCCGCCCGGACGGTTCCGGTCCCGGTGGAGGCGCCCGACGCGCTCGTGCTGCTGCAGCCGCTGAGCGCCAAGCCGGTCCTGTACGTGGCGAACGTCGAGGAGGGCGCGACGGAGGTCCCGCCGGCCCTCGCACGGCACGCGCGGGAAGTCGGCGCCCAGGCGGTGGCTGTGTCGGCACGGCTGGAAGCAGAGCTCTCGGAGCTCGACGAGGACGACGCCGCGGCGATGCGAGCTGACCTCGGGCTGAGCCACTCTGGCCTCGAGACGGTTGTCCGCGGCGCTTTCTCGCTGCTCGAGCTGATCGCGTTCTTCACCGCGGGCGAGGACAAGCCCGCGCAGTCATGGCATGTGCGTCGGGGCTCCTCGGCCTGGCAGGCCGCAGGACTGATCCATTCGGACATCCAGCGGGGCTTCGTTCGCGCCGAGGTCGTCCCGTGGGATGAGCTCCTCGACGCAGGCGGTTACGCGGGCGCGCGCGATCGCGGAACGCTTCGGACCGAAGGCCGCGACTACGTCGTCGCCGACGGCGATGTGATCACGGTGCGGTTCACGCCGTGACGCGGAGGGCGGCTAGGTTTTCGCCGGCACCCTGAGCGCCAGCGTTCCTCCCGCGACGGACGCCAGCAGCACGGCCGCAATCGCGAGCGGGAGCCAGTTGGCCACCTTCAGCACGAGCAGAGCGCCGATCAAAGCGCCGAGCACCATTGCGACTACGGACAACAGCCGCCGGCCGGTCCTTGACTCCGAGCCGCTTGCCAGGCGCGAGTCCGCGGCGATACCGGTCAGCGTCTGCGTCAGCACGGTGGTGGTCAGATCGGGCACCGCGAGTCGGCGCGCGACGGCGTTCTGGATTCCCATCGCGACCGCCAGCAGCACGATCAGCGTGTACCTCGCGGCACTGCTCAGGTGAGCGCCGCCGACCGCCGCGACGACCACCGCGACCACCAGCAGAACGAGCTGGATCGAGCTCGCGGCTCTCAGCAGTCGCGCACGATCCTGATCCAGGCGGGCGCCGAGCCGGCCGCCGGCGAGCCCACCGGCCAGGAACAGCCCGATCGCGACCAGCGACGCGGGCCAGGAGAGGCCCTTCGCGCCTGCGATCGCGAATCCGAGGAACACGGCATTGCCGGTCATGTTGGCGACGAACACGTGTCCGAGCTTGAGGTAGCTGACCGCGTCGACCAATCCGGTGACGACGGTCAGCACGAGCAACAGCGGCGGCAGGCACCCGTGCGGACTGCTCGCGGGCGGGCGCAGCGTCTCGGTGATGTCCTCGCGGAGCGTCAGAGCTGGTCTACGGCGCGCCTGACGACATCGAATAGCGTGACCGGGTCGGCTCTCTCGGCACGGCGCGCAGCCTAGAGGCTCACTGCACGCATCGGGCGAATTGAATATATTGCGCCGCACGCCGAATCCCCCCGGGCCGCCGCGGGGAGCGGGGGACCCAGTTCTCCCCGGGGCGAATCGCCGTCTGATGGCGGCGTAGCGCACGCGCGCGAGCCCGACAGCTAACCCCGTAGGCGAACGATTATGAGGACGCCCCGGCGCACGGTCCACGCTCGACTTGCGGCTACAGCCGTTGTTGTCGCTGCCCTGTTCGGGCTCGCAGCGGCCATCCCGCTCTCGTCCGCCGCCGCTCCCAGCCTCGGTCAGCTGAACTCGGCCCTGTCGGCGACGCAGGCCCACGCGCAGTCGCTCTCGGGCAGCGTCCAGAACCTCAACGGTCTGATCGGGTCGCTGGGCTCGCAGATCTCGTTCGTTCAGCAGCGTGAGTCGGCGGTGCAGGCACAGCTCGCGCAGGACAGGGCCACGCTGGCGCGGGTCACGACCTCGCTCGAGCGTGAGCGCGCGCTGCTGGTGGTCCTCGTGTCACGGCTGGGCCGCGCTCGCTCGCTCCTCGCCAAGCAGCTGGTCTCCAGCTATGAGAGCGACAACCCGGACCTGATCACCGTGGTCCTCGAATCGAAGGGCTTCACCGACCTGCTCGACAAGATCCAATACTTGAAGAGCGCCGAGAAGGAGCAGAACACCACGATTCAGGTGACCCGCACCGCCAAGCAGCAGGTCACCAGCGCCACGCAACGACTCGCCGTGCTCGAGGCTTCCGACCGCGCGATCACCGCCTCGACAACGACGCGGGCCCAAGCCCTGTCCGGGATGAACGCCTTGCTCCAGTCAAAGCAGTCCGCCCTTCAGCAGGCGCGCGCCGCCCAGGCCGCCGCACTCGCCGCGACGCAGGCCCGCGGCCAGGCGCTCCGCGGCCAGATCGCCCAGGTGCAGGCTCAGCAGCTCGCCGCCGAACGCGCGGCGGCCGCCGCTCCCAACCTGCCGGTCGGATCATCGCCGGTCCCATTCGGCGGCTCGGGCGCGTCCGGCAGCTGGGTGATCCCGAGCTCCGTCGTCGCCTGCGAGTCGGGCGGCCAGAACCTGACGCCGAACAGCGCGGGCGCCTCCGGCTTCTACCAGATCATCCCCAGCACCTGGAAGCAGTATGGCGGCGGCGGCTCGGCCGCCTACCTCGCGCCGAAGTCCGAGCAGGATGCGGTCGCCCAGCGGATCTGGGCCGGCGGCTCCGGCGCCAGCAACTGGGATTGCGCCCAGATGCTGGGCGTGCACTAGGGGGCTACGACCCGAACCCGTCGCATGGAGGGGGCGCGCCCCACCCCTCCCGCACGCGCTGCGCGCAATGCGATCCGGGCTGAGGTCGCAGCCCCCTTGACGACGTAAGGTGCTCGCCGTGACACGGACCCGAATCGCCGTTGCCGCCCTGCTCCTGCTGGCGCTCGGAGTCCGCCTTGGCCGGGTTGAAGCAACGTCGTACAAGCCGGGCAACAGTGCCGCTTCGTATCTGGCGCTCGCCAGCCAGGTCGCGCATACGGGCGACTACACAGACAGTCATCGCCGGGGTGCAGGCGCAGGCGGTTCGATTGGCCCGACGGCCTACCTCCCGCCGGCGTTCCCGTACCTGCTGGCGTTCGTTGATGTGCTCGACGGTCATCGGACGCCCGCCGCTCCGGCCGTCGAGCCCGCACGGCTCCTGGGAGCCGTGCTCGGGACCGTCGCTGTGGGGCTCGTGGGGCTGGTCGCGCTCGAGGCGTTCGGCGCAAGCGTCGGGCTGATCGCGTTGGCGATCGCGGCCGTCTACCCGGTATTCATCGAGCTATCGGGAACCGTGTACCCGGAGAACCTGCTGATTGGACTCATCCTCGGCGCGGTGTGGGCGGGACTGCGCGCGCGCCATGCCGAGCGACCATACGGCTGGATCGCAGGCGCCGGGCTGCTTGGGGGGCTGGCCACGCTCACCCGGGAGAACGGGGCGGTCGTCGTGCTGGCCCTCTTGCCGCTCGTCTGGGGAGTGCGACGGAGCCTCGCGGCGCCGGCGCTGCTGCTCGGGGTGGCGGTGCTGACGGTCGCTCCCTGGACGATCCGCAACGCGGTCGTCCTGCACCACTTCATCCCCGTCTCGGACCAGGACGGGTTGCTGCTCGCGGGCACGTACAACGCCGTCTCGGCGCACGGCCGGCGGGTCCCTTATGACCGGGTCGATTACAAGGCCGTTCCCGACGATGCGGGGCTCTACTACCTCACCGCGCCCCACGTGACTGAGCCCGAGCTATCGCATCATCTGCGCGACGCGGCCGGGCATTACATCCTGCATCACCCGGGCGCTCCGTTCGCCGTCGCCTACGACAACACGCGCCGCCTGCTCGAGCTCGAGGGCTCGTTCGCCTGGCATGCGTCCGCAGAGGAGATCGGCGTCTCGAGGGGAACCGCGCAGATCGGCGTCGCGAGCTTCTGGCTGCTGCTCCTCATTGCGATCGCCGGAGCCTTCACGCGGCTGGCGCGCGGAGCGCCGCGCTGGTTGTGGGCGGTTCCCGTCCTGCTGTATCTGAGCGTCGTATTCATCAACGGCGAGACGCCGCGGCTCAGGGCGCCGATCGACCCGTTCCTGATCATGCTCGCCGCCTGCGCGCTGGCGACGGCGTTCGCGCGTGTCGCCGTGCGCCGAGGTCAGCCGTGCGCCGAGGTCAGCTCGTGCGCCAGTCGGGCGTGACCAGCTCGCTCCGCGCCTGACGCCCGCCGCGGCTCAGGTGATCGAAGTGATCGAGCGCGGCACCCGAGCCGAACGCGACGCAGGTGAGCGGCGACTCCGAGCGGAACACCGGCATTCCAGTCTGGTCTGCGACCAGCTCGGGGAAGCCTCTGACCAGGGTGCCGCCGCCGACCAGCAGGATTCCGTCGCGGGCGAGATCGGAGGCGAGCTCGGGCGGGGTGTCCTCGAGCGTGTCGTGAATCGCCTGAAGGATCTCGCGGATCGGGATCGAGATCGCCTCCCGCACCTCCTCGGAGCGGAGCTCTACGCTCGTGGGCAGCCCGGTCAGCAGGTGACGGCCCTTGACCGGAAACGTCTCCTCGGGGTCGAGCGGCATCGCCGAGCCGATCGTGATCTTGATCGTCTCTGCCGTCCGGGAGCCGATCGCCAGGTGATATTTCGCGCGCAGGTAGTGCGTGATCGCGTCGTCCATCTCGTAGCCGCCGACGCGGATCGAGCGGTAGACGACGATCCCGCCCAAGCGAGATGACCGCCATCTCGCTGGTGCCCCCGCCGACGTCGACAACCATCCTTCCCACCGGCTCCTCGATCGCGATCCCGGCACCGATCGCGGCCGCGATCGGCTCCTCGATCAGGTGCACGCGCCGCGCGCCGGCGGCAAGCGAGGCCTCCTCGACCGCGCGCTTCTCGACCTCGGTCACACCCGAGGGGGCGCAGACGATCAGCCGCGGGTGGGCGCGGCGGCGGTCGAGCACCTTGCGGATGAAGTAGCGCAGCATCTCCTCGGTCACATCGAAGTCGGCGATCACGCCGTGGCGGAGAGGCCGCGTGGCTGAGATCGTCGCGGGCGTGCGGCCGATCATCCGCTCTGCGTCCGAGCCGACGGCGTGCACAAGCCCGGTTCGACGTCAGAGGCGACGACCGAGGGTTCCGAGACGACGATCCCGCGGCCCGCGACGTACACGAGCGTGTTCGCGGTGCCGAGGTCGATCGCCATGTCGTGGACCCCGAGGCTGGGGGCCAGGTGGCGACGCGTGGTCTGGTGACGGATGCCGTTTCTGCGAATCGGGATGGCCTACAGGGTGTCAGAAATGTGCGTGCCGGCCCCCGGCCGCGGGCGGGTCGGGTGAAAGCCGCCTATCTGCCGAGCGCCGCCAGTACCTGATTGGCCATGTTCTGCTCCCCGGCCTGATTCGGATGCAGAGGGAAGGCGATCGAGGTCGGGACGATCCCGTTGACCCACGCCACGCCTGGGGCCTTGCACGCGTCGTGGCCGATCGAGGACGTGAACGTGTCGACGTAGGTCGCGCCGTTGCCCGATGCATCCTGAGACAGGACCGAGTTCAACTGCTGCTCCAGGGAGTTGAAGTAGGCGATGTCGCCGGAGGAGAGCGGGACGAGCGGCCAGCAGTTTGAGCCGTTGACGGGCAGGCCGTCCGGGTAGCCGACGACCAGGACCCGCGCGGACGGCGCCCGCGAGTGGATGCCCTGGATCACGGCGGCGACCTTGGGACCGGTGGCATTTATCGCCGCCACGTTGGGGTCCGGCCCGGACGACGTGTAGTGGTTCTTGCAGGCCGTTCCCGTCGGGGAGAATGCGTCGAGCTCGGCGCACTCCTCGGCGACGCCGATCAGGCCGGCGTCGTTACCGCCGATGCCGACGGTCACAAGCTGGTCGTTGGCGGCCAGGCCGTTGAACTGCGGCGGGTTGGTGCCGCCGAAGGGAACCGACTGCGACTGGGTCATGTCGACCGTCGTGGCGCTGCCGCAGCTGACGTCGGTGAACGGGCTCGCGCTCAGCGCGCGGGCGACGTCCGAGGGGTAGTTGTGCGTCGAGCGGCCGCAGCCGATCGGGTTGCCGGTCGGGACCGGGACCAGCGGCGCGGACGTGTAGGAGTCCCCAAGTGAGACGTAGGGCCCAAGCGCCCACCCGGTGGCGGGGACGATCAGGAACGCGAGCACTGACAGCGTGCCCACCACGGACAACCGCTTCATCTAATACCTCCCTCGGACGTGCGGCTCGTGGCGGCCGCGGGCGAACGCTAACCGCTGCCCCAGGCGGTTGCAACCACCGACCGGCTGCCGCCCCGGTCGCGGTGCTCGCAGAGGTAGATGCCCTGCCAGGTGCCGAGCGCCGGGCGGCCCTGGCTTATCGGCAGCGTGAGCGACGGGCCGAGCAGTGAGGCCTTGATGTGCGCGGGCATGTCGTCCGGCCCCTCGAGCGTGTGGGTCCAGTAGGACGCGCGCTCGGGGACGATCTCGTTGAAGAAGGACTCGAAGTCGCGGCGGACGTCAGGCGAGGCGTTCTCGCCCAGCGCCAATGAGGCGGAGGTGTGCTGTATGAGGAGGTGCAACAGGCCGACGCGGAGGTCTTGCAGCTCGGGGAGGGGCTCGAGGATCTCGCGGGTAACGAGGTGAAAGCCGCGCGGTCGGGCTTCCAGTTCGACCCGCCGCTGGACCCAAATAGGGATATCGGTGGTCATATTGCCCGCTTATATCCGTATCGGCAGCCGGGCAACCCGCATCACGACGCGCCCGTTGCGAAACGGCACCCCTTCGGCCTCCAAAAGCCGCCGCTGGCGCGCCCCCTTGGCCAGCGACCCGTCGGCGCGGACGATTCGGTGCCAGGGGACCCCGGGATCGTCGCATGCGCTCAGGACTGCACCCGCAACCCGCGGCGCCCCGGGGGACACGTCGCCGTACGTGCTGACAAAGCCCTCCGGCACCGCCCGGATGCGCGCGAGGATGTCCTGAGCGCGACTCAGCGCTCGCCCGGCTGCTGATGCGGATACTGCGATACCGGCTGGCCCAGGTCGAGCGCGGTCGAGACGATCCGGCTCTGCTCGTGGGCGTGGGCGACCGGGTAGCCCTCGCCGGACGCGGCGCGCTCCGGGCGCCCGACGTATCCGAACTGCAGATGGGCCGGCAGGATCTGCAGCAGGCGCGGCGACATGAACGCCCGCGGTCCCATGTTGCGCGGCTCCTCCTGTACCCACACCACCTCGTGCAGCTTGGGATACGAGGCGACGAGCTCGAGGATCTCGGCCTGCGGGAACGGGTACAACAGCTCGACGCGGCCGATCGCGGCGCCCGGGTTGTCCTTGTGGGCGGGATGGCCAACCAGGTCGTAGTAGATCTTCCCGGTGCACAGGACCAGCCGCGTGACCTGCTCGCGGTCGACGCCGGGCTCTTCCAGCACCGGCCGGAAGCGGCCGTCGGCCAGTTGCTCGATCTGCGAGCTGGCCTGCGGCAGCCGCAGCAGGCGACTTCGGCGTCATGATCACGAGCGGCCGCTGCTTGGCGATCCGGGCCTGGCGGCGCAGGAGGTGGAAGTACTGCGCGGGCGTCGTGCAGTTCGCCACGCGGATGTTGCCCTCGGCGGCCAGCTGCAGGAACCGCTCGACGCGACCCGATGAGTGCTCGGGTCCCGACCCCTCGTACCCGTGCGGCAGCAGCAGCGTCAACCTGGAGGTCTGGCCCCACTTCGCCAGCCCCGAGGTGAGGAACTGGTCGATGATCACCTGCGCGCCGTTGGCGAAGTCGCCGAACTGGGCCTCCCACAGCACGAATGTCTCGGGCGCCTCCTGGGAATAGCCGTACTCGAACCCCACGCAGGCCATCTCCGAAAGTGGGCTGTTGTGCAGCTCCATTGGTGCCAGTGCACCCGGGAGGTGCTGCATCGCGCAGTGCTCCTGGCCCGTCTTCGGGTCGTGAAGCACGAGATGGCGCTGCGAGAACGTGCCGCGCTCCGCGTCCTGGCCGGTCAGCCGGATCGGGATGCCCTCGGTCAGCAGCGACGCGAACGCCAGCGCCTCGGCATGCGCCCACACGATCCCGGATTGGGTCCCGCCCACCCCGAGCGCCTCGCGCCGCTGATCGAGCTGCTTGACGAGCTTCGGGTGCACGGTGAACCCGTCCGGCACGGCCAGGAGCTCCTCGTTGAGCACCTGGAGCCGGTCGGCGGAGACCGCCGTCTTGACCTCGGGCGAGGCGGTGCGGTCGAGCTGGTACTCGCCGGTGGCGTGCTCGATCTCCTTGGCCTGCTCGATCTGGGCCTTGAGCTTCTGGTGATCCTCGGTCAGCACGGCCCAGACCCGATCGGTCATCTCGGTCGACTCCTGCTCGGAGACGACCCCCTGCTCGATCAGGCTGCCTGGCGAACAGCTCGCGCACGGGCGGATGCTTCTTGATCACTTGGTACATCTCGGGCTGGGTGTAGGCCGGCTCGTCGGCCTCGTTGTGACCGAAGCGGCGGTAGCCGATCAGGTCGATCAGCACGTCATGGCCGAACTCCTGCCGGAACGCGAACGCAAGCCGCACCGCCGAGACGCAGGCCTCCACGTCGTCGGCGTTGACGTGGATGATCGGTACGTCGAAGCCCTTTGCCAGGTCGGATGCCCAGGTCGTCGAGCGGGCGTCCTCCGGGTCGGTGGTGAAGCCGACCTGGTTGTTCTGGATCAGGTGGACGGTGCCGCCGACGGTGTAGCCGTCGAGCGCCTGGAGGTTGAGCGTCTCGGCGACCACTCCCTGCGCGGGGAAGGCGGCGTCGCCGTGGAGGATGATCGGGATCGCGGCGTTGGTGTCCTGGTGGGCGTGTGGGCCTTGTCGGGTGGTCTGCGCGGCGCGGGTGGCGCCGGCGGCCACGGGGTCGACGAACTCCAAATGGGACGGGTTCGACTCCAGGCGGACGATGATCGACTCGCCGCTCTGCAGCTGGTAGGAGCCCTGGGCGCCGTGGTGGTACTTGACATCGCCCGTCCCGCCCTGGGGAATCGTCGTGATCGGCTCGAGCGTCGAGGATCCCTCGAACTCGGCGAAGATCGTGTCGTAGGGACGGCCGAGGTTGTGCGCGAGCACGTTCAGCCGACCACGGTGCGCCATGCCGATCACGACCTCGCGGGCGCCGCGGGTGGCGGCCAGCTGGATCAGCTCATCCAGCATCGGGACGGTCATGTCGAGTCCCTCGATCGAGAACTGCTTCTGGCCCAGGTAGGCCTTGTGCATGAAGCGCTCGAGCGCGTCGACCTCCGTCAGGCGCTTGAGCAGCGCCTTCTGCTCCTCGTTGGTGAGCGGCTTGCGGAACTCCCCGGACTCGATCTTCTCCCGCAGCCACAGGCGCTGCTGGTGCGACGCGATGTGCTCGATCTCGTAGGCGATCGGGCCGCAGTAGGTCTCGCGCAGATGCGGCAGCGCGTCGGCGAGCGTCTCGCCGGGGACGTAGACGCGCAGGATCCGGGTCGGGATCCGGGACATCAGCTCGGGCGTGAGCTGGAGCGGCTCCGGGTCGAGCGCCGGGTCGCCCTCGGGCTGGCGGCCGAGCGGATCGAGCTTGGCGGCCAGATGCCCGTGCGTACGGTGAGCCTTGACGAGCGAGGTCGCGGCCTGGACGGCCTGGAGCATCTCCTCGTCGGGAATCGCCGCTCCCGGGGACGGGGGCGGGGGCCGCGCGGCGCGGGCGGGCCGAGGCGCTTCGGGGAGCGGCGGAAGCGTCGCGATCCCGAGATCCGCGAACACCCGGTCGTAGAAGCCGTCCTCGCCCTGGAGGTAGGACTCGATCCGCTGCAGGAAGCGGCCGGACTCGGCGCCCTGGATGATGCGATGGTCGTAGGTGGAGGTCATCGTCATGACCTTCTCGACCCCGGGGATGCCAGCGGTCCCGACGGGGGCTCCGATGGCCCCGGTGGCGATGATCGTGCCCTGACCGACCATCAGCCGGGGGACGGATGCGACGGTCCCGATGCCGCCCGGGTTCGTGAGACTCAGATTCGCGCCGCTCAGATCATCGGCGGTCAGGCTGTTGGTTCGCGCCTTCTCGACGAGCGCGTTGTACGCCGTCCAGGAACTGGCTGAAGCTGAGGCGACCCGCGTCCCGGATCACCGGCACCATCAACGTCCGGGTGCCGTCCTTCTTCTCCACGTCGACGGCCAGTCCGAGGTTGCATGCGCCGTCGTCGATCCGGTTGGGCTTGCCGTCGAGCTCGTCGAAGTGGTGCGCCATCACCGGCATGTCCTCGGTCGCGGCGCGGGCGATCGCGTACGCGATCAGGTGGGTGAAGGAGACCCGCTGCCCGGCTTCCTTGAGCTGCTTGCGGCGTGCGTCGAGCGTTGTGACGAGTGAGCGTCCGGAACGAGGTGGCGGTCGGGATCGAGCGGCTCTGGTCCATGTAACGGGCGAGCGCCGCCGCGCCGCCCTTGAGCTGCTGGGTCTGTCGTTCAGGGGCGGCCGCCTGCGGGGCGGCCGCCTGCGGCGTGGCTGTCGCTCCGTTGCCCGCGGCTGCCAGCACGTCGGCCTTGGTGATGCGACCGCCGCGCGCGGTGCCTGCGACCGCGCCCAGATCGACGCCCTCCTGGGCGGCGACCCGCCGGGCGACGGGGGAAGCGTTGGCGCCGTCGCCGGCCGACGCCCCCGGGCTGCGGAGTCTGGGGTCGGACGGGGCGGGCGCCGGGGTCGGCGGCGCCGTCGGTGGCCGCGCCTGCCGTCATCCGCGCGATCACCTGCCCGACGGTGACCGTCGCGCCCTCCTCGAACAGGATCTCGGTGATCGTGCCCGATGCGGGCGCGGGCAGCTCCATGTCGACCTTGTCGGTCGAGATCTCCACGACGGTGTCGCCCTCCTTGACCGCATCGCCAACCTTGACGGACCACTCCAGGATCGTGCCCTCGGTCACCGACTCGCCACCGGTCGGGGTCACGATGTCGACGGTCTTGCCGGCGGCTGCGTCGGATGCCGCGGCCGACTCGGCCTCGGTGAGGCCGGCGGCGACCGCCTCCTCGGGCGTCGCCGGAGGCGATTCGTCGGTCACGGGGGTGGCGGGCTGGGCGGCCGGGGCGGGGGCCGGTTCCGGGGCGGCGTCGGCGGCCGGGGCGGCGTCGGCGGCCGGGGCGGCCGGCTCGGCCGGGAGGCGCCATTCGTCGCGATCTCCGCCAGCAGTGCGCCGACGGCGACGGTGTCGCCCTCCGCCGCGTGGATCTTCGTCAGCGTCCCGGAGACGGGAGCGGGGACCTCGGCGTCCACCTTGTCGGTCGAGATCTCGACGATCGTCTCGTCAGCATCGACCTGATCGCCCTCCTGCTTGCGCCATTCGAGCACGGTGCCCTCGGCGACGGAATCGCCCATCGCGGGCATCACAACCTGGACCGTGCTGGCCTCGACTGCCACTCAGTTCAACTGTAACGGCTGGTCACTGGACCGGACGGGTTTTGCCCGGCGCTCGGCGACGACGAATCCGATCGATCCTGCGAACGGCCCGAGGCCGCCCAGCACGGCCACCGTGACGGCCAGCCAGAAGGGGATGATCCGTGCGCGAGCCGCCGCGATGCAGACCAGCGACATCGCGATCCACATCAGGCCGTGGGTCAGGCCCAGAATGAACGTCTCGGGCTCCGGATTGCCGAGCGCGAACGCGCAGATCAGCAGGGCCAGGTACACCGCCGAGTGCGTGAACGACGCCGCCTCCAGACGGCGGAATGAGAGCCGGCTCACGAGATCGTCAGGATGCTGGCCATCCGCCGAAGCGGCGAGCCCGCCTCTTCCGGCCAGCGCTTGACGTCGGCGGGCCACCAGGCGAAGTCGTCGTGCTCGTGGTCCGGCATGACGACTGCGCCGTCCGGGAGCCAGGCTTGCGCCACGAGCATCACGAGCTCGCTCGGACGCATCACGAGCGCCTCGATCCGCAGCCGTTCCGGCTCGACCGACCACTCTTCCTTCAGCTCACGCTCGATCGTGTCGGTTGGCTGCTCCCCGACCTCCACCGAGCCGGCCGCTCCCAGCGCCCACCGCCCCGGCCAGGAGGCCAGCCAGGCCGCGCGCCGTCCCGCGAGCCACGTGCCGTCGGCCGCACGCACGAGGCAGACGATCGACATGGCTCTGGGCGGCTCCCAGCGGCAGCAGGCGGAGCGCCCACCTGGCCGGCTGCAGCTCCAGCTTGAGACCGTCGTACCCGGCGGCGTAGTCCGCCATCCGGCCGCGAGCCCATCGTGGCTCGGGGACCCCCGGTCGCGGAGCTCGACGAGCAGCTCGTCAGCCGCGTCCGTCGCGCTCGGGTCGGGCTGGAACTCGTCGTCCCGCCAGCGAGCAGTGACCTGGGAGGGGTCCCAAGGTCCACGGGCGAGAATTCCGGCGGCGTCCGCCACGACCCGAACGGTACCGTCCCGTCCGTGCCGCGCCGGCGTAAGCACTGGGGTTGGGGATTCGAGGACGAGCAGCCCTCCCACGATGATGTGCGTGCTGCCGCCGCGGCGCTCTCGGACCGCCTCGGCTTCGGATCGGCGGATCCCGATCGGCCCGTTCCGCTGTCGGAGGTATCGCTGCCCGAGCCCCGGCTGCACCCGCCCGAACGCCTCAAGGCGATTTGCTCCACGCGACACATACGAACGCTGCCTGCACGCCTACGGGCGTGCCTATGCCGATGTGCTTCGAGCGTTCCGGGGGCGCTTCGACCATCCCCCGGACGTCGTCGCGGGCCGCGGACCGAGGACGAGGTCGCCGCCGTGCTCGAGTGGGCGGTCGGCGCCGGCGCGGCGGTGATCCCGTTCGGCGGGGGCACGAGCGTGGTGGGCGGCGTCGAGCCCCGGGTCGGCGAGCGGTATGCGGGCGTGGTGACGATCGACCTCAAGGCGCTCGATCGCGTGCTCGAGGTGGATCCGACGTCGCTGGCCGCTCGGATCCAGGCGCGGCGCGACCGGCCCCGGGCTCGAGCAGCAGCTCGCCGAGCACGGCTGACGCTCCGCCACTTCCCGCAGTCGTTTCAGTTCTCGACCCTGGGAGGCTGGATCGCCACGCGCGCCGGCGGTCACTTCGCGACCCTCTACACCCACATCGACGACCTGGTGGAGTCGGTTCGCGCGCTGACACCCGTCGGGCTGGTGGGAGTCGCGCCGCCTGCCGGGCTCGGGCGCGGGCGTCTCGCCGGACCGGATGCTGTTGGGCTCGGAGGGCATCCTCGGCTTGATCACCGAGGCGTGGGTGCGGGTCCGGCCGCGCCCGGCCCACCGTGCCTCGGCCGCGGTCGCGTTCGACGACCTTCCCGCAGGGAGCGGCGGCCGTGCGGGCGCTCTCGCAGTCCGGGCTGTACCCCAGCAATTGTCGGCTGATCGACGCCGAGGAGGCGCGCGTCACGGGCGCCGGGGACGGTAGCCATGCGGTACTGGTGCTCGGCTTCGAGTCGGCGGGCCACGACGTCGAGCAGTGGATGACGCTGGCGCTCGAGTGCTGCGGCGATCACGGCGGCCGGTGGGAGCGGCGGGGAGCACGGGCGCGGCGGGCGGCGATGCCGTCGGGAGCTGGCGGGAGGCGTTCCTGCGCGCGCCGTATCTGCGGGACACGTTCGTGGCGATGGGGGTCCTTTCGGAGACGTTCGAGACCGCGATCACGTGGGACCGCTTCGAGGCGTTCCACGCCGGCGTGCTGGAACGGTCCGGACGGCGCGTCCGCGAGGTCTGCGGCGCGGGCTCGGTGACCGCCCGCTTCACGCATGTCTACCCGGACGGTCCGGCGCCGTACTACACGATCCTGGCTCCGGCGCGCCGGGGCGAGGAGCTCGAGCAGTGGGCGGAGATCAAGCGAGCGGCCTCGGATGCTGTGCTCGCCGCCGGGGGGACGATCACCCACCACCATGCGGTCGGGCGCGACCATCGCCCGTGGTATGACCGGCAGCGGCCCGAGCCGTTCGCCCAGGCGTTGCGGGCGGCGAAAGCGGCCGTAGACCCGGGCGGCACGCTCAACCCGGGGGTACTGATCTAAGTGATCGCCATCCTTGGGCCCGGCGGGGTCGGCGGCTTTCTGGCCGGCGTCCTCGCCCGCGGGGACGAGGACGTGCTGGTGATCGCCCGGGAGCAGACCGCCGGCTGATCGCCGAGGAGGGCCTCACGGTCGAGAGCGTGCGCCTGGGCGATTTCAGCGCTCGCCCCGCCGCGGCGCCGACGCTCGACCAAGGAGCTGACGTGCTGCTCGTCGCGACCAAGGCGACCGGGCTCGAGGCCGCGCTCGAGCGGGTGACGGCGACCCCCGCGGCTGGTCGTGCCGCTGCTGAACGGACTGGACCACATGTCCACGCTCGGGAGCGCTTCGGCGTGGCGGTGGTGGCGGCCGGGTCGATCCGGATCGAGGCCGACCGGCCGGCCCCGGGGCGGATCGTGCAGACGAGCCCGTTTCTGCGCGTCGACCTGGCGTCAGCGGACGGGGCGCTGCGCGAGCGCCTGGAGCGCCTGGCGTCGCGGCTGGAGCGCGCCGATGTACCGGCGACAGTCGGAGACAGCGAGGCCCAGGTCATGTGGTCGAAGCTGACCCGGCTGTGCGCCCTGGCCTTGACGACGAGCGCGTACGACCAGCCCGTGGGAACGATCAGGACCGAGCACCGCGCAGACGCTCGTCGCGGCCCTCGATGAGGCCGCCGCGGTCGCCAACGCGGACGGCGCGAGGATCGATCCCGCCGACCCCTTGGCGGAGCTCGACGACGCCCACGCGGGGCTGGGGTCCTCGATGCAGCGGGACATCGCCGCCGGCCGCGAGCCCGAGCTCGACGCAATCGCCGGTTCGGTGCTCCGTGCCGCGGCGCGGCACGGGCTCGAGTGCCCGACGATCGAGCGGCTGACGGGCGAGGTCGCCGCGCGCGCCGGGATCGCGGCGCCGCAGCCCTAGAGCGGCGGCTCGATCTTCGGAGGCGTCACGTGGACCGGCTCCGCGATCTCGTCGTGGGCAACCGCCTCGACGATCTCCTCCTCTTCCTCCTCGAGCTCCTCGTCGTGGTCGCCGTCGCACAGCACCCGGAACTGGCCGGTGACGCCGCCGTCGGCCTGGAGCACGATCCCGGGCAGGATCTCCTCGCCCTCCTCGAGCCCGAGCCGCTCGATGTCGAAGTGCGCCATCCCGATACCCCAGGTGTGATGCGTCGGGTTCTCGCGGTCGTGCGACGCGACGCCCTGGGCCAGGCGCTCGAGCAGGTAGGCGATCTTGTTCTGCGGGGCGACGCCATCAGCCCCGCTCGATGATCTCGATCCGGTAGCCGTCGGGGTCGCGCACGAAGCACAGCCGGTTCCCGCCCTCGCGGACCGTGTACGGGGGCCGTTCGGGCTCGATCCCCTGCTGCTCGAGCTTGGCCAGCGGTCCGGTCGAGCTCGGAGGTCGTGATCGCGATGTGCCCGTAGCCCGTCCCGATCTCGTAAGGCTCGGTCGCGCCGACGTTGTAGGTCAGCTCGAGCCGCGGCTCGGGGCCGTCGTCCGGCAGTCCCATGAACACGTTGATCGCCTCCTCGCGGATCGGAATGCGCCCGATCTCGTCGAAGCCCAGCGCCCTGTAGAAGTCGACCGAGCGGTCGATGTTCGTGATCCGGTAGCAGGTGTGGATGAGGCTCATCGGCGCCGTCTGACGGTGCCTAACGCGGCGACGGATAGGCTCTGAGCGATGCTCGTCGAGCGCTCCATGAACGATCAGTTCCTTTCGAACACCTACCTGGTGGCCGACGAGCTTGGCTCCCAGGCCGCGCTGATCGACGCCGGCGGACCGGTCCAGCCGCTGCTCGACGTGCTCAGGCGGATGCGCTTTCAGCTCTCCCACGTGCTGCTCACCCACCACCACCACGATCACGTGGCCGAGCTCGACGAGGTGCTCGCCGAGCACCCGGGTACGCCGGTGCTGGTCCACCCGCTCGAGCGCGAGCACATCCCGCAGGCCACGGGGACGATCGAGCCGGGCAGCCGATCGAGTGCGGCGCGCTCGTGATCGAGCCGCTCCACACGCCCGGCCATACCGCCGGCATGGTGTCGCTGCTCGTGGACGGGCACGACGTGTTCACCGGCGACACGCTGTTCAAGGGGTCGGTGGGCGGCGTCCGCGCCCCGGGCCACACGACCTACGAGGACCTGAAGCGCTCGATCATGGACACGCTGCTGAAGCTCCCGCCAGAGACCCGCATCCACCCGGGCCACACCGACCCCACCACGGTCGCCGACGAGCTCGAGCGAAATCCGTTCGTGCGCATCTGGCGCGGCCTGGATCCGGAGGGATCAGAGCGGTGCACGGCGATGGGCGAGCCGGCGACGCTGATCCTGCTGGCCGAGGACTACGACGGCGGCCACAAGGCATGGGTCCGCTGGCCCGACGGCTCGGACGACATCGTGCCCGGCTCGCAGGTGCAGCGCGGCTAAGCGGCGCATCCCCGGCTAGCATCCCAGCGGTGGCGAGAGACAGATTCCCACCTCCCGCGTGGGGCGCACGGCCAAGGTCGGGAGGCTGGCAGCCGGACAGGCGATCAAGCAGGCGGGCACCCGCGCCGCCAACGTGGCGCGCAGCAAGGAGGGGCGCGACGCGGCGCTCGAGCGTCGCCACATCGAGGCGGCCGAGCAGATCGTCTCCGCGCTCGGGACGATGAAGGGCGCCGCGATGAAGGTCGGGCAGGTGATGTCGTTCCTCGACATCGGTCTCGTGCCCGAGGAGTACCGCGATGAGTTTCAGCGCAAGCTCGGCGCGCTCAGGGACGCCGCTCCCACGGTCACCTTCAAGGACATGCGCAAGGTGATCGAGGAGGAGCTCGAGGATCCCCTCGATGAGGTGTTCGAACGACTTCGACGAGGAGCCGATCGCCGCCGCATCGATCGGGCAGGTGTACAGGGCGACACTGCCCGAGGGGCGCGACGTGGCGGTCAAGGTCCAGTACCCGGGCGTCGCGGCCGCGGTCCGGGCCGACATGCAGAACCTGGGGCTGATCCTGCGGCTGGCGAAGCGGATCGCGCCGGGGATGGATCCGAAGGCGATGGGCGAGGAGATCCGCGACCGGATCGAGGAGGAGCTCGACTACGAGCTCGAGGCGCAGAACCAGCGCACGCTCGCGCGGCTGTTCCGCGGCCACCCGTTCATCGTCGTGCCCGACGTCGTCACCTCGTTGTCCCGCGAGCGCGTGCTGGTCTCGGAGTTCGTGGAGGGCAGCGGCTTTGAGGAGATCAAGCAGCTGCCACAGGACGAGCGCGACCGGATCGGCGAGATGCTGTTCCGGTTCTACTTCGGCTGTCTGTACCGCCACCACCAGTTCTCCGGCGACCCGCATCCCGGCAACTCGATGCTGCTCGAGGACGGCCGAATGGCGTTCCTCGACTTCGGGCTGTTCAAGCGGATGCCGCCGGGGACGGTCGAGCTGGAGATGCAGGTCGCCCGCGCGACGATCGAGGGCGACACGGAGACGATCATGCGGCTCGGCGCCGAGACCGGCTTCTTCCCGGAGCCCGAGAAGTTCAAGCCGGATCGCGTGCTCGAGCACTTCCGCGCCGCCACGTCCTGGTACACCGAGGACGCCTATGTCCAGATCACGCCCGAATGGGCGACCCAGGTTCTGATCGACATGAGCGATCCGCGCTCGGAGTACTTCGGCCAGTTGCGCCACGAGAACGCGCCGCCCGACCACATCTTCGGCCGCCGAATGGAGGTGCTGACGATGGCCGTGATCTCGCAGCTGCACGCGCGCGGCAACTTTCACCGGATCGCCCGCGAGTGGTTCTATGGTGACCCGCCGGCCACCGAACTCGGCCGGCAGGAGGCGGAGTTCTTCGGAGGTGTCACCCATGCTCAGCACCGATGACGCGTTCGCCGGCCCGGCAGCGCTCGCTGAGCGGTGCGGGCCAATGCGGTTAAACCACGCGAGCTGGTCGAGCTATGCCTCCGCCGGATCGAGGAGCTTGACGGACGGCTGAATGCGTTCCGCGTGACGTTCGGCCGAGCAGGCGCTAGCCGAGGCGGACGCGCTCGAGCGCCACGGACGGGCCGCTCGCAGGCGTGCCGGTGGCGATCAAGGACGACCTGGCGGTCGAGCGGGCCAGGCGATGACAAAGGGCTCACGCAGCTACGGGCCGCCGCAGGCAGCGGACGCGGAGGCGGTACGGCGACTGCGCACGGCGGGCGCGATCCCGATCGGGATCACGAACGTGCCGGAGCTGACGATCTGGCCCTGGACCGCGAGCGAGGCCAACGGGATCACGCGCAACCCTGGGATCCGAGCTCGCAGCCCCGGTGGCTCGTCCGGCGGATCGGCGGCGGCTGTGGCGTCCGGCATGGTGCCCGCGGCCACGGGTTCGGACGGCGGCGGGTCGATTCGGATCCCGGCGGCCTGCTGCGGCCTGGTGGGGATGAAGCCGACCCGGGGCCGGGTGCCGACCGGCCAGGCGGAGGCTCCGTGGCTCGACCTCGCGGTATATGGAGGCGCTCGCGCGCACGGTCAAGGACAGCGCGCTGATGCTCGACGTGCTGGCGGGGACGGGCAGCCTGTTCACGGCCGCCGCGGCCGCGGCGCCACGGCGGCTGAGGGTCGCTGTCTCGAGAAAGATCCCGCCGGGCTCGTGGCGCGGTTGTCGGCCGACCAGCGGGCGCCTGGGAGCGGATCGGGCAAGCTGCTCGGCGACCTCGGCCACGAGGTGAGCGAGCGGGATCCTGCACTACGGGCTGGCGGCGCTCGAGTTCACGCAGATGTGGATGCGCGGGATCTACGAGGACTCGCTCACGGTTCCCGATCGCTCGCAGCTCGAGCGCTCTCGCGACGGATGGCGAGCTTCGGACGGCTGGTCGTGCCGGACCGGCGTCGCCGCGCGCTGCTCGCCAAGCGAGCGGCGACCAGCAGCGCGGATCCTGGCGCTGTGGGACGACGTGGACGTGGTGTTGACCCCCGGCCTGGCGCGGACGGCTCTCCCTGCCGAGGGCGGATTCGGCAAGCCCGCGCCGCTTGCGTTCAACCTCGCGAGCGAGTTTTACGCCGTTCACGCCGCTGATCAACCTCACCGGTCAGCCGGCGGTCACGATCCCAGCCGGCTATGGCTCGGACGGCCTACCGCTGAGCGTGCAGCTGGTCGGCCGGCCGCAGGGCGAGGAGACACTGTTCGCACTCGCGGCCCAGATCGAGACCGCGCAGCCGTGGGCCGAGCGACACCCGCCGGTTTCCTAGGATGCTCTACCCCGCCTGACCGCCGAGCGAGAAACGGACCCGCTCGTCCACGACCTCGGCGTCGAGCAGCTTGTCGTCCAGATAGCCGGAGACGGTGTCCTCGACGAACACGCGTGCACCCTGGTCCTCGATCACTTCGTCGTCGGCGCCGGGTTCTTCGGCCACCGCCACCTGCAATTCGGCCGCTGGGGTGGCATCGGTGCCGCCGGCGGGCCCGGGCGTGATCCGGATGCCGGCGCCATCCGGCATCTGGATCAGGATCCGCTCGATCGCCTCGGTTGCGTGCGATGTGAGAGCGAGCACTGTTTCGCCTCCTTCGATTCGGGGGTGAGGCTCGGCGTACCCGAGATCCGGAGCCCTGAAACCGCTGGTGGCCACTACCCGAGGTATCGAGGTACTGCTTGCGGGTGAGCGTGCGGGCACCGCAATGGTGGTGCCCGGGAAGGCCGACCCCGTCCTTGGTCTCGTCGTGCCGGAAGCAGGCGGCGACACGAAACTGGAATGCCGTCGCCGGGAAATCGACGGGGTAATTGACGGTGAAGCCGATCGTGTGGCCGTTGCGGTGAAGGGCGATCTTCTTTACCAAGCTGATCGTGCCGGGCGCGCTGGCCCCATCGACGATGCCGTAGTAGACGTACACCGGACCCTTGACCGCGATCGGTCCGGGCGGCACTTTGGCGCTGTACTTCAGCGTCAGGGTGTGGGCGCCGGGGGTGTTCGCGCCGTTGCACAAGGAGCACGAACGGGTCAGCACCAAGTCGTTGACATAGACGGAGACGGCGGCACTCTGGGCCCTCCGGGTGCGGTGGGTGAACAGCACTCGGTAGCGGGTGGCATGCGATGGGCGCGCGCTGAAGCTGTAGTTGCCGCTCGGATCGGCCTCGGTTGTGGAAACCGTGCGGAAGCCGGCCCGGAACGGGAACCGGTTCGCCTGGAGGACGGCCTTCCCGCTCGTGGCCACCTTGCCGCTCAGCGTGACGCTGCTCCCGTACTCGACGAGGCTTTGGCTGCGATGAATCGTCGGTCGCTTCGCACCGGCGCCGCTCGCGGTCCCCGGGGCGAGCGCCGCGACGGTCGCAGCGAGCAGGAGCGCCCGGTTCATACGCGTTGTATCTGCACCAAGCTCGTCGTTCCAGGCCGGCCGCTGGGAAGCCCGGCGGTGATCCCGACCCGGGCGCCGGACTTGACCCAGCCGAGCTCGACCACTCGGCGCGCCGCATCCGCGATCAGCGCCTCGGTGATCTCGTGGCGGCGCATCGAGCCGGCCTGGACGCCCCACATCAGGCTGCAGCGCCGGACGGTCTCCTTGCCCGGAGACAGGGCGAAGATCGGCACCTGAGGCCGGTGCGCCGAGATCAGCCGCGCCGAGCGTCCGGACAGCGTCGGGAACCACCAGCGCCGCGAGGTGGAGGTCGCGCGCCGCGGCGCACGCGCTGTAGGCGACCGTGTAGGCGGGGTCGCGCGCGTCGCGCCGGACCCGCTCCTCGTTCCAGGTCCGGTACGGCAGGCCCTGCTCGGTGCGCTCGGCGACCGCGACCATCGTCTCGACCGCTTCGACGGGGTAGCCCCCGATCGCGGTCTCCTGCGAGAGCATGACCGCGTCGGTCCCGTCAAGGATCGCGTTGGCGACGTCGGCCACCTCGGCTCGGGTCGGGCGGGGCGAGGACACCATCGAGTCGAGCATCTGGGTGGCGGTGATCGAGGGGCGCGCGAGGCGGCCCGCGACGCGGAGCAACTGCTTCTGGACCATCGGCACCTCGGCGATCGGAAGCTCGATTCCCAGGTCGCCCCGGGCGACCATCACGCAGTCCGCCGCCCGGATGATCTCCTCGGCCGAGTCGACCGCCTGCGGCTTCTCGATCTTGGCGATCAGCGGCAGCCGGGTGTGCTTGCGCACCGAGGTCACATCCTCGGCGGTGCGCACGAACGACAACGCGACGAGGTCGACGCCGATCGACTCGCCGAACTTGAGCATGTCGAGGTCCTCCTCGTTGACGGCGGCGAGCCCGCGGGTCGAACCGGGGATGTTGAGTCCCTGGCGCGAGGCGACCCCGCCGCCGATCTCGACCGCCGTGTCGACCTCGCCGTCGCGGATCGCGCGCACGCGCAGCCGGATCGCGCCGTCGGCCAGGTAGATGACGTCATCGGGATCGACGGCCTCCGGCAGCCCGCTCCAGGTGACCGACATCCGCTGCTCGTCGCCCTCCTCATCCGAGCCGCATACGAGGACCAGCTTCTCGCCGGGCTTCAGGTCCGCCAGATCGTTCCTCGAGCGCCCCGATCCGGATCTTCGGCCCCGGGCAGGTCCTGGAGGATCGCGACCTGACGACCCGCCTTGTCGGCCGCGGCGCGCACGCGCTCGGCGTTCTCGGCGTGGATCTCGCGGTTGCCGTGGGAGAAGTTCAGCCGGGCGACGTCCATCCCGGCGTCGACCATCCGCACGAGCGTTTCAGGATCGCGTGAGGCGGGGCCGATCGTGGTGACGATCTTCGTGCGGCGCATGCCCCCGAGAAGCTACTGAACGAACTTGCCGTGCTCGTTAACGACTTGGCCGTCGGCGCTGAGAGCCTGCCTCCGTCACGGAGGTCGCAGATCAGGTCCCAGTGCAGCGCCGACGAGTTCTGCCCGCCGGTCTCAGGATACGAGCGGCCGAGCGCCAGGTGGACGGTGCCGCCGATCTTCTCGTCGAGCAGGACCAGCCCGGTGGGGCGATCGATCCCCGCGTTGGTGCCGATCCCAAGCTCGCCGAGGAAGCGCGCGCCGGCGTCGGTGGCCAGCATCTCCTGGAGGTAGCGCTCGCCCCGCTCGGCGCTGGCCTGGACGACCTCGCCGTCCCGGAAGGTGAGCTCGACGCCGGTGACCTCGACGCCGCGCGGGACTCGTGGGAACCGTGAAGCGGATCGTGCCGTTCGCCGAGTCCTCGAGCGGGCCCGGTGAACACCTCGCCGCTGGGCATGTTGTGCTTGCCGTCCGAGTTGACCCACGTGCGGCCCTCGACGCGAAGGCGCAGATCGGTGCCCTCCGCCTCGATCCTGATCTCGTTGGCGCTCGAGAGCTGCTCACAGATGGCGTGCTGGCGCTGGGCGAGCTCGTGCCACGCGGCGATCGGGTCGGGACGGTCCAGAAAGAGAGCGCGGTTAACGAACCTGACGTACTCCACCTCGCCCATCGCCGCCTGCTGGGCGAGCGCCGGCGTCGGCCACAGCGTCCCGCACCAGCGCTTCTGAAGGCGCGCCTCCTGGATCGGGGAACGAGCTCTTCCCGCGCGGGCGATCAGCTTGGGGTCGACGCTGGCCAGCGCTTTCGTGTTGCCCGGCGCAGTGATCGTGATGAACGCATCTGCTCGCTTGGCCTCTTCAAGCTCGAGCGGCGCGAACGCATCCAGCTGCGGGTCGCCGGCGTGCCGGTAGAACTCGGGGGCAAGCTCCTGCTGCGAGAGCCGCACCAGCGGCCAGGCGCCGCGTTCGAGCAGTGCCCCGTGGAGAGCCCACATCAGCGGCATGGACTCCAATGTGGTCGCGATCAGTACCTGGTCTCCTTCGCGCGCGGCGATGCACCAGTCAGACAAGAGCGCGGCGTGAGCGTCCGGGTCCAGGCCCCTCATGGCGCCTCCAGCTCGGGGAAGTGCTCGGCCAGATGCTCCCGGATCGCGTCGCGGACGAAGCGCCGCTCGTCGGTGGAGGCAAGTCGGTAGCGGCCCAGCAGGTCCTTCTGCCGCGTCAGCGAGAGGCCCGAGATGGTCCATGAGACCGCCAGCCGCTCGAACAGGAATTCCGCCGCGCGTTGCCAGGCGTCCTCGCGGTCGACTCCACCCTTGAGGACCGCGTCGTACTGCAGCCGGGAGCCGGCGGTCATCGAGCCGCGCAGCCGCAGGGCGTTGCCTTGGGCGTCGCGGTACTCGCTGGCCGGGGCCTTCTCGCGCTGACGAGCCCTGCGACCCACCTATGGGGCGGAGGCGGCCCGCTCGAGCTCTGCCTTGACGTCGCCGGTCACCGGGTTGGCGTGGCCGGCCCAGACGGCCGAGGGCTCGAGTTCGGCGAGCTTACGGATCGAGTCGCGGGCCACGTCCATGTCGGCGTCGAAGGCGGCGTGCGGGAGCCTGGCAGGACCCTTGATCCCGGTCAGGGGGTCGAGCGTGTAGATGCAGTCCGAGCACAGCGCCAGGCCGTCCGAGGGGCGGAACAGGCCGATCAATCCCGGCGCGTGGCCGGGCAGGTGCACGACCTCGAATCCGGCGATCTTCTCGCCCTCCTTGACCTCCCCGGCGATCTGGACGGCGCCGCCGTCCCAGGCCGGCAGCGCCCGCTTGAAGAACGCGCGCCCGTATGCCGGCAGCTTCTCGAAGTCCCAGTAGTCGCGGAAGGTCTCGGGGGACTCGGCCGCCGCCCGGTCGTCGGCGTGGCAATAGACGGGTACCTCGAGCCCCGGGGCCGCGCCCCGGTGGTCGGCGTCGGCGTGGCCGAGCACGACGCGCTTGATGCCCCCGAGGCGGGCGCCGGCCGCGGCGACCGCGGAGGTCATCGCCGAGATCCCGCAGTCGAACACGGTCACGCCCCCGTCGTCGGCGAGCAGGTAGACGTTCATCTCCTTGAGCGGGAAGCCGCCCCGTACGACCCACACGCCGTCGGCGACGGGCTCCGGGCCGCTGGAGCGAAGCCAGGCGGAGATCTTCGTGCGGAGGTTGGCCAGCGCCGCCAACCGGGCCTCGGCGCGCGATCCGGCCGGCGGCAGGAAGCCGAGCTGGCGGGCAATTTCGCCGCTGTCGACATAGGCGTCGTTGTGCTGGATCTTCTCGTCGGAGACCGTCACGACGTCGCAGCCCTCCAGGTCGAGGCGAGCGCCGTTGGGGGCAAAGCCCTGGAAGTACCCCGGCCCGGCGAATGTCGCCCGGGCGCGCCAGCGGACGGCGGTCCGGTTCCGGTACGTGGTCAGATCGAGAATCTCGAAGCCGAAGTCCGGGAACGCCGCGAACAGCTCACCGAAGTACGTACGGACTCCGTCAGGGGCGATCAGCTCTTGCTGGCCCACGAACCGGTCGATGGCCCCAGGCGCCCAGCAGTCGAGCGCCGCATCGAGATCATGCTTTCCGAGCGCGTCGAAATACCGCCTGGCTACCTCTGATGTGGAGGCCATGAGAGGGCAGCAGTGTACGCGTCCCGAATATCGTCCGCTGCGATGAGCCGTCGCGCTGAGCACGGACGCGGGGAGCGCGTCCTCCCCGGGCTGTGGCGACTCCGCCTGCCGCTGCCCTGGCCGGGAGTCCCGCACGGCAACGCCTGGGCGATCGCCGCCGGGAAGGGCTTCGTCCTGGTCGACACCGGAATGCACGAGGAGCGCTCGATGGAGGAGCTCGAGCGGGCGCTCCAGCAGGTCGGCTTGGCGCTCGAGCGGGTGTCGCTGGTCGCATGCACGCATGCGCATTCCGACCACTGGGGCCAAGCGGGCCCGATCTGCGATCGCGCCGGTTGTGAGCTGTGGCTGCACCCAAACCATCAGCACGCGATCGCCAATGCGTCGGACCCCGAGGCAGCGCTGGCGCGGCGGCTCGAGGTCGCTCGTCAATGCGGGGTCCCCGAGGCGGCGCTCCGGCGCTATGCCGAGCGCGCGAAGGACATGCCCTCGGGTGTCGCCCGCCTGCTGGAGCCCGACCGGTCACTGCTGCCGGGAGTGCAGATCGAGACCGACCTCGGATCCTGGACGGTGATCGAGACGCCAGGCCATGCTCCTTCACACGTCTGCCTGTTCCAGCCCGAGCATCGGCTGCTGATCTCCGGCGACCACCTGCTCGGTCGGATCTCGCTGTTCTACGACTACGGCTGGACTCCCGACCCCGTGGGGGAGTTCCTGACCTCCCTTGACGCGGTCGAGCGGCTCGAGACCCGCCTCTGTCTCTCGGGTCACGGCCGCCCGTTCGTCGATATCCCCGGCCACATCGACGGCAATCGGAAGCTCGTTCGGCAACGGCTCGACGCGGCCTCCGCCGCGCTTCGCTCAGCCGGTCCGATGACGGTCGTCGAGCTCGTGCCGGCGGTGTACGGCGAGCCGCTCACGGCGGTCAACGGTGGGTGGTATCTGCAGGAGACCCTGTGCTACCTGACCCACCTGGAGCGCGCAGGCCGGGTGAAGCGGGAGGCCGACGGGGAGATGGAGCGCTGGCGTGCGCTCGAACCTTGACATAGCTATGTCAAGGTCGTAACGTCCCCGCACCGTGCACATCGATCAGATCATCGCCACCAAGGGCGAGCCGACGTTCTCGTTCGAGTTCTTCCCCCCCAAGACCGAGGATGGCGAGCGCAACCTGCGCGAGACGCTCGAGGATCTTCAGGCCTTCGGCCCGGACTTCGTCTCGGTCACCTATGGCGCGGGTGGCTCGACGCGCCACCGCACGGTCGAGATCACGAAGTGGATCAAGGAGGGCCTCGGGATCGAGGCCATGGCTCACCTCAGCTGCGTGGGGACGACCACGGATGAGCTCAGGACGATCCTGAACGGCATTCAGGCGGCGGGCATCGAGAACGTGCTGGCGCTGCGAGGCGATCCGCCGCGGGGCGAGACCGAGTGGAAGCCGCATCCCGGCGGCCTTCACTACTCGACCGAGCTCGCCGCGCTGATCCGCGGCGGCTATCCGTTCAGCGTCGGCGCCGCGTGCTTCCCCGAGGTCCATCCCGAGGCGCCCGACCTCCTCAGCGATCTGCGCTTCCTCAAGCAGAAGGTCGACAGCGGTGCATCGTTCCTGATCACCCAGCTGTTCTTCGACAACGACCTCTACTTCCGCTTCGTAGAGGAGGCGCGCGCGGTCGGGATCGATGTTCCGATCCTGCCCGGGATCATGCCGATCACCGACGTCAAGCAGATCAAGACGATCACCGGGATGTGCGGCGCGTCGATTCCCGACGGCCTGCTGGCGGAGCTCGAGCGCCGCGCCGAGGATCCGGACGCCGTGCTCCAGGTCGGGGTCGCCTACGCCACCCTCCAGTGCGCCGAGCTGCTCGCCCGCGGGGCGCCGGGGATTCACTTCTACACGCTGAACCGCTCGCCCGCCACGCGCGCCATCGTTTCCTCGCTGAAGCTGCTCCGGCCGTGGGCCGGACGGCTGGCCGAAGCAGCGGCCTAAGCTCAATCGGCCCGGAGCGTGGCGAGGAGCTCGCCGCTCTCCTGGAGCGCCAGGCGGGCGGCTTCGGCTCCGGCGGCTCGCATCTCCGGCAGCCGGCGCCAGTCGAGCAGGCCGATGGCGCCCGTGTCAGGCACGATCACGAGGTCCGCATGGCTGCGCGCCGCGGCCACCGTGTCGGCGCTGGCGAGCGTCATGCAGCGGACGATCGTCTCGGGTAGAGGCGGCAGTCGCTCTTCGCTGCCGGTGATCATGCGGCGGATGGCGGCTCGCATCGGGGCGAGCCGCGGGCGATGCGTGACCGCCCGCACGGGGCTGGAAAGGCCGGTCACATCGACCGCGATCACCGGCCCCTCGACATCCGCGGCCATCGTGGCCACCGGCAGGTTGTCAAGCACGCCTCCGTCCACGAGCATGCGCCCGTTGCCGTCGCTGGCGGGCGGGAACACGCCCGGAATCGAGAGGCTCGCCAGTAGCGCCTGCGCGAGCGGCCCGGTCCGGTGGACGACCAGCTCACGGCTCCGGGGGTCCGTGCTGGTGCAGAAGAACGGCAGCTCCAGATCCTCGATCCGCATGTGGCCGAACTCCGTGGAGAGCATGCGAGCGGTCTTGCGGCCGCGGATCAGCGACACCAGCGGAAGCGTGTAGTCGTTGGTCGGCCTGTGCTCGATGAAGTAGTGATGCAGCCGCTCACAGATCTGCTCCGGCGTGTCGCCGCGAGCGACGAACGCTGCGATCACCGCCCCAAGGCTGACGCCACCCGTGCGGTCGATCCGGACACCGGCGCGAGTCAGCTCCTCGAGCACGCCGGCGTGGGCCAGGGCGCGCGCCCCGCCCCCGGAAAGCACGAGACCGACGGCGCGGGCGGCCGCCCGCCGGGCGAGCTCCCGGCCCACCCTCTGAAGCGCGGCATCGTCGCGGGCCCGCCGCACGATGCGGGCCGGCAGGCGCTCTGCGAGCTCTGTCCCCGCGGCCATGCTGGTCAGCAGCAGGTCGCAGCCCAGCAACGTCGCCTTTGCTTGGAACCAGCCGTCAATCGGGTTGCGCCGGCTGACCGCGACGGTACGGTCCGCCTCGCGCAGGCAGAACGATGTCCACGGGTCGCGCGGCTCGGGCGCCTCGCACACCAGGAGCACACGGTCATGCTCGGCCTCGAGCCGGCCCAGGTGCGCATACCAGTCTCGAGGACCGGCGCTCGGCGCGCCGTCGATCCGCGCCACCGTCCCGGCGCGTCCCAGCTCGTCGGCCACCGCCTCGGCGATCGGCAGCACCGGCGCGGCCGCGTCGAGCGGGATGATCGCGAGCGTCCCGGGAGGCTCACGGACCTCCGTGGATCCCAGATTGGTCGCCAGCCGTCCTGCGATCTCGCGCGTGACCGCGAGTGCGAAGGACGGTGAATCTCGCATCAGCGCCTCGAACGCCTGACGGTGCAGGCCGATCAGCGTCGCGTTGCCACGCGCTCGGATGCCCGCCGCCCGCTGGCCCGCGTGCAGCAGCCCAAGCTCGCCAAGCGCCGCGCCGCGGCGGAGCACCCGAATGACCGTCTCCCGCGGATGCTCGATCACCACCTCCATGCGACCGGCGGCGATCACATACGCCGCGTCCGCGCGATCTCCGGTGTGGAACAGCCACTCGCCGGCAGAAAGCGAGACCGACCGCACCTCGTTGGCGACCCTCGTCAACAGGGCGTCATCGAGCTCCGCGAGGACGGACACGCCCCGGAGCAGCTGCGGGATATCCCCGTGGCGGTCCGTACCTCTGTCGGAATCGATCGCCATCGTCACCCGAACAGGGACGCCGGCGCCTGCTCGAGCGCCTCGCGCGCCGCGCGTCGGCCTGCCTCGCGCGCGGCGTCGATCTGGTGGAACTCGAGCAGGCCCAAGCCCGGATTGCGCGGCGTGATCAGCAGCTCCGCATTCGCCTTGGCGGCCTCGGTCGTGTTGGAGCTCGCCAGCAGGAACAGCCGCGTGAGTGTCTCGCCGAAGCGTGGGGGCCTCCAGCGACCACCGTCCGAGAGCCGTTGCCGGAGCCTGCCCGAGGCCGTCTCGGCGCGCACGCGGCCGGGAGCTGACCGACGTTCGGGTGACGCAATGCGTCCAGCCGGCGGGCGCTGTCCGTTGGAGGAGCTCGAGCGCTCGAACGTCGCCTTGACGTCCACGGCGATGATCGGGCCCTCGCCGAGCGCCGCCATCGGCTCAACCGGCAGGTTGTCGATCAGCGAGCCGTCGATCATCAGCTTGCGGCCCGAGACGAGCGGAGCCGACAGAAGCGGGAGGCACATGCTCGAGGACACCGTGTCGACCAGCGAGCCGTGCCGAAGCACGTGCAGCTCGGAGGACCGCAAGTCGGCGGCGGTGCAGAAGAAGCCGCGCTCGAGTTCCTCGATCGCCAGCGCGCCAAAGCTTCGCTCGAGCATCGACACGAACCTGTCGCCGCGGATCAGCGAGCTGCGGGGCAGCGTGTAATCGCTCAGCGGCTTGTGCCTGACCCACTCCTCGTAGCATCGTGCGTCGATTTCGGTGGGACTCAGCCCCATGGCCAACAGCGCGGCGATGTAAGCGCCCATGCTCACTCCGGCGACGCGGTCGATCTCGATTCCAGCCGCCAGGAGCTCCTCGATCACCCCGATGTGTGCGAGCGCACGCGCCCCGCCCCCGCTCAGGACCAGCCCGACCGACTTGCCGCTCAGTCGCCGCGCGATGCGCGCAAGTCCGGCCGGCGATGCCTGTCCTTCTGGAAGCGCATGCGTCTCCTGCGGCGCCAGCACCGCGCCCCAGCCCGCGACCTGGCTCGTCCCCGGTCTCACCCCGCACGCGACGAGGTCGCAGCCGCGAAGCTCCGGCCGGTCTTCGAACCCATCCGGGGGTGAGCCGCCTCCGGTCACCGCGAGGATCCGGTCGGCCTGCTGGATGCAGAATTTGGTCCAGGGGTCGGCGCCGAGCGCATCGCCCCCCAGCAGGATGACCTGGTCGTGGACCTGTTCGCAACGATCCAGCAAGGGGCCGAACTCGGCCAACGCGCCTCCCGACCGCTCGGAGGTGTCGAGCAACCCGACGCTGCGATGCACACCCAGCGCCGTGGCCAGCCCATGCGCGAACGTCACAAGCCCCGGCTGTGGACCGAGGCCGACGACCGCGATCGTGCCCGGCACGGGTCGCACACGCCGTGTTCCTCCAAACGCTCGAAGCTGCAGGGCGAGCGCGTGACTCACCGCCCGGTAGAGCAGCGGTGAGCGCTCGAGCAGCGCGTCGAATGTCTCCCGGCCGATCTCGATCACGTCGGTATCCCGCGCCGCCCGCACCGAGGCGGAGCGGGGCTGGCGGGTGAGGAGCGCCAGCTCGCCGACTGCGTCACCGCGGCCGGCCTCGCGGATCACATCCCCGGGATTGGCCTCCTGGACCACGTGCAGGCGTCCCGCCCGGACGACGTACATCGTCTCCCCGATCTCGCCGCCACGGATCAGCCACTCTCCCGCGCGCACTGCCCGCGAGCGCGAGCGATTGGCGAGTTGCTCCAGAAGCGCCGGCGGGAGCTCGCTGAAGATCGGGACGCGGGCCAGAAAGTCGGTCACCGTCTCGGCTGCCTGCCTCTCGATCGCCGGCCGCGTCGCGGCGCCCGCCGACGAGGTGCGCGCGGGCGCCGGGGATGGCGCGTCGAAGGGCGCCGCGGCGAGAACAGCCCGCGTCGATGCGCCGAGCGAGGGGAGCATGCCCGTCTCCCCCTCGTGCTCGCCGTGGAGCGCTCCGATGCCGAGGAAGCCGAGGGCGCCGGCCCCCAGGCACGCGGAGCCGAAGATCCAAGCGTGATGGAACGCGCCGAACGCGGCCGCCGGCGCCGGACTCCCGATGATCGTCACCGTCAGCGCCACGCCCACGGCCGCGCCCACCTGGCGCGCGACCGAATTGAGTGCGGACGCGGTCGCGAACGCGTGCGACGGAGCAGCGGCGACAGATGCCGAGCTCAGATTGGGCAGCACCAAGCCCGCCCCCACTCCCAGCAGGACCATGCCCGGCAGCCACTGCGAGACGAATTCGGGCGCGGTGCCGACCTGCTCGACCATCCAGATCACCGCGCCCGCCCAGATCAGGCCTCCGGGCACGACCACGGCGCGGGGCCCCAGCTTCTCCGCCACGCGACTCGAGACCCCGGCGATGGCCACCGCCACGAACGGACCGGGCGTCAGCGCAAGTCCAGCCTTGAGGATCGAGTAGTGCCAGACGGTCGTGAGGAACAGCACGTTGCAGAGCGTGTAGCCGTAGTAGCCGCAGGCGGACACGAGCGTCATCGCGTTGGCGACGCTGAAGCTGCGGACGCGCAGGAGCCGCGGATCGATCATCGGGTCCCGATGCGTGGCGCAGCGCCAGGCGAACCCGGCGCCGAGGACCACGGCGAGCGCGAAGGCTCCCAGCACGCGCCCGCCCGACCAGCCCCAGCTTCGGCCCTGCACGATCCCGAGTAGCAGCAGCGCCGAGGCGGCCGCCAGCAGCACAGCCCCGGGGAGGTCCGGGACGCGCCGACGACCCGGCGCGCGGCTCTCGACGAGGCCCCGGCCCGCCAGCACCCAGCCCACGAGTCCGATCGGCACGTTGACGAGGAACACCAGGCGCCAGCTGTCGGCGCTGATCAAGAGACCGCCGAGGGACGGACCGACTCCGGCAGCCGCAGCGCCGGCCGCCGCCCACAGGGCCACCGCGTGCGAGCGACTCTTCTCCTCAAAACCCGCCAGCACGAGCCCCAGCGAAGAGGGAATCAGCAGCGCCGCCGCGATCGCCTGCACCATCCGGGCGACGATCAGCAGGGCCAGCGTCGGCGCGGCAGCACACGCCGCCGACGCGATCGTGAACAGCGCGAGCGAGAACGAGAACAGGCGCCGGCGGCCGAGGAGATCGGCAATGCGCCCGCCGGCGATGAGGAAGGCCGCGAACACGAGGTTGTAGGCGCTCAGCACCCAGGAGACGCCGGAATCCCCGGCCCCGGGGAACGAATGCTCGATGCTCGGAAAGGCGATGTTGACGATCGTCGAGTCGACGAACGCGACGAAGACGCCGATCGAGGCGATCGCAAGCACGGTGCGGGGCGCCGGGACACGCCGGCTCTGGAGGCGGACGGGCAGATCGGGAACGGCCTCGGTCGCGACGAGGTGGGGCGCTTCGATGTCCGGGGTTCCCCCGGTCCCTGCCGGCGGATCCGCCAGGGTGCTCATGGTCTACTCGACTCGCTCAACACGCCCGCCATCCTCTCCAATGCCCTCGGGCCCCGTCGGCAGTTTGACAGTGGCAGAGGAGAATGCAAGGATCGCGAGGCCGTTTCTGGGATGGCCAGGCGCGCGCGTGGCGCTCGTACGCTTCAGAGCCGCTCGGGAGGCGGCACGATCTTGAGCGCGTGGGCCAGCATCGGCTGTCCGTGCAGCTCGTAGCGGACGTCGACCTCGTCGTTTCGCTTGTAGGTCCCGATGCCCCAGAAGCCGAGGAACCAGGCCCACGGGCCGAGCTTCTGTTGCACGAGCTCGCGCGTGAACAGAAGCTCGCCCGATGACACCCGGTAGTCGGCGCCCAGCTCCTGTTTCACGCCGTTGATGTACACCTCGAAGGGCTCGCGCACCCCCGGCGGCAACCTCACGCGCCAGTAGCGCATCAGAGATCCTCGGGCAGCAGCGACAGCGACACGAGGTCGCCGCGCTCGCCGCGCTCGAGTGCGTGAGCACGTAGCACTCCCTCAGACACGAAGCCGGCGGCGCGGGCCGCGTGAAGCATCGGCTCGTTGTCCGGCTGGGCGAGCAGCTGGAGCCGTTTCAGCCCGCACGCATCGAACAGCCACCGGGAGGCCAGCCGCAGCGCCGTGGGTGCGAGCCCTCTGCCCCGAGCCTGGGGGACCACCCAGACGCTCAGCTCCGCACGCCGGTGCTCCCATTCGATTTCGTGTACGCCCACTCGCCCCCGGAACTCATCCGAGCCCTGCTCCACGATCGCCAGCTCGGCGCCGGCGCCGGTCGCCCGCCTGTCCTGCTCCTCTTCGGCCTGACGCCCCAGCTCGGCTCCGCTTGGCGGTCGTCCCATGCCGAGGCGCTGGTACAGCGTCGGGTCGTCCTGATGAGCGATCAGGATCTCTGGGATGTCGCGCTCGGCCGCGTCCCGCAGGCCCACGCGGCCGTCGGTGAGCGGTTGGTCGAGCGCGGGGATCGAGGGCATGTCGGGGCCCCACCGTACCCTGTCCGGCGCGATGTACTCCGAGATCTCCTACAGCGTCCGGCGGTCGGAGCGCGCCCGGCGCGTCCGGGTGACCGTCGACGCGGCCCGCGGCGTCCAGGTGGTGCTTCCGCGTCGTGCGGCCGAGCGCGAGGCCGCAGCAGCGATCAGGGAGCTTCGACCGTGGATCGAGCGACGGGTCGCCGAGCTCGAGCGAGCACGGGCGGCGGTTGCGGCCCGCGACGGGACGGTCCCGTACCTCGGCGAGCCCCTGCGGCTCGTCGTCGAGCCGGCACGAACGCGGGTCCACCGCCGTGGCAGCGAGCTGCTCGTGCCGGCGGGGGCGGACGAGCGGTCGGTCGCGCTGGAGCGCTGGTACCGGCGGGCCGCCCGCTCGGAGATCGGGTCGCGGCTCGATCTTGCCAGCGAAGCGCTGGGACGCCCCTACTCCCGGCTGACGATTCGCGGGCAGCGGACGCGTTGGGCCAGCTGCTCACCCTCGGGTGCGATGAGCTTCAACTGGCGACTGCTGCTCGCTCCCGCGGCCGTGCTCGAGTACGTCGTGTGGCACGAGGTCTGCCATCTGGAGGTGATGGACCACTCTTCCCGGTTCTGGTCCCTGCTGGGGCGCTGGTGCCCGGACTATCGCGATCACGCGCGGTGGCTGAGGCGTCACGGCGCGACCCTGGTGCTCTAGTGCACTAGCTCATCGGCACGGGCTCAGGACGCCGTTCGGACCGCCCGCCTGAGCGCTTCGTAGGGCGTCTCCCCTCCGCGCTGCTCGATCAGCTCTCGCTTCACCCGGCCTCGATACGCCTCGATCGATCCGTCCCCACGGACGTCGACGCCGGCACGAACCGACGGCAGCAGACGCTGCGGGCCGGCCAGCTCGATCCGAGCGAACACCTGCTGCACGGGCTCATAACGCTTGAACCGGCTGCCGACCGCCTCCCGGGGCGCCTCGCGGCAGAGCTGCTTGGCGCGGGACTCCAGTGCGTCCAGCGCCTGGTCAACCTCGTTGAACTTGGCTCGCTCAACGCGGGGGCCGGTCCTGACCGTCAGCTTCCAGGGCACAACCCCCCATCATGGCTAAAAGGGGGCTGCCCCGTTTATGCCGCTAGGTCCACCTCGAGCTCGTCCACGGTCCCAAGGTGCCGCTCTTGGGCCAGCCCGCCGGGCACGCGTTGCATCAGCCGATGGACGGGAATGTTCTCCGCCAGGGTGGTGGCTCGAAAGCGACGGATGCCGCGCGCCCGGGCCTCTTCGGCCAGTCGCTCCAGCAGCTTGCCGCCCAGGCCCTCGCGCTGGTAGGGATCGCCGATCACGATCGCGAACTCGGCCACCTCGGGATCCTCGGGCAGGCGCACGAACCGCGCGACGCCGATGATCCAGTCCGGTCGCTCGGGGGAGGTTGCGACCAGCGCGACGTGGTCCACGCCGTCGACCTGGACGAGGTACTGCGTGTCCATCTCGGTGAGCCTCGGCTTGGGCGCGAGGAAGCGCTGGTATTTGCTCTTCGGCGACAGCGCACGGTAGGCCGCCTTCAGCCGCTCGCCGTCGTCCGGGCGAATCGGCCTGATCGCGACCTCCCTGCCGCTGCGAAGCTTGATGGCATCCATAGCATCGAGCTTACGCTGGGTAAGCTCGATGCTAGGTGCCGGCGGTCACATTACGAGCGCTCGCCCATCGGCACGTAGTCGAGGCCCCGCTCGCCGGTGTAGATCTGGCGCGGGCGGGCGATCTTCTGCTCCTTGTCGTCGATCATCTCGAGCCACTGGGCGATCCAGCCGCTGGTGCGGCCGATCGCGAACAGCACGGGGAACATCTCGACCGGCATCCCGAGCGCCTCGTAGATGATCCCCGAGTAGAAGTCGACGTTCGGGTACAGCTTGCGGTCGACGAAGTACTCGTCCTCGAGCGCGATCTTCTCGAGCTCGATTGCGAGGTCGAGCAGCGGGCTGGTGCCCGTCACCTCGAACACCTCGTACGTCGCCTTGCGGATGATCTTGGCGCGGGGGTCGTAGTTCTTGTACACGCGGTGGCCGAAGCCCATCAGCTTCTCGTTGCCGTCCTTTACGCCCTTGACGAAGTCGGGGATGTTGTCCTTGTGCTCGATCCGGCGCAGCATCCGTAGCACCTGCTCATTGGCGCCGCCGTGCAGCGGGCCGTAGAGCGCCGCGACGCCGGCAGCGATCGCCGAGTATGGGTCGACCTGGGACGAGCCCACGCTCCGGACGGCGCTGGTCGAGCAGTTCTGCTCGTGGTCGGCGTGGAGGATGAACAGGATGTCGAGCGCGCGTTCGAGCCGGGGGTCGGGCTTGTACTTCAGCTCGGCGACCTTGTAGATCATCGACAGGAAGTTGCCGGGGTAGCTCAAGTCGTTGTCCGGATACACGTACGGCATGCCCCGGTTGTGGCGGTAGGAGAACGCCGCCAGCGTCGGCATCTTCGCGATCAAGCGGATGATCTGGAGATAGCGCCCATCCTTGTCCTTGATCGCGGCGGCCTCGGGGTAGAAGGTCGAGAGCGCGCCGACCGAGGCCAGCAGCATGCCCATCGGATGGGCGTCGTACCGGAAGCCCATCATGAATTCCTTCACGTTCTCGTGCACGAACGTGTGGATCGTGATCTCGTGTACCCACTCGTCGAGCTCCTGCTGATTGGGCAGATGGCCGTGCACCAGCAGGTAGGCGACCTCGAGGTAGCTCGACTTCTCTGCCAGCTGCTCGATCGGATATCCGCGGTACTCGAGGATGCCCTTCTCCCCGTCGATGAACGTGACCGCGGAGCGGCACGAGGCTGTCGCCATGTAGGCGGGGTCGTAGCTCATCAGCCCGAAGTCGTCGTCCTTGACCTTGATACTCCGCAGCTCCGTGGCCCTGATCGTTTCGTCCTCGATCGGGATCTCGTACTGCTTCCCGGTCCGGTTGTCGGTGATCGTGAGCGACTCGCGCCCCGTGGCTACGCCGGCACCATCGCTCTGCTGGGTCTCAGTGGTCATGGCAGTCCTCTCACACGGTTACCGGGGGCACCACTCACTCTAGTACCCGGCAGTGCGGGGAGGAAGCGTTTGTCGCCGCTACTTCGAGTAGACCGCAGCACCCATGGCGACCACCGCCAGCACGAGGCTGATCGCCATCACGGCGCGCTGGCCGCCGGCTCCGCCCGGGAACTTGGGGCTGCGCAGCCCGAGCGTTGCGAGGACCACCGCCCACACCGCCAAGACGCCGCCCGCGATGTACCAGGGAACCTTCGAGACGTCGGCCAGAATCGGGTGCAGCACGGCGGGAAACCTACCCGATCTCCTAGTGACGCGGGGCTCCCTCGTACCGGCTCTCGGTCGCGGCCCGCTGGCCCTGGTAGTGGCTTCCCAGCTCCGGGCTTCCGTACGGTCGCTGGGCGGGACGGTCCAGCGCCATGAACGACAGCTGGGCGATCGGAAGGCCGGGATAGAGCTTGATCGGCACCCTCGTCAGGTTGTTCAGCTCGAGCGTGAGCGTGCCCTGCCAGCCCGGGTCGCAGAAGCCGGCCGTGGCGTGCACGATCAGGCCGAGGCGGCCGAGGGAGCTCTTCCCCTCTATGCGGGCCACGACGTCGTCGGGCAGCTCCACCCACTCGAGCGTTCGCCCGAGGCAGAATTCTCCCGGGTGGATCACGAACGACTGCTCCGGCGGAATGACGACCTCCTCCGTGAGCCCCGCTGGCGGATCGCGGAGGTCGATCGCCGAGGCACGATGGTTGTGAAAGACGCGGAACGAGTCGCCGAGCCGAAGATCGACGCTGGCGGGCTGGACCAGGCCAGGATCCCAGGGGTCGATCCGGATGCGGCCCTGCTCGACGAGCTCGAGGATCGTGCCGTCCGAGAGGACGGAGACCGGATGGTCTGACATGGCCCGGCAAGTCTGTCAGCCGGAGCAGACCATCGTCCGGCCGCCGCGCTGGCGCCGAGGAACCCCACAAGCGTCGGCTGAGACGATCCGGCTTGTTGAGAAACTCGGGCTCAGGCCGAGTTTCTCAACAAGCACCCCCCCGGCGGGATGGGTTTGTGAGGTTGTTGGGGCCGCGGGGCGCCGCGGCAGGACCTAGTGCCCGAAGGTCCGGGCCTTTGCGCGAACGGTCCGGACGCGGGCGGGCGGAGAGGGCGGGACGCCGCCATGGGGACCGCGCCGAGGACGACGGGGAAACGGGCGGGGCCGGTGCGGATGCTCGCGCTTGATGCCGCCGTCGTCGTCGGAGGCGGGAGGCTCTTCAGGCTTCTGCCGAATCGCCCACCACACGATCACGATCAGCGCGATCAGCGGGATCTTCAGGGCCAGCATGATCCACAGGAATCCCCACGTCACGGTCGCGATCCTACCCTCTGGCGCGCAGAAATCAACGGGTATCGTCAGCGGCCGACATGCTGTCGCGAGAACAGGTAAGGCGGCTGGCGCTGGCGCTTCCGGAGACCGTCGAGCAGGACCACCACGGACGCCCGTCCTTTCGGGTCAATGGCCGGATCTTCGCCACCCTATGGGATCCGAAGCACATGAACGTGATGCTGGACGAGCCCGGAATCCACACAGCCGTCGAGGCCAGGCCGGAAGCGTGCGAGGAGTTCTGGTGGGGCAAGCGGCTACGCGCGGTTCAGGTCGAGCTTGAGCGCGCCGACGACGAGCTCGCCAAGGAGCTGCTGGCCGATGCCTGGGAGCAGAAAGCTCCCAAGCGGCTCTTGAAGCACTAGGAGCTGGTCAGTCCCTGAGCGCGACCGGCTTCTCGTCGAACCGCGTGATTCGGGACAGCGCGGCGACGCGCTCGGAGATGTCCTCGCTGTCGAGCCGCGCAACGCGCTCCACGCCGAACTCCTCGACGTTGAACGACGCCAGCGCGGTGCCGTAGGCCATCGCCCGCTGGAGCAGCTCGTGGTCGATCGCCTGGTCGCGGTGGGCCGCGACGTAGCCCATGAAACCGCCCGCGAAGCAGTCCCCGGCGCCGGTCGGATCGACCACCGTCTCGAGTGGGTACGCCGGGAGCCCGAAGAAGCCCTCCTCGGTAATCATCGCGGCGCCGTACTCGCCCTGCTTGGCGACCACCACGCGAGGGCCCCACTCGCGCACCTGACGGGCTGCCCGGACCAGGTTCGGCTCCTGGGTGAGCTGGCGAAGCTCCGCGTCGTTGAGCATCAGGCAGTCAACCTGTTCAATCGTCTTGATCAGCGACTCGCGCGCGGTCTCGATCCAGAGGTTCATCGAGTCCAGCGCGACGAAGCGGGCCTCGCCGCACTGCGCGCGGACCTCTCGCTGGAGGTCGGGCTGGATGTTCGCGAGGAACAGCACATCCGCCTTCCTCGCGGCATCCGTGAGCTTCGGCTCGAAGTTGGCGAACACGTTCAGCTGTGTGTCGAGCGTCTCGCGCTCGTTCAGGTCCCAGCCGTACTTGCCCTGCCAGAAGAACGTCTTGCCGCCCGGGACGTGCTCGATTGCGCCGGTGTCGACACCCCGCTCCCGGAGCACGGCGTACTCGGCTTCGGTGAAGTCGTCGCCGACCGGTCCGACGACGTGGACCTCATCGAAGAACGAGGCGGCCAGGGCGAAATGAACCGCGGAGCCGCCCAGCATTCGCTCGCGGGTTCCGAACGGCGTTGTGACCGCGTCGAACGCGATCGAGCCTACGACGGTGACCGACATGAGCCGCGGAGCGTACCGGGAGTGCGGGAATCAGGCTGCCGGAACGGGGTCGGGCTCCACGTCCTGGAGCAGCCGCTCATAGATCCGGCAGCGCTTGATGATCCGGGCCCCCATCGCCTCGAGGCCGCGGTTCATGGAGCTGTTGCTCTCGAGGATCCAGCCGGCCTCGCCATGGTTGATCCGCGTCTTGGCGGCCATGTCGAAGTGCTCGATGTACAGCGCCGCGGCCACGCCCGTGTGCTGGTACTCGGGCAGCACCCCGAGGAAGCCGATCCGGCAGCGGTCGATGATCCGCTTGCGGTTCAGGTAGTGGAACCAGCCGAGCGGGAGCAGGCGGCCCTTCATCTTCTTGTAGACCTGATTGATGTCAGGAATCGAGATCGCCATCGCGACGGTCTCCTTGTCCTCGCTCTCGGCGACCATGAACCAGTCGCGGTCGTAGACCAGCCGGTAAGTGATCGCGAGATCGTCCAGGTCCTCCTTGGAGTAGGGGACGAAGCCCCAGTTGCTCGACCAGGCGGCGTTGTAGACCTTGGCGAACTCGTCGAGCTCCCTGCGAAGGTGCAGCCAGGACATCTTCCTGATCGTGATCCCGAACTTGGTGCGCGAGCGCTCGGCGAGCTTGGGGAGGATCTCCATCATGCGCTGGTCGCGGTCGGTGACGAGCACGTCCCAGTGGAAGAGATCCATGGCCTTGGCCAAGCCGGCGGCTTCGCAGCGCCGCTGGTAATAGGGCGGATGCCATGGCTGCCGGATCATCGGCTCGAACTCGAAGCCCTCGATCAGCACACCACACTCCTCGTTCATGACGAAGTCCATCGGGCCGACCATGCGCTCGCAACCCCGCTGCGCAAGCCAGGCGGCGGCGGTCTCGAGCAGCGAGTCGAGAATCTCCTGGTCGTCCTCGAACTCGAGGAAGCCGAACAACCCCCAGCGGCTCTCGTGGTAGCCGTTGAAGGCGTGGTCGATCTGGGCGGAGATCCGCCCCACGACCCGGCCGTTTCGCCGAGCCAGGAAGCACTCCGCCTCGCCGTGCTTGAAGAACGGGTTCAGCCTGCGGCTCAGGTACGCGTAGCGCTCGAGCTTCAGCGGCGGGATCCAGTTCGTCCCCGCGTGCAGCCGGTAGGGGAGCGCCACGAACTCGCGCAGCCCACGCAGCCCGCTGACGGGAGTGACGTCCACGCTGGTCCTGGTCTGGACGGCCACGCCGGGTGAAGGTACCTGAGACGACGTCAATGTGGGGTAAATGCAAGCCCGCTCCGCCTGTTCCCGATTGACCGCCGTTCACGTACGCCGGGGTGAAGGGGGCGGGCGTGGAGAGTGATGCCCGCCCCCCTCCCCGGGGGGGCACGGAAGCCTCAGCCGCCGGCGGGATCGGCGGCCGGGCGTGGCGGGAGCGACGGCTCCACTCGCAGCAGCCGGGCCGGGCGGTGTGGAAGCCACCAGTTCCAGCGACCGAACAGCGACACGACCGCGGGCACGAGCAGCGCCCGGATCACGGTCGCGTCGAGCAGGACCCCGGCGGCAAGGCCCGTCGCGAACACCTTGACGTCGGCGTCGGGGGCGGTGGCCATCGACACGAATGCCAGGAACAGGATCAGCGCTGCGCTCGTGACCAGACGACCGGTACGCCCGATCCCACGCACGACCGCGGTGTCGGTCGACCCGCTCGAGTCGTACTCCTCCCGCATCCGCGCGAGGATGAACACCTCATAGTCCATGCTCAGGCCGAACAGGAAGGCGAACACCATCAACGGGATCCAGGCGTCGATCGAGTGGCTCGCGGCGATGCCCCAGAGCGCGCTGGAGCCGTGACCCTCCTGCCACACCAGCGTGATCACGCCCCAGGCTGTGGCGACGCTGATCACATTCAGGATCACCGCCTTCAGTGGCAACAACAGCGAACGGAAGGCGCGTGCCAGCAGCAGGAAGGTCAGCACTGCGATCAGCGCGATCATCAGCGGGAAGCTCCCGTAGATCGCCGAGACGAAATCGGCGTTCTCGGCCCCGATTCCGCCGACTGTGACCTGGCGCCCGACGCTGTGGGCGGCGTCCTTCACGCGCGTGATCGTGTCGCGGCCGGCCGAGGTGGAGCCGTCGGCGGTGGGGATCGCATCGACGATCGCCAAGCCGCCTCGCTGCCAGCCGAGCTCCGTCGACCCGAACGCGCCATGGACGCCGCTTACGGCACCAGCCGCGGACGCCACGCGGGTGGCGGACGCGGCGGGGCCGACGATCTCGATCGGCTCGAGCGGGCCGGGACCGAGGCCGGAGCCCTCGAGTGCATTCAGACCGGCGCGCGCGTCTCCGCTCTTGGCCAACGTGTTGACGTTCGCTTGCCCGAGCTGGATGTTCGTCGCCGCCAGCACCAGCGCGGCCAGCACGAGCGCCGCGCCGATTGCGGCCACGAGGCGCCGGCGCACGATCAGCTGGGCCCACGCCGTCCATGAGCGGCTCGCCTTGTCGTCGGTCCTCACGTGGGGCCAGTCGAGCCGGCCCCCGATCTTGGTGAGCAGCACCGGCAGCAGGGTCGAGACGACGAGCACGCTGACGAGCGGGATCAGCATCCCGGCGAACCCGATCGAGCGCAGGAAGGGCAGGGGCAACACGACCATCGCCAGCAACCCGATCGCGACCGTCGTGCCGCTGAACACGACCGCCCTGCCGGCGGTCTCCATCGCGCGGACCACCGCCTCATCGCCTTTGCGGCCGTGGGCGCGTTCCTCGCGCCAGCGGACCACGACGAGCAGCGTGTAGTCGATCGCCACCCCAAGACCGATCAAGGCGACCAGGAACTCGACGATCATCGACACCTGGGTGATGGTCGTCACGCCCCAGAGGACAAGGAACGTGGTCATGATCGAGACGATCGCCATCAAGATCGGCACGAACGCGAGCAGCGAGGCGAACACGAACGCAAGCACGACGAGCGCTCCGACGCCGCCCAGCAGGGCCTCGAGGAAGATGCCCGGTCCATTCCCGCCGCCGGTCTGGTTCTGAAGCGCATCGATACCGGTGACGTGCACCGGCGCGCCGGCGATGGTGTCGCCCTTGAGGACCCCGGCGGCGACCTTCGCCGCGTGGCTGTTGCCGCCGAACGAGTTCTTCTTCGGCGCGCGCGGATAGGCGAGCACATAGGTGGTGCGTCCATCGGCCGACACGAACGAGCGACTGCCCGTGGATGCGTACGACGCCGTCCGCGTCCCCGGTAGTGCCCGGCGCAGCTTGGCCTCGATGCCGAGCAGGCCGTTCCGCACTACGGGCGATGAGACCGAGGTTCCCGCCGGCAGCGTCACGACCGGCACGAGCGGCGGGTAACGCCCGCCGTTGTGGTCCATCGCCAACAGCTTTTGGTTGGTCACGTAGCCCTCGCGACCCGGGACCGAGAACTCGCTGCTGAACGAGTTCACTGCCTTGCTGACGGTCGCGACGCCGACCAGCGTGATAAGGATCCACGCGACGGTAACGATGCGTTTGTGGGCGAGGACCCACCGGGTAATCGAGGTCATCATGCTTGCTCCCTGGTGAAACTCTTCGTCTGGCGGATCATTAGTAGCAAAAACTATTTCCTGATGCAAGCGTCGCTGCTACACTTGAATTTGGTTGGCATGCAGGACTAGAGAGAGAACGCCAGCCTCCCAAGGAATGACCGCCGTAAACCACGAACCCTCCGTCCCGGGCCCCCCGGGCGCACATAAGGCGCTCATCAAGCACACGGGGTTCCTGCTCGCGCGGATGGGGCACGTGGCGGCCAAGCAGTTCGGCCATCGCCTGGATCAGCTCGGGCTGACGACGCGGATGTGGGGAGCGCTCAACGTGCTCGACGCCGAAGGCGCGATCACGCAGCAGAAGCTCGGTAAGTGCACCGGGATCGATCCGAGCTCGATGGTCTCGACGATCGACGATCTCGAAGCGGGCGGACTCGTCGAGCGGCGACAGCATCCCAGCGACCGCCGTGCTCATGCGCTGCACATCACCGAGCTGGGCCGGATGACGCTGAAGCGAGGCCGCGAGCTGGCTCGCCGCGCGCAGGAGGATCTGCTCGAGCCGCTGACCGCGGAGGAGCGCAAGCAGCTGCACGATCTTCTCCTCCGGCTGGCGATGGCGAATCAGCCCAAGGACATCGAGGGCGGGACCGTGGAAGCCGGAAAGCCTTAGGTGGGCCCTGTGTGACCGGTGCGCAGTTGCTGCGCACGGGGTACGGATAGTGTCCAGACGATGCTGACGATTCTCGGCGGAGGGGGATGGTTCCCCGCGCACGGACGGCACACCGCCACCGCTCTGCTACGCACCGGCGACGAGGCGATCATGATCGATTCGGGGACCGGTGTCAGCAGGCTGATCGAACGGCCGGAGCTCTTGGAAGGCGTCGAGAGCCTCGACATCCTCCTCACCCATTTCCACCTCGACCACGTCGTCGGGCTTGCCTACCTGCCCGCGATCGGAATGTGCCCGCAGACGCGGGTGTGGGGCCCCGGACGGCTGCTGTACGGCTGCCCCACGTTCGACCTCCTTTCGCGCCTGACGCACGAACCGATTCACCCCGTGCCGCTCGAGGATCAGGACATCGAGGTGCGCGATTTTGACAAAGACGAGATCGAGCTGGCGGGGGTGCGGGTCACGATGCGCCGGCAGGACCGCCATACGGCTCCCACGCTCGGCTTTCGCTTCGACGACCAGCTCGCGTGGATCACCGACACGGCATATGACCCGGACTCGGCCGCGTTCGCCGAGGGCTGCGAGATGCTCGCGCACGAGGCGTGGTTCACGAATGCCGCGCCTCGCAACGTCGGCATCCACTCCTCCGGCCAGCAGGCGGCTCAGATCGCGGAGGAGGCCGGGATCGAGCGGCTCCTGCTCATTCACCTGCCGCCGTTCGAGGCGGACGTCGAGCCGATCGTCGCCGAAGCGCGGACGCTGGCTCCGCTGGTGGAGACGGCGCGGGAGGGGATGGGCGTCGCGGTGTTCGTGGCTTAGGCGCTTAGGCGGACGCGGTCACGGCGGCGACCCGCTCGGGCTTCTCCGGGGCCGGTTCTCGAAGTGCCCGCCCCGGGCCCGCGAGCGCCATGCCTACGCCCAAGAAGGCCCACGTGAACGGGTCCTCGAGGAAGTCCGCGTACAGCATGGTGTGCACGAGCAACGCGACGAACGCCGCCGCGATCGCGGCCCGCGCCGGCGCGGCACTCGAGCCACGCAGAAGGCCGACGATCGCGACCAGCACCAGCGCCAGGTAGACGAGCTCGCCGATCAGGCCCTGCTCGGCGGCGATCGTGACTGGAATCGTGTGCGACGCCGTGAGCGTCCCCGTGCCCAGGTGGTGACGCTGATACTCGGTCTGAAACGACCCGGAGCCGAATCCCCACAGCGGCCGGTCCCCGAACAACCGCATGCCTCCGCCGAGCACGCTACCCCGACCGGCGGAGACTCCGTTCAGGCCTTGGTTGACTCCGAAGGTCGTCGGGGAGATCGCCACCGCGGCGGCGCCGAGCACGATCACGACCGCGACCGCCACCAGCGCGCGTGTCGGTCGCCATTTGTTCGCGGCCAGCACCGCGAGGCCGACCAGCAGCGCGAGCATGCTCGAGCGGGAGAAGCTCAGCACCAGGGCCACCCACAGGACCACGAGCGCGACGCCGACCGCTGCCCGCTCCCGGGCGGGGCGTTCGTAGATCAGCGCGACAGAGAGGACGACCATCACGAGCGCGAGGAATCGGGCGAACACGTTCGGGTCCCGGAACACGGAGTTGGCCACGAAGTACACGTACAGCTGGTTCTCCTGCGCCAGCCGCGAGGAGAAGTACGTGTGCTTGGTCGCGTACTCGACGAACGCGACCGCGGCACATGCGAGCGCAAGCACGGCGACGATCTGCACGCAGCGGCGCACGAGCTGGGGGCTCCACTCGAGGCGGAGCAGCAGCCGGTAAAGCAGCGCGAACGGGACGTAGAAGAAGAGCATGTTCTGAAGCGCCGGCTGAAAGGCGGAGGAATACGTCGCCTGCACCGCGTACAGGACGATGTAGATCGCGATCAGGCGCTCGAGCCATCCCGGGGGGCGGATCTCCGCGCCGCGGGGCGCCTCCTCCCCACGCAGCAGGCGGAAGGCGTACGCGAGCGCCCCGGCCCCGACCACGACGTAGAGGGGCAAGAGCAGGTCGTTGGTGGTGCCGCCGGCTGAGATCGGGATCCGGAACGGGAGCGCGACCACCGCGAGCATCGCCAGCAGCGGTGGGTGGCGATCGAACGCGAACGCCAGCGCGCATACGACGAGCAGCGCCGCCACCCCCAGGGCGGCGGCGGCCAATGGATGTCGGTGGACGATCGAGAGCTTCGGCGAATCCCAGATCGTGGCGAGCAACAGCGGCGGCGAGACGACCAGCGCGCCGAGAACAGCGGCGGCGCGAAGGCGACCGGCGCGTGCGACGAGGACCCCGGCCGCCAGCAACGAGACGAAGACGACGCCGAGCTTGGGCACGGGCCCCGTCAAGGCTGCGAACGCGATCACAACGCCCGGAGGGTAGTGCAGCTACTCTGGCGCCATGCATTGCCGCAGGGGCCTGCTCGCCTCCGGGCTGGCCGCCGTAGCCGTGACCGGGTGCGCGACCGTCAGCCACCCAACTCGAGGCCGCGGGCTCGTGGTTGACCCACGCGCCAGCGCGGGCCGATTTGCCTGCTTGCTCGCGCATCATCTGCCGGCGGCGGAAGTGGGCTCCACCGGCATCCAGGTAGGTCAGCTGCCCGCCGGGCCCACGATTCAGTTCCTTCCGTCGTCCGGCGCGGCATCGGCGGCTCAGATCGAGAACACCGAGCAGGGAGCCGAGGTCATCGGGAGCGCCCTGCTCTACCCCAACCAGGCCTCGGATCATGAGCTGAACACGATCGAGAACTGCCTGGACCAAGGGGTCTCCGGGTAACGCCACGGTGGCCGCGCCGCGCTTCGCAACCGCGATGTTCTCATCGACCGCCGAGCTGGTTGCTCCGCCTCGGGAGCGGTCGCGTGCGCCCGTTGAACGGCCGCTCGAGGGGCCACCAAGGGCAACCGGGCCCTCGGGCGGACGCTTCTACCTGATCCTCGCCGCCGTCGCGCTCGCGCTCGCGGCGCTGTCACTGCTCGTTCCCTCGACCCCGAGCTACGACCCCTGGGCGTGGCTCGTGTGGGGCAGGGAGATCGTCCATCTGAAGCTCCATACGACCGGCGGTCCATCGTGGAAGCCGCTCCCTGTGATCTTTACCGCGCTGTTTGCCCCTCTCGGCAAGGCGGCACCCGATCTGTGGCTGATGGTCGCGCGCGCGGGGGCCGTGATGGCCACCGTGATGTGCTTCAAGGTCGCCTGGCGGCTGACCGGACGGCTGCTCGGTCCCGCCGCTGAGGCGACCCGACGTTGGAGTCTGCTGCTCGGACTCCTGGCGGGGCTGATCGCGGCCGGGAGCTTCCTCAACTCCCCGAATGTGCTCTCGGAGAACGCCCTCGGCTACTCCGAGGGATTGATGACGGCGCTCGTCCTGATCGCGTTGGAGCGCCACCTCGACGGCGCCCGGCGGCAGGCGTTCGCGGTGGCATTCTTAGCGGCGCTCGACCGGCCCGAGCTGTGGCTCCTGTGGGTGCCGTACGGCCTCTTTCTGATGCGTACGGATCCACGGGCTCGCGCCATGGTGCTGTCGCTATTCGCGCTGATCCCCGTGTTGTGGTTCCTGCCCGAGCTCTGGGGCTCGGGACACCTGTTCCGCGGCATCGCGCGCGCGCAGACGCCTCGCTCGAACAGCGCCGCGTACGCCACCTGCCCGTTCTGCACCGAGTTCACCAAACACGCGTGGCGGTCGTTGCTCCCCCGCGTCGAGATTCCGGCGCTGGTGGCGATCGGAGCGGCCGGGCTTGCACTGTTTCAGCGAGGGCGCGGTCGGCGGGCGGCGCACATCGAGCTGCTGGCGTTGGGTGCCGTCGGCTACGCGTGGTGGCTCGGCGTGGCGATCGAGACGCAGGCCGGGTTCTCCGGCAACGACCGCTACCTCGTACTGGGGGCGGCGCTGATCGGCATCGCCGGTGGCGTGGGGTGGGCATGGGGCGCCTGGGGGCTGGCGCGGTTGATGCGGCGGCGAATGGGGGCCCCGGTTGCCCTCGCCGCCGGCACGCTCGTTGCGGTCGCGGTGTTCTTCGCGGTCCCGCCCTCGATCTCGAAGAAGGGCGTGGTGAGCGTTCCCGCAACGCACGGGTCGCTCGTCTACCAAGCGCGTCTACGCGACGACGTGACCCGGGCGGTCCGCGAGCTCGGCGGCCCGGGCCGGATCCTGCGGTGCGGGACGGTGATGACGGAGGGCTTCCAGGTCCCGATGGTGGCGTGGATGCTCGGCGTGCACACGATTCGGGTTCAGGCCCCGCCCCCTTCCGCGGCGCACCCCGGGCCGGCGCCGAACGTGATCTTCCAGGCGCGGGCAACCCGGACGGCGTTTCCGCTGCCGATCGTGGGCGCCTGGGCTCACGTCCACTATCGCCTCGATGCCCGGCTGGGCACCTTCAGCGTGTATTCAAGTTGCCTGAATAAGGTGGCGCTCTAGTGGCGACCGTCACAACCAGCCCGTCGCGGCGAATCCCGCGCGTTGGGGACGTCCGTGCTCCGGACTGGTTCGAGCGCATCCCGTTCTGGGCGCGCGCCGCCGGGCTGCTGGTGATCGTCACAGCGATCTCCGCGTACCTGCGGACGCGCTTCATCGGCGGGCAGTTCTGGATGGACGAGGCGATCACCACCGGCATCGCCTCACATCCGGTCAGCCAGATTCCGGGGATCCTCAGACATGACGGAAATCCTCCGCTCTACTACATGCTGCTGCACTTCTGGATGCGGCTCTTCGGGACGAGCGAGTCGGCCACGCATTCGCTCTCGCTCCTGTTCGGGCTGCTGAGCGTGCCCGCCGGGATGTGGGCGGGCTGGACTCTGTTCGGGCGCCGCGCGGGGATGCTGGCGGCGATCCTGTTCGCGTTCAACGGTTGGCTCACGAACTACGCGCAGGAGACGCGGATGTACGAGCTGATGGCGCTGCTCGGGATCTTCCTGACCGTCGCCTTCATCAAGGCATTCGTGGACCGGCGGCGCGGCTACCTGATCCTGTTCGTCGCCTGTCTGGCGTTGATGCTGTACACGCACTCGTGGGGAGTGTTCGTCGTGATCGGCTCGATCATCGCGTTGATCCCCTGCTATGTGATCAGCGAGGACCGGCGCGCGCTCATACGCGACGCGGTGCTGGCCTTCCTAGCGGCCGGGATCGTGTACCTGCCGTGGGTGCCGAACCTCATCTATCAGGCCGCCCATACGGCGGCCCCGTGGAGCACGCGCCCCGGCTTCGGCACGCCGATCCTGATCTCCCGGCAGGTGCTTGGCGGAGACCGGGTGACGATCGTGCTGCTGTTGGGCGCGGCGATCGGGCTGGGCAGCCTCTTCACCAGGCGAATGCGGCGCACACGCGACGCAGCCGCGCTGTGGGCGTTGATCTCCTTGTGCGTGGCCACGCTGTTCGTGGCGTGGCTGGCCTCCCAGTCAAACCCGGCCTATGTTCCGCGCTACTTCGCCCCGGTGGTGGCGTCGATCCTCCTGATCGCGGCCTTCGGGTGCTCACGCGCGGGCATCGTCGGCCCAGCGGCTGTCGCGCTCTCAGCGCTGTTCCTGCTCAATCCAGGCACCGTCGCGGTTTCACACAAGAGCGACATGCGCGACATCGCGGGCCAGGTCTCCGACTCGCTGCGTCCGGGAGCCCTCGTCGTGGTCGGCCAGCCGGAACAGACGCCGCTGGCTTGGTACTACCTGCCGTCCGGGCTGCAGTTCGCCAACACGATCGGTCGGGTCAAGGATCCGAGCTATATGAACTGGGTGGACGCGCTCTCGCGCCTGACGCACGCGAACCCGGCGGCCACTCTGAATCCCCTCGTTGCTAGCCTCAGGCCCGGCCAACAGCTCCTCTATGTGCGCCCCCTCACCGAGGGAGTCAAGAACTGGAAAGCACCGTGGACGCAGCTGATCCGCCGGCGCGCGGCGCAATGGGGAACGATCCTCTCGGCGGATCAGACGCGAGGGATCCTCAGGGCGATCCAGTGGGCACCCCACGCATATTCGACCTCCCCTGACATCGGCAACACCGCAGTGCTCTACGTAAAGAATGGCTGAGAAGGCATCCAACGACGAAGCCGGCCGCCGCGCCGGGGGGCTGGACATCACGGCGGAGCGTCCCGCTGTCGTTCTGGGCGGCGGGCCCGCGGGGCTGACCGCCGGCTATCTACTCGCCAAGCAGGGCAAGCCCGTGATCGTGCTCGAGGCAAGCGACCAGGTCGGTGGCCTGGCCCGCACCGAGGTCCGCGACGGCTACCGATTCGACCTCGGGGGCCATCGCTTCTTCACCAAGGTTAAGGAAGTAGACGATCTCTGGCACGAGATCATGAAGGAGGAATTCCTCCGGCGGCCGCGGCAGTCGCGGATCTACTGGAACAAGAAGTTCCTCGAATACCCGCTGCAGGGGATGGACGTGATCCGCAAGCTCGGACCGGTGGAGCTGATGCGCGTCGGCTTCTCCTACCTGTGGGCAGCGATCAGGCCGAAGGGCCGGGAAGACACGGTCGAGCAGTGGATCTCGAACCGGTTCGGGAGGCGGCTGTATCAGCTGTTCTTCAAGACCTACACCGAGAAGGTTTGGGGGGTCCCCTGCTCCGAGCTGCGGGCCGAATGGGCTGCGCAGCGGATCAAGAACCTGTCGTTCTTCAGCGCGGCCAAGTCGGCGTTCTTCGGCAATCGCGGAAACAAGATCACCTCGCTGATCTCCGAATTCAATTATCCCCGCTACGGGCCGGGGCAGATGTGGGAGCAGATGACCGAGGACATCCGCGCCCAGGGTGGCGAAGTCCGGGTCAATGCCCCCGTGACGCGCCTGCACATGGACGGCGACACGGTGACCGAGGTGGTCGCGAGCGGCGAGACGATCACGCCGTCATACGTGGTCTCCTCACTTCCCCTGCGGAGCACGGTCGCGATCACGGAGCCGGAACCGCCGGCCGACGTGCGCGATGCAGCCCGCGGCCTGCGCTACCGCGACTTTCTCACCGTCGCGCTGGTGATCGAGGGCAAGGATCTGTTCCCGGACAACTGGATCTACATTCACGAGCCGGGGGTCCGCGTCGGGCGGATCCAGAACTTCCGCTCCTGGAGTCCGTGGATGGTCCCCGACGAGAACCACGCATCAGTCGGACTGGAGTACTTCTGCTTCGAGGGCGACGAGATCTGGAGCATGCCCGACGACGAGCTCGTGGAGATGGCCACCCGGGAGATCGAGAAGCTTGGCTTGGCCCGCGCCGAGGACGTCCAGTTCGGGTTCGCGGTCCGGGTGCACAAGGCGTACCCGATCTACGACGCCGAGTACGCGGAGCGCCTGAAGACGATCCGCGACTGGCTCGACGACGTCCCCAATCTGGTCCAGGTCGGGCGCAACGGACTTCACCGCTACAACAACTCGGACCACTCGATGCTGACCGCCATGCGCGCGGTGGACAACATCCTCCTCGGCACGGACCACGACATCTGGGCCGTGAACGCCGAGAGCGTCTACCACGAGGAGCACGTGGAAGAGGAGCAGCCCTACCGCGACGCGCCCGAAACGCCCGCGATGGAAGAGTCGCTGGCGTCCGAAAGGCATTGACCGCGCGAGCGATCACCTCACTGGCGCTGCTCGCGACGCTGGCCGTGAGCGCGTTGCCGGCGTCGGCGAGTGCCCAGGGCCCGGGGAGCCCGTTCGGCCCGGTGCCCCAGGCCCAGGCAACCACGCCGAGCAGCACCGCGCCGCAGACGGTCACGGCCTCGCCGAGCAGCGGAACGAGCTCCGGCGGCGGCGGCGGGCTCAGTACCGGCGAGGGGGTCGCGGTCGTCCTCGCCGCGGTCCTGTTGCTGTGCGCCATCTCCTTTTTCATCTGGCGTGACGCTCGCAGGCGCGCGCCGGCACGGCATCACGCTGCCGCCGCGACCGCCGGCGGCGCGGGCGGCCGTGCCACAAAGCCGAAGCCCAAGCCCCGCAAGCCAAGCCCGGCCGAGCGCCGGCGGCGCAAGCGGGGGAGAGCGCGCTGAGTCCCGGGTCGCGCGACCGCCCCAGGGTGGGTGCTTGAGCGTCCAGGTCCGATCTGGACGAATGTTCGACCCGGTTGTGGCCCGAAAAGGGGCAAAAACCTGAATCGAAACGCTCGCTGGGTACAGCAGCGGTGCATCTGGCCCGATGGTTGAGTCATGAGGACCGGGGCGCAGCGGCCAGCCTTACGGCTGGTCCACTCATTCAACGAGCCATGGAGTTGGTTCTGTAGCCGTTGCGGGATCCGGCACGACCCCGACCCCACGACCGATGTTCCCGCGCGTGTATGTGGGGACTGCGGCATGGGCGTGCTGCTTCGGACGCGAACAGACGTCGCCCCCAGCGGAGACGTTGGCTTCGTCGTGGCCGATGCCGCCCTCAGCGTGCAGGCAGTCTCGGCACGGGCCGAGGCGATGCTCGGCGTGCGCGAGGTGGATGCGGTCAACCGCCATCTCACCGAGCTCTTGATCCCCGCCGATGCCGAGGCCCTTGGCCCCCGCAGCCTGGCGGAGGCGATCACCTTCGCTGCCTCTGGGGTCGAGGAACCGATGCAGGCGGTCGTCAGACCGGCCGGCATGTTCGGGATCAGGTTGCCGGTCCGGATCGCAGCGTGCGGACCGCCGGCGGCGGCCCTGCTGGTCCTCGGTTAGCTGATCGCAGCTGACGCCGTCACCGGCCGAAGGGCTCTGATGGGAGCGGCGGGTCTGCGGATCGCGCGCTTGGCTCGCAGCAGCTGGCGCTCGACCGTTCGCGTTGTGCACCCCGTTTCGAGCGCGATCTCGGCATAACTGAACCCGAGCGCATGTAGCCAGACCATCCGTTGCTGGCGCTGGGGAAGGCGGCCGACCGTCTCCAGCTGCTCCCGCTGGACGACCTGCTCTTCCGGCCCGCTCCACCTTCCGCACAGCCCGGAGTCGCCGGCGGCCTCGACCGCGTCCTCGAGTGACAGATAGCGCTGCTGTCGCTCGAGCAGTCTCACTGCCTCGTGGACCGCCGTCCGGGCCAGCCACCCCAATGCGGTGTCGCGCCGCACTCGGTCCTGGTTGCAGACCAGGCGATCCCATGCGAACTGGCAGGCGTCCTCAACGACGGAATCAGGGGCGGTCACGTCCAGGCGGACGATCTGCTCGAGCCGGCCCGCGAAGGCGCGGTAGAGCTCGCCCAGATCGGTCATCGGCGGGGCTGCAGGCCGAGCGCTCATGTCGCGTCTCCTAATTGAGTGAATTGAGACTAAGTTGCTACGAAAGACCCTAGCAAGTCTAAATTACACTTGCTAGGGTCAAGCCAGCTTATTTGGCTCAATTAGTCTCAAGGAGGGACGCCGAAATGTCCGCACTGGTGCAAGCTGTGGCCGCCCACCCCAACCCGGGCGGGTTGCCAGGCAGCAACGTCCTTCAGCAACTCGTCAACGGTGCCGAGGCGTGGGCGCTGGCGATCGCGCTGCTCGGGGCGTTCGTCGGCGCCGCCATGTGGGCACTGGCGTCGCATTCCCACAATCCGCATTACGCCTCGCGGGGACGAATGGCGGCAGTCGTCTCGGGCGCCTCTGCGCTCGTGATCGGCGCCGGCCCCGGGCTCGTGAACTTCTTCCAGCACCTCGGCACGACCGCCAAGTGAGGGGGCTCCGGGGCCTTACCTGGACGGGCCTTCTGCTCGTGGCGGTCTGCTGCTGGTCCTTCGCGCGGCCTGCCACGGCCTCGGCCGGCGTTTGTGGAGCTGCGGGCGACGCCAATAAGGTCGCGGGCGGCGCGTGCGACCTGCTGACCAATCCAGGCAAGGACCTGAGCGTCGGCAAGAAGCTCGCCAACGGCAAGCTCGGCGGTGCGGTAAAGACCTTGCTCGGGGGAGCGAGCAGCGCGTCGACGGCATCGACGGCGCTCGGGCTCGCCGCGATCGTAACCTGGGTAGCCGGAGGCGCCAGGTTCTCCCTTGACGAGACGACGAAGGTGCTCGGGGAATCGACGACCCCCCAACTCCGCTCGACGTGGTTCTCCTCCAGGTACTGGCACATCGCCGGGATCGCGGCGCTGCTGACGCTGCCGTTTCTGTTCGCAGCTGCGATCCAGGCGCTGATCCATTCGGATCCAGCCCTCCTCACGCGTGCCGCCGTCGGCTACCTGCCACTCGCCGCGCTCGCGATCGCCGTGGCGGCGCCGGTGGCGATGCTGCTGTTGGCGGCAACCGATCAGCTCTGTACGGGGCTCTCGGGCGCCGCGGGGGGCATCCACCCGAGCTTGACCCGGGCTGCACTGGGCGCGGGCCTCCTCTCCGCGCCCTTCCTCCGGTTCCTGATCTCGCTGGTGACCACGGCGTGCGCGCTGATCCTGTGGCTCGAGCTCGCGATCCGCGAAGCAGCCGTGTACGTGATCGTGCTGATGCTGCCGCTGGCGTTCGCAGCCTTCGTCTGGCCGGCCCGGCGTGTCTGGGCCGTCCGCGCCGTGGAGCTGCTGGTCGCGCTGATCCTGTCAAAGCTGGCGATCGTTGCGGTCATCGATCTGGGCGGCGCGGCCCTCGATCAGTTCCCCCATCAGGGGGGCGGCCTCGCTGCCGGTCTCGCCGGCACCGTGCTCGTCCTGCTGGCGGCGCTCTCGCCCTGGGCCGTGCTCCGGCTCGTGCCGATGTCCGAGCTTGCGAGCAGTGCTGCCGGGTCGCTGCGGGGCGAGGCGAGCGCCGGGCTTCCACGCAGGCGGGCGGACGAGCGCCTGCTCTGGCAGTCCTCGGACGAGAAGCCCGAGCCCGCGAACGGCTCGGCAACCCCGCTCGACACCCCTGCCGCCCAGGCCGAGGTTCAGCGCCTGTCCGAATTGTCCCGGGACGCCAGCGGGTCACGCGGGGCGAGGCAGGCCCCCGCCTCGGCCTCGCATGATGCCTCGGAGGCCGATCTCCTCGGCGGCGACGCACCGGCGGCCGGGGCCGCCGCCGACCCATCGCTGGCCGGGGCCGCCGCCAACCCGTCGCTGGCGGGGGCCGGGAAGGCGACCGCGGGCGGTCCCCGGGACGACGCTGCGGCCGGGGCACGGGCATCCGGCTCAGTCGGTGATGGCTTCGAAGGATGGCCGGCGATGTACCACGCCGGGAACTACTCGTGGAAGCCGTTGACGCTCGGCTCCGACGGCGACGTGATGAACGCCAGGCTCTGGCCCCCCGACGAACCTGAGGATGACCCAGGACCGGCCGAGGACCACGAGCCGCTGCCCCCGCGACAGGAGGACGGCGAGGGATCGCTATGACTGCCGCCAGGCTCACCTACAGCTTCGGGCCGCTTGAACGGCGGGGAATCCTCGGCCCGTTCCGCGCCGGTCAGGCCGTGGTGCTGGCGCTCGCAGCGGTGCTCGCGCTCGCCGCGCTCGACACGACCCCGAATGCGACGGGCGCCGTGCTCGCGCTCCTCGGTCTCGCCGGAGGGATCGGCGTCGCGCTGCTAACGATCGGCAGTCGGACGCTCGAGCAGTGGGCACCCGTCGCGTGCGGGTTCGCGCTCCGGCGTGCTCGCGGCCGCACGCGGGCTACCTCATCGCTCCCCACCGACGGTCTCCGTGTCCGCCTCGGCGGACGTTCACCCATCGTCGGGGCACAGGCGCCACGCCCCCCGGTGGCTCTGCGTGGGGTCAGGATCGTCGAGGCCCGCTATCGGGACCGCGCGATCGGCGTCCTCTCGGAGGACTCAGGGCGCCGGTTGAGCGCAGCGCTTGCGTGCCGCGTGGTCGCCTTCTCGCTGCTTGATGCCGAGGCACAGGAGCGCCGCCTGGCCCGCTGGGGGTTGGTCCTTTCGGGCGTCGCGAACACGCCGGTCAGGCGTCTGCAATGGATCGAGCGAACGGCACCGGCCCAGGGCGACGAGCTTGCCCGGTGGCTGCACGACGAGCGCGATCCGAACGTGCCGCTTCGCGGCGAGCCGATCATCGAGTCCTATCTCGAGCTGATCGGCACGACCGGCCAGGTCACCCAGGAGCACGAGATCCTGGTGATCGTCCAGGTGGACCACCGTCGGGTCCGCACGCTGGAGACCGAGACGCTCGAAGAGACGCTGATCGAGCAGGCCGAGCGAGTGGCACAGGGGCTGCGGGCCGCTGAGGTGACCGTGCTCGGAGCGCTGTCGGCCAGGCAGCTGGCACGTGTGACGCGCACGGCGTTCGATCCGTATGCCCGCGCCGAGTTGGCGTCGCTCGAAGCCGCCGACCCCGCGCGGGATGGGCTGGACGAGGGCAGAGCATGGCCTCTGGCCGCCGAGGAGCACTGGGATTGCTACCGCTCCGACGGCGCCCTGCATGCGACCTACTGGATCGGCGGCTGGCCCCGCGTCGATGTCTCGCCGATGTTCATGGACGCGTTATTGGGCCGCTCGAGTGCGGTGCGGACCGTGGCGGTCACATTCGAGCCGATCTCCTCGGAGCGCTCGACGCGGGAGGTCGAGGCGGCGATCACCCGGGACCACGCCGACAGCGAGCTTCGCCACCGCTTCGGCCAGCTCGAGACCGCCCGGCACCGTCAGGCCCAGGAGGCGACACTGCGGCGGGAGTCCGAGCTGGCGGCGGGACACGGCGAGGTCCGCCTGACCGGGTTTGTGACCGTTTCCGGCCGGGACCCGGACGACCTGCGCCGCGCCAGCGCCGAGGTCCTGGAGCACGCGGCCCGCGCTCGGCTCGAGCTGTATCGCATGTACGGACAGCAGGCGGATGCATTCACGTTCACGCTGCCGCTGTGCAGGGGGCTGCGGTGAGCACCGCCGCACGCCCCGGGCACCGCTGCACCACGCGGCACGCCCAGGCGATCTACCCGTTCATGATCGCGGGCGGCCTCGGCGGGCGCGGCGTGTTCGTCGGCCGCGACTCGAGCGGAGGTGCTTTCTGTTACGACCCCTGGGTCCTGTACGGCGAGGGGCTGCTCGACGACCCGAACGCGATCGTCCTGGGCAAGCTGGGCCAGGGCAAGAGCGCGCTCGTGAAAACGCTGCTGTGGCGGATGCTGCTGTTCGGGCGGAGGGCGTTCGTGCTCGACGTCAAGCGGGAGTACGGCCCCCTATGCGAGGCGGTCGGGGTGAGGCCGGTCGCACTCGCGCCGGGCGGTGGTGTGCGCCTGAATCCCCTCGCCTCGCGTCCCGAGGAGCACGCCCAGCTCGAGCTCCTGCGCGCGATCACGGTGACGGCGTTGGGTGCGCCACTCACCCAGGTGGAGGCCGCCGCGCTTCGCGAAGCGCTCCGCACCGTCCGCCTTCGGAGCCGGGGCGATCCGACGCTGCCCGAGCTCGCCTCGGTCCTGTTCGCCCCCGTCGCCGAGATGGCCGAGCAGCTGAAGACCAGTCCCCAGCGGCTGGCGAGCGATGTTCGCAGGGCCGCACTTGCGCTCCAGGACCTCTGCGAGGGGCCGCTGCGAGGCCTATTCGACGGTCCGACGTCGCCGGGGCTCGATCTGGACGCGAGGCTGCTGGTGCTCGATCTGCACGCGCTGCGCGACTCTCCCGCCGTCGGGATCCTGATGGCCTGCGCGACGGCGTGGATGAGCGCGCTGCTCGCCCGCATGGCAGAGCGGCCGGGGCGCGAGCGGCTGATCAACGTGGCGGATGAGTCGTGGAAGATCATCCAGCACACCGGCCTCGGCGAGTGGTTTCAGTCGAACTTCAAGCTGGCCCGGCAGTTCGGGGTCATGAATCTCGTCGTGCTCCACAAGCTTGCCGACCTCCAGGCCGTCGGCGATGCGGGCTCCCGCGCGGCGCGAATCGCCGAGGGCCTGATCGCGGACGCCTCGACGCGCGTCGTCTACCACCAGGACGAGAGCCAGGTGCCGCTGACCAAGGCCCTGCTTGGGCTATCCGAGTCCGAGGCGGAGCTGTTGGCGATGTTGTCGGCCGGCCAGGCGCTGTGGCGCGTCGGCAGCCGCTCGTTCGTGGTCCAGCACTATCGATCGCGGCTCGAGGCTGACCTGACCGACACGGACACGGGGATGCGGCTGCGATGAGCCGCGCGCGGGGATCCGATCTCGCGGCGCTCGTGGCAATCGGGGGCCTGGCCGCGGTGATCGGACTCGTGTGGCTGTGGGGTGGCGTCGCCGGTACCGCGTTCGGCCGTGGATGGCCCCGCGTACGGGGCGACGAGCTGTTCGGGGTGCTCGTCCGCCTGCCGGGGCGCCTGTCCGATCCCGCCCGTGCCTGGCCGCGGCCCGTCCGCGCCGAGCTCCCCGGCCCCGCGGGCTTCTACGCGGCGCTCGGCGCGCTCGCCGGCGCGCTGTGGCTGTTGTTCGTCTCGGTCGGTGGAAGCGCCGCGGCCGCCGTCCTCGGCCGGGAAACCGGCGCGAGGTTCGCGGGCGGCCGAGAGCTGCGAGTGCTCACGCGGGGCATGCGGCGGGCCGGCGCTGGGCGCGGTCGGCTGACGCTCGGCCGCGCTCGTCGAAAGCTGGTGCGCGCCGAGCACCGCCATGCCCTGATCGCGTTCGGGCCGCCTCAGTCCGGCAAGTCCGCCGGTCTGGCGACCCCGGCGCTGCTCGAGTGGCAAGGACCCGCGGTCGCCTCCTCGATCAAGACCGACCTGCTGGGCGCGACCCAAGCGCGCCGCCGTGCCCTCGGCGACGTGTTCGTGTTCGACCCATTCGAGCTCGCCGGAACCCACCGGCACACCTGGTCGCCGCTTCACGCTGCGCGGACCTGGGACGGTGCGCTCGAGGTGGCCTGGCGCCTTGCCGCCGCCGGCGAGCTCGACCAGCGTGGCGTCGAGGGCGGCGACTTCTGGGCGATCGCCGCCGAGCAGCGGCTCGCACCGCTGCTGTACGCGGCGTCGGCCACCGCCGCCGGGATGGATGCGGTGGTGCGATGGGTCTACGGCCAGGGCGCACGAGAGCTCGACCGGTCGCTGATGGAGCTCTCAGGGTCAGCGCGTGACGAGCGCGAGCGCGACGGAGCGCTCGCCGCCTATGACGCGGTCCGCGCCTTCGAGGCCCAGGCCGACCGAACCCGCTCCTCGATCGAGGCCACCGCCCAGGCACTGCTGCGCGCGTACCGGTTCACGCGGGTTGTGCGCTCCGCGATGGGGTCCGAGATCACCGCCGACCGGCTGCTGGACCAATGCGCGACGTTGTACCTGATCGGCGATGCGAAGGCCTCGAAGCTGCTCAGACCGATCTTCCTGGCGCTGCTCTCGGAGGTCGTCGACCGGGCCTACGAACGGGCGACGCTGAACGGGGGGAAGCTCGAGCTGCCACTGCTGCTGTGCCTCGACGAGGCCGGCAACGTCGCCCCATTGCCCAACCTGGCCGAGGTGGCGTCGACTGCCCCGAGCCACAACATCCAGCTCGTCTCGATCTTCCACGACCTCGCCCAGGCGCGGACCCGCTACGGCCGCCAGGCCGAGACCGTGGTGAACAGCCACCGCGCCCGGATGCTGCTGCCCGGAGTGGCCGACCTGGACACGCTCCGGTACTTCTCGGGACTGACCGGTGAGGAGGAGGCGCGCGACCGCTCGTACACGAGCGGCGCCGGCGGCATGACGCGGTCCGTGGCGCGTCGCAGGCGACCGCTGATCGCTCCCGAGGCGCTGCGACAGCTGCCTGACGGTCATGCCCTGCTGCTCTATGGACGCATCGCGCCGGTGAGGCTGCGGCTGCGCATGTGGTTCTCGGACCGGCGTCTGCGCCGCCTCGCTCGTGGAGTTTGACGAACCGGAGGAGCGCCGGTGGCCGCTCACCTGGCACGGCCTGTACCCCCGCGAGCGGTGGCTGTGGTTCGAACAGTTGTGGAACGACGCCTGCATGCTGCGCGAGCGCTACCGGCTGATGCTGCGTGCGGGCTGGTGGGCGGACCAGATCCAGGTCGAGGCGCTGGCGGCGCTCGCCGCCTGGACGGCGCGCTACGACTCGGGTGAGTGGGATGACCCGCCGGGAAAGCTGGCCTTGCTGTATGACGTCGAGCGCGTCGCCGCGCTCCTCCGGGACGGAAACGAGCCGTTCGATCCCGGCCGCGACCGCCGGGAGTTCGCCCGGCATCTGATCGGTCTGGGCTGCGATCCGCCGCCCGGCGGGAGCGCGTTAGCCTCTGGCCGGGAGTGAGCCGCGAGGACGCCTACCCGCTCGGCGCCGCCGTCACGCTGCAGGAACTAGAGCGTGAGCCCCATCCGGTGCTGGCGCGGCTCCGAGCGAGCGAACCGGTCTCCTGGCTGCCCGCGCTGGGCGGCTGGCTGGTGACGAGCTACGACCTCGCGCTCGAGGTGATGCGGAACGCCGAGGGCTTCACGGTCGACGATCCGGGCTTCTCGACCGCGCAGGTCCTCGGCCCCAGCATGCTCAGCCTCGACGGCGAGAATCACGCCCGTCACCGCTCGCCGTTCGTGTCCCCGTTTCGCCCGGGCGCGGTGAGGGAGCGGTTCTCGAGCATGGCCGCGGCAGAGGCGGAGCGACTGATCGAGGGGTGGCGGGCGGCCGGCCGCACCGAGCTCCGCCGCTCCTTCGCAGGTCCGCTTGCCGCCTCGATCATGGCCCGCGGCCTGGGACTGGAGTCCGGGGCCGTGAGCGAAATGCTCAGCTGGTACGACGCGATCGTCGGCGCCGTGAGCGCGATCACCGCGGGCCGCCGAGATGACCTGGCTGCGGGCCACGAGGCCTTTGGCGCCTTGGAGCGCAGGCTGCGTTCGGCGATCGAGGCGCCGGAGGGCTCGTCGCTGCTGACATCGGCCGCCGGAGCGGGGACGCTGTCCACCGAGGAGCTGATCTCGAACGCGGCCGTCCTGCTGTTCGGCGGGATCGAGACGACGGAGGGGATGATCGCGAATGCCGTCCTGCACCTGATCGCGCGGCCCGATCAGCTCGCGCTCGTGCGCTCGGAGGCGGCGCTCCTGGGCGCGGCGATCGAAGAGTCGCTTCGCCTGGAGCCGGCCGCTGCCGTGATCGACCGCTACGCCACGCGGGACATCCGGCTCGGCGAAGCTTCCGTCGCCGGTCGAGACCTGGTGCGGGTCTCGATCGCGGCTGCCAACCGCGATCCGGAGGTGTTCACCGAGCCCGACCGGTTCGATCTCCGCCGGACCCGCAGCCGCACTCACGTGGCCTTTGCCCATGGCCCCCATGTGTGCCTGGGCGTCCATCTCGCTCGGCTGGAGACCCGAGCGGCGCTCGCTGTCCTGCTGGACCGCCTGCCGAATCTGCGCCTCGACCCCGAACGCCCGTCCGAGGTGCGAGGACTCGTGTTCCGAAAGCCGGTGGAGCTGAACGTCATTTGGGATTGAGCAAATAGGCAGTCGGGTCCCCGTCGCACGTGGCCCCCGACACGAGCGCGCAGAATGACGGCCGCGCCCGACCGCTGGCATCGACGAGCGCCGAGTCCCAGCTGGGAATGAGCGCGAACTCGAACCAGTAGACCTGGGTGGTTCGCACGCCCGGAGCGCGCACGTCGATCAGGCTCCGCCAAGCGCGGGCGCCTCGCGCCTGCTGCGCGGGGTTGCCATCGACGCAGGCCCCCAGAGTCGCGTCGCGGCCCGATGGCCCTGGACAACCGCGGCGGTTCAGATCCGCGTGAGCCGGAGAGCTCAGCTCGACTCCCGATTCGGTCACCCACACATCGAGCGGTCCGTAGCGACGAGCGACGAGACGGGACAGCGTCGACTCGAACGCGCGCAGGTCGGCGTTGCCCCCGGCGGTCGGGTCGTCGTAGTCGTGGACCGCCCAGTGGCGCGGAAACAACCCCGCGATCGCGCAATGGCCGGAGGGCGCGGACACGAATCCAGGTGAGCAGCTCGCCAGCGCGCTCAGCTGTTGGGCATAGGGACGCAGATACGGCACCTCGGGTTCGGTGAGGGTCGCCGCCGCGATCTGCTCCCCGGACCAGCCTTGCTTCTGGACAACCCCCTGCGCGAGCTCCCACAGCTCGGCGGCCTCGAGCGCCCCGCAGTCCGCGTAGGCCCGGCCGCAGAGATAGCCGCCGTGGTTGTAGTCGGCGCCCCGGGGCGGGGCGCCGCACGAGCCGTTCCGGGCGCAGCCGTTCTTCAGGTATCCCATGTAGGAGGCCTTGGTGTCCGGCTCGTTGAATGCCTCCCAACGGGTAGGCGCCGTCGCGCCCAAATCGCTCCGGAGCCAACCGATGATCCCGAGCACACCGCAGGCGTAGTCGTAGCCCGCGGCGGTGACGCCCGCGAACAGGTGTCTGGAATCGCCGTAGCCGGGATCCGGGTAGTTGGGCGACCCCTCTCCGCTTCCCGCGCTGAACACGACCTCGGGGGTCAGGCCTAGCGCCCGCGCCCCCTGGATGTCCCACACGAGCTGGCCGAACAGCGCCATGCCGTTGACGCCGTTGAACTCGGCTGGAGGGCCGAACGCATACGGCGACCAGGTGCAGCCCGTGCGTGACCGGATTCCACGCATATAGCGCGTCATACGCGATCCACAGGCGCAGATAGCCGCGTCCGGCCCGAGGCCAGCAGCACCTGCCGGCGGAAAGCGCCGAACGCGCTGCGCGGCCGGCGATCCGCCGCCGAACGGCGCCACCAGCCTCAGCTCGCCCTCGGGGCACGGCACGCGCGATACGCGGCACGTCGCGACCGGCTTGCTGACCCCGAGGTTGGCCCCGGCGCTCGCCACGCCGTAGCCGACCGCCTTGCGGGTGCCCCGAGTGCGCGACGAGCTGCGACAGCGAGACCGCGACGATCACTCGCCGCCGCAAGCACGAGCAGGCCGATCCGGCGATCCGACGTGATTCTTCTCCTCACGAGCGGCAGTCTGATAGGAACCCCTGCATGGCGCTCAGCCAGCAGCGCTCACGCCAGACCTCCCATCATCGCCCGCCACCGCCGTCCACCATCGTGAGGCGTCACTCGAGATCCCCTGCCATCAGCTGGCGGATCAGGGGATCGACGCGCAGATCGCGTATGAGCTGATCACGAGCGAGCTGCTGCTCGATGGCCAGGCCCGGCTCAACCTGGCCACGTTCGTGACCACCTGGATGCCGTCGATCGCCGACAAGCTGATGGCGGAGACCGCCGACAAGAACATGATCGACAAGGACGAGTATCCGGTGACGGCGGAGATCGAGGCTCGCTGCGTCGACATCCTCGCCGACCTGTGGCATTCAGATCAGAGCGGCGAGGCGACCGGCTGCTCGACCACCGGCTCGAGCGAGGCGGCGATGCTGGCGGGCATGGCGATGAAGTGGCGGTGGCGCGAGCGCATGAGCAAGGCCGGCAAGCCGACCGACCGGCCGAACCTCGTCACCGGGATCAACGTTCAGGTGTGCTGGGAGAAGTTCTGCCGCTATTGGGACGTCGAGCCGCGGCTCGTGCCGATGGAGGGTGACCGCTTTCACCTCGACGCCGAGCAGGCGGTCGCGCGCTGCGACGAGAACACGATCGGGGTCGTGTCGGTGCTCGGCTCGACGTTCGACGGCAGCTACGAGCCTGTCAAGGAAATCGCGGCCGCACTCGATCAGCTCGAGGAGGACCGCGGGCTGAACGTCCCCCTGCACGTCGATGCGGCCTCGGGTGGGTTCGTCGCGCCGTTCCTCCAGCCCGAGATCGAGTGGGACTTCCGGATTCCCAGGGTGCAGTCGATCAACGCCTCGGGGCACAAGTACGGGCTCGTATATCCCGGTGTCGGGTGGGCCGTCTGGCGCGACAAGCGAGGCGCTGCCCGGAGGACCTGGTCTTCAACGTCAACTACCTCGGCGGCCAGATGCCCACGTTCACGCTCAACTTCTCGCGCCCCGGAAGCGAGGTGGTCGCCCAGTACTTCATGTTCACGATCCTCGGCCGGGAGGGCTACACGCGCGTGATGGAGGGTGCGCAGGAGGTCGCGACCTATTTGTCTCGAAGAGATTGCGAAGATGGGGCCGTACCGCCTGATCAGCGAGGGCAAGGAGCTGCCGGTGTTCTCGTTCGCGCTCGCGCCCGAGGTGCGCAACTACACGCGTGTTCGAGGTCTCGGATCGGATGCGCCAGCACGGCTGGCTGATCCCCGCCTACACGTTCCCGGAGAACCGCCAGGACCTGAACGTGCTCAGGATCGTGGTGCGCTCCGGGATGCACCTGGACATGGCCGACAAGCTGCTCGAGCACCTCGGCGAGGAGACGAAGTTCCTCGAGTCGCTCGACTCCCCGATGCCGGGCGTCAAGCGCCAGGCGTTCAGCCACTGAGCGTTCGCGCCTGGTCAGGGCGCTGACCACCGCGTCCAGCGGCGCCCGGTCGGGGATCAAGGAGCGGCCTGGGGTCTCCGATACCGGGGGCCATGCCCCTACGCACGAAATTGGTCGCGCTCTCGGCGGCGATAGCGTGTGCGATCGGCGCGCTTCCCGGCGCCGCGGCTGCCTCGGGCGGGTACGTGAACCCGTTCGCCGGAGCCAGCTGGCTCCCAGCCCGGACGGACATGGGCGTGGACTGGATTCCCGTGCATCCCGCTCCGGTCGTGGCGATCGGCGACGCGCAGATCCTCGGCTCCCAGAACCACAGCGGCTGGCCGGGACACCACATCATCTGGTACCGGCTAATGGATGGAAGCCACGCTGGAGACGTGATCTACGTCGCGGAGCACCTCAAGAGCCTGCTGCCCGCAGGCCGTGTCGTCCGCGCGGGGCAGCGGATCGCGACGGCCCTTCCCGGCTATCCGTGGATCGAGACGGGGTGGGCGGACCAGTACGGCGCTCCCCGCGCCAACCCCTGTTACAAGGAGGGCAAGCAGACCGCGTCGGGCAAGGCCATGGCGCGGTTCCTCCAGACACTCGGGGCCGTAGTCGCGGACGCGCCGGGCAGGGGCACGACGCAGCCGGTCGGCAAGCTCTGCTGAAACGCCCCGGCGGCTTTGCGGCCCGTGCTGAGCGGGTACCCGGCGGACGTCGCCACCGCGCGGTGGCACATGGATTGACGCGACCACGGTAGGGTCCCGCCTGGCGCCCGGCGGGGGCGCACACGGTGGAGAGGCGCTGCGGTGAGCACGAGCGAGTGGATCAAGCTGATCACGATTCCGTTCTTCACGGGCGCGATCGGGTGGCTGATCAACTGGAGCGGGCTGATCATGCTGTTCAACCCGATCCACTTCCACGGCCGCCGCGTCCCCGGCCTCTATGAGCTGTCCAAGCTGCTGCCGCGAAAGCTCCAGGAGGTCCCGGGGATCATGCAGGGCGGCGTCGGCTGGCAGGGGATCATCCCCTCGCGCGCCGCCAAGATGGGCAGCATCATCGTCGACAAGGCGATCGCCAAGCTCGGAACCGCCGGGGAGTTCTTCCAGGAGCTCGAGCCCGAGAAGATCGCCGACCAGATGACGATGATGTTCATGCCCCGGATCCCGGAGATCGTGGATGAGACGATGCGCCGCGAGCAGCCCGGGCTGTGGGCCAACGTGCCGCCCCGGGCCAAGCAGGCGCTGTACGAGCGGGTCCGCCAGCAGCTGCCGGACATCATGCACCAGATCACCGGCGAGATCGGGCTGTACATCGATCAGCTGCTGGACCCCAAGATCATGGTGATCGACCACTTCGAGCAGGACCCTGCGCTCGTCACGAGGGCGTTCAAGGAGTTCGGCGCGCGTGAGCTGCGGCTGATGGTCAACTTCGGGTTCCTGTTCGGCTTCCTGTTCGGGATCCCGGTGGCGGTGCTGACGCACTTCGTCAGCTACTGGTGGCTGCTGCCGGTGCTGGGCATCGTCGTCGGGTGGACCACGAACCTGCTCGGCATGTGGGTGATCTTCGAGCCGGTGGATCCCGTGCGCGTCGGGCCCTTCAAGCTCCACGGCCTGTTCCTGCGCCGTCAGCCCCAGGCGGCTGAGGTGTTCGCGCGGATCATCGCCGACGACGTCGTGACGATGGAGAACATCGGCAACTTCCTCGTCAACGGCCCGCGCGGGGACCGGACCGAGCAGATGCTGCGGGAGGCGATGCAGCCGGCGATCGACCGCGCGGCGGGACCGCTGCGCGGCGTGGCCCGCGTCGCCGTCGGGGTGCGCGAGTACGACACGATCACCGAGGCGTTCGCCCGCACGTCGAGCGAGCACACGATGACGCCCTTCCGCGACGCCGACTTCGGTCGCGAGCAGAGCGAGAACGTCCGCAGGCTGATCGCGGAGCGCACGAAGGAGCTGCCGTTCCGCGACTACGTGGACATGCTCCGCTCGGCGATCAAGGAGGACGAGTGGATGCTTGTACCTCCACGGTGCTCTAATGGGCTTCGCAGGAGGGCTGATCCACCTCGGGATCTTCGGATGAGCGAGACGACAGAGCTACCCTGAAGCACGGCGGCGGCCGAGGACCGGCTCGCTCACGGGCGTCGCGCGACTCGCCGCGAGCGCGTGGTGGCACACGACGGAGTGGTCGGTCGGGATGACGATCCGCGCGACCCGGCGCGCGCTCGAGGTGGCGGCGCGGCCGAATCGGGCTCCCGAGCTGGTCGATGACATCCGCGGCACGGTCCGCGCCGCCGCGCGCGAGCTCGTCGGCGATGGCCGACCTCGAGAGCGATGCCGGGCGGCGAGGTGGCGCGCCGGGTGGCCGACACCGTGGTGCCCGCCGCGCCGGTCCGAAGCGGCCCGAGCGACGGCTGACTCCACTGAACGGCGGCCTGCCCGCTGCGCGAGATGGGCGAGGCGCTGCTGCACAAATCGCGGGACGTCCACTACGAGGAGGACGCGCATCCCGCGTATGAGCGGCTAGTCGAGTCGCTCGCGCCCGACGAGGCGCGAATCCTGAGACTGTTGCTCCTCAACGGCCCCCAGCCGGCGGTCGACGTGCGGACCGGCGGTCCGCTCGGGATTGATCAGCTCCCGTCTGCTGGCGCCCGGGCTCAACATGATCGGCCCGCGAGCCGGGTGCCGGTACGTGGAGCGGGTGCCGTCCTACCTCACGAACCTCAACCGGCTCGGGCTGGTCTGGTTCTCGCGCGAGACGCTGCGCGACCCCGAGCGCTATCAGGTGCTCGAGGCACAGCCGGAGGTGCTCGGGCGCGCTGCACTCGGTCCGGCAGGCGAAGATCGTCCGGCGGAGCATCCACCTGACGCCGTTCGGCGAGGGCTTCTGCCGCGCCTCGCTCGTCGACGATGAGCGACAGCTGATCGACCTTCCCGAGCACGCCTCGCCCGAGGCGCGACGCGCACCGCGGCCCCCGAGCTGACGGCTTAGAGCAGTCCCGCCAGCCGCTCACCGGCTGCTCTGGAGCGCGGTCGGGCGTACCGGCCTCGAGCACGACCTGCAGGTCCAGGATTCGCAGCCCAAACGAGTCAAGCTCGTTCGAGCCCACGATCGCGTGGCAGGGCACGCCCGCCTGGCGGGCGCGGGTAGCGACCTCAGACAGCGCCTTGCCCGCGAGGCTCTGCTGATCGAGCCTGCCTTCGCCCGCCACGACCGCGCGCGCGGCTCGCATACGCGCGTCGAAGCCGATCGCGTCGAGCACGAACGCGGCTCCGGGGACGAGCTCGGCGCCGAACGCCGCCCACAGGCCGCCGGCAAGGCCGCCCGCGGCGCCGGTCATCGGGATCCCCCGCGGATCTTGCGGGCAGCCGGCCGCGCGAGCGCGCCCAGGCGCCGCGTCAGCGTTTGCACCTGCTTTGGGTCGGCGCCTTTCTGGGGCGCGAACACGCGCGCTGCGTCCTCGAACCGCGTGCGCACGTCACACAGCACGATGAGCCTGGCTTTCGGTCGCGGTCCGAGGACGTGGCGCAGGGCGCGCGATCGCGCCCCGCCCGCCGTCGGTCGTCGCGCTGCCCCCGGCTCCGATCAGCACCGTCTTGGCGCCGGCGTCGATCGCAGCCGCGATCAGCTGGCCGGTGCCAAAGCTGCTGGCCTTGACCGGATCGCGCCGGCGCTTCGGAACCAGGTGAAGCCCGCTCGCGGCGGCCATCTCCACGATCGCCGTCGTGCCCGCGAGCCCGAACGAGGCGTCGACCGGTCGGCCGAGCGGGTCCGCGACCGTCGTCGCGCGGATCTCCGCGCCGAGCGCGGGAGCGAGGGCATCGAGCGTTCCCTCGCCGCCGTCGGCGATCGGGCACAGGTCGACCGTCCGGCCGGCCCGTTCGAGGCCGCGGCCGACCGCCGCTGCGACCTCGGCGGCTCGGAGCGTGCCCTTGAAGGCGTCGGGGGCGACGAGGAGCGTGGTGGGGACGCCGCGGAGGGCCATGCGCCGCGCATGCTCTCAGGTGACGTGGGTCCATGGGGCTCGGCGGGGTCGCGCTTGAGAGCGATGGGGCGTCGCGCGTTGGCCGGCCCACTGCCACCGCCCCGGCGGAACCGGGCGACGTTATCCGGCGCGCCTGGGCGGCGCGGGGCCGCGGGGGCCCTACCCCATGCCCTCGGGCGGTCCGATCGCCGACCCTTCCGGCCCGAACGACTCGACATAGTGCGGGTGGACCTCACGCCACACGTCCATGTGCCCGCGGGCGTCGTGGGCTCCGTCGAGCGCTTCCTGCAGCGAGACGAGGCAGGCGTGCCATCCGGCTCCGTCACGGGCGGCCTTGCCGCGCTCCTCGAGCGTGTCAAGCAGCATCAGCAGCGTGCCCTCGGACACCGGCTGCAGCTCGATCCTGATCACGTCGGGACCCCAGGCGAGCTCCATCAGCGACTCGGGCTCGTAGGCGATCATCACACCGTCCATCGGCGGCGCGATGTCGTTCGGGAACGAGAAGCGCAGCGCGGCGCCCGCCGCGCGCTCGCCCTCGATCGTGGTCGGGAACCACTGCGCCAGCTGCTCGGGTTCGGTGATCGCACGCCACACCTTGGACTGGGGGTGCGCGAGCGCGCGCGTGAAGCGGAGCTGCCAGCGGCCGTCGTGGAGCTGATCGGCGCTGCCGTAGGTCTCCTGTTGGGTGGGGCTCATCGCGGTGTCTCCTTCGGTCATTGTGTCGAGGTGGCGCTCGAGGTCATCGAGGCGGGCCGCCCACATCAGCCGGTACGGCTGCAGCCACTCATCGACCGCGCGCAGCGGCTCGGGGCGGACGCGGTACAGGCGGCGCTGGGCATCCCCCCGGACCTCGACCAACCCCGCCTCGCGCAGCACGCGCAGGTGCTTGGAGACCGCCGGCTGGCTGAGTCCGAGCTGGTCGACGAGCGTCCCCGACCGGCCGCTCGGAGGCGGCGAGCAGATCGAGAATCTGGCGGCGGCGGGGCTCGGCGACGACGTCGAATACGGCCATCGCCTAAGTATGCCTTAATGGCTATATAACTGTCAAGGCATAAACCGCCCACCGCGGGCTTGGGTCGTCCGGACGGGGTCGCGCGGCCCCAGGGACGCCGCCGCAGGCGGCCCTCCCCTCAGGTCATCTGCTCGAGCTTGCACTCCTCCGGCGCCTTGTCATCGCGCCAGCGGAGGATCCTCGTGCCGTGGCGGATGCGGCCGCCGCTCGTGTGGTCGTAGGTGACCTCAACCACAAGCTCGGGGCGCAGCTCGATCCATTCGAGCTCCCTCTCGCTCTGCCACCGGCTCGGGTCGCCGTGACCCCGGTTGCCCGTCGCGTATGGCTCGAGCTTCGAGACCAGCGCTCGCTTCTCGGCGGCACTTGAGGCCCGAGGAGTGCCCCACGACGTGGAGCTTGCCAGCGTCGTCGTACAGCCCCAGGATCAGCGAGCCCACCGTGCCGGGCTCCTTGCCGGGGCGGTAGCCGACGATCACGGCATCAATGGTCCGGAGCCGCTTGACCTTGACCATGCCCACGCGCTGGCCGGGGCGGTAGGGGGCGGTCACGTCCTTGGCCACGACCCCCTCGCCCGAGAGCAGCCACGGCTCTGCCTCCTCGCGCGCGTGGGTGAGCGGCGTCGGCGGTCACCGGTAGCCGCTCGAGACGAGCCCGGCGGTCCGTGAACGGAAGCTCGAGCAGGGCCTCGCCCTCGACAGCCAGCAGGTCGAACGCGATGTAGCGGGCCGGCGTCTGCTCCGCGAGCATCGCGATCCGCGAGGCGGCGGGGTGGATCCGCTGCTGGAGCGCGCCGAAGTCCTCGTGTCCGTCATCGGAGTCGACGACGATCTCCCCGTCAACTACGTACCGTCCCGGTGGGAACGAGAGCTCGGGGAAGTAACGGCCGAGCGGCTTTCCGCTCCGAGATTGGATCAGCAGCTCGTCTCCGTCCACGAAGGCGATCGCCCTGAAGCCGTCGTACTTGGGCTCGTACGCCCACTGCTCCCCGGTGGGCAGCTCCGGTTTGGAGCGAGCAAGCTGGGGCTCGATCGGCGGCTTCAGCGGCAAGCGCCACGGGGCGATCGCATCGTAGCCCGCTACGATCAGCCTCGGTGGCGACGTGAGCGCGCAACTGCCGCGGAGGAGGAGTATCTCGAGAGCCTGTTCTGGCTGTTCGAGGCCGGGCTTGCCGATGACCGGAGCCAACCTGGCACGGGCCATGCAGCTCTCCGCCCCGACCGTTCACGAGATGCTCGGACGGCTCGAGCGCGATGGATACGTCGTGCGCGACTCCGGCCGCGCGATCAGCTTCACGGACTCGGGGCGCACGCACGCGGAGCACATCGTCAGTCGTCATCGGATGATCGAGCGCTTCCTGACAGACGTCGTCGGCGTCCCATGGGACGACGTGCACGAGGAGGCCGAGCAGCTCGAGCACGCCATGACCCCCCGCTTCGAGGCGTACGTGCGCGCAACCGTGGGCGACGCCAAGACGTGCCCGCACGGACACCCGATCCGGGTGGGCGAGCGGATCGACGGAGTCCCGCTCGCCGACTGTACGGATGGCGCCAAGGTCACGATCCTGCGGCTCGAGAACGAGGCCGAGGATCTGCTCCATTACCTCAAGGATGCCGGGATCGAGCCCGGCCTCGAGGGCGTGGTCGGTTCCAACGACGGCGAGTTCGTGACGGTCTCGGCGGGAGACGCAGAGGCGACCGTGACGGTCAGCGTCGCGGAGACCGTCTCGGTGCTCGCAGACCCCTCGCCGCCAGCCCGGATCGCCCTGCCCGAGCAGCTCGTGCTCGGGCGGGAGCGCTATGGGCGCTGAGGCTTGCGGCGATCTCCGAATAGATCGCAGGATGATTGAGCAGCTTGAAGTGCCCGACGCGGGTACGAGCCTGCGGCTTCGGCAGGCGCACGTCCTGCACCCACCCCGGCAGGGGCCCGGTCTGGTTGTCTCCCAGGTCCTTCAGGCCCGCGCTCCGGGCGTCGAGCAGCTGCGCGACGGGGCGGGTCTCAGGCAGCTTCGCCAGCGCCCGGGCGCTGCCATGTACGACGCGCTCCGCAGAGATCGCAGCGCGAGGATGGCCGAGTGTGAAGACGTGCGTGACGGTCCGAAGCCAGCGCGCGCCGGCGAGGTTCCCGTGTCGCACCCCGGCACGCGCGACCCGGCCGCCCGCAGAGTGGCCGATCAGGACCGTCTGGCGTAGGGGGATCGGCCAGTGGCGGTCGAGGGCGTCAAGCAGCGCTGAGAGCTCTGCCCCGTTCTGGGCGATCGTGCGGCCAGTGTTGTAGTGCACGTAGATGGGCGTGAAGCCGCGCTGGCGGCGAAGCAGTTCACCGTAGGAGATGCCGGGGTCGCCCCAGCTCGCCTCAGCAAACCAGCGCCACGAGTTGTCGGTCTCTCCGAAGCCGTGGATGAAGAGCGCGATCTTTTCCGTCGCATGCGGGAATTCCGCCGCCAGCTCGGACGAGGTCGGCGCCACCTCGCGTCCGGAGGACCAGATCGACATTCCCAGCGCCAGGCTGTTGCGGCGTCTGGCGAGCGCATCGCCGAACACGCCGTTGAACGCCGAGACGAGCGCCTTGCCGCGTCGCGTGCCCTGGATCCGCTCGGCATCGGGATCGACCGCCATCCCCAGCGTCAGCGCGCCCGAGCGGATCGCCGCCGGTCCCACGGTCCGAACGGTCCGATACAGGCGCTCGGCGATTCGGTCGTGAAGCACGCGCGCTGGTCGCTCGGCCGGGCCGGTCAGCCTCAGCGACCGGTCGGCAACGGCGGTGTGGATGTCCTGTATCTGCCTGGTGGTGCCGTCGAGCCCTTCGGCCAGCACATCCCCGACGGCGCACAAGTCCCTTGCGTCCATGCCTTTGAGGGTACGCGGTGACTACCCCGAAATCGGGGGGTCTGTGGCGCTTCGCACAGAGCCCTCCGCGAGGGGCGCGGGTCCGGCCTCGAGCGCCGGACGGGGCCCCAGCCATGTGCGGATCTGCTCATACACGGCCGGGTGATTCAGGAGCGTGAAGTGGTTGGCCGCCCCGACGTGCCGATAGTTGTCGAGCGGGAAGGTCAGCCGCTCGCCCCGCCCGGCGTGCCCCCACGCGCTCGAGTGGAGCACGAGCAGATCGCCGATCAGCCGCCCAACCGGGGCGTCGGACTGCTGCGAGAGGGTGGCCGAGACGAAGTAGTGGTTCGCGGTCTTCAGGAACGGGATCTCACGACCGGTGTTTCGCAGGAAGGCATCGGGATCATTGCCGAACCAGTCGTCCTCGAGCAGATAGCCGTAGCGAAGATCCTTGACGCCGGCGCTCCGGAGCTTCAGCGCGGTGGCCATGGCGCGGGTCTCCGGAAGCATCGCGAGCCCGGCAGCCGCGACGTTGGCCGCACGCTCGAGCGGCGCACCCAGGTGCGGCGTGCCGAGCATGAACACGTGGCGAACCTTCGCCACCCAGTCCTGCCCCGCGCCCTGATGGCAGGCGCTGCGGACGACGAGGCCGCCCATCGAGTGCCCGATCAGGGCTATCTCGTGGACGTCGGCCGGCCACGCCGAGACCACAGCATCGAGCAGGCCCGACAGATCAAGGCCGTTGTCCGAGACGTGACGGCCGCTGTTGTAACGGATGTAGATGGGCGTGTAGCCGGCGTCCGCGCGCAACCGGACGCCGTAGGGCGTATGACGGCGCGCGCCGAGCAGCCACGCCTCTTCGGTCTCGCACAGCCCATGCAGGAACACGGCCAGCTTGGATGTGGCATCTGGATATGCGCTGCTGAGCCCGGAACGGTTGATCTGCACCTCTTGGCCGCGATTACGGACGCTCATCCGCGCGGCGAGCGGGTTCCGTTGGCGCTCGAGACGATCGCCGAACGCGCCGTTGAGGGCTCCAATCGCGACTCGGCCCCGGGGCGTGCGCTCGAGCGAGACGGCGTCCTCCGGGATCCGCGCCCCCAGCGCGCCGGCGCCGGTTCGGATTGCCGTGCTCAGGCCGCGGCCGATGACCTGATAGGCCCGGTGCGCGACGCCATCGTGGATCGCCTTCACAGGCGCAGCGCTTGCGCCCAGTGACTCGAATACGCGCGAGGCGATTCCCTCGTGCATTTCCTCGATCCGTGCCGCGAACCCGCCGACCGCGCCGCCGGTGAGTTCGCCCAATGCGACAACCTCTTGGGGCTGCATCAGCCGTGATAACCCCATAAGGGGACGTAGGTTTCATCATGTAGGGACTGATGCTGCTCCGCGGTGACAACCACGGCGTGCTCGCGATCGGTCAGCCGTCCCATGCCTGGATCTCGGGACAGCTGGCCAGGGCGTGGGGGAACGAGCGTTTCCCGGCCCCCGAGCCGTGGGAGGACGTTTGCCTCGCCGCCGAGCAGCACGACATCGGCTGGGCCGAGTGGGACGCCGAGCCCTCGCTCGACCGGAGGACCGGATTGCCGTACGGGTTCATGGAGATGCCGATCCAGACGCACGTGGATCTGTGGACCGAGGGCCCGCGCAAGCTCTTGGCCCAGAGCCGCTACGCGGCGCTGCTGGTCTCGATGCACGGCTCTAGGCTCTACAGGCGGCGCGACCTGGCGGAACTGCCCGACCGCGATGCCGAGCTGGCCCGGGGGTACCTGGCCGGCGAGCGGACGCTCCAAGGCGGGCTGATTGCGTCGCTGCGCGCGGACCGCCCGATCCTTGCGCGCAACAGCCAGCTGATCTGGATCTGGGACTTCATCTCGCTCGCGCTGTGCCTCGGCTGGGCCCCGCGTGCCGTCCGCGATGTGCCGAGCACCAACGGGCCAGTGGACGTCGAGCTGGCGCCCTCCGGGGAGGTCTTCTCCCTCGACCCCTGGCCGCTGAAGGCCGAGAGGCTTTCGGTTCGCTGCGAGGGACGACGACTGAGCGGAACGTATGAGACCGACGAGGCGCTGCGCGAAGCCTTCTCACACGCGCCCTGGGAGATCGTCGAGTTCGAGCTGCGTCGCGCCTAGGCCACCGGCGCCGCGGCGGCCGCGGTCTCGGCGTGCGCCTCCGCCAGGCGCTTGATGCCTTCCTCAATCTCCTCGGGGGTCACGCCCGAATAGGCCAGGCGGAAGCACGACTCGCCACCCTCGAGCACGAAATCGCTCCCCTTGACGAACTGTACGCCTCGTTTGGCCGCCGCCTCGAACAGCGCTGACACGTCGGTTCCGCGCGGCAACTCGACCCACAGGAAGTAGCCGCCCTCGGGCTCGACGAAGCGCGCGTCGGGAAGCTCGCGCCGGAGTGCGTCGCAGAGTGTGTTGGCACGTTCGCGCAGCGCGGCCTTGACGGTCTCGATCGAGGTATCGAGCGCGCCGGAGCGGCAGAACTCGTACACGATCCCCTGAGAGACCATGCTGGGGGAGATGTAGGTGCCGGTCGCGATCTTCGCGATCTTCGAAATCACGTCCTGGGGACCGACCAGATAGCCGACCCGGATCCCGGGACAGACTGTCTTAGAGAATGACGACGCGTAGACGACGGTCTCGCCGTCCATTGAGAGGATCGTCGGGAGCTGCTCCCCGCGGAACCGCAGGGCCACGTACGGGTCGTCCTCGAAGATCGTGAATCCGTGGACTCGGGCCAGCCCCAGCAGCCGCTCGCGCTTGTCTGTCGACAGCGTGTAGCCGGCGGGATTCTGGAAGTTGGGGATGATGTGAGCGAGCTTCGGCTTCGCTCCAGCGAGCAGTACGCGCTCGAGCGCTGCGACGTCGATCCCATCCGGTTCCAGCTCGACCATCCGGACGTCGGCGCCGCGTCCGCGCAGCGCCAAGAGCGTCCGGTCGTACGTCGGCCGCTCGACGATCACCGAATCACCCGGTCCGACCATTGCGTCGAACAGGAAGGCATCGGCCTGCATCGATCCATTGGTGACGAGCACGCGCTCAGGACCCACGCCGTGCTGCTGGGCGATCCACTCCCGCAGCGGCGGGTAGCCGACCGAGGTGCCGTACGCGGTCATCCCGGCCGGGTCGCCGGCGAACGCACGATCCGCCGCCGCCCGGAGTCCCTCCACGTCGACGATGTCCAAGGACGGAGCGCCGCGGGCGAATGAGATCGGTCTGGCGGCGGGGTCGACCACGACTTCTAAGACTACGTACTCGGGCGGCGCGGCGTTGCGCGCTCGAGCTGCACCTCCAGGATCGCGCGGTCGGGCCCGTCGTAACCGAGCACGGTCACCTCGCCCACGCCTGGAATCGCTCTGAGCTCGCCCTCGAAAGCGTGCAGCGCAGCGGTGCCGGAGAACGGTCCCGCCGACACGGTCACCTGAACCGGGGGCCCTGCCGAGGCGCCCGAGACGGCGCGCTCGTAGCCGTCCAAGAGGTCCCGCGTCGCGGCGAGCAGGCTCGATTGAAGCTCCGTCAGCAACCCGGACTCCTGGGGCCGGGGCTCCGGCGGCGGGACGAGTGGCGGTTCCGGTTGCTCGGGGGCGTCTTGGGCACGCCGTCGCCGGGCGCTCGCGAGAGCCTCGGCGAGCGGTCCCGAGCGGCCATGCGAACGTTCCTCCCGCATCCGAGGGGGGGGCGGGTCGGGCGGTTTGGTCTCGGCCGGGGGCGGTGGCGGCGGCGGGGGCCGCGCGGGAGGCATCCGGGTCTCGCGCGGAGTGCGGCCCGGGACGAGATCTGCCTGGATCTCGCGCAGGCGGCGGTCGATCTCCGCGAGACGAACCTCCACATCCTGGGATGGTCCAGGCATCGGTGATTGCGAGCGTACAGCGCGGCTCGGCGCGCTTACGCAGGAGAAGTTGCGCTCATGCTGCCCTCGCGCGGGAGACGACGCGCTCAGGCGGCTGCCGCGCCCAGCAGCGAGGCCGCGACCTCGGCGACCTGCGTCGGCGTGCGACCCACCTTGACGCCCTTCTCCTCGAGCGCCTCGGCCTTGGCGGCGGCGGTCCCCCGAGAGCCCGAGACGATCGCGCCGGCATGACCCATCGTCTTGCCGGGCGGCGCGGTGAAGCCCGCGATGTAGGCCACGACCGGTTTGGTGACATGCTCGGCCACGAACTCGGCGGCGCGCTCCTCGGCGTCGCCGCCGATCTCGCCGCACATCACGATCAGCTCGGTCTCTGGGTCCTCCTGGAAGAGGCCGACGATGTCGATGAAGTCCGAGCCGGGAACCGGGTCGCCGCCGATCCCGACGATCGTCGAGTTGCCGAAGCCCTGCTGGGCTAGCACGTTTCCGATCTGATAGGTGAGCGTCCCGGACCGTGACACGACCCCCACATTGCCCTGCTTGAAGAAGGCGGCGGGAATGATCCCGACGTTCGCCTTCCCGGGCGAGAGGATCCCCGGGCAGTTGGGCCCGATCAGGCGCGCGTGGCCGTGGTTCTTGATCGCGTTGTAGACGCGGAGCTCATCGTGGGCGGGGATCCCTTCGGTGATGGTCACGATCAGCTCGATCCCAGCGTCTTCCGCTTCAAGAATTGAGTCGGCAGCGAACCGCGGCGGGACGAAGATCATCGCGGTATTGGCGCCGGTCTCCGCTACGGCCTCATGGAAGGTGTTGAAGACGGGGATCCCCTCGACGTCCTGACCGCCCTTGCCGGGCGTCACGCCCGAGACCACCTGGGTGCCGTAATCGCGGTTTCGGAGCGAATGGAACGTGCCCTCGCGTCCGGTGATCCCAGAGACGCAGAGCTTCGTGCCTGAGTCGACGAGGATGCTCATGCGTTTGCGAGCTCGACCACCTTCTGAGCCGCGCCGTCCATCGTCGACTCGGTGTGGACGTTCGGGAGGTCCGCCTCGGCGAGCAGGCGGCGTCCCTCCTCGTCATTGGTCCCGTCGAGCCTGACCACGAAGGGGACGGTCGGCTTGATCTGATCGAAGGCTTCGATCAGGCCCTTGGCCACCTCGTCGCAGCGGGTGATGCCCCCGAAGATGTTGAACAGGACCGCTTTCACCTTCTCGTCAGAGAGGATCACCTCGACCGCGCTGGTGATCGCCTCGGCCTTGGACCCGCCGCCGGCGTCGAGGAAGTTGGCGGGCGAGCCGCCGGCCTGGGCCACCACGTCGAGCGTCGACATGACCAGCCCAGCGCCGTTACCCAGGATTCCGATGTCGCCGTCGAGCTTGACGTAGGTGAGCCCGCGCTCCTTGGCCATCCGCTCCTGGGGGTCCTCTTTCGATAAATCGCGGAGTTCCGCGTTCTCGGGGTGGCGGTACATGGCGTTGTCGTCAAGCGTGACCTTTGCGTCGAGCGCCTTCACGTCCCGCTCCGGGGTGACGATCATCGGGTTCACCTCGACCAGCGTCGCGTCCTCGGCGATGAAAGCGTCATAGAGCTTGGCCAGCATCGCGCCGACCGGCCGGACGACGTCTCGGTCGACGGCCGCTTCGAACGCCAGCCTGCGACCGTGGAAATCCTGAAAGCCGACCAGCGGGTCCACGTGCAGACGGGCGATCGCGCTCGGGTCCTCCTCGGCGACCTGCTCGATATCCATCCCGCCCTTGGTCGAGAGCATCACCAGGGGTGCCTTGGCGGAGCGGTCGAAGATCACCGATGCGTAGTACTCGGAGTCGATCTCCGAAGCGCCTTCGACCCACAGCTCGTGGACGGTGAGACCGCGGATGTCCATCCCCAGGATCGCCTTGGCGTGCTCCTCTGCCTCAGCCCGGTCCTTGGCAACCTTGATGCCGCCCGCCTTCCCGCGGCCGCCGATCTGAACCTGGGCCTTGATCACGCAGGGGTAGCCGATCTCGTCGGCCGCCGCGAGCGCCTCGTCAACGCTGAGTGCCGGCCTGCCGCTGGGCACGGGCACGCCGTGGCGTGCAAACAGCTGCTTTCCCTGGTATTCGAGCAGGTCCATCGGCGGGCCGGGACTCTATCGAGTGCGCTGCCATGGCATCATCCCGCCGCCATGGCGATCCCGAAGAACATCTCATTCGTGACCTTCGACGTGTACGGGACCCTGATCGACTGGGAAACCGGCATTTACGACGCGTTCAAAGCAGAGGCGGAGCGCGATGGGTTCACGATCGAGCGTGACGAGCTGATCCCGCTGTTCCACGAGACCTCGCAGCAGATCGAGGCGGGATCGTACGAGCTCTACGCAGAGGTTCTCCGGCGCACGGCGGTCCAGATCTCCAAGAAGCTCGGGTGGCCGCTCGAGCCCTCACGCTCAGGGTTCCTACCCGACTCGGTGCAGCGCTGGAAGCCGTTCAAGGAGACGAACTCAACGCTCCAGAAGATTGCCAAGAAGCGCAAGATCGGCCTGATCTCGAACATTGACGACAAGCTGCTCGGGCAGACGCGCCGGCACCTCCCGCCCGACTTCGACCTGGTGGTCACGGCCCAGCAGGTGCGCTCGTACAAGCCCGACCCCGCCCACTTCAACGAGTGTGAGCGCCGAATCGGCGGCAAGCGCGGCTGGGTCCACGTGGCGGCGAGCTATTACCACGACGTGGAGCCCTGTTTGAAGAAGCGGGTGCCGGTGGTCTGGGTCAACCGCTCAAAGCAGGAGCTCGAGAGCGGACAGAAGAAGCCCGATGCCGAGGTCGCGAACCTCCGCGAGGCGGCCAAGGTCATCGGCGTGACATAGGGCTGCCCCGGATGGGCAGCCGTGGAAAATGCCGGCCAAGCGGAGCGGTCTCCTGGACCCGTAGAGCGGAGCGCAGGCCGGCCCCGAGCCGGATGCGGTCTTGATGCGCGTCCTCGCGCTCCACCGCGACGTGATCGTCCTGATCAGTCGCGTGTGGCAGACGAGCTGCACCGCGGTCCGCTCGGGGGAGGAGGGCTTCGTGATCGACTCGCCGGTGTATCCGGACGAGCTCGAGGCGCTTCCCGGCGTGCTGGAGCAGGCCTGGTTTCCCGTCTCGGCGTTAGTTGCGACCCACGGCGACTGGGATCACCTCCTCGGGCGGCTAGTCGTTCCCGGAGCTCTCTGTCGGGTGCGCCGAGACGACGGCGGCGCGGCTTGCCGCTGAGCCGGGTGTGGCGCAGCGCTCTTTGCGGGCCTTCGACGAGCAGCACTACGTGGTGCGGGCGCGGCCGCTCGCGCTGGCAGGGGTACAGTCGCTGCCCGTGCCCGGAAAGCTCTCGGTCGGCGAGGAGCGCGAGCTCGAGCTGCATCCGGCAGTTGGCCATACCGCGGACGGGATGGCGATCTGGATTCCCTGGGCGCGGGTGCTCGTATGCGGCGACTATCTCTCCCCCGTGGAGATCCCGATGATCTCCCCGGGCGGGTCTTTAGGGGCGTATGCGGCGACTCTGGCGCGGCTACGGCCGCTCGTGGAGCGGGCGGAGATGGTCGTGCCGGGACACGGCGGACCGATCGCGGGGTCCGAAGCGCTGGCCGTGCTCGAGGAGGACGTCGGGTATCTCGAGGCGCTTGACGCCGCGGGCGCGGACGCGCCGTTACCGGCGGGGCGGCGGAGCGGCAGGCAGCGGGAGATTCACTTGGAGAACGTCGCGGGTCAGCCGCTGATCACGGCCAGCGTGTCGCCGCTCGCGACCGAGGCCCCGACGGCGATCGGCAGCTCGGCGACCGTGCCCGCCTTGTGGGCGGTGATCTCGTTCTCCATCTTCATCGCCTCGATCACGGCGATCAGAGCCCCCTCCTCGACCGCCGCCCCCTGCTCGACGGCGACCTTGAGCACGGTGCCCTGGAGCGGCGAGGCCAGCGTGTCACCGCCGCCGGCGCCCCCTCCGGCCTGAGCCCGCTCCGGAGCGCGCGGGCGGCTTGCGCGCGCCAGCGGCGGCCGCCACGGCCGGCGCTGCGCCATTGCTCGATCGCCGACGGAGGGCCGATCACCTTCACGTCGAAGCGCTTGCCGGAGACCTCGACCGTGTAGCTCTGCTCGACCGGCGGCGCCTCTTCCTCATCCGCGCCGGGCGGGGGCCTCTGGCTTCGGGGCCGCGATCTGCTTCAGCCACTCTCGGTCCTCGATCAGGTCGCGGCAGGTCTCCGCGTTCGCCCACTGCTTCGTTTGGAGGATCGCGTCATGGAAGGGCAGCAGCGTCGTCAGGCCGCCGATCTCGTATTCGCGCAGGGCCCGGATCATCCGCTTGGTGGCCTGCTCGCGGTCGACGTCCCAGACGATCAGCTTGGCGACCATCGGGTCGTACATCGGCGAGATCTCCGATCCCGGGCCGACGCCCGAATCGACGCGGACACCCGGACCGGCCGGCTCGCGGTAGTCCGCGATCACGCCCGGGAGCGGGGGCGAAGTTCTTGGAAGCGTCCTCGGCGTTGATCCGGCACTCGATCGCGTGGCCGCGGAGTTCGACGTCGTCCTGGCCGATCGACAGCGGCTCGCCGGCCGCGACGCGGATCCCCTCCTTGACGATGTCGATCCCGGTCACCATCTCGGTCACGCAGTGCTCGACCTGGACGCGCGTGTTCATCTCGAGGAAGAAGTACTCGGCCTCTTTGCGCGTCCTCGTGCGTGACCAGGAGCCCCTCGATCGTGCCGGCGCCGGTGTAGCCGACCGCTGCAGCGGCCTCCGTAGCGATCTTGCCGATCCGCGCCCGCAGCTCATCGTCGACCAGCGGTCCGGGCGCCTCCTCGATCAGCTTCTGGTGCCGGCGCTGGAGCGAGCAGTCGCGCTCGCCCGAGGTGGATCACGTTGCCGTGGGTGTCGGCCAGTACCTGCACCTCAACGTGCCGCGGGTCGGGGAGATAGCGCTCGAGATACACGGTCGAGTCGGAGAAGAACTTCTCCCCCTCGCGCGCGGCGCCCTCGAACGCCTCCTCGAGCTTGTCCTCGGACAGCGCGACCCGGAAGCCCTTGCCGCCACCGCCGCCCGCGGCCTTGACCGCGACCGGATAGCCGATCGTCTCGTCGATGAGCTTGCGCGCATCCTTGACGGTCTCGACCGGCTCGGTGGTCCCCGGGACGATCGGGACCCCCGCCTCCTTCATCAGCTCCCGGGCGCGCGTCTTCGAGCCCATCGCCTCGATCGCTTTCGACGGCGGCCCGATGAAGGTGATACCCGCGCTCCTCGAGGGCGCTGGCGAAGGCGGCGTTCTCGGCCAGGAAGCCATAGCCGGGATGGACCGCCTCGGCGCCCGAGCGCTCGATCACCTCGAGCAGCTTCTCGATCACCAGGTAGCTCTCGTTCGCCGGGCCGGGGCCGAGCAGGTAGGCCTCGTCGGCGCGCTTGACGTGGATCGCGTCGCGGTCGAGCTCGGAATAGACCGCGACCGTCGGCGATCCCGAGCTCCTCGCACGCGCGGATGACTCTGACAGCGATCTCGCCGCGGTTGGCGATCAAAACCTTCGAGAACATGGGCGCGGCGTGACTTTACCGGGGCGTGGACCCGGGAGACGGTCGCTACCTGGCGCCGCAGATCATCCCGGCGCCGGCGGTGTCCCCGGTGGCCTCGTCGATCAGGATGAAGCTGCCCGTGGTGCGGTTGCGGGCGTAGGGGTCGACGATCAGCGGGGCGCTCGTGCGCAGGCGCATTCGCCCGATGTCGTTCAGCTCGAGTTGATCCGCCGGCTCGTGCCGCAGGGTGTTGACCTCGACCCGGTGCTCGAGCTCCTGGACGATCGCGCGGGCGCTGCGGGTCGTGTGCTTGATCGCGTAGCGGCCGCCCGGACGAAGCGGTGAGTCGCTCATCCAGCAGACGACCGCCTCCAGCTCACGCGCGCTGATCGGGGGCTCGTCGGCGTCGACGACCATGTCGCCGCGGGAGATGTCGAGCTGGTCCGCAAGACGCAGGGTGACCGACATCGGCGGGAAGGCGGATTCGAGCTCGCCGTCGAATGAGTCGATCGCCGCGATCGAAGTGCGTTGCCCGCCCGGCAACACAACGACGTCGTCACCCGGGTGAAGAATCCCGCCGGCGAGCTGGCCGGCGTAGCCGCGGTAGTCGTGGTGCTCGTCGGTGTTCGGCCGGATCACCCACTGGACCGGGAAAGCGCAGCCGGTTCAGGTCGCGGTCCGGCGCGATCACGATGTGCTCGAGGTGGTAGAGCAGCGGCGCGCCCTCGTACCAATCCATCCGCTCCGAGCGCTCGACCACGTTGTCTCCGTGGAGCGCGGAGATCGGGATGAACGTCACGTCGGGGATTCCCAGCCGCGCGGTCCAGTCGGTCAGCTCCTCGACGATCCGCTCGAACACCGCCTCGTCGTAATCGACGAGGTCCATCTTGTTGACGGCGACCACGACGTGCGGGATACGCAGCAGCGAAGAGATGTAGGCGTGGCGCTTGGTTTGCTCTGAGACTCCGTTGCGAGCGTCGACCAGCACGATCGAGAGGTCCGCGGTGGAGGCGCCGGTGACCATGTTGCGGGTGTACTGCTCGTGGCCCGGCGTGTCGGCGATGATGAACTTGCGACGCGGGGTCGCGAAGTAGCGGTAGGCGACGTCGATCGTGATCCCCTGCTCGCGCTCGGCGCGCAGCCCATCGGTCAAGAGCGCGAGGTTCAGGTAGCCGTCGCCCCGGCGCTCCGATGTCTCGACCACGTGCTCGAGCTGATCCTCGAAGATCGCCTTGGAGTCGTGCAGCAGCCGACCGATCAGAGTCGACTTGCCGTCATCGACAGAGCCGGCGGTGGCGAAGCGCAGCAGCTCGCTCGTGCGGGTGTCGACGAGGTGGCCGTTCGTGGCGGCTCCGGGTCGGGCATCAGAAGTAGCCCTCGCGCTTGCGGTCCTCCATCGCCGCCTCGGTGACGCGGTCATCCGCGCGCGTCTCCCCTCGCTCTGTGATCCGGGTGGCCGCGATCTCAGCCACGACCTGCTCGAGCGTGGTCGCCTTTGAGCTGACCGCACCGGTGCAGGTCATGTCGCCGACCGTCCGATAGCGGACCGAGGCCTCGAATGGCTGCTCGCCGTCGATCAGCTGCACGTGAGGATTGAACGCGTACAACATTCCGTCGCGCTTGAAGACCTGGCGGGTATGGGCGTAGTAGATCGAGGGCACCTCGAGCTTCTCCTCGGCGATGTACTGCCACACGTCGAGCTCCGTCCAGTTCGAGAGCGGGAACACGCGCACGTGCTCGCCCTGGCGAATGCGCCCGTTGTAGAGGGTCCACAGCTCGGGGCGCTGGCGCTTGGGATCCCATTGCCCGAAGTCATCGCGGAACGAGAACACCCTCTCCTTGGCGCGGGCACGCTCCTCGTCCCGGCGTGCTCCTCCGAACGCGGCATCGAAGCCGTGCTCCTCGATCGCGTCAAGGAGGGTCGTCGTCTGCAGCCGGTTGCGCGAAGCGCGGGGGCCGGTCTCCTCGACGACGCGCCCGTTGTCGATCGAGTCCTGGACGCTCGCAACGATCAGCCGCTCACCGAGTTGCCCGATCAGACGGTCGCGGAACTCGATCACTTCGGGGAAGTTGTGGCCGGTGTCGACGTGCATCACCGGGAAGGGGAAGCGCCCCGGCCGAAACGCCTTCTCGGCCAGCCGCAGGAGCACCAGCGAGTCCTTGCCTCCCGAGAACAGCAATACGGGCCGTTCAAATTCCGCCGCCACCTCCCGGAAGGTGTGAATCGACTCGGCTTCGAGCGATCTCAGATGAGAGAGCTCGTAGGTGAGCGGGTTCATCGACGGGGGGCGGGGGTCGCTGCGCGGTCCCTACTCATGGAGGCCGCACTCGGTCTTGTCGAGTCCAGCCCAGCGGCCGTTGCGGCCCTCGCCCGGCTGCGTGCAGGGCGCGCATCCGATCGATGCGTAGCCCCGGTCGTGCAGCGGGTGATACGGAAGGTCGTGCTCGTGTATGTAGCGCCAGAGGTCCTTCTCCGACCAATCCGCCAACGGATTGACCTTCCAGATATCGCGTTTATCGTCGCGCTCGAGCTTCGGTGCCGCGGCGCGGGTCGGAGCCTGCTCGCGACGGATGCCCGTGATCCACGCGTCGACGTCCTGGAGCGCCCGCTCCAGCGCGTCGACCTTCGCCTGGCCACAGCAGCGGTTCAGCGTCCAGGGCTCACCCGGGCTGCGGGCATCGACGACCTCGACCTCGAGGCCGAAACGATCCTCGAACGCCTTCCAGGTCGTGAGGGTCTCGGGGAACAGGACGCCGGTGTCGATCATGAACACGCGCGCGTCGGGCTCGATTTCGCTGAGCATGTGGACGAGCACCGACTCCTCCTTCTGGAAGGAGCAGGCGAGCGTCAGCCGGGGGTGGAAGCGCTCGACGGCGTATGAGATGACCTCTTCGGCCGTGGCGGTTTCTAGGAGATCGGTCGCAGTGATGGCCATGACTCTAGATCCTCAGACAGCGCACTCGCCTTCACCGCGGATGACCTCGAACGGAGCGTTCTTGGTCCAGTCGATGAAGTAGTTCATGTTCTCGAGGCTGAATTCGACGGGCATCGTCAGATCCTTGATCCGTGCCTCGAACTCCGTCGTTCCCACGCGATCGGCGAAGGCGTTGAACTCCTCGCCGTCCTGGCGCTCTGACTCGTAGTAGCGGACCCAGCGCTCGACGGCCTCGGGGATGCGCTTGGCGGGGAGGCGCGCCTTCAGTCGCTGGCCGTAGCGCACGTCGCCGCCCTCATAGGCCCCGCCGATGTGCGGGATGTAGGCCGGGATCGTGTGCTCGCCGACCTTGATCGAGGCACCGTAGAAGCCGATGTTCGCGATGTGGTGCTGTCCGCACCCGTTGGGGCAGCCGCTCATCTTGATGTGGATCCTGCGGCTCAGCTCATCGTCGACCTGCATCTGCACGATGCGGTCCTGGATCGCCTCGTTGAGACCCATCGAGCTCGTGATCCCGAGCTTGCAGGAGTCGGTGCCGGGGCAGCTGACCACGTCGGTGATCTCGTCGGCGCCTGATTCGCCCAGGCCCAGCTCGCCGAGGCGCTGCCAGACCTCGTAGACGGCTTCGTCGCGTACCCAGCGCAGCACGAGGTTCTGATGCACGGTCGTGCGGGCGTAGCCGCCCGTGTACTCGCGCATGATCTGGGCGAGGCCTGTCAGCTGCTCGGTCGTCAGGTCGCCGCGGGTGACCTTGACCTCGACGGTCGAGAAGCCGTCCTGGCGCTGGCGCTGGACATTGGTCTCGGCGAAGCGGTTGAACTCCTTGTGGTCGCCGTTGGGCGAGGCGGTCGATGCGGGCTTGGGCGGGGCGTTCTGCTTCCTCGTCGTCCTCGAACAGCAGTGGATCGGGGGTGAAGTCGCGCTGGCCCACCCAGTCGCCCTTGAGCTCCTCCTCGACCTGCTCGCGGAACTCGTCGATCCCGATCTTGTCGATCAGGACCTTGATCCGCGCGCGGGCGCGATTGACCCGGAGCCACTCCTGGCGGTCGAAGATCCGCATGCAGGCCTCGGTGACCTTCAGGTAGTCACCGTTGTCGAGCTCCACGAACTCATACAGCGTCGGCGCCAGGCGGGGCATGATCGAGGTGCCGCCGCCGACCCGGACCTCGACGCCCTTGACGCCGTCGTCGTTGACCCGCGGGACGAACGCCATGTCATGAATGCGAGTGATCGCGTTGTCCTCATCGGTCGCCGCAAACGCGGTCTTCACCTTCCTCGGCATCGCCTGGGTGATCGGATGGCGGACGAAATAGCGGATGTAGGCGCCGGCGTAAGGGGTGATGTCGAACAGCTCGCCCTCGAGCGTGCCCGCTCGCGGGTCGCCCGTCACGTTGCGCATCGTGTTGCCGCAGCCCTCCCGGCTGCTCAGGCCGGCGTCTCCGAGGTCGCGGATCAGCTTGGCCGCCTCCGGGAGTGGGACGTGGTGCATCTGGATGTTCTGCCGCGTGGTGATGTGGCCCTTCTTCAGCGGGACGTACTTCTCGATCCCCGCCGCGAACGCATCAAGCTGATCTGGTGTGACGCCGCCGAGCGGAAGCTTGACCCGGACCATCTGCACATCCGGCTGGCGCTGTCCGTAGACGCCCTGCTTGAGGCGGAACTTGATGAACTCATCGCCCTCGAGCTCGCCCCTCAGATAGCGGGTCGACTCGGTGTCGAAGTCGTCGAACTCACGCTTGAGGATCGGGATGATGTGCCCCGGGACGTCCTTGAGCACCTCAGGGTTCTCGAGCGAGCCCTCTTTGGGGGAACCATGGTGCTCGGGCTTCGCGCGCACCCAGCCGGGCGGGCCCTGGCGAGTGGCCTGCTCGTCGACCTCGGTCGTCGGGGTGTCGAGTGATGCGGGCTCCATCCGATTTCCTTCCCAGTCGAAACGGACGCCGGGACGCCCTCGTACGGAGCAGTAAAAGGTAGCAAAGGCAATCCGGTTATCGATATTTAGGGGGCGGGGGCGCGGGGCTTGCGGGCTTGCGGCCGCGGGGCCGTGGGGGCGCGCGGGGGCCGCGGGCTTGCGGCCGCGGGGGCGTGGGGGGGCGCGGCGCCGGGGCGCCGACCGTGTCCGCAAGGCAATACGGATAAAAGGGGCCAATATGGCCACCGATATCCGTATGAGCGATATCAGCCGCCAGATAATGCGGCTCGCACGACGACAGAGCTCAAGTTGACCGGCGCCGCGGCGGCGCGGCAGCCGCCGCGGCAACCGGCGCGCTCCTCTAACTGATTCGGCTCAGCGCACCGCCGGCATCTGGGCTGGGGGCAAGGCGATGCCGACAAGCGCCGCCGAATCGGAGAGCGCGATCAAGGACCCGTCAGACGGGCCCCACAACTCGACGATCGACCGATCGTGCCATTCCGCCCTTTCATTGGATTGCCCCGAAAATCCCTCTGCTGGAGCGGTCGCGGTGGCCCCGACCGGCTCCGAACTAGACCGTCCCACAACGGGAGGTGTCTGTCAAGAGACCTACCGCCTTTTGCCTACGCCCAGGGCGCCGGCACGTCCGGCTGACACGCGACGCCCTCATGCAGCGCCGCCTCCTGCCATGGATTTCGCTGGGGAACGGGCGGTGCCGGGAGGGGAGCGGTCTCGCGCATGAACCGTTCGAGCGCCGCGACCACGGCGGCGGCCTCCTCCGGCGATGCGCCTGGCGCGACGATGCTCAGCTTCGGGCGTCGGTTCACCACGGTTTGCCGAGGGTATCGTGCGCGGGCCGATGCCAGAGGTGCCCGTTCTCGACCACGACGCGGTCCTAGCAGCCGTGTCCCCCCAGGATGCGATCGAGCGCGTGCGCGGGGGCCTGCTTCGGTTCCACGCGGGCGATTGGGCGATGCCGCCGAAGGTCTATCTCGAAAGTCCGCCGTTCGGCGATTTCCGCGCGATGCCGGCGCGCGGCGACGGCTTGGCGCTGCTCAAGTGGGTGACGTCGTTCCCGGGAAACCCGGTTCGGGGCCTGCCGACAGTGGCTGGCGTGATCTGCCTCTCCGACGCCTCGACGGGGGAGCCGCTGATGCTGCTCGACGCCCGTTCGGTGACCGCGCTGCGGACCGGAGCCGTGGCGGCGGTCGCGACTGAGGTGTTGGCGCCTCCCGGAGCCAGGTCCGCGGGGAACATCGGCTGCGGCCTCCACGGAGCCTGGGTGGCCCGCTGCCTGGCGGCCGCCGGCTACGGCCCCGGCGTGTGTCACGACCCCGTTTCGGAGTCCGCTCGCCTGCTGGCTGCGGAAGTCGGCTGGGAGGCCGGGTCGCTCCGCGACGCGCTCGCGTGCGATGTCGTTTCGTGCATCACGCCCGGTTCGTCGATCGTCGTCGACGCCGGCGACCTGCGCCCAGGCCTTCACCTCAACATGCTGGGGGCCGACGGGCCCGGGAAGTCCGAGGCTTCCGTCGGCGCGGTCGCCTCGTGCGCGCTCTTCTGCGACGAATGGGAACAGGCTTCGCATGGCGGCGAGCTCACCGCCGCGGTTCAGGCCGGGCTCGTCGTCCGCGATCAGGTCACCGAGCTGGGCGCGGTGCTAGCCGGGGATGCCCCCGGCCGGCCAGGGCCCGAGGCCGTCACGCTGTTCGACTCGACTGGGCTGGCGGTCCAGGACCTGGCGGTGGCGGCCGCCGCGTTTGAGGCGTGGCGGGCGGGGAGGGTCGAGGGGCAGGCGGTGAGGCTGTAGGGCTTGGTCCCGGCAGCCGGCTCCGCGCCTGTCTCCATACGACCAGTCAAAAGGGGGCCGCTTTCGCGGCCCCCCTTTTCCTACCTGCTGGGTCGTCTCCTGACGATCCAGATCGACTTCGAGCCTACGGTTAGCTCGCGCCGTTTGCCTGGGTTGCATGAGACGCCGCGTGCGAGGTCGCGCTCACCGTGCCCGGTCCGCCCACGAGTGGGAACACGCAACGGAACGGGTGCGTGGTCAACGTGCCGACATTGAGGAAACCCCCGCCATTAGCGATGGTCTCGGCGGTGCTGGTCGCCCCGTTTACGTAAAAGAGAGAGATCCATTCACCCGTGGCGTCGAGCGTCAGCGGAGTGCCCCCGCGACCAGACCGTAGCTGGAACCCGTCGCCGAGATAGCCGCCGGCTGCCTTGCATGTATCCGAGGCGGTGAAGACGTCGGCCGCGGCACGCGTCGACGTCTCGAAGCACTGGCCGAGGAACTGCACGGTCCCGGCGGCGCAGCCAACGTTACGTCCGTTGACCTTGATCGCGTTTGCCGCGGTAGTCGCGCTGGTCGCGGTGTCGGCGGCGTTCGCATGCAGCGCATTGGGAACAGTCAGGCCGCTCGTGTTGATCTTCGAGCTCGTGACGGAATTGTTCCTGAGCTTTGCCGTCCCGACCGAATTGTTGGCGAGCTTGCTGTTCACGACAGCGCCGTTCTTGATCTGCTTGCTGCCGACGCTGTTCTTCGGCAGCTTGAACGCGGCGTACGCACCGCCGCCCAGGGCGACGAACAACGCCAGAGACGCGACGATCAGCGCAGGGCTCGGTCGCCGCAGCAAAAACTTCCTCATCAGGTCCCTCCTTAGGGAATTTGTGTGCGCCCCGCCCGCCACGAGCCACCCCGGCCGGCTGCCCCTTTGAGCATGACGCCCCAGTCGAGAGCAAGCCTAACCGCTAATCGAGGGCCCGGTCAAGTGAGATTTGCCACAAGGCGCTGAAGCCCGCCCGCGACGCCTCTACAGCGGAATATTCCCGTGCTTGCGCTTCGGCCCCGGCTCGCGCTTGGTCTGAAGCGTCTCCAGCGCGGTGATCACCTTAGGGCGTGTCTCGTGGGGGATGATCACATCGTCGAGGTAGCCGCGCTCGGCTGCAGCGAACGGGTTGGCGAAATGGGCCCGGTAGTCGTTGATCAGCTTCTGGCGGCGCGCGTCGGGCGTAGGCGAGAGTTGATGTCACGCCGGTAGATGATGTTGACCGCGCCCTCCGGGCCCATCACCGCGACCTCGGCCGTCGGCCAGGCGAAGTTGAAATCCGCCGCGAGGTGCTTTGAGCCCATCACGTCGTATGCGCCGCCGTATGACTTGCGGGTGATCACCGTGATCTTCGGCACGGTCGCCTCGGCGTAGGCGTACAGGAGCTTGGCGCCGTGGCGAATGATCCCTCCCCACTCCTGGGTGGTGCCCGGCAGGAAGCCGGGGACGTCACAGAAGGTGATGATCGGGATGTTGAAGGCGTCGCAGGTGCGGATGAAGCGAGCCGCCTTCTCCGACGAGTTGATGTCGAGCACGCCGGCGAGCTGGGCCGGCTGGTTGCCGACGACTCCGATCGAGTAGCCGTTCAGACGGGCGAAGCCGCACACGATGTTCAGCGCGTAGTGCTCGTGAACCTCGAAGAACTCGCCGTCGTCGACCACGTAGCGGATCACGTCGCGCATGTCGTAGGGCTTGTTTGCGCTGTCGGGAACGACGTGGTCGAGCTCCTCGTCCATCCGCAGCGGATCGTCGGTGGGCTGCACGCGCGGAGGCGTCTCCAGGTTGTTCTGGGGAAGGAACGAGAGCAGGTAGCGCGTGTCCTCCAGGCACGCGTCCTCGTCCTCGGCGGCGAAGTGCGCGACGCCCGACTTCGAGTTGTGGGACATCGCGCCGCCGAGCGACTCGAAGTCGACCTCCTCGCCGGTGACGGTCTTGATCACGTCGGGTCCCGTGATGAACATGTGCGAGGTCTCCTTGACCATGAAGATGAAGTCCGTGATCGCCGGCGAGTAGACCGCGCCGCCGGCGCAGGGGCCCATGACCAGGCTGATCTGGGGGATCACGCCGGATGAGCGCACGTTGCGCAGGAACACGTCGCCGTATGCGCCGAGCGAGACGACGCCCTCCTGGATCCGCGCGCCGCCCGAGTCGTTGATCCCAATCACCGGACAGCCGATCCGAGACGCCAGATCCATGATCTTGCACATCTTCTCCCCCATCACCTCGCCCAGCGAGCCGCCGAACACGGTGAAGTCCTGGCTGAAGACGCACACCCGGCGGCCGTCGATCGTGCCGTGCCCGGTGATCACGGCATCCCCCCACGGTCGGTTCTTCTGCATCTCGAACTCGTACGTGCGGTGGCGCACGAACGTGTCGAGCTCCTGGAACGAGCCGGGGTCGAGCAGCTTCTCGATCCGCTCCCTCGCCGTGTACTTGCCCTTCTCGTGCTGCTTATCGACTGCGCTCGTGGAACCCGCGTGGATCGACTCCTCGCGAATCTCCTGGAGCTGGGCGAGCTTCTCCTCGTAGGTCTCGGGAGCCTTGTCGCGCATGGGGACGCGAGTGTATCGGCGCCTGAGTCGCGGCTCAGCCGCGCGAGAACGGCCGGTGATGGGCCTTGCCGAGGCTCTCGAGGGCGGCAGCGAGGACGGCCTCCGGTGCGATCGCCTCGGGCCCTGGCGGCACGGGCGGCTCGGGCTCGGGCGGCACGGGCGGCTGCGGCGCGGCCGGCTGCGGCGCGGCCGGCACGGGCGCCTCGGGCGCGGCCGCCTCGGGCTCGGGCTCCGCGTGCGGCGGCCCCGGCTCGGTCGGCGGCCCCGGCTCGGAGGCCGACGGCGCGGCGGACGCCTGCGGCGCTGAGAGCAGGTACCGAAGCCGGCCGATGAAACCCATTCGCGTCGGTTTGGAGGGCGCGAACGCCGGCTCGACCTCGATCGTCGGCTCCAGCTCGAAGGCCGGCTCGGGCATGAGCTGCGGCTGAGGCTCGGCGGCGGCGGGTTCCTGAGGTGCCCGCGAGGGCGGGGGCGGCGTCAGCCGCGGGGGGAGGCCCGCCTCGGGCGCCTTCGCGGTCAACGTGACCTTCGTTCCCCATCCCGAGGGCTCGAGCTTGACCGTGCCGCTGACGCGCTCGCCCTCCCAGGCGACGGCTTGCTCGGGCTCCAGCCGGGTGATCCGGATATCCCCGAAGAAGTCGTCGAGGTGGCGCGCCAGCGACTGTGCGTCGCTGCACTCGGCCCACAGCTCGGGCGGAGACTTCAGCAGGGTTCTACTCGCCTGGTGCTCGCTCATGGTCCGGAGTTTCGCGCGGCCGATCGCGACTCCTTCCGGAGCCCGCCGCCTTTCATGCGGCAAGATCCGCTGCATGAGAACGATGAGGCTTGGATCACAGGGACCGACGGTTTCGGCGCTCGGACTTGGCTGCATGGGCATGTCCGGCCTGTACGGGCCGGCCGACCGCGAGGAGTGCATCGCCACGATTCATGCGGCGCTCGATCAAGGCATCACGCTGCTCGACACCGGCGACTTCTATGGGATGGGGCACAACGAGCTTCTGATCTCCGAGGCGCTGCGGGGGCGAACCGGCGAGGACCGGCCCCTGATCAGCGTCAAGTTCGGGGCCCAGCGCGGTCCGGACGGGAGCTGGCTCGGCCACGACGCGCGGCCGCAAGCCGTCAAGACGGCGCTCGCGTACTCGCTCCAGCGGCTCGGGGCCGATCACGTCGACATCTACCGGCCCGCGCGGCTGGACCCCGACGTGCCGATCGAGGAGACCGTGGGCGCGATCGCCGAGCTGATCGACGCGGGCTATGTGCGTTACGTCGGCCTGAGCGAGGTCGGCCCCGAGACGATTCGGCGGGCCGCGGCGGTTCATCCGATCTGCGACCTGCAGATCGAGTACTCGCTCGTCTCGCGCGGGATCGAGCAGACGATCCTGCCCACGTGTCGCGAGTTGGGGATCGCGATCACCGCCTACGGGGTGCTCTCGCGAGGCCTGATCGGGGGGAGCTACTCGCCCGGCCAGAGCCGGCCCGGCGACATCCGCTCCCGCTTTCCCCGTTTCGAGGAAGCGAACCTCGAGCACAACCTTGAGCTCGTCGATCGCCTGCGGTCGATCGCGGAGACGCACCGAGCCACCGTGGCCCAGGTAGCGATCGCCTGGGTGCTCTCGCGGGGCGAGGACATCATGCCGCTGGTCGGTGCTCGCCGCGTCGACCAGCTCCACGATGCGCTCGGGGCGCTCGGACTGGATCTTGATGCGGGCGAGCTCGAACGGGCTGTCCCCGCCGACGCGGTCGCCGGCGAGCGCTACGGGGCGCCGCAGATGGCGCACCTGGACAGCGAGCGGTCCTAGCGATCCTCCGCCACGACGACGACCCCGCTGGGAGCGTCGAGTAGCTCCACGGTCCGCCGAGCGGCCTCGTCGACGTGGATCCGAGGATGGTCCGGTATCCGATCGCCGCCATACGTGCCCGGCCCGTAGAAGGTTCCGTACTCGAGCACGACGCCGGCAGCGTCAAGGACGAGACGCTCGTGCTCCTCGACGGACTCGCCGCCGGCCGGCGGGCGCCAGGCGATGCTCTGCGCGATCAGCCGCTCCGCGCCGGCGGCGCGCATGGCCGCAATCAGGTTCCGGGTCCCCTCCGTGCGCATGCGGTTATTGCGATCGCGGTACGCCGTGATCTGGTCGGCCGTGTCGGGGAGATCGGTGAGCTGATGCATGAGCAGCTCGGTGCGGAAATCGGTGACGGCGGCGCTCAGCGCAGAGGCGTCGTAGACGTCACAGACGACCGGCTCGGCACCCAGCTCGCGGAGCGTGTCGACCTTCCCCGGAGAGCGCGTCATTCCCGCCACCTCGTGGCCGCCCTCGACGAGGAGGGGGATCAGGCGGACGCCGATAACGCCGCTGGCCCCGGCGAGGAAGATCCGCATCAGTAGGTCGGCTGATAGTCGCCGAAGACGTCGCGCATCGCGCCGCACACCTCGCCCAGCGAGCAGCGGGCCTTCAACGCCTCACGAAGAACCGGCAGGAGGTTGTCCGTCCCCCTCGCGCACGAGCGGATCTGCTCGAGCCGCTGCTCTACCAGCGAGGCGTCGCGGCCCTCCTTGAATCGCGTCAGCCGCTCGACCTGCTGGTGCTCGGACTCCGGATCGACGCGGAGGATGTCCGGCACCTCGACGTCCTTCTCGTCGACGAACTTGTTCACGCCGACGACGATGTCCTGGCCGATCCGGTAGCGCTCGTGGTAGCCGAACGCGGACTCCTCGATCTCGTTCTTGATGAAGTCGATCGCCTGCACCGAGCCACCGAGCTCGTCGATCTTCGCGATCAGCTCGTTCGCGCTCGTCTCGATCTCGTCGGTCAGCGCCTCGACGAAGTACGACCCCGCAAACGGGTCAACGGTGTCGGCCGCGCCCGACTCGTACCCGATGATCTGCTGCGTCCGCAGAGCGATCTTCGCCGCCCGCTCGGTGGGCAGCGCCAGCGCCTCGTCGAAGCCGTTGGTGTGCAGCGACTGGGTCCCGCCGCAGACCGCGGCGAACCCCTGCAGCGCGACCCGGACGATGTTGTTCTCGGGCTGCTGGGCGGTGAGCGTCACGCCGCCGGTCTGGGTGTGGAAGCGAAGCCGCCACGAGCGCTCGTCCTTGGCGCCGAACCGCTCCCGCATGATCTGGGCCCACATCTTGCGGGCGGCCCGGAACTTCGCCACCTCCTGGAAGACGTTGTTGTGCCCGTTGAAGAAGAAAGCCAGCCTGGGGCCGAACCTGTCGATCTCGAGGCCGGCGTCAAGCGCGGCCTGCACGTAGGCGATCCCGTTGGCGAGCGTGAACGCCACCTCCTGCACCGCCGAGCAACCCTTCTCGCGGAAGTGGTAGCCGGAGATCGAGATCGTGTTCCACTTCGGCACGCGCTCGTTGCAGTAGGCGAACAGATCGGTGGTCAGCCGGATCGCGCCCTCGGGCGGGTAGATGAAGTTCCCGCGCGCGATGTACTCCTTGAGGATGTCGTTCTGCGTCGTGCCGCGGAGCTTCTCGGGCGGGACCCCCTGCTCCTCCCCGACGAGCTCGTAGAGCAGCAGCAGGACGCTCGCCGGAGCGTTGATCGTCATCGAGGTGGAGACCTGGTCCAGCGGAATCTCGTCGAACGCGGTCCGCATGTCGTCGATCGTGTCGATCGCCACTCCCGTGCGGCCCACCTCTCCCAGGCAGCGGGGGTCGTCCGAGTCGAGGCCGAGCTGCGTCGGCAGGTCGAAGGCCATGCTCAGCCCCGTTGAGCCGTGCTCGAGCAGGTAGCGGTAGCGCTCGTTCGATTCCTTCGCGCTCGCGTAGCCCGCGTACTGACGCATCGTCCACAGCTGGCCCCGATACATGTCCTTGTGGATCCCGCGCGTGTACGGATAGTCGCCGGGTTCACCGAGCCGCTCCGGGAGATCCGCCGGGAGGTTGTCGTCGTTGTACAGACGCTCGATCTCGATCCCGGAGTCGGTGAACCGGTGGGGGTCATCGGGACCGACGATCGGCGCGATCGTGCGGTGCTCGGGGGTGGTGGCCATGCCTGGAGGTTACCCGCGGGCGGAGGCCCGACGCGGACCAGGCAACGCCGAGTCCGGGGCTACAGCACCTTGGAGAGGAACGCACGCGTGCGCTCCTCGCGGGGATCACCCAGGACCTGCTCGGGAGTCCCCGACTCCACCACCACGCCGCCGTCCATGAACACCGCGCAGTCGGCCACCTCGCGCGCGAAGCCCATCTCGTGGGTGACGACGATCATCGTCATCCCCTCCTTCGCGAGCTGGCGCATCACGTCGAGGACCTCGCCGACGAGCTCCGGGTCGAGCGCCGAGGTCGGCTCGTCGAACAGCATCAGCTTGGGCTGCATCGCGAGCGCGCGGGCGATTGCAACCCGCTGCTGCTGCCCGCCGGAGAGCGCGACCGGGTAGGTCTCGAGCTTGTCGGCCAGCCCGACGCGGGCCATCAGCTCCTTCGCCCGCTTGACGGACTCGCTCCGCGCAACGCCCGTGACCCGCATCGGCGCCAGCGTCACGTTCTCGAGCGCGGTCATGTGCGGGAACAGGTTGAAGTGCTGGAACACCATCCCGATCTCGGAGCGCTTGCGCGCGACCTCGCGCTCATGGAGCTCGTGCAGCTTGCCGCCGGACTCGCGGTAGCCGACCAGCTCGCCGTCGACCGACAGCCGGCCGGCGTTGATCTTCTCGAGGTGGTTGATGCAGCGCAGGAAGGTCGATTTCCCCGAGCCACTCGGGCCGAGCATGCACATGACCTCGCCGCGCTTCACTTCGAGACTGATGCCCCGCAGGACCTCGAGGCGCCCGAAGCGCTTGTGGACGTTCTCGGCCTCGACCATCGCGGTCATCGGGCGGGCTCCCCACCACGGAAGCTCAACCACCGCGCGCGCATCGATGCCCGCTCGGCCCGGGTGAATCCCCGGCCGAACCGCCGCTCGATGAAGTACTGGCCGACGTACAGAACGCTCGTCATCACCAGGTACCAGATGCTCGCCACGATCAGCAGCGGAATCACCTTGTAGTTGGAGTTGTAGATCGTCTGAGCCGCGAACAGCAGCTCTCCATAGGCGGCGACGCTGAGCAGGGACGTGTTCTTGAGCATCGAGATCGTCTCGTTGCCGGTCGGCGGGATGATCACCCGCATCGCCTGCGGCAGCACGATCAGCCGCATGATCTGAAGCCGGCTCATGCCAAGCGATTGCGCCGCGTGGGTCTGCCCCTCGTCGACCGAGATGATCCCCGCACGCACGATCTCGGCCATGTAGGCGCCTTCGTTGAGCCCTAACCCGAGCAGCCCTGCCACCAGCGGCGTGACGATCGCGTTCGCGTGCGCGTGGACGAACGAGGGCCCGAATGGGATCCCGAGCGAGATCGTCGGGAACAGGAGGCTGATCCCGGTGTACCAAAACAGGATCTGGACCAGCAGGGGCGTGCCGCGGAAGAACCAGATGTACAACCAGCTCGCGCCGGACACGATCGGGTTCGGCGACAGACGCATGACCGCGGCGATGACGCCGAGCACGATTCCGATCGCCTGACACAGGAAGGTCAGGTAGATCGTCGCCCAAACGCCGTGCAGGATCACCGAGTTGAACAGGTAGTGGCCGACCAGATGCCACTGGAAGCCGGAGTTGGGGACACCCTTCTGGCCCGCGCCGCTGACAACCGAGCGGACGATCGCGGCCGTGATCAGCAGGATGATCGCCGCGGCGATCCATCGTCCCGGTCGGCGGACCGGGACGGCCTTGATCTCCTCGGGCCGCCCGGTCCGTTCCTCGGTCAACTCTGAGGTATCCACCCCAGAGCCATTATCGCGCTAGCTCGTCGCGCCGTTGATCTTGACCTGCGAGGCCGGGATCTGGACACCCTGGAGGCCCCAGTGGGCGAAGATGCTGGCGTAGGTGCCGTTGGCTTCCAGCGCCTTCACCGCCGCGAGCACGGCCGGAGCAAGACCGGAGTGCTTGGGGATCGCCAGTCCGTACGGAGCTGGGGCGTATGGGGCGCCGATGAGCTTGAACAGCCCGCCCGACTGCTTCACCTGGTAGGCCGCGACCGGCGTGTCGGCGAAGCCCAGCTGCGCGCGGCCACTGGACACCGCCAGGTTGGCCTCGGTCTGCGTGTTGAACACGAGCACCTTGACCGCGCCCTTGCCGGCCTTGGTGCACTTGCCGCTCTGCGTCTTGGCGTCCGTCTCCTCGGTCGTGCCGCTCTCGACGGAAACGGTCTTCCCGCAGATGTCGGTTATGGCCCCGATCGACGTCCCGCCCTGAGTCTTGGTGTAGAACGACTCGCCGACGTTCGCGTAGTCGACGAAATCGACGGTCGCCTCACGCTTCTTGGTGTCGGTGAAGGACGAGGCACCGAGGTCATACCTACCGGACGAGAGGCCCGGGATGATCGTGGCGAACGTGGCGTTGACGATGTTGGCCTTGAGCCCCATTGCGGCGGCCAATGCCTTGCTCAAGTCCGCGTCCATCCCGACGACCTGGCCGCCCTGGATGAACTCGTCGGGCGCATAGCTCGCGTCGGCGGCCACGGTCAGCGTGCCCTTGGACTTGATCGCCGCGGGGACTAGCTTCGCAACTGCGGGGCTCGCCGTCGGCGTGGGCGTCGATGCCGCCGGCGTCGACGTGCTCGACGTGGATGAGCTGCTCTTCTTGCTGCTCCCGCAGGCCGCTGCGGCAAACACGCACACGATCCCTAGCACCACTCCCAACCACTTGCGCATTACGACTCCTCCTGACGTTTCGACTCAGCATATGGCGAGCACGGTCGCCGAGTACGTGCGTTAACCCACCGCCAACAGTGGCGTAGCCTTCGTGCAATGGAGGTCCGAGTGCGCCTGTTCGCCGGCCTGCGCGAGCGCGCGGGCGCCGACGAGGTCGAACTCGAGCTGCCGGACGGTGCGCTGGTTGCCGACGCCATCGAGCAGATGAGGGCGCTGACCGACGGGGTGCCCGTGGTCATGGCGGTCAACGAGGAGTACGCCGACGGAGACACGCCGCTGCAGTCCGGGGACGAGCTGGCGCTGATCCCACCGGTGTCGGGGGGATCCGTCGCCGCGCAGCACGTCCGCGTGACGGACGAGCCGATTTCGACCGACGCAGTGCGCCAGCGCGTCCGCGACCCCAGGGCGGGCGCGGTGGTGACATTCGAGGGGGTCACCCGTGAGGTGTCCGAGCTCGAGTACGAGGCGTATGTGGAGATGGCCGAGCGGCAGATTGCCCAGATCGTGGCGGCGGCCGTCGAACGTCACGGCTTGTGCGCAGCCGCCGCCGAGCACCGCGTGGGAAGCGTGCCGCTGTCGGAGGCGTCGGTGGTGGTCGCGGTCTCGGCGCCCCACCGGGCGGAGGCGTTCCGCGGCGCGCGGGACATCATCGATGAGATCAAGGCGCGTGCACCGATCTGGAAGAAGGAGGAGGGAGCGTGGAACGAGGGGACCCGCCCACCCACGACACCGACCGCTCGGCCCTGAGCGAGCTCCCCGCGGTGCACGAGCTGGCGTCGGAGCTCGATGCGCCGCACGCGCTGGCGGTCGAGGCGGCTCGGCGCGCGATCGACGAGGAGCGGGCGCGGGTGCTGGCTGGCCAGCCGGCCAACACGAGTGTGGGAGCGCGCGCACGCGAGCTCGTCGCTGAGCTCACGCGGCCGTCCCTGCGCCCCGTCCTGAACGCCACCGGGGTGATCGTGCACACGAATTTGGGCCGAGCGCCGCTGCCTGCGACTGCGCGGGAGGCGGTCGCGCGGGCGGCGAGCGGATACTCGAATCTCGAGCTGAGTCTCGATCGCGGTCAGCGGGACAGCCGCCACGCTCACGTCGCGCCGCTGCTGTGCGAGCTCACCGGCGCCGAGGACGCGATCGCCGTCAACAACGGCGCAGCGGCGGTGACCCTGGCGGCTGCCGCGCTCGCGGGGCCCGGGCAGGCGATCGTGGTCTCGCGCGGGCAGCTGGTCGAGATCGGCGGCGGCTTCCGGATCCCCGAGGTGATCGCCCAGTCCGGATCGGAGCTGGTGGAGGTGGGGACGACGAATCGAACCTCGCCCGGCGACTACGCGCGTGCGGTCGCCTCGCTCGGTGACCGGCTCGGCGCGATCCTCCGCGTTCACCAGTCGAACTTCCGCACCGTCGGCTTCGCCCGCGAAGTGGCCGTGGAGCAGCTGTGCGAGCTCGGCGTGCCGGTGATCGACGACGTGGGCTCTGGGGCGCTGGCGGACGGGGGCGCGGTCCCGGGCATCGCCGATGAGCCGGCGATCCGCTCCTCGATCGCCGCGGGCGCTGCGCTGGTCTGCTGCTCGGGCGACAAGCTCCTTGGTGGACCTCAGGCCGGACTTCTGATGGGGCGCCGCGACGCAGTACGGCGCGCTCGCGAGCATCCGCTCGCCCGCGCCTTTCGCATCGACAAGCTCTCGCTGGCGGCGCTGGCGGCGACGCTGAACCTGTATCGGGATCCTGAGCAGGCCGCACACGAGATTCCGGTACTGGCGATGCTGAGCGCGGACGAGCCCGAGCTGGCCGCGCGGGCGCAGACTATCCAGCAGGGGATCGGCCCGGGGGCGCAGATCATCCGCGCGACGGCGAAGGTCGGGGGCGGGGCGCTCCCGCTGTTGGAACTGGAGGGACCGGTTGTGGCGGTCGAGGGTGGCGACGCACTGGCCGCTGCCCTTCGCGCCGGCGACCCTCCCGTGATCGCGCGGATCCATGAGGGGCGGGTCCTGTTCGATCCACGGACCTTGACCGACGAGGAGGCCTCGGTTCTGGCCAGCGCCGTCGGTGCCGCGCTTCGATGACGACGCTCGGCACGGCCGGCCACATCGACCACGGCAAGACTGCGCTGATCCGGTCGTTGACCGGCGTTGACACCGACCGGCTTCCGCAGGAGCGGTCGCGGGGCATCTCGATCGAGCTCGGGTACGCCCAGCTCGAGCTGCCCTCTGGGAGGAAGCTGTCGGTGATCGACGTCCCGGGGCACGAGCGGTTCGTCCGGACGATGGTCGCGGGGGCGACCGGAATCGACCTGTACCTGATGGTGGTGGCCGCTGACGACGGCGTCATGCCACAGACACGGGAGCACGCGGCGGTGCTCCGCGCGCTTGGCATCGAGACGGGTGTCGTGGCGGTGACGAAGACCGACGTGACCGACCCGGGGCGGGCCGGCGCCGAGGCGGCCGGGCTGCTGCCGGGGTCCCCTGCAGTGATTCCGGTGAGCGCGCGGACCGGCCAAGGGCTCGAGCAGCTGCGCGCTGCCCTCGAGCGGGCAGCCCTCGCCGCACCGGAGCGGACGGACGCCGAGAGCGGGGCTCGCCTTCACATCGATCGCGTGTTCACGATCCGCGGCGCGGGCACGGTCGTGACCGGCACGCTCTGGTCCGGGTCGATCGGAAGCGGTGACTCGATCGAGCTGCTCCCGGAGGGTCAGCGCGCTCGCGTTCGCAGTGTGCAGGTACACGATCGAGCGGTCGATCGTGCGGCTGCCGGCCAGCGGGTTGCGGTCAACCTCACGGGCGTCGGCCTCGATGATGCCCGGCGGGGCGACGTGCTTGCTGCGGCCGCTTCTGGGCTCGCGCCGACATACAGGATCGATGCCTCCCTGTCCTTCGAGGAGACGGCGCCCGAGCACGGCGACCGGGTCCAGATCCACCACGGCACGCGCGAGACCCCGGCGCGGGTCGCGTGGCTGGGCGGACGCTTCTGGCAGCTGCGCCTGGAGCAGCCGCTCGTGGCGGCCCCGGGGGACCGCCTGGTGGTGCGGCAGATCGCGCCGCCGGACACGCTGGGCGGAGGAGTGGTGCTGGACGCGGGGCCGAGGCGTCATGGGCCGGGACGCGAGGTGCTCTCGCGGCTCGAGCGGCTCGAGCGAGGAGAGCCGCCGGACGACCCCGTCGAGGGCCCCGCAGCAGCGCAGACCGCCCCGCAGCGACCGCCGCTGTCAGACGAGGCGCTCGCCGTCGAGCGACGGCTGCGCGAGGCGGAGCTCGAGCCGCCGCTTGACTCGGAGCTCGATCCGGATGCGTTACGGGCCCTGCGGGACGCCGGCCGCGCGATCCGCGTCTCGAGGACGCTGCACTACCACCCGGACGCGCTCGAGCAGGTGCGGGGCAGGGTGATCGCGCTCGCGGAGCGAAACGGGGGCGCGGTCACGCTCGCGCAACTGCGGGACGAGCTGGGCACCTCCCGGAAGTTCGCCCAGGCGCTGCTCGAGCACTTCGACTCCGAGCGCCTGACTGTGCGCCGGGGCGAGGCGCACCACCTGCGGAAGCTAGTCTGAGCTCCGTGGCCAGCCAGGCCGAGAAATTCCTAGCACTGCACCGTCCGGGCCAGCCGCTGCTGATGCCCAACGCCTGGGATGTGGGGTCGGCCCGGCTGCTCGCCTCGCTGGGGTACGAGGCGCTCGCCACGACCAGCAGCGGGCACGCGGCTTCGCTCGGAAGGCTGGATGGTTCGGTCACGCGGGACGAGGCGCTCGAACACGCCCGGACGCTGGTCCAGGCCACAGATCTGCCCGTCTCGGCCGACCTCGAGGACTGCTTCGGGGAGGACACCGGGGGCGTGGCGGAGACGGTCCGAGCCGCGATTGAGGCCGGCCTCGCCGGGTGCTCGATCGAGGACTTCGGCGGCGGCGAAATCTACGAGCTCGACGTCGCCCGGGCTCGGGTGGAGGCAGCGGTCGAGGCGGCGCGCGCCGGCCTCGTGCTCACCGCCCGAGCGGAGAACCACATTCGCGGCAACCCCGATCTCGACGACACGATCGAGCGCCTCAAGGCCTACGAGGACGCAGGAGCGGACGTGCTGTACGCGCCAGGGCTGAAAGACCCCGAGGACATCCGCCGCGTGGTGGGCGCCGTGGAGCGCCCCGTCAACGTGCTGGCCCTACCGACCGGCCCACCCGTCAGCCAGCTGGCAGAGCTTGGCGTCAGCCGGGTGTCGGTCGGCGGCTCGTTCGCCTTCGCCGCCTACGGCGCCCTGGTGCGTGCCGGGCGCGAGCTTCGCGAACAGGGCACCTACGGCTATGCCGAGCTTTCGGGCGAGGGGCTCCGGGCGGTGCGGGAGGCGTCCAAGCCCTAGAGCGCTCCGCCGGCGGCCGGCGGGGCGGTGGGGTCCTCCGCCTCCGGTCGTGCCTGCTCGCGTGCCAGATAGTCCTCGATGAACATCGGCGTGTCGCTCGAGCGCTCGACGACCGCCAGCAGTCCGGACATCGTCGAGACCTCCTCGACCTGCTCCTTGAGAAACCACTGCGTGAACTGCTCGGAGAGGAAATCCTGCTCCTCGCGGGCCACGGCGGCCAGCGCGCCGATCTGGTCTGACACTCGCTTCTCCTGTTCGAGCCCGAGTGCGACCGGCGCCACGATGTCCCCGAAGTCGGTCTCGGGCGCCGCGACGCCGGGGACGACGACCCCGGCATCGGCATCGAGCAGATAGCGGATCATCATCATCGCGTGGTTGCGCTCCTCGACCGCCTGGGCGTAGAAGAACGCGGCCAGCCGAGGCAGGGTCTGCCCGTCGTAGTAGACGGCGTTGGCGACGTACTGTTGCTGCGCGGCGAACTCGTTTGCGATCTGCTCGTTCAGGCGCTCCACGAATCGGGCTGCTGCCATCGGTGCTCCTTGGTCGTTGACTTGAGCGCCCAGCCTCGCAGATGCGTCCGCCGGGCGGTCAGACGGGTGGCGTGTGTAGATTCCTCCACCATGTCCACCTGCCTTGTGACCGGTGGCGCGGGGTTCCTTGGCTCACATCTGTGCGATGAGCTGCTCCGGCGCGGCCACCGAGTGATCTGCGTCGACAACCTCGAGACAGGCTCGCTGGCCAACATCGAGCACATTCGAACCGACCAGTTCGACCATCTGAACCTGGACATCATCGACCCCTACTTCGTCGATGAGGCGATCGACTTCGTCTACCACCTGGCATCTCCCGCCTCCCCGATCGACTACCTGCGTCTGCCGCTGCACACCCTGAAGGTGGGCTCCTACGGCACCCATCACACGCTGGGGCTGGCCAAGAAGCACCGGGCGCGGTTCCTGATCGCGTCGACGAGCGAGGTCTACGGCGATCCCCAGGTCCACCCGCAGCCGGAGACGTACTGGGGCCACGTCAACCCAATCGGCCCGCGCGGCGTCTACGACGAGGCCAAGCGCTACGCCGAGGCGCTGACGATGGCCTACCACCGCCAGCAGGGCGTCGACACGGCGATCGTTCGGATCTTCAATACCTACGGCCCCAAAATGCGGCCCCACGACGGTCGTGCGATTCCGACCTTCCTCCGCCAGGCTCTACAGGATCGTCCGATCACCGTCTTCGGCGACGGCTCGCAGACGCGGTCGTTCTGTTACGTCGACGATCTGATCCGCGGCATCATCGCGCTGTCCGAATCGGGGCACCACCTGCCGGTCAACATCGGCAATCCAAACGAGTTCACCCTGTTGGAGCTCGCCGACGCGGTGATCGACGTGACCGGCTCTAAATCGGAGATCGTGTTCGAGGCGCTTCCCACGGATGACCCGCAGGTGAGGCAGCCGGACATAACGCTGGCCCGGGAGATCCTCGGCTGGGAGCCGACCATCGATCTTCGCGAGGGTCTGCGGAGAACGATCGAGCAGGCCGGCAGAGAGGCACTCGTGGGCGCCGTTCACTAGTGCCGGCCGGAACCTACATCGAAACTTCCCCCGGTGGCTACCGTTACGAAAACGGGGATAGACATAGGCTGAGCGCCACGTGAGCATCGATCAGCAAGACGCGAGGAGGACCAGCGAGAACGGAGTCCACAACGGCTCCGTGGATCTGGACTTCCCGGGAAGGGACGTGCGGCGCAAGCGGCCGCCGGCGTTGTCGTTCCTGCTCCGGCTCGAGACGTTCCGGAAGATCGCACGGGTCCTGTCCCTGCTCGCGCTCGACTACGTCGGGGTGGTCGCGGCGCTGCTCACCGCGCTCGAGCTGAAGCTGGTGCTGAAGCACGGGTTCGACTGGAGCTCGGCGTGGAATCAGACCCGGCACTGGAGCGCATTCGCATACCTCGTGACCGTGCTGATGTTCGCCCGCGTCGATCTCTACGCCGACCGTCCGCGGCGCCCCGGAATCAGCGGAATCGCCTCCGCGCTGGCGCTGACGACCGTGATCTCGCTCGTGTTCGCGCTTGCCAACGGCAACCACTTCCAGAGCTACTACGTCTTCTATGGCTCGTTCTTCTTCGGCACCGCCTACATCGGCATGCTCCGGTACGCGCACATGTACGCCACCGGATGGCTGCTCAAGCAGGCGGGGTACGCCCGCCGCGCATTGCTGGTGGGCTCCGGCAAGCACATCGAGGCGGTGGCTCGGGCACTGGCCGATCGAGCCCGGACGCGGGTGGACCTGGTCGGATACATCTCGCTCACCCCGAGGCCGCAGAACGGCTTGCGGTCGCTCGGGCGGCTCGAGGACCTGCCGCAGGTCCTCGCTCGCGAGCGCGTGCAAGAGGTGATCATCGCCGACCCCGATTTCCCGCAGGACCGCGCGATCGAACTGGTCGACATCTGCCACCAGCGCGGAGTCACCGTCCAAGTGGCGCCCTCGACGATGGAGATCCTCCTCGACCGCGCGGAGTTCATGCCGGGACAGACGGTGCCGCTGTTCACGCTGCACCCGCCGGTGTTCGAAGGGATCGACTATGCAATCAAGCGCACGTTCGATCTGGTGCTCTCAACCGTCGGCCTGGTGTTGATCGCGCCGTTCCTGCTCGTGATCGCGATCGCGGTCAAGCTGAGCTCGCGTGGCCCCACGATCTACCGCTCGGTCCGTCCCGGGATCGGGGGCAAGCCGTTTCACTGCTTCAAGTTCCGCACGATGCGGGAGCACTCCGACCAGCTCCAGGACGATCTGGAATCGCTCAACGAAAAATCCGGCGCGCTGTTCAAGATCAGGCGCGACCCGCGCTTGACCAGCGTCGGGCGGTTCCTGCGCCGGTACTCGCTCGACGAGCTCCCCCAGCTCGTCAACGTGGTGCGCGGCGAGATGTCCCTCGTCGGGCCGCGCCCGCTTCCGATGCGGGACTTCGACCGCCTCGAGGAGTGGCACAAGAAGCGCTACCTGGTCCTACCCGGAGTCACCGGGCTGTGGCAGGTGTCCGGCCGCGCCGAGCTCGACTTCGATGACCTGGTACGGCTCGACTTCTACTACCTCGAGCGGTGGTCGATCTTCCTCGACCTCTCGATCCTGCTGAAGACGATTCCCGCCGTCTTGCGAGGGCGCGGGGCGTTCTGAGCGGCGCGGGGCGGTAGCCTCCCGCCGCGACAATGCCTCCCACAGACCGTTTCGTGATCAGCTTCGCGGCCGAGCCGCCGCAGGAGACGCTGCCCTACGGCCGCTGGGCGAACACGCTCGCGGAACATTTTCGTGCCGCCTGTGGGGAGATCGACACGGAGGGGGAGGAGCTGGGCGCGCCCGGGGAGATCAGCTGGTTCCCGGACCGCACGTTCTCAGGGCGCACATACGTGCCCGCCATTGCCCGCACCGACGGGGGCTACGAGCTGTTCGGTTTCGTCTCCTTCCGCGAGCAGTCGGGGGGGCCGAACGACTTCCAGGCGAGCGCCGACTTCACCTCCGAGCTGGCCGAGGCCAACACCGACTGGAAGCTCGACCTCAACGACGAGGTGATCGGCTCGTGGCGCGGAGAGGAGGGAAACGCGGCCGACATGACCCTGGTGTGGGGGGTGCCCCTGATCCCCGGCGGAGCGCTCGTGACCGCGGAGCTCGCGAACCTGGCGGTTGATCAGTGCGAGCTGATCGACGATCGCTTCACGTTGATCGCGCCCGACAACTACCGGCAGGACTTCCTCGAGATCAAGCTCTGGAGCCAGCGCGGCGACGAGCTGGCGGTCGAGTCGCTCTACGTCGAGGACTGAGCGGCCGCCGTTGCGGCGGCGATCCGATCCCTGACCTCGTCGGGACTGAGGGGGAAGTGGCAGGCAGCAATGGAGCCGTTGCCTTTGTCCTCGAGCGGTGGCTCCTCCTGGGAGCAGACGGGCTGGGCCTTCGGACAGCGGGTATGAAAGCGGCAGGCGGGAGGCGGGTTGGCGGGGCTGGGGACATCGCCGGTCAGCAGTTGACGCTGTCCGCGCGCCCGAGACGGGTCCGCAACCGGGACCGCCGACAGCAGCGCCCCCGTGTACGGGTGCCGCGGGAAGCCGTAAAGCGAATCGCTCGGCGCGAGCTCGACCACCTTGCCGAGGTACATCACCGCAACCCGGTCGCACATGTGCCGTACGACGCTCAGGTCGTGGGCGATGAAGATCAGCGTCAGCCCGAGCTCGCGCTGGAGCTGACGGAGCAGGTTCAGCACCTGGGCCTGGATCGAGACGTCAAGCGCGGAGACGGGCTCGTCGGCCACCAGCACCTTCGGCTCGAGCGCGATCGCGCGTGCCACGCCGATCCGCTGCCGTTGGCCTCCCGAGAACTCGTGCGGGTAGCGGTTGTAGTGCTCGGGGTTCAGCCCGACGCGGTCCATCAGCTCCTGAACGCGCTTGCGCCGCGCGCCCTTCTCCGCCATCAGCCCGTGGATGGCGAAGGGCTCGGCGATAATCGAGCCGACGGTCTTGCGCGGGTTCAGCGAGGAGTACGGGTCCTGGAAGATCATCTGCATCTCGCGGTGCAGCGCCTTGAGCGCGTCGCCCTTGCGCTGCGAGATGTCCTCCCCCTCGAACAGGACCTGGCCTGCGGTCGGGTCCAGGAGGCGGACCATGAGCCGGGCGGTCGTGCTCTTGCCGCAGCCGGTCTCGCCGACGATCCCCAGCGTCTCTCCTCGCTTGACGTCGAAGGAGATGTCGTCCACGGCTTTGACCGCGCCGATCTTCCGCTGGAAGATGATGCCCTGGGTGATGGGGAAGTGCTTGACGAGGTTCTTGACCTCGATCAGGGTGTCGGCGCTACTGCTGGTCATTCGCCAGCCTCCCCCGTCACAGAACGCTCCGCCTCTGCGGTCCGGCCGGCCGTCGCACCTCCCGCGATGTGACGGAGGGAGGCTGGCGAATCCCCAGCTTTCAGGCCGTGCCAGATCGCGGTCCGAGTCGAAGCATCCAGCAGGCAGGCCACCTCGTGGCCGTGGTCGCCCGGGATGGGTGTGAGGCTTGGGTCCGTTCGCCGGTGCTCGTCACGTACATACGGGCACCTCGGGTGGAAGTGGCATCCGGAGGGGCGGTTGATGAGGCTTGGGGGGCGGCCGGAGATCGGGACGAGCTCGTCGTCGCGCCCGCCGGTGAGACGGGGGATGGACTTCAACAGCCCCCACGTGTACGGGTGCTGGGGGGCGTCGAAGATCACCTCGGTCGACGCGCGCTCCACGATCCGGCCCGCATACATCACGCAGATCTCATCGGTGATCTCCGCGACCACGCCGAGGTCGTGGGTGATGATGATGATTGCCATCCCGAGCCGGTTCTGGAGCTCCTCGAGCAGCTCCAGGATCTGCGCCTGGACGGTGACGTCGAGGGCCGTGGTCGGCTCATCCGCGAACAGCAGCTTGGGCTCGTTGGCGAGCGCCATCGCGATCATCGCGCGCTGGCGCATGCCGCCCGAGAACTCGTGCGGGTACTGATCGACGCGCCGGTGGGGATCGGGGATCCCGACCAGCTCGAGCAGGTCGATCGCCCGGTCGCGCGCGGCGGACTTGGAGACGTTGCGGTGCGTGAGCACCGCCTCGGTCAGCTGCGAGCCGACCTTGTAGAACGGGTGCAGCGAGGAGAGCGGATCCTGGAAGATCATTGCGATGTCGTTGCCGCGGATCTCGCGCAGCTCGTCATCGTCGAGCGCGACCAGGTCCTGGCCGTCGAAGCGGATGCTGCCGCTCACATCCGCCCCCTGCAGCCGGGTCAGGCCGAGGGCGGTCAGCGAGGAAACGGTCTTGCCGGATCCCGATTCACCGACGATGCCGAGTGTCTTTCCGGCCTCGATCGAGTACGAGAGCCCGTCGACGGCGTGGACGATGCCGTCCTCGGTCTTGAAGGTGACCCGAAGGTCCTCGACCTCGAGCAGTGGCTCGGCCATCAGGAGTACCGCACCCTTGGGTCGAGGTAGGCGTATCCGATGTCCACCAGCAGGTTGAACACGATGATGAACATGGCCGCGAGGATCACGGTGCCCTGCACCACCAAGAAGTCGGAGTGGAGGATCGCGTCGTAGTTGAGCCGCCCGATCCCCGGGATGTCAAACACGGTTTCGGTCAGCACGGCGCCCCCGAGCAGCACGCCGATATCGATTCCGAGGACGGTCACGACCGGGGTGATCGCCGAGCGGACGCCGTGCTTGAAGATCACGGTCCGCTCGCGCACGCCCTTGGCTCGCGCGGTTCGGATGTAGTCCTCGCCCATCACCTCAATCAGGTTGCCCCGGAGTAATCGCGAGTAGATCGCCGCCTGCGAGGCGGCCAGCACGAACCAGGGCATGATCAGCGATGTGAACCATTTGCCCGGGTTCGTCGTCAAGCCCACATATGAGTTGGCGCCCGGGAGGATCGGAAACTTTCCGATGTCGTTAGCGAACAGGAACAGCACCACGAGCCCGAACCAGAACACGGGCATCGAGACCATCACCAGCGATCCGCCCATCGCGAACCGATCGAGGAACGTGCGGCGCTTGATCGCCGAGATGATTCCCACTGGAATCCCGAGCGCCACCCAGAGCAGAACCGCGCCGACCGTAAGCGACAGCGTCGCCGGCAGCCGGTCCTTGATCAAGCCGAGCACGGACGCGCCGGAGTAGTAGCTATAACCGAAGTTGAAGTGGAAGAAGATGTGCTTCATGTAGACCCAGAACTGGGTCAGGAGCGACGCGTTGAGCCCCAGCTCCTGGCGGATGTGGGCGATGATCGCGGGGCTGGCGTTACGACCGGCGCGCAGCTGTGCGGGGTCGGCCGCCGGGAGGATCCGGAAGAACACGAACGTGAGCGCGCTGATCAGGATCAGCAGGACGATCCCCCACAGGATCCGGCGGATGATGTATCTGATCATGGTGTCCTGAAGGTCCCTTCACACGGCGGACGCCGCGGGCCCCACCCCATCTCGAGGTGGGGCCCGCAGTTCCTATTGCCTTACTTCAGCGACGTGAACGAGAAGTCCCACGTCCCGATGTTCCAGAGGTCGTTGACCCCTGCAACGTCCTTGCTCTCGACGTTGGGCTGGTTGTCGAACTCCTCCGGAATCACGCTGGCGTTCTGAACCAGCAGCTTGTCGACGTTGGCCCAGGCCTGCGCCCGCGCGGTCGGGTCGACGACCAGCGCGGCCTTCTGCATCGCGGCGTTGATCGCCGGAGTGTTGACCTGTCCCCAGTTGGAGTTGTTCGTGGGGACGATCGCCGGACCGTAGAACGGCACGTACAGCACCGACAGCGGATCGGCGAAGTCACGCACCCATCCGACCGTCGGGCAGGCGTCGATCTCCTGCTTGGGCACGCCGCAGTACTTCGCGTACATCGTCGACTGGTCGACCTCGGACACGTGCGTGTTGAACCCAAGGCTCTGCAGTGCCGCGTTGTCGATCGCGATGATCGCCGGGTCGTTGCCGTTGTTGGCACCGACTATCTGGACCGTGCCCGGACCCGTGTACTTGCAGTTCGCGTAGCCCGCCGCCTTCATGTACTTGCAGGCGACCGAGTGGCTGCCGTTGACATCCTTGTTGTAGTCGACATTCGGCCCTGCATACGCGCCGGCCTCGGTGAAGCCGTTGGTGCCGGGGTAGATGAAGTGCGTCATCGGCTCGGCGACGAGCGGGCCGCCGCGGGCCTTGACGATCGCTTCACGGTCCAGGGCCGCCCAGAACGCCCGCCGCAGGTTCACGTTCTTGAACGGTCCGTGCTGGTTGTCGACCGCGATGTAGTGGTCGCCGGCACCGGTCGTGAACGTGATCTCGGACGGGTATGACTGGTAGGCGAGCTTCACGACCGACTGGGCGGGCGTGTCGAGCTGCACGGCGTGCGAGCCCTTCAGCACCTGCTGGCCGATCACGGTCGCATCGCCCCCGATGTTGATGTTGATCTGATCGAGGTACGCCGGCGGCCTGTAGAGGGACGTGTATGTGCTCGGATCCCAGTTCGGATTCCGGACGAGCGTGGCCGACTTGCCGGTCTGGTACCCGATGCCCGCGAACTTCCCCGTCTTGGGGTCGTTCTTCAGCATGTACGGACCTGTGAACACCTCGGCCTGCGTGCCGTATGTCGTCGGCGCGTGGGTATCCATCGGACCCGCGAACTCCTTCGGCACGGGGATCGAGATCGGCAGGCTGAGCGCGTTGATCAGCGTCTCCGCGCCCGGTGCTGTCATGTGGAACACGATCGTGTACTTATCCGGCGTCTGGATACCCGGGATCGCGCCGCCCGTGTACTTCGGGCTCTGCGCGCCGACCAGCGGCGTGGGGGACGCGGAGCCGAAGTAACCGGCGAAGTACGCGTTGCCGACGTTCGGGTTAGCCGCGCGCTCGATCGCGTAGGCGACATCCGCCGAGGTCACCTCGCGGTTGACGGGTGCGGAGAACTTGACCCCGTGCTGGATGTGGACCGTGACGGTCTTGCCGCCGTCGGTGATTCCGCCGTTGCCGGTGGTCGGCACCGCGCTCGCCAGGTCGGGCTCGAGCGTGCCGTACGAGTTCGGGGCGTAGATGAACAGCGGCCGCTGCGTGTTGTACATGACGGCGTAGTCCTCGACGAAGTACGCCTCGCCAGGGTCGAGGTGCTCGAAGTCCTCGCTCGCGTAAACGGTCAGGGTGCCGCCCTTCTTCTTGCCGAGCAGCTGCTGGCCGGCCGGGTTCTCGCCGGCCTTGAGCGGGATCTTGACCGAGCTCGAACTCGAGCTGGAGCTGGAGCCGCAGGCGGCGACGCCAACTCCCAGTAGCAGAGCGACCAGCGCGGCTAGCGCCACACGTGGACGGGTGGTCATTGATTCCTCCTGTTGTTGATTGATGCGGAGCTTGGGACATCGCTCCGAGCTGTTGAAGTCATCGGTTCCCCCTCGGGTTCATCGCATCCAGCAGGCCGTCGCCGAGCAGGTTGAACGCGAGCACGGTGAGCAGCAGCGCCACGCCCGGGAACACGAAGTACCACCAGGTGGTGTTGAACGTGGCCGATGCCCGCGAGAGCATCTCGCCCCAGCTGGCGGTGGGATCGCGGACACCGACCCCCAGGAACGAGAGCCCCGCCTCGAGCAGGATGTTCTGCGGGATCAGCAGGCTCGAGTAGACGATCAGCGGCGTGACGACGTTCGGCAGGATCTCCTTGAAGATGATGCGCCGGTTCGAGGCCCCCAGGGACCGCGCCGCCTCGACGAATTCCTTCTCGCGTAACGACAGCACCTGCCCTCGCACGATCCGCGCGATGTAGGTGAAGCTCGAGATCGTGATGATGAACAGCAGCGTCCCGATCCCGGGCTGGATCAGCGCGTGACCCGCGATCTTGAGGCAGCCGCGCACGCCGCACGCGGCGCCGATGCCGAGACCCAGGACGAGGACCGGGAAAGCCAGGAACACGTCGACGAGCCGCATCAGGATCGTGTCCGACCAGCGGCGGTAGTAGCCGGCGATCAACCCCACGATCGTTCCGATCACCGCAGCGATCGCCGTTCCGATGATCCCGACCTCGAGCGACACCCGAGCGCCGTAGATGATGCGCGAGAGGACGTCGCGGCCCAGCTCATCGACGCCCAGCGGATGCGCGCTGCTGGGGCCGGTGGGGCTGCCGAACACGTCGAGCGCATTCGGGTTCTGGGTGTACGGGCCCTGAAGCCCGAGGATGCTGGTCACGAGTGGCGCCGCGATCGCGACGACGATCAGGAAGATGATGAATCCGGCAGAGACCATCGCCACCCGGTCCTGACGGAAGCGCCGCCAGAACAGCTCGAGCGGGGAGCGAGAGGTGATTTCACCGCCGGCGAGCTCGACCGCCTCGACGATCGGCTCCTCTACGAGCAGCTCTCCCCCGACGCTCATTCAGTTTCCGGTTCCGCGCCTCAGCTGGGATCCCTCCTCCACACAAGCCGGGATATCACTTCTACGGGGGGTTGTCACGTACGGTTAACCCGCCAACAATGAAGCCCACACCCGCTTCTACAGGGCGTAGAAACCGGCGAATGTTGTGCTGCCGCGGCGGCTACTCTCCCTCTCCGCGCCCTCGTAGCTCAACGGATAGAGCACACGCCTCCTAAGCGTGGGATGCAGGTTCGATTCCTGCCGGGGGCACTCTGAGCGTCAGCGGCGGTCCGGACGCTCTGGATAAACCTCGTCAATCGTGGTCAAAGCTACGAAAGGCGCGCCTGCGGCGGATTCGATCGCGCCCGCGCCGCCCGCGAGCCGGTCGCAGATCGCGAGCACGCCGCAGATCTCGTGGCCCTCGGCCCGGACCGCCTCGAGCGCCCTGATCGTGGAGCCCCCGGTCGTGACCACGTCTTCGACGAGCATGCAGCGGTCGCCGGGCTCTAGCAACGGGCCCTCGATCCGGCGCGCGAGGCCATGCTGCTTGGCTTCCTTGCGCACGAAGAAGGCCTTCACCTCGGCGCCCCCGGCGAGGGCGGCGCATGCGATCGGATCGGCGCCCATGGTCATGCCGCCGACCGCCGTCGCACCCCAGCCCCTGGCCTGGGAGGCGACCAGCTGGGCAAGCGCCTGGAAGCCCGCCGGCCGCAGGATCGCCCGCTTGGCGTCGATGAGGTAGGAGGCTTTCCGGCCGCTCGTCAGGACCACCTCCCCGATCACGAGGGCGTGCTCGCGCAGCTCGCTGATCAGACGCTCACGGGCGGTTATCTGGGTGTCGAGGGACACGGACTGGCGAGTCATGCTAGACGCGCTCGCGGCCGATACGTCCGGTGTGATCCATCGTCTCTTGGTATGGGCCGCGCTCGTCTGCTCGGCCCTCCTGCTGGCGTCGTTCGCGATGTTCGTCCACGACCAGGCGGCCGCCGGCTCACAACATCAGTCCTCGGAGCTGGTCGGCGCGACCACCACCGCGGTCCCGCAGACCGTCCACCATTCCGGCGTGCGGCGGTTCATCGATGACGCTGCGAGTGATCTGATCTCGCCGTTCCGGTCGGTCGTTCAGTCGAGCAATCGATGGATCACGCACGGGGTGCCAACGCTGCTGGGGTTGCTCGTCTACGGGCTCGGACTCGGCTTCCTGGCGCGATACTCGCGCGGCTTCAGCTGAGACCTAGTAGTAGACGTCGACGGCATCGCCCATCGCCAGCCAGTTGTAGACCGGGATCGCGTCGGCGATCGGGAGGCGCATGCATCCGTGGCTCGCTGGGTAGTCGGGGGCCGGGTTGTAGCCGTGAATCGCGTACCCGCCGTAGAAGAAGCTCGAGAAGTACATGCCGTCAGACAGGTAGCCCGGGTCCCGGCGGTAGATGTGGAAGCGGCCGAGCACGGTCGGCGTCGAGGGCTTGCCCGAGCTGATCGGCAGGATCCACACGACGTGCGAGCCGTCGGCGAGCGCGAGCAGCTGTAGAGACAAGTTGCCCTCGGCGTGCTTGCCATCGCCGGGGTAGCGGATCTGGAAGTTCCCGGTCCCGTTGAGCAGCGCGTTCACCGTCCGCTGGTCGAGGGTCTGGGAGGTGCCCCAGCGCAGCAGGCGGTGGTAAGCGTCGAGCGCGAGGCCGGTGCCCTGGTCATACACCCCGCTCTGTGGAACATAGAAATGAAGCGCGGCCAAGCGCTCCTGGATGAGGCGGACGAACGGGCCGCTGGAACCGAAACCGGCGGCCGGGTTCAGGGCGGTGAAGCGGTGGCGCACCCTGAAACCGCCCAGTCCGGTCGTGGCCTCGTGACCGACCGAAACCGTGACCTCGCCGCCAGCGGGGGTCGAGACCCGGTAGGAGACCGTCCCGTAGTTCCCGCTCGCCGACGGCCGGATCCGTACGCCGTAGGTGTGAAGGAGACGGTGGCCGAGGTACACGCGCAGCTTGACCCACTGGCCTGGGACATACGGCCGGACGACTCCGTCCACCTTGACGGCGCGGTTCGGGATCGTGACCTGCTGACCCCCGAGGGCGAACGTGTCCCGCAGATAGAGCACGGCGGAGGCCGCCTGGGGGGCGGGCGTCGTCGTGGTGGTGGTAGTCGCCGGGGTAGTGGTCGTCGCGGCGGTGGCCGTCGTCGCCGCCCAGGCACTGCTCGCCATCGACCCGGCGACGGCAATCACCCCCATCGCCGCCGGGAGAATTCGCTTCAATCCGGCCATCGGTTAGGCGGAAGTAAACCAGGCCCGTCGGCTCTTGGATGCGAGCGGTCCTGTGAGCACGCCGATCACGAGCAGCGACCCGACGATCAGCCCGCCGATCTCGAATGGCCCTCTCCATCCCAACTGGTTGAGCCCGAGGGCGAGCGAGTTGTTGATCGAGTGAAGGGCCATGCAGGGATAGAGCGACCCCGTCCGCCAGCGGATCATGCACAGCACGAAACCGAGGAAACCGAGTGGGACCAGGTACTGCGAGGAGGCCGACCCCGTGTGCGCAAGGCCGAACAGAATGCCGGTGAGGACCGCCGCGATCCAGGTCCCCAGCTCCCTTCCGGCCACCACCACGCGCATGCGGCGCAGGGCGCCGAAAACGAACCCACGGAAGAAGAACTCCTCCGCGATCGGCGCGATCACGCACACGAACAGCCCGGCCGCGGCAAGCGCGACCGTGCTCTTGCCGACCCCAAGCTCACTCGGCAGCTTGTCGTTGCCGTGAAGGCGGATCAGCGAGCTGTAGATCGCGGTGATGACGTAGTAGCCGATCCCGGCTGTGAGGATCGCGGCGAGGGCGACCTTCGGCGAGACGCGCCGGAAGCCGAAGTCCGCGGCGCTCGGGCGGCCGTGGAGTGCCGCGAAGTAGAGCGCGGCCCCTACGAACGCCAGGTCGAAGACCAGGTCGCCGATCAGGCTGACCGCCGGCGGCGGGTGAGAGACGCTCGAGCCGGTCGCCCCCCCGACCGCGGCCACCACCGAGGCCGCCAGCACTCCACCGGCGAGACCGGCCGCGACCGCGGCCGGCGCCATCCACACACGCCAGTCCGGACCGTCTGGGCGGGAGCCGGTTTCTGCTGGGGGTGGCGGCTGTGGCGGCGCCTGGGGCGGAGGAATGCTGGGCATCGACGTGTCCGGGCAAGGTTAGGGTCAGACCAGCTCCGACAGGCTCACGATCGTTCGCACTCCCGGCGGGCCCGGGGAGCCGTCCCGTGCGATCAGGATCGGCTCAACTGCCGCGGCCCGAGCACCCTCGATGTCCTCGACCGGGCTGTCTCCGACGTGGATCGCCTGGGAGGCGGGCACGCCCGCGAGCTCGAGGGCGCGCTCGAAGATCGCAGGGTGCGGCTTGGCGGCGCCGACCGCGGCCGAGACCACGACGGCGTCGAGCAACGGACCAAGCCCCACGCGAACGAGTACCTCGTTCAGCGAGATGTCCCAGTTGGAGACCACCACCACCCGCTGCCCTCGGCCATGCGCGGCCTCGAGCGCCGGGTGCGCGTCGGGGAACGGGGTGAACTCGAGCGACGCGAGCAAGACGTCGGTGAGTACGTCGGAGGGCACGGCGCGGGCATCCTGCGGTAGGGCGGCGGCCATCTGTGCGGCGCACCGCCGGCGCAGGTCCACGAGGCTCTCGGGGTCCCGTCCCTCCCCCAGGTGGCGCCGGTAGTAGGCGATCTCGGCGGCAATCGCACGTTCGGCCTGTGCCGCGGAGATTTCGATCCCACAGCGCGTTGCGAGCTCTCGCCGCAGGCGCGGGGCCGGGGGCTCGAGCGCGACCAGCGTGCCGAGCGCGTCGAGCAGGAGGGCGCGGCTCAAGCCACGAACCGCCAGGTGGCGAACTCGGCCGTGAACAGGCCGAGGAGAACGGCAAAGCACGCGATCGTCTGCGGCGCGATGCGACGACGCTCGACCCAGGTCGCGCCCCACATGAACAATGGAAACAGCACGGCCTCGTAGCGGGGCAGCGATCGCAGCGGCTCGAGCGTGACCGGCGACGACAGCGGCAGCGCGAGCGCCACGAGCGCGTACGCCGGGTATGCGAACGGCAGCCGCCTGAGGGCCCCCAAGAATGCGATCGCGCCGATTACGAGGAAGCCGAACAGCATCAGATTCTGACCTGCCTGGCCGAAGCTGCCGCCGGCGGCCTTGAAGTACGCGGGCGTCTCGCTGCCGTGGAGCAGCTGCCTGAGCCCGTCCCAGGCGGCGACCGCCCCGTCCCACGCGCCGCCGAAGGGCCCGTCGAAGTGGTGAAACCAGACGTGCTCCTGCGTGAACGGGGTCAGTCCGTGCCCTGTGGCCAGGGCCAGGAACAGCAGATAGGCCCCGAGTCCCGCCGGGACGAGCAGGACCCAGGCGAGGTCCGGGCGGATCGGGTGCCTCGGCTTGACGCGATCGAGGAGCCGCCGCGGCTTGATCGACGGCGGCGGCCGGTCGCAGCGCGGGCCGTAGAGGAACAACAGCACGATCGGGACGATCAGCACCACGCCGGTGTTGCGCGAGGCTGCTGCGAGCGCGCCGAGCACGCCGGCCGAGGCCCAGCGACCGAGCCGGGCCTGGTAGATGCAGCCCACCGACAGCGCGAGGAACAGCGACTCCGTATAGACGGCCGAGAAGTAGTAGGCCATCGGGAAGAAGGCGACCAGCATCAGGCAGATGCGGGCGCGCTCGTCGCCCAGCTCGAGCGCGACCAGGCGGTAGAGCACCGTCAGCCCGATTGCGAAGCACACCAACGAGATGAGGACACCGGCGATCAGGTCCGAGCGGATCACGACACCCAGCCCGCGGACCATCAGGGGGTAGAGCGGGAAGAACGTCGTCCGCGCGGCCTGTCCGCCGTGGCCGTAGCCGGCCTCGGCGATCGTCAGATACCAAACGGAGTCCCAGCGCGCCAGCGGCGAGACGAGCAGGTTGCCGAAGTAGCCGAAGGGCGTCGTCAGCGAGGCCGGGTCATATGTGCTCGACGACAGCGCCCCGTCGTTGAACGACAGCACGCCGAGCACACCCGCGAGCAGCACGACGACGCGCGAGGTCCAGAGCGCGCGCCATGCGATCCGGATCGGCGACTCCTCCGGCGGCGCCGGCGCGGGTGGGCGCTCCGGAGCGTCCGGAGGGGCGAGGGCGGGCGGGAAAGCTACGTCGGCGATCCCATGATTATCTTTCGGCGTCGTGCCCGGCGTAGAGGGGAAGATCCGGCTCGACGGCCTCGAGAAGACGTTCCGCAGCCCTGAGGGGCCCGTCCATGCGGTGCGTGGGATCGACATTCAGATCTCGCCGGGGGAGACGGTTGCGCTCCTCGGGCCTAACGGCGCGGGCAAATCGACGACGATCGACATGCTGCTCGGGCTGCTCCGCCCCGACCGGGGCGAGGTGTCGGTGTTCGGTCGCTCCCCCCGGGACGCAATCGACGCCGGAATGGTCGGGGCGATGCTCCAGACCGGCGAGCTGATCCGAGATTTGTCCGTGCGCGAACTCGTCGCGATGATGGCCTCGCTGCACGCCCACCCGCTCGATGTCGACGACGCACTCGAGATGGCTGGGGTCGACCGGGTCGCCGGGCGGCGGACCCACAAGCTCTCCGGGGGCGAGACCCAGCGCACGCGGCTCGCGCTCGCGCTGGTGAGCGACCCCGAGCTGCTGGTGCTCGACGAGCCCACGGTGGCGATGGACGTCGAGGCGCGGAGGGGGTTCTGGAGCGCGATGCGGATGTTCGCCGCACGCGGGAAGACCGTCCTGTTCGCGACCCATTACCTGGAGGAGGCGGACGCCAACGCCGATCGGGCGGTGTTGATCGCGCAGGGGCTGATCGTGGCCGACGGGCCCACCACGGAGATCAAGGCGCGCGTGGGAACACGGACGATTCGGGCCACATTGCCTCATGTCGATCTCGATGAGCTCCGTGTGCTGCCCGGAGTCACGCTCGCGGACAGGCGGGGTGAGGCGATCGTGCTGACGTGCACCGACTCCGATCAGGCGATCCGCGCGCTGCTCGACCGTTACGCGGAGGCGCGGGATATCGAGATCGCGGGCGCGGGCCTCGAGGAGGCGTTCGTCCAGCTCACCAGCGAGGGCGGCGCGGAGGTCGTGAGGACATGACGTATACCCGGTACGAGCTGGTCCGCGCGTTCCGCAACCGTCGCTTCTTCTTCTTCTCGCTCGGCTTCCCGCTGATCCTGTACTTCGTGATCGGCGGTGCGAACAAGAACATCCACAACTTCGGCGGCACCGGCCTCACCGCGCCGCTCTACTACATGGTCGGGCTGGCCTCGTTCGGGACGATGATGGGCACGATCTCCACGGGCGTGCGGATCGCGGCCGAGCGACAGGCCGGGTGGACTCGTCAGCTGCGAATCACTCCCCTGTCGCCGTTCGCGTATTTCCGCACCAAGGTGATCGTCGCGTACGCGATCGCGCTCGTGACGATGCTCGTCCTGTTTGGAGCCGGGACCTCCCTCGGCGTCCACATCGGGGGCGGCCGGCTGCTGGCGATGATCGGATTGATGCTGATCGCGCTGGCGCCGTTCGCCGCGCTCGGGATCTTCGTCGGCCACCTCTCGAATGTCGACGCCGCCGGTCCGGCGGTCGGCGGAATCGTGTCGCTGCTGGCGCTCGTCTCGGGCACCTGGTTCCCCGTCCAGCACGGCTTCCTGCACGACCTCGGCCAGGCACTGCCGTCCTACTGGCTGGTGCAGGCAAGCCACGTGGCAGAGCATGGGCACGGTTGGACGGGGCTTGGCTGGGGCGTCGTGCTCGGCTGGTTCGTGGTGCTCTCGTTCGCCGCGCGCTGGGCCTACCGGCGCGACACCGGCCGCGTGTAGCGCCAGGTCTGGGATGGGCTCTAGATGGGCTCTAGGATGGGCTCCTAGCAGGACCCCGGAGCGGCGGGCCGAAAGACCCCTACGGTTACACTGGCCGGACGGCACGCCATGCCGCGATGCCGTCCATCCACCGGAATGACTCCTTGAGCCGACGTGAGCGACAACGGCGCCGCCGGCGCTATCGCGGACACCCCGTAAAGCGGGTGGTTGTGATGGGATTTGTGCTCTCGACCTGCGCGGTCGCGCTGGGAGCGCTCGCGGTCGCCGGCTGGGTCACCGCCGTGGCGGATTCGGCCCCCTCGATCAAGGACATGCCCGCCAGGACTGCGGGCCGGTTGTCGCAGGTGTTCGCCTCGGACGGCAGCTCGCTCGGCTACATCCACTCGCCGAACCTGCGGGTGCCGGTGAACAGCAACCGGATTCCGCTCGTGCTCAAGCACGCCACGGTCGCGATCGAGGACCGCCGCTTCTACCAGCATGGGGCGCTCGACTACCAGGGGATCCTGCGCGCGGCGATCAAGGACCTGTTCGGCGGCCGGACGCTTCAGGGTGCGTCGACGCTGACGATGCAGCTGATCGACAACCTGTACCTCCAGCACCGGAGCCGCAACCTCCATTACAAGATCGTTCAGGCCAAGCTCGCCCAGGAGCTCTACAAGCAGCACAACCGCAACTGGATCCTGACCGAGTATCTCAACGACGTCCCGTACGGCACCGTGGGCGGCCAGACGGCGTACGGCGTCGGCGCCGCATCCCAGGTGTTCTTCAACAAGCCCGTCGGTCAGCTGGGCCTCGCGGATGCAGCCCTCCTGGCCGGGCTCCCGCAGGCCCCGTCTGAGTACAACCCGTTCAACGATCCAGGAGCAGCTCGCCAGCGCCGCTGGAACGTGCTCCAGGCGATGGTCAAGTCCGGATACATCAGCCAGGCGCAGGCGGAGCACGCCAACGCCGAGTCGCTCGGCGTCCAGCACAACGAGAACTTCGACGTCCACCAGCAGCCGTACGTGTTCGACTACATCGTCGCAGCAGTTGCACCGGCGCTTCTGCCCGGGCAAGCCGTTCACCGACTACTGCGCAAAGGTCGACAGCGGCGGGCTCAAGATCTACTCGACGATCGATCTCCACGACGAGCAGCTCGCCCAGCAGTCCGTCGACTCGCACGAGGGAGGGCCGGGCCAGCCCGCCGCTGCGCTCTCCTCGATCGACCCGACCGACGGTCACATCCTCGCATTCGCCAACACCTCCCAGTACAGCCAGACCAGCTTCGACTACGCGACCGAAGGCCAGCGTCAGCCCGGCTCGTCGCCAAGGTGTTCGCGCTGATGACGCTGATCCACGACTACGACGGCGATCCGAGCCGACCTACTACAACTCGCACTTTCTGGCTGCGGGATGGCTGCCCGGCTACCCGACCTACTCGGTTCACACCGCCGAGCAGTCGTATGCGGGCACGATCAACATCACCCGCGCGACGATCGTCTCGGACAACACCGTTTTCGCGCAGCTCGCGGTCGACCTGGGCATGGACAAGTTCGACGAGACGGCGCACGCGATGGGGATCACGACGAACCTCGACGGCAACCCCGCCGAGGTGATCGGCGGTATCAGGCAAGGCGTCACGACGCTCGAGATGGCTGACGCGTACGGGACGATCGCCAACGGCGGCACCCACTTCGCGCCGACCGCGATCGACAGGGTCGTGTTCCCGGACGGGAGCGTCGTCAATCTGGGCAACGACCAGGGCAACCGAGTGTTCAGCTACCCGGAGAGCTACGAGGCGACCAGCGTGCTCAAGCAGGTGCTCTCCAACCCGAGCGGTACGGCCGCCGGGGAAGGCTGGGGATGCCCGGTGGCCGGCAAGACCGGGACGGCCGAGAACGAGTCCAACGCCTGGTTCGTCGGCTACACGCCGAAGCTCTCGACCGCGGTCTGGGTCGGCTATCCGAACGACAACAACGCCTACGTCGGGTTCGGTGGCACCGTCGCGGCGCCGATCTGGCACGACTACATGGCGAGCGCCTCAAACGGGTTCTGCGGCGACTGGTCGCAGCCGAGCCCGCCCTGGCACGGCACCGCCTTCGTCGGCCCGCATTCGCAGGCCGGACCGGCCAAGGGCAGTGGCAACGGGAACCTCAACGGCAGCGGTGGTACGGGGAGCAACCAGTACAACAACCCGCAGCTGTTCGCGCACCCGCCGCAGGGAGCTCCGAAGGTCCCGAAGCCCGGGAGGTCGAAGAGCGGCACCACGCCGCCCGCGGGCTTCGGCAACGGCCACCTGCCCGGTGGCGGTCATAAGAAGCACTAGACTCGCTGACCGCATGCCCAAGGAAGAGAAGGTCGAGCTGGAAGGCGAAGTTGTCGAGGCGCTCCCGAACGCGATGTTCCGCGTCAAGCTCGACAACATGGACCGCACCGTCCTCGGCCATGTCGCTGGGAAAATGCGCCGCTTTCGGATCCGGATCCTGCCTGGCGACCGCGTCCGCGTGGAGCTCTCGCCGTACGATCTCGATCGGGCGCGGATCGTCTATCGGCATAAGTAGCGGGCTCGTCGCAGGCCGACGTGCGTGAGCTCGAGCTCCTCGAGGCCATCGAGGCCGTGATGCGCCCGACAGCAGCCGCTTCCTCACACGTGGTGCGGTGGGTGGGCGACGATGCCGCTGTCGTCCGTGGCCGTGGCTATGCGGTGACCTCCGTCGACATGATGGTCGAGGGGGTTCATTTCCGGGTCGGGGAGCTTTCGATGGAGGAGATTGGGCATCGTGCCCTGGCCGCCGCGTTGTCGGATCTCGCCGCGATGGGGGCGGAAGCGGGGGAGGGTTATATGGCTGTGGGCCTGCCCACCGCAATCCGCTCCGACGAGGCGCTCGCGTTGGCCTCGGGGGCCGCTGAACTGGCGTCACGCTACGGCGTCACGATCGCGGGCGGCGACGTCACCCGGGCAAACTGCGCTGACCGTCTCGTTCACGGTCGTCGGGTGGGCCTCGGATCCCGGGTGACCTCGTCGGACGGGATGGTGCGCAACCCGGCGACCTGGTGTGCGTCACCGGGACGCTCGGTGGCTCTGGCGCCGCGCTGGCGCGCGATCGAAGGGCGCGCCGCCGAGGACGGGGTCGGTGCGCGAGCGGTATGCGCGACCGTGCCTCGACTGGCCGAGGGGCGCTCGCTGGCGGCGGCGGGCGCACGGGCGATGATCGATCTCTCGGACGGGCTCGCGACCGACGCGGGGCATCTCGCCCGGCGCAGCGGGGCGCGGATCGAGCTTTCCCTATCGGCGCTTCCGATCGCGGCGGAAGTCGAGCGAGCGGCCGATGCGCTCGGTGTCCGCCCCGGCTCGCTTGCCGCGACCGCGGGCGAGGACTACGAGCTGTGCGCCTGCATCCCGCGCAGCGCCCGCGAGACCGCCGAGGCGGCCAGCGCGACGTGGGCGAGCGGCGCGGGCCTGACCTTCGTCGGCCAGCGTCATCGATGGTCCGCCCGGAGTCACGTTCCTGGACGCCGATGAGCGCCTGTCAGGGTATGAGCACTCGTTCTGAGGCCGTTCGGGGTCGAGCGGCAGCTCAACGTCAAGCGCGGCGCGCGCCGTAGCGCGGTCCCGTAACCGCCGCACGATCGCCTCAGCGACCGCGTGCGGGTTGACCTCGTACTCGCCTCGCGCGATCCGGTCCCTCAGATCTGCGACTTTGTCATCCATGGGGGCTCTCTTGTGGACGGTGACGCTCATTCCCGACAAACATCGGCGGCGCGCCCCAGCGGCTCCATAGGGTCTGGACCCTAGTCCCCATGCTACCCAGCGGGTCCGAGCGGTTGCTCTGACCGAAGCCGTGCAAACACCACGATCCGCTGCGAGGCGCTGTACAGCGGATTGCATGCCGAGAGCACGAGCCGGTCATAGCCCTGGTTGCGGGTGATCCACCAGGCATTGGGCGCGACGACCTGGTGGTCTCTGGACGGTGTAGGTGAACTTCGCGTACCGCATCGTGAGGATGATCGTGTCGCCTCCGTTCAGGCGGTTGATGTTGCGGAACGGCGCCAGGTAGGTGGTGCGGTGCCCGGCGATCGCGACGGTCTGCTCGACCCCGGGAAACGCGGTCTGCGGGTAGTGGCCCGGGCCCTTCTGGAGCGTGTTGTCGTCGGTGCCCTGGACGACCGTGTAGGTGGCGCCGAGCTTCGGCATCTGGAGCGTGCCGATCGCATCGCCGGTCTTCACCTCGCGGCGCTCCTGCCGGGCCAGATAGGCGATCCGCTGCTGCTGGCACTTCAGGTTGGCGAGCGCACTCTGCTCCTCCAGCGACAGCGGCGCGCTCCGGTAGGAGAGGAATCGCTTGTCTACCTCGCTTCGCTTGATCAGGGCGACAACCGCCGTCAACGGCTCCTGCCACAGCAGCGTCACCCCTGCGTCGGCCAGCAGCAACAGCGCCGGAGATGCATCAGGACGAACGAGAAGTCGCGGAGCAGGCGCCTCATGCCGGACTAAGGCTGGCGCTTGAAGCGAGCGGCGTCAACCTGCCTCCGTTCCGCGTCGGCGGTTCGGGGCCTAACGGCGGAGCGCCGGGGAACGGTGCTCGAGCGCCGAGTCGGTGCCTCCGAGCGATCCGGGGCCGGCGTAGGTGACCGGGTCCCCGAACGGTGACCGGGACCTCCTCGTGCACGCGGGACGCGGCGCACGCGCCAGGCAGCGATCGCGAACACGCTCACGGCGCTGCCCAGCGCGAGGCTCCATCTCGACCGCCTGGACCGGGCCGACCTGGCCGCCGGCGATCATCAGCACGCCTGACCACGCGAGGCTGACCGGGTTGAAGGACAGCGTCACCATGTAGTAGAGGACGACGAGCGCGGGTGGCGCGAGGCCGAGCAGCAACAGCGCCGAGCCGGCGGCCGGATGCATGCGAACGTCCGGGGCGATCGCCCACATCCAGAGCGTGCAGCGCGGGAACCATCAGCGCGGCGGCGAACGGATTCGGCGATCCATAGCGCCAGCGCCACCACGCACATGACGATCAGCAGCGCGGCCGCGGCACCGGGGTTGGCGCTCGGCATCGCCACCCGACCTCGCGCGATCCAGGACGGCGCATCCAGGCCAGCGGCAAGCACGATCGCCGCGAGCAGCACGGCGAGCAGGGCGATGCCCCCGGCGTGGAGCGGCACGGCTCCCGAGGCCACCGGAGCCGGGGTGGCGATTCCGCGGATCAGGCCGGTCACCTTTGCCAGCAGGATGATCGCCACGGCCAGTACGAAACGGAGCCCGTTCGCGAGAACCCAGCCCAGCCAGCGCCCGACGGCGTGCCGGCGGCGCCTGCGCGCGCGCGAAGCCGTCGATCGTCGTGATGAGCACGGGGACGATCAGCCCAAGCACCAGGATCTTGAGCGCCCACGCTGGAATCAGGTTCCCGCTCGATCTGCAGGTAGGCGGAAGGGGCCGGGATGGGAGCGCCCGAGTCGAGCGCGCTGATCGTCGCGAGCGCGGTGCGCCCGAACTGGTTGATTTCTCCGGGGCTGGGCTTCTCGCCATTGGCCGGAGCAAGCTCTCCCGAGGTGGAAAGCAGGACCGCGGGGATCCCGTGGGCGTCGAACGGTCCCTGCTCGGAGACGGTGAGGGGAAACGCCAGGTGGATGAAGTCGCCGGTCAGGCTGGCCGACCCGGATTTCAGCCCGGTCTGCGCAAAAACCGCCGCGGCGACCGTGTTGCGGAGCAGGGGCGGCGCGAGCTGCATCGCCGGTCGACCACGGAACCACGAGCGGCTGGTGCACGCTCGTCCCCGACATGTCCCCCAGCACGAGCACCGCGTCGATGGGGCCGGGGAGCTGGCGGATCAGCTGCGTCGCGCCGGCGGCCCCGGTGGATCCGGTGGTCGACGCGAGCACGAGCGTGTGATTGAGCGTCTCGCCCTGCAGGACGCTCCCGAGGTCGAGCAGCACACCGGTGCCTGACGCTTCGGCCGTGGCGGGGGAGCCCCGTCGCGTCGCGGTGGGCGACGACGACGATCGTGCCGGCGGTGATTCCCGAGCGGACCGCGATCACGTTCTCGAGCGTCCTGGTCCCCTCCGGGGTGGGGGCGCTGAAGGACGGGGTCGAGACCCTGAACCCGTCGCGTCCCAGATCCTGGGCAACCTCATCCGCGATCGCGTTGTCGTTCGCCGAGCCCGCCGGGCGCTGCGGGAAATGGCCTGCGATGTTGGTCGTGGACGCGAACGCGTTCGAGCCGCCGAACGCGTCTGGCGCGAGTGTCGAGCCCAGCGATCCGCGCTGCTGCTGCAGCGAGAACGCAAATACGATCACGGCGAACACGACCGCGACCAGGCCCATGCGGTAGATCCGCGGATCGAGCATCGGGTCAGGGAAGGTTAGCCCGCCTCCAGGACTCCTCGGGGCCAGGTCGTACTCTTTTCCTGCAGACAGGAGAGAAATTGGCGACCGATCACTCAGCGCGCATCCTGCTCGTGGACGATGAGCAGTCGATCCAGACGCTGCTCTCGTATCCGCTGCGCAAGGAGGGCTACGAGGTGGTTCAGGCCACGGACGGTCGCCAGGCGCTGGATCGCTTCGAAGAGCAGCAGTTTGATCTCGTGGTGCTCGATCTGATGCTGCCGAAGATCGATGGACTCGAGGTGTGCCGGCGGCTGCGGACGCGCAGCTCCGTGCCGATCATCATGCTGACCGCCAAGTCGGAGGAGATCGACAAGGTGGTCGGGCTCGAGCTCGGGGCGGATGACTACATCACCAAGCCGTTCTCGCTGCGGGAGTTCTCGAGCCGGATCAAGGCCGCGCTGCGGCGCGCGGAGATGACCCGTGCCGACGTTGCGGCAGACGAGGCCCCGCTCGAGGTTCGCGATCTCAGGATCGACTTCGGCAAGCGCAGCGTGCGGCTCCGTGGAAACGAGGCGCAGCTGACCTACGTCGAGTTCGAGATTCTGTCGGCGCTCGCACGCAGCCCGGGCAGGGTGTTCACGCGCGACATGCTGCTGGCCCGTATCTGGGGCGACTCGGCATACCGCGATCCGAGGACGATCGACGTTCACATCCGGCATCTGCGCGAGAAGGTCGAGCGCGACCCCAAGGATCCCGAGTACCTCTTCACCGTGCGAGGTGTCGGCTACCGATTCAGGGATTACGAGCCCTAAGGCGCCGGGCTCATGCACTCGCTGCGCAACCGGCTGGCGCTCGTGTTCTTCGCGATCACGTTCGTGGCGATCGCGGCGCTGTACATGTACGTCGCGCCGGGGTTGCAGAACCGATTGCTCGACGAGAAGCTGGGCGCGCTGGCGGCGGCGGCGCGGGCCCATTCGGGGCCGATCAGGGCGACGGTCGGTGGTCATCAGCCTGCGTCGGTGGTCCAGGAGCGCGTCGACAAGGCCGCGCTGGAAGCCGGCGACAACGTCACGCTTCTGAACGTCAACCAGGTCTTCGGCCAGCCGCAGATCGTCCCCTCGGCGAACTCCAACCCGGCGGTGACGGTCGGGCTGCCGTTTTCACTGGCGCGCCGGGCGGTTCAGACCGGCAAGCTCGAGACAGGAACGGAATCACCGACGGGCACGGGCACGTTTGCGGAGGCCGCCGATCCCGTCCTCTCGAGCGGCGTCGGGGCCGTGATCGTCTACTCGTCATCGGTCTCCGATGTGGTCCACAACGTCTCGATCGTCCGGGGGGAAATCCTCGCCGCGGGCGGGATCGCCCTGTTCCTCGCCCTGGTCGGCGGGTATCTGGTCGCTCGCTGGCTTACATGGCGGGTCAAGCGGCTCGAGCTCGCGGCGGAACAGGTTGCGGCCGGAAACTTCGCCCACCCCATCCCCGTTGACTCGAGCGATGAGCTCGGGCAGCTCGCGGTCACCTTCAACGACATGCAGCGCCAGCTCGCCCAGCTCGAGTCCGCGCGCGAGAAGTTCATCGCCACCGCCTCGCACGAGCTACGCACACCGATCTTCTCCCTTGGAGGCTTCGTCGAGCTGCTCGAGGACGACGAGCTCGACCCGGAGACACGGCGGCGGTTCCTGGATCAGGTCCGCGATCAGACCGAACGGCTCAGGAAACTCTCGGTGGACCTTCTCGATCTCAGCCGCCTGGAGGCCGGGTCGCTGGAGCTTCGCGAGGAGCAGGTGGACCTGGGCGAGCTGACACGGTCGGTGTCCGGCGAATTCGAGCCTTCGCTCGCACAGCACGACTCGCATCTCGAGCTGCGGCTGGTGAGGGGTGCGATCGAGGTCCAGTGCGACCCCGTGCGGGTTGCCCAGATCATGCGCATCCTGCTGGAGAACGCGCTGGTGCACACGCCATCGGGGACGCGCATCGTGGTCACGGCGGGGCGATCGGACGGCTACGTGCGGATCGCCGTTCGGGACAACGGCCTGGGGATCGACGGGACGGCGATGCGGCGGATTTTCGAGCCCTTCTTCACCGCCGACGACGCGCAGGGATCCGGCCTCGGCCTCGCGATCGCCTCCGAGCTGGCCGAGCGTATGTCCGGCCGACTGTCGGCGCAGTCCAGCCCGGGTAACACCGTGTTCACGCTCGAGCTCCCGGGTTGAGCGCTCGATTCCCCTGCGGAAGCAGTCGACGGAGTCGCGACAGCCCCAGTGGGCGATATGGTCCGGCGGCTGGCCGCCGTCCGGTGAAATCCCATGCTCCAGCCCGTCGCCGTCGCCCAAAAACACCTCGCTGACTACCAGAGCATTTCTGGCCGATCGCTGATCGACGAAATCCGCGAGCGAGCGGAACGGCTCAAGGGCAAACGCGTGCTTCATCTCTCGGCCACCGCGTTCGGCGGCGGCGTGTCCGAGATCCTGATGACCCTGGTGCCTTTGATGGCCGACGTCGGACTCGAGGTCGAATGGCAGGTGATCTACGGGCGCGAGGAGTTCTTCAACGCGACCAAGGTCATGCACAACTCGCTCCAGGGCAGCCCTCAGGACCTGAGTGAAGAGCAGTGGGCGACGTGGCTTCGCTACAACGAGATCAACGCCTCGCAGCTGTCCGAGGGATGGGACGTGTGCATCGTCCACGACCCGCAGCCCGCCGCGGTCTGCTCCCTGGTCCCCGCCAAGGCCCGGACCTGGATCTGGCGTTGCCACATCGACCTCTCGACCCCGAACCCGCTGACGCTCGAGCGCCTGGAGCCATATCTCGAGCCCTACCCCGCGACGGTGTTTCACCTGGACCAGTACGTCCCGGGCGGAATGGATGGCCGCGCTCACATCGTGCCCCCGGCGATCGATCCCCTGACGCCCAAGAACATGGCCTTCTCTCCCGACGACGCCGTCTATATCTGCCAGCAGTTCGGGATCGACGTCGACCGGCCACTGCTGTGCCAGGTTTCCAGATTCGATCCCTGGAAAGACCCCCTTGGTGTGATCGATGCCTACCGAATCGTGAAGGAGCAGATTCCGGACGTGCAGCTGGCGCTCGTCGGCTCGATGGCCACCGATGACCCCGAGGGGTGGGACTACTTCAACGCGACCGTCGCCCATGCCGACGGCGACCCGGACATCCACATCCTCAACAACCTCAACAACGTCGGCGCGATTGAGGTCAACGCGTTCCAGTCCCATTGCGACGTCGTGATTCAGAAGTCGACCCGCGAGGGCTTCGGACTCACCGTGACGGAGGCGATCTGGAAGGCGCGGCCGCTGATCGGCGGGAACGTGGGCGGGATCCCGTTGCAGATCACGGACGGCGAGTCCGGCTTCCTCGTCTCGGGAGTGGAGGAGTGCGCTCAGCGGGCCCTCGAGATCCTGTCCGATCCGGGGCTCGGCAAGCATCTGGGGCGGGCCGGGAAGGAGACGGTTCGCAAGCACTTCCTGACGCCGCGACTACTTCGCGACTGGCTCGAGCTGTTCGAGCGGCTCGAGGTTTGATGGCGGATCCGGACACCCCACTCGTGCTGGTGTCGAACCGCGGGCCGGTCACATTCGGCCCGGGTGGAGAAGTACGTCGGGGGACGGGCGGTCTGGTGACCGCGCTGATCGGGCTGGCGACCCATCGCGAGGTGACATGGGTTGCCTCGGCGATGACCGATGAGGATGTGGCCGTCGCCGAGCAGCACTCCGGCCGGCCGTTCCCGGTTCGCGCCGAGGAGGGCCATGAGTATCGGGTCAAGCTCGTCGCCTCGAGCGCGGAAGCGTACGACCGCTTCTACAACATCATCGCCAACCCGATGCTGTGGTTCATCCAGCATTACCTGTGGGACCTGTCGAACGCGCCGGACATCCGCCGGCACGAGACCGAAGCATTCGAGTTCGGCTACAACGTCGTCAACGAGGATCTGGCGCGGGCGGTGCTCGAGGAGATCGATGGCGTCCCGAACGCCGTCGTGATGACGCACGATTACCACCTGTACACGCTTCCCGGTCTGATCCGGCGCGAGCGCCCGGACGCGGTCCTCCACCACTTCGTCCACATCCCCTGGAGCCAGTCCGACTCCTGGCGCGTGCTTCCGTCGATGATTCGCGAGGAGATCTACAACGGGATCCTGGCCAACGACATCATCGGCTTCCACACTCGTTCCTATCGCCGCAACTTCTTGCAGTGCTGCGAGGATCTGATGGGGTACGAGGTGGACTTCGAGCGCGGGATCGTGCGGTGCTCCGATGAGCGGGAGGTGTGGGTCCGTGCATATCCCCTGCCGATCGACTCCTCGGCGGTTCAGTCGGTGGCTGCCCGACCGCGGGTGCGGGAGTTCGAGGACGAACTGCTGCGTCGCCGGCGCGAGTACCTGATCCTGCGGGTCGACCGGGCCGATTTGAGCAAGAACGTCCTGCGCGGATTCTCGGCGTTCGACGTCTTCCTGGAGCAGCATCCCGAGTTCCGGGAGAAGATCACGTTCCTCGCCCAGCTGATGCCCTCCCGGACCGACGTCCCGGAGTACGCCGAGTACCTGGAGCGAATCGAGGCTGTGGTCGCCGTCGTCAACCACCGGCACGGGACGCCCGACTGGATGCCCATCCAGCTCAAGCTGCGCGACGACCTGGAGGAGGCCGTCGCGGCCTACAAGCACTACGACGTCCTGATCGTGAACGCGATGTTCGACGGGATGAACCTGGTGGCGAAGGAGGGCCCGATGGTCAACGAGCGCGCCGGCGTCTCGATTCTCTCGGAGAACACAGGCGCCCACGAGGAACTCCACGAGTACGCGCTCTCGGTGAATCCGTTCGACATCCAGGAGCTGGCCGACTCGATCCACGCGGCGCTGACGATGCAGGTCTTCGAGCGCAAGCGGCGGCTCGAGGGCCTGAAGTCGATCGTCACCGCTCGCAATCCGGGTGACTGGGTGGATGACCAGCTCGCCGATATTCATAAGCGGGAGCAGACGCGGGCCTGAGCACGGGGCCTGGACTGCGGGGTTTCCGTGGGGGCCTTTGGGGGGTCGGGGCGGTTCGGGAGTTCAGGGGCTCGGGGCCCCGGGCCGCTCGGGGACCCCGAACAACCTCACAAACCTCGAGCACGGGCCCGACTTTGTGGATTCCCTCGGCTCCACGCCGTGTAATCCCACTCGCTCGCCCAGCTGCGTCCCAATTTGTGAAGTTCCTCGGGATAGCCTGGGTTGCACCGGCGCTCCGGCGCTCCGGCGCCTAGTGCAGCGTCCGGCCTTCGGCCAGCATCTGGACGTACTGGGCGATTCGCTTGGCCCTGGTCTCCGGCCGCTTGGCGTCCTGTATGCGGTAGAGCACCGCGTAGCGGTTGTTGCCGGTGAGCGTCTCGAAGAACGCCTTCGCTTTCGGGTTTTCGTCCAGGGCCTTCTGTAGGTCCTCCTGTATTGCTGCCGTGCTGGGCGGTTCGTACGCCGCCTCCCAGCGACCATCGTCTTTCGCCGCCTCCACCGCCGCGAGGCCGGCCGGCTTCATCCGGCCCTCGGCGATCAGACGCTCGGCGCTCTGGCGGTTGATTCGAGACCACTTGCTGCGCGGCCGCCGCGGCGTGAATCGATGCGTGTAGAAGTACTCATCGAGCCGTCTGATCGTGCCGTCGATCCAGCCGTAGCAGAGCGCCATCTCGAGCGCCTCCGAGAAGGTCACCGTCTTGACCGGCGCACCCTTCTTGGCGAACTTCAGCCGCACTCCGTCACTGCGGGCGTGGTTGTACTCGAGCCAATCCGCCCATGCGGCCTGGCTCGGAAGTTCAAGAATCGGCAACTCGGGTTTCGGGGCCATGGGCAAGTCGGGGCGTCAGTTTTGCAGCCGCTATAGTCGTCCGCCGCCCGAATCTAGGGCCACTGGATGCCGACCGAGACGCCCACCTATGACCTGATGCTGCTCCTCTCCACGAGCGTGGAGGAGGACCGGCGCGCGAAGATCCTGGGCGACGTCGAGACGGCGATCAGCGGCGCCAAGGGTTCGATCGTGCACAACGCGGATTGGGGAACGCGCCCGCTCGCCTATCGGATCGACCACCAGGCCGAGGCGGAGTACCACCTGCTGCAGTTCACGGGTCCGGCATCCCTGCTCGAGTCGCTCGGACATAACCTCGGGATCGCCGATGGCGTCCTGCGCCACCGCATCATCAAGGTCCTACCCGGCACGCCCGAGCCGCCCGCTCCCGAGCGGGTCGCGGTGCCGGCCCCGCCTCCAGCGCCCGCTTCGGAGGCCGACGCAGCGGCAAGCATGGCCCCGCCTTCGCCTTCGGCGGCGGCGGCGGCGGCGACAGCGACGGAGAGCGAGGGCGAGCCGACAGACGCCGAGGCGACCATCCCCTCGGCAGAAGGCACCGAGCCGGAGACCGCTGCTGCTCCCGAGCCGGAGGCCGCTGCCGCTCCCGAGGCTTCGGCCGACGCGGAGGCCGAGGCCGCTCCCGAGCCGGAGGCCGCTGCCGAGCCTGAGGTCGACGCCGAGCCCGAGGCCGCTCCCGAGCCTACGGTCGACGCAGAGCCCGAGGCATCGACGGAGCCATCCGGGGAGCCCGCGGCAGCCGAGCCAGGCTCTGCCGCGGATGCACCTGACAAGTAGCCGCCGGGCAGCTCCACGTCACGGAAGCGTCACGGCGCCGCACCGCTTCGACACAGGACTGTGCGGTTTCTGCCACTTTCCGTGGTAGGGACGGAATTGCCGCCTGGGGCCTGCTTAGACTCGGACTCAAGCTTTCAATCGATCCTTGGAAGGAGCGCAGCAAATGAACATCAACCGGGTCGTACTGACCGGCAACTTGACGAGGGATCCGGAGCATCGATCCACTCCCGGCGGGCTGGCGATCTGCAAGCTCGGCATCGCGTGCAACACGCGGCGCAAGAGCAGCGACGGGAATTGGGAGGAGAAGGCCAACTTCTTCCGCGTCACCGTCTTCGGCAAGCAAGCCGACAACTGCGCGCAATACCTCAAGAAGGGCCGCCCCGTGGCGATCGACGGTCGCCTCGAGTGGAGCCAGTGGGAGCGCGAAGGGCAGAAGCGAGAGTCGATCGATATCATCGCTGACTCTGTGCAGTTCCTCGCCGGTGGACGCGACGAGGGCGCCGGCGCTTCGAACGGAAGCGGGTTCTCCTCAGGCGCACAGGCCAACGAGGGGGACGTTCCGATCGACACCGACGACTTCGAGACCGCCACGGTGCCAGCCGGAGCCGGTGAGGACGACATCCCGTTCTAAGGCACTAGCAGCAACCGAAGCAGAGGAACCGAGTGGCAAAGCAACGTAGACGTCCGGTTCGCCGGCGCGACAGGAAAGGCTTGACGGGCTCGACCCGGCGCAAGCCGTGCCCGTACTGCCGCGAGAAGATCGCGCAGGTGGACTACAAGGACGTCACGATGCTGCGCCGGTTCGTGTCGGAGCGCGGGAAGATCCGCTCGCGCCGCATCACGGGCGCCTGCCGCCGTCACCAGAGCCAGATCGCCCAGGCCGTAAAGCGTGCTCGTGAGCTTGCATTGCTCCCGTACGTTGGGGAGCCGAGCGAGCGTGGCGACCGCGGTGATCGTGGCGACCGCCGCGACCGCGATCGCGACCGAGAGCGCTGACGGAGGCGGCCTTGCCGCAGGCGATACTGCTCCAGGACGTCGAGTCGCTTGGTGAGCGCGGCACGGTGATCGACGTGTCCGCCGGCTATTTGCGCAACTACCTGGCGCCGCGGAAGCTGGCCGAGCCCGCGACCGCGTCGTCGATCGCCGTCGCGACGCGTCGCCAAGAGCAGGCCGAGCAGGCCCAGCGTGAGGCTGCCGAGCGTGCGCAGGAGAACGCGGCGGTGCTCAGCCGGACGGTGCTGACGATCCCGCAGCAGGCCGGCGAGGACGGTCGGCTGTTCGGATCCGTCACGCCCCAGGACATCGCCGATGCGATCCGCGACGCCCGCGGGATCCGCGTCGACCGGCGCAAGGTTCATCTCGAGGACCCCATCCGCCACACCGGGACCTACATGGTCGTGGTGGAGGTGACCGACGAGGTGACGGCGACCATCAAGACAATGGTTGTTGCGGCGTAGGCGGCTCAGCGCCTACTCCCGCACCCAAAGCGCTCCCGACCGCCCCAGCAGGGCGTGCTGCGAGCTGCTACCGGCAAGCACTCTGGGAGCGGGAACGGTCGCCTCGGCCGGTCCACACGGGGCGACGAATGCCCAAACGGATTCCCCCGGTGATTGCGGAATGCGACCCGCCGCTGCCGCCTGACCCGGACCTAGACTCGGACAGCCGATGGCCACCACCGAACAGCTAGCCGTCCCGCCCCACAACCTCGAGGCCGAGAAGTCGGTGCTGGGAGCGGTGCTGCTCGACGAACGGCATCTGAACGCGCTCCTGGTCGAGGAGCAGCTGCGCCCCCAGCACTTCTATCGCGAACAGCACGGGGCGGTGTTCGCGGCGATGAGGGTGCTGTTCGAGGATGACCGGAAGATCGACCATCTGACCGTTGCCGAGACGCTGCGTCAGCAGGGAAAGCTCGACGAGGTCGGAGGGCCGGAGGCGATCGACGAGCTGGCCGGCTGGGTGCCGGCGGCGGGCCATGCGCGCGAGTACGGGCGGATCGTGCGAGAGAAGGCGCAGATGCGGGCGCTGCTCACGAGCACGCTTCGGATCCAGGAAAGCGTCTACGCCGGCGACGTGGCGCCACGCGAGCTGCTCGAGCGCGCGGAGCGCTCGGTGCTCGAAGTGGCCCACGGGGATCAGCAGCGCCAGCTTCGGACGATCGCCGACATCCTCGACGAGGAGACCGAGCGTCTCCATCGTCTGTCCGTCGCCAAGTCGCCCCTGACCGGCACCCCATCGGGCTTCAAGGATCTCGATCAGCGAACGGGCGGGTTTCAGCGAGGGAACCTGATCGTGATCGCGGCGCGCCCGTCGATGGGAAAGTCGGCGCTGGTGGCCAACATCGCGGAGAACGCCGCGCTCGGCATCGGTGATCCGGACGGTCGCCCATACCCCGTGGTCCTGTTCTCTCTGGAAATGTCCGAATCCGAGCTCGCACAGCGCTTCGTCGCCTCGCAGTCGAACATCCCGGGCGAGGACCTTCGCCGGGGCAAGGTCGCCGAGCAGAAGTGGCCGAAGATCCTCGAGGCGTGCGGACGGCTCTCTCAGGCGCCGCTCTACATCGATGACTCGAGCGACACCGGTGTGCTCGAGGTCCGGGCGAAAGCGCGCCGCCTCCACCATCGGCTCGAGGAAGGTCTCGGGTTGATCATCGTCGACTACCTCCAGCTGATGCGCCACGAGGGTCGGGTCGAGAACCGCGTGGAGCAGGTGGGTCAGATCAGCCGTGGGCTGAAGGGCCTCGCCCGAGAGCTGAACGTGCCGGTGATTGCGCTCTCGCAGCTCAGCCGCGCGGTGGAGCAGCGCGGAGGGGACAAGCGGCCCATCCTGTCCGATTTACGAGAATCCGGTCAAATCGAGCAGGACAGCGACCTCGTGATGTTCATCTACCGCGAGGAGTACTACCTCAAAGACGAGTCCGAGCGGCCGGGTGAGGCGGACATCATCATCGCCAAGCACCGGAACGGACCGGTGGGTGACATCGTGCTCACGTTCCGCAATCAGTACCCGAAGTTCATGAACTACGCCGGCGAGAGGTTCGCGGCGTGAGGCGCGGCAGCCGGTTCTCAGACGAAGGGGTGACGCCGTGAGCGACCGGTGCCCGTTCGACGTCTGTGACGGCTCGGGCCTTGTCTTCGACGAAGCGACGAACACCGCCTACGACTGTCGCTGCCGGCCGCAGCGGATAGCCCAGGCCAAGGCACGCCACCTGTCCGCGGTGATTCCCCGGCGGTACCGGGACGTCAGTTTCGACCGGGCGCCGGTCACGGACATCGACGTGAATGTCGTGAGCGCCACCCGACGGTACGTGGACACGATCGATGGCCAGCTGGACGCGGGACGGGGCCTTTGGTTCATGGGTCCGGTGGGCACCGGCAAGACGACGCTCGCGATGCTCGTCTCGAAGGCCGCGCTGAAGGCCGGTCGCTCGGTCGCGATCTACTCCCTGCCGCGCCTGCTGAATGAGATCCGGGATACGCATCGCGCGGAGCGCTCGCACCTCGAGCTGCTTGATCGGCTCACGGCAGTCGACCTGCTGCACATCGATGACGTCGGGGCCGAGCGGACGAACGAGTGGGTGCTCGAGGAGCTCTACTCGATCGTCAACGCACGGTACGAGGACGAGCGCTCGGTGGTGATCACGACCAACATCCTCGACCGCGAGGCCTTGTGCGAGCAGATCTCTGAGCGAACCGTGTCGCGGCTGACCGAAATGTGCGACGAGCTGCCCCTGCTCGGCGAGGACCGGCGGATGGATCTCCGCCTGGCCTGAGGCGGTCGCCGATGGCCCCGTGCCTACACTGACTTCGCTATGCCTGGACTCGTAATCGTCGGCGCCCAGTGGGGCGACGAAGGGAAGGGAAAGATCACCGATCTGCTCGCCGAGCGCGCAGACGCTGTCGTGCGCTTCCAGGGCGGCAACAACGCGGGGCACACGATCGTCCGCAACGGGACGACCTGGAAGCTCCACCTGATCCCGTCGGGGATCCTGCACCGCGGGAAGGCGTGCGTGATCGGCAACGGAGTGGTGGTCGACCCGAAGATCCTCACCGACGAACTCGACGAGCTCCGCCGGCGCCGCGTCGACACCAGCTCGTTGCGGATCTCGGCCAACGCGCATCTGATCATGCCCTACCACCTGATGCTCGATCACGCCGGCGAGGCGAAGCTCGGCAAGCTCCAGATCGGAACGACGCGCAGGGGCATCGGCCCGTGCTACGCCGACAAGGCCGCACGCCTCGGCATCAGGGTCCAGGATCTGCTCGACGAGAAGATCCTCAAGCAGAAGATCGTCGCCGCGCTCGAGCCCAAGCGCTTGTCGCTGCGTCCATTCGCAAAGGACCCGGCGCTGGACCTACAGACCATGACCGAGGAGTACGTGACCTACGGCCACCGGCTCGAGCCGTACATCTCGGACACGATCCGGCTCGTGCAGGAGCAGCTGGACACGGGCCACACGGTCGTGTTCGAGGGTGCCCAGGGAGCGCTGCTTGACATCGACCACGGCACGTATCCGTTCGTCACCTCGTCGAACCCCGTCGCCGGCGCAGCGTGCATCGGGGCGGGGGTGGGCCCGAAGGACATCGATGAGGTCTGGGGCATCACCAAGGCTTACGGGACGCGCGTGGGGGCAGGGCCGTTCCCGACGGAGGTGGATGGAGAATTCGCCTCGATGCTCCGCGAGCGCGGCGGCGAGTACGGCACCACGACGGGACGCGCGCGCAGGGTTGGGTGGCTCGACCTGGTCGCGCTCCGCTACGCGGCGCGGATCAACTCGCTGACGGCGCTTGCGATCACGAAGCTCGACGTCCTCTCGGGGATCGACCCGCTCCAGATCTGCACGCGCTACCGCGGCGCGGAGGGGGCGGAGTTCGAGTACTTCCCCTACCACCAGACGGTGCTGCACCACGCCGTCGGCGAGTACATCGAGATGAAAGGCTGGTCCGAGGACCTGAGCGAGTGCCGGACCGAGTCCGACCTTCCCGAGGCCGCACGCGACTACCTGAGGTTCATCTCCGAATTTGTCGGGGTACCGATCGCGTTGGTCGGCGTCGGGCCGGGGCGCGAGCAGGTGATCTGGACCGAAGCCAGCAGAGAGATGGTCGTCGGAGACCCGCGGTAACTGCTTCGCAAGTTGTAGATTGCTGCGGGCATGAGGGAGACGGCTCGCTCGCGACGTAGGCTTGGGCGTTGGCACAGGCTGCTGGCACTGGCGTCAGCGGCTCTCCTGACGGGAGTTGCGCTCGTCATCGCCACCGCCGCGGGGACGCACGCGAGCCGGGCCTCAGCAGCGCCTGCGCATAGGCCGACGTCCCCCACCGGCACCGCGGCGTCGGTGGGCATCCACAAGATCAAGCACGTCGTGATCATCATGCAGGAGAACCGGTCGTTCGATAACTACTTCGGGACCTACCCCGGCGCCGATGGGATCCCCGGCCTGGCCGGACACCGCGGGAAGGTGCCGTGCGTCCCGGACCCGATGGCGCACAACTGCGTCAAGCCCTATCTGGACAACAGCGACATCAATGGCGGCGGACCTCACATGGCGGTCGATGCTCGGGCCGACGTCAACCACGGCAAGATGGACGGTTTCATCGCCAGTCGCGAGTCCGGGCATCTGGACACCGACATCTTCGGCTGCAGCCTCAAGGGGCTCCCCACCACGTGCGACGACGTGATGAGCTACCACAACGGGAGCCAGCTGACCCACTACTGGGCTTACGCGCGGAACTTCGTGCTCCAGGACCACATGTTCGAACCCAGCCTCAGCTGGAGCCAGGTCTCGCATCTGTATCTCGTGTCCGCCTGGTCGGCGAAGTGCGTTCCGAACAAGCCGAAGAGCTGTAAGACGGACCTGGTCAACCCCGACCCCCGCCTGGACGGTGGAAGCGGGAACATCGGGCCGGCGGCGCTCACGACGGTGACGGAGCCCAGTAACCGGTACAGCTCCAATCCGGCCGATCAGCCGCCGTACGCGTGGACCGACATCACATACCTGTTGCACAAGCACCACGTCAGCTGGCGCTACTACTTATCTCAGGGCACAGAGCCCGACTGCGAGAGCGGCGCGATGACATGCACGCCGGTGCCCCAGAACGTCAAGACGCCGGAGATCTGGAACCCGCTCGCCAACTTCTCAACGGTCCACCAAGACCGTCAGCTCGGCGACATCGTGGCCGTCAACCAGTTCTACAAAGACGCCCGCCGGGGAAAGCTGCCGGCTGTCTCATGGCTGATCCCGAGCGGCGATGTCAGCGAGCACCCGCCCGCGCGGATCAGCTGGGGGCAGAACTACGTGACCGGCCTGGTCGACGCGATCATGCGCAGCAAGGACTGGGGTTCCACGGCCATCTTCCTGACCTGGGACGACTGGGGAGGCTTCTACGACCACGTCAAGCCGCCGACGGTCGACGGAGCCGGGTACGGCCTGCGCGTCCCGGGGATCGTGATCAGCCCGTTCGCGCGCCGTGGATACATCGACCACAACACCTATTCGTTCGACGCCTACCTGAAGTTCATCGAGGACGACTTCCTCGGCGGGCGGGCACTCGACCCGAAGAACGACGGGCGGCCGGACTCACGACCTGACGTGCGCGAGAAGGCCCGGATCCTCGGTGATCTCGTCAAGGACTTCGATTTCAGCCAGAAGCCGCGAAAGCCGTTCCTGCTCCCGGTCCTGCCCCAGAGCAAGTTGCCGCCGGGCAACTTCCCGATCAAGAACTGAGGGGGGGTGCCGGGGCGCGTGGCGCCCGGTGCCGGGCGCGTCGCCGGGGAAGAGGGCGGCGCCGGGGCCGCGGGAAGGTCAGGCGGCGCCCTTCCACGACGGATGCCCGACGCCGGGCCAAGGAGCCAGGACTAGGACCAGCTTCGAGTCGGTGACCGCGCGCACCGTGCGGCGCTCCGCCGGTTCGAAGTGAGATAGGAAGCCGGGCCCGCCGGTCGTGCTGTCCCCGTCCTGGACGACCTCGATCTCGCCGTCAGCGACCAACATGTAGGCACGCTCGTGGACCTGATGCTCCTGAAGCTCTTCGCCCGCGGGTAGGAGGATCGCGATCGCGCGCGTCTCATCGTCCGAGCGCAGCACCTGCGGGCGGTGGGGCTCGATCGCAAGTGAGCGGATGTCCCAGGTCTCCATCGGGGTCTTCTCCTCTCGCGTGTGGGCTGGTTCGGATGGTGGCACGGACGCGCTAAGAGTTCATCAGGAAACTCCGCGTGGGCGGCTGGCGAGCGCCGGATCAAGCGGGGCGAGGACGCAGGAGGCGTGGCGCAGCAGCGCTGCGCGAGCCTCCGAGGACGAAGCATCCGCGCAGATCCGCCGTCGCCAGACGTACGCGGGGGGTTTCCGGATGGGCTCTAACCACGCCAGCGCTCGATCAGATCCTCGTCGCCGACCTCGCGGACGACTCGCGCGGGCACGCCCATTACCACCGCCCGCGCCGGCACGTCGCTCACCACAACCGCACCGGCAGCGACGAACGCCTCCTCGCCGACCTCGATGCCAGGCACGAGCACCGCACCACCCCCCACTCGGCAGGCGCGCCGCAGGATCGGACCCTGCAGTCCCTGACCGCGCTGATGGCGACCCATCGTGTCGTCATTTGTGGTGATCGCGCCGGGTCCGACGAACACGTCGTCTTCAACCACGCTGCCGCCCGTGACGTACACCCCTGTCTGGATCAGCACCCGCTCGCCGACGTGGGCATCGAAGTCGACGGTAGAGCCGCGACCGATCACAGACCCGGCCCCGATCACCGCGCGTTCCCGGACTTGCGCCTGGTCGCCGACGATCACGCCCGAGCCGATGCGCGCGCCCGCGTACACGACGGCACCGCAGCACACCGTGGCGCCGTCCTCGATCACGAGAGGCCCGGGACCGTCCAAGCCGCGGGCACTGGAGCCGGGCCGCAGCCGAGGGCGCTTGCCGAGCACCGCCCCGTCCTCGATCACGCATCGCTCGCCGACTTCGACCAGATCGTGGATCACCGCGAACGCGCCGACCGAGACGTCGTCGGCCAGCTTGGCGCTCGGCGCTATGTGGGCGCCGGCGGAGACCTCAGGCACGGACGCCGGCTTCCGTCGCGGAGTCGCCTGGCGCCCCGGCACGCGCGGAGTCCAGCGATTGCTGAAGCCGCTCGAGCACGCGTACCACGCGCAGCCCGCTCTCGCCGTCCGAGCGGGGCGACGTGCCGGCGCGGATCGAGCGGATGAAATGCTCACACTCCACCCTCAGCGGCTCGACGTTCGGAATCCGTGGGCAGTAGATGGCCCCAGCGCGAGTGATGTATTCGCCGTAGCCCCGGGCGTCCTCCTCAAACCCCTTGTCGTAGACCGCGAGCTTGCCCTCGATCGCCATGTCGTCGAATGTGGCCATCTGCCGCGAGCCGACGACGGTGAACCGTCGTTCCTTGTGGGGATCGAGCCACGAGAGGTGCAGATGGGCGGATAGGCCGGAGGGAAAGCGCAGAAAGCAGAAGACGACGTCCTCCACGCCGGCGCGAACGTACGACTCCCCATGAGCGGTCACCTCCCAGGGCTGCTCGCCGGCCAGATACAGGAGTACGGACACGTCGTGAGCGCCGAGACTCCAGAGCGCGTTCTCGTCCGAGCGCAGCTTGCCCAGATTGAGGCGGTTGCCGTAGATGTAGTAGATCCGGTCGCCGAGCTCGCCGGAGTCGGCCAACTCCTTCAGCTTCTGGACTCCGGGGTGATACTCGAGCAGATGTCCCACCATCAGAATCCGCCGAGACGCGCTCGCCGCTGCCACGGCCCGCTCGGCATCCGCCACCGATTGCGCGAGCGGCTTCTCGACAAAGCAGTGCTTGCCCGCCTCGAGCGCGCGAACCGCGAGCTCGGCGTGAGTGGGGACCGGCGTGGCGAGCACGACCGCGTCAAGGGCGGGATCGGCGAGCATCTCGCCGAAGTCGGAGGTCAGCCGCAGTCCGGGGAGCCGCGCTGCGAGGCGAGCCTTCGCCTCCTCGGAGGTGTCACAGCACCACGTCAGCTCGCATCCCGGCAGGGCGGCGAAGTTCCGCGCAAGATTCGGGCCCCAGTAGCCGAGCCCGACGACGCCGATCCGGATCGAGGAGTCCGTCATCCGAGGTGCAGTGTAAGGGCGTCCACGACGCGCTCTCCCGCGTGACCGTCGCCGTACAGCGGTGGCCTTTCGCTCGGTGGGTTCTGTGCAAGCGCGGCGAGCGCACGGTCACGGTCCAGGTCGACGAGAACGTTCCACCCGCTCTCCACGGTTTCCGTCCATTCGGTCGTGGATCTGAGCGTCAGGCACGGTACTCCGGCCAGATAGGCCTCCTTCTGGAGCCCACCGGAGTCGGTCATCACGGCACGCGCGTTGCAGACCAGGGCCGTCAGCTCCACATAGCCGAGCGGCGGCGTGAGGATCACGTCATCGGCGTCCTCGAGCTCCGCCAGCAGCCCGGCGTCCTCGAGGCGCTGCCGAGTGCGGGGGTGAAGCGCGCACAGGAGCGGCGGCGGAACGGCTCTCAAGAGCTCGACCAGCGCCCGCAGCCTCACCGGATCGTCGACGTTTCCGGCGCGGTGCGCGGTGGCGACGACGTACCCGCCGGGCTTGAGCTCGTAAGGCTTCAGCAGGTCCAAGCGCTCGCGTGCCCGCGGCTGCACCACCTGGGCCACGTCGACCATCACGTCTCCCACCACATCGACGGTGCCGGCAACTCCCTCGGCCCGCAGGTTGGCTGCCGCCAGCTCGGAGGAGCAGAGCAGCAAGGCGCTCGCGTGGTCGGCGAGAACGCGATTGAGCTCCTCCGGCATGGAGCGGTCATACGAGCGCATCCCGGCCTCGACGTGGGCGACCGGAATCCCAGCCTGCGCCCCCGCCAGCGCGCCCGCGAGGGTCGAGTTCGTGTCTCCGTATACGAGCAGCGCATCCGGTCCCACGTCGCTCAGCGCCGGCTCCAGTGCCGACAGCATGCGCGAGGTCTGGGAGGTGTTGGACCCGAGCGCGACCCGTAGCTCGAGCTCGGGCGCCGGGAGTCCGAGCTCGGCGAAGAACACGGCCGAGAGCTCGTCGTCGAAGTGCTGGCCGGTGTGGACGATCACCTCTTGATGAGCTCGGCGCAGAGGCGGCGTGACGGCCGCCGCCTTGATGAACTGTGGGCGGTTGCCGATTACGGTCAGGACCTTCAAGCGGCGGCTAGCTCCGACTGGATCCTGTCTCTTACGTCCCCAGCGATCTTTGTCGTCACCGGGCCGACGTCGTTCCACGTGTGCTCGTCGATTGCGGCGATCGGCTGAACCTCGCGAATCGTCGAACTCAGGAACGCCTCGTCGGCTGCGTATAGATCGTCGAGCGCGCACTCCCGCTCGCTTGCGTCGGTCAACTCGACCACGAGCGCTCGCGTGATCGACGCCAGGATGTGATCGGACAGGGGGGGCGTGTAGAGGTCGCCGCCCGAGACCCAGAAGATCGAGCTCGTCGGCGCCTCGAGCACCCGGCCATGCGGCGTCACCAGCAGCGCCTCGTCAAACCCGCGCTCACGCGCCAGCCTGCCGGCGAGCATGTTCGCCGCGTACGAGAGCGACTTGATCCCGTCCAGGATCCGCGTCGGCGAGTAGGTGATCACTGCGAGGCGGGTGCGCTCCGGCAGCTCGTGCAGAGGCTCTGTCAGCAGCAGCCTGCGGCCACCGCGCGTCACCACAATCCGGAGCGCCTCGTGGTCGGGGCCGACGCCCGCATGTGCGAGCAGGCGGTGGGCGTCAGCCCTGACTGCCTCGAGGTCGACCGGCAACCGCAGATTCGACGTTGACCGCTCCAGACGTCGGAGATGCTCCTCGAACTTGAACGGCTGACCGTCGTACACGCGGATCACCTCGAACGCGCCGTCACCACGCAGTAGGCCCTCGTCGGTGGCCGGGATCGTCGCCTCCGAGGCGAGCGTGATCGCGCCGTCGACGGACGCGAGGGATCCGCTGAATGAGGGCTGCACGCGAGGCCGGAGCCTAACGTGAGGCGAACTCGGGACGAGTCCAGGTCTCGGCGAGCCTGACGATCGTCGCCGCCGCCGAAGCCATGTCCTGCACGGAGGCCCACTCGCGGACCGAGTGGTACTCGTGACCTCCGGTGAAGATGTTCGGCGTCGGAAGCCCCATCTCGCTCAGCAGCGAGCCGTCCGTGCCGCCTCTGATTGGGGTGCGAACCGGCTCGATCCCCTCGGCACGGATCGCCTCCTCGGCAGCCCGCACGATTTCGGCAACCTGCTCGATGTGGCGGCGCATATTGCGGTACTGGCGGCGCACCTCGATCCCGAGCCTGGCCCGGGACTCTGCATCGACCACCTCGTGGGCGGTCCGTTCGAGCAACTCGACGTGACGCCCCAGCAGATCCTCGTCGAAGTCGCGCACGATGAAGCGCACCTCCGCACGAGTCGGCGTACCCGTGAGCTCGTATGGGTGGATGAAGCCCTCTCGGCCCGCGGTGGTCTCGGGCGTCAGCCTGTCGGCCGGCAGCGCGGCCACGATGCGCGCGGCCAGGCGGAGCGCGTTGACCATCCTGCCGGTCGCCTGACCCGGATGGACCTCCACCCCGTCGACCGTGACGATGACCTCATCGGCGGAGAACGTCTCGTCCTGGAGCTCGCCCAGCTCAGACCCGTCCAGCGTGTAGGCGCAGCGCGCCCCGAAGCGCTCGATGTCGAACAGCGTCGCCCCTTCGCCGATCTCCTCATCGGGCGTGAAGGCGATCTTGAGCGTCGGTCGCGGCAGCTCAGGATGTGCCGCCAGGTATGCGATCGCGGCCACGATCTCGGCCACACCGGCCTTGTCATCGGCGCCGAGCAGCGTGTCGCCGCTCGACGTGACGATGTCGTGGCCCCGTTTGGATTTGAGCTCGGGCATCGCGTCCGGGTCCAGGCGGGTGCCGTTCCGGGGAAGCTCGATCACGCCGCCGTCGTAGGCGCGATGGACGATCGGCTCCACGCCCGCTCCCGGGGCCTCCGGGCTGGTGTCGACGTGGGCGATCAGGCCGATGGCCGGCGGCGTGCCGCCGTTGTTCGACGGGAGCGTTCCGGTCACGTAGCCGTTGTCGTCGAGGCCCGCGTCGTCGACACCGGCGTCGCGCAGCTCGCCCACCAGGAGTTCGCCGAGCTTCAACTGCCCGGGCGTGCTCGGGGAGCGCTCCCGGTCGCGCCGTGATTGGGTGTCGATCCGGACGTAGCGCTGGAAACGGTCGAGGACATCGGGAGCGAGGGCCTCGGCGAGCTCGGATGTGTATGGGGAGTTGGACATCTGGGCCAGTATCGCAACGGTGATCCGCCGTATACGTTCCAGCCCATGCACGCAACCAACTGGGCCGGGAACTACGCCTATCGGGCGAGCGCGATTCACGCCCCCTCGACGATCGAGGAGCTTCGGGAGATCGTCTCGCGCGCGCCGCGGATCCGTGTACTCGGCTCACGGCATTCCTTCACCGACATCGCCGACAGCGGCGAGCTCGTGACCCTGGACCGGCTTCCGTCAGAGATCGAAGTCGGCCGCGATCGGCGCACCGTCACGTGCGGCGGGGCGCTTCGGTACGGAGATCTGGCGCGCGCGCTTGAGCCCGAGGGCCTCGCGCTCGCCAATCTCGCTTCGTTGCCGCACATCTCGGTGGCTGGCGCCGTGGCCACGGCCACGCACGGATCGGGCGCCGAGAACGGCAACCTCGCGACCGCGGTACGGGCGGTCGAGCTGATCAATTCCGCGGGGGAGCTGCTGAAGGTCGGGGCGGCCGACGCCGGCTTCGACGGCGTTGTGGTCGGCCTCGGCGCCGTCGGAGCCGTCACCAAGGTCACGCTTGCCGTCGAGCCCTTCTACGAGGCGCGCCAGAAGGTGTTCGAACCGCTCCCCTGGGAGACGCTGTACGAGCACCTCGAGACGATCATGGGAAGCGGCTACAGCGTCAGCGTCTTCACGCTGTGGGGCCAGCAGGCCGGGAGGATCTGGGTAAAGCAGCGCGCCGGCGAGGAGCTCGCCCTGGATGAGCTGGCCGGCGTGCCCGCCGCAACCGAGCAGCGTCACCCGATCGACGGCATCGAATCTGTCCACGCGACGCTACAGCTGGGGATTTCGGGACCGTGGTTCGAGCGTCTGCCGCACTTCCGCATGGGCTTTACGCCGTCGGCCGGCGCCGAGATCCAGTCGGAGTACATCGTCCCACGCACGCACGCCGTGGACGCGATCGAGGCGATCAGGGGCCTCGCGGGAACGGTCAGTCCGCTGCTTGAAGTGAGCGAGCTCCGCGTGGTCGCCGCCGACTCGCTGTGGATGAGCCCGCAGTACGAGCAGGACACGCTCGCTATCCATTTCACATGGAGGCGCGAGCAGACCGCAGTTGAGCGAGCGCTCGAGGCTGTCGAGCGGGCGCTCCAGCCGTTCGGGGCACGGCCGCACTGGGGAAAGCTGTTCCTCGCGGATGCCCCGAGGCTCGCTCCACTGTACGACCGCCTGCCCGACTTCCGCGAGCTCTGTGAGCGGCTCGATCCCCGAGGTGCGTTCCGGAACGACTGGCTCGAGCGACACGTGCTCGGGCCGGCAACCTGAGGCCGGTTCAACCTCCGGCGAGCTGCACCGACTTGACGACCAGCAGCGCCAGCGCGACGACCATGTAGGAGCCGAGCGTGAGCATCGCGACGTGGCGGGCTGTCGACCACTGCGGTCGGGACAGGAGCGTTGCCGGCGGCATCGTCCACTGCTCGCGTGGGACCTCCGGGCCGCTGTCGATCACGGTCACCGCCTCTGCCCCGCGCCGATTCCAGAGCGCCACGACCGCGTAGCCGGCCAGCACCGCAGCAAGCACCCCGCCCGCCGCGGCGGAGAGCGCCGTCACGTCGACGTGCGGGAAGATCGTCGTGACCGTCAGCACGAACGAAAGCAGCATCAGGACCCCGACAACGGCGGCCGCGACCGCCTTCAGCCACACGGGATTGGCCCACGGCCCAAGGACCTCGCGGTCGTTGCAGAGCATCAGCAGGAACACCGTCGTCAGAGGCAGCACGATCCCGCATAGTGCCTGCACCGCCTCGGTGATCACACCCAGCGGCGCTCCCGGGATCAGCACAATCCCCGCGGCGGCCAGGATCAGCGCGCTGAAGACCGAGTAGAAGCCCTTGGCCTGTCTGAAGCTTCGGTGCAGCGAGCCCCTCGTCCCCGTGATGTCGCCCACGACGTACGAGGTTGCCAGCGTCACCGCGCCGGCGCCGATCAGCGAGGCATTGAGCAATACGACCGCGAAGAAGGCGCCACCGACCGAGCCGACCGCGTGATGAAGCGCGTGGGCCACGGCCCCCGCATCAAGGAAATGCCCGAAATACCGCGTCCCGCCGAAGGCGAAGGCCGTGATGCAGATCAGCGCACCCGCGGCGACCACGACCACCACCGCCCCCAGATACGTGTCGATCCGCTCGTAGTTGATCCACCGCGGCGTGATCCGCTTATCGACGATGTTCGACTGCTGAAAGAACAGCTGCCAGGGAGCAACGGTCGTTCCCACGATGGCGATGATCAGGAGCACCGCGGTCGAGGTGGCGCCGCCGTGGATTCCTGGGATGAAGAAGTGCCGGACGATCGCTCCAGCCTTCGGGTGAGCCATGAAGAAGAGCGGGAACACCAGCAGGTTGGCGAACACGAACAGGAACATCGAGCGCTCCCAGAGCCGGAAGCTGCCGCTGGCGCTGACCGCGACGAGCGCAACCGCTGCCACCGGAACCGAGACGTATTGCGATACCCCCAGGTACGAGAGAGCGAGACTCACTCCGATGAACTCCGTGACGATGATCAGGAAGTTCTGCAGGAGCAGGAAGCTCGCCTCGAACAGGCCCCAGGCTCGTCCGAACCGCTCGACAATCAGCCTGGCGTGTCCCACGCCGGTCACCGCTCCGAGCCGAACCACCATCTCCTGGTTGATGATCAGCACGGGAACCAGGAGCAGCAGCACCCACAACAGACTGGTGCCGTAGTTCTGACCCGCTTGGACATAGGTCGAGACCCCGCCGGCGTCGTTGTCCCCGACCATCACGATCAGTCCCGGACCGATGATCGCGAGCAGCGCCAGCGTCCGCGCCCGGAGGCTTCGGCGCCCATCGTCCTGGTGGCGGATCGTCCCGAACGCGCCCTGGATCTCCGTTGCCTGCCCGGAGTCGAGCACCGCGCGGTCAGAACCGGCGGAGGCCGAGGGACGCGTCACGCCCGCGGACGGCTCTGTCATCTGCTCGACCTCCTTTCTACCCGCTTCGCCGCGGCGACGCGGCCGGGGGAGGTCACCTGCTTGCGAGGACTACCCCTCGCCCAGGGCGCCGCCCACGACTGGTGCCGCGAGCTTGCTACTTCGCGGTAGCTCGTCGCTGTCTTGGTATCCGTCGTGGTGTCTCATGAACGCCTCGGTCGCCGCTCAGAACGGCTGGAAGGAGCCTATCAGCGGCCCATGTGGGCGTTCCAGGCTCGCAGGACCCGATTCACGCCTCGATAACTAGCCGCGCGTGGCGGCAGCGCGGCGGCGCCACTCCTCGGGCAACAGCTGCTCGATCAGGTCGTCGATCGAGACCACGCCGATCGGCTTGCCGCCCGGGTCGACGACCGGCATCGCAGTCAGGTTGTAGTCCGACATCAGCAGCGCCAAATCGGGGATGTCGGTCTCCGGGGTAACCGTGGGGAGACGAGTCTCGATCAGGGTCTGAAGCTCGTGGTGCGCGTCCGCCGCGACGATCTCCGACACGTACGCGCCACCCGCGAGGCGCCCGGCGCTGTCGACGATCCAGACGATCAGGAGCTGGTCGGGCGCGAGCTGGGACGTTCGCAGCCTGGCGAGCGTGTCGCCGATCAGCGCCGTGGCCGGAGCCGAGAAGAAGTCCGGATTCATCAAGCCGCCGGCGCTCGAGGGGTTAAATCCGAGGAGGCTTCTGATCTTGCGTTGCTTGGCGGGCGGGAGCAGGTTCAGAACGGGGAGGCGCCGGTCCTGTTCGAGCTCCAACAGCAGGTCGGCCGCATCGTCGGGCTCCATCCGGCTCAGGACCGCCGCGGCCTCCTCATCGGAGCGCTCGTTGAGGAACTCGACCTGATGCTCGTCGTCGAGCTCTTCGAACACGTCGGCCTCGAGCTCCTTGTCCTGGCCGACGGCGGCCAGGATCTCCTCGCCCTCCTCGTGGGAGGCCGCCTCCACGAGATCGGCGATCTGCGCGGGGTGCAGTCGCGCGATCCGCCTGACCGGCAGCTTCAATCGCGACGTGGGAACGTGGCCCACGAACGCCTCCATCTGATTCCAGGGGACGAACTGGTCGTGTTGCTCCTCGTGCCGGCGATAACGATGTGGCAGCAGTCGGCGCAACCGCGCTCGGAAGCTGGGGTCGATTCCCGCGACCCGCCAGGTCCCCTCCTCGCAGACGAGATCGACCTCGCGTGCCTTTACGAGCCGTGCCTGGTCGACGTTGATGAGACTGCGATCGAGCACGTCAGACCGCAGCAGGACCTCCCCCGACCGGCGCTCGAACTGGGCCAGGTTCAGCTTCGTCGTCGAGGCATGTGCGCCACCGGGTTCGAGACGATCGATCCGGTGGGCGGGCACGAACATATCTCGTCCTCCAATTCTCGCCTTCAGCCCCACGAGCGGGGGAGCGCCGTCGGCGAGGTCGAGACGCGCGACGACGTCTTCGATCTTGCCGAGGCGGTCGCCCGCGGAATCGAGCAACGGGCTTCCGGTCAGCGAGGAGAGGTGAAGGATCGCGTCGGGCATCCCCGAACCGCCGGAAAGGCTAGCGCGAACGGGGGCGTCCTCAGATACCCAGGATCCGCGCGGCGAGGACGGCGGCGTTGCGCGCGGAGTCGATTCCCACGCACGCCACCGGAACGCCGGGCGGCATCTGCGTGATCGAGAGCAGCGCATCCAGGCCCCCCGCGACCGACGTCCGGCTGGTCAGCGGCACGCCGATCACCGGGAGATCCGAGTGGGCGGCGACCACGCCCGGCAGGGCGGCGGACAATCCGGCTCCCGCGATGATCACGCGCAGGCCACGCAGCCGGGCGTTGCGGGCGTAATCGGCCACCTTGTCCGGCTCGCGGTGGGCCGACATCACCCGAACCTCACAGCGGATCCCGCGGTCGCCCAGTTCCTTCTCGGCCGCCTCCATCGCGGGAAGGTCGCTCTTGGAGCCCATCACGATGCCCACGAGCGGCGCGTCGACGGTCATCTCCGCAAATGCCTCGGTTGGCTCCGCCAACGCTTGGAGCCGACCGGATCCCGCTCCGGACGCCTCGCTCATGCCGGTGCCTCGAGCGCGATGTCCCGCCGGACTTGCTTTCCCGCGAACCGAATCATGTCCGCGGCAGCATATGCGGCGGCGCGGGCGGACTCGGTGTCGGCCCCCAGCGCGGTCACGTTCAGCACGCGGCCGCCTGCGGTGACGATCGGGCCGTGGGGGTCTGAATTCATGCGGGCCGTCCCTGCGTGGGTGACGTGGACGCCGTGCGGAACCGCGTCGAGGCCGGTGATCACATCGCCCGTGGAGGCCGACTCCGGATATCCGGCACTCGCAAGCACGACCGTCACGGCCGTCTCCGGAGCCCATTCGATCGGGGCATCCCCCTCGAACCCTCCTGGATCGGTGGCGCGCTCCAGCAGCGTGAGCAGGTCCGAGCGCAGGCGGGGGAGAATCGCCTGGGTCTCGGGATCGCCGAAGCGAACGTTGAACTCGAGCACCTTCGGGCCCTCGCGAGTGAGCATCAGACCCGCGTACAGACAGCCGCGAAAAGGAATGCCACGACCGGCGAGCTCGTCGAGCACCGGCTGATGAACGGCAAGTGCGATCTCCTGAGCGCGGGCATCGTCGATCTCCCGTACCGGGGAGTAAGAGCCCATCCCTCCGGTATTCGGTCCTCGATCTCCGTCGTAGATCCGCTTGTAGTCACGGGCGGAGGCCAGCGGAACCGCACGCCGGCCGTCGCAGACCGCCAGCAGCGAAAGCTCCTCCCCTTCCAGGTGCTCTTCGACCACGACCCGTTCGGTCCCGAACCGGTGCTCGACGAGCAGCTGCTCGAGCGCGATGCGGGCGTGGTGCTCGTCGGCCGCGATCACAACCCCCTTGCCGGCCGCAAGCCCGTCGGCCTTGATCACGGCCGGATAGCGGTTGACAGCGCGCAGGCCCTCCTCCACGCCGCTCACCACCTCGTAACCGGCAGTCGGCACGCCCGCGGCGGCCATCAGCTCCTTGCAGAATGCCTTGGAGCCCTCGACCGCGGCGGCAGCAGCGCTCGGGCCGAAGACGTGAATCCCGGCGTCCACGAGCGCATCCGAGACCCCTGCGACGAGCGGGGCTTCGGGCCCTACGACGACAAGATCGACATCCTGCTCCCTCGCGATGCGAACCACGGCATCGACGTCGTCTGCGGCAGCATCGAGCAGCTGCGCGTCGGCGGCGATCCCCGCATTCCCGGGAGCGCACAGGAGCTGCGGCAGGCGAGGCGAGCGGGCCAGGGCCTGGATGAGCGCATGCTCACGGCCGCCCGCGCCGAGGACCAGGACCCGGGGTGAGGATGGCTGCAACTAGATCGAGCCGATGAAGTCGTCGATCGGGATCGCGCTCAGGGTCTCGTACTTCGCCGTGCCGCGCGATCCCAGCTCGAGCGACACGCGAGCGATCGTCTTCTCGTCGGGCGCCTCGACGACGTTGACGAAATCGAAGTGGCCGAGGGTCGCCCATTGGGCCTTGACCGTCGCACCCAGCTGCTCGATCTCGCGGTTGACCTCGCGGATGCGGGCCGGGTTGTTCTTGATTGTCTGAACTCCGTCCGGCGTCAACGTTGACAGCATGATGTACGTGGGCACGCCCTATCCTCCTCGGCTCGTGGGTTCGCGGTTGCACTTCTACCGGATTTCCCGGCGCGGGGGTGGCGCTCTGGCGGCATTGGCCTGCGCCGCGGCGGCGAGCGGGTTCGTCGCGCGGGCGGCATCCGCTCCCACCCTGACCACCGGTCGTGCCTGTTACGTGGTCGGACGGACCGTGCAGCTGCAGGGGTCCGGGTTCGCGCCTGGCCGGACGTACGTGGTGACGATCGACGGCGTCTACCTGGGTCAGCGGACGACCGACACCCAGGGCAGCTTCTCGATCGGCGTCCACCCGGGTGGGCTGCCGGCGGGGACAGCCCAGCACATGGACCGGCTGCAGGTATCCGATGGCTCGAGCTCGGCCTCGGCGACGTTCACGTTGACACGAAGCCCCGGCGCACTGATCCTCACCTCAGGCGGGAATCCGAGGACGATCCGCGGTCGCTTCCTCGTGTGGGGCTACTCGATGGGCGGAGCGACCCGGACCGTCTATGTCCATTACCTGGCACCTTCGGGCCGGATTCGCAAGACGGTGTCGCTGGGGAGCACCGAGGGCGCCTGCGGCTACCTCCGCACTCGCCTTCGCCGAATATTCCCCCTGTCGGTCTCATCCGGGACGTGGACGCTGCAGCTTGACACGAGGCAGTCGTTCGCCCGCCGTCCCGGCGGTCCGGTGACGAGAATTCACATCCGCGTCACCGCCTGACATCCGCTGCGGTGGCGCCGGCTTCGCCTGGCGTAATAGGCTGCGCCTCATGAGCGAGGAGCAGGTCAAGTTCACGCTGGGCGAGGCCGAGATTCCGAGCAGCTGGGTCAATCTGATGGCCGACCTGCCGGGCGAGGCGCCGCCACCACTGCATCCGGGTACGAAGGAACCGGCCGGCCCCGACGATCTGGCGCCGCTGTTCCCGATGGGTCTGATCGTGCAGGAGGTCTCCTCAGAGCCCGAGATCGAAATACCCGAGCCCGTTCGCGAGGCCTACAAGCTCTGGCGGCCGACGCCGCTGTACCGCGCTCGGCGCCTGGAGCGGGCACTGGCTACCCCCGCCCATATCTACTACAAGTACGAGGGCGTCTCGCCCCCGGGCTCGCACAAGCCGAACACCGCCGTCGCACAGGCCTACGAGAACGCGAACGCCGGAATCGAGAAGCTCGCGACCGAGACGGGCGCCGGGCAGTGGGGCTCCGCGCTTGCGTTCGCCTGCGGGCTGTTCGGGCTTCAGTGCGAGGTGTGGATGGTCGGGTCGAGCTATGACCAGAAGCCCTACCGGCGCTCGATGATGGAAACCTGGGGAGCGACGGTGCATCGCTCGCCGTCCGATCGAACCGAGGCTGGTCGCTCCCAGCGCGCGCACCCGACGGGTTCGCTCGGCATCGCGATCTCCGAGGCCGTCGAGGTGGCCGCCCAGCGCGGGGATACGAACTACTCGCTCGGCTCCGTGCTGAACCACGTGCTGCTCCATCAGACCGTGATCGGTCAGGAGGCGGTCGCGCAAATGGCGCTCGCCGGTGAGGAACCCGACACGGTGATCGCCTGTGTGGGAGGCGGGTCCAACTTCGGCGGGCTGACGATTCCATTCCTGCGCCGGGTGCTCAGAGAGGGGGCCTCGACGCGGTTCATCGCAGCCGAGCCCGCCGCGTGCCCCACGCTGACGCGGGGTGTCTACGCCTACGACTTCGGCGACACCGTCGGGCTCACGCCGCTGATGCCGATGTACACGCTGGGCCACGATTTCGTCCCGCCACCGGTGCACGCTGGTGGCCTGCGCTATCACGGCGACTCCCCGCTCGTATGCGGGCTGGTCAAGCAGGGCTTGGTCGAGCCTCGCGCCTACAAGCAGAACGAGACGTTTGAGGCCGCCGTGCAGTTCGCGCGGGCGGAGGGAATCATCCCGGCGCCCGAGCCGGCCCACGCCATCAGGGCGGTCTTCGAGGAGGCCAACGAGGCGCGGGAGGCGGGCGAGGAGCGGGTGATCCTGTTCGGCCTATGCGGCCATGGCAACTTCGATCTGAGCGCCTACGACGCTTACCTCGCAGGCGAGCTCGAGGATCCCGAGTTTTCAGAGTCGGAGATGGAGGCCGCGCTCGGGCGGCTGCCCGAGGCGCCCGCGCTGGCGTAGGCCCGGGGCCCGCGCTTGGCTGGGCCTGGGGGCCGCGCTTGGCTCGGCCTCCCCAGGCGGGCCCCCGCTGTCGGTCAGAGAATCAAGCGTGCCCGTAGATCATCAGGACGCTGGGATCGCCCGGATCGACCTTGACGCTCACGTTCTCGCCCTCGGTGAAGGGATTCGAGGGATAGATGTACTGGTTCGTAGTCACCTGATACTGCTCGCCCCCGGTTGGAGACACGGTCATCGAGATGTTGTACTCGGTGCCACCGGGCGTGTCCGTGTTGCCAGTCGCGGTCATCGAGTCGATGTGCGCCGGGGTATCGACGCCCACGTTGCGCAGCTTCTGCGCGCGGTTCGCAAGCTCCATTTGCTCGGCAGACGCACCGACGCCCATCTTTGAAGTCGCGGCCTGAGCCGACTCCATCGCACCCTTGAAGCGGTCCATCAAGCCCATCGTTCCTCCAGTGCCGTTGTGGTTCCTTCGGAGACAGACCCTACACCCGGGGGCCCAACGTGTACAGGAGACCGCGGCGCTCGGCACAGCCGGCTCGCGGTCGACGGTGCTCCGGCAGCCGGGCCCAGGACACGCATCGCCGTAGCGTTCCAAAGCGCTCCGGACCGGCAGAGCTTTGGAACGTCAGGGCGATTATTTCGCCCCAGCGTTCCTAAGCGCCGGCGCGGACCCGCGCTTTGGAACGTGAGGGCGATTCCGGGGGCCCACGGGCCACGCGGGACGGGCCGCTTCGCCCCCGGCCCCGCCACGCCCCAACCGCCGGCCGTTACGCCGCAGCCGTGGCCGTGGTGGCGGGCGCCTTCTCTAGGACCAACTCGCCGTCGGCCGCCTCGACCCTGACCGTGTCGCCGCCGACGAACTTGCCCTCGAGGATCGCCAGCGCCAGCGGGTCGACGAGCCGCTTCTGGATAACGCGCTTCAGCGGCCGGGCGCCGTAGGTCGGGTCGTAGCCGAGATTGCCTAGGAGCGTCTTGGCGTCATCGGTCAGCTCGACCTCGATATCCCGCTCCCTGACCCGCTGGATAACCCGCGCTACCTGGAGATCGACGATCTCCGATAGCTGGTCGCGGGTCAGCGGCTGGAACTCGACGATGTCGTCGAGCCGGTTGATGAACTCGGGCCTGAAATGGGCCTCGGCGGCCTCACGGGGAGACTGGCCGGCTCGCCCGATGTTCGAGGTCATGATCAGCACGGTGTTCTTGAACGACACGGTGCGTCCCTGGCCGTCGGTCAGGCGTCCGTCGTCCATCACCTGAAGCAGCGTGTTGAACACGTCCGGGTGAGCCTTCTCGATCTCGTCGAGCAGCACCACCGAGTACGGCCGGCGGCGGACCGCCTCGGTCAGCTGACCGCCCTCGTCGTAGCCGACGTAGCCGGGCGGCGCGCCGACCAGCCTGGAGACTGAGTGCTTCTCCATGTACTCGGACATGTCGATCCGGACCATGGCGTCCTGGGAGTCGAACATGAACTCGGCGAGCGCCCGGGCCAGCTCGGTTTTGCCCACGCCGGTCGGGCCGAGGAACAGGAACGTCCCGATTGGGCGGTCTGGATCCTGGAGGCCGGCGCGCGAACGCCGCAGCGCTGCAGACACGGCCTCGACTGCCTCGTCCTGACCGACGACGCGCTGGTGCAAGCGCTCCTCCATGTGGACGAGCTTGTCGATCTCGCCCTCCATCAGGCGGGCGACCGGGATGCCGGTCCACTTGGCGACCACCTCGGCCACGTCCTCTGCGTCGACCTCTTCCTTGAGGAACTTCGGCTCCTCACCGCCCTCCGCGGCAGCAGCTTCGGCGCTCTCGGCAGCCTCGAGCTGCTTCTCGAGCTCAGGGATCGTCCCGTACTGCAGCTCGGCTGCGCGGCCGAGGTCGGCCTCGCGCTGGGCGCGCTCGAGCTCAATCCTCGCCTGCTCGAGTTGCTCGTGCAGGTCGGCGACGGCGCCGATCGTCTCCTTCTCGCGCTGCCACTCTGCGTGCATCGCGGCCGAGCGCTCACGCTCCTCGGCAAGCGCTCGCTCGAGCTGCTCGCGGCGTGCAGCCGTGCCGGCGTCACCGTCGTCCGAGCCGAGCGACTGAAGCTCGATCTCGAGCTGCATGATGTGACGGTCGACCTCGTCGATCTCCGTCGGCTTGGAGTCGATCTCCATCCGGATCCGCGATGCGGCCTCATCGACGAGGTCGATCGCCTTATCCGGGAGAAAGCGGTCAGTGATGTAGCGCTGGCTCAGCGTCGCGGCGGCAACGAGCGCCGAGTCCTGGATCCGCACCTTGTGGTGGACCTGGTAGCGCTCCTTCAGGCCGCGCAGGATCGCGATCGTGTCCTCGACCGTCGGCTCGCCCACATACACCGGCTGGAAGCGTCGCTCGAGCGCCGGGTCCTTTTCGATGTGCTTGCGGTATTCGTCGAGCGTGGTGGCACCGACCGCGCGCAGCTCGCCGCGGGCCAGCATCGGCTTGAGCATGTTGCCGGCGTCGATCGCGCCTTCGGCGGCGCCCGCCCCGACGATCGTGTGCAGCTCGTCGATGAACACGACGATCTGGCCCTCCGCATCGGCGATCTCCTTCAGCACGGCCTTGAGGCGATCCTCGAACTCGCCTCGATACTTGGATCCGGCGACCATCGCGCCCAGGTCGAGCGCGACCAGCTTTCGGTCCTTGAGGCCCTCGGGAACGTCCCCGTCGACGATCCGCTGCGCCAGGCCTTCGACGATTGCGGTCTTGCCGACGCCGGGCTCGCCGATCAGCACGGGATTGTTCTTGGTGCGCCTCGAGAGCACCTGGATCACGCGACGGATCTCGTCGTCGCGCCCGATCACGGGATCGAGCTTGCCCTGGCCGGCCGCCTCGGTTAGATCACGGCCGAAGCGCTCGAGTGCCTGAAACTTGTCTTCGGGGTTCTCGTCGGTGACCCGGTGGGGGCCGCGGACTTCCCCTAGGGCCTTCAACAGATCATCGCGCGAGGCCCCATTCGAGCGGAGGGCGTCGCCTGCCTTCCCAGGGTGCTTCGCGAGCGCGAGCAGCAGATGCTCGGTCGAGACGTACTCGTCCTTCAGCTCACGCATCTCGCGCTCGGCGTCGCGCAGGATCTGGACCAGCTCGCTCGAGCCACCGGCCGGCTCTGGCGTCGTCCCCGCGCTCAGCGTTGGCAATCCTTCGAGCGCCGGGCCGAGCGACTGGCGAACGGCGCTCGGATCGACCCCGAGCTTGCGCAGCACGGGAACGACCACACCGGCGTCCTGCTCGAGCAGCACGGCGAGCAGGTGCTCAGGGGTCGTCTGGGGGTTGTGGCGCTCATCAGCGAGGCGTTGGGCCGCCTGGAGCGCCTCCTGGGACTTGATCGTAAATCGGTCAGGTTGCATTCAGGTTCTCAGCTTCGCTCGTGGACAAATCTAAGTCTTAGTGACTTAGATTATGGCAGAAAAGCCCCGATCTGGCAATGGATCCCGGGCCGCCACCGGATCCCCCAGGCCGCTGGGGCGCTCAGGCCGCTACGGGCGCTCAGGCCGCTACCGGGGCGAGCTCGCCCTCCGGCGCCTCGACGAAGTCCTTCTGCCTGATCAACCCGAACGCCAGCGCCGCGCCCGCGAACGCGATCACCGCCGAGATCAACAGGAGGTCGTCGAGGCTCGACACGAAGGACTGCTGCGCGGCATGGGCGACCGTTGCCCGGAGGGCATGTGGGGCGCTCGCGATCGCGTGGGACGCTTGGCCGCCCGCGATTGCCGATGCGATCCGGTGCGCGGCGTGGGCCGCGGGCGTGTGCGCGAGCGATCCGATCACACCGTGACGGATCTGGCTGGCGAACACGGACCCCAGCGCGGCGATTCCCGCCGCGATCCCGACCTGGCGCAGGGTCGAGTTCACGCCAGAGGCCATCCCGGATCGGCTCGGCTCGACGACCGCGACGGCGGTCGAGGCGAGGGGGACGTTGACCAGACCCGCGCCTACGCCCGCGACGATCATTCCCGGCAGCAGGTGGGTCCAGCTCGATGCCGGCGTGATTCCTCGCATCAGCAGCAGGCCGGTGCCGACGAGCACGAATCCCGGTCCGATCAGCAATCGCGCGGGAACTCGCCCAGTTACGCGGCCGGCAATGCCGGAGGTGACGAACATCGCTCCCGTCAGCGCGAGCAGACGGACCCCGGTGCCGACGGCTGAGAAGCCGAGCAGGTTCTGGAGGTAGAGGATCAGGAAGGTGAGGACCGAGAACAGCGAGGCCGAGATCGCGAACGCGGAGGTCAGCCCCCCGACGAACGTCGGGACCCGCAGCAGGCTCAGATCGAGCATCGGGCGGCGCTGGAGCACCTCGACCGTGAGGAAGGCGAGCATCAGACCCGCGCCGGCAGCGATCGAGCCGATCACGAGGTGCGATCCCCATCCGTCGGTGTTGGACTTGATGAGGCCGTAGACCAGCGCCAGCAGCGAGGTGCTGAAGGTGGCGAATCCGAGCCAGTCGGGGCGCCGGGCCTGTGGGTCGCGCGACTCGTCGACCCGCAGCAGAGTGATCGCGAGCGTCACAACGCCGATCGGTACGTTGACGAGGAAGATCCAGCGCCACGTCAGCCCACTCACGAGCGCGCCGCCGATGACCGGCCCGACCGCGACCGCGATACCGGCAATCGCGCCCCACACGCCGAACGCGATCCCGCGGTCACGCCCGCGGAACGAATGGGCGAGGAGGGCCAGCGAGGTGGCGAACATGATCGATCCGCCGATTCCCTGACCCGCCCGGGCGAGCGAGAGGAAGGTCGCGCTCTGGGCAAGGCCGCACAAGAGCGATCCGATGCTGAAGATCGCAATTCCGGTCGCGAACACGATCCGGCGCCCGATCAAATCCGCGAGCGAGCCAGCGGTCAGGAGCAGGGCAGCCAGGCTGAGCGCGTACGCGTCGATCACCCACTGCAGATCGGACAGCGAGCCATGAAGCTGCCGCTGGATGTCCGGCAGCGCGACGTTCACGATCGTGATGTCGAGCAGGAGCATGAACATCCCCGCCGACACGGCTATGAGGGTCCACCACTTCCGTTCCATTTCAGCCTCCTCAGTTTGCGTGCACGCCACCTTATCGTGAAGTCTGTAGATTGTCAACTTACTTTATGATTTGCGATATTGATCGTCATCTGCCATGGTTATCTGCATGAACGTGAGGCGCGATCTCCTCGGCGAAGACCTCGCCGAGACGCCGGTTCCGAAACGGATTCCTCCGGCACTGGCCGAGCACACGGGCTACCTGCTGCGGCTGGGATTCCTGCGCGCGGCGGAGGTTGGCGGCGAAGTCATGCCACCGGGGAGGAGCATCCGGTTCCTGGGCATCCTGGTGACCCTGACCGAACTCGGGCCGCGCTCCCAGCACGAGCTCTCGAAGCTGCTTCACGTCAACCGCACCGTGATGGTCAAGATCATCGACGCGATGGAGCAGGCCGGCCTCGTGGAGCGACGCCGCAACCCAGCCGACAGACGCTCCTACGCGCTCGAGCCGACCGCCGCCGGGCGCGAGGCGCTCAAGCAGATGGCGAGCGCGGCCGACCAGGGCGAAGCTCGCCTGTCGGGCGGGCTGAGCGCCCAGGAACGCGAGCGGCTCCAGGAGCTGCTGCGGGCGATCGTCCTGGCGGGCGAGGAACGCAAGAAGATCCCCGCGGGACTGGCCAGTCGCACCGGCTACCTGATCTCGATCGCGCACCTGCGCGTGCGCGAGCGTTTGGAGCACCATCTCGACGGCACCGGCATCGCCGCCCCGCACTACGGGACGCTCGCCACGATCGCCGACTCGGGTCCGATCTCCCAGCAGCAGATCGCAGAGCAGCTGGGCTTCACCGGAACGGCGGTGCTTCAGATCGTCGATCGTCTGGAGGGCAACGGGCTGGTTGAACGACGGCGCAACCCTGCCGATCGCCGGGCCTACGCGCTCGAGCTGACGCCGAAGGGCCGCGCGGTCCTGACTCGGGCTCAGAAGGCCATCGAGCAGCTCTACGGAGAGCTCTCGGAGCTGCTCGGCGGAGCTCGCCAGGAGCGCGAGCTACACGGGCTGCTTGGAAAGCTGCTTGGCCTCGACTCGGGGAGCTAGCCCTTGCTGGTCCGCTCGACCGGGATCTTGAAGCGCTTCAGATCCGCGTGGCGAATGAGCTCGCCGCCGCCGGCGTAGGGGACGATCTCGGCCCGCAGCTCGCGGCGGAGCGCCTCGAGCCGGTCGACCTCCGCCTTCAGCTCGCGCGCGCGACGCTCCAATGCAGCGACCTTGCGCGACATCGAGCCGAGTTGCTCCTCGAGCTCGAACACGCGCTCGACCCCGGCCAGGTTCATCCCCAGCTCGGCGGTCATCTCCTGGATTCGGCGGAGCCGCTCGACGTCCTCGGGGGAATAGAGACGGGTCCCCTTCGGCGTCCGCTTTGGCTCGATCAGCCCCCGCGCCTCGTACATTCGCAACGTCTGGGGGTGCATGTCCGCAAGCTCCGCCGCGACCGAGATCATGAACACGCCCCGGTCGGAGGTGACCCTCACACGGGTCTGGGTGGTTCGGACGGTCCGCGTGCGTCGCGTGGCCATCACTCGCCGCCAGCCTTGGCCTGCTCGAACAACTTCGCGCGCGGGTCGCCGTTCATGACCTGCGAGAGCCGATCGATGGCCTCACTCTGCTCTGCGGAGAGAGCGTCCGGCACGTCGATCACGAAGCGGTAGTGGATATCGCCTCGGCCCTTACCAGCAAGCTTCGGCGGGCCCTCCCCCCGTAGACGCTGGACGGTCCCATGCTTGGTTCCGCGCGGGACACGAAGGCGCTTTGAGCCGTGCAGCGTCGGCACCTCGATCACCCCGCCACGGATCGCCTCGGGAATGGAGAGTGGGACCTCGACCTCGAGGTTGTCACCGACCCGCTTGAACACCGGCGAAGACGCCACCCGCGTCACAACGTACAGGTCGCCGGGGTCGCCGCCGCGCGGCCCTGGCTCGCCCTTGCCCGCCAGCCGAATGCGGCTCCCGTCGCGCACGCCGGCGGGGATATTGACCCGCATCCGGCGGACGCTGCGCTGGGCACCGGTGCCGCCGCAGGTGGAGCAGGGATCCTCGATGATCGTGCCGGAGCCGTGGCAGTTGGAGCAGGGCTGTGAGATCGAGAAGATCCCCTGGCTCTGCGACTCGACGCCGCGCCCTCCGCACACCGGGCACACCTTCGGGGTCGTCCCCGGCTTGGCCCCCGTCCCGTGGCAGGTGGGACAGGGCTGTGAGGTGGGCACCGCCAGCGGCACCTGCGCGCCTTGGACCGCCTGGTCGAAGGTGAGCGAGACCTCGGTCTCGAGATCTCGTCCGCGAACCTGCGTGCGGCCACCGCGAACGCCGCCGCCGCGAGTGCCGCCCGCTCCCGCACCGCCGGCGGCGCCGAACAGGTTGGAGAGGATGTCGCCAAAGCCGCCGCCGAATGAGCTCGGATCGAACCCGCCGGGCACGTTGAAGCCGAACGGGCCCGAGCCGCGGTCGTACTGCTTGCGCTTCTCGGGGTCGGAGAGGATGTCATGGGCCTGGGAGATCTCCTTGAAACGCTCTTCGGCCTTCTTGTCGCCCGCGTTCTGGTCCGGGTGGTACCGACGCGCGAGCTTGCGGTACGCCTTCTTGATCTCTTCGTCGGACGCGTTCTTGCCAACCCCGAGGATCTTGTAGTAGTCGGGCCTGTCAGCCATTGCGTCTCCTCGATCAGCCGGCCACTACCACGCGCGCCGGCCTCAGGACAAGCTCGCCGAGCCTGTAGCCGCGCTGGTAGACCTCGACGATCGTCCCGGGCTCGGCCCCCTCGACAGGCTGCTGGGCGACGGCCTCATGATGCTCTGGGTCGAACCGCTCGCCCTGTGGCGAATACGGCTCGATGCCCATCCGCGCAAGCGCGGCGATCACGTCCGCGTGCACCAGCTTGATTCCGGACGCCAGCGTGTCCGAGTCATCGGCGCCGTCCGTGGCCTGGAGCGCACGGTCGAGGTTGTCGACCGCCGGCAGGAGCTCGCGAGCGAGCTTCGCCACGCCGCGCTCCTGCGCGGCCGCGGTCTCCTTCGCGGCCCGCTTGCGGTAGTTCTCGAAGTCCGCCTTCGTCCGCTGCGCGAGCTCGAGGTACTCGTCTGCCTTCTCCGCCTTCGCCGCCAGCTCTTCGAGGTCATGCTCGAGCTTGGCCTCGTGATCGGCGTCGAGTGGCTCCGCGGCTTCCGACCGAGGGGCCTCGGCCGCCTGAGGCTGCTCGGTGACAGCCTCAGGCGTCTCGGCCTCGAGTGTCTCGGGCGCGTTTGGCTTCTCGGTCATGGATTACTTGCCCTCGTCAACGACCTCGGCATCGACGACGTCCTCTTCCTCGGCGCCAGCGCCGTTCTCGGTCGCCGCGCCGGCGCCGTCGCCGGACTGCGCCGCCTGCTCCTGCGCACGCTGGTACATGGCCTCGGAGACCTTGTGGAAGGCCGCCTGGAGCGCCTCGGTCTTGGCGTTGATGTCGGCGGCGTCCTCGGAGGTGAGCACCTCGCGCACCGCCTTGATCGCCGTCTCGATCTCTTCCTTGGAGGAGGCATCAACCGTGTCGCCCAGCTCATTCAGCTGCCGCTCGGCCTGGTACGCGGCGTTCTCGCCGTTGTTCCGGGCCTCGGCCAGCTCGCGCTGGCGCCGATCGTCCTCCGCATGCGTCTCGGCGTCGGAGACCATCCGCTTGATCTCATCCTCTGCGAGACCCGAGCCGGACTTGATCTCGATCTTCTGCTCCTTGCCGGTACCGAGATCCTTGGCCGACACATTGAGGATGCCGTTCGCATCGATATCGAACGCGACCTCGATCTGAGGGATCCCGCGAGGAGCCGGCGGAATGCCGGTCAGCTGGAATTTCCCAAGCGACTTGTTGTAGGTCGCCATCTCGCGCTCGCCCTGCAGCACATGGATCTCGACCGAGGGCTGGTTGTCCTCGGCGGTCGAGAAGATCTCCGACTTGCGGGTCGGGATCGTCGTGTTGCGCTCGATCAGCCTGGTCATCACGCCGCCCTTGGTCTCGATTCCGAGCGTCAGCGGAGTGACGTCCAGCAGCAGCACGTCCTTGACGTCGCCGGCCAGGACCCCTGCCTGAATCGCGGCGCCGACGGCAACGACCTCATCGGGGTTGACGCCCCGGTGCGGCTCCTTGCCGGTGAGCTCCTTGACCTTCTCCTGAACCGAAGGCATCCGGGTCATGCCGCCGACGAGCACGACGTGCCCGATCTCATCGACGCCCTTCTCCTTCGCATCCTCGATCGCCTGCCGGACCGGCGCGACCGTGCGGTCGAGCAGGTCGCTGGTCAGCTCGTTGAGCTTGGCCCGCGTGAGACGGGTGTCGAGGTGCTTGGGACCGCTGGTGTCAGCGGTGATGAACGGCAGGTTGATCTGGGTCTCCTGCGTGGTCGAGAGCTCGATCTTGGCCTTCTCCGCTGCCTCGTAGAGGCGCTGAAGCGCCATCGGGTCAGCCGCCAGGTCGATCCCCTGGGACTTCTTGAATTCCCCAACCAGCCAGTCGACGATCGCCTTGTCGAAGTTGTCGCCGCCGAGGTGGTTGTCACCGGCGGTCGCCTTGACCTCGAACACGCCATCGCCGATCTCGAGCACCGACACGTCGAACGTGCCGCCGCCGAGGTCGAAGACCAGGATCGTCTGGTCGGACTCCTTGTCGAGCCCGTACGCCAGCGAAGCCGCGGTCGGTTCGTTGATGATCCGCTTTACGTCAAGACCGGCGATCTTGCCGGCGTCCTTGGTCGCCTGGCGCTGATCGTCGTTGAAGTACGCCGGGACGGTGATCACGGCGCTGTCGACGGTCTCGCCGAGGTACGCCTCGGCGTCTGACTTCAGCTTGCCGAGGATCATCGCGGAGATCTCAGGGGGCGAGTACTGCTTTCCGCCCGCCTCGACGCGTGCGTCCCCGTTGGGGCCGGAGACGACCTTGTAGGGCACGATCGACTCCTCGGTCTTCACCTCCGCCTCCTTGCGCCCCATGAAGCGCTTGATCGAGAAGACCGTGTTCTGCGGGTTGGTGACTGCCTGGCGCTTGGCGACGGTGCCGACGAGCCTCTCGCCGGACTGCGTGAACGCGACGACAGAAGGCGTCGTCCGCCCGCCCTCGGCGTTCTCGATCACCGTCGGCTCGCCACCTTCGAGAACGGCCATACAGCTGTTGGTCGTTCCGAGGTCGATACCTATGGTTTTTCCCATACGTCTGCTACTCCTGTCTCGCTAGAAAAATCTGAGTCACAGCGTAGCAGATTTGTGCAGGCTCGCGGCCTCTACCGATCGGGATTTGCCTTGGCCAGCGAGTCAAACGTCGACGCCGCCGGCTTCTGGCTGAAGTCGAAGTCCAAGAGCCCGTAATGGCAGAGTAGGCCGGGTCGCCGGTGAGAAGCCCGGGCTGGTAGTCGGCGCTAGATCGGCTCAGCGGTGCGGATTGGCACGCACCAGCGACTGAAACGCCCCGGCCGCCGGCTTCTGGCTGAAGTCGAAGTTGAGCAGCCCGTAGTGGTAGAAGTACGGCGGGTCACCCGTCGGGAAGCCGGGCTGGTAGTCGCGCAGGTTGAACCAGAAGGCCGCTTTGACGAACGGAAGCGACAGCAGCGCATTGTACGCCCCGCTCAGGTCCGTGGCCTGGGCGGCATAACTGGGGTAGAGGTCGCCGTTCGCAACGGCGTTCCCCGGCCAGCCGAACTCGGTCAGCCACAGGGGCTGCTGGCCATAGCCGTGATCGGCGAACAGCTGGTCGTAGGCGGAGAGCTCCTGCGGCCAGGTCATGCTGCACCACGGCGTGCTGTCACAGCCATCGCCGGGGAATGGGCCCTGTGCGCCGGTCGGCACCGAGATCCCGCCGACGTAGTCCGCCAGCGCCACGTCGGGTCCCGCCTCGGCGGGCGGGAGGCGGTAGGGGTGCAGCGCGACGCCGTCGAACGGCCTCGCCCCTTTGAGCGCGGCCAGCACCTGGTCGGTCCAGGCCAGAACACCGGTCCAGCCCGACATCTGGCCGATCGAGAACTCAACGGGCGAGCCGAACAGCAGCTTCAGCTGCCTGTGGTACTTGCGGTTGACGAACTGAACGGCCGCGTACTGCGCCTTCAGCAGGGCCGCGTACCCGGACGGGTTGGGGCCCGGGGCCCAGGACGCCTTGTAGTTGGGCTCGGTCCAGCTTTCGTAGTACTGGACGACGTTGCGGTAGCGCTCGAGCACACGGCGGATGTAGGCCCCATACACGCCGAGCTGGCTGCTCGACGGCGGGCAGGCGTGGATGTTGGCGGGAAGCGGGCGGATCGAGCAGGCGCTGGCGATCCCGCCGAAGCTGAGCAGCACGCCCAGGTGGTTCTTGCGGGCTTTCCTTACCTCGGAGTCGATGATCGCGTAGTTGCCCTTGGCGGTGGGCGCACCGAGCGTGAAATGGACCCAGCGCGCGCCCAGGCTCCGGGCGGTCGGAATCTGCCTGGCGTTCCCCGCCTTGCTCGAGTCGAACACGTTGGTGTCGACCCCGAAGATCGACGGACCCGGAAGGACACCCATCGCGGGCAGAACACCGCTGGGCTTCTTCTTCTTGTGGTGGGGCGAGCGCGCGTCGGCCGCCGCGACGACGACCAGCATCGACAGCAGCAATGCGAGCACAGCGATGAGTCGGTTGCGATTGATCGGCATGGACGCTTCCCCGCGGCGCTTTGGCGCTCCCCGATCGCGGCAGTCTATATGTTCACCGGCCGGGGTTGGCTCGCGCCAGTGCCTCAAACTCGGTCCCCGCGGGCTTGGGCGAGAAGCCATAGCCGAGCAGGCCGTAGTAGTAGAAGAAGGCGGGATCCGGGCTCTTGAACCCAGGCTGGTAGTCGCGCACGTTGAACCACAGGGCTCCCTGAACGAACGGGAGCCGGAGCAGATCCGCGTAAGCCTTCAGCAGATCCCGGGCTTGGATCGCCTCGCTCGGGAAGTAGCCGCCGCCCGGCTGGGCGTTGCCGGGCCAGCCGAACTCGGTCAGCCACATGGGCTCGGCGCCGTAGCCATGGTCGTAGAACTCCTGCTCATAGGCCGAGAGCTCCTCCGGCCAGGTCATCTGGCACCACGGCGAGGAGTCGCACCCGTCGCCGGGAAACGGCCCGTGGGCACCGGCCTTGACCCGGATCCCGCCGACATAGTCATAGGCCTGGGCCGCCGGTCCGTAGGGCTGGGGCGGGAAGCGGTAGGCATGTAGCGACACGCCGTCGAACGCGCGGCGGCCGTGGAGGTCACGGAGCACCTTGTTGGTGAACGGGAGCACGGCGACGAACCCCCGCGTCCCCGGGATCACCGAGAAGTCACTGGGCGAGCCGAACAACAGCTTGATGTGCAGGCCGTACTGGCCGTTCACCGACTGAATTGCCGCGTACTGCGCCGCCAGCACCGCGGCATACGCGCCCGCGTTCGGACCGGGATCAAACGACGTCTTGTTGTTCGGCTCAGTCCAGCTCTCGTAGTAGTCGACGACGTTGCGGTAATGCAGGACGAGCCGGCGCACGTACGCCTCGTAGACACGCAGGTCATGCCCTGTTGTCGGCGGGCAGGCATGAATGTTGCGGGGTCTGGGCTTGAGCGAGCACGCGCTCCCGATCCCGCCGAAGCTGAGGATCGCCCCCATGCCGTTGCGTCTGGCCTGCTCGACGAGATGGTCAAGCGAGCTGTAATTGCCGTGCGCGGTGGCGATGCCGATCGTGAAGTGATCCCAGCGCGCGCCGAGCCGCCTCGCGGTTGGGATGTCACGCAGGAAGTTCCCGTAGCTCGAGTCGTAGATGCTCGTGTCGAGCCCGAAGATGGACGGTCCTGGCTCGGCGCCCATGTAGGGCAGCGGACCGCTCGGGTGCGGACGAGATTTGCGTGCGACCGCTGCCCCGGCGCCGGCGCCGAGGAGCAGGCAGAGCAGAGCGAACACGACGATCTGTTGACGGCGATTGATCGGCATCATCCTTCCGGTCGCCTCCATCTCCCCCGAGCGCGACCTCGCCGGGCCGATTGTAGGGCGTTCAGCGGCCCGGATTCGCGAGCGCCAGAGTCTTGAACTCCACCGCGGCCGGCTTCGGGACGAAGCCGTAGTCGACAAGCCCGTAGTGGTAGAAGAACGGTGGGTCCGGACTGGCGTAGCCGGGCTGATAGTCGCGTACGTTGAACCACAGAGCCCCCTTCACGAACGGGAGCAGCAACAGGTCCGTGTAGGCCTGAAGCAGGTCCGTGGCCTGCTCGGCGTCGCTCGGGAAGTAGGCCCCGCCCGGCTGAGCGTTGCCGGGCCAGCCGAACTCGGTCAGCCACATGGGCTCGGTGCCGTACCCGTGGTTCGCGAACTCCTGCTCGTAGGCTGAGAGCTCCTGCGGCCAGGTCATCTGACACCAGGGCGAGACGATGCATCCCTGGGCGGGGAACGGGCCTAGGATCCCCGACGGAAGCCCGCCCACGTAGTCCCAGGCCAGCGCGCCCGGCCCGTAGCCGCCCGGCGGGAAGCGGTAGGCGTGCAGCGCGACGCCGTCGAAGGCACGTTGGCCGTGCAGCGCGTCCAGGACGCTGTTCGTGAATGGCAGCACGGCCGTCCAGCCGTTCGTCTGTGGCGTCACAGAGAAGTCGCTCGGCGAGCCGAACAGCAGTTGGAGGCTCAGTCCGTACTGGCTGTTGACCTGCTGGATCACCTGATACTGGGCCTCCAGCAGTGCGGCGTACGCGGCAGGGTTGGGACCCGGCAGCCAGGACGACTGGTTGTTGGGCTCTGTCCAGCTCTCGTAGTACTGGACCACATTGCGGTAGCGGAGCACGAGCTTGCGCATGTACGCCTCGTAGTTCGCCAGGTCCTGGCTGGTAGTCGGCGGGCAGGCATGGATGTTTGCCGGTCGCGGCTGCAGCGAGCAGGCGCTCGCGATTCCGCCCACACTCAGGATCACGCCCATTCCGTAGCCGCGCGCGCTCTTGACCTCCCAGTCGAGCGGCCCCCAGTTCCCCGTGGCCGTCGATGCGCCTGCGGTGAAGTGATCCCAGCGCGCCCCCAGCCCTCGTGCCGTGGGGATGTCCTTCAAGAAGTTCGCGTGGCTCGAGTCGTACAGACCGGTGTCGACGCCGAACAGAGAGGGCGCCGGCTCGGCACCCATCGAGGCGAGCGTCGCGGTGGCGACCGGCTTGCTCTTGTGGCGCTTGCGGTGCTTGCGGTGGTGCTTTGCGTGGCGCTTGCCGTGCTGCGCCTGCCGGGCGCTCGCGGATCCCACCCCGGCGAACGGGGAGAGCAGCAGCAGCAATGAGACGAAGATCCACGGTAGACGAGAGCGCATATATGTAGGGGGACGTATCGGCGCAGCGACGCCGCAACCTGAAGATGTGCGCGCTCAGCTAAAGGTTCCGGCACTCGGGCATATCCGCCGCAGCGCGCAGCCCGGGCAGTCCGGGCGCCGCGCATAGCACGTCCGGCGCCCATGCCGGAGCAGGTTCAGGTGCAGCTCGAGCTCCTCGCCCGGCGGTGTGATCTCGAGCATCGTGTCGTGGAGCTCCTCGAACGGCGCCCCCGGGCGGAACAGCGCAAGCCGCGAGCCCACCCGGGAGACATGGGTGTCGACCGGTACGTCTCGCATCCCGAGCGCGAACAGGAGCACGCAGGCGGCGGTCTTGCGCCCGACGCCGGGGAGGCTGACCAGATAATCCTGCGCCTCCGGCACTGGCTGGCCGGCCAGCCAATCGAGGGAGAGCGACGCATCAGCCGGCGTGGCGGCGGGTCGAGGGTCCTCGGGCCGTCCCGTGTCGCTGATCGCCAGGAGGATCGACTTGATCCTGGCCGACTTGATCCTCGAGATCCCGCCCGGCCGGATGGCCTCCTCGAGCTCGTCGACGGGCGCATCGCGCACCTCCTCCCAGGTGGGAAAGCGCTCTCTGAGCGCCAGGTACGCGACGTCCCTGTTGCGGTCGTTCGTCGACTGCGAGAGGACGGTCAGGATCAGCTCCGCGATCGGGTGCCGGTGAGGCTCGGCGCGGGGGATGCCGTAGACAAGTCGCAACCGGTCGCGGATCGCACGGACGCGGCGGGGGGTGGGCGGACGCCACGCGGCGACGGTCACCGGCCGGTGACCTCGCCGTCGACCGGGCGAGCCGGCACTCCTCTGACCTGGACGTGAGCCTCTACCGGGCGGGTGACGAGCGCACCGGCTGCCACCAGGGCACCCTCGCCGACGGTCATCCGGTCGAGCACGTGCGCTCCCAGAGCGACATAGGCTCGCGGACCGATCCGGCTCGCGCCGCCGATGATCGCGCCCGGTTGGATGGTGGCCAACGATCCAACGTCCACGTGGTGTCCGATCAGCGCACCGCGATTGATGGTCACGTGATCGCCGATCGCCGTCCGGGCGCCGATCACGGCGCCCGCCCCGATCACCACGCCATCGCCGAGCCGCGTCGAGCGCGCGATCACGGCACTGGGGTGAACGAGCCGGCCGAACTCGACCCCGAGCTCCCGCACGGCATCGATATACCGCTCGCGCGCGGTCGTCGTGATCGCGCACACCGCGCGTACATCGCCCAGCGACGGAATCTCCTCGAACCAGATCACCGGACGGCCCAGCAGACTGGAGCCGGCCTTCGCGGGGTCGAGGTTCTCCGAGTAGGCCACGACCTCCACGCCGGCCACCTCCTCCGCCAGGTCGGTCAGCTCTTCGGCGAACAGGCCGGTTCCGAGCAGTACCAGCTTGGTGGGGTCCGGGGGCTCGGCCCGGCCGTCGGGGACGATGTCTTCTGCTCCTGGCAGGTCGCCTAGTATGCGCGAGTCCAAATGGTTCCGGAGCCTTTCTCTCGCCGCAGCCAGGCCCTGAGGCGGATGGAGGAGCGACTCGAACGCCTCGGCGAGAGCGTGGACATGCTTCATGGGGCCCTGCCTACGTGGCTGAAGGCGATCTCCTCGGAGGTAGCCGGCGAGACCGCCCAGCTCCGGCGCATCCTGCTTGCGATCGCGGCCGATGACGCGGCCAACCGGCGCCGATTGGCGACCGCCCGGACGGCGCCAGAGTACGAACTCGCCTTCACCGATCCGGAGCCGCTGGTATCGATCGTGATCCCCACCCACGACCGCGCCGAGTTGCTGCGCGAGCGATCGGTCGCCTCCGCGCTGGCACAGTCCCACGAGCGCCTCGAGGTGATCGTCGTCGGGGACGACTCCCCCGAGGAGGTAGAGGAGGCCGTGGACTCATTAGGCGATCCCCGCGTGCGCTTCCACCGCGTCGCGACGCCCTACCGCGCGCGCGAGGACCACCGTGGCCAGTGGCTCGTGCGCAGCGTGATGGCCCGCAACGAAGGAATGCGCCTGGCGCGCGGGCGCTGGCTCTTGGCCTTCGACGACGACGACGAGATGTGCCCGCACCAAGTGGCGGCGCTGCTGACGCTCGCACGCAGCCGCGGCGCCGAGGTCGCGTACGGCCTGGCCTCGCGTCACTGGCGCGAAGGAGAGGCCGATCTCGTAGGAGTGTTCCCCCCGGCGTACGGCGGCTTCGCCTGGCAGAGCGCGATCTACCACGGAGCATTGAACTTCTTCGAGCGCCAGCTGGTCGCGACCGACTTCGACCTCCCGTCGGATTGGTTCATGTGCGAGTCGATGCTGCGCGCGGGGGTCAGGTTCGCGATGCTGGAGGAGACGGTGTGCAGGATCTTCCCCTCGGCCGCGATGCAAGCCGAGCGCGAGCGAGTCGCCGCCTCGGAGCAAGCCCACGCGCCGGCGGATCCGTACGCGCTCGCCCCAGAGCAAGCACCCGCGTCGGCCCAGCGCGCCGCGCCCGCGGCTGCCACGCCCGCGCCCTACGTCACCCCGTGGAGCGCTCCTTCACGCTTCGGGCTGCCGGGCCGGCTCGTGCGTCGAGCTCTGCGACGCCTGGTCCGGCCGCTCGAAGTTCGAGTGCGTGAGGCGGACGAGGTGCTGACCGAGGCGCTGACCGAGCAGCAGGCGCAGCTTGGAGCGATCGAGACGAGGCTCGAGGCGCTGGCCGAGCGCGAGACGACTGGCGCGGGCTGAAGCCCGGCAAGCGGATGCGCGACGAATTCCTCGTCTTCGGCGAGCCGGTGATCGGCGAGGAGGAGATCGCCGAGGTGGTCGACACGCTGCGCTCGGGCTGGATCGGCACCGGCCCCAAGGTCGCCCGGTTCGAGGCGATGCTGGCCGAGTACCTGGAGGTGCCGTTCTGCCGCTGTGTCTCCTCGTGCACCGCAGCGCTGTTCCTGACGCTGCGAGCGCTCGGCGTGGGTACCGGCGACGAGGTCCTGGTGCCGGCGATCACGTTCGTCGCGTCGGCTAATGCGGTCGAGCTCACCGGTGCCCGCCCGGTGCTCGTCGATTGCGTGCCGGGCACGGGGCTGGTCGACCTCGACGCCGCCGAAGCATCGATCACTCCTCGCACGCGCGCCATCCTCCCGGTGCACCTCGCGGGCAGGCCGATCGACATGGACCGCCTGAGCGAGCTCCGGGACCGCCACGGGCTGCTCGTGATCGAGGACGCGGCGCACGCGCTCGGCGCCGAGTGGCGGGGCCGGCGCATCGGGGGGCTCGGAAACCCGGCCGCGTTCTCGTTCTACGCGACCAAGAACGTGACGACGATCGAAGGCGGCGCACTGGCCACCGAGGATGAGGAACTTGCCGCTGCCGTCGAGCGGCTCGCGCTGCACGGGCTCAGTCAAGGCGCCTGGCGCAGGTTCAGCGACGCGGGGTTTCGCCACTACGAGGTGGTGGAGCCGAGCTTGAAGTCCAACATGACCGACATCCAGGCATCGCTCGGGCTGCATCAGCTTCCCCGCCTCGATCGTTGGATCGAGACGCGCGCCGAGCTCTGGAACCGCTACGACGCGCTCCTCTCCGGGCTGCCGCTCGAGTTGCCCCCGCCGCCGGAACCGCACACCAGGCACGCCCGCCACCTCTATCAGGTGCTGCTCGCACCCGGGGCGCCGATCACGCGCGACGAACTGCTGGAGCGGCTCACGGCCCGCGGGATCGGGACCGGGGTGCACTACCGGGGGGTGCACCTGCACGCGTTCTACCGCAACGCGTACGGCCTCAAGCCCGAGCACTACCCGGTCGCGACCTCGATCTCCGAGCGAACGGTCAGCCTTCCGCTGAGCCCCGGGCTGACGCCGTCCGACCAAGAGGATGTCGTCGACGCGATCACTCACGCCCTGCGCGGGTAGTCGCTTCCGAGGCTATGCTGAGGCGCACGGGTGCGGGTCGACGAGCACACGATCGAAGTCGCCGGGACGCCCGCCTTCTACCGCAGCGCATCCGTCCCCAGCGACATCCCGACCCCGGTCTACCTCCACGGCGTTCCCTCGAGCTCTGACGACTGGACGGACCTGCTCGAGCGGACCGGGGGGGTCGCGCCGGACCTGATCGGCTTCGGCCGATCGGGCAAGGGCGGCCACCTCGAGTACAGCGTTCCCGGGCTGGCGTCGTTCGTCGGGGAGCTGGTGTCAGAGCTGGGAGTCGAGCGCGTGAGCCTGGTCGGCCACGAGTGGGGTGCGGCGGCCGGACTGGCCCTGGCCCGCCGGCGGCCGGAGCTGGTCGAGCGCGTCGCCCTTTGCAATCCGCTGCTCTCCGGAGGCGCAGGGCACGGCCTGGCGGCGATGCTCCGCCGGCCCGTCGCGGGCGAACTGATCATGGGCGCGACGCCGCGGTGGCTGCTGGCCCGGACCTTGCGGCGCGGGGGCTACCCGGATGAGCGCATCGGGGGCGTGTGGGAGCACTTCGACCAGGGGACCCAGCGAGCGATCTTGCGCCTCTACCGCGCGGGCGGGCCGGGCGAGGGGCAGGGCTACCCGGAGGTGCCGACGCTCGTGGTGTGGGGCGAACCCGACCCCTGGCTGCCGAGCGAGTTCGCCGACCGGATCCCGGGAGCGGAAATCGTCCGGATTGCCGATGCCGGCCACTGGCCGTGGCTGCAGAGCTCAGACGCCGCTGATCGCATTGCGGATTGGGTTCTGCGATGAGCGCCCTGCGAACGATGTCCCGTGGCTTCGAGGGGTCCGAAGCGGAGGGGCATCGTTCGCGGCTGGAGCCCCGGCGCCTGGCGCCGGTGCTGATCGCTTCTGCGCTCGCGCTGGTCTACGTGCTCCTCTCCCCTCCGAGTCTCGACCTCGCGGCGCACATGTTCCGCGCCTGGCTGTTCTCCAAAGACCCGTTCGGCGTCTGGAACAACTACTGGTACTCGGGGCACCACACGGTCGGCTACAGCCTCCTGTTTCCGGCCGCCGCGGCCGCGCTCACGCCTCAGCTCGCGGCCGGGGTCGCCGCGGCCGGAACCGCGGCGCTGTTCGAGCCGCTGGCCTACCGCCACTTCGGCCCGGACGCCTGGCTCGGCGCGGCGCTGTTCGCTGCCGCCACTGCCACGGACCTGTTCACGGGCAGGCTCGCGTTCGCGTTCGGCGCGCTGCCTGCAATGGCGGCCGTAATCGCGCTCGACCGCGGCCGCCCCTGGCTCTCGTCCGCGTTCGGGGTGCTGACCGCGCTCTCGAGCCCCGTCGATGCGCTGTTCGCCGCGCTGGCAGGCGGCGCCTATGCGCTCGGCATCTATATGGGGCGGCGCTCGGTGAAGGCGGCCATCCCCGGGATCGCGCTGGTGATCGCCTCGCTGGTCCCGGTGGGGCTGCTGGCGATCGCGTTCCCGGAAGGGGGCACGGAGCCGTTTGCGTTCTCGGCGCTGTGGCCGATCCCGGTCGTGGCGGTGGGCGTGTTGCTGGCCCTGCCTAGGGATGCGCCAATCCTCCGCGCCGGGGTGATCGTCTACCTCCTCGGCACGATCCTCTCCTACCTCGTATCCACGCCGCTTGGCAGCAACGCCGCCCGGCTGGGGACGTTCCTCGCGGCTCCCCTGGCCGCACTGCTGCTGTGGCGCCGACGCGCCACGTGGCTCGTGGTGCTGGTGGCTGCGCCGCTTCTTTATCTCGAGTGGCAGGCGCCGATCCGCGACCTGGTGACGGCCAGCAGGGACCCATCTCATTCGAGCGGCTACTACCAGCCGCTGCTCGGCTTCCTGGAACGCCAGTCCGGGCCTCCGTTCCGCGTCGAGATTCCGTTCACGAGCTTTCACTGGGAGGCATACGAGGTCGCGCGCCGGTTCCCGCTCGCGCGCGGGTGGGAGCGCCAGCTGGACATCAAGGACAACTCGATCTTCTACTCGGGGAGGCTCACGGCCGCGTCCTACGACGCTTGGCTGCAGCGGAACGCGGTGCGGTTCGTCGCCGCCCCCGACGCACCGCTCGATTACGCCGGCAGGGCCGAGATGCGGCTGATCGACCGTGGCCCGCCATACCTGCGGCTGGTGCTCCACACCCGCCATTGGCGCGTGTACGAGGTCGCCGGCGCAAGCCCGATTGCGCAGGGCACCGCCACGCTCACGGCGCTCGGGCCGGACTGGCTGAAGCTCTACGCGCGGCGTCCCGGGAGCACGCTGCTGCGGGTTCATTTCACGCCTTACTGGGCCCTGGCGCAGGGCTCCGGCTGCGTTGCCCCGGCGGGCGACGACACGGCACTGATGCTGCGCCGCGCGGGACCGGTGAAGCTCACGATCTCATTTGCGCTTGACAGGGTTGGGGCCCACTCTGCCCGCTGTACGTAGGCGCGCCTCGATACGATTGCCTATGCGATGCGGCGAGCACTTGTGTTCATCGAGGCGCGGGTCTTGCCGCGTGGTTGGGGCGATGTAGCCCGTCAGCTTGGGCTGGTGGTGGGCGCCTACGTCCTCTACCAGCTGGTGAACGGATTGATCGCCACCGGCAATCCGTCCAAGCCGTTTGCCGATGCGACGAGGGTCATCGGCCTGGAGCGGACGCTGCACGTGTTCGTCGAGCCCAGCATCCAGTCCTGGGCGCTGTACAAGCACTGGCTGATGGACGCGGCCGACTGGTCGTACCTGTATTCGCACTATGTGATCACGACCGGCGTGCTGGTGTTCATCTACTTCCGGCGCAACCGCTCGTTCTACTTCGTGCGCAACATGTTCATGATCGCGATGATGATCGCGCTTGTCGGGTACGCCGTGTACCCGACCGCTCCGCCCGACCTGATGCCCGAATGGGGCTTCACCGATGCGATCTCCCAGTTCGTGGGGATGCAGACGCTGCACCTCGACAATCACGGCGCCACCAGCGCGTTGGTCAACGTCTATGCCGCCGTCCCCTCGATGCACGTCTGCTTCGCCGTGATGACCGGCTGGCCGATGGTTCGGCTCGTGCGAAGGCGGGCGGCGAAGATCGCCTGGGCGCTCTACCCGCTGTGGATCACGTTCGTCGTGGTCGCCACCGGCAACCACTACTTGACCGACGTGTTCCTCGGCGCGCTCACCGCCGGCGTCGCCGCGCTGCTCGCCAAGAAGCTGCTGGCGCGCGCTCGACCTGACGTGTGGGCGTTCAGCCCGGCCCCCGCCTAGGGACAGATGGCGCAACAGCTCAAGCTTCCGCGGGCTCGGAACGGCGAAGCCCGCCGCATCCGCGCCCGTCGCGAGGGGCCGACCACTCAGGAGTTGATGCGCGATCGGCTGATCGAGTCACGGCTCACGCCGAATGCCATTTCATTGACCGGCTTCGCGCTCAATCTCGCCGCCGCGGGCCTGGTCGTCGGCAGGATGTTCTTCCTGGCCGGGGTGGCGTTCATCGTCGGCTCGGTGATGGACACGCTCGACGGCCGCTATTCGCGGATGTCGGGCAAGGGGACGCCGTTCGGCGCTTTCCTGGACTCGACGCTCGACCGTCTCGAGGAGGGGATCGTGCTGACTGCGGTCGGCGCCTACTTCGCCGCACGTCATAACCAGGTGGCGGTCGCGGCCGTCGTTGCCGCGGTGCTGGGCTCGCTGATGGTCTCCTACACCCGCGCTCGCGCCGAGGCGCTCGGCGTAGCCTGCAAGGTGGGTCTGGCGACGCGTCCGGTACGCGTCGTGATCCTGTCGGCGGGGCTTGTGTTCGCAAAAGGGGCCTCGCTCGGCCACTTCGAACTGCTGGCGCCGGCGGTGTACGTGCTGGCCGGCTTGACGGTCTTGACGACGATCCAGCGCATCGTCCACGTGCGGACGCAGCTCCGCGCGATGTAACAAACACGGCCTAAGGGAATACTCATTCCCGTGACTGTTACTACTGACAAAGCTTCCTCCAACGGCGCCGGGCGCTACCAGGCGGACAAGGTCCGCGTGGCGATCATCGGCGTTGGCAACTGCGCGAGCTCATTCGTGCAGGGCGTCCAGTACTACGCGGATGCCGATCCGCGCGAGCGCGTGCCGGGTCTCATGCACGTCGACCTCGGCGGCTACCACGTCTCCGACATCGAGTTCTCGGCCGCCTTTGATATCGATGGCGACAAGGTCGGCAAGGACCTCTCGAAGGCGATCTACGCCGGCCAGAACAACACGATCAAGCTAGGAAAGGACGTCCCCAGCTTGGGCGTAGAGGTACACCGCGGGATGACCCACGACGGGCTGGGCAAGTACCTCAAGGAGAAGATCACCAAGGCGCCCGGTCCAACCGCGGACATCGTCCAGATCCTGAAGGACACCCACACCGACGTTGTCGTCTCCTACCTGCCGGTCGGCTCGGAGCAGGCCACCAAGTGGTACGTCGAGCAGGTACTCGAGGCGGGCTGCGGGTTCGTCAACTGCATCCCGGTCTTCATCGCGCGCGAGGACTACTGGAACAAGCGGTTCAAGAAGGCCGGCGTGCCGATTGTCGGCGACGACATCAAGTCGCAGGTCGGCGCGACGATCGTCCACCGCTCGCTCGCTCGCCTGTTCCACGACCGTGGCGTGAAGATGCTTCGCACCTCGCAGCTGAACGTCGGCGGCAACATGGACTTCTACAACATGCTCGAGCGCGAGCGGCTTGAGTCGAAGAAGATCTCGAAGACCAACGCCGTGACCTCGATCATGGGCCACGAGCTGCCGGTCGACGACGTGTACATCGGTCCATCCGACTACGTGCCGTGGCTGACCGACCGCAAGTGGGCCCACATCCGCATGGAGGGCCAGGCCTTCGGTGACGTGCCGCTCAACGTCGAGCTGAAGCTCGAGGTGTGGGACTCGCCGAATTCCGCGGGGATCGTGATCGACGCCGTGCGCTGCTGCAAGCTCGCTTTGAACAGCGGGGTCTCGGGACAACTCGACGGTCCGAGCTCGTACCTGATGAAGTCGCCGATGCACCAGCGGCCTGACTCCGAGGCGCGCGAGATGACCGAGGCGTTCATCAAGAAGTACGCCCGCAAGGCGGGTGCCGCGCCGAAGCGGACACGCGCGAAGACGGCCCGGTAGCCGCTCCCGGCCTAGACTCCGGGCCGTGCCTCAGGACGGCCTCGCGATCGCGCAGGTGACGCCGTTCGCCTGGGAAGCGCGCAACGAGGTCAACGAGTACGTCGCGCGGATCTCGGAGGTGCTCGCGGCGGATGGGCACCGCGTGCTCGTGATCGCCCCTTCTGAGTCGAGCTCACTGGTCCGGGACAGTCGGCGCGCGCTCAGGAACCGCGGCGATCGATTGCTCGACGACGCCTCGGGAAAGCCAATCGTTCTGGGCATGGGCGAGGTCCTGCCGTTCTCGGGCGCCCGGCGGCGGGCGGCGTCGGTGCCCGTCGACGTGGCGCGAACGATCGAGGATGCATTCGGCTCGCTGCCGCTCGACGTCGTTCATGTGCACGAGCCGTTTGCCCCGAGTGCGGCCAGCGCGGCGCTACGTCATTCCCACGGGCTCAACGTGGGGAGCTTCCACGCCCCCACCGAGCGGATCCTTTCGACCCAGCTGACGCGCCCGCTGACTCGGCTGCTGTTCTCGAGACTCGATGCGCGCACTGCTTCCTACCGCTCCACCAGCGAACTCATGCAGCGCTTCTTCCCGGGCGAGTACCGCGTGATCGCGCCGGGAGCGGATCCGCTCGAACGCTCCGATCAGGACGAGCACGTCGAGATCCTGATGATCGCGAGCGAGGAGCGGGCGGCGCTGCGGACGTTCCTGCGAGCGCTCAAATCAATTCCGGACGATCCCCCTTGGCGGGCGACCGTGTTCTCGGAGCGCCCGCTCGCCACACCCGCGACGCTCGACCGGCGGCTACGAGAGCGAGTCACTTTCCTGGGCCCGGATGACGCGGACGAGGCGCGGCTGATGGCGCATGCGAGCATGGTCGTCCTCGGCTCCGAAGGGCTCCGTGTCACACCGGGGGTACTCGTGCGCGCGATTGCGTCCGGTGCGGTGCCCGTCGCCTCGCGCCTGCCTGCCTACGAGGAGCTGCTCGCCGAGGGTGAGCTGGGGCTCGAGTTCGAGCCGGGAGATGCCCAGACGCTCTCCGCCCAGCTAACGAAACTCCTGAGTGATCCCGCACTCCGAGGCCGCCTTCGCAAGCGCGCCGCAAAGCTTCGCAGCTCACTGACGTGGCCGCGGGTCGCGGACGAGTTCCAGCAGATCTATCACGGCCTGGTGGCGCGCCGTCACGACGGGCAGGTGAACAGCAGGGCGCGCTCGCGCCTGCAGTCTCGAGCGCTCATCGACGTCGACCTGCATATGCACACGGACCATTCCTACGACTGCGCCACGCCCGTCGAGGTGCTTTTGGCGGAGGCCCGATCACGTGGGCTCGGCGCGATTGCGATCACCGACCACAACGAGATCTCGGGCGCCCTGGAAGCCCGTGCGAAGTCGAACGGCGTCAAGGTCATCGTGGCTGAGGAGGTCAAGACGGCCGAGCAGGGAGAGGTGATCGGGCTGTTCATCGAGGAGAAGATTCCGCGTGGCGGCACGCTTCAGGAGACGATCGCCGAGATCAAGCGCCAGGGGGGGCTCGTGTATGTCCCGCATCCCTTCGACCGCATGCACTCGGTGCCGGATTACGAGAACCTGCTCGAGGTGCTGGACGACGTGGACGCGATCGAGGTCTTCAACCCCCGCGTGGCGATCACCGAGTTCAACGAGGAGGCTGTGCGGTTTGCGGCCAAGTACCGGATTCCAGCGGGGGCGGGGTCCGACGCCCACGTGCCCCAGGGCCTGGGTTCGGTCCGGATCCGGATGCGGGACTTCGACGGGGCGGAGGAGTTCCTGGAGTCGCTCAGGGACGCCGACATCGTCCGCAACCCGGCGAGCCTGCTCTACGTCCAGGCGCTCAAATTTCTGCAGACCAAGGCCATGCCGGCGCCCGCGCGGCGCGCCGCGAGAGACCGGCGGGTGCGCCGCGCGATCCGCAAGTCCTGATGCACTCGCAAGGACAAGCTCGGCAGCCGTCCAATCCCCGGGGGATGCCGGCAACCGACGACGAGATCCGCGAGAAGTATCTCGAGCGGGCGATCCGCGAACTGAATGCGTTCACGCGTGAGCTCCAGGGGTGCAAGGACTGCCCCCGGGGCCAGCTGATGCCCGTGCTCGGGTCCGGCCATCCCCAGGCCGACATCTTCCTGATCAAGCACTCGGCGCGTCCCGCCGAGGTCGAGGAAGGGGTCGCGTTCTACGGGCGGACCGGAAATGCACTGATGAAGTCGCTGAAGCGACTGGGGATCGACCCGCTGGCCGTGTACGGGACCTTGTGTGTCAAGTGCCCCGTGCTCGATCCGGTGATGGCCGACTCAGCCTGCATCGGGCGGCTGGTCGAGGAGCTGGCGATCGTGCAGCCCAAGATCATCGTCGTCATGGGCCCGGACGCGCTCGCCGCGGTCAACGACCTCGACTTCCCGCTCGCCCAGCAGCTGATCGAAGACACGGGCGTGATCCAGCACTTCACGCCCTCGATCGAGGCCCTCTACGTCCCGAATATCGACGAGGCACTGGATGACGACAGCGCCAAGCGCGAGTTCTGGGCCGCGTTCAGGATGCTCGGTCAGTGGTGGGAGGACCTCCCGCCGTATTGAGGCGGGCGGGCAGGCGGCGAGCTCGAGCGCGCTCGGGCGCGCTCGGCGGGCGGGCGGGCGGCGGGCGGGTCGCCGGGGGGCGGGCGGCCTCCGGCGGGTCGCCCTGCGCCCCCCCGGACCGCCATGGCGTCCCCCGGGTCGCCTCCGGATCGCCCTGGCACGCCCCGGACCGCCCTGGCACGCCCCGGATCCCCCTGGCGCCCCCCGGACCGCCTCCGGATCGCCCTGGCGTTCCAAAGCGTCAGGCGGCCCTCGCAATTTGGAACGGTAGGGCGATTATTCGGCCCTAGCGTTCCCAAGCGGTGGAGGCGGTGACCGCTTTGGAACGCTGGGGCGATTCTCGAGCGGGGCGCCCGGGGGAATTCTCGAGCGGCGCGCCCGCGGCGATTCGCGAGCCGGGCGCCCGCGGCGCGCCCGGGGCGATTCGCGAGCGGGGCGCCCGGGGCGATTCTCGACCGGCGCCGCTCACGGCCGATTAGACTCGAACCCATGGACCTCGAAGAGAAGACGATCGAGCGGCCCGGGGACCGTTGCGAGGAGTGTGGCGCCAAGCTGACCACTCAGGAGATCGAGGCCGCGATGGAGTCCGGCGGTCCGGCGCTGTGCTCCATCCACGCCGACGAGGTCGTCCCCGTGGCCGAGGAAGAGACGGAGTTCGGCGGAGAGTAACCCGTTCCGGCGACGCCGGCGGACAATCAGAACTCGAGCACGATCTTGCCGAGCTTCCCGCCGGCCGTGAAACGGTCATAGGCCTCCGCTGCCTGCTCGAGAGAATAAGTCGCGGCGATCAACGTGCGGACGGCCCCGGAATCGAGCAGCGGCAGCACCGAGCGCTCCATCGCCCGGGCCGTGAGCGCCTTCTCCTCGAGCGGCCGGGAGCGGAGCATCGAGCCCTGGATCCGTCCCCGCTTGGCCATCAGGGCACCCAGATGGAGGTCGCCTTTGGCCCCGGCGCCGATCCCGATCACGGTGATGCGGCCGAGCGGCGCAAGCGAGTTCACGTTCTCGACGAGATTGGGCGCGCCCACCAGCTCAAGGATCACGTCGAACGGACCGTGTTCCCCGAACCCCTCCGGGGCAAGCACCTCGGCGCCGAGCGCGGCCACGTCGTTACGCCGATCGGCGTTACGCACAGTGGCGTAAACGCGCGCGCCCGCCGCCCTGCCCAGCTGGACCGCGGCGGTCCCGACGCCGCCGGCGCCGCCGTGGATCAGCAGCCGCTCGCCGGTCTCGAGCGCAGCCTGCGTGAACAACGCGTCGTGCGCGGTTGTGAACACCTCGGGCACGCCGCCCGCCTCCGCCCACGAGAGCCCCTGGGGCACCGGCATCAGCACGCGCTCGTGCACGACCGCGAGCTCGGCCTGGCCGCCCCCGCCCACGATCCCCATCACCCTGTCGCCTTCGCTGAAGCGGGTGGCGCCGGGGCCGAGGGAGGCCACCGTCCCCGCCAGCTCGAGACCGGGGATGTCCTGCGGAGAGCCGGGAGGAGCCGGATAGCGACCGAGTCGCTGGTGCATGTCCGCGCCGTTGAGGCCGGCGCCGCGGACCCGGACGAGCACCTGGCCCACGCCGGGGACCGGGTCCTCGTGTTCCTCGATGACGAGGTTCTCGTCTCGGATTGTGACGGCGCGCATGAGGGCGAGAACCTTATCCCGGGCTGCGCTCGAGCAATGCGACGAGCTCGATGTGCGGCGTCTGCGGAAACATGTCCACCGCGCGCACGCGCCGGAGCTCGTAGCCGGCCTCTACGAGCTGTGCCGCATTCGGCGCCAGCGTCGTGGGGTTGCATGACACGTACACGATCCGCTTCGGCGCGGCCTCGATGATCCGGCGGACGACCTTCTGGGATAACCCCGCCCGCGGCGGGTCCACAAGGAGCACCTCGGGCGCCCCCGCCTCGGCCACGAGCTCGCGGAGCGCCAGGCGAACGTCACCGGCGAAGAAGCGGGCGTTGTCGATCTCGTTCAGCCTGGCGTTGTCGATCGCGTTCGCGACCGCCGACTCCACGATCTCGAGCCCCCAGACCTCAGCCGCTCGCGGAGCGCTCAGGAGACCGATCGTGCCGATCCCGCAGTACAGGTCGTACACGCGCTCGAATCCCTGCAGCTGGGCGAACTCGATCGCCAGCGAGGAGAGCCGTTCTGCCATCTCGGTGTTGGTCTGAAAGAAAGCCTCGGGGGAGATCCGAAAGCGCATCCCTGAGAGCTCCTCGTCGAGCTTCTCGACTCCGGAGACCAGTTCGGTCTCACCGCCGTGGGTCGTCTCGCCGAGCGCTTCCGTCCGCGTCCACAGCAGGCTGGCCTCAGGCCCCAACGCGTCCGCGAGCGGGCCGAGCTCGAGCCCGGCCGGCCCCGTCACCAGCCGCACCTGGAGCTGGCCGGTACGACGCCCCTCGCGGACCACCAGGTTCCGCAGGATGCCCTCGCCCGTCCTGCGGTCGTAGGGCTCGAGTCCGCACGAGCGACACCACTTCAAGACTGTGTCGCGCGCCTCATTGCCCCGAACCGACGCCAGCAGGCAGTCCCGGACCTCGACGATCTGATCCCAGCGCCCGGGGGCATGGAAGCCACAGAGGAGCAGTCCGGAGGAATCGGCGCCGAACGAGTACTCGAGCTTGTTGCGGTAGCGCCACTGCTCGACAGCCGGGATGATCGGCTCGAGCGCGTAGCCGTCGAGCCTCCCGATCCGGCGCAATGCCTCATCGACCTGGGCCTCCTTCACCGCCAGCTGGCGCTCATACGGCAAAACCTGCCAGGGGGCTCCCGGGTGATCTGCCAGCGGCTTCACGCGGTCGGGGCTCGGCTCGATCACCTCGACCGCCCGGGCCTGTGCGTACGCCCGCTTGGGCTTGTGCACCACCGCGCGCACCCGGTCGCCTGGAAAACCCCCATCGACGAACACGACGTACCCATCCGCCCGCGCGACGCCCGCGCCCCCGTAGGCGAGCGAGTCGATCGTCAGCTCGAGTTCCGCGCCGCGAGCCGGCCTGGACGCCGCGGTGCTCAGCGCAGCGCCTTCGCGATCGCCTCGAGCACCGACTTGCGGTTCGCGTGCCGCTGCTCGTAGTCGCGTACTCGCCGAAGTTCGGCGGGAGCGAGCGGCGCGAGGTTCTTTGTCACCTGGCTGGCTGTCAACTCGTCGTAGCCCGAGATTGGGAACGACGAGCCGACGCCGACCGAGCGCCGGGCTCGGTCCGCGGCGCGGACGAGCTGATCGAGAGGTTCGGCACGGCGCGCACGGCGGAGAATCTCCTCGGTCTGCTGGCGGCCCCGGCGGACCAGCTCGGCCACGAGGTCGTTGGCGTCGCTGCGCGTGACGCGACCGCGCTCGGCGGCTTCATCGAGTGTCTCCTGGATGCGGTCTCGGGACAGCAGGACCAGGTCGAGCGGCTTGAGGATCTGGTTGACGAGCAGCTCGACGAGACTCGAGATGCTGTCGCCGACACCGCTGGACCGGCGGTCGGACTTCGTGCTCGAAGCCTTGCGCCCCGGCGATGACCGCTTCTGAGTGCTCCTGCCGTCGGTCCCGGAGGACGCGGATGGCGACCTGGCTTGCGGCATTGTGCTGGTTCCTCCTGCTCCTCCGGATGGACGTCATGGGCGAGGCTACCCGAACCACCGAGGCTAGCGCCCCGGGGCGGGTGTCCCGAGTCGGGGTCCGGGGCGCTGGCGCCCCGGGGCGGGTGTCCCGAGTCGGAGGTTCGGGGCGCTAGCTTCCGAGCAGCAGCTCGAGCAGCGCCTTCTGAGCATGGCGCCGGTTCTCGGCCTGGTCCCAGATTCGCTGACGACGTCCGTACAGGACCTCGGCGGTGATCTCCTCACCGGGATGGGCGGGTAGGCAATGCAGTGCGATGGCATTAGGCGCCGCCTCGTCCAGCAGGCGGTCGTCCACGCGATATGGGGCCAGGTCCTGCCGTCGCGCGGCGGCGGAGTCCGGATCGTCGTTCATGCTCACCCATACGTCCGTGTACACCGCATCGGCGCCGCGCACCGCTTGACGGGGGTCCTCGGTGAGGATTGCGCCTCCGGGCGGCTCGGTGAGCGTGTACGCCGCCGGCGATGCGATCCGAACCTCGATCCCCACGGCGCCGCCGAGCACGGCGAGCGAGCGCGCCACGTTGGTGCCGTCGCCAACATAGGCGATCGTCAACCCCTCCAAGCGGCCGAACGCCTCCTGCAGCGTGAGCAGATCGGCGAGCGCCTGACAGGGGTGGTGCTGGGCCGTGAGCATGTTGATGACCGGGACGTTCGCGTGGGTCGCGAGCTCCGCGACGAGCTCGTCGGGGCCGGTCCGGATGCAGATCGCGGCGACGTGGCGGGAGAGGACATAGGCGGTGTCGCGCACCGATTCCCCACGGCTCAGCTGGAGCTCGTCGCGGCGGAGCACCATCGGGTGGCCTCCGAGCTCGACGATCCCGGTCTCGAACGAGACCCGCGTCCGCGTGGAGGGTCGCTCGAAGATCAGCGCGACGGTGCGCCGGGCGAGCAGGTCGGAGCTGTCCGGGGAGGCCTTAAGCTCGGCCGCGCGGTCGATCAGCTGGGTGAGCTCCTCACCCGATAACTCCGATCCCGTGAGGAAATGCCTGGGCAAGCCGGGCAGTGTACGTTGCGCCGTGGGTGCGCCTGCGAGTCCTGACCTGGAATCTGATGCACGGGCGCTCGGTCCCCTCCGCCGGCCGCGACCTGCTCGAGGAGTTTGCCGCCGCGCTCGCCGGCTGGGAGTGGGATGTGGCGCTGCTGCAAGAGGTCCCGCCCTGGTGGCCGGCCGAGCTGGCGGCGCGCGTCGGGGAGGATGCCGACTGGCGGCTAGTGCTCACGTCCCGCAACTTCGGCCTGGCGCTCCGCCGCGCGATCGCCGTGCGGTGGCCGGACCTGATCAAGTCGAACGGCGGCGGCTCGAACGCGATCCTTGTACGCGGGATGGCGATCGCGGAGCACCGGACGCAACGGCTGTGCCTGTGGCCGGAGCGGCGCCAGCTTCAAGCCGTGCGGCTCGGCTCGGGACTGTGGGTCGGCAACCTCCACGCCACCGTTCACGACGACGCGGCCGCCCGCCGTGACGCCGACCGGGCGCGTGCGGCGATGCTCGCCTGGGCGAACGGGGCGCCGCTGCTCCTGGGGGGTGACTTCAACGTCCGTGAGCTGGCGCTGGAGGGATTGTCGTTCGCCGGCGGCCACGACGTGGATCTGGTGTTTGCCGGCGGACTCGAGGCCGTGGATGAGGTTGAGGTGCTCGAGCGGGGATCCCTCTCAGACCACGCGCCGGTGCGGGTGAGCCTCTCAGCTCCGGGCCGTCCGTAGCCCGAAGCCACGCAACACGAGGAGCGCCTTCTCTCCCAGGGATCCCCGCCCTGGCAGCACGCCGAGCTGGACTGCCGCGTCATAGAGGTCGAAGAAGCCACGCACCCGCAACAGGCGATCGCGCTCGAGCTCGCAGTAGAAGACGCAGTGCACGACCAGGAACTTGTTGGTCGGAGGCAACCCCTCAAGCTGCGCCTTGTGCGTGCCGAGCAGCTTGCACGGCGCGGCCACGTACCGGCCGTTATGAAGCCGCACGCCGGTGCGCTCCAGCCGGGCATCGGGGAAACCGGCCCACAGCCGCTCGGCGTGACTCGTCAGCGCATCGACGCCTTCGAGCGGCTCGCCCGTGAGCGGATCCTCGTAGTGCAGATCGGCGGAGCAGAGCTCGGCGAACGCGTCCGCGTCCTTCCCGGACCAGGCTGCCTCCCAGCCGTCGATCAGCTCCTCGGGAGTCATTCGTGGCGCTCGAACACCGGCATCCCCTCCTCCGGAGTGGATGCCTCCGCGTACAGCCGCCGCGGAATCCGCCCCGCCCCGCGGGCCAGCCACCCGGACTCGACCGCGAGCCTGATCGCCCGCGCCATTGCGACCGGATCCTGTGCCCGGGAGATCGCGCTGGCGCACAGGACGGCATCGCATCCCAGCTCCATCGCCAGAGCCGCGTCGGAGGCGGTGCCGACGCCTGCGTCGAGCACCACGGGGACGCCGGCGCGCTCGATCATGATCGAGATGTTGTACGGGTTGCGGATCCCCATGCCGCTCCCGATCGGCGACCCCAGCGGCATCACCGCCGCGCAGCCCAGGTCCTCCAAGCGCCTCGCCAGCACGGGGTCATCGGTCGTGTACGGGAGCACCACGAACCCGTCCTCGACCAGCTCCTCGGCCGCCAGCAGCAGCTCCGACCCGTCCGGGATCAACATCCGGTCATCGCCGATCACCTCGAGCTTCACCCAATCGGTCTCGAACGCCTCGCGGGCCAGCTGGGCCGTCATGACCGCGTCGCGGGCGGTGAAGCACCCGGCGGTGTTGGGGAGGATCTGGACCGACGCGGCGCCGAGGACATCGATTATCGAGCCTCGAGCGGCAGGGTCCAGCCGCCGCAGCGCCACCGTGCAGACCTCCGCCCCCGAGGCTTCGAGCGCCTCCGCGAGCAGCTCGTGGCTGGTGAAGCCGCCGGTCCCGAGCATCAGGCGAGAGCCGAACGTGCTGTCGCCGATCATCAGTCGATCGCTCATGGGGTGCTCATCCTCCCTGAATTGCCGCCACGACTTCGATCCGGGCGCCGTCCCCCAGCGAGGTCTCCGGCCACTGGGCACGGGGGACGACCTCCCCGTCGATGGCGACGGCGACCCCGCGGGCGGGCGCCGAGAGCTCCTCGACCAGGTTCGCCACAGTGGAGCCGTCCGGCAGCTCGCGCCGCTCGCCGTTGACGCTCACGATCATCGGCTCGCTGCCTCCATGCGAGCGAAGCGCATCGGAGAGACCTCCGCCGGAACGGGTGCGCCGTCCAGCACGGCGCCGGCGATCAGGTCTGCGGTGACCGGCGCGAGCAGGATCCCGTGGCGGAAGTGACCCGTGGCCCAGACCAGTCCCGCGATGGGTCCGCGACCGATCAGCGGAAGATTGTCCGGCGTCCCGGGCCGGAGCCCCGCGGACAGCTCGTCGATCACGAGCTCCGACAGGCCCGGTAGCAGCTCGCCCGCGTCACGGAGAAGCTCGTGCATGGCGCCGGCCGTGACCGTCGTGTCGAAGCCGCGTTCTTCCATCGTCGCGCCGAGTACGTACCGGCCGTCGCCACGGGGGGCAACGTACGCCGACGGCATCCTCAGGACACGCTTCAGGAGCCCGGGGCCCGAGGGGTCGCGCAGCCGCATGATCTGGCCCTTGACCGGCCTGACCGGAAGCCGCGCGTGCTCGGGGATGCCCGCCAGCTCCGCCGACCACACACCTGCCGCGACCAGGACGGTTTCGGCGCGGATCTCTTCGCCGCTCCGGAGCCGAGCGCCGCGCACCACGTCTCCTTCGACCAGCACCGCTGACACCTCGGCCCCGGTCCGGAGCGAGGCGCCGCCTCGGCGCACTGCCTCGACCAGCGCCGCCGTCAGCTTGCGCGGGTCGATCACGTGGTCGTCCGGGAGCTCGAGGGCAGCACGGAGCGCCGGGGCTAGGGCCGGCTCGCGACGGCGGGCCTCGCTCGGCCGCAGTCGCATCACCTCGAGCCCGAAGCGCCGCCGGACCTGGAGCTCGCGCTCCAGTGCCTCCGCCTCGTCGCGGTCGCGCGCGGCGATCAGCGTCCCGCACCGCAGATAGCCGGGATCGAGCCCCGAGCAATCGCGCAGCTCGGCGACGAAGTCGGGATAGGCACGGGCAGCGTCGATCCCGAGCCGCAGCAGCGGCTCCTCGCGGGGGTCGGCTTCGGACACGGGCGCGAGCATTCCCGCGGCGACGTGGGAGGTTCCACGCCCCGGCTCGCCACGCTCGAGCACGACCACATGCGCACCCCGCGTGGCTAGCCGCCAAGCGGCCGCGAGTCCGATCACGCCGCCGCCGATCACGATCACATCGGCTGATTCTGTTCGCTCGGGCACGGCGTCCAGCGGTGATGCTAGCGATGAGGGCATGCCAGACTTGCGGGGTGTCCGACCGCGAACAGAGGCTCTCCGACGCCCGCCTATACCTGGTTTGCGGCGCTCGCCCCGATGCTTTCTTGCACGCTGCGCTGCGGGGCGGCGTCGACATCATCCAGCTGCGGATCAAGGACGGCTCGGACAACGAGATTCTCGAGGCCGCAGGACGGATCCGGAGCGTCTGCGCCGAACACGGCGCGCTCTTCATCCTCAACGACCGCCCCGAGCTGGTGCACGCCGCCGGCGCGGACGGCGTGCACGTGGGGCAGGAAGACGTCCCGGTGCAGGAGGCCAGGTCGATCGTCGGCCCCGAGCGGCTCGTCGGTCTCTCCACGCACACCCCGGAGCAGATCGAGCGCGCCGGGGAGGTCGACTACATCGGAGTGGGCCCCGTCTATGCGACCCCAACCAAGCCAGGTCGCCCGGCGGTGGGACTCGACCTCGTGCGCTTTGCCGCAGCCCACGCCGAGGTGCCCTGGTTCGCGATCGGTGGCGTCAATCCGGCCAACGTGAAGGACGTGCGAGCCGCGGGAGCGGAGCGGATCGCGGTTGTGCGCGCGGTGACGGAGGCGAGCGACCCGGAGCTGGCGGCACGGGAGCTCCGTACTACTGGGGTCAGGGTTGGGACAGCGTAGTCGCAAGCGAGGGAGACGGGACGCGCCTCCTGCCCCCGTCGCGGCCCCGCCAAGCCGCTCCGAGGTGCGAAATCAGGCCGTACGCGCGACGCTCACGCCGCTCGCCCCCGGCGAACGACCGTGGCCCCTGATGCTCGCGGTCGTGTTAGCGACATTGGTCGGTGGGGTGCAGCTGATTCTGTTCTTCGCGGGTGTCAAAGTCGCTCACGTCAAGGCTGGTCCGACGATCGTGTTCGCCGCTCTGATGTTCGTGTGCGCCGCTGGGATGTGGGCCAAGCGGTACTGGGCTCTGCTCGGTTTCATGACTCTGCTGGCGCTGTTCATCGTGGTGTTCGCAATCGATCTGATCAAGGCATCGACGATCCGCGGCGTTGCGATCGCGATCGTCGGCGTCTGCGCAACCGGCTATCTGTTCTACAAGCTCGTACGGGTGCTGAGCCGGATCCAGATGCCCCAGCCGCCAGGGCGGTAGGCTCCGCCCGGCGATGCCCGACTCCAGCTACGACTGCCTCGTGATCGGCTCTGGGCCCGGCGGATATGTCGCCGCAATCCGCGCCGCCCAGCTCGGGATGAAGACCGCGGTAGCCGAGAAGGCGGACGTCGGCGGCCGCTGCCTGAACGTCGCCTGCATCCCGGCCAAAGCCGTGCTGCGGGTCGCCGACGTGCTCTCGGAGGTGCGCGACGCCGGTGACTTCGGCATCCAGGTCGCGGAGCCCAAGGTCGACTACGACGCCGTCAGCGCACGGCGCAAGAAGGTGATCCAGACGCTGACCGGCGGCGTCTCGGGCTTGTTCAAGAAGAACGGCATCGAGCTGATCGAGGGCGAGGCCGCGCTGGCGGGGCCAGGATCGGTCCTTTTCGGCGGCGACTCGGTCCAGGCGAAGACAATCGTGCTGGCCACCGGTTCGGTGAAGCGGCCGATCCCCGGCACGGAGTTCGGCGGCCGTGTGATCGGGACCGAGGAGGCGTGGGCACTCGAGCAGCTGCCGACGTCGATGGCTGTCGTCGGGGCTGGGGCCTCGGGCGCGGAGATCGCCTCCGCGTACGCCCGGTTAGGGGTCGAGGTGATGCTGTTCGAGGCCCTCGACCGCGTGCTTCCCACCGAGGACGCCGACATCTCGAAGGTCGTCGAGCGCGGACTGAAGCGGCAGGGGATCGAGATCCACACTTCGACGCTGGTCAAGGATGTGGAAAGCGCGGATCAGGGCGTCCACTTCACCCACGGCGAGGAGTCGGGCGAGGTGGACTGGCTGGTGATCGCGGCCGGCCGCGGACCCGACATCGACGCGCTGGGCATCGACAAGGCTGGCATCAAGCTCGCCGAGGACGGGCTTGTGGAGGTCGACGGCGCCCAGCGCACGAACCTCGAAGGCGTATATGCAATCGGCGACCTGGTCCACGGTCCGGCGCTGGCGCACAAGGCCTCGGACGAAGGCGTGATCGCGGTCGAGGACGCGGCCGGCCTCGAGACCCACCCGATCGAGTACATCGACGTCCCGCGGGCGACGTTCTGCACCCCAAACGTGGCGAGCTTCGGGCTGACCGAGGCCCAGGCCTCCGAGCAAGGTCACGACGTCGTCGTCGGCAAGCTCCAGTACGGCGCCGTCGGCGCGGGGACCGTCTACGGCGATCGCACGGGCGTGGTCAAGGTGGTTGGGGAGAAGCGCTACGGGGAGCTGCTCGGTGGTCACATCGTCGGTGCGAAGGCGACCGAGCTCATCCAGGAGCTGGTGAACGTGCGCGTGCTGGAAGGCGGTTACCCAGAGGTGGCACGCATCATCCACGGCCACCCGACGCTGTCCGAGGCGGTCATGGAGGCCGCCCGTGCCGCCGACGGCTGGCTGATCCACGGCTGAGCCGTGGGCGATCCGGAGGCCGTCTTCTACTACGACCTCGGCAGCCCCGAGTGCTATCTGGTCGCCGAGCGGATCGGCGCGTCGCTGCCCGTGGTGGCCGAATGGGAGCCGGTGTCCGCGACGGACTTCGGCGGCCTCGATCTCCAGGCCGATCGAGAGCCGGTCGAGCGCGTGGCCGCCCAGCGCGGACTCCAGCCGGTGCGATGGCCGTCTCCCTGGCCTCCCGACACGCGCCTGGCCGTGCTCGCCGCCACGTACGCCAAGCAGATCGGCCGCGTGGTGGCGTTCTCGCTGGCGGCGTTCCGTCAGGCGTTCGCGGGGGGCCGTGACCTGAGCCAAGACGACACGGTGCTGATCGCCGCGGCGGCCTGCGAGATGCATCCATCGGCGGTGCTCAAGGGAATGCAGCTTCGCTCCGTCGCCGGCGCGCTCGAGCAGGCGGTCGAGCGGGCGCGGGGCGCCGGCGTGCAGACGCTGCCGGCGATCACGGTCGGCAGCGATGTGTTTCACGGCGATGCGGGCTTGGACGACGCAGCGGGAGCTCTTCGATGAAGGCCAACCGGGCATTCGAGCTGATCGTCTCCCGGGACGGACGCGAACCGGCGTTCCTCGCGGACCCGCGGCGGATGGACCGGATCGAGCTCGTGTCCGTGGACGACGGGGAGGTCGTGCTCTACTGGGAGCTCCCGGCGAAGGAGGCATCGAAGCTCCTCAAGCAGCTCCGGGAGGAGCTCCATTCGTTCGAGATCGAGGAGTTCGAGCGGGCTTGGGGGCTGGGCTGATGGAAGCCTCAGGGGTGAAGGGGACGGTGGAGATCGCCGATCCGAGCCGAGCGGAGCGCGCACTCGGCCGCCGCGCGGCCGAGACGCGAGCGACCGTCCCGGATCTCGAGCTGTCGGCGGTCCTCGACGCGCGCGCGTTGGCGGGCGAACCGATCACCGCCGCCGTGGTACGCGCCAGCGCGCTCGCGCTGCGCGAACACCCACGGGCCAACGCCGCCTATCGCGACGGGCACTTCGAGCTGTACTCACGGATCAACGTCGGGGTGGTCGTGGCGGCCGCCGGCGAGCTCGCGACGGCGACCGTGTTCGACGCAGACCAGAAGCAGCTGGCCGAGCTGGCCGGCGAAATCGCGTCGCTGCAGTCGCGCGCTCGCGAGCTCACCCCGCCCGAGCGCTCGGGCTCGACGTTCACCGTGTGGCACCCCGTGGGCGTCACCAGCGCCAGCCCCCTCATCTTCGGGGGGCAGGCGGCGGCGTTGTGCGCGGGGGAAGTACGCCAGGCGCCTGTCGTACGCGAAGGGGTCGTCGAGCCGGGCCAATTGCTGACGCTGACGCTCGCGTGCGATCACCGGATCCTGTACGGGGAGCACGCGACCCTGTTCCTGAGTCGGGTCAAGGACCTACTGGAGATTGGGCAGCTCTGAGCACCTATGTGGCACGCAGCCATGTGACATATTCTTCACCCCTTTCGCCACGCCGTCTGTACCATGCGCGCGATGGCGGAGGCCGGCGCGGAGTACACGATCGACCAGCTGGCGCAGCAGACGGGGATGAGCGCCAGGAACATCCGCGCGCACCAGTCCCGGGGACTGCTCGCGCCACCGACCCTGCGTGGCCGCACGGGCTACTACAACGACCGGCATGTCGCTCGGGTGGAGCTGATCCAGCGGCTCCAATCCGATGGGTTCAGCCTTGCCCTGATTCAGCGTTTGCTGCGAGTGACCGGCGACTCGACCGACGGGTTGCTGAGGCTGGCGGAGATGCTGCACGGCCCCTTCGGCGTACACGAGCCGCAGGTTGTCGAGCTGCGAGAGCTCGAGGAGCGTTTCAACACGCGCTCTGGGGATGTCAGGACGCGACTCGAGGAGCTCGGAGTTCTGCGGGCGCTCGACGGGCGGCGCGTGGAGGAGGTGACCCCGCTCGTGTTCAAGGGAGGCGAGGTGTTCGCTGACATGGGGGTGCCGGCCGAGGCGCTCGTTGAGATCGGGGTTGACGTTCGCAAGCACATGGACGCGATCGCGAAGGCCTGCCTGCGCCTGTTTGTGGACTACGTTTGGCAGCCGTTCGAGCAGCGCGGCCAGCCCGAAGAAGGACTCGAGAAGGTGGTCGAGGCGGTCGAGGTGCTGCGGGGGGTCGCTTCCGGCGCGATGGGATCCCTGTTCCAAGTAGCGATGGGCGACGTGCTGGAGAAACGCTTCGGATCCGAGCTCAGACGACTCGAGCTTCAGCGGCGTGGATGACAGACGCATCGGAGCTGGCTGAGCGGCTCAGACCCGCCATCCGCGACGATCGTGTGCTGGCGGCCGTAGCGTCGATTCCGCGTGAGCGGTTCGTGCCCGAGACCGAGCGCGACCGGGCATACGAGAACGTCGCGTTGCCGATCGCCTGCGGTCAGACGATCTCGCAGCCGCTGGTCGTCGCGCGGATGCTGGAGCTGCTCGCCCTGAGACCCGCAGACCGCGTGCTGGATGTCGGCACCGGCTCCGGCTACCACGCCGCGCTGCTGGCGCTGCTGGCAGGTGAGGTGTTCACGATCGAACGGCACGAGGAGCTGAGCGAGCTGGCGAGTGGCAACGTGCGAGAGCTCGGATTGGACAACGTGTCGTTCATCGTCGGGGACGGCTGGCAGGGGCTCCCGGACCAGAGCCCATTCGACGCGATCAACGTCGCGGCGGCGACGGGCACGGCGCTGCCGTCGGCGCTCGAGGCGCAGCTGGCGGTCGGCGGCAGGCTGGTCGCGCCGGTCGGCGAGCGAAACCAGCGCCTGACCCTCACCCGCCGAACACCAGCCGGCCTCGAGCGCTCGACGCTGGAAGGCGTCAGGTTCGTGCCGCTCGTACGCGACGAGGGCTAAAGCTAGTAGCCCGGCGTCAGCGCGGTGTAGCTGCCCGTCGCGTGCGCGCGCACGCTCGAGCCGCGGGTCGGCGTGAGGTAGGCGCAGACGTAATGGACTCCGATCGATCCGACCGGGGAGGTCTTCGAAGCCGAGTACGAACGCGAGACGTTCTTGCTGATGATCTGCCAGGCCTTCTTGCCCGCCTCGGGGCCGGAAACGTTGGCTTCGGCCTTTGGATTTGCGGCGCACTTGGCGGCGATGAAGACGGTCAGATGGGACGTGCTCTTGGTCACGCCAGTTGACTTGAACTTCACCTTCGGCGTCTGAGTGATGCTCGGGACGCCCAGCTTCACCGAATAGGACGTGGCGGCAAGCGCCGCGCCGGCTGCGGCGAGCGAGAGGGCAACGGCAAGCAGCGGGATCAGTTTCTTGTGCGACATCGGGCTAACTCCTTTCGGACCCCCAAATCGGGTTCCCCCGTAGAGCAACACCGCAGCGGTGCCGAGGTTGCGGATCAGGGTCCTTTTCCCCACGCCACGAAGTGCGGATTCTCGAAGCCCGGGCTTGCCGTAGGTGAGGGGCCTGCCGTCGAGATCCGTGACGCGGCCGCCGGCGGCGCGCAGGACGGCGTCGCCCGCCGCCGTGTCCCACTCCATCGTGCGGCCGAAGCGGGGATAGATGTCGGCCTCCCCGGCCGCCACCAGGCAGAACTTCAGCGAGGAGCCGGCGGAGACCGACTTGGCGACGGCGCGTCCCGCGGTGAACTGAGCCAGGGCGTCTGCGTCGCCGTGCGAGCGGCTCGAGACGACGGTCACTCCCTCGGACGGGATCGCCCGCGCGGTGATCATCCGTCGTCCCGACTCGTCCTCGAGGATCGCTCCGTCGTCCGGGCCCGCGGCGAACAGGCGGTCCCGGGCCGGCGCGAGCACGACGCCCAGAACCGGCAGCCCATCCTCGATCAACGCGATGTTGACGGTGAACTCCCCGTTTCCGCCGAGGAACTCCTTGGTCCCGTCGAGCGGATCCACCAGCCAGAAGCGTGCCAGCGCCCGGCGCGGGGCGGTCCGACTCCGCCTCCTCCTCGGCGACGATCGGAATGCCGTTGCCGATCTGCGCTTCAGACCGGCCAGGATCACCTCCTGGGCGCGCTCATCCGCCTCGGTGACCGGTGAGCCGTCCGCCTTGTCACGCGCGACGCAGCCGCGCCCGTACACCTCGAGCACGACCTCGCCGGCGGCGCGCGCGGCGTCGATCACGCGCTGCAGATCGATTTGACTGGCAATCACGCTGGATCGAGGATGCCACGCCGGCGGAGCTCGGCCGAAGATCTGCTCGGCCGCCTGCTCGGGCGCGGTGTGCGCGCCGTCGATGTGGATCTCCGGATCCTCGGGCGGCTCATACGGCGAGTCGATGCCGGTGAAGTTCTTGATCTCCCCGCGACGCGCTTTCTCGTACAGGTGCTTGCAGTCCCGCTGCTCGGCGACCGCGAGCGGCGTGTCGATGAACACCTCGATGAACTCTCCGGATCGGAGCAGCTCCCGGGCCATGCTGCGCTCGGAGCGGAATGGGGAGATGAACGACGCCAGCACGATCAAGCCCGGCATCGACCATCAGCGTCGCCACCTCGGCCACGCGGCGGATGTTCTCGACCCGGTCCGCGTCGGTGAACCCAAGGTCCTTGTTGAGGCCCTGGCGGACGTTGTCGCCGTCCAGCAGGTAGGTGTGGTGTCCGAGGCTGTGGAGCTTCTTCTCGACGAGGTTGGCGATCGTCGATTTCCCCGCTCCGGAAAGGCCGGTCAGCCACAGCAGACACGGTCGCTGGCCCTTGAGCTTCGCGTGCGCCAGCTTGTCGATGTCGATCGCCTGCCAGTGGACGTTGTGCGAGCGGCGCAGCTCGAAGTTGAGCATCCCGGCGCCGACCGTGACGTTCGTGATCCGGTCGATCAGCACGAAGCCGCCCGTGTCGCGGTTCTCCGAGTAGGGATCGAACGCGATCGTGCGATCGAGCTCGAGCTCGCACACCCCGATCTCGTTGAGTTCCAGCTGCTCGGCCGCGATCCGCTCCAGCGAATCGACGTTGACCTTGTACTTGAGCGGCGAGACCGTCGCCGAGGCGGTGCTCGTGCCCGCGCGCAGCAGGTAGCTGCGGCCGCGAAGCATCGGCTCCTCGGCCATCCACACCACCGTGGCCTCGAACTGGTCGCCGACCCGCGGCGGCGCGGCATGCTCGGCGATCACGTCGCCGCGGCTGACGTCGATCTCGTCCGCGAGCGTCGAGCGTCACCGACTGGCCGGCGACGGCGCGGTCGAGGTCGCCGTCGTAGGTGACGATCCGTCGCGACCCGGCTCTCCCGGCCCGAGGGCGACACGAGCACGCGGCTCGCCAGGCTTGACGCTGCCGCTCACGATCATGCCCGAGAAGCCGCGGAAGTTCGCAGTCGGGGCGGTTCACCCACTGCACGGGCATCCGGAACGGGCCGGTTTGGCGCCGGTCCTCGTCGATCTCGACCGTCTCCAGGTACTCGAGCAGCGTCGGCCCGTCGTACCACGGCGTACGCTGGACTGCGCTCGACGACGTTGTCGCCGTGCAGCGCCGAGACAGGAATGCAGGTCACACCGCTCGAGTCCGATCTCGGGGGTGCCGGCGAACGAGCGGTACTCGGCCGCGATCTCGCGGAAGCCGGGCTCGGAGTAGCCGACCAGGTCGAGCTTGTTGATCGCCAGCGCCACATGGCGGATCCCGAGCAGCGAGACGAGATAGGTGTGCCGGCGGGTCTGGGTAAGCACTCCCTTGCGCGCGTCGACGAGCAGCACCGCGCAGTCGGCGTTCGAGGCGCCGGTGACCATGTTGCGGGTGTACTGCTCGTGCCCGGGCGTGTCGGCGACGATGAACTTCCTCCGCTCGAGGAGAAGTAGCGGTAGGCGACGTCGATCGTGATGCCCTGCTCGCGCTCGGCCGCCAGCCCGTCGAGCAGCAGCGCGAAGTCGAGCTCCCCGCCCTGGGTGCCCGGCCTGCTTGGAGTCGGCCTCCAGCGCCGCCAGCTGGTCCTCGAACAGCAGCTCGGACTCGTACAGCAGCCGGCCGATCAGCGTGCTCTTGCCGTCATCGACGCTGCCGCAGGTGATGAACCGCAGCAGCCCCTTGCGCTCCTGGGCTCGATGAAGGTAGTCGGCACGTCGCCGACGACTTGGGAGACCGCCATCAGAAGTAGCCCTCCTGCTTCTTGCGCTCCATCGAGGCGGACTGGTCGTGGTCGATCACGCGGCCCTGCCGCTCGGAGGTGCGCGCGAGCATCATCTCGCGGATGATCCCCTCGAGGTGTCTGCCTCGCGAGGGATCGCGCCCGTCAGCGGGTAGCAGCCGAGCGTCCGGAAGCGGACCTTCCGCTGCAGCGGGCGCTCGCCTTCGGCGAGCGGCATCCGGTCGTCGTCGACCATGATCAGCGTTCCGTCGCGCTCGACGACCGGGCGCTCCTTGGCGAGGTAGAGCGGCACGATCGGGATCTGCTCCGCGTGGATGTAGAGCCAGACGTCGAGCTCGGTCCAGTTCGAGAGCGGGAAGACGCGCACGACTTCTCCCCGTCGCTTGCGGGCGTTGTACAGGCGCCAGAGCTCGGGACGCTGGCTCTTGGGGTCCCAGCGGTGCTGCGCGGAGCGGAACGAGAACACCCGCTCCTTGGCGCGCGAGCGCTCCTCGTCGCGGCGGGCACCGCCGAACGCGACGTCGAACCCGTACTTCTCGAGCGCCTGCTTGAGGCTCTCGGTCTTCATCACGTCGGTGTACGCGGCCGAGCCGTGCGTGAACGGATTGATGCCCCGCTCGAGGCCCTGCGTGTTGACGTGGACGAGCAGCTCCAGGCCGTGCTCGCGTGCGATCCGGTCCCGGAACGCGTACATCTCGCGGAACTTCCAGGTCGTGTCGATGTGCAGCAACGGGAACGGCGGCTTGGCCGGATAGAAGGCCTTCAGCGCCAGGTGGAGCATCACCGAGCTGTCCTTGCCGATCGAGTACAGCATCACTGGGTTCTCCGCCTGCGCGACGGCATCGCGCATGATGTAGATGCTCTCCGCCTCCAGCCGCTGGAGATGGCTGAGCCTGCACGGGCGCGGCGGCTGGGTCTGCGTTCCCACGGATCCTCGGGTCCCTAGCGAGCGGCGGGCACGGACTCCTGCTGGGCCTTGCGCCAGTCTCCGAGCAGCGAGCAGCGCGCCGTCGATGATCCGGTCGATGAACGTGTCGGTGTCGTTGAGGTGGGGAAACGGCTGGTCGGGAACAGGGCACCTCGAGGAACTCGCAGAGCGGCTCCCAGCCGTCCTTCACCGACCAGACGAGCAGCCGATCGGCGGGGACGTTGCGCTTGACCTCGGCGTGGTAGCGGTCGATCGCCGCGCTCATCCACTCGAGGTCGAGGGTCGTCGCCGTAGATCAGGCCGCTGCGGCGCCACATCTCCTCCATCATGTTCATATAGCCGTCCCACTTCGGGATCTACCTTCCGCCGCGCCTCTGAGAGGTGCTTGATCAGGATGTCGCCGTAGAAGAGGCCCCAGATCGTGTCGCGCATGCTGGTCGCCCAGGCGTCTCCGTCGCGGACGCTCAGGAGCACCTTGGCGTCGGGGTAGACCTCGAGCCAGCTCGCGGTAGTAGAACGATCCCGGCCAGTCAACGGTCGACTGGTGCTCGCCGAAGATGTCGTCCCAGTCCGGGTTGCCCTCCAGCGCGTGCATGCCACTTCGTCGGCCAGGTCGAGCTCGCCCAGCACGTTGACCATGTGGTAGCAGGGGCCGAACCCGAGCATCTCCAGCGCGACCTTCTGCGAAAGCGTTCCTGTGCGGGGCAGTCCCGCGCCTATCAGCCTCATAGTCGGTCCTCCTAGTTTGACTGCATCTCGGTGATCTGCCCCACTCGACCCCGGCACTGCCTCACGCCACTGTACCCAACCGTCGCCGTCAGCAAGAAGTTGCGCGCGCGAGGCCCGGGAGTCGTTCGCTCCGCTCCCTACCGAGCCGCTCGCGCATCACCTCGAGCGCCACGGGGTTCGAGTCGATCAGCACAAATCGCCGGCCAAGCTCCCGGCATACCGCTCCGAGCGTCCCCGAGCCCGCGAACGGGTCCAGGCACCAGCCTCCGGGGCGCGAGGATGCCGCCACGATCCGCCTGCAGCACGCCCTCGGGCTTCTGCGTCGGATAGCCGGTCTTCTCCCTGCCGTTGGTGGGAACGATCGTGTGAAACCAGACATCCGTCGGGCGCTTGCCGCGGGCCGCCTTCTCGGCCGAGACCAGCCCGGGCGCCATGTACGGCTCCCGCTCGACGGCGTCGGCGTCGAATGATGCGCGCCCGGGGTGCGAACGTACACCAGGATCGTGTCGTGCTTGGCGGGCCAGCGCCGGCGGGGCTTCGCGCCGTAGTCGTAGCTCCAGATGATCTCGTTCAGGAACGCGTCGCGGCCGAAGATCTCGTCGAGCAGCAGCTTGCAGTAATGCGCCTCCCGGTAGTCGATGTGGAAATAGAGCGTCCCGTGCGGCGCGAGCAGCTGTCTGAGGCGGACGAGCCGCGGCTCGAGGAAGCCCAGGTAGTCGGAGAACGCGTCCTCGTAGCTGAGCGTTTGCAGCAGCCGCGAGCCGTAGCGGCGCCCCCCGAAGCCGACGCGATCTCCGCCGGCATCGGCATTCACGGACAGGACCCGGCGCTCGACCGGTCCGCCGGTGTTGAACGGTGGGTCGAGGTAGACCAGATCAAATGCGGCGTCGGGCAACCGCTCGAGCGGCCGGAGATTGTCACCCGCGACGATCAGATCGTCGTCCAGGGCCAGTGGGTCATCGGGGTAGCACACCCGCATCGTGTCGAAACGTACATGGCGCCCCCGGCGATCACGCGCTCCAAGTGACCAATGTCCGCGTTCTTACGCTCAGCTAACAGGCTAAGCCGCTACCATCACTTCCTCCGTGTTCGCTGATCGCTACCGGCGCGTGCGTGGTTCGGCCCTGGGAACACGCATAACGCGCTACACAATTGGATCGATCGTCGCGGCGGCGACGAGCGCTGTCACGTTCGCGATTCTGTACGTGGCCGGCCTCGGTACGACGGCCTGCTCGGTGCTCGCGTTCGTCGCGGGCGCGATCCCCAACTGGGTCCTGAATCGCCGCTGGGCATGGTCGATCAAAGGCCGTGTGGCCTTCGGCCGTGAGGTGCTTGGCGTACGTCATCGTGTCCGCGCTGACACTGCTGGCCTCCTCCGAGGCGACCGCCTGGACGCAGCACCACGTCCAGAGCATCCCATCGCATTACGGGATTCGGGTCTCGCTGGTGACCGGCTCCTACCTGGCGGTGTTCGCGGTCCTATTCGTGATCCGGTTTGCGATCTACGAGCACTGGATCTTCTCGGGCCGCAGCCGGGTGCGCGCGGCGTTGCGGTCGCGCTTCCAGGTGTGGAGCGCGGCGCGCGCAAACCGCACGCCGTAGCCGAAGTTCCCGCCCTTCTTCGTGCCGGTGGCGTGGGTGCCGCGGTCGCGCATCGTCGTCGGCACCTCGGCCAGCCGAAAGCCGTTCAGGGCCGCGGAGATCATCAGCTCCGAAGCCTGGTACTGAGGCTGCTCGAGCGTCACGGCGGCCGTCACCTCGGAGCGCATCGCGCGGATGCCGCAGGCCGGATCGGTGATTCTGTGGCGGACCAGGAGGCTGAACAGCGCGCCGAACACGAGCACGCCGAGGTGGCGCATGCGGTCCGTGGTCAGCTCGTCGCCGAGACGCCTCGACCCGGAGACGAAGTCGGCCTCGTCATCGAGGATCGGCTGCACCACGCGGGCGATCTCGAGCGGCTCGTACTGACCGTCGGCGTCGATCGTCGCGATCACGTGCGCTCCCCGGGCTCGTGCCAGCCAATAGCCGAGCCGAAGCGCGGCTCCCTGACCGCGGTTCACCGGAACGTCGCACACCAGCGCCCCGGCCTCGGCGGCCCGGGCAGCCGTCTGGTCCCGAGCCCCGTCCACGACCACGATCACCTCGGTCTGGAGTCCCGCGTTGTGAGCCGGAATCTCATCAACCACGCCGGCCACGGTCGGCTCCTCGTTGTACGCGGGAACGACGACCGCGAGCGGAGCGCCCACCGCAGGTGGATGCGCGGCCAGGAACGCAGCCGCGGCGCCGCGCTCGGCGGGCTCGAGGGCCTCCAGGTCGGGCTCGGCCAGGCTCGGCTTTGGCGGAGCAAGGCTCACGCGTTCACCCCGGGGACCGACAGCGGACCGGTCATGTCCTCCACGTCGGCTTCAGACCACTCCTTCCAGACGCCCTCGAGCCCCTCGGCGAACGCGTAACGAGGCGACCAGCCGGCGGCCTTTGCATGACTCGGGTCGACGATCACCGCGGGCATCTCACCCGGCTTTGCCGGGCCGTGCTGCACCTCGAGCTCCGCGCCGGAGACGCGGCGCACCTCATCCACGACGTCGAGCACGGACAGCGAGGTGCCGGTGCCGATCACCATCGGCCCCTCCCACTGATCGTTTCTCAGCGCGAGCTGCATGGCCGCGGCGACATCCGCGACGTGGACGTAGTCCCGGACCTGGCGGCCGTCCCCGTAGATCTCAAAGGTGTTCTTCAACCGGATCGCTCGCATCAGCCGCGCGACGATGCTGTCCTTGGCTTGCATCCCCGGACCATAGACGTTGGTCAGGCGCAGATAGGCGCACCGAACTCCGTAGGAGGCCGTGTATGCGGACATCAGCATCTCCGCGGCGGCCTTGGTGGCTCCGTAGGGGGTCAGCGGCTTCAGCGTCGCCGACTCCACGATCGCCGGGGCCTGCATCTCCCCGGTGACCGCGTTGGTCGAGGCGAAGGCGAGCGAGGTCGCCCCCGCTTGGCGGGCCGCCTCGAGCAGCTCCGCGGTCGCCGCGACGTTTGTGCGATACGTGAGCTGGGGGTGCTCGAGCGAGCGAAGCACCGAGGTCACGGCAGCGAGATGCACTACGGACTCAAAGCCGCCGTCAAACGCCGTCTGGAGGACGGCGGGATCGGCGATGTCGCCCTGGACGACCTCCACCGCCGGGTCCGGGTGCGGTTTGAGGTCCACCACCCGCACGTACGCGCCCGCCCGGGAGAGCGTGGCGACGACGTGGCGGCCGATAAATCCCGAGCCGCCCGTGACGAGCACCCGGCGCCCGTCCAGCTCGCCGGGCCCGGAAGCGCTCACTGCGTTGTCGGCGTCAGCTCGCTCGCGGTGCGGGGCAGCTCGCTTGCGGTCGCGCGCCACTTGACGGTGGGCATCATGGCGGCGAGATCGACGCGGTCCTTGTAGCGCTCCACGACCGCGAACATGTGGTCGATCAGCGCCTCGGACAGCAGCGTGGGCTTCAGCCCGAGCTCCTCCAGCCGAGAGTGCTTGACGTTGTAGTAATGGCCCTCGGCCTCGACGCGCGGGTTGTCGACGTGCTCGATCGTGGCCCCGCTCGGGAAGGTGTCCCTGACGGTCTCGGCGATCTGAAGGACCGACTTCGACTCGGTCATCTGGTTGAACACGCGAAATTCGCCTCTATCGGCAGGATGCTCGCACGCGAGTCTGATGCACTCGACGGTGTCGACGATGTTGATCAGCCCGCGGGTCTGCGAGCCGTCGCCGTACACGGTCAGCGGGTGGCCGAGCACCGCCTGGATCACGTGACGGTTCAGCACGGTGCCGAAGACCGCGTCGTAGTCAAAGCGCGTCTGCAGCCGCGGGTCGAGCTTGGTGTGCTCGGTGTCCGCGCCGTACACCACGCCCTGGTTCAGGTCGGTGGCGCGCATGCCCCAGATCCGGCAGCCGAACTCGATGTTGTGGCTGTCGTGCACCTTCGAGAGGTGGTAGAAGGAGCCGGGGCGCTTGGGATAGAGGACGCGGTCCTTGCGGCCGTTGTGGACGATCTCGAACCACCCCTCCTCGATGTCGATGTTGGGCGTTCCGTACTCGCCCATCGTCCCGAGCTTGACGAGGTGGATGTCGATATCGGTGTCGGCGATCGCGTACATCACGTTGAGATTGCCGACGACGTTGTTGGTCTGTGTGTAGACGGCGTGGGCCTGATCGATCATCGAGTAGGGCGCGGCCCGCTGCTCGCCGAAGTGGACGATCGCCTCGGGGCGGAAGTCATTGATCATCTGATGGACGAAGGCCGCGTCGCACAGGTCGCCGACGTAGCTCTTGACCGTCTTGCCGGACACCTCGGTCCAGGCCGCGACGCGCTCCTCAAGCGTCGCGATCGGGACCAGGCTGTCGACGCCCATCTCCTCGTCGTAGCTACGACGGGCGAAGTTGTCATTGACGGCGACGTCGTGCCCGCCGGCAGACAGATGCATGGCCGTAGGCCATCCCAGGTACCCGTCTCCACCCAGAACCAAGATTCGCATGCGGATGCTCCAGTACTCCAGTCAGTAAGGATTCTTCAGCGCCCGACGACGGGGGGCCCTACGTCGCGCGGCGCTCGAGTTGATCGCTTCACGATCAGCGAGAGGAGGGGAGGATAGCCGAAGAAGCGCCGGAAAGACCGACCGCGGCGGTTGGCTTTATGTCGAGCTGACAGCCGTTGGTACGGTCGGCCGATGGGCTCTAGGCGCTCGCCGGGGATGCTCGCGCTGGCGCTCGGCGCGGCGGCCCTGCTGATCGCGGTGATGGTCTCGTCCTCTCCCGAGGCGGCGCGCCGGCGCGGATTCCGCTCCCGGGGATTGGCAGGCCCGCGCCCGCAGGGGATCCCTTCGTCTACGTCCCGGCTCGCGCCGGGGATTTCAGCTCCCGCGCCGTGTCCGGGACCGACAACGTCGTGTATGCGAAGAGCCCGGGCGGGGTGCTCGCCACGGCCGCGCGGGTCGCTCCGTACCGGGGCGAGATCGAACGCGCGGCGGCGGGCACCGGGGTGGATCCGAACGTGCTCGAAGGGATCGTGTTCCTCGAGAGCGCCGGCTACCCGAACGCGATCGCCGGCGCCGACCCAGCGGCCGCTTCGGGGTTGACGCAGATCGTGGCCCAGACCGGACAATCGCTGCTCGGGATGCACATCGACCTTCAGCGATCGCGTGCGCTGACCGCAAAGATCGACGCCGCCTACGCACGGGGCGACGGGGCCCGGGTGGCACGTCTTCAGGGCCAGCGAGCGAAGGTCGATGACCGCTTTGTCCCCCGCAAGGCGCTGGCCGCGACCGTGCGCTACCTGAAGCTGGCCTATGGGCGCTTCGGGCGCTGGGATCTGGCGGTCGAGTCCTACCACATGGGCATCGGCAACCTGCAGGGAGTCCTGAACGCGTACGACGGGGGCCACGCGGTCCCATACGTGCAGTTGTTCTTCGATACCGCCCCCGATCGCCATGGCGGCGCGTACGCACAGCTTCATGCCTTCAGCGATGACTCCCGCCTCTATTACTGGCGGGTGCTGGCGGCCGTCTCGATCATGCACATATACCGCACCGACCGCGCCGCGCTGGTGCGGCGGGTGGCGCTCGAGACGAGCGCCACCTCGAACGCGCTCGTGCTCCACCCGCCGGGTTCCACGGAGTCGTTCGCCGACCCGGGCTCGCTTCGGACCGCCTACGCCCGCCGCGTCGTGCTGCCGCTGCCGGCCAACCCGGCCACGCTCGGGCTCTCATACGCCCCCAGCATGGGGTCGCTGTCGCCGCGGGTCGGCGAGCCGGCGCGCCTCTACCGCGGCCTTCGGGCCCCCGCGCTCGACCTCCTGATCGAGATGGCCGCCCGGGTCCGAGCCCTCTCAGGGGTGAAGGCGCCGCTGACGGTGCAGAGCACAGTCACAGACCATCGCTACGCCGGGCTCCTGAACGGGGGCGCGCCGCTTCTCTCCTCGACCGGCTACGCGTTCGCGATCGAGCGGCGATACGCGAGCCGAGCCCAGGCCGATGCGCTCCAGGCGATGCTCGACCGCCTCCAGGAGCTCGACTTGATCGCATGGGTGCGGGAGCCGGCGAGGATCGACGTGGCCGTCGCCTCGGACGCCGACCGGGCGATCGTGCACGGTCCCTGAGGCGTTGGTGTATAGGGTTGCGCCCGTGCCCGACGCTGTCAGAGCCCCAGACGAGTTATTCGCGGAGCTTCCGGACTTTTCGTTTGAGCCCTCTTACCGGGAGCTCGACGGCCTGCGCCTGGCGCATATCGACACCGGCGACGGCTCGCCCGTCGTGTTCCTGCACGGGGAGCCCACGTGGTCGTTTCTGTGGCGCAAGGTGATCCCACCGGTACGCGACGCAGGCCACCGCTGCATCGCGCCGGACCTACCGGGGTTCGGCCGCTCCGATAAGCCGACGGACCTCGCCTGGTACAGCTACGACCAGCACTTCGAGGCGATCGCAGAGCTGTTCGACCGCCTCGACCTGCGCGACGCGACCGTCGTCGTCCACGACTGGGGCGGTCCGATCGGGCTGCGCGTAGCAGTCGAGCGGCCACAGCGGGTGGCGCGGATGGCGATCCTTGACACGGGCCTGTTCACCGGCCACCAGAAGATGACCGACGCATGGCAGGCGTTTCGTGACTTCGTCGAGCGGACGGAGGACCTGCCCGTCGGGTTTCTTGTTCGAGGCGCCTGCAAGCACGACCCGGGCGACGAGGTGATCGCCGCCTATGACGCACCCTTCCCGAGCGCGGCTTCGAAGGCGGGCGCGCGGGCCTTCCCGCTGATGCTTCCCACCGCGCCCGACGCGCCGGGGGCGGAGTCCGGACAGCGGGTGCTCGAGGCGCTGCGCTCCGACACGAGGCCGAAGCTGATCCTGTGGGCCGACTCCGATCCGGTGATCCCGCTCTCGACCGGCGAACGTTTCGCCGCCACGCTGGGAACGGAGATCGACCACGTGGTCGCCGATGCCAGCCACTTCCTGCAAGAGGATGCGGGCCCCGAGATCGGAGCCCGCATCGCCGACTGGCTCGGCTCCTAGGGCCGCTGGGGACTAGGCAGTCGTCTTCTCGCGCTCGGTCACGACTGCGTCGTGCGAGCCGATCGTCGCAGCCATCCGCGCTTCGTACGCCGCCCGCTCCACGTGGTCGGGATTGGCGAGCACTTCGTCGCCCTTGAGCAACCGCGCGATGGCCTCCATCACGCGCGCCGGCACGAGAGCCTTGGCGCGCATCAGCCCGCCGACCGACTTCGGGACGTAGACCTCGTAGCGCCCGGTCTGCAGCGCGTCGACGATCGCGTTCGCGACGTCCGCTGGCTCGACGGCCTTGAAACCCCGCGTCTCGGGCAGGCCGGAGCCGAGCTCGGTGTGGACGACGACCGGCATCACGACGCTCACGCCGATGTCGGTCTCGTGGACCTCGGCGCGGATCGACTCGCTCAAGCCCACCACCGCATGCTTGGTCGCACAGTAGGTCGCACCGGAGGGGAAGCCCGCCTTGCCGGCTGCCGAGGCGATGTTGACCAGGTGACCGGAGCCCCGCGGGACGAACCGCTCCAGTGCGAGCTTGCAGCCGAAGATCACGCCGTGCAGGTTGATGTCGACCATCGTCCTCGCGGTCGCGTCGCTCTCCTCGGTGAAGGGCCCGATCGGCATGATCCCCGCGTTGTTGATCAATACGTCTAGCGGGCCGAGCTGGGCCTCGACTTCGGTCAGGAACTTCTCGAAGCTGGTGCGGTCGGTGACGTCGAGCGGCAGCCCGATCGTCCCTCCTGCGAGCTCCTGAGCGCTCTGCTCCGCGAGCGCGGCCTCGATGTCGCCGATCGCGACACGTGCGCCCTGAGCGATCAGCGCCGCGGCGGTCGCTCGGCCGATTCCGCGGGCGCCGCCCGTGATTGCGACGACCTTGCCGACGAGCGAACGGGGAGCTTTCGCCATTTGATGAGTCCTCCTCTTAGGTGCGGTGGCAGACCGGACGGTATCGGGTGTCCAGCGCCGATGCCCGGCTAGTGGTGGTGATGCCAGCCGCCGCTCTGCCCGCCACCGGCACCCGGCGAGCGGGAGCCCGATCCCGGCTGCCAGCCGTGCTCGTGCCCACCCGAGAACTGGGCGGACGCGGACCGCGGGGACTGGCCGGCGCCCTGCGCCGGGTAGCCGCTGCTCGAGGCCTGCGACTGGTGCTCGCCGGTGGCTCCGCCGGCTACGGTCGCCGGCCACCGGTGGCCGGCGGGGCTCCGGCTGCTGCGCGCACCCGAGAAGTCATGTCCGCCTGAAGCGCCGGCGGAGGAGGAAGCAGGCTGCTGAGCGGAGCCGAGCCAGCCGGATGACGAGTAGCTCGACGAGGCGCTGCTGGGGGCGCTCGGGAAGGAGCCGGCCGAACGTGAAGCGGTCGGTTGGGTGCTGAGGGTGTGGCCGGAGAATCCCTGCCGGCCCGAGGGGCTGCTGAGGACCGATGACAGCAGCCTCTGCTGTGAGGCGCTCGGCCCGGCCGGGGAACTTGCCGGCGAAGCGGACGAGACGCTGCCGGCGCTTTGAGCGCCGGCAGCCGAGGATCCGGGCGCCTTGGCCGATGTCACCAGCAGGCGCGAGGAGCTCCCCTTGGCGTGCCCCAGCTGGGCGACGAGCTGGTGCGAGCGCGAGAACGCCAGCGCGGCGAACGCCTGTGCGGTAGCCGCCGAGGAGCGGCCTACGCCACCGGCTCTGCCCGGAGCAGTGGCCGGAGGGCTGCCCGCCGAGGCGAGGGCCGGAGCGGTCGCCTTGCCAGGCGCCAAGGCCGCCACCACATGGCGGGGTGCCTGGTGCCCCTGCCACACGCGCGGCACGCCGTGGACCGCAACGATCGTCCCGGCCGCGCCAACCGCGGCCGCCAGCGCGCCCACCAGGGACGCGCCCTTGAGGGTGGAGGAGGCCAGCAGACCGCCACCCGCAATTCCGCCGGCGGTCGCTCCCCCGCCAGAGAGCAGCGTCTGCTTGAGCGCGATCGTCGGCGCGACGGGCATGAGCAGCCGCAGCTGGCGGCGTTGCCGGTCGACCTGCTGGCGGAACTCGCGACACCCGGAGCAGTCCCGGAGGTGACGCCGGAGCTGGGTGCGACGCAGCGCTCCGCCTCGCAGGCTCGCCAGCTGCTCGCGAATCTCGGCACAGTCGGCCTCGCGCGCGCTGCGGCTGGCCAGCAGCGATTCCCGGGCCTGGAACACGAGCGCCTTGACCTTCGGCGTCGGGACGCCCAGCACCGCGCCGATCTGCTCGTGGCTGAGGGCGTCCATCTCGGCGAGCACGAGGGCGGCACGCTGGTTGTCAGGCAGGCGGCGCATGTCCAACACCAGGTCGCGCAGATCCTGGCGGCGCTGCACCAGCGTCGCGAGCCCCTCGGTCGCCGGCTCGGCCACTTCTTCAAGCGGGTGCTCGCGCCGTCTGCGGAGAATCGAATAGCAGCGATTCCGGGCGATCGTGAACAGCCAGGCACGCAGGTGGATGGGCCGCTCCGAGGCGGCGAGGCCGTTGTAGGCGGCGAGGAAGGTGTGCTGCACTGCGTCTTCGGCTTCCTCCATGCTGCCGAGCATGTGGTGACAGAAGGACAGGATCGCCTTGTGGTGGCGGTCGTACAGGGCCTCGAAGGCGGCCGCCCGGCCCTCCCTCACCCAGCCGACAAGGCGTGCGTCGGATGCCATCCGCAACATACGCGGCGACAAGATGCCCACTGCCCCTGCCGGTGCCTCCCGCGGCACCGCACCTGCTTCCATGCACCGATTATCTGTTATTTGGGCGGCAAAAGCCAGTGCAAAGTGACTTCAATCGCTGCCAGATGGAAGAAACTTCACCTCCGTAGTTAGCCATTTCGTTGGCTGGCTGGCCAGTATCCTGAGCGGCGATGGCGCACTTCCGGGTTGACGGGCAGCGGCTGGCGTACACGATCCACGGAGAGGGCGACCGCTCGGTCGTGCTCCTCCCCGGGCTGCTGCTCTCGCAGAAGATGCAGACCCCGCTGGCCAAGCAGCTGGCCAAGCGCGGCAACCGCGTCATCACCTTCGATCCCTTGGGGCACGGCGCTTCAGACCGCCCGCCGGAGCCGTGGCGCTACTCGATGTCCGCGTTCGCCGGCCAGACCGTCGCCCTGCTCGACCAGCTGGAAGTCGAGCAGGCGGTCGTCGGGGGCACGTCGATGGGGGCCAACATCACGCTGGAGTTCGCGTCGCTGGCGCCGCGCAGGCTCAGAGGCATGATCGTCGAGATGCCGGTGCTCGACAATGCCGTCGCGGCGTGTGCGGCGGCATTCTCACCTTTACTGCTCGCGCTGACGCTCGGAGCCCCATTGATGGGCGCCGTCGCCGGAGCCGCCCGGCGCGTACCCCGCGAGCGGGTGCCGTTCCTGCTCGAGCTCGGGCTCGACTGGGTCTCTCAGGACCCGGGGCCCAGCGGAGCCGTTCTCCAGGGGATCCTGTTCGGGCGCACCGCGCCGTCGCGGCAGGAGCGCCTCGGCTTCGATGCGCCGGCGCTGATCATCGGCCATCCGCGTGACCCGATTCATCCGTTCTCGGACGCCGACATGCTCGCGGCGGAGCTGCGGGGCGCCCGGTTGATCGACGCCAGCTCGATCATCGAGCTTCGCACGAAGCCCGCCCGGCTGACGGCGAAGATCGCGGCGTTCCTCGACGACTGCTGGAGCGAGAGTGACAGCAGCCCCGCTCGCCGTGCCCTAAGCGCGCAGTGAGCGAGATCGACGAGCTGCTCGCGTCCAACCGGGCGTTCGCAGATTCCCTGCCTGCGCTGCATCTGGACGTGCGCCCGAACCGGCGGCTGGCGATCGTCGCCTGCATGGACTCACGGCTTGACGTGTTCGCGGCGCTCGGGCTGCAGGGTGGCGAGGCGCACGTGCTGCGCAACGCGGGCGGAATCGTCACCGACGACGTGATCCGCTCGCTGGCGATCTCGCAGCGCAAGCTCGGCACGCGGGCCGTGATGCTGATCCACCACACCGACTGCGGGATGCAGACGATCACCGACGACGGCTTCAGAGAGGAGCTCCAGGCCGAGACCGGGATCGCGCCCTCGTTTGCGATCGAGTCATTCTCGGACGTGGATGCCGACGTCCGCCAGTCGATCCTGCGCGTCCGCAACTCGCCCTTCCTACCGCACCGCGACGAGGTCCGGGGCTTCGTCTACGACGTGGACGACCACCGGTTGCGGGAGGTCACGGTGTAGGCACGGCCTCGCCGAGCAGTCCCCGGACGCGATCCCCCCTCGGATCGAACAGCGGCTCCGCCGCAATCTCGCCCTCGACCCAGCGGCCGAAGATGTCGACTTCCACGGCCGTCCCCACCTCGAGCTCGGCCGGCAGGTACGCATAGGCGATCGACCGCTGCACGGTGTACCCGTACCCACCCGTCGTGACCCGCCCCACCACGCGGCCGGCGACCTGCACGGGCTCGTTGCCGAGCGCGACCGAGCGTGGGTCGGAGAGCACCAGGCACCTAAGCCGGCGCCGCGGCTCGGCCGCAGCCAGGGCATCCGAGCCGATGAAGCTCTTGTCGGTGCGGACCGCGAAGCCGAGCCCGGCCTCATACGGGGTGTCATCCGGGGTGATGTCTGCCGCCCAGACCCTGTAGCCCTTCTCGAGCCGGAGCGCGTCGATCGCCCGGTACCCGCCCGCCGTCAGGCCGAACGGACGTCCGGCCTCCCACAGGGTCTGCCACAGCGCGGCCCCGTACTCGGTCGGGCAGTACAGCTCCCAGCCGGCCTCGCCGACGAACGTGACCCGCAGCGCCCTGACGGGCACGTCTCCGACCACGAGCTCACGCATTGACATGTACGGGAACTCGAGCGGGTCCGGGGTCAGCGGAGCGAGCGCCGCGTGCGCCTTGGGACCCCACAGCGCGAAGCACGCCCAGTTTGAGGTCACGTCGCGCAGGGAGGCCGAGCCCTCGGCGGGGAGGTGACGGCGGATCCAGGACGCATCGTGGTTGCCGAACGCGGTCCCGGTGACGATCTGAAAGACATCCTCCGCAACTCGCGTCACCGTGAAGTCGCACTCGATCCCGCCGCGAGAATTGAGCATCTGCGTGTAGGTGATCGCCCCCACGCGGCGAGCGACGTTGTTGTCGCACAGGCGCTCGAGCAGCGCCGCCGCGCCCCGGCCCGAGAGCTCGAGCTTTGCGAACGAGGACTCGTCGAACAGCGCCACCGCTTCCCGCGTCGCTCGATGCTCGGCCCCGATCGCCGGCGACCAGTGCATCCCCGCCCAGCCCCTGGGACGCAATCCCGGGTCGCCGTCTGCCTCATTCGAGGCGTACCAGTTGACCCGCTCCCAGCCGGACTTCTCGCCGAATGCCGCGCCGTGATCCAGGTGCCATTGGTACGCGCTCGAGGTCCGCAGCGGCCGGCCCGCCTGCCGCTCGTGCCCCGGATAGCGGATGTCGTAGTAGGTCTCATACACCTCGCGGGCACGCTTCAGCGTGTAGCTCGGGGACCGGTACTGGGGTCCGAATCGGCGCACGTCCATCTCCCACACATCCGACGGCGGCTCCCCGCCGAGGATCCACTCCGCCACCAGGCCTCCCATGCCGCCAGCGCCTGCCAGGCCGTGGGCGCAGAAGCCCGCGGCGACGAACAGCCCGCGGACCTCGGTCTCCCCCAGGCAAAACTCGTTGTCGGGCGTGAACGCCTCCGGTCCGTTGATCAGTCGCGTGATCCCGACGTCCTCGATCGCTGGCACCCGCCGCGCCGCGCCGCTGGCGATCTCCTCGAATCGCGGCCAGTCCTCCTCGAGCAGGCGGCCGTTGAAGTCCCCGGGGATGCGGTCGAGGTGATGCTCGTCGAGCGACCAGGGCGCGCTGTGGCGCTCGTAGCCACCCATGATCAGGCCTCCGCCCTCCTCGCGGAAGTAGACGAGCAGGTCGGGATCGCGAAGCGTCGGGAGGTGCTCGCCGGGCACCCGTTCCCGGAACGGCTGGGTGACAAGGTACTCGTGCGCGAACGGGACAACCGGGACCCGGACGCCGGCCATCCGCCCGATCTCGGCGGCGAACATGCCGCCGGCGTTGACCACGACCTCTGCCTCGACGTCGCCCCACTCCGTCTGCACGCCGCTCACCCGGCCATCGTTTACGCCGATCAGCGTTACGCCAGTTAGCGTAAAGACGCGGCAGCCACCCCGGCGTGCGCCCTCGATCAGCGCGTAGGTGAGCAATGAGGGATCGAGGTATCCGTCGGTTGCCAGATAGGAGGCGCAGCGCACTCCGTCGGTGACCATCGGGGGGAAAAGCGCCTGGGCCTCATCGGCAGACAGGAGCTCGAGCGGCAGCCCGAACGTCTTGGCCCAGGCAACCTGCCGCATGACCTCCTGTTCGCGTTCCGGGGTGCACGCGAGCCGAAGCCCGCCACATTCGACCCAGCCGCAATCGAGCTCCCGGTAGAGCTCCACGGAGTCCATCATCATCCGCGTCAACGAGAGGCTCGAGCGCAGCTGGCCGACGAGACCGGCCGAGTGGAAGGTGGAGCCGCTGGTGAGCTCGTTCCGCTCGAGCAGGATCACGTCGCGCTCGCCGAGCGCCGCGAGGTGGTAGGCGATCGACGCTCCACCGACGCCGCCGCCGATGATCACGATCCGGGCGCGATCGGGAAGCTCACGCGGCCGCGGCACGCAGCCACTCCTCGAAGGGATCGGAGGCCACGGCCCGGCGCAGGCGTTCGAAGTGCCGCTGGGCGTATCCGTCGAAGTCGAACTCGAGCTCCGAGATCGCGGCCTGGGCGACCCCCCAGGCGGCCTCGCGCGCGTCCGACATGAGCCGCATCAGCTTCAGCGCCGCGCGCCGCGCGGTTCCGGGCTCCCGGCCGGAATAGGCGCGTAGCAGGCGCGTCTCAGCCCAATCGTCGAGCTCGCTGTTGACGGCCAGATTGCCGAGGTCGAACAAGCGGTGACCCATCCCGGCGTACTCCCAGTCCACGAGCATGATCTCCTCGCCCGTGAGCAGCAGGTTTGCCGGCAGGAGATCGTTGTGGCACGGGACGGGCTCCGTCAACGGCAGCGCTGCTCCGATCCGGCGGGCGACCTCCTGCGCGAACGCGTACGCCTCCGGAAGCGACCCGCCATGCTCGCGCACGACGAGCGAATAGCGCTCGAGCACCTCCGGCACCCAGAACCGCACGGGGAGGCCGACGCCAGAGTCGTGGAATCTCCGCAGCGCCCGCGCAACCTCCTCGACGCGCCGGCCGACGGCCTCCGGGTCCAGCGGGGTGGCGCTCACATATGCGGTCACGAGGCAGGTGCCGTCGGTCGCGGCCACCCGCGGGGCGATGCCGAGACGAGCTGCGGCCCGGGCCGCGACAACCTCAGCCTCGCGGCTGATCCCGAGCAATCCGGTGCGCTTTCCCGGGAGCCGAACGACGTATTCGTCCCCGCCGAGGCGGAGGCGGAAGTTGCGGTTGGTGATGCCTCCCTCGAGCGGGAGGGGATCGCCGTCGGCCGCCCCAAGCTGCTCTTCGAGCCGCCCGACGATCGATTCGAGCTCGACCATCGTCCGGAAACCTAGCGCTTAAGGCTTGGTTCCTATACCTTCAACGGACATGAGCGCCTCCTCGGTCGACTCCCTCGCCGCGCTCGAGTCTGTGGCCTCACTCGAGACGGTGTTCGGGGCCGTGCGCTCCCAGACCGCGTTCGAGGAGACGGTCGAGCGGCTCGGGACCGCAATCAAGCTCGGCCTGCTTCCGCCCGGGACCCGGCTGCCGGCCGAGCGGGAGCTCTGCGCGAGGATGGGGATCGCCCGCTCCACACTGCGGCAGGCACTCGGGTCGCTGGCGCACAGCGGTCACCTCCACGCCACGCGGGGACGGGGTGGCGGCACCTTCGTGGCCGATCCGCAGCCGCCCCCCGCGCAACCGGCGGCAGAGGAGCTGATCGCCTGGCGGGACGTCTGCGATCAGCGAATGGCCGTGGAGGTCGGAGTCGCGGTCCTCGCCGCCGAGCGCGCCGACCCCGAAGAGCTCGACGCGCTCGACGACCTGATCTCGGCCCTCGACGGGATGCTCGACGAGTTCGCGTCCTACCGGCAGGCCGACGTCCGTCTGCACGTGGGACTCGCCCAGACGACCAAGAGCCCGCGGCTGATCGCGGCGATGACCGAGGTGCAGGGAGCGATGACCGGCCTGATCGCCCTGATCGCACATCCGCCCGCCGTGCTCGACTCCTCCAACGATCAGCATCGGCGCGTGCTGGCCGCGATTCGGGCCGGCGATGAGGCGCGCGCGGCCCGCGAGATGACCGAGCATCTGCGCGGCACGGAGCATGTGCTGGCCGGCCTTTTGCCGAACGGCTGAAAAGCCTTGACTTGTCCCGGCGGCGGATTAGAGTACTGGCGCTAAGGAAGGACATTCAGACCTTTAGACGAGGAGAGGGGCTGGGATGAGCGCAACCGCCGAGACGCTTTCGGGCGACGAACAGAGGCTCGCGGAGCTGGGCTACAAGCAGGAACTCAAGCGGGGATGGAGCGGCTTCTCCAACTTCGCGATCTCCTTCTCGATCATCTCGATCCTCGCCGGCTGCTTCACCACCTACGGCCAAGCCTGGATCAACGGCGGCCCGGTGGCGATCTCGATCGGGTGGCCGCTGATCAGCCTGATGATCCTGCTGGTGGCCTTCTCGATGTCCGAGCTGGCCTCGGCCATGCCCACCGCCGGCGGGATCTACTACTGGGCCTCGAAGCTGGGCGGGGCGGGCTGGGGCTGGTTCACGGGCTGGTTCAACCTGATCGGCCTCGTGGCGGTGACGGCATCGGTGGACTACGCCGCCGCAACGTTCCTGAACTCGACCCTGTCGTTCTACAACCTGCACCTGTTCGGGGTCAACTTCGCGACCAGCAGCGTGCAGTCCAATCTGCACCACGTGTTCGTGCTGTTCGCGATCATCCTCGCGGTCCACGCGCTGATCAACATCTTCTCCTCGCCGTTCGGTGGCGATGTTCACGAACATCTCGGTCTGGTGGCACGTGATCGGCGTGCTCGCGATCATCGTGCTGCTGGTCGCGGTCCCCAGCCATCACCAGAGCTTCGGGTTCGTGTTCGGCCACCGCCAGAACCTCTCCGGCTTCAGCCACCACATGTACTGGTTCTACGTGCTGCCGCTCGGCTTCCTGCTCACGATGTACACAATCACCGGCTACGACGCCTCGGCCCACATCTCCGAGGAGACCAACGACGCGGCCGAGGCCGCGCCCAAGGGCGTCTGGCGCTCGGTGTTCTACTCCGCCGTATTCGGCTGGATGGTGCTGCTGGCGCTCACCTTCGCCGCCACCCACGTCAAGGCGATCGACGCGGCCGGCGGCACCTCGCAGTCGATCATCGAGTCAGCGCTCAGTTCCGCCGCCGCCAAGGCCGTCCTGGTTATCTCAACCGTGGGCCAGCTCTTCTGCGGAATGGCGTGCGTGACGAGCGCCTCGCGGATGACGTTCGCGTTCTCGCGCGACGGCGCGGTACCCGGGCACAACCTGTGGCGGCGGCTCAACCGTCACCGGACGCCGACCTGGGCGGTCGTGTTCGTCGCCGTGTTCGCCCTGATCATCACCGTCCCGGCCTACTGGGGGACCCACGCCGGCCTGCCGGTGGCGTTCCTGGCGGTGACCTCGATCTCGGTCATCGGGCTGTACATCGCGTACACGATCCCGGTCTTCCTGCGCTGGCGGATGGGCGACAAGTTCCAGCCGGGGCCGTGGACGCTTGGCAAGAAATACAAGTGGATCAATCTGATCGCGATCGTGTGGGTGGCTCTATGCGTGGTGATCTTCTGCCTGCCGTTCACGCCCGCCGCGGTCTACTTCGGCAAGACGTTCAGCTGGTCGGCGGTCAATTACGCGCCGCTGGTCACGATCGGGGTGATGGTGGCTGTGACCGTGTGGTATTTCGGCTGGGCGCGGCACACGTTCAAGGGACCGGTCCGCACGATCGACCTTGCCGTAGGCGGAGCGGCGACGCCGCGCCCGCCGCAGGCCGCGCCCGCGGCTCCAGCGGACATCTAGTACGTGGGGCGGCTTGACGCAGAAGGCGTGCGTGATCACGGGCGCGGCCGGCGCGATCGGCCGCGCCGCCGCTGAGCTGTTCGAATGCGAAGGCGCGAGGGTGGCGGGGGTCGATGTCTGCGAGCACTCGATCGGCGAGCTCTCGCTGGTGGCTGACGTGACCGACGCCGACAGCGTGGCGTCGATGTTCGCGCGCGCACGGGAGGAGCTCGGCAAGGTCGACGTGCTGTTCAACAATGCCGGAATTTCTCCCCCCGAGGATGCCTCGGTGATCGACACGGCGCTCGACGCCTGGGAGCACGTACAGGCGACGAACCTGCGCAGCGTGTTCCTGTGCTGCAAGCACGGGATCCCTCATCTGCTCGAGAACGGCGGCGGCTCGGTGATCAACACCGCCTCGTTCGTGGCGGTGATGGGCTCCGCCAGCTCGCAGATCTCGTACACGGCGTCGAAGGGCGGGGTGGTCGCGATGTCCCGCGAGCTCGGAGTGGAGTTTGCGCGGCGCGGAATCAGGGTCAATGCTCTGTGCCCGGGGCCGGTCGACACGCCGCTGTTGCGGGGAGTGTTCGCCACCGATCAGGAAGGCGAGGCGAGGCGCCTGGTGCACGTGCCGATGGGCCGCTTCGCCAAGCCGGAGGAGATCGCAAGCGCGGCGCTGTTCCTGGCCAGCGACGAGTCGAGCTACGTCAACGCGACCGCGTTTCTCGTGGACGGCGGCATCAGCGGGGCGTACACCACGCCGGTCTGACTAGTGGCCGGGGCGCGGCGGCCCGGGCGGGTCGACGATGTCCCGCCCCGTGGGCAGCATGTCCTGGTCGAGCTCCAGCTGCCAGTAGTACCGGGTGAAGGTGACGCCCGCGCGGAAGTCGCCGACATGCGGCTCGATCCGCTCGCCGCCGGCCATCCGGACGATCAGCTCCGGGTAGGTCCGCCCCGGCAGCGCCGCGTACATCGGCGCCGGGAACGCGCCGCCGAAGCGCGTGTTGACGTCGGTGATCCCCAGCCCCAGCTCCCGGTCGCGAAACGCCTGCACGGTCGCGGGACCCCGCACGCCGAGCGCCTCGACCGTGCGGCGACCCAACTCGATCAGCTCGGCGTCGTCGATCACCGTCCCCTTGATCGACTCGCCGCCCCGGGACTCGATCATCGTCCTGGGAATCGCGTTCAGGCAGCGGCGATCCAGATCCGAGAGCGTGTCGACCGAGAACTCCGGCCCATCCATCAACCGCTGCACCATCACCGGCTCGCTTACGTAGTCGCAGAAGAAGTCGGCGGCGCGGCCGTCGTCGGCGCGGTGGATCGAGCGCGCGCCCGAGCCCCGACGGGGCTTGATCAGCACCGGGAACGCGTCGATCTGCTCGCCGGGCAGCACCGTGGGCGGCGAGGGAAGCCCGAGCTCTTGCAGCATCAGGTGGGCCTCGTACTTGTCGTAGGTCCCGCGCGCGATCTCCGGATCAGGAACGAATGCCGGCAATTCTCCGGCCACGCGCGCGCGCGCCAGCACCTCGATGTCGAGGTCGGTCAGCGGCAGCACCGCGCCGACGTTGAACTGCTCGCAGATTGCCTTGAGCGCCGGAACGTAGCCGGGGTCCTCGATGCGGGGTACCCCACGACGGTGGTCAGCGGCGTACTGCGCCGGGGCCAGTGGGTTGGGGTCAGCGGCCAGGACCGTCGCGTGCTGGGCGAAGGCCGAGACGATGTCGTAGCGCTTGCCGACGCCGGTCAGAAGCACGCCGATACCTGCGCCTGGAGACAGGCCGCTCACAGGGATCCCTGCCATCCGCCCGTCTCGCCCTTGTACAGCCCGTGTCCGGTCAGGACCATCCGCACGCTGCGGGCGATGATCTTGAGGTCGAGCGCCAGCGACTGATGTTCCACATAGAAGAGATCCAATTCGATCCGCTCCTCCCAGGGAAGCGCCGCGCGACCGTTCACCTGCGCCCAGCCCGTGATCCCCGGCATCGCGACCAGACGCCCACGCTGGCGCTCTGAGTACTGCTCCACCTGGACGGGCAGCGTCGGGCGGGGGCCGACGATCGACATCTCACCGCGGAGGACGTTGTAAAGGTTTGGCAACTCGTCGAGTGAGTAGCGCCGCAGGAACGCCCCGATGGACGTGATGCGATCGTCACCTTCCTGGACGGCGAGCCCCGCGCCCGTGAACTCGGCGCCGGCGACCATCGTCCGCAGCTTGTAGATCGAGAACTCCCGTCCGTCCTTGCCGGCCCGGGCCTGGCGGTAGAGCGGGGGGCCCGGCGATTCGAGCCGGATCAGAACCGCCAGCACCGCGACCAGCGGAGCGGTCAGGATCGCGGCGGGGAGCGCAATCGCCAGGTCGAGCGCGCGCTTCATCGGGTGCCCTCGGCCGGCTCCCAGCCCGCCGGCGTTCCGTGCGCGAAGCCAGTCCCACAGCCCCGCCGCCAGCGACGCCGTCGTGAGCAGGTAGTACCGCGCCACGAGGAACAGGCGCAGGGGCGCAACGTCGGCGAGGAGGCAGCCAACAGCAGGGCGAGCTGGACGGCGACCGCGAGCACATACACCCAGCCCTGTCCGAGCAGGGCCACGCTCGTCCCCAGCGCGATCACATGAAGGAAGGGAGACAGGTAGCGGAGGATCCGGTGCGAGACGATCATCAGCGCGTACAGGGGGTCGTAGCCGCGCGGGGAGAGCATCCCGCCCCGGACCACGATCGGCCACGTGTGGGCCATCATGCGCCGCTTGCGGGCGAACTCGCCCTCGATCGTCGGGACCATCCGCTCGCTGGCGAGCGCCTTCGGGTTGTAGAGCGCAAGCCAGCCGTGCTTGACCATGTTGAACGGGAAGGAGAGATCGTGGCCCATGATCGGGTCGACGACCTGGTAGGACCGGCGGCGGGTGGCGTAGATCGCGCCGTTGCCGCCGGTGACCGAGCGCAGCCGCGACTCCGCGTGTCGCATCGCCAGCTCGTAACGCCAGTACACGCCCTCCTGATTGGTACCGTCCTCGCCCGTCAACCGCACCTCGCCGCAGACGTAGCCGACCCGATCGTCGGCGAACGGCTTGATCAGCTCCGAGAGCGCGTCGGGCTCCCAGGTCACGTTGGCATCCGAGAACGCGACGATCTCGCCCCTGGCCCGCTCGACCCCTGCGTCCTGCGCCCGCACCTTGCCGCCCCGCGGAAGCTCGAGCACGAGGTCCGCCCCTGCCTCGCGCGCGAGCTGGGGCGTCAGATCGGGAGATCCGTCACAGGCGACGATGATCTCGAGCCTGTCACGCGGGAAGACGACCTCGCGGCGGAGGTTTGCGATCCGCGCGCTGATCACGTCCTCCTCGGCATAGGCGGGGATGATCACGGACACAAACGGGACCGGCCGGCCATCGGGCCACGCGAACGGCTCGCTGTCCCGCAGGTGCGCGCCGAGCGCCAGCAGCAGCGGATAGCCGACATGCGTGTACAGCAGCAGGGCGGCCGACAGCCAGAACACGATCTCGAGCCCGGTCATGGGCGGCGGATTGTGTCGCAGCCGCTATGGTCCGCGCCGTCTTCGAGAAAGGAGGGGACGTGCGGGTACGGATGATGTGTGGTGCGTTCGCGGCTTCGGCCGCGCTCGCGGTGGTCGGATGCGGGAGCTCGTCCGACACGACCGCGAAGTTCAAATCGGGCTACAACGCGATCCGGGGACCCCTCGATCAGACCGGACAGGCGATCGCAACGGAGCTGACACAGGCGCCCAAGCAAACGGATGCACAGGTGGAGACGTCATTCAGGAGCCTCTCGCAACGCTTCGGAAGCGAGGTGGCCCAGGCCGCGAAGCTGAAGCCGCCTTCGAACCTGGCCGCTGATTGGACCAAGGTGATCCAGGCGGGGACGAAGATCGAGGCGGACCTGCTCGCGGTCGCGACCGCTGCGCGCCAGCACAGCAGCTCCCTGGCGCAGAGCGCCGGCGCAAGCCTGGCACGCAACGCGCAGGCGCTGACGGCTGCGGTGGCGCCGATCAAGTCCAAGCTCGGGCTCAAGTAGGGGGTTGGTGACGGAGTCGGCCCCTTGCGCTAAAGGGACGGCATCCATACCATTTCGCCCGCGATGGCCCGAAGCCTCACACTCGATGCGCTCCGCTCGGCCGCTAGCGAGGGCGAGGTCGACACCGTCCTCCTGGCGATCGCCGACATGCAGGGGCGGCTTCAGGGCAAGCGGCTGACGGCGCAGCACTTCCTTGACGAGGTCGTGCCGCACGGGGCGGAGGGGTGCAACTACCTGCTGGCCGTCGACGTGGAGATGAACACCGTCGACGGCTATGCGATGTCGTCGTGGGATCGGGGATACGGCGACTTTGAGATGCGGCCCGACCTCGAGACGCTGCGGATGGTTCCGTGGCTGCCGGGAACGGCGCTGTGCATGGCCGACATCCTGTGGGCGGACGGATCGGACGTGGTCGCCTCGCCGCGGCAGATCCTCCGTCGCCAGCTCGCGCGGCTCGCCGAGCGGGGTTGGACCGCGAACGCCGCCACCGAGCTCGAGTTCATCGTCTTTCGCGACACGTACGAATCGGCGTGGCACAAGCGCTACTCGGATCTCGAGCCCGCGAACCTCTACAACGTCGACTATTCGCTGCTCGGTACCGCTCGGATCGAACCGCTGATCCGGCGGATTCGCGAGGGGATGGCGGGGGCGGGGATGGCAGTGGAGAACTCGAAGGGCGAGTGCAACTTCGGTCAGCACGAGATCAACTTCCGCTTTTCGGACGCGCTCACGACTGCCGACCAGCACGTGATCTACAAGAACGGCGCCAAGGAGATCGCGGCCCAGGAAGCGATGTCGATCACGTTCATGGCCAAGTTCAACGAGCGTGAGGGCAACTCGTGTCACGTACATCTCTCGATCGCCTCCGACGACGGCAACGTGTTCGCCGCCGACCGCTCGGTGTTCGAGCGCTTCCTGGCGGGCCAGCTCGCCGCCCTGAAGGAGCTGACGCTGTTCTACGCCCCCCACGTCAACTCCTACAAGCGCTTCCAGCCCGGGACGTTTGCGCCGACGGCCGTCGCCTGGGGCCACGACAACCGCACCTGCTCGCAGCGTGTGGTCGGCCACGGCGACGGGCTCCGGATCGAGACGCGCCTCCCGGGCGCCGACGTCAATCCTTATCTGGCGCTGGCGGCGATGATCGCGGCGGGGCTGCACGGAGTCGAGCGGGAGCTGCCACTCGAGCGGCCCCTGGACGGGAACGCCTACGTCTCGGAGAAGCCACACGTGCCGAGCACGCTGAGGGCAGCGCGCGAGCTGTTCGCGTCCTCGGAGCTCGCCCGGGATGCGTTCGGACCGGACGTCGTGGAGCACTATCTGAACAACGCCGACGTAGAGCTCGCCGCCTTCGACGCCACAGTCACCGACTGGGAGCGCTACCGGGGATTCGAGCGGCTGTGAGTCCGCTCGAGGTGATCGAGCCCGCCACCGAAGGCGTGCTTGCGACCGTTGCCCGCGCCGGCGCCGAGGAGGTCGACGCGGCCGTCGCCAGGGCGTCCAGAGCGTTCCCGGCCTGGCGCTCGGTGAGCCCCGGCGATCGGGCTGTGTTGATGCTCCGGCTGGCGGAGGCGCTCGATCGCGAGCGCGAGCAGCTGGCGATGCTCGAGGCTCGCAACGTCGGCAAGCCGATCGCGGATGCACGCGGGGAGATCGGAATGGTGATCGACACCTTCCGGTACTACGCCGGCGCTCCGGAGCGACTGCTGGGAGACACGATTCCGGTGCAGGGCGGGATCGACATGACCTTCCGCGAGCCGCTCGGCGTCGTGGGAATGATCGTCCCGTGGAACTTCCCGCTGACGATCGCGACCTGGAAGGTCGCCCCGGCCCTGGCGGCCGGAAACACGATCGTCTTGAAACCCGCCGAGCTGACTCCCCTGACCGCGCTCGAGCTCGAGCGGATCGCGCTCGAGGCAGGGCTTCCCGAAGGCGTCCTCAATGTCGTCGTGGGGCCGGGCAGCGTCTGCGGCGAGCGGCTGGTCGAGCATCCTGACGTCGCCAAGATTGCGTTCACCGGCTCCACCGAGGTCGGCCGCCGGATCGCGCAGCTGGCCGCCGCGACGATCAAGCGCGTGACCCTCGAGCTGGGCGGGAAATCGGCCAACGTGGTGTTCGCCGATGCGGACCTCGAGCGCGCCGCAGCCGCCGCCCCGATGGCCGTGTTCGCAAACGCCGGCCAGGATTGCTGCGCCCGGTCGCGGATCCTCGTTCAGCGGTCGGTGCTCGACCGTTTCATGGACGCGCTCGAGCCGGCGGTCGAGGCGCTCCGCGTCGGCGACCCGCTGTCCGATGAGACCGAGATCGGCCCGCTGATCTCGGCATCGCACCGCGAGCGCGTGTCGTCATACATCGAGAACGGGGCGCCGGTGGCGATCCGCGGCTCCGCCCCGGGCGGCGCCGGATACTGGCTCGCTCCCGTTGTCCTGTGTCCCGTCGCTCGCGAGGACCCCGCGGTGCGCGAGGAGATCTTCGGGCCGGTGGCGTGTGTGATCCCGTTCGAGGACGAGCGCGAGGCCATCGCGCTCGCCAACGACACGATCTACGGGCTCTCGGGTTCGATCTGGACCTGCGACGGGGCCCGAGCGCTGCGCGTGGCCCGGGCGATCGACACCGGCGTCCTGTCGATCAACTCGAACTCCTCGGTGCGCGTCAGCACGCCGTTCGGCGGCTTCAAGCAATCCGGCATCGGGCGCGAGCTCGGCCCGCACGCGCTCGAGCACTACACAGAGGTCAAGAACGTGTTCGTGGCGACCGGCTAGGCGCCCGGGCGCCGCACATAAGCGACGTTTCTGCCCATATACGGCAGAAACGTCGCTCGTGCCCGGGCCTGGGGCCCCGGCTGGGCCGTCGCCCACCTCAATCCGCTAGGCCCCCCGGCGCTCAGCCCAGGAAGCCCCGGATCAGATTCGCCGTCGCATCGAGATGCTCTTCCATGCGCTCGCGCGCCGCTGCGGGCTGACCGCGACGGATCGCTCGCACGATCGCGGTGTGCTGCTGGTCTGAGTGCTTCAGCTGCGCTTCGACCAGGGGGAAGGCTCCGAGCAGGTCGCTCAGCTGCGTCTGGACCCCGGCGACCGCGTCCACGAGCGACGCAGAGCCGCTCAGGTCGGCAATCGCGAGGTGGAAGCGCAGATCGGCTGCGCGGTAGTCCCGGGGGGCGGCCGCCGCCGCCCGCTCGACCAAGGTCAACAGGTTGTCCGTATCGACGTCGGCGGCGCGCTCCGCCGCCAGCTGAGCGGCGGCGGGCTCGAGTGCGCGACGGAACTGAAGCGTGTCGGTCAGCCGATCGCCGAGCTGCCTGACGATCCGCTTCGCGCTTCGCGCGGTTGCCATTCCACCGCCTCGCCGCGTCACGTAAGCGCCACCCTTGCGCCCTCGCCGTGATTCCACGTAGCCGGCCTGCTCCAGCGCACGCAGTGCCTCGCGCAGCGTGACACGGCTGACGCGGAGCTGCGGGGCCAGCACGCGCTCGGCAGGAAACCGTTCTCCCGGCGGCACGACGCCCAGCTTGATCGCGTGCGCAAGCCGCTCCACCGTCTCCTCGAACGTGTTCCGCGCCGCGACCGGCCGAAAGATCAGCTTGTCGAGCTCGGGTGCCCGCTGCACCGCCATCCAGAGCGTCAGCCTAACGCGTGTCTGTGATGAGGCTTCTGTACAGCTCCAACGTCTTTGTGGCCGCGTCGTCCCACGAATACGGCCCGGCCGCCGCGGCGCGGGCCCCCGCCGCGAGCCGCTCCCGCTCCGCGGGGTCGCCGAGCAGCGCGGTGAGCGCTTCCCGCAGAGCCGGCGGATCGCCGGGCGGCACCAGCCGTGCGGCGCCGGCGTCCGCGACCTCGGAGAAGCCGCCGATGTCCGAGACGACGACCGGCTTGCCGAACGCGAGCGCGGTGGCCATCACGCCGGAGAAATCGAGCCGCTCGGTACGCGTATAGGGCAGGACCACCACGTCCGCGCGGCGGAAGTACGCGGGCAGCTCCAGATCTGAGACGAACCGGGGCACGAACCTTGTTCCCCGGGGCGCCTCCGCCCGCAGCGGCTCGAGCGGAATGCGGGGCCGGCCGACGATCCACAGCTCGGCCGCGGAGATGCCGCGCCAGGCGTCGAGCAGCACCTCGAGGCCTTTGTAGGGGCGCAGGAGACCGAAGAACAGCACCACGGGGACCTCGACGTTGACAAGGTCAGGCGGCAGGGGCTGTCCGTCCTGGACGAGATGCGTGAACGCGCCGTGATGGATCACCCGGACCTTGCCCGAATCGATTCCCATTCCCTCGATGAGCTGGCGCCGGCCGTACTCGGAGTGGGCCACGATCGCGTCGACTGCGTCGTAGAGGCGACGCTGGGCTCCGGCCTGCCCGGGGCGTGGCTCGCGCGGGAGCAGGTCATGGGCTGTCAGCACGACCGGCTTGGATGGGAGCAGATGGGCGTCGACCCATTGCACCGCCAACCACTGGAAGTGCGCGACATCCGCCGCTCGCACCGCACGCCGGTACCGCAGCATGTCGGGGACGTGGGTCGCAAGCTTCGTCGCCTGACGGGTCGCCGACCCCGGCGCACCTCGGGCCAGGCGGTAGAAGTGCCTGCGGACAAGGTAGCCATCCGGGGAGGGGACCTGGCCGTACGGGAAAGCACTCGTGACCAGTTCGACCTCGGCGCCGTGCCTGGCCAGCGCAGCGCATAGGGCGTGGTCGTAGGGCGGCGTGTAGGCGGAGGGGTCGACGACCTGGACGCGCATCTTCAGTCGCTGTCGAGCTGCCTGCCCGCCAGCGTCGCCAGTCGCCGGGCGATCGCCTGGGCCTGCCCTGCACCCAAGGCGTGGACGCGGGCGTCGGGCTCGCGCTCGAGGCGCCGTACGGCGGGGGCCAGCGCGCGCAGCGGGGGCTCGTCGCGCCCGCGGCGCGCGACATCGCCGAGGCCGCGGCCCGGGTGCGTGAGCACCAGCCGCATGGCGCTGGCGGCTCGAAGGAGGCCGCCGTCATCCTCGCGGTAGTTGATCCGGAGCTCTCGCGCCGCCCCGAGAGCGAGCGCCTCCGGGCGGGCAGTCGCCTCGATCCTGGCATTGCCGAGCGTGCTGGCGAAGTCCACGAGCGGGTCGCCCAGCGCCGGAAACCGGTCGGCGACCAGCACGACGTGGGTGTCGCCGTGGTGGTGGTCGCTGTTCGAGGGGCGGTTCGAAAGCGCAAGGCCGGCCAGCTCCTCGGCGCCGAGCAGCGCGTCGATCGCCAGGAAGCGGCCACGCTCGAAGCGGCCGGCCGACACCGGCGGGGAAGACCGCGGAGCGAGACCAGTGTGCGGAGCTGGCGCCCGGCGTCCCAGGCGGCGTGCAGCCCGAGCGACCGCGGGCTGGGGGGCGAAGCCCACGTAGCGCCGGGCGAGCCACGCCCGTCCCGCGGCGTAGCCACGCCACTGGCTGCGCAGTTCGGAGAGCGTCGTGCGGTAGCGGTGCTCGACCTGAGCCTCGGGGCGACCTTCCAGCCGCCAGCCCGCTTCCTGCAGGCGCCAGGAGAAATCGGTGTCCTCCGCTGCCCGGAGGCCCTCGTAGAAGCCTCCGAGCTGTTCGAATGCCCCCCGCCTCACCAGCAGATTGGCTGCCACGGCGCGAGGCCGGTAGGGATGCGCGAGGTGCTGCTGTTGCCCGAGGAAGCCGCGCGCTGCGCCGTATCGGGCGGCGAGGGACTCCTGCCCTCCCGCGGGGGTCACCTCGCCCGCGAGGGCTCCAACGCGGTCCTCGATCGGCTCGGCGAAATACGTGTCGAGCAGCTCCGCCGGCGGCTGACAGTCCGCGTCAAGGAACAGGATCCAGTCCGCTCCCGCGTGCTCGGCGCCGACGTTGCGGGCGTGCGCGGGCGAGCGCTCTCCTCCCACGGTGACAACCTCGATCCCGTTGGTCGGGTGGACCGTGGCCGAGTTGTCAGCGAGGATCAGCTGGTCGCCCTCCTGAGTGCGCAGTCCGAGGAGCGCCGCAGCCGCGGCGCGCGCTGCGACCGCGTCCCCCGCGAATGGCATCACGACACTTACCGGTGGGTGCATCAGGGGCCGCCGGCGGGGGTGGTGTGCTCCGCGGGAGTCTTGGCGGCGGCCTGGCGCGCCCGGGCGATGAGCGCTCGCAGCTGCTCCAGCTCCTGAGGGTGCGCGAAGCCGGTTCCGAGCAGCGCCAGCGGGATCGCCGCGAACGCCGCGCCTCGAGTGACGAAGCCAACGACACCGTGGGTGGGGAGCAGCAAGTCCCCGGCGACCGCGATGCCGCCCATCAGCGCGCCGAGCTGCACCAGCCGCCGCCATTCGAAGGAAGCCGCGAACGCTCGGCGGGTCAGTAGGTGCATGGCCGCGAGCATCACGAGGTACGCGCCGCACAGCGCGACGCCGGCCCCGGCGATCCCGAGCGGCGGAACCAGGACGACGAGCAAAACCACGTTCGCGGCCAGCCCGAGGATCGAGGCAGGGAAATTCCGCCTCGTCACCTTGGCCCGGCCGGCGATCACGAGGAACACGACCCAGAGACCGTACATCGCCCATCCAAGTGCCACCCATGGCAGCGCACGGTAGGCGTGGAAGTAGGTGTGCTTGGCGAGCAGCCGCAGGATCCACCGGCCCTCCAGGGCGAGGCCCGCGACCACCCATCCCGAGACGAAGACGTAATAGGTGGTGACGAGGCCGTAGAGCCGGGACGCCTCCCGGTCCTCGGTCACCGAGTACGCGAGCGGCGGCCATGCGTACTGGAACGCCCGCACGATGAACGCCACCGCCCCGGCCAGCTGCACGGCGATCGAGTACAGGCCCGCCAGCGACGGGCTCCGCTCGTGGTAGATGTAGTAGCGGTCGACGACGCTGAGCGCATAGACCGACACCTCGGCGGGTACCGTCGGCAACCCGAACCGCATCAGCGTGCGCATCGGCTCCGCCCGAACATGTGCCGGCGCGAGCCGCCCCCGCATCGTCCACCACAGGCCGAGGAGCACCACCGTCGTGGCGCCGTAGTTTCCGAGCAGGTAGCCGCGTGCCCCGTCCTTCAGCACGACGACCAGAACGACCGAGGAGGCGATCGTCAGCGCCACGTTGATCAGCGACGCCGTCGCGTACGCCCGCAAGCGCTCGTCGACTCGCAGCAGCGCGTAGGCCAGTTCGAGGTTCGTGAACGCCCACAGGCCGAGGACGGCGACCAGGAACGTCTTGACGTCACGGTGGCTCAGAACGAGCTTCGACAACGGCCCGGACGCGGCGGCCAGCGCCGCGGCGGCGATCGTCGTGGTGATCAGGAGGAACAGGATCGAGCGCCGCGCGAGTGCGTCCCGGCGCTCTTGGTCGGCGTCGGCGAAGTAGTAGCGAAGGAACGCCTCGATCATCCCGAAGCGCACGACGATCGAGACGAAGATCACCGTGTTGGCGAGCAGCTGCACCTCGGCATAGCCGCTCGGCGCGATGTACCGCGTGTACACGGGCAGCAGCAACACCGCCATGAACTTCGAGACCACATCCGCGACCTGGTAGGCGCCCAGCGAGCTGACGAGGCGCTTGAGGTAGGCCGTCATCGGATCAGGGCGGCGGGCAAGTCGACTGCACGCTGATCGGGAAGCCGTAGACCACCGGGTCGATCGTGCGGTTCTGGTGGATCAGGTGAAGACGGAAGTTGTAGTGCCCCCGGGGCGCGACCGAACCATCCTCCAGACGACCGTTCCAGCTGTAGTGAAACGGCTGCTTGATCCGGCCGGGCACACCCGTAGCGAGCGTCCGCACGACCTTGTCGCCGTGGTTGACGATGTAGAGGTCGAAGCTGTCGGCATGGTGCAGGAGGTCGAAATAGAGCGTGACCGATTCGCACCGGGGGTTGGTCGGAACGATCCAGTGCGGGGTCTGACCGTACGTCCGCCCCTCGATCAGCGGCGTGGTCACCTTCAGGTGCTGGGTGATGAAGAACGCGGCGATCGTCGCGAGCACCAGCACGCCGAACCCCACCAGCGGCGCCCGTCTCACAGCGCCACCAGCGCAACATTCGGTACGTCGAACTCGTGGAACGCGCTTAGCCCCCGCGGGTCGCGGTCGCAGAGCATGACTCTGATCGTGCCGCCGTGGCAGACGACGAGTGCGGGCTGATCACCGCTTGCGCGGACCTCGGCGAGCGCGGCCTTAACCCGCTGTTGCTGTTCGAGCAGTGACTCGCCACCAGGAAAGCGAAAGCTCTCCCCGGCGCGCCGCCAAGCGGCATACAGCTCCGGCTCCTCGCGCTCGATGTCGATGAACCGCCGCCCTTCCCACGCACCGCGATTGGCCTCGCGCAAGCGGCTGTCCAGCCGTGCGTCGCGCCCGATCCGGGTACCGACGATCTCCGCCGTCTCGCGCGCGCGCTGAAGATCGCTTGACCACAGCGAGGCGACGCCCATCGGCGCGACGCGCTCCGCCAGCTCGTGGGCCTGCCGCCGTCCCGTGTCGTTGAGCGGGGTGTCGGTGAAGCCCTGCACGCGGATCGGCTCGATGTTGTCGTTCGTCTCCCCGTGCCGCGCGAGCAGGAGTCCGGCACTCCGTTCGGTCACTGGATCCCGAGCGTGTCCGAGCGCAACCCAAGCCGCAGCGTCTCGAGCGCGAGCACGTCGCTCGGAGCGATGTTGCTCAGGTTGACCTCCGGGCCGAAGCGCCGCACGAACCACACCTGCTGGTGCTTGTTCGGCGCGTCGAACATGATCTGAGAGGGCTCGATCTCGTGGACGATCTCGCCGATCAAGCCTTCGCGAACCTCTCCCGTTGGCCTGAAGATGCCGGCGCTGCCCGCCTCGCGGCCCTCGGCGATCACCTTCCAAGCCCCCGCTTCAAGCTCCTTGCCCATCTGCTCGACCCATTTGTACGGCGGCGTGATCGCGCCGGTGTCGTCCTTCGAGCCGACCTCGGAGAGCACGATGAAGTCGCGCGCGAGCCGCTCGATCAGCTCGACCTTGTGCCCATGGTCGAGGTTGATCGTGCCGTCGGAGATCTCGAAGTAACGCAGCCCGAGCTCGCGAACCCAATCGAGCAATGCGTCGAGCCGCTGTTGGGTGATCGCCAGCTCCGTGAGTGTGCCGCCGAGCACCACCGGAATGTCGTGCTCTCGGTAGCGGGCGAGCTTGCGGTCGAGGTTGCCGGTGATCACCGAGGTGCCCCACCCGAGCTTGACGATGTCGACGGAGTTGCCGGCCACCTCGATCAGCCCGTCGACCTCGGCGATTGACAGCCCACGGTCGATCACGTGGGTTAGGCCGCGTTCGCGCGGCTTCGGGCTGCGCTGTGGAAGTTTGAGGAGGTCCACGTCGTCGTGGAGGCTAAATGGTCGGACGCGCGCGAGGACCGCGGCCGGTTGCGCGCGCCTAGGGCGTCGAAGACAGATCGGAACCGACGGTCACGATCACGTTCGCGCGGCACGCGGCCGGCGGCGGACAAGCGACGGCCTGCGCGCTCTTGTCGGCGGGCTGGACGCTCGAGGTGGGGAGTTTGAGCGCCGAAGCGACCTTCACCGCATCACGTCTGGAGCCGGGCACGTAGGCGACGATCGTGGAGGTATGCGTCTGGTCGGCGGCGGTCTGGACGGCGCCCTTGCGGTAGCCGGTGCCCTGCAGCTTCTGCGCCACTCGGTGGGCGAGCTGTGCGACGTCCGTCCCGTTCAGCACCGCGACCGTCACCGAGCTCGGTTTGAACCGGGCCGACGTCGCCGGGGAGGGGGCGTTCGTTGTCGGCGTCCCGGCGCTCGAGCGAGCCTTGTTGCTTCCACCCGCCGACGTCACCACGAGCAGGACCGCCACGATCGCTCCCACAAGCAGCACGGCCAGCAGCACCGGCAGCCAGCGCCTGGCGGGGGACCGGGACGCCGTCCCTCCGAGCGAGAGCGACGGCGGCACGGGGCCGCCGGGGCGGATCTTGACGCGCCGGGGCGCCGGGGCCGCCTGGCGCGGGGCGGCTTGCTGCGGGGCCGGGCCGGCGGTCGCCGACGCGGGAACCGGCGGCGGCACGGCGTGGTCGCCGGTGCCGTTGGAGCCAGTCGATGCCGGCCGCGTCGCAGGATCGGCGGCCCCGGCTGCCGCTGTCGCCGGCGGAGGGGTGGCCGTCGCCACGGCCGTCCCGACGGCCTGCTCCTCGGCGCTCTGCGAAGCCGCCGCGGCGGCAACCGCGTCCTGGACCACCGGCTCCGGTGTGGGAATCAGCCTCGTGGCATCGATCAGCGCCGGAGCAGCCACGCCCGCCGGTGCCGCCGGGATTGCCGCCGGGCCCTGCCCGGGCAGCGGCGCGTGCTGAGGCGACGAGGCGGTCGCGGTTGCCGGCTGGCCCGAGATGAGGGGAACCGCCGCTTGCGGCGCCGGCGCGACCGCAGGCCGGGGCGCGGGCGCGACGTCGGAACGGCCGAGCTGCGCGACGCGCCGCTCCAGTTCGCCGACGCGCTGATTGGCCGCGGTGGCCTCGTCGCGGAGCGTCGAGGTCTCGCGCGCCTGGGCGAAGTACAGGAGCACGAGGATCGCCAGACCGATGATCGCGGCGAACCCCGCGTCCGCGCCCACGGACGAGACGAAGTGGCTAATCGAGAAAGCGAAAACAGGATGCACGTCGTCGGCTCGCAGTCTACGTTGCCGCTCGGCTGCCTTTACGAAACACCGATCGAGCCCATCCGCGCGCCGGCGAGGCGCGCGACCTGATCCGCGAGCACCGCGGCGTCGCTCTCGAGCACGAGCAGGTTGACGTCTGCGAACGTCTGCTCGACCCAGGCGGGGTCGAGCGGGTCATGCTCGGCGCGAATAATTCTCTGCGCGGGGGTGGGCTGGGGCCGCTCGTAGGGGTTGAACAGATCCTCGTGGAACTTCTCGCCGGGACGCGGACCGATGATCTCGATCGCGATATCGCGCTCGGGCTCCAGCCCGGACAGGTGGATCATGGCCTCGGCCAGGTCGATGATCCGCATCGGCTCGCCCATCTCCAGGACGAACACCTCGCCGCTGCGCGACTCGAGCGACCCGGCGCGGATGATCAGCTGCACCGCCTCGGGAATCGTCATGAAGTACCTGGTCATGCGGGGGTCGGTAACCGTGACCGGGCCCCCTGCCGCGATCTGGCGGCGGAAGATCGGGACCACGGAGCCGGAGGAACCGAGGACATTGCCGAACCTGACCGTGGCGAACTTGGTCTTCGGATATCCGGTCGCTGCCGCCTCGACTGCCCACTCTGCGAGCGCCTTGGAGGCGCCCATCACGGTGGCGGGCTTCACCGCCTTGTCGGTTGAGACCAAGACAAACGTGTCGATCCCGAGCTCGCCGGCGATCCGGGCCACGATTCGCGTCGCCAGCGCGTTGTTGCGAACCGCCTCCACCGGATTGACCTCCATCATCGTCACGTGCTTGTAGGCCGCGGCGTGGAAGACGATCGCCGGCTTGTGCTCGAGCATGACCTCGCGGATGCGCTCCTCCTCCTTGCAGTCGGCGAGCACCGGGACGGCCATGCGCACGTGCCGGTCCTCCTCGAGCTCCCGCAGGATCTCGAACAGGTTGTCCTCGGCGTGATCGACGAGCACTAGCTTGCGCGGAGCAACTCGTGCGATCTGGCGGCAGAGCTCGGCGCCGATCGAGCCGCCGGCGCCGGTCACCAACACCACCTGGTTGTGGACGTAGGCCCCGACGCGCTCGAGCTCCATCGTCACCGGCTCTCGCCCCAGCACGTCCTCCACCCGCACCTCGCGCAGCTGCCGGGTGACGGTGAGGCCGCCGGATCCGTCGCGCAGGAGCTCGAACACGGTGGGGGTGGTGCGAACCGGGATCCCGCGGTCGCGACAAGCAGGCGACCACGCGCGCACGGACGGTGCCCGGCGCCGAGGGGATCGCGATCACGACCTCCTGCGGCTCCAGCTCGTCGAGGACTCGGTTCAGGTCGTCTGCCGACGTCGTGCCGAGCACGCGCAGGCCGTATTCGTCCTTCATTCCGAGCTTACGGGGGTCGTCGTCGACGAACCCGACGGGCCGCAGGCGGAGCTGCGGATTGCGCGCCAGCTCGCGCACGACCAGGCGACCGCCGTCACCGCCGCCGACGATCAGCACATCGCGGGCGCCCTTGGCGACCCTGAAGCTCCGGACCCGGCCCTCCGCGACGAGGTGTACGCCGAAGCGCGAGCCGATCAGCAGCATCAGCGTCAGCAGGAAGAACAGCGCGATCACGCTCGCCGGCAGCGTCACGGCCGTGCTCGGCACCCCTGGCGCAGGAGGCGTCTGGACGGGATGCAGCAGCGTGATTGCCCCGACGATGACCACGGTGGCGCTGACGACCGCCTTGACGACCGCCTCGTAGTCCCTTTGGCCGACGAAGGTCCAGAGCCGCTGATAGGCCCCGAACGTGGCCAATGCGACCAGCGTCAGGGGTACGACCCAAGGGATCGTGGTTTCGAGCAGACTGGAGTAGCGGCTCGCCTGGCCCGAGAAGCTGTCGAACCGGAGACGAAAAGCCAGGTAGTAGCCGAGCGCGACCAGCGCGCCGTCCACGAGCAGCTGCGGAAGCGAGTGTCTGTGAACGGGGAAGGCCGCGGATCTCATCCGCGGGCGCATGCGGGCGAAATTGTAGGGGAGGGGCTTGTCAGCGTTCGGTTAGGGGCGAGAGCAGCAGGTCGGTGAAGACGGCGGGGTCGCGCCGCTTGCGGTTGCCGTCCGTGCTCCTCACTCGCTTGGCCGGCTGCACGTCCTCGGCGCGTTCCAGTCGCCGCAGCCGGCCCTCCGCGATCAGCCGCTCGTCGACGGCGCCGAGTTTGCCCTCGAAGATCGTGTACACGGGCGTTCCGAGCGCCACCGCCTCGCGGTTCATCGTGCCGCCTGCTGACACGACCAGATCGGCGAACGCGATCAGCGACTGGGCGTCGACGGCGTGCTCGGGCACGATCAGCCCCCCGCTGCGCTCGAGCTGCTCGCGCTGCTGGTCGGTTCTTGGCAGCACCACGACCTGTCCCCCTCGGAATCGCTCGATGACCTGCGCGAACAGGTCATTCTCGAACCGGTGATACAGCGACACCTCCGGCGGCGTGCGCATCACCGCGATGGGCCTGGCGGGATCGAGCGCCAGCTCGCCGAGAACCGCCTGATCGGGCTCGAAGTCCGCCAGGTAGTACTCCTCCTTCAGGCCTTCATAGGAACGAAGCTTCCCCCGCGCGCCGTAGCGATACAGGCGCTCGGGCGGAATCGCGTCCGGAACTACGACCGCCTGCGCCAGGCGGCAGTTGACGTTGTGCTGGACAGTCGCCCATTCGTAGTCGAAGGTCGTCGTGCACGGGATGCGGAGGATCGCCGCCGCCACGCTTACGTCGTTGGAGCCGTGCCCCAGTGCGAGGTCGAAGCTGCGGCGCCGCGCCCAGCGGGCGAGCGCCGTGGAGCGCGACGCAAGACCCCACGCTTTCGCGCCCAACCCGCTCCCGCGGTGTCTGCCGATCACCGTGTGCTCGATCCCGAAGCGGCGGCACAGGCCGAGCGTCTGCGCAAAGTCCCGTGCCGTCACCTCCACGTCGTGGCCGCGGGCACGCAGCTCCTGGATCACGGGTCGGAGCACGATCACATGGGAGAGTTGGTGAAGTCGATCCAGATCCGCACCGGCGGCTCCGTCGCCTACGCAGCGCGAGCGACGGGCTCGATCGCGGCCACGACCTGTTCGGCCTCCGCCCGCCCGATCGTCGGGCCCATGGGCACGGCGAGGTTCGTGCGCGCGAGCTCATCGGTCGACGGCAGCGCGGGGGCATCCGTCGCGTAGGGTGCGCATCGCGGGTTGGCGATGCACGGGCGTGCGGTAATAGCTCCGGGCGGCGATCCCGCGCTCTCCGAGCGCCGCGATCAGTGCTTCCGGCTGGGGATGTTCAACTACGTAGAGGTGCCAGGCCGCCTCCGCGCCCTCCGCTACCCGCGGGGGGCTGACGTGCTCGGAGAGTCCCGCTTCGGTGTACGCCTCGGCGGCCGCGCGGCGGCCGGCGCTCCAGGCCTCGAGATGCGGGAGCAGCGTTCGCAGCACGGCCGCCTGCACCTCGTCAAGGCGCGAGTTGTACCCGACCTCGGTGAAGGTCTCCTTGTCCCGCGAGCCGTGGAAGCGGAGCGTCCGCGCCCGCTCGGCGATGTGCTCATCCGAGGTGGCGATCGCGCCCCCGTCGCCGAAGCAGGGCAGGTTCTTGGACGGGTAGAACGAGAACGTCGCGACGTCTCCAAGCGCACCCGCCCGGCGTCCTTCGAGGCTCGCTCCCGCAGCCTGCGCCGCATCCTCGAGCACCGGCACCCCAAGCTCCCTGATCTCGGGCACGGGCGCCGGACACCCGAAAAGGTCCACCGCCACGACCGCCTTCGTGGCGGGCGTGAGCGCGGCACGGACGGTCGCTGCCGTCACGTTGCGGGTGTCCCGGTCAACATCACAGAACACCGGATGGGCGCCCGCGGCAACGACCGCCTCCACGCTCGCGTAGAAGGTGAACGACGGAACGACCACCTCATCCCCCGGCTGTACGCCGAGCGCCCGAAGCGCGATCGTGATCGCATCCGTCCCGTTGGCGACGCCGACGACATCCTGCACTCCCAGATACGCCCCGAACTCGCGCTCGAACGCCTGCACCTCCGGCCCGAGGACGAAGTGCCCACGCTCGATCACCTCGCTGACACGCTGCTGGATCTCGGGGATCAGCGGAGCGAGGACGGCTCGGCTATCAAAAAGCGGGATCGGCACGCGGATCGGTCAGAACCCTAGAGGAGGCAGCCACAAGGACCAGCGGAAGGGGGCCTCGACCACCGGCTCGCTACCCTAGGCCGGGCCTTGCTCGCCTACGCCTCTCTGACCGCGCCGCTGGTCAATCTCGCGACGCACGTGATCGGCAGCCTCGGGCTGGCGGGCGTCGCCCTGCTCACGCTGAGCACGGGCGTCATCGGCGTACCCGGTACCGAGCCGACGATGCTGTTCGCCGGATTCGACGTGTTCAAGGGCACCTTGACGCTGCCCGGGATCATCGTCTTCGGCGTGCTCGGCGACGTCGTCGGCGCCTCGATCGCCTACGCGATCGGTTACTACGGACGCGAGGGGCTCCTGGAGCGTCGCGGGCAGCAGGCTCCATGTCTCTCCGCGCCGTCTGGAGCGCGCCCACAGCTGGTTCGAGCGCTTCGGCTCGCCGGACATCTTCGTCTCCCGTTTCGTGCCCGTGGTGCGCTCGGCATTCCCATACGCCGCCGGCGTCGCCGAGATGCCATACCGGCGTTTCGTGCTGCTGGCGACCCTGGGATCGATCCCGTGGATCGCGGGCCTGGCCGTGCTGGGCCGGGAGGTGGGCAAGAACTGGCAGAACTGGCGCCACCACCTCGAGTACGTCGACTACGTCGGCGCGGTGATCGTGGTCGCTGCGATCGTGTATCTGATCGTCCGCGCACGGCGTAGCCGCGGTACGCGCGGTGGTGCGGCCGTGGATGCGCTCTCGGAGTAGCGCAAGCCGCCCCCCGCTCTGGCAGGCGGCGGCGCTCGGAGCGCTGCACGGCCCGGCGGAGCTGCTCCCGATCTCATCGTCCGCCCACGTCACGTTCGTGCCGTGGCTGCTCGGCTGGGAATACGGCGAGCTGGACGCCGAGCTCCGCAAGGCGTTCGAGGTGGCACTGCACGCAGGCACCGCGGCGGCTTTGCTGCTGATGCTTCGTGACGAGGTCGGCGACGTGCTGCGCCAGCCGAGCCCCAGGCTGCTGTCGCTGATCGGGCTCTCGTTCGCGCCCCCGGCGCTGGCCGGATACGCGCTCGAGCGGCCGATCGAACGGCGGCTCGGCACCCCGCCCACGATCGCCGCCGGCCTGATCGCCGGGGGTGCGGCGATGGTGTGGGCGGACCGCCGGCCCCAGACGCGCGGTAGCGAGGACGCCGGCCCGCTCGACGCCGTTTGTCTCGGCCTGGCACAGGCCTGCGCGCTGGTGCCGGGGGTATCGCGCAACGGCGCGACGCTGGCAGCGGCGCGGGTGCGCCGATTCACGCGCGAGGATGCCAACCGCCTGTCGCGGCACGTCGCGTTGCCCGTGATCGCCGGTGCCGCGGTTCTGAAGACGGCCCGGCTGCGCGCGGCGCGGGCTTCCGCCCGGCGTCCGGTTGCCGTTCCTGGTCGGAGCCGCAGCCTCGTTCGCATCGACTCTCGGCTCGACCTGGCTGATCCGCCTGGCGGAGCGTGATCGCTCGCTGGCACCGTACGCGGCCTACCGCCTGGGGCTGGCGGCCGTGGTGATCAAGCGACTGTCAGGCCAAGCGACGACAATGGGGTCGTGAGCGACTCATACGCCACCGCCGGCGTGGACACGCAGGAGGCCGACCGCGGGGTGGGCGCGCTCGTCCAGGTGCTCCGCGGGATCCAAACGGGTCGCGAGAGCCTGACCGTGCCGCTCCCAGGCCACTACGCGAGCGTCGTGCGCGTGGCCGAGAACCTGGGGATCGCGCTGGCCACCGACAGCGTCGGGTCGAAGGTGATCGTGGCCGAGCAGACCGGGCGGTTCGACACGATCGGGATCGACTGTGTGGCGATGAACGTCAACGACCTGATCTGCGTCGGGGCCGAGCCGCTCGCCCTGCTCGATTACGTCGCTGTCGAGCGAGCCGACGCCGAGCAGCTGCGGCAGCTGGCGATCGGGCTGCGGGCGGGGGCCGAGGCCGCGCGAGTCGAGATCCCAGGTGGCGAGGTGTGCCAGCTGCCGGAGGTGATCCGGGGTCACCCCTCGCCGTATGGGTTCGACCTCGTGGGATCGGCGTTCGGCACCGTGTCGCTCGACCGGATCGTCGACGGCTCGGACTGCCGGCCCGGCGATGCGCTGATCGGCCTCCCCTCGAGCGGTGTGCACTCCAACGGCCTGACGCTCGCGCGTCGCGCGCTGGCCGACCTCCCCCTGGACGCGACCCCTGACGAGCTCGGCGGAGCGAGCGTCGCCGACGCGCTGCTTGAGCCGACGACGATCTACGTGCGCGGGATCCTCGAACTGCTCGAAAGCGACATTCCCGTCCACGGCCTGGCTCACATCACAGGCGACGGGGTCCTCAACCTGCTCAGGATCGGATCCGGAGTGGGATACGAGATCTCCTCGCCCCTGCCCGTCCCCCCGATCTTCGACCTGATCGCATCGCGGGGGGAGGTGGACGCGGCGGAGATGTGGGAGGTGTTCAACATGGGATGCGGGTTCTGCGTGATCGTGCCCGCCGAGGCAGCCCAGGACGCGGCCGCCGCGCTGGACCCACACCACCCCGGGACCGCCGTGATCGGAGCGCTGACCGCCGCTTCCGGGAGCGTGAAGCTCACCGGCTTGGAGCTCGAAGGAGACTCAGAGGGCTTGCGATCGGCCTCGGACCGATAACAGGAGCCCGCGCAGGCCTCGGGTAGCGCAAAATAGAGGGGACGCATGACCACGCTGCTCGGCACGACGCTCAATGGCCGGTACCGCCTCGAGGCTCGGATCGGCGCCGGGGGCATGTCGACGGTCTACCGGGCCGTGGACGAGACGCTCCAGCGCCCGGTCGCGATCAAGCTGATGAACCGTGAGGTGGCGAGCGACTCCGATCAGCTCGAGCGCTTCCGGCGGGAGGCGCGGGCGGTCGCTCAGCTGTCGCATCCGCACATCGTCGGCGTGATCGACGCCGGGGAGGACGAGGGCCGGCCCTACATCGTGTTCGAGTATGTGGAGGGGGAGACACTCAAGGAGCGGATCCGCCGCCAGGGGCGGCTGTCGGTCCCGGAGGCCGTGGCGTACGCGATCGAGATCGCGCGCGCGTTGGGCGCCGCCCATGCACGGCACATCGTCCACCGCGATGTCAAGCCCCAGAACGTCCTGATCGACGAAGAAGGATCGGCGAAGGTGACCGACTTCGGGATCGCCCGAACGCTCGACGAGGAGGGGCTGACCGCTGACGGCCGGGTACTCGGCACGACGGACTACGTCTCGCCCGAGCAGGCGCTGGGCCAGCCGGTGACGGGCCAGTCCGATCTCTACTCGTTGGGGGTCGTTCTGTACGAGATGGTCACCGGCGAGGTTCCGTTCACGGGGGAAAACCAGGTCGCGGTGGCGATGAAGCACGTGCGGGAGGACCTGCCTGACATACAGGCCAAGCGCCCCGAGGTGTCCGCCGCGCTGGCATCGGTGATCGACACGGCCACCGCCAAGCAGGTCGAGGATCGCTACGCGGACGACGCGGAGCTGATCGCGGACCTCGAGGATGCCCTCGCGATCGAGACCTCGCGCGCCGGAAACGCTCACGGGGAGGTCACGGCGGTACTCCGAACGCTTCCTGGCCGCACCCGGCAACGCATCCCGTTCTGGCTCCGCCACCGCCTGATCGCCGCGCTGCTCGTGCTCGTCTTGATCGCGGCGGCGGTCGGCGTCGCGATCTGGCTCGCCAGCCGAGCACACCACGGGACGGGGAAGAGCGCGCAGGCGCCGCCCGCCAAGCTCCAGCAGGTGTCCGTGTGCCAGCACTGCGCGCACGACTACAACCCGGATGCTCCCGCAGGGTCCGCGAAGACCCAGAACCCCGATCAAGTCGGTCTTGCCGTCGACAACGATCCGAGCACCGCGTGGCAAACCGAGCAGTACTACAGCGGCTCGCTCAACAAGCCGGGCGTTGGAATCTACGTCGATGCGAAGCCGAGGGTCGTGGCACGCGACCTGCGGCTTCAGACGCAGACGCCGGGTTTCAAGACGCAGATCTGGGCGACCAACACACCGCCGGATGCCAACGTCGCCTTCAGCGCCTCGAACTGGGTCATGGTGGCGAGCGATCCCTCTGTGCGGGCCACCGATGACATCCCGCTGGACACCAACGGCGCGAGCTACCGCTACTACCTCGTGTGGATCACGTCGCTGCCCGCTGGGAAGAACAGCGTCGCGATCAACGAGATCGACCTGTACCGCTAACGCCGGACAGGATGTCCGGCGGTGGTAACTGCCGGCCAAGCGGCGCCGCTCGCGCGCTCGCGCTCAGAATCCACGAGCGGAGCGCAGGCCGGCCCAGAGCCGGATGCGGTCTCCGGCCCCTCGGAGGCGCTCCAAGATCGCCCTCGCGTTCCAAAGCCCGCGGCGGCCTGCGAGCTTTGGAACGCCACGGTCAAATAGCGGCCATCGCGTTCCAAAGCGCCGCGCAGGCTGCCCTCTTTGGAACGCTACGGCGATCCTGGCGCGGCCCGAGTGCGTGGTGCGCGCGGCCCTCAGTACCGATGGGAGCGCTCGGCGGCGTGCCGCTCGAGTGCCAGCTGCACGAGCCTGTCCAGAAGCTCGGGGTAGGGGATCCCGCTCGCGGCGAACAGCGAACCGAACACGCTCGTCTCGGTGAACCCGGGCATGGTGTTGAGCTCGTTGACGAGCACCCGCTCCCCCTCGACGAAGAAATCGACCCGCGCGAGCCCGCAGCATCCCGTCCTTCGGAAGGTCTCGATCGCGAGCCCCCTGACCCGCTCGAGCACGGGGCCCGGGAGGCGTGCGGGCACGATCAGCCGCATGCCGCCGGGCGTGTACTTGGCCTCGTAGTCGTACCAGCCATCCTCGCCTTCCGCGAGCACGATCTCCCCTGGCCGAGAGGCGACCGGCTCGCCGTTGCCGATCACCGAGCACTCCACTTCCATCCCGGTGGAAGCCGCCTCCACGATCGCCAGGGGGTCGTGCTCGAAGGCCCGCTCGAGGGCGGGTCCCAGCTCGCTCTCGGTCGCCACGCGCGCGATTCCCACACTGGAACCCAGGCGCGCGGGCTTGACGAACACCGGCACTCCCAACTCGAAGACCGTCGTTCGCGCCGCTGCGGGGTCCGCCCGGTAGTCCTCGACGCGCGCCGCCCGGTAGTCGACCTGCGGGACGCCGGCTTGGCCCATCAGCTCCTTGAAGAGCACCTTGTCCATGCACAGCGCCGAGGCGAGCACGCCCGCGCCGACGTAGGGAACATCGAGGCACTCGAGCAGTCCCTGCACGGTCCCGTCCTCGCCGAAGGGGCCATGCAGCACGGGGAACACGACGTCTGCGAACTCGACTCCCTCCCCTGGGGTCAGGCACACGGCCTCCCCATCGCGACGCCAGACCCCATCACGGCCGATCTCGATCTCGATCGGCTCATGGCCCACCTCACTCAGGCCGGTGCGCACAGAGGCGGCCGACGCCAGTGAGACCTCGTGCTCCGAGGAACGCCCGCCTCCAAGGACGGCGATACGAAGCGGGCTCACGGACCGGTCGTAGTGGTCGGCGTGGTCGTGGCCGGGTTGGTGGTGGTGTTCGCGGGCGCCTTGTACTGGCCCACGGTGATCGTGACCGTCGAACCCTTCTTCGCCTTCGAGCTCGCGGAGGGGCGTTCGGTCAGCACGATCCCATTCTTGGTCGAGTCAGTCACGGTCTTGAACTTCGTCCCGACGAGGAACCCGGCGCTCTGGAGGCTGCTTGTCGCCGCGGTCTGGCTCTGGCCCTTGACGTCGGGGACGCTGGCCGTGTTGTTCTTCGGCGCCGCTTTCGCGATCACGAGCGACACCGTCGAGCCGGACGCCACCTGACTGCCTGCGCTGGGGCTCTGGCTGATGACCTTGCCGGCCTGGACCGTCGAGGACTGCTGCTGGCTCGTCGTCACCGTGAAGCCTGCGTTCGTGAGGGTCGCCTTGGCATCGTTCTCGTTCTGCCCGACGACACCCGGAACCTTCACCTTCGGGTTGCCGGAGGAAACCGTGAGGTTGACGGAGCTTCCCGGGGCGACCGAGGTCCCGGCAGCCGGCGAGCTGGAGATGACGCTGCCATCGGCCACGGAGCCCGAGGCCTGGTGGGCGATCACACCCGGCTTCAGATGGACGGTGCGCAGAGCCGACTGGGCCTGAGCCACCGTCTCGCCCTGGACGGGCGGCACCTGGACATTGCCAGGCCCATTGGAGACGGTGAGCGAGACGGTCGAGTTCTTGTCTGCCTTGGTACCGCCGTTGGGGCTCTCGTGGAAGACGTAGCCGTACGGATGCGGGTTGCGCTCGAACTGCGGCGCGACCTTGAAGCCGGCGTTCTGGAGCTGGGTGCGAGCAATATCGAGCTGCTCGCCCACGACGGGCGTGACGGCGACCTGCTTGGGACGCGTGAGGAAGTACGCGGCAGCCCCGCCTCCACCGAGCAACAGAAGGGCCACCAGCGCAGCCCATAGCCACCTGCTCCGCCCCGGGTGTTCGCGAGGCGGCTCCGGGCCGCCGGGTGCCAGAGGACCGCCTCCGTCCGCCTCCTGGATTGGTGGGGCGGGCGTGCTCGTCCCGGCCACGGCACTCGCGTCCGGTGCCGTGGGCGGGACGAGGCCGCCCGCCACAGCGCCACCAGCACCGACGGCCGCGAAGGCGGCGGTCCGCTGGCCGGCCTGGCCGGAGGTGATCGCCGCCTTGGCGTGCTCGAGAGCCGCAATGAACTGATCCGCATCGGCCGGCCGGTCGGCAGGGTTCTTGTTGAGCGCCCACATAACGACCTGCTCGAGCTCTGCTGGCACGGTCGGGTTGATCTGCGTCACGGCGGTCGGAGCCTCGGAGACATGCTTGATCGCGATCGTGACCGCCTGTTCGGCGTCGAACGGGACGTTGCCCGTAAGCATTTCGTAGAGCACGACGGCGATCGAGTACAGATCGGACGACGCGCTGACGGCATGTCCCTGAGCCTGCTCCGGAGACAGATATTGGGCGGTTCCGAGAATCGAACCGGTCTCGGTCATGTCGGATGCGCCCGCGCGCGCGATGCCGAAGTCGGTGACCTTCGCCTGGTCCTGGTCGTCGATGATCACGTTGTGCGGCTTCAGGTCGCGGTGGATCACGCCGCGCTTGTGCGCGAACCGTGCGGCCTTCAGCATCTGCAGAGTGATGTCGATGGCGCGGACGGGGTCGAGCGGCGCCTCGTCGCGGATCAGCCGCTTCAGCGTCCGTCCCGGCACGTACTCCATCGCGATGTAATACGTGCCGTCATAGGAGCCGCGGTCGTAGACCCCGACGACATTCGGATGCTGAAGGCCGGCCGCCGCTTGCGCCTCGCGCCGAAAGCGCTCGACGAACCCGGGGTCCTCGGCGAACCGGCGGTACAGAAGCTTGAGCGCGATCTTGCGCGAGAGCTGCTCGTCCTCGGCGAGGTACACGTCCGCCATCCCACCCGCCCCGAGCCGCGAGAGAACGCGGTAGCGACCGTCGATGACCGAGCCGAGCACGGCGTCAGGCACTCCGGCCGCCCCCTGTCATCACTGACCCTCCGAGAGCAGCGTCTGGATCAGCTTGGCTGCGATCGGCGCCGCCACAGTCCCGCCGAACCCGCCCTGGCTCTGCTGGATCGTGACCGCGACCGCGACCTTGGGGTCGTTGACCGGCGCGAACCCGATGAACCAGGGCTCGGTCAAGTTCGAGCCGGTCGCCCCGATCGAGGCGGTGCCGGTCTTACCGGCAACGCTGATCCCGCCCAGCTGTGCGGGGGTGCCGGTCCCCTCCTCGACCACCTTGGTCATCATCTGGGTGATCTCCCCGGCCGTCGAGCGCTTCATCACCTGGCCGAACACGCTGGGCTTGAACGTCTCGACCGTCTGGCCGGTCGAGTTCACGACCCGTGAGGTGAGCCGTGGGGTCATCAGCTTGCCGCCGTTGGCGACCGCCGAGGCGACCATCGCCATCTGGAGCGGGGTGACCAGCAGGCCGCCCTGACCGATTCCGATCCGGCCGATGTCCTCCGACGGGCTGCCGGGTGGATACGGCCTGCCGTGGGGGTCGTAAGGCCGGCTGGCGTTCAGCTCATTGGGCGGGTAGTCGAGTGGAGGCTTGGCGTAGAACCCGAACCGCTTCATGTACTTGGTCATGGTGGCGCGACCGACATCCTGCGCGACTTGGGCCCAGACCGTGTTGACGGAGTACGTGAGCGCGGTCGTCAGATCGATGCTGCCCCACGACTTGTTGCCGTCGTTTGAAAGCGGCACGCCGGAGATCGTCTTGGGGGAATCGCCGTTGACGGCGGAGTTGGGGGTGAACCTCCCCGAGTCGATCGCCGCGGTGGCGGTCACCACCTTGAACGTCGAGCCCGGCGCGTCGAAGGCCTGGGTCGAGCCGTTGAACGTCGAGCTGCCGGGCGTTGTGGCGTCAACGTGGTTGTCGTCATAGGTGGGATTGGCGTACATGACCTTGACCGCACCCGTCCTCGGATCGAGCGCTACCACTGATCCCGCCCTACCCGCGAGCTGGTCGACCGCCACGCGCTGAGCCTTCGGATCGAGCGTGGTATGGATGTCATCGCCAACCTGGTCGGTACCGCCGAGCTGGCCGAAGATCGAGCTGAATCCGGTCTGGATGCCGCGCAATTCGGTCCCTCGCGAATCCTCGAGACCGGCGGCGCGGCCCTGCCTGGCGATCGAGTAGCCGACCGACTGCGCGAACAGGGACCCGGTCGGGTAGGTGCGCGTCCACGTGTGGTCCGCGGCCGGCACCGACCGAGCCAGCACCGTCCCGTCGTCCGCAAGGATGCGTCCCCGCTCGATCCTGAGCTCGTCGATCAGGGTGCGGCTGTTGAGCGGGTTGTTATTCAACGAATTTGCGTCGAACACGGTCCACCGGGACGTCCACACGATCAGCACGGCGAACAGTGCCACGACCAGGGCGAACAGCTTCAGGATCGGGGCGTTCATGCCGGTCGCCTCGCGCGGTCGGAAACGAGAAGGATCAGCGCCAGCAGCACGAAGTTGGCGAGGATCGAGGAGCCGCCGTAGGAGATGAACGGGAGCGTCACGCCGGTGAGCGGTATCACTCGCGTGACTCCACCGACGATCACGAACACCTGAAGGGCGAGCATCGCGGTCAGGCCGGTCGCCATCAGGGTCGAGAACGAGTCGCGGGCGAGCATCGCCACCTTGAAGCCCCGCCACACGAACAACAGGTAGGTGAGCAGCACGGCGGCGGCCCCGAACAGCCCGAGCTCATCCGTGATGACCGCATAGATCATGTCGGTCTGGGGCGCGGGCAGGAGGTAGGCGTGTGTGCCAGGAATCGTGAGGACCGCCTGGCCGAACCCCTGGCCGAACATCCCGCCGGCCGCCTGCGCGAAGATCGAGTTGGCGATCTGGTAGCTGCCCAGGGGCGAGTGGTAGAGGTGGTAGCTGAACGGGTGCAGCCACGTCTCGACCCGGGCGTGGACGTGCGGGATGTGGGTCCCCAGGAACCAGAACCCCACCGCGGCGGCGATCAGGCCGATGACCACGAACGAGATCCGGTTGGTGGCCACGTACAGGACCGCGAGCAGGCCGCCGTAGAACATCACCGAGGAGCCGATGTCCGAGAGCAGCACGAGTACGCCCATCGCGAAGCCCCAGATCAGAAGCACCGGGCCGAAGTGCTTGAGCGGCGGAAGCGTCACTCCGAGGATCCGTCTGGCCCCCATCACCAGCACCTGACGCGTGTCGCGCAGGTAGCTGGCGAGGAACACGACCAGCCCGATCTTCGCGAACTCGGGCGGCTGAAAGACGAACAGGCCCGGGATCCGCACGCCCAGGTATGCGCCGTTGGCCGATAGCCGATCCCCGGAAAGCGCGGCAGCACGAGCAGAACGAGCGAGCCGGCCATGATCACGTACCGGTAGCGCTCGAGCTTGCGATAGTCACGGAAGGCGACGATCGTGGCCGCAAACAGGACCAGGCCGAGGACGAACCACTGCGCCTGGAGCCGGGCCTGGGTCGAGTCGATCCGGTACACCATCACGATCCCAAAGCTGGCGAGCACCGCCGCCAACGGGAACAGGTAGGGATCGGCGTGAGGCAGCGTCGCGCGGATGAACATGTGCCCGGCGATGCAGAGGCCGAGGAAGATCGCGCCGTACGTGAGCGACACGTTCGAGAGCGCGTTCGAGCGCTGGATGAACACGCCCGCGAACCCCGCGGTCACCAGTAGCGAGGCGGGGATCAGCCCGAGCAGCTCGCGGTTGCGCGCGCTCATTGGGCGGGGTCCTCCGCGTGCGTGCTCCTCACGGCAAAATCTCCCCCAGCTCCAACTGCCGCACGAGCTTCGACGCGCTCGACTCCGAGCGCAGGTTGTTGTTGAGGATGCTCGAGCGGCGGTCGGCGGGCACCAGCGACCCGGGAGTCCCCGAGACGTAGAACGTCTCGTAGAGGCGGATCCCGAACGGAAGCTCGTACGGAAGCCCCCGGTAGATGGTCACGATGCCCTGGCTGTTGGTTCCCACGAAGTAGAGATTGCGGGTGGCGAGGTATCCGCCGCCGCCGATCAGGAACAGCACGATCACAACCGCGGTGATGGCAGCCAGTGGTTTTGCGTAGCGCCGTCGTCGTTGGGAGATCACCCGAGCCCCACTCGGCAACTGCGCTTCGCGCGATTGCCTCGTGGCGCCCGGGTGACCTCCCCTCGCAACGGTGCTTGTCGGTGCTGGCGCGGGTTCCCGCGCTGCCGCGCCGTCGCTCACCGGCGGCGCCGGCACGCCCGCGAGGGTGGGCTGGTCGACGGCGCCGTCGCCCGTAGCGCCTTCGACTTCCTCCAGGCGGAACAGGACCACGGTGATGTTGTCGCGGCCGCCGGCCTCGTTGGCCTCGTCGATCAGCCGCTGGGCGGCGGTCTCGAGCTCGCCGTCAGCTGCGAGCACCTGCTGCACGCGATCCTCGGGGATCATCGAGGTCAGGCCGTCGCTGCACAGCAGCAGCACATCGCCGGCCTTGACCGGATACGTCCAGGTGTCCACCTCAACGCTCGGCTCGGGACCGAGGGCGCGGGTGATGATCGACCGCTGGGGATGCTCGGCGGCCTGCTCCTCGGTCAGCTTCCCTCGGCGCACCAGTTCGTCCACGAGTGAGTGATCTTGGGTGAGCCGCTTGAGGGTTCCGTCTCTGAACAGGTACGCGCGGCTGTCGCCGACGTGTGCGATCGCAAGCTCGGAGCCGTTCAGGTAGGCGGCGGTCAGCGTCGTACCCATCCCAGCGTGTTCACTCTCGGTGATCGACACCTCGTGGATCCGGTGGTTGGCCTCCACGACGCGACTCGCCAAGCGCTGCTCCGGCGTGCCCGAATCCGGCAACCCCTGCGCGAACGCCTCAACGGCAATCCTCGAAGCCACCTCGCCTGCCTGTGCCCCGCCCATTCCGTCGGCGACCACGAACACGGGGGCGCGCGCGAACGCTGAGTCCTCGTTCTCCCGCCGCTGTCGTCCAGTGTCAGTCTTGGCGATCGTCTCGGTTGCGCGCAGAATCATTGGGCTCATTGCAGATACGAGAACTCGCTGTCGCCGATCCGGATCCGGTCGCCGTCGTGCAGCGGCTGCGGTCCGGTCAGCAGCTCGTCGTTCAGATATGTGCCGTTGGTGGAGCCGAGGTCCTCGATCACGACCACGGGCCCCTGTTTCGCGATGCGGGCGTGGCGGGTGGATGCAAACGGGTCGTCCAGCTGGATCTCGACATCCCCGCGGCCGAGGGTAACGGCGGCGGCGAGCTCATAGGCGATTCCGGACTCGTGCCCCGCGGCTCGCTCGACGAGCAGGCGAGGCTCCGAGATCGTGCCGACGTCGATCAGCCCGTCGGCGGCCGGATACATACCGGTGGCGTCGGAGGGCCGGTCGCGGTCCGAAGTGACGACCCCACCTCGGCCCCGGCGCAGGTCCCTCACGGCGCTCCAAGCGACCCACACGAGGAACAGGTACAGAACTGCCAGGAAGGCGAACTTCAATCCGACTGAGGCGGGGTCGAGCATCGCGTTCGCTTCACCGCTACTCGAGTTCGAAAGTCATCGAGGAACTACCGAGCTCGACCTCGTCCCCCGGCTTGACGACGGTGGGGGCATCGATCCGCCGTCCGTTTACGCTCGACCCGTTCGTGGACCCGAGATCGGTCAACACCCACGAACCACCGCGCGGCCTGAGCTCGGCGTGCTCGCGTGAGACGTTCGGATCGTCGAGCACGATGTCGCACTTGCGGCTGCGGCCGAGCCTGGCGCCCTCGGAGCCCACGACCAGCCGCCGGCCATCGTGAATCAGCAATGCCCGCTCGCGCGACGCCCGTGCCCGCTCCTCGAGCGGCTCCGCGACGCGCCCCGCCGCGCTGTACACCATTGTGCGGCCACTCCGTTCGGCTGGCTCGGGGGCCTCGACGTCAGCACGCTCCTGCTCCGGCTGGACCACGCGCGTCTGGATCCCGAACTCCCCCAACCCGAGCCGGTCGTCCGTTTCGAATTCGATCACAGGCCGCGAGAGCATCGCCAGCCGCTCTCGCCGGGCATGCTCGAGCAGATATCCCGCCAGCTCGCTGGCCAAGGCGTCCTCGTAATCCGCGAACCGCTCGCGGTCTCGCGGCGAGAGGAACACCCGGTACTCGTTGGGCACATAGGTCCGCGAGACCGAGGACGACTTGTGCTCCTCCATCTCTCGGGCGAGCTTCCGCGCAATCTCGACAGGGCGAACCTCGGAGCGGAAGGCACGGCTGAAGGTGCCCTCAACCAGGCCTGCGATCTTGCTCTCGAGGTTTCTGAGCACGCTCATGGGACGCCGCGCACGGCGGCAAGCTGATGCTACGGAAGTCCTGCTCGGGTCACCTCCGAGCGGGGTGGCGACCGCCAGGCGGCTAGCAGCGACGGGCCGAGCGCAACGGCGGCCGCGGCGGCCGCACCGAGGACCGCGATGTGCGGACTGGCGATCCTGGCACCCGAACCCAGGCGCAACACGATTCCGGTACAGGAAACGACAAGTACCGACCAGGCGAGGACCCGCGCCGCATCGAGTGCCAGCGACCGCCGCCCGATCAGCCAGGGCAGTGTGACGGCCCCCGCCGCCCACACGGCGGCTCCCAGGATCACGCCCACACTCGCCAGCGGGCCAAGCACATGATGCACGGCGTCGTATGGAGACGCGGTCCACGCGCTCTGGCCGGCGGGGCCGCGCGGCGATCCCAGATAGAGGGACGAACCGGCGAGCGAGGTCGCCAGCGCTGTCCACAGCCAACCCATCGCACCAAGCGCGGCCCGCCGCCAGGCACCCGTGCCACGCGCGGCCAGCGCGGGCCACGCGCCCGCCAGCCCCAGGATGCCGAGGACGGGCCCACCCGCGGCGAGCGGCCAAGTACTCGCATCCCGGGGCATGAGCACAACCGGGATCACCGCGGCTATCGCGACCACGAGCGCAGCTCCGACGTGGCCCCCGAGGGCCGCTCCCGCGACCAGCAGCCCTGCCACGACCGCGTAGCCGGCACGCGGCAGGACCAGGACGAGGGCCGCGGAGATCAGGGCGATCGTTGCCGGCGTCAGCGCGGTCTCGCCGAGCGTGTGCGCTGCGATCCAGCCTGCCCCCAGGGCGGCCCCAGCGGCTCCGAGACCCCGTTCCTGCCAGGGAATCGCCTCGGCGACGCGAGCCGGCCGGCGCTTGGTCGGCTGGCGTTGAGTCGGGGCCGGGTCTGGGACCTGCTCCGCCCGCGTGATCCGCGGGCGCCACGGGCCGTCGACCACCCCGCGCACGTCGCTCAGCTCCTCTTGAGCATTCTCGAGCGCCGCCCGCAGCTCCAGGATCGTCCCCCGTTCACGGGGACGGGGGCGGAGAGCGAGATCGATGCCCCGGCCCAGTTCCCTGGGCAGGTCGCGGCGCTGGCGGCGCAGCGGTGGTAGGTGGGCCCCGAGCCGCGTGGCGCGCCTGATACCGGCCACCGGGTTGATCCCGGTGAGCGCCTCGTACAGGACGAGTGCGAGGGGATACAGGTCGGCGGTGGGGCCCGCCTCCCGGCCGGCGGCCTGCTCGGGGGCCATGTACGCGTCGGTGCCGACGACGTCGCCGGTCTTCGTGAGCGAGTCTCCGCCGATCACCTGGGCAATGCCGAAGTCGGTCAGCTTCGCGGGATGGGCCGCGCTCACCGGGCGGGCGGGGATCAGGATGTTCGACGGCTTGACGTCGCGGTGGATGACGCCCTGGGCGTGGGCGTGGTCGAGCGCGTCGCAGAGCGCGACGCCGATCCCGACGATGTCCCGATCGGAGAGCCGGCCCTGCTCGAGCAGCCTGTCGAGCGTCGGGCCGCGAACCAGCTCCGAGACCAGGTAAGCGGCCTGGTCGTCGGCAGCCGCTTCGTACAGCGTGACGATTGCCGGATGGGACAGCCGTGCCGCGGCTCGCGCTTCGCGCGCGAAGCGGGCATCCATCACCTGCTCACGGGCCACCACCTTGACCGCCACATCACGGCCCAGGCGCTCATCTCGCGCCCGCCAGACGGTCCCGAACGACCCGGCGCCCAGACAGCGGCCGAGTCGGTAGCGACCGAGCGCGAGCGACTCGTCGTCGCCTTCAACCCCCGGCGCCGGCTCGGCTGACATCCGTGCAGTCTGTAGCTGGCTCGCGCGCACGGTGTGCTTTTCCACACACGGGCGTCCGTCCCTGCGAGAGCGTGGCTGTGGCGAGGGTATCGAGGACCGGCGGCGGGACTGCAGCGCGGGTTGCGCACTTGCATTTTCAGCCGCTCCTGTGGTCATACTGGGCTTTACAAGATCTTGGAGGAGCCCCAGCTTGTCGTTCTTCGACGAGGCGGATGAGCCGCTGACAGAGACGCGTACGGCGCCGCGCACGCGCCGGCCATCGGGTGGAGGACGGCGTCCGCCGGGCGGACCGCGTCGCACTCCGAGCGAGCAGCAGGCCTTTGTCGTACGGCGTGGCGTGGCGCTGGCGGCGGTCGTGGTCGTCGTGATCCTGGTCGTCCTCGGCGTGCACAGCTGCGAGGTGAGTGCCCGCAACAGCGCGCTGAAGGACTACTCGAACAACGTCGCCTCGCTGATCACGAAGTCCAACCAGACCGGGAAGACTTTCTTCAGCGAGCTCAATGGGGCCGGCGGGTCATCGAACGCGGTCAATCTGCAGACCCAGGTCGATCAGACGCTCTCCGATGCTCGCTCCCAGCTCAGGCAGGCCCAGGGCCTGAGCGTCCCCGATGAGATGAAGGTAGCCCAGCAGAACCTGGTACTGGCACTGCAGATGAGGCGTGACGGGATCAACAGCATCGCGGGCGAGATCCAGCCCGCGCTGACGAAATCGACGAGCTCAGACGCGGTCAACCGAATCGCAGCGGAAATGGCCCGGCTGTACGCCTCCGACGTCGTCTACACGGACTATGCGGCCACCGCGATCGCCGGCGCTCTGCATGGGGCAGGAATCGGAGTTCAAACGCCCACGAACCCCAATGGGCAGCCGATCGCCTCGGGCCAGTTCGTGCAGGACGTGAGCTGGTTGACCCCTTCGACCGTGGCTTCCAAGTTCAACGCCTCGCTCCCGTCCGGCTCGAGCGGCCCCGCGGCCCCGGGCGTCCACGGCGACGCGATGCAGTCCGTCAGCGTCAGCGGCCAAACGCTGACCTCCGGCGGCACGGCGACCATCGCCGCAAGCCCGCCGCCCACCTTCACCTGCACGTTTACGAACGACGGGCAGAACAAGGAGACGAACACGGTCGTGAAGGTGCAGGTCAAGGGAACGAGCGTGAGCGGGCAGGCAGTCCAGGCCTCGACGAGCCCCGGCGGCACCTACACGGTGCCGGTGCCCTTGAGCTCCTCCCCGCCGGCCGGTACGTACACGGTGACGGCGACCGTCGAGCCGGTACCGGGCGAGAAGACGTTCACGCACAACAGCCAGACGTTCACGATTACCTTCCACTAGCTGGGCGGTCGCGACCCACTCCGGCGCGCGGAACGCCGGCCGCCCTGACCATCGGCACTCGCACTTCACGCGACGCGCGCCGTAGCGGGATCGCGCCCGCCCTTCCGAGCCTGGACGCGGTCCGGCCCGCCCCTCTCATATCCTCTCTGCCGTGCACAACCTCTCCAGCCAAGCCGGGGTCGTGGCCATTGCCGCCGGTGGCGTGGCGATCGTCGCGCTGCTGGTGAGCGGGTGGCTGGCGCTGCGCCTTCGGCGGGTGCGGGCCGATCAGCGTGTCGTGCTGGGTGATCGCAAGGAGGATCTGGCCGCCCATGCGGCCGGCCTCCAGGCCCAGTTCGAGGCGCTGCACCAGTACCTGGAGGACGCGGCCGGCGCGCTGCACAACCGGATGGCCACCGTCGAAGGACGCCTTGACGCGACGATCGCCCACCGCGCCCTCGTCCACTACGACGCCTGGGGTGAGATGTCCGGACACCAGTCGACTTCGATCGCGCTTCTCGATGCCACGGGCTCGGGCCTCGTTCTTTCCTCGATCCACCACCGCGATCAGGCGCGGCTGTACGCGAAGGAAGTTCGCGAAGGAAGCTCAGAGCACGAGCTGTCGCCCGAGGAGAACGAGGCCATCCGCCTCGCGCTCGACCGCGCGAACGGCCGGACTCGGGCTGCGTGACCTCGCTGTAGGGCGAGGGGCTGATGCGCGCCGGATATTTCGGACCGGAGGGAACGTTCACCCAGGAGGCGCTGATCGCGGCGACCCCGGGCGCGGAGCTCGAGCTTGTAGCCCTCCCGACGATCTACGACACGGTGATGGCGGTGCACGACGGGCTCGTCGACCGGGCGCTGGTTCCGATCGAGAACTCGCTCGAGGGCTCGGTGAACGCAACGCTCGATGCGCTTGCGATGGAGACCGAAGACGTGGCGATCCTCGGCGAGGTGGTCCATCCCATTCGCCACTGCCTGATCGCGCGCAGCGCTCTGGAGCTGGACGAGATCGAGGCCGTCGTGTCCCACCCGCAGGCGACCGCGCAGTGCGCTCGTTTCATCCGCAGCCGGCTGCCGCAGGCACGGGTCCTCGCCGGCAGTTCGACTGCCGATGCCGTTCGGAGCGTGGCGGAGCACGACGGGTCCTGGGCAGCTCTCGGCAATCGCCTCGCCGCCGAGCGTTACGGCTGCCAGGTGCTGCGCGCGGGGGTGGAGGACATCGCCGACAACGAGACCCGGTTCGTCTGGCTGGGCCCACCCGACGCGCCACCGGGCATCGCGGGTAGCAGCGAACCGCCGCTCGGGCCGTGGAAGACCGCGATCGTGTTCTGGGGCATCGGGTCCGAGGCTCCCGGCTGGCTCGTTCGGTGCCTGTCCGAGTTTGCCTCACGCGAGGTCAACCTGACGAGGATCGAATCGCGCCCGCGCAAGCAGGGATTGGGGCGCTACATGTTCTTTGCGGATCTCGAAGGTCGGGACTCGGAGGCCCACGTGTCCGAAGCGCTGGAGGCGCTGCGGACTCACGTCGAGGTGCTCCGGATCCTCGGCTCATTCCCGGCCTGGGCCGGGGTCTGACAGTTGATCAGGCGCGCAAGCACAGCATGGCCCCCCGCTACACTGGCGCCAGCCAAATGGCCACCTCGACAACACCGGCGCCAGTACGGTCCGCGTCGCTTTCCGAGCACCAGCGACGCGGGCCTCATCTTGGCCGGGTGCTCGTCCTCAATGCGACGTACGAGCCGATCAACGTCTGCACCGTCCGCCGCGCGGTGGTCCTCCTGCTGAAGGAGAAGGCCGAGGTGATCGAACATGGCGAGCGAGAGCTGCACTCCGCCACCCAGTCGATCACCCGGCCGGTCGTGATCCGTCTCGTGACCTACGTCCGGATCCCCCGAGACACCCACCGGCGCAAGATCACCCGCCGGGCGGTCTTCGCCCGCGACGACTGGACATGCCAGTACTGCGGCTCGCGGTCGAACCTCACGGTCGATCACGTGGTGCCGAGGTCAAAGGGAGGGACCTCGAGCTGGGAGAACATCGTCGCGTCCTGTGCGCCGTGCAACAGGCGCAAGGGCAATGCCCTGCCCAGACAGGCGGGAATGCGCCTGCTCAGGCAGCCTCGCACGCCAAGCCCGCACGTCTTCATCCAGGTGGCGAGCCCGAGCATCCCTCAGGCCTGGCGCACCTACCTGGCTGCATAGAGTTCGCGGGGGTCTTACGCCGCGAAGCGTTGAGCGGCGCGGGCCTGGGCCTTGGCGCGCTCGACCTCGCGGTCCTTCGGTGGCGCGTTGGTCGTCAGCTTGCTCAGCAGCTCGCGTGACACCTCTGCGACCGCCTCGACCGCTTCGGCGAACGCTTCCTCGTTCGCCTGCGACGGCTTCGTGAAGCCAGAGATCTTCCTCACGTACTGCAGGGCGGCGCCGTGGATTTCCTCGTCCGTGGCCGGCGGGTCGAAGTTGTAGAGGGTTCTGATGTTTCGGCACATACGGACAGGGTAGCCCGGGCGTGCGTTATCCCTCTCCTCCACGCGCGAAGGGCGCCGCCGACCACGGCGCCCTTCGCGTAATTAACTGGCTGCCCTGAACCGGGGCGGGAGGAACTGCTGCCGGAGGGACGAATCCCGGCGCCCACCACGGCCGGTGCCTCGGGGGGACTCCGCTAAGCGGGGTCAGCCTCCGTCTTAGTGGCCGGACACCTCCAGGGTCCCGCAACTACTAAATTCAGACAGGCGGACCACCTCCTTTCTCTGGTACGCGTCAGCTTAGCGAACGGAGGCGACACGTCCCAGCGCTGACGCGCCCGTGGTTGACCCGGGTCTCGTGAGAGACTTCCGACCCGCCGCGCACTGCTGTCAATCGGAGGTGTCATGCAGCCCGTTCTCTCTCCACGCATCCTCGGCTCCGCGCTCGCACTCGGGGCCGTGGCGGTCTCCTACGCCGCCGTCCAGGCCTCATCGGCGGCGGCCCCAAGTCCGCAACAGACCGTCAAGGCGTCGCTGATCAAACGGCGCCCCACTACGCTGGCGCCCGGCGCCCCCGTCAGCTCCGCTCAGCTTGGCCAGCGCGTGCTCGTCAATGCGAGCGACGGCTTCGCCCTGGCTGGCAAGAGCCAGGCTCAATACCCGGCCGCGACCACGGACGGCGGCAAGACCTGGAGGACGGACGGCCCGGCGCTACACATCAACGCAGCCCAGGCGCCCTTGTCGGTCACGAGCATCGGCGCCGTCAGCCGCAGGACGATCTTCGCCTACGGCGGCGGTCAGGTCGTGGACACCACGTCCAACGGCGGCAAGCAGTGGTACGGAGCGCTGTTCAACGGTCTGGTGATGGCCGTCGTCCGCGGCCTCTCGGGCCACCTGGTCGCGTTCGTGGACGGATCCAGCACGAGCGGCACGAGTACCGCAGGCGTGATCTGGCAGTACGTCTCCAAGGACGGCGGTAAGACCTGGCGGTACGACACCACGGTCGGCGGGGCGTGAGCCAGTCGAACGCGCGGAGACGCCACACGCAACCCTCCGGTTGCTATGGATGAAACTGTCGTATAGCGGCAGTTTCATCCAAGGGTGTCCCGGCGGAACGCGGGCGACGGGGGAGCTACTCGGCGTCTGCCGCCGACCCGGTCGGGTCGGGACCGGCGCCGTCCGCCGGCGCGCCCTCGCCGTTCGAAACGCCCTCGCCATCCGTGGCGCCCCCGTCGTCCGTGGCGCCCCCGCGGTCCTCCTCCTCCGCCACCGCTGCCGCCGTCTGCGCCTCGGATTCGACCACGAGCGCCACGGCGCTCACCTGGTCATCGTCGCGGATGTTCATCACGCGGACGCCCTGTGAGGCACGGCCGTAGCTGTTGATGCCGCGCACCGATGTGCGCTGCACCATTCCGTTCTGTGAGATGAACACGAGCTCCTGGTGCTCGCGGACGACAAGCGCGCCGGCGAGCTGGCCCTTGTTCTCGGTCAGGGTGATCGTCTTGACGCCCATCGTCCCGCGGCCCTTGACCGGGTAATCGGGGATCGGGGTGCGCTTGCCGTAGCCGTTCTCGGTCACGACCAGCAGCTCTTGGTCGTCGCGGGCCACGTCCATCGCCAGCACGGCGTTGTTCTTCTGCGAGACGTTCATACCGCGCACGCCGCTCGTGTCCCGCCCCATCGAGCGGACCTTGGTCTCGTTGAAGCGCGCCGCCTGGCCGGAGCGGGAGACAATGATGATGTCGTCCGAGCCGCTCGTCCGCCGCACGGCAATCAGCTCGTCGTCGTCTCGGATCTTGATCGCGATGATCCCGTCCGCCTTGATCGGAGTGTTGTAGGCGCCGAACTCGGTCTTCTTGACCATTCCCTTTCGGGTGGCGAACACGAGGTATTTGCCCTCGCTGAAGTCCCTGGTCGACAACACCGATTGGACCCGCTCGCCCTCGCGCAACGGCAGCAGGTTTACAAGCGCGCGGCCCTTGGCGGTCCGGGATGCCTCGGGAAGCTCGTAGACCTTGAGCCGGTACACCTTGCCCCGGTTGGTGAAGAACAGCAGGTAGTCGTGCGTGGAGGAGACGAACAAATGCTCGATGTAGTCGTCGTCCTTCATGTCCATGCCGGTAACGCCGATACCGCCCCGGCGCTGCTGGCGGTAGGTGGACAGCGGTAGCGACTTGATGTAGCCGGAGTGGGTGATCGAGATCACCATCTGCTGATCGGCGATCAGGTCCTCGATGTCGATCTCGCCCTCGGCGTAGGTGATCTCGGTGCGCCGTTCGTCGCCGTATGCGTTCTTTATTTCCTTAAGCTCGTCCTTGATCACGGCGTAGATCCGGCCCTCGTCTCCGAGGATCTCGCGCAGCTCCTTGATCCGCTCGACGAGGTCGGCGTATTGCTGCTTGATCTTGTCCGTCTCGAGCGCGGTCAGGCGGCTCAGCGTCAGCTGGAGAATCGCCTGGGCCTGGACCACGGTGAGCTCAAATCGCTGGACCAACCCTTCCCGCGCCTCTTGCGAGTCGCGTGAGCCACGGATCAGCGCGATCACCTCGTCGAGGTTGTCGAGCGCGATCAGGTACCCCTCGAGCACGTGGACCGTGTCCTCGTGCTTGCGCAGCTCGTGCTGCATGCGCCGCACGACGACCTCGCGCTGGTGGTCGACGTAGTGCCCGAGCACCTCCCGCAGCGACAGCGTCCGCGGCACGTTGTCGACCAGCGCGACCATGTTGACGCCGAACGTGGCCTGCATCGGGGTGTGCTTGTAGAGCTTGTTGAGCACGACCTTGGGGATCGCGTCACGCTTGAGCTCGATCACGATCCGCATCCCGTTGCGATCTGACTCGTCGCGCAGATCGGTGATCTCCGGGATCTTCTTCTCCAGCACCAGGTCGCGGATCTTCAGCATCAGGCCGCCGTCACCGCCCTTGCGGACCTGGTAGGGCAACTCGGTGACGATGATCGCCTCCTTGCCCTGACCGATCGGCTCGACGTGGGCCTTGGCCTGGACCCGGATCCTGCCTCGCCCGGTCTCGTACGCGTCGCGGATCCCCTCCCGGCCCAAAATCGTTCCCGCGGTCGGGAAGTCGGGGCCCTTCACGTGCTTCATCAGGCCCTCGACGGTGATCCCGGGATCGTCGATGTAGGCGATCGTCGCGTCGATAACTTCAACAAGGTTGTGCGGCGGGATGTTCGTCGCCATCCCAACCGCGATCCCCGACCCCCCGTTGACGAGCAGGTTCGGGAACCGGGCCGGCAGCACGACCGGCTCCTGCTTGGCGCCGTCGTAGGTTGGGACGAAGTCGACCGTCTCCTGGTCGATGTCCCGCAGCATCTCCGTCGCCAGGCGGTCGAGGCGGGCCTCCGTGTAGCGCATGGCGGCCGCGGAGTACCCGTCGATGTTCCCGAAGTTCCCGTGACCGTCGACCAGCGGGTAGCGCATCGAGAAGTCCTGGGCCAGGCGGACGAGCGCGTCATAGATCGGGGAGTCGCCGTGGGGGTGGTACTTGCCCATCACCTCGCCCACGATCGAGGCGCACTTGACGTGCTGGCGGCCCGTCCCCAACCCCAGCTCGTTCATCGCGTGCAGCACGCGCCGGTGGACGGGCTTCAGCCCGTCGCGCACGTCCGGGAGGGCGCGCGAGACGATCACCGACATCGCGTAGTCGAGGTACGCCGAGCGCATCTCGTCCTCGAGCGGACGAGGCTCGATGTTCCCGCCGGAGATGGTGTCGATCGCAGACATCAGCGCTTACACATCGACGTTGGCGGCCAGCGCGTTGTGCTCGATGAACGCGCGGCGCGGTTCCACCTGGTCACCCATCAGCATGGAGAAGACGAGGTCGGCCGAGGCCGCGTCCTCCATCGTGACCTGCATCAACGTGCGGGTCTCCGGGTCCATCGTCGTCTCGCGGAGCTCGTCGGCGTCCATCTCCCCGAGGCCCTTGAAGCGGTAGTACTGGATGCCTCGCTGGGCGACGCGCAGGATCGCCTCGTGCAGCTCGGCGAAGGTGGTCGCGTCGCTCGAGCTCTCTCCGAGGCGGACGTGGAACGGCGGCGTCCCGACCAGCTCTGCGAGCTCGTGGTGAATCGCGGCGAGGCGGTGGTATTCGTTCGCATCCAGAGCGGCGCGACGGACGTGGTGCGTGGTCGCAAGCCCGGACTTGGCCTCGATCGTGCGAATCACGACCTCCTCCGGCGTCTCGGCGAGCAGCTCGGTCTTGTACGCCTCGCCGTTCTTGCCGTTCTTCGTCACGTGCTTGATCAAAGCCTGGACGTCGGTGATCTGCTCCTCGAGCAGACGCGCCTGCTGGAGGAACGCGACGACCCCGTGGCCGTGGGCCGCACGCAACGCCGAGGCCCAACCCTCGTACTGCTTGAGCAGCTTGGTGAACTTCCTCCAGCGGGCCTCGGTCAGCTTGAACGGCTTGTTGTACCGGTCGAAGACGTCGATCTTCTCGAACTTGTCCCCGAGCAGGATCTCCTCGAGCTCGGACTCGCGCTCGAGATAGCGGTGCTTCTGGCCGCGCGTCAGCCGGTACAGCGGCGGCTTGGCGATGTAGACATAGCCGGCCTCGATCAGCGGCTGCATCTCGCGGAACAGGAGGGTGAGCGCGAGCGTCCGGATGTGCGCGCCGTCGACGTCGGCGTCGGTGAGCAGCACGACCTTGTGGTACCGGGCCTTCTCGAGGTCGAACTCGTCGCGGACACCGGTTCCGATCGCCGTGATCAGCGCCTGGATCTCCGTGTTCTGGAGGATCTTGTCGATCCGGCTCTTCTCGACGTTGAGGATCTTGCCCCGGAGCGGCAGGATGGCCTGGGTGCTGCGGTCCCGGGCGGAGACCGCCGAGCCACCGGCCGAATCGCCCTCGACCACGAACAGCTCCGCGAGCGCCGGGTCCTTGACCGAGCAGTCGGCGAGCTTTCCGGGCAGCGTCGAGTTCTCGAGCGCGGATTTGCGTCGAGTGAGATCGCGCGCCTTGCGCGCCGCGGCGCGTGCCTGGGCGGCGGAGACCGCCTTGCGGATCACCGCGCGCGCGTCCTGCGGGTTCTCCTCGAAGAACTCGGCGAGCCTGGCGTTGACGACCGACTGCACGAACCCGGCCATGCCTGGGTTGCCGAGCTTGGTCTTGGTCTGACCCTCGAACTGCGGGTCGGTGAGCTTTGCGGAGATGACCGCGGTGAGGCCCTCGCGCACATCCTCGCCCGTGAGGCGCTCGTCCTTCTCCTTGAGCTCGCCCTTGTCCAGGGCGTACTTGTTGAGGACACCGGTGAGCGCCGAGCGGAATCCGCTCAGGTGCGCGCCGCCCTCGTGCGTGTTGATGTTGTTCGCGAACGAGAACACGGACTCCTGGTAGGAGGAGTTCCACTGCATCGCGACCTCGACCTGGCCCTCCTCGCTCTCGCCCTCGAACGAGATCACCTTGCGCTGGATCGGCTCCTTGTTCTCGTTCAGGAACGCGACAAAGTCGACGATCCCACCCTCGTACTGGAACTCGGCCCGGTTGCCCTCAGCCCGCTCGTCGACGATCGTGATCTTCAGCCCTCGGGTGAGGAATGCGGTCTCCCGCATCCGCTCTTCGAGAACCTTGAAGTCGAGCTCGAGGGTCTCGAAGACGTCAGCGTCAGGCAGGAACGTGATCTTCGTGCCGGTCTCGTTGGTCTTCTCGCCCTTCTTCAGTTCGCCCAGGGGCTCGCCGCGCTCATAGGACTGGGTCCAGTGGAAGCCCTCGCGGCTGATGTCGACGTCGAGGCGCTCCGACAGCGCGTTGACGACGGAGGCGCCGACGCCGTGCAGACCGCCGGAGACCTTGTACCCCCCACCGCCGAATTTTCCCCCGGCGTGCAGGACGGTCATCACGACCTCCACCGCCGGCCGCTGCTCCTTCTCCATGATCCCTACCGGGATCCCGGCCCCGTTGTCTATGACCGTGATCGAGCTGTCGGGATGGATGGTGACCAGGACGGCATCGCAGCGACCCGCGAGCGCCTCGTCGACGGCGTTGTCGACGATCTCATAGACCAGATGGTGCAGACCGCGGACGCCGGTGGAGCCGATGTACATGCCAGGCCGGCGGCGGACCGCCTCCAGGCCCTCCAGGACGGTGATGTCCCGGGCGTCATAACTAGTTTCGTTCTTCTCTCGGCGCGCAGCGCCGTTACCGTTTGCCAACGATCCTCCGATGACATCGAGACGCCCCGGTTCTGCGCATCGATCGGCGCGCCGGGGCGTCGGAAGCTTGTGTACAAAATAATAGCACAGAGACCCCCGGAATCAGCCCCTTTGGGAGCCCCGTTTTGCCTGCAAACTGGCACAAACTTGACACGTTCATGACACACAGTTCGGCGTGTTGGCAAAGTGGTGCGCGGCTTCGCTTGAGAACCCTCTCCGAGGTGCCCGCCGCATAGGCCCTGCTACGACTCTCGTGGAGGGGTTGCAACGCATCTGAGCCGAGTGATCCGGCCCTTACCAAGCTCACGGTTGAGGCGCTCCACGAGAGTCGGTCCCATCAGATCGAGCTCTTGTGCCCAGACCGATGCCGAGCACGACACCGTAAGGATGCCGCCCCGTTCGGACACCGGCTGCGCCTGCTCTGCGATCGAGCTTCCGACCGCCTTTCCCCATACACCCTGAACGTCGCCCAACAGCGATTCGGGCGCGAGGTCGTCACGCAGCGCCTCGAGGGCGAATTCCAGTGAGCGGGGGCTTCGCCGGGCCGGCGTCATGCGCGCCCCGTTGCGGCCCGCTCGCCCTCCGGGCTCTCCTGATCGGGCCGCCGGGGCGTCATCCGGCCGGCCTCCTGCAGAACCCGGCCCTCGGCAACGCCGATCCGCACGACATCAGGCACGGTGACGCCCGGCACGTGGTCCAGGTCGGTGGTCGTGATCACGGCCTGGCCGCCGCTAGCGCCAAGCCTCTCCACCAATGCCAAGCGGCGAACTGGGTCCAGCTCGCTCATCACGTCGTCGAGCAGCATCAGGGGCAGCCGGTCGCGTGACGCGCCAACCGTCTCGCGCTCCGCCAGCAGCAGCGCCAGCAGCGCAAGCCGCTGCTGGCCCTGAGAGCCGTAGACGCGCAGCTCGCGGCCGGCACGCAGGAGCGCAAGCTCGTCACGATGCGGACCGTGGCCCGTGAATCCACGCTCGAGGTCACGGTCCACCCGCTCGGCCAGTTCCGCCGCCAGCTGCTCGGGATCCGAGGCCCGCGAGCGGGGCCGGTAGGCGACCCGCGCCTCGAGCTCGAGGCCCAGCTCGTCGCCCAGACGCGCGAAGCGCTCCGAGATCGCGTCGACCGCCTCGGCCCGATCGCCCATCAGCGCAATGCCATGCCGGGCAAGCTGCGCGTCCCAGCTGGTGAGCGACGCTCGTCCGCTGCCGGTCGCCCGGATCCGCGAGAGGAGCGCGTTGCGCTGGGCGAGCGCTTGCGCGTAGGCGCGACGGTTGGCAATCCGGGAGGGCCAGAGCGCCGACACGAGCTGGTCGAGGTGGGCGCGACGGACCGCCGGCGGGCCTTTGACAAGCTCGAGCCTGTCGGGGAGGAACACACTCACGAGCGGCCGCGCAGGGGTCTCCAGGAGGCGCTCCACGGGCGCCCCGTCGACCCGCATCCGCTTGGGCTCTCCAGCGGCGAATCCCACCGCCAGCTCGTGCGGCCCGTCCACGCCGAGCGTGTCCACCACCACCCTGGCCGAATCCGCCCCGAAGCGAACCAGCTCCCGCTCGTTGTTCGTGCGGCAGGAACGGCCGAGGCACCCGAAATAGACGGCCTCCAGCAGGTTGGTCTTGCCGGCGCCGTTGGCACCCGAGACCACGGTCAGCCCTTCTCCCAGATCTACGTGCGCCGCCTCGTAGCTGCGGAAGTCGCGCAGCGAGACGCCGACGACCCGCATCGCTCCTACACGTTCAGCCGGATGGGCATGATCAGGTACTGAAAGCCGCTGCCGTCAGCAGCCTCGACCAAGCCCGGCCGGAGAGGGCCAATGAGCTTCAGCAACACGTCGCCCTCCTCGATCGCCTCCAGGCCGGCGCGAAGGAACTCGGGGTTGAACCCGATCTCGAGCGGCTCCCCCTGGAAAGCCACCGGCAGGGACTCGCGCGCTTCGCCGACATCTGGCGTCTGGGCCGAGACCGTGAGCTCGCCCGGAGCAAATGCGAGGCGCAGCGGTGCGTTCTTCTGCGCCAGGAGGCTGATCCGTCGCACGACATCGGTCAGCTCCGAGGAGGCCACTCTCAGCTCGTGCTCGAAGCCCTCGGGCAGCAGCTGGCGGTAGTTCGGGAACTGCCCCTCGATCAGCCGTGAGGACAGGATCGTGCGCCCGAGCACGAACACGATCTGGTTTCGCTGCACGGCGACGCTGAGCTGCTCCTCCTCGCCCTGCCCCGCGACACGGGCCAGCTCCTGCAGGGCGCGGGCGGGCACGTTGACCTCGAACGCCTGCGACAGGGGCTGCTCGAGGGCCGTCACCTTGACGCTCAGCCGGTACGAGTCGGTCGCCACCATCCGCAGCTCGCGCTCGGAGGCAGAGACGAGAATCCCCGTGAGGACCGGACGCGTCTCGTCGCGAGAGGCGGAGCCGGCGACCTTGAGCGCCGTGGAGACGAAGGCCGCGGCGGGCACTGACACAGCGCTTTCGGACTCGGGCTCCGGAAACGGCGGGAAGTCGTCGGAGCGGAGCGTGCGGATGTCGAACGTGGCCGTGCCGGACACCAGCTCCACATCCTGTTGGGCGGGGCGAAGCTCCAGTGAGACCTCGGAGGCGGGCAGCGAGCGGACGACGTCGAGCAGCAGCCGAGCGGGTAGGACGACGACGCCATCGCGGACGACCTGAGCGGCCAGCGGAACGCGGAGGCCCACGTCCATGTCTGTGGCTCTGAGCTCGCAGGCCTCGCCGCTCGCCGAGAGCTGTACGCCCGAGAGAGCCTGGATCGCGCTGCGGGTCGACGCGACTCTGCTGACGGTCTGCAGCTGGGTGAACAAAGCATCGCGGTCGACAGAGATCTTCACGATGAATACCTCTTGAGAAGGTTAGGAGTCATAGGGAGGACAAGATGTGGACAAGCATGGAATCTCCTCGCAGGCAGCGGGATTTCCGACGCTGAGCGACGAGGCAAGTCTGTCAGCAGCCTCGGTCGGCGTGTTCACTCTTGAGCGCCCAGGTGAGCTGTCGTACGTCGGCGGCAGCCCTCTCGTCCTGGTGTAGACGATCGCTCACGCGCTTGCAGGCATGGATCACCGTGGTGTGATTCCGCCCGCCGAACGCATCTCCGACCTCGTGCAGGGAGGTGCCGGTCATCTGACGGGCGAGATGGATGGCCACCTGCCGAGCCCAGGCCACGCGTTGGGTGCGGACCGCGGAGACGAGTTCGGACACCGACACCCCGAAGTGGTCTGCGACCGCCTGCTTGATCTGCTCCAGCGATGGCGCGATCGGGTTCGATGCGGGGCCATCGCCCTCTCCGAGGACCTTGGCCGCGAGCTCGGTGTCCATCGGTTGGCCCGTGAGCGAGTGGTAGGCCACGACCCTGATCAGAGTCCCCTCGAGCGCCCGGATATTCGAGGTCACCCTGGCGGCGATCAGCTCGAGGACCTCGGGATCGGCGAGTGTGATCTGATCCAGCGCGGCTCGCTTGCGGAGGATCGTCAGGCGCGTGGCGAAGTCGGGGGGCTTGATCTCCGTGACGAGCCCTGCCTCGAAGCGCTGTCGCAGACGGTCCTCGAGCGCGACGAGCTGGTCAGGGAGACGGTCGCAGGTCAGGACGAGCTGCCGGCCGGTCTCATACAGCGCATTGAAGGTGTGGAAGAACTCTTCCTCGGTCTTTGCCTTGCTCGCGAGGAACTGGACATCGTCGATCAACAGGATGTCCACATCCCGATAGGCGTGCTTGAAGTGACCGAGCGAGCGAGAGCCGAGGGCGGTCACGAAATGGTTGGTGAACGTCTCGGCCGTGGTGTAGCGGACCGACTGCGTCGCTGCCGAAGGCCAGGACGTAGTTGCGCGATCGCGTGGAGCAGGTGCGTCTTGCCGAGTCCGGGGGCCGCATGCAGGAACAGCGGGTTGTGGGCCTGACCGGGATTCTCGGCAATCGCCAGGGAGGCTGCGTGGGCCATGCGATTGCCCTCGCCGATCACGAATTGGTTGAAGGTGTGTCGCGGGTTGAACGCTTGCGAGAGCTCGAGCGAGTCGGCATGGAGTCGCCGCGTGCCGGCGCCGTGGACGTGGGGCCCGGAGACCTCCGCTCGCACCTCGGGGCCGAGCACCGTGCATACCGAACGCTGCAACGCTTGCCCAAAGCGCTTTGGAACCCAGGTGCTCGTGTCCCGCGGCGCCTCGAGGGAGAGCACCTTGCCATCCCAAGCCGTGACCTTCAGCGGCGCCAGCCACATCTCGTAAGTCGAGTCGCCGACGAGCCTCCGCAGCTCGGCGCGGATCTCGCGCCAGGCAGGGGTCAGCTCGGGATGTGCGCGCAGCTCCAATCCGCTCCGTTTCGGGAGACGCCACCGTATTCAGAGGCCCGGGAGCTCCCGGGTGGGCGCGAATATACCAACGGGTCTGGGCCCGGGACGGGGACCTTGGCGCAAAGCGCGAGAAAAATGAGCGAGGGGTTTCCGACCGCGTCCGGCGCGCGCTCGAGGTGCTCACGGTGGTCCACGAGGCGCTGCGTATACTGGATCGTTCTCGCCCGGGGATGTGAGTCATGAAACGCACCTACCAGCCTAAGAAACGCAAGCGCGCGCGAACCCATGGATTCCGCACGCGGATGCGCACGCGCGCAGGGCGCATGACTCTCAAGCGCCGCCGGGCGAAGGGTCGCAAGCGACTGACGGTTTGATGCAGCGGTCGCTTGGTCCGCGGCCTCAATCGCGGCGGGCGAGGCTGTCGCGCAGTGCCGACTTCGATCGCGTGTTCCGACATGGTCGATCGCACCCGGGGCGAGAGCTCGTCCTGCACGTGTTCCCCAGAGCGGAGGATGGGCCGCCACGGCTCGGGCCTGTCCGTGTCCCGCAAGCTCGGAGGGGCGGTGCAGCGCAATCGCGTAAAGCGGTTGCTGCGGGAAGCGTTCGCCGAGGAATCGCCGCGGCTTCCTCCCGGCACCGACGCGGTGGTCGTCGCCAGGGCGGACGCCTGGGGTCTAGCTGAGCGTGAGGGTTTGGCCGGCATCAGGGCTCGCCTGGCCGAGCTGATCCGCCAGGTCGAGGGTGCGGCTCAATCGGAGGAGACAGAAGCGTGAGCGCGCGGGCCATAGCGATCCTGCCGATCAGGCTCTACCAGAGGCTGATATCGCCGGCGCTCGGACAGCGCTGCCGGTACTACCCCTCGTGCTCACAATATGCGGCCCAGGCCATCTCTCGATTCGGCATACTGCGCGGACTTGTCCTGGCCGGCTGGCGGTTGCTCCGCTGTAACCCGTGGAGCCATGGCGGGTTGGATCCTGTCGAGAATCAGCGCCTGTTCAAGCCGCGAGCGCCGGCGCAAGGCGCCTGACCCATGCTCGTAACCGCCACCATCTTCCAGCCACTCGTGACGATCTTCGGGGGCGTCCTGAAGTTCTTTCACGACAGCGTCGGGGTCCCCTGGGGATGGTCGATCGTCCTGCTGACGGTCGTGATCCGGGCGATCCTGCTGCCGCTGACCGTCAAGCAGTTCCACTCGATGCAGAAGCTGCAGCGCCTGACGCCCGAGATGAAGCGGATCCAGGCCAAGTACAAGGAGGACAAGCAGCGCCAGCAGCAGGAGCTGATGAAGCTCTACCAGGAGCACGGCGTGAACCCGTTCGCCTCCTGTCTGCCGCTGGTCGCGCAGCTGCCGGTGTTCATCGGCCTCTACTACACGCTGCGCACGAGCCTGCGTGGCGATATCTGCCCGACAATCCAGCCGGGCTACAGCCAGACGTTGCACAAGGTGGTCAGCACCGCGCACACAAAGGCCTGTGGCGGGCACGGCGGCGCCAGCTTCCTGTTCATTCACGACCTCACCAGCAAGGCCACCGGCGCGACCCTGATCGTGCTGATCGTCCTCTACGTCGGCTCGCAGCTGGCGTCACAGCTGATGATGTCGACCCCCCAGATGGACAAGACCCAGCGCAACATGATGCTGCTACTACCGCTGGTGTTCGTGTTCATCATCATCGGACTTCCGTCCGGTGTCCTCGTCTACTGGATCACGACGAACCTCTGGACGATGGGCCAGCAGTACTTCATCCGCCGCCGACTGGGCCCGATGACGCCTCTGACCGCGGGGGGCGACGCGGACGACGGCAAGGGCACCACCGGCCGTGGCGGCGGCGGACCGTCCGGTCCGGGCGATGGTGCGGGGCCCAACGGTGCGGAGGGCGGCGGGCTCGGCGCCCTGCTGCGCGGACGCGGCAAGACCGCGGAGCCGGAACCCGTCGGGGCGGGCGCTCGGACGCGAACGCGGACCACCGCGCCACCACCACCTCCAAGGAAGAAGAAGAAGCGATCCGGTCGCCGGAGATAATGTGAGCTTCTCGGGAGGTAGCTTGGAGTCACATTTTGAGGTGGAGGAGGAGTCTGCGGGTTCGCCCGTGGAGCGAATTCGAGAACTGCTGGAGCGAGTCGCGTCGGCGGCCGGGGTCGAGGCGCACGTCAACGTCCGCGAGGACGACGAGAGCTTGTACGGGGAGTTCGCCGGCGAGGACCTTGGGCTGCTAATCGGGCACCACGGCCAGACGATCGACGCAATCCAGCATCTCGCCTATCGAGTCGCGTTCCGGGGGTCGAGCGAGCGGAAGGGCGTGACGATCGATGCCGCCGGCTATCGGGAGCGGCGGGCGGTCGCGCTGCGTGCCGCCGCGGACCAGGCTGCCGAAGCCGCCGTCCACGACGGCCGTGCGATCCCGCTCGAGCCGATGAGCGCGATCGAGCGAAAGCTTGTCCACGAGCACCTCAGGACCCGCCGCGACGTGGAGACGTACAGCGAGGGCGAGGAACCGGATCGCCGGCTCGTGGTCGCGCCCGTGGTGTGAGGACGCCTCGCCGCCGGTTCGGCCTCGCGCTCACGCGCGCCCGGCGTTTCACGTTTTTTATGACGGTGAAACAGCCGGGGCATGCGCTAGAACTACTCCGTGGACTCGCGAACTGACCTTACGCAGCTGAGCGATTTCGACCGTGGCGTCATCGTCGGACTGCTGATCGGCGAGGGGTCGTTCGGGGGCGACGGCAAGCAGCCCCAGATAACGCTTCGGATGCACACCCGCCACGAGGCCCTGTTCCGCTGGCTGGTCGAGCGCCTCCCCGAATCGCGGCTCTATGGCCCATACAACCACGGCGGGCGCGCCTACTTCCAGTGGATGGCGCGTGGGCGGGCCCTGGTCAGGGACGTGCTCCCGTTGCTCGAAGGGGCTCTCGACGGAGGCATCGACGAGTACGCGGCCCGCCGCTTCGAGACGATGCGGGAGCGCTACGCCGCGTTCATCGAGCGCGAGCGCGCCCGATTGCCGCAGTGAGCGACCGGGCACGCTCCCGGATCGGCGAGCTTGCCGCCCGCCACTCCCTGCCGGGCTCGGCGATCGACGCACTGCTGGTGCTGTCAGGGCTCCTGTCCAGCGATCCGGGGGCCGCGACGACGGTGCGGGCCGAAGACAAGGTTCTCGACGATCATCTCGCCGATTCCCTCGTCGCTCTCGAGCTGTCGCAGGTGCGCCGCGCCGCGACGATCGCCGACCTGGGCTCCGGAGCGGGAGTGCCCGGGCTTCCACTCGCGATCGCGCTGCCACATGCCGCCGTGACGCTGGTCGAGAGCAACACGCGGAAGTGCGCCTTCATCGAGCGGGCGGCGATGGCCTGCGGTGTTGGGAACGTGCGGATCGCCAATGCTCGGGTCGAGCAGTGGCGGGAAGGTCTGGGCCGATGCGAGCTGGTCACGGCGCGCGCGCTCGGTCCGCTCGCCGTCGTTGCCGAGTACGCCGCGCCGCTGCTCTGCCTGGGCGGGACGCTGGTGGTATGGCGAGGCGTGCGCGATCCGGACGCGGAAGCCGCCGGGGCACGGGCGGCCGGCCGTCTCGGGCTCGAGCCGAGCGCGCCTGTACATGTCCGCCCCTATGCCGGCGCTCGGAACCGCCACCTCCACCTGATGTCGAAGGTGAGGGAGACGCCACCCGAGTACCCGCGCAGGCCCGGTGTGGCGAGGAAGCGCCCCCTTGGTGACCGGCGGTAGGACCGAGCTTCATGTACGCCTTCGTACGCAGACGGTACTCGGGTTCGTTCGCGGCCGTTCACGCGCGGTCCTCCATCTGACCGCTACCGACGCTACCGTGCGACTGCGCCATGGGCACCGTTTACGCGATCGCCAACCAGAAGGGCGGGGTCGGCAAGACGACCACGGCGGTGAACCTCGCCGCATGTGTGGCCGCCGCCGAGTACGACTCGTTGCTGGTCGACGTCGACCCGCAGGCAAATGCCAGCGTCGGCCTCGGCCTGGGGCGCGACGCCGCCCCGACGATGTACGACGTGCTCGTCGGCGGTCTGGCACTCGAGCAGGCGATCGTGCCGAGCGGGATCGAGCGGCTGTGGATCGCACCATCCGGGCCCGACCTGGCGGGTGCGACGGTGGAGCTGCCGCGAATGGCCGGCTCGGAGATGCGGCTGCGCGAGGCGATCGACCCGATCCGCGATCGGTATGCGTTCACGCTGCTCGACTGTCCACCGTCGCTCGGCCCCTTGACCGTCGGCGCCCTGGTCGCGGCCGACCGCGTGATCGTCCCCGTCCAGTCGGAGTACTTCGCGCTCGAGGGCCTGGCCGGATTGTTGGACACGTTGTCGCTCATCCAGCGCGAGCTGAATCCGCGGCTGACCATCGCAGGCATGCTGCTGACCATGCATGACGGGCGAACCCGCCTCGCCCAGGATGTCGAACGCGAGGTCAGGGAACATTTCCCGGAGCTTGTGTTCGAGACGGTGATCCCGCGCAACGTTCGCCTCGGTGAGGCGCCGAGCTTCGGCAAGCCGGTGATCCACCATGACCCGCACTGCGCCGGGGCCGACGCATATTTCGAGTTCGCAAAGGAGGTGGCCGCTCGTGGCTGAGCGACCGAAGGGAATGGGGAGAGGGCTGGCGGCGATCCTGTCCGTCGCTCCCCGCGACGAAGACGAGGAGCTCCGCGAGCTCCCCGTCGAGCTGATCGTCCCGAACCCGAATCAGCCCCGAGGGGGATTCGACGAGCATGCACTGCTCGCGCTCGCCGACTCGATTCGCACTCGCGGCGTACTCCAGCCCGTACTCGCCCGCCCCCTCCCAGGCGGCCGCTACGAGCTGATCGCCGGCGAGCGCCGCTGGCGCGCGGCCAAGATGGCGGAGCTCGAAACGTTGCCCGCGGTGATCCGCCACCACGACGACGCGGCCTCGCTCGAGGTCGCCCTGATCGAGAACATGGCGCGCGAGGACCTCAATCCGGTCGACGAGGCGCGCGGCTGCGCAGCGCTCGTCGACGAACTCGGTCTCTCGCGGGAGGAGGTGGGCCTCCGCGTCGGGCGCAGCCGGGTCGCCGTCTCCAACCTGATTCGGCTGCTCGAGCTCCCCGACGAAGCCCTGGCCCTGATCGAGCGCGACGAGCTGACCGAAGGCCACGGCCGCGCGCTGCTGCTTGCAGATGACCATGAGGTCCGCCGGCGCCTGGCACGCGAAGCCGTCGCGGGCCGCTGGTCCGTGCGCGAGCTCGAGCATCGTGCCCGGAGCGCACGTTCGAGCCCGCCCACGCGGCGGTCCGGCCGTCGTCGCGTCCTGCATCCCGACCAGGAGGCGGCTATCGAGCAGATCTCGGACGTGCTCGGCAACGCGCTCGGGTTGGACGTCGAAGTCACGGCGTCCCTTGGCGGCGGCTACCGCGCCCATCTCGCGTTCGAGTCGCTGGACGAGGCGCTCGAGGTCGCGCGACGGCTGGGGATCCGCGCGGCGGCGTGAGCCGCGGTCGCCCGTCGGCGACCGGCGAGCGGTGAAGTCGCGGTCCTCTTAGCTGATGCCGAATGTCGCGCGCTCGCTCGGCGTGAGCTGACGCACGCTCTCCTGAGCCGCAAGCTGCGACAGGCGCTTGGCGTTCTCGCAGATCTCACACGTGTCCCAGATCCACACGACGTTGCTTGTGTCCTCCACCGCGAGCTCGCGACCGTCGGGAGAGAACGTCAATGTCTGGATCGGGTTGTCGAGCTCGTGGTGGCGGACGAGCTGGAGGGAGTTTGCGTCGTACTCATCGACGGTTCCGTCCTGGCGGCCGATTGCGTAGAAGCGCCCGTCGGGGGAGACGGCGAGGGTCTTGGCCACGGTCTGCGCTCCGGGGCGCTCTGCGAAGGCGCCCGTCGAGAGGTTCACGCGCACCAGGCCTCCGCCCTCGACGGTCACGAGTACGTACCGGCCGTCGGGGGACAGATGCGCGCCCGAGGCGGTAGAGCCGCCGCCCGCCCCGCTCGAGGCGTTCGCCCTGTCAGGCAGCACGACGGTCCGTTTGATCGACCCCGTCCGCAGGTCCCAGACGTCGACGTGAACGCAGCCGTCGACGATCGCCATCAGCGTGCCGTCGGGGGTGAAGGATGGCGCCGTTGCCGCGCACCCGTAGCTGCTTACGCCGGGCTGCAGGTGTCTTGTTTTTCCTGAGCGGGGATCGATCACTTCCGCCAGCAGGCGGTTGCCGTCGACGTATGCCGCCACGATGCGTCCGTCGGGGGCAACGCCCTCCGCGTCCAAGCGCGAGACGCTCACCTCAGCCGCGCGCCTGCCCGTCCGGCCTGCGAGCTCAACGATGCGCGGACTCGATGCGCTCGGGTCGACGTACGTGAGCCAGCCGAGACTTGGGGATGCCGCAAAGCAGGCAGCGGTGCAGAGGTTGAACACGCTCGCGGCCGGGAATCCGCGGAAGCGGCGAAGCGGTGCACCCGACCGTCCGTCCACGACCTCGCCCTCGTTGCCGACGACCACGAGATTTCTGCCGTCCGGTGTGAAATCGACGGCGGGGTCGGCGGGCGCCTGCCAGCGGAGCAGCTCGCTGCCTGTCGCCGCCCAGGTGCGGAACACCCCGTCGAGCGAGACGGTTACGAGCGACTTGTCCCCGGGCGGGAACGCCATCCAGCCTGCGGCGATGCTTGCGCTGCTGGCATCTCGGACGACACGGCGGCCGGTGGTCGCGTCGAGCACGTCGATCGAGCCCTCGCTGTAGCCGACCCCGAGCAGCCGACCGTCGTCGGAGGGCTGCACCGAGTTCGCGCTTGCCCCGATCGGGCCGTGCGCGATCCACTTCGCCCGGCCCGTCGCGGCATCGACCGCCCAGGTTGTCGCCACCTGCGCGACGTTGCCGGTGTTGGTGTCCGCGCCGGTGATGAACCAGGTCCGCCGATCGGGCGAGATGTTCAGGAACGCCAGCGCCGGGAATCGACCGACCGGCACCGCCAGTGGCACGTTCCGCCGCTTCCCGCTGACCACGTCAAGCGTGGTCAGCCCACCGAACAGGTCGCCGCGTCCCCGGCTCTGCCCGGAGGTCTCGATCAGCAGCACATCCGGCGAGGTCCACAGCATCCCGAGGATCGAGTTGGCACTCGCATCCCCGTGCGCGATAACGCGCAATCGCCCGCTGCGAAGGTCGGCGATCCCGATCGTGTCGGCATCCCCGATCGCCATGAAGCGTCCGACCTGATCGTGGCCGATCCAGACGATCGGAAACGGAGCCGTGAACAGGTGGCGCACGCGGTCGGTTGCCAGGTCGACGCTCACGAGGTCCCGGCCTGCGGCGACGATCAGCGAGCGGCCGTCGGGGCTCGGGACCACGTCGGTCGAAGAGGCCCCGACCCGCACCTTGTCAAGGATCCGCCGGTGCACGAGATCGCCGAACACGACATGGCCGTCGCAGGCGTTGTCCACCGCTTCTCGTCCCCGATCCAGGAGGTACATGTAGTTCGAGATCGCGCAACCCTGCACGCCGAAGGAGGGAAGCTGGGAGCGGACGGTGTTCGCATCAAGCGCCTCCGAGGCGGCCAGCATCGCCGCCGGCGTGGGCGCGGCCTTGAGCGCCACACGCGCCAGCAACAGCGCCCGTTGTGGATCGCGAGCGATCTGCCCCTCGGCTTCGCCCGCCATCGCCTGGGATCGCGCCGCCGCCTCCGTGCGGACGGCGTCATGACGACTGACCAGCGCGAACACGAGCAGCGCGATCGTCGCGGCCAGGAGGCAGGCGGCCCCGCCGAGCGCCCGTCGCAGCCGACGGTTCGCCTTCAGCTGTACGCGCTGGGCGCGGACGGACTCCTCGGCGCTCGAGTTCAGGAAATCCCGCTCGGTCGCATTGAGCAGACCAGGATTGGCCCGGGCCCACTCGAGCGCGGCGTCGAGCCGTGTTCCCCGGTAGAGGTCCGCCGGCTCTCGACCCGCCGCGTCCCACAGCCGCGCAGCATCACCCAGGCGGCGATGCAGTCGGATTCCCTCGCGGTCCTCCTCGAGCCACCGGCGCAGCCTCGGCCACCGGCGAATAAGCACCTCATGCGCGACCTCTGCCGTCCCGGCGTCCAGCGTGATCAGACGGGCCTCCACCAGCCGCTCGAGGAGCGACTTGACCGCGTCCGGAGACCTTCCCTCCGGGATCAGCTCCTCGACGCGGACCTTGCGCCGGCTGTCTTCCACCTCGCCGCCCACCTCGGTGAGGCGCAGGAAGACGCTCCGCAGCAATGTGCGATCCTCCTCCGGCGTGCTTTCGGCCACCGCGTCGGCGGTCTGGGCAACCGCGGAGCTGACCCCGCCACTCTGCTTGTAGGCGTCCACCGTGAGCGTACGTCCGTCCCGCCGCTCCCAGGTCTCGCGTAAGGCATGCGACATCAACGGCAGTGCCCCTGGCTCGTCGCCGACATCCCTGAGCACCAGGTCGACAAGGCCGGGCTCGAGCCGAAGTCCCATCAGCCGCGCCGGCTCGCAGATCGCGCGACGGAGGTCTTCATCGTCCATCGGGCCGAGCAGCAGCTGATTGGCGGCCACCGCCGCCGCGAGCTGGGCGTCGGCGCTGATCTCTGCGTAGAAATCGGCCCTGACGCCGATCACCACGGGCCCCTCCCGAGACAGGAGCTCCTCCACGAACCGCTGCTGCCGTTCTGCGTCGCGGCACTGCGTGTAAAGCTCCTCGAACTGGTCGACTACGAGCAGCTGGTCCGCTGCTCCGCGCAGGTCGAGCGGCGGGACGGGTCCGGGCGTGATCAGCCGGGCCGCGCCGATCGGGGGCAGCTCGCCGGACTCGACTCCGGCCACGACCCCTGCCCGCAGCAGGGACGACTTGCCGCTCCCCGACGCCCCGACCACTGCCAGCAGGCGCCCCGGCGTGATGCGTGCCAGCAGGCGCTCGAGTGCAACCTCCCGGCCGAAGAACAGGTGCCGGTCCTCCGGCTCGAATGGCAACAGACCTCGATACGGGCAGTCGGTCGCTGTGGCGGTCGTAGCCAGCCCCGGCCCCGTCACAGCCTTGATCACCTGTTGTTGCTTGATGCCTTTGAGGCGATGCGATCCCAGGTCGATGATCTCGTAGCCGGCGGGCAGGTCGGCGCTGACCATCTGAGCGGTGGTCTCCGAGAGCAGCACCTCGCCGCCCTCCGCCTGGCCCCGCACGCGGGCGGCGAGATTCACGGTCGTTCCGACGTAGACGTCTCCGTGCTTGTCGGCTTCGCCGGTGTGGAGGGCGAACCGGGTCCGGATCGGCCGGTCCTCCGGCGAGGTCTGCTCCGCCAGCGCGCGCGTCGCTTCGATTGCCGCTCTGACCCCTTGTGCCGCCGACGCGAACACGGAGGTGGTCGAGTCGCCCTCGCCCATGGACTTGAGGAACCTGCCCTCATGCGCCTCGACGATTCCGGCGATCAGCTCGTCGTGGCGAGCAAGTGCCTCCGCCATTACGGTGGGCTGGCTCTCCCACAGCCGGGTCGAGTCCTCGATGTCGGACATGCAGAAAGTCATCACGCCGGTGGGAAGCGTCGAGGCCCACCCCGAACGGAGGCGCTCGACGAGCTCGCCGGGCGTCCTCGGGCGCCGAGCCGGATCGGTCGCGAGGCCTGCCGTGATCGTCTCCTCGAGGTGCTCCGCGTGGGGACCCTCGATCCGAGCCAACCTCGGCGCGACACCGGCCGGAGGCCCGCCCGCGAACAGCGCGAAGGCCGTCGCGGCGAGCGCGTACACGTCGCTCGCGCGGGACGGTGCACCCCCGGCGTCGAGCTCGGGGGCGCGGAAGCCACTGGTTCCCCGCCGCATACCCTCCATTCCCAGCCTCGACGAGAGCCCAAAGTCGACGAGCTTGACGTGCCCGCCTCGCGTGAGGATCAGGTTCGCGGGTTTGACGTCGCCGTGGATGATCGCCGGGGTGTGGGTGTGGAGGAACGTCAGTGCCTCGGCTGCATCGGCGAGGTAGGCGAGGACGCTCGGTGCGGGAAGCCCGGGTGCGCCCCGCTCGCGGAGCAGCTTCGCCAGGTCGATGCCGTCGACCCAATCCATCACCACGACGTACAGGCCTGCTTCGAAGAAGTCCTCTCGCACCAGTGGCAAGGAGGGGTGTGGCGTCAGGCCGAATAGAACTCGCGCCTCGCGAAGCAGGTCCTCGCGCCGGTCTGAGACCGTCCTGACCTTGAGCGCAACGGTTCGCCCGTGCTGCCGGTCGAGCGCCTTGATCACGCGCGCCTCGCCGCCGGTGCCGACGGTCTCGAGCGGCTCGTAGCGGTCTTTGAGCACGCCGATGGACCTGCTCACAGCGTCACTCACAGCGACTGCCGCCGCGCTGTCGATACGGCCGCGAGGCCTCCCGCGCCGCACCACCGGTCCCGCCCAGTTGTTGCATCCCCGGGCTGAATTCTCTCATGGAATTGAGAATTTGACGTCGGACCCCGTGACTATGGTGGCGGGGGTGACGACGGTCGAGCAAGGCTCCGCGATCGGCCCGGCGCCGGCTTCAACCAGCGGCCTACGGCTGTCGATTCTGGGGCCGAGGGACGAGGACGCGCTCGCGGGGCTGTTCCGTGCGAACAACCGGCCTGAGGTGAGGCGTTACTTCGATCCGTTTCCGCTCACCGACGCGACGGCACGGCGGCTGGTGACCTACGAGGGACGCGACAAGCACTGGGGGATGTGGGTGAACGATGAGCTTGCCGGCCTGCTCATGGTCCGCGGCTGGGACGGAGGCCACCCCCACCCTACGCTCGGCGCGCTGATCGACCGGCGCTTCAGGGGCGGGGGCCTGGTCCACTCGGCGCTCGAGCTTGTGATCGCGGAGCTGAGGGCGATGGGCGAGCCGGTGCTGCGGGCCCAATTTCACGAGGACAACTGGGCGACGTTCCGCGCCGTAGAGAAGAACCCGGTATGGCGGATCATCTCGCGCGGGGGCGGCCGGGTGGTCGTCGAGCACCCGGTGACGACGGAGCCCGCCTAGCCGCATGGCCGAGGCGCGGGGCGCGGTCGTCCTCGGGATGAGCCGCAGCGGCACGAGTGCGGTCGCGGCCATGTTCGTACGCGCCGGCTATCACCCCGGCGCCGCCGGTGAGCTGATGCCGGCGAGCGATGCGAATCCGGGCGGCTACTGGGAGCACGAGCGGCTGTGGCGTCTCAATGACGAGATCCTCGTGCGCTTGGGCGGAAGCTGGCTCGATCCACCCGCCCCCGCGGCTCAGCTCGAGGCGGCGCGGTGGGCGACTCCGGCCCTCGGCGCGGCGGTCGGGCATATCCAGGACGGCGCGGCCGGCAGGCCGATCGTCATCAAGGACCCGCGGATCTGCGTGATGACTGCGATCTGGCACCCGATCATCGACGGGCACCTGCATCCCGTGCTAGTGGTGCGAGATCCGCTCGAGGTCGCGGACTCCCTGCATCGCCGCGACCGCACGCCGCCACCCCTGGGCCTGGCCGTCTGGGAGCTGCATGTGCGCCTGCTGCTCGCCTACCTGCACGGCCGCCGGGTCACGGTCGCGCCCTATGAGCAGCTGCTGGCCGGCGTTGAGGCGGCGGCATCGATCGTGGCGTCCACTTGCACGCACCTCGATCGGGCCGCGGTGCGGCAGGTCCGTCCCGAGCTCGCGCCTCGAGCGCTCGAGCGCGAGTATCGGCGACACGAGGCGAGCGACCGCGACCACCGCGCCGAGCTGACCGGGAGCCAGGCGGATCTGTGGGCCTACCTGGGCTCGGTGGAGGCGGGAAGCCAGGTCCTCGACGTCCCGGAGGGACTCCGGCGGCCGACCTCCCATGCGCGCACCGGCGCCGCCGGCGAGTCCGAGCGCGTGCGGGTGGTGGAACGGGCCGGCGAGCTCGGCGCGGCACGCGCGCATGTGGCTGAGCTCGAGGCCGCTCAGGTCGAGGGCCGGCGCGACCTCGCCGACCAGCGGCAGCGGACAGCCGAGCTCGAGCGGGCGCTCGGCGAGGAGCGCGGGCACGCCGCGGCGCGTGAACGGATGCTGTTCCACGAGCGAGCGCAGTCCGCGGCCGTGGCGGCGGAACTCGAGCGCGTGGGGAACGAGCTCGTGGGAGCGCACGCCGCGCTCAGTGACACCTGGGGCTCTGCCAGCTGGCGGATCACCTCGCCACTGCGGTCCGCGAAGCGCGGTGCCAGCCGGCTCAGGGCGACCCCGGCCACGTTCGCGGCGTCCTCCCGATCGGCCAGGCGCCGGCGCCGTGCCCTCCCTCCCTGCGAGATCCACGTGCCGATCAGCCCCACGCCGTCGTTCATCACCAGGGTGCGTTATCTGGCTGCATCGGTCCGTTGCTTCGGCGGCGCGCTGCGGGAAGCGCCCGTGATCGTGACCGTGGGCGGCGATCAGCCCGTGGACCTCGAGCGCCGGCATCCGTGGTCCGCCGCATTGGGAGTGGAGTGGCGCTGGGTCCCCGAGCCCGCTTGGCGCAAGCACTCGTCGGCCGCCACCGCGCTACAGCGCTTCTGTTACGAGATCGACGCGCCGGCGGCGCTGATGCTTGACTCCGACACGCTGTTCGCAGCGCCGATCGACGAGCTGCTGCCGGCGGTCACCGATTCCGAGACGGTGTGCGGTGTCCCCGCACACGTCTCGCCGTTCACCGAGGCAGAGCGCGGCCAGGCGCTGTGGGGCGAGGTCTTTCGCGAGGCCGGTCTGCCCGAACCGGAGATGATCTGCGAGCACTCGGGGTGGGAGGCGATGGAGTCCGATCCCGCGCGCCGCTTCTGCCCGCCGTACTTCAACTTCGGCATGGTGCTGGTCTCACGCGACCTGGCCGCTCGGCTCGGAGAGACGATCGTGTCGGAGATGGAGTCGGTGCAGCGGGTTCTGGACACCGTGTTCCGCTGTCAGCTCGCGCTCACGCTGGCGATCGCGCGCTCCGGCGCACGTTGGTGGGAGCTGCCGCTTCGCTTCAACTTCCCAAACGACCTCAGCTTCATGACCCGGAACGGCACCGAGCTCGAGGACGTGCGGATTGTCCACTACCTCCGGGAGGACGAGCTCAGCAGGACGAGCGACTTCCACTCCCCGGATGCGGTGTCCGCGTTTCTCGATCGGGGGCGGATGCATGTCGTCAACGAGCGATTCCGGCAGAGCTTGCGAGTCGTCCATGACCACGTGCTCGCGGTCGGGTAGTCGATGTACCCGTTCATCCGACCGACGATGCCCCCGCCGCAGGAGTGGGTTCCGTTGCTGGCGACCTCCTACGAGGCGCGGCGGTATTCGAACTTTGGGCCAGTCGTGTCGAGCTTCGAGTGCAGGCTCGCGGAGCGTTACGGGGACGACCGCCGGGCGGTCGTGGCCGTCGCGAGCGGGACGGCCGGCCTCGCGGCGACGCTGCTCGCGCTGGACGTCCAAGGAACGGTGGCGATCCCAAGCTTCACCTTCGCAGCGACCGCGTGCGCGATCCGACTGGCCTCCTGCACGCCGCTGTTCGTTGACGTCTCGCCGGACACATGGGAGCTCGACCTGGGGGCCCTCGAGCGGCTGCTCGATCGCGAGCGGGTGGGGGCGATCGTCCACGTCCGCTCGCTCGGGCTGTGCCGGGAGCTACGTGAACTCGAGGAGCTGGCCCGTGCCCACGAGGTGCCGCTGGTCGTCGATTCCGCGGCCTGCCTGGGCGGACTCGAGGAAGGAGGCGCCGCCGTGGGCGGCCGCGGGGATGCGGAGGTCTTTTCGCTGCACGCCACGAAGCCGTTCGGGGTCGGCGAAGGCGGGGCTGTCTTCATCCGCGATGAGTTCGAGGAGCGGCTGCGGCAGACGATCAACTTCGGCCTCGCGAATGGGATGGCGGTGGTAGCGGGCCTGAACGCCAAGCTGAGCGAAGCCCACGCAGCGATCGGCCTGGCCGTGATGCGCCGGATCGATGCCTTCCTCGCCCGCCGGGCCGAGGTCGCTCGCACATATAGAACGGAGCTGGCCTCCGTGCCGGGCATCGAGCACGGCCGGGCTCCGGGCGCCCCGACCTGGCCCGCGTATCCGGTCGCGGTGGCCGGCGAGGCGGAGTCCGTGGTCAGCGCTCTGGTAGCCGACGGCGTCGAGGCGCGGCGGTACTACTCGCCGCCGCTGCACCGGACTCCGGCATTCGCCCAGCCGGCCGTGCTGCCGACCACCGATGGGCTCGCTGCCCGGATGCTCTGCCTGCCGGTGTACTCCGACATGACCGACGCGGAGCTCGATGTGATTCTAGCGATCGCCGACCGCGCGCTCCGCTCGCGATCACGCCGGACAGTGCGCGCGGCGAGGCAGTGACGTCCGCGCGAGGCACCAGGGGGTGGCACATGCGGGCGCCGGATCGGAGGGCGGGCTTCCGCCGGTGGCGACTTCATAATCGCCGAGCCGTGGGGGAGCCCACCGAACCGACACCGTCTCCGAGACCGTCCGCCTCGGGTAGTCATCTCATCGCCGGCGATCCGCTTCGGGCGCTCGCCTGCTTCGGGGTGTTCGTTTTCCACGCCGGTTACTTCGCGGTGCTCGGATCCGGCTACGGGCGCCTTCTGGTACCCGACGCCGACTCGCGGCGCATGTTCGGCCCGATTCTCAACGTGGCGATGACGTCGCTCGGCACCGTCGTGCCGGTGTTCTTCTGCCTGTCGGCGTACCTGATCTCGAGGCCGTTCTTCCGCGCGTTCATCGACGGGACACGGCCGCCCAGCATTCCAAGCTATCTCCGCCACCGGGTCTTTCGGATCGTGCCTGCATGCTGGGTCATCTTCACGGTGACGGTGCTGGCTTGGGGCATGCACCGCGCCGGCGCCCATCGCCTGCTGGCCGTGTACGGGTTCAGCGCGGACTGGAAGTCGACCCCGTTCGCGACGATCTTCGGACAGTCATGGACGCTCAACGTCGAGGTGCGTTTCTACGCGGCGATCGTCGGCGTCGCAGTCGTGTTGATGCTGCTGCGCCGTCCGCTGCGCACGCGCCGATGGTCGCGCGCGCTGTTGCTGATCGCCGTCGCGCTGGCAGCATCGGCTTGGTCCCTGCTCACCTTTCAGGCGACCGCGTCAGCGTCGGCCCTGGGCTTTCCCAGCCAGCTTTATGCCTTCGCGCCGGGACTGCTGTTCGCGGCGCTCGAGCCGGTGCTGTCCCAGCGGATCAGGGATGGCCGCCTACTCCGGCTGTGCACGACCTCTCTGGTCGTGGCCGCGTTGGCGTACCTCGTGACGGCGAGCCTCGTGCTACCACGATTCTGCGCACTCACCGGGCTCGGTGGGATTCTTGGCGGCCGCCTGTCGGTGTCGATCTGCTTGGTGGCGATGATGGGGAGCGTGCTCCTGCGGCAATGGGCCGGCGCGGGATGCTGGCGGGGACTTGACAACGCACCGCTTCGGTGGCTGGGGACGCGCTCGTACTCGTTCTACCTGATGCACTTTGCGATTTTGCGCGCGCTGGCATTCGGCCTCCGCGGGATCGGGGGCTACAAGGTGGAGATGCTCGTCCTGCTACCGCTCGCATTCGTGGTAACAGGTGTGCTCGCCGAGGTCGCCTATCGGGCGATCGAGTACCCCGCGATGCGACTCGGCAGAGGCCGGCGCGCCCGTCCGATGCCGTTGCCCCAGCCGGCCGCTCCCGCCACGCACGCCCCGGGGGCGATATCGCCGCCGGATCCGATCGGGGCGGTGGAGGCGGCGTGAACCCCCTGATGCCGGTCGCCGAACCCGTCGGGCGCAGGTCGCTCGAGACCGGTTCTCCTTCGCCCGCCGCCACCTCCGCGCAGCTCTGGGGCGGCCGTATCTCCCATACCCACCGGGTCGCTCAGTACGCCTGGGCCGCATCGTTTGCGTCCGGGAGGACGATTCTCGACGCATGCGCCGGCGCCGGTTTCGGCGCGTCGCTGCTCGCCCGCTCGGGCGCGGCTCGGGTCGTCGGCGTCGACAGCTCGATCGAGGCGGTGGCGCATGCGAGTAGCGGGCGGGGCGAGGTTGAGTTCGTCCAGGGCGAGGTGACGGCGCTTCCGTTTCCGGGCGCCAGCTTCGACATGGTCGTTTGCTTCGGCGCCCTCGAGACCCACGATGCGCGCGCCGTGATCCATGAGCTGCGGCGTGTTCTGAGACCGAACGGCGTGGCGCTGTTGTCCGCGGCCGCCCCATCGGTCTCGGACCGGCATCTGGCCGCCGACGAGCTCGAGCGGCTCATGGCCGGGGCGTTTCAGAGCTTCCGTCTCGAGCGCCAGCAGCTGTGGGCCGCGTCGCTGATCGCCGGCCCGGAGACGAGCGGCGCGGCCGATCCATGTGCCGCCGCGCCGGCAGGCATCCACAAGGTGTCGGGCGCCTCGCCCGCATCGGAGAGCTTCACGCTCGCGATCGCGTCCGCCGGAGAGCTCCCACCCGCGGTGCCCCTGGTGGCGCTGGTCGACGCCTACGATGTCAGTCTTTGGCAGGACCGGATCGAGGAGTTCCGTGAGCAGGCCCGTGTGGCTCGGCATGAGCTCGCCGTCTATCGGGGCCGAGAAGAGGTCGTTGACCTGAATGCCCGGCGGACTGCGGCCGCGCTCGAGGAGCTCTCCGCCGAGAACGCCAGGCTCTTCGCAGAGCGCGACCGCCTGAGGCGCGAGCTGACCGAGACTCTGGCAGCGGTCCACGGCGCAGAGCACTGGCTCACAGACCTGCAAGCATCGCTCAGCTGGCGTCTCACCCGTCCGCTGCGAGGGGCGATGGCCGGCCTTCGTCGTGTCCGTCGGCGCTCGCGGCCTGCCACGCTCCAAGCGCCGCAGTGAACCGGCTCTGGTTCCTGACGGCGAGCGCCGGTAACCGCTTCATGACCGAGCTCCTGGCGGCGCTCGCCGCGGCGGCCACCAGGGCGGGGGCGGAGGTCGCATGGGCCTGTGACGGCTATCCCGAGGCAGGCGACCGCGATGCCTACGTCGTCGTCCCGCACGAGTTCTTCGAATGCACCGCCGCCGGCCATAACGCGAGCGCGACACAGCTCTCTCGCACCGTCGCGGTGTGCGTCGAGCAGCCCGGGACGGCTTGGTTTGAGACGTCGGCCGGACACGCGCACCGCGTCGGGCGGGCACTCGACATCAATCGGACGGCCTGCCACGAGCTGAGGCGTCGCGGGGTGCGTGCGGAGCACCTGCAACTGGGTTACGTGCCCGAGTGGGATCTGTGGGCTGGTGTCGGGCGGGGCCGGCCGGTCGATGTGCTGTACATGGGCAGCGACGATCAGCGCCGCGCCGCGATCCTCGCGGGCTTCGCCGAACCGCTGGCGGAATGGTCGACCCGGTTGCTGATCCCCCCGCTTGAACCGAAGCCCGAGGCGGCACCGAATTTCCTCGTCGGACCACAGAAGTACGAGCAGCTGATGCAGAGCAAGCTATTGCTCAACATCCACCGCTCGGACGCAGCCGGCCTGTTCGAATGGATGCGAGCGCTCGAGGCGATTTGCAACGGGTGCGTCGTCGTATCCGAGCACTCGCTCGACCATGCTCCGCTGCAGGCGGGCGAGCATTTCGTCAGCGGTCCGGCCGAACACCTGGGCCAGCTCGCGGTGGCGCTGCTCGAGAACCCGCAACGACTCGAGCAGCTGAGGCAGGACGCCTACGAATTCATCCGCTCGGAACTGACGCTCGATGCCGGGATCGGGGCGCTCTTGGACGCCGCAGAAGCGGCCGTGGGCGATGCGGCCGGCAGTCCCTCGGCGCCGTTACCGCTGCCCTCGAGCGGGCGCTCGGTCCCGGGGCCGGCGGACCCACCGCAGGAAGCCACCGTCGAAGCGGCGGTGCGCCGGGAGCTCGCGCCTGTCAAGGCCGCGCTGAAGGCGCTGACGCTCGAAGCGCTCAACACGCGCCGCCGGCTCGATGCGCTCGAGCACGGCATCGCCCCCGGTCAGAGGCGGTCGGTCGACGTGGTCTCGACGAGCGAGGCATACCGAGGCTGCCGGCCGCGGGTATCGGTGTTGATCTCGCTGCACAACTACGAGCTGGAGGTCGTCGAGGCACTGGCGAGCGTCGCGCGGTCGGACCACACCTCCTACGAGGTGCTCGTGCTCGACGATGCATCAACTGACGGGTCACGCGCGGCCTGCGAGGACTTTCTGGCGCGGACCGGCTGGCTTGCGCTGGCGCTGTTCGGGCGGCGCGCCAACCTGGGGCTGGGCGCCACGCGCAACGCGCTCGTTGACCTGGCGCGCGGCGAATACGTGTTCATCCTCGACGCCGACAACGCGATCTTCCCGCATGCGCTGACACGGCTCGAGAACGCGCTCGGCCGCTCTCCGGGGGCGTCGTTTGCCTACGGCATGAGCGCGATCGTCGACGGCCAATCCGAGGTCGGGCTCACCAGCGTCGGCCTCTGGAACCCGGACTGGCTGTCGCGTGACAACTACATCGACGCGATGGCGCTCATCCGGCGCAGTGCGCTCGTTGAGCTTGGCGGATACACCGAGGACGTCCGCTTGACGGGGTGGGAGGACTACGACCTGTGGCTGCGGATGGCGGAGCGCGGAATGCACCCCATTCATGTACCGGAGGTGATCGGGCGATACCGCCGGCACGGGCACTCGATGGTGTCCACGATCACGAACATCGACGACGCGGTAGCCCGCTCGGTGCTGCGCGGTCGTAGCCCGAGCGTGTTCAACCCTCGCCGCGATCGCCGCCCCACGGCGCAGCTGCTGGCCCCGCCGTCCGGCGGGATCGAGCTGTGGCTCGACGAGCCGCGAGAGGACGCAGCGGTCACGCGCGAGCAGACACTCATGGTCTCCGGATGGGCGGCCGGCGACACGCGAATCGAGCGCGTCTCGATCGAGGTCGCGGACTTGGAGCTGGAGCCGCACCGCGGACTGCCTCGTCCTGACGTGGCCGCCCGGCATCCGGCCCTGCATGAGGCCGCCTGGTCGGGGTTCGTGCTGGTACTGCCGGTCAACCGGCTCTCGCCCGGCGAGCACCGGCTGGCTGTCACCGCCTGCACCGCCGACGGCCAGCGTGCGACGCGGACCGTGACCGTCACGATCGGCCCCGTCGCCGATGAGGACCGTGGCGCGATGGCCATCCCCACCGAGGACATCGGGACCGACAGCTCGCTCGAGCTCTGGGTCCTCGCGGCGGGCGCAGCGGCGGAGGACATCGCGCGGACGCGGCTCGCGGTAGAGCGGCAGACCCTGCGCCCACAAGTGACCCGGGCAATCTCCGAGCATGGGCGCGAGCAGCGGCCGGTGGCTTCGCTCGAGCGCGCGCTCCACGGCGTTTCGTCGGAAATCAGGTATGTGGTTGTGGTCACGGCCGGCGACGAGCCGCGACCCGACGCGCTTGCCCGCGTGTCCGAAGCCATGACGGGCCTGGATCCCGATGTGATCTTCGGCGACGAGGATCTCCGCTCGGCGACGGGCGGCGCGCAACCCTTCTACAAGCCAGGCTGGTCTCCCGAGCTGCAGCAGGCGCGCGATTACGTCGGGTCGTTTGCCGCGATCCGGATCGAGCGCCTGTCTCGCGCGATCGCGAGGCGGCCGAACGCGGCCAGCGGTGGCGAGCTTGTCCGCGCGCTGATGGACGATCCCTCGCTGGCGGTCGAGCACGTGCCCCATGTCCTCTGCACATGCGGGGAACGGCCCAGGGTCGTGCCCGCCGGCCCCGTCGGCCCTCCACCACGCTCGCCCCTGGTCTCGATCGTGATTCCGACGGCCGCGCGCGGCAGGCATCTGGAGCGCTGCCTGGGGTCCCTCGGAGCGCTCAGCACCTACGAGCAGCTGGAGGTGGTGATCGTCGACTCGAGCAGCGATGGGCTCGGGGAGGTGAGCGCGCTGGCGGACCGGATGCCGGTGCACGTGGTGCGCTTTGAGGGCTCGTTCAATTACTCGGCGTCGGTCAACGACGGCGCGCGGCTAGCTCGGGGCGAATACCTCGTGCTGCTCAACGACGACGTCGAGGTGATCAGCCCCGATTGGGTGGAGCGGCTGCTCGAGCACGCGCTGCGCCCGGGGGTTGGGATCGTCGGGGCCAAGCTCGTCCGATCCGACGGCACGATCCAACACGGCGGGGTGCTCGTCCACGCAGGGTCAGCCGAGCACCTGTTCGAGTTCTTCGCCGACGAGGGCGACGAATACCAGGGGTTGCTGGGCGTGCCCCGCAACTGCTCGGCGGTCACCGCGGCATGTCTGATGATCAGAACGGCGCTATTCGAATGGATGGGAGGCCTCGACGAGGCATTCGTGCTCGACTACGGCGACACGGATCTCTGTCTCCGGGCGTTGGAGCTCGGCCAGCGCGTGGTCTGGACCCCGGACGCCGTCCTGCGTCACGACGACCGCAGCTCGCGCGGCTCCGAGTCCCCACCGACGGACCTCAAGGTGTTCCGCAAGCACTGGGGCGATCTGATGCGCAGCGGCGACCCGTACTACAACCCCAACCTCGCGATCCGCCCGCAGTTCGAGCCACTCGCGGCCACGCTCGAGTAGAGCCTTTCGCGGGCGCTAAGATGGCCGCCCGATGGCGATCCCTGATCGCGGATCGCGACGCACGGGCGATTAGCTCAGTCGGTTAGAGCGCTTCTCTGATAAGGAAGAGGTCCCAGGTTCGAGTCCTGGATCGCCCACTGTGGGGTTGGCTGTTAACCCGCGCGCGTTTACCTTCCGGCCCCCCGCCTTCCGGCCCCCCGGGCGCAGATGAACCGGTGCGTCCGCAGGAACGGCATGGCTGTCAGCAGCGGGTACAGGCGGCCGGTGAAGCGTCCGAGGCGACGCGCCACCGACGGAAGCACGGTTGTGGTGCGAGCCTCGACCGCGGCACCCCGTAATCCTTGCCGCAGCATGTCGCGGTTGATCAACGCAGCATTACGGTTGAGCGGGTTGGGCATCCGCGGCTCCCAGATCATGAGCGCTCCGTCCGGCGCGAGCACGCGCCTCGCCTCGGACAAGGCGCGCTCCCTGCCCGACCCGATTGAGGACAGCACCGTGAACAGCGTTACGACGTCGAAGCTCGAGTCGGCAAACGGCAGATCCCTCGCGTCAGCCACCGAGATCTGCGCGTCCGGGAGCCGCCGTGACGCTGCCGAAACGCGCTCCGGCAGCATCTCGACCCCCTCGAGCTCGGCGACCACACGCGGATCGCGTGAAAGCTGCGCAAGCCACCATCCGGTACCGCAGCCGACGTCAAGGATCCGTCGGGCGGATGCGAGCTCGCCTCCGGCGATCGCGAACGCCGTCTCCGTCAGCTCGGTGCGGATCGCGATGTTCCCGAGGTTCTCCGCACTCCAGAGCCGGCGCTTGCGTGCGCTTCCGGCATAGGAGCGATAGGCGAGTCCGATGCGATCTCGTTCAGCGTCGGGCGAGCCCACGCGTCGCGATCATACGGACGAGCGCCACGGGTTCGTCTAATTTCCCCTCGACGTTGCCGGATTTGCCTACCGTCTTCGCATCTGCGCTGGGTGATTACTACGCCCGGCTAGGTCGTGATCTCGACGACCCTCCGACTGCGACCACGATCCGCATCAACACGACGCTCGTCGAGCAGCGTGCTGAGCTGGTCCTCGATCTCCTTCGGGACCTACTCGGGGTCGAGTCGCTGGGAGGGCTACGCGTGCTGGAAGCGGGCTCCGGTTTCGGCGCCTTGGCCGCGCGCCTGGCGCTGGCAGGGCCGCGCCTGGTGGTCGGGATCGACACCAGCCAGGACTACGTGGACGTCGGCCGCGACGGCGCGCGCGCGCTCGGTCTCCAGGATCGCCTCGCATTCGAGCATGTCGACATGCAGGAGTTGGATGCTCTCGGCGATCAGGGCTTTGACCTGGTGATCGCAAACAACTCGTTTCTCTATCTGCATACGCGCAAGGCGGGGATGCGGGCGTTGCGCGAGTTCCGCCGCGTGCTGGCGCCCGGCGGGGGCCTACTGATCTACCAGGCGAATCGCTGGCGGCTGCGCGAGCCATTCACCAACGACCCGATCGTCCACCTTCTGCCGCGGTTCATCGCCGAGCCCGTTTCGCGAGCTACGGGTTGGCGACACAACCACGGGCGCGTGCGCCTGGTGTCGCCCCTATGGTTACGAATCGACCTGCGGCGAGCCGGCCTGCGGCCGGTTGGAACGGTGGGCTTCGGGCGCAAGCATGCGCGCCATCGGCGTGTGGCGATGCGCAACTTCGGGACCTGGTTCGGGCAAGCCGCTCGTCGCCCCACCCGTCGGCGGGGGGCCAGCGCCGACGTCGGCGGCGACCGGATCCGGCGGCAGAGCTCGTGAGCGCCATCGACGCGTCCACCCCGGTCCGGGTTCTGCGGCAGCCGCCGCAGGTATCGCTCGGCCCCGTCCACTGCAGGCGCGGTCGGATCGGATTCGACAGCTCCGAGGGAACCATCGAGGTGGATGGCCCACTGCTGGGCCTGCTTCTAGATCGAGCGCTCGAGGTCGTGCTCGAGCTGCCCGCCTCCGAGCTCGAACCGCTGGCGGCGGCCGAGCGAGTTCTCGCGCTCGAGCAGCTCGAGGGCGCGAGCGGCGATCTGATCACGCGCGACCTCGCCGACTGCCGGATCGCCGAGGCGCTGCAATACCTGATCGGATGCGCGTCGGACCCCGAGCAGCGACTCGAACCGTGGCAGCTGGCGCGCATCGCGAGCGCGCTTGCAGCCGGGGTGCGGCGTTCGCGCGCCTCCGAGCTACGCGCCGTGCTCAACGTCGTGCGCGACACGGTTCTGGAGGCGCTCCCGTTGACACCCGCGATGCCGCTCGAGCACCAAACGATCGTCGTCGCCGGGGTGGCGGCCACCAGCTCCGTTGAGCGGGGCGCCGAAGCGCTGCTACGGGAGCTGGCCGGTGCCCGCGAGCTGGTCGCAGCCCTGGCGAACCAGCTCGACCGCGCGGGCGTGGTCGATCGGCTGCCGAGCGCGCCGGCGCTCCGGATGGCACTCGCGCTCGCCGATACGGCCAACACCCTCGGCCATCGCACAGCGCGCCGGCTTTCGTGCACGCTGTGCGAGGCCGTCCGGCGGCGACTGCTCCCCTCGGGAGCGATCAGCGCGACGCCGGGCAGCCCGTGGCCGATCCAGCTCTCGACGCAGCTGCTGTTCGTGGCGGTTACGGCGGCATGCGGCGCCGATCGCATTGGGGCGAGCCGCGCGCTCGGATTTGCATTGCTGCATCTCGTCGATGAGCTGCCGGGCCGGATCCTCGTTGGCTATGACAGTGACGGTCGGCCGAAGGGCAGCGTGGTGAAACTGCCGCCAAGCCTCGTCCCGGCAGTGCTGCGCGCAAGCGCCGGAGCTCAGCTTGCCACCGGCCTGCGACCGGAGGTCAGGCAGGGGGCCGCGCGAGCGCCCCACGAGCGTTGGTTGCGCCTGCTGCAACGACTGCGCGGCACTCCCGAGCTCCGTGGTGCAAGCGTGAAGCCGGCGCTCGCGCTCGCCGCAGGAGACACGGCCGTGGCGCTCGCCACCAGGAACGAGCGACTTCTGCGGAGGGCCGCCCGGGAGGTCCGCGCGCTCTCCTCATCAGCCCCACCGCTCTCCTCGCTCGCCCCGAGCCCGGCGTTGCCTCTCGAACGCGACCAGGCCCAGCTGGCGATCCTGGGAGTCCGGCTCGCGCGCGCCGGCTACGGCTCGTTTGAGGATTACCGCGAGGCGACCCGGGCTGCGGTGAGCGCGTGTGCGGCCTTCTCGCGCCCTCCGCAGCCGGACATCGGCTCGACCGGGGGTGTCGCTGCGTGGTCTCTGACGTGCGGGCTGGTCGCTGCTGTGCAACGGAATGCCGAGGTGCTCGATGCGGTCTGGGCGGTGACACGGGCCGTGCTCGCTGCCCAGGGCCGGGACGGGGGCTGGCCGCCGCTCGTGCTCGGGGAGGACCGGCTCGATGTGAATTTGGTTGTCATCGAGCAGCTGCTCGAGGTCCAGCGCGCGCTGCCCGCACAAGACGCGGTGCTTCGGGCCGCGCGGCGGGGCCGGCGTGCGCTCACCGACCTCCCACCGGACACCTCGCTCGCCGACCGGGTCCGGGCGCTGACGCTCCGTGCAGCGATCGCGAGGCCCGACGAGGATCTCGCTCACCGCCGAGCCCTTCGCAACGAGTTGATGGACCTGCTGAGCGCCCATCGCACGCCACTGGGGGGTCTCGACCCCGGGCCGAATCAGCCCGGCGCGCGGCTGGACGTGTACGCAGCTCTCGCGGCCGCCGATGTCGCCGGGCTGGCGAGGTTCGTATGACGGGCCCGAGAACGGCGGTCTACATGCTCGTGCGCAACGAATGCGTCAACGACGCTCGCGTGCTGAAGGAGGCCGAGGCCCTCGCGCAGCGCGGAATGCGGGTTACGATCGTGGCCGTTCAGCGCGGCCAGACGGCGCCGGTCGAGCAACGCGGTCCGGTCACGATCGTGCGTGTACCGATCCGGCCCTTGCACTACCGGATCCTCCGCTGGTACCGGTCCCTGCCCGGGCTCGAGGCCCTTGTCGGCCGACGGGAGCGCATGACGCGAATCGCCGAGCTCCGGCGCCAGCGGCAGAGGGCGGTCCGCGACCGCACCCTCGTCGCAGCGGCCGAGCGGCGAGAGCGGGAGCGCGAGCTGCGGGATCGCCGCAGCACCGAGCGGAGCGCGATCCGTCGTCGCGAGCGCGCCGGCGCACCGCTTGCCGTGGACGCCTCGCTGATCGGCCGGGCCCGAAATCCGCTCGGGCATCCGATGCCCTCGCTCGCGCGGCGATCGAACCTGGCATTTGCCCGAGGAGTCGCGTCGAGGCGCCTGCGCGAACTGTCGGCGCGAGCTGCGATCGCGCGCGGGCGCAACGACCTCGGCCCCGGATCTCTTGCGATCCCCCAACTGGTCCTCCCGCTCGCACCACGGCCCGAGCTCGGGCGAGTCTCTGACCGAGCCGCCCTGCGCCTGGCCCAGGTTGAGGATCGCATTCGAGCGGTGACCGGTCGCGTCGCACGAGCGGCGGATCCCATGGCGAGGCTGGACGCTCGGCTCAGGTTGGTCTCTTATGAAGCGCTCAAGTGGACGCTGATGCGCGGGCACCGTGAGTTTCTTCTCGCCGACTACTCCGCTCGGGCTCTGAGGGCGATCGAGTCCGATCTAGGGCCGATCGCCTGCGGCGAGCGGGAGGCTGTCGTGATCCACGCTCACGACCTCAACACGCTTCTACCCGGAGCCCTCGCAAAGCGACGCTTCCGCGGCCCGCTCGTGTACGACTCGCACGAGCTTCAGATGGGCACAACCGCGATGGTCCTGCGGGGGCCGGTGCACCGCCGGCTCTACAGACGCTACGAGCGCGCCCTCTCGCGACGGGCGGACGCGGTCATCACCGTGTGTGACTCGATCGCTCGGATACTCGAGCGCGACTACGGGATCCAGCGCGTCGACGTCGTGCGCAACTGCGCGCTGCTCGTGCCGCCGATCGAACACGAGGATCTGTTGCGCCGGGAGCTCGGAATCCCAGCCGAGCGCCGGATCGCGCTGTATCACGGCAATCTCACGACCGGGCGGGGCCTCGAGGTCCTCGTCGAGAGTGCGCGATTCATGCCGTCAGTTGACGTCGTGCTGCTCGGCAGCGGGCCGTTGTTCGCAGAGCTTCCGAAGCTCGCCGATCGGTGCGGCGTCGGTGAGCGTCTGCACGTGCTCGCCGCGGTAAGCCAGGCGCTGCTGCATCGCTTCGTGGCATCGGCGGACGTCGCCGTCGTACCGATTCAGGCGGTGATCCCCAACTACTTCTACTCGCTGCCGAACAAGTTGTTCGAAGCGCTTGTGGCGGGTCTGCCGATCGCCGCCAGCCACCTTCCCGAGATCCGGCGCGTCGTCGAGGGTGAACGCGTGGGCGCGATCTTCGATCCCGAGGATCCTCGCGATGTGGCGCGGGCGATCACGGAGATCCTGGAATCGCCGGACTATGGCCAGATGCGCGAGCGCGCACTCGAGGCAGCCCGCGAGCGGCACCACTGGGCGCTCGAGGTGCGACGCCTGACCGCCGTGTACGACCGCATCGGCGCCGGCATCACCTGAGCCAGTTCTCCCGAGCGCCGAGCTCGGGGTCAGCGGCGGCCGCTCGCGCTGCTTCCCAGGCCTGTGCAAGGCTCACATCCGGGTTCCCGTCGAGGTAGCGATCCGCGAATCGCATCCAGCCAACGCGGTGATCGCGCAGAAAGCTCATCAGCGGACGCAATGCCGTTAGCTGGGAGACGGTCGTCTTGCGGGTCAGCCCAGGATGCGCCGCCGAGCGGCCGAGGTGATAGGCAACAAGCGGCGTGAGCAGGCGCCAGGGCAGGCCCGGCTCTGCGTCGCGAAGGCGCAGTGCGTGAACGCGGTCGCCGCTCTGGTAGGTGGGGTAGGGGACCCGCAGCAGAACATCCCGCGGGATCAGGTAGGAGTGGAAGTAGCTGGTCGACCGCTCCGTGCCGCTGCGCGCGTTGTCGATCGCGTCGAACCAGGTGCCGTACAGCGAGCGATCCGGGTTGAGCATTCGCATTCCGTAAATCCCCGGTTGCTTTATGTCCGCCTCAACCAGGCGCCTGTCCCAGTTGGCGGCGAGCAGCATGTCGTCGTCCATATCCACGATCCACGGGTGAGACGCAGCTTCGACACCCAGCTGGAACGGCTTGAAGAACAGCTCCCCGCCGACCGGCGCATCGACGACTCGCACCCGGTGACGATGACGGCCGTCGTAGCGACCCACCAGCACGATCTCGGCCTCGGCTATGCCCTGGGAGAAGATCCCCGGCAGCACCACCTCGTCCAGCAGCGCGCGTCGGCCGCCGATCGTCGCGATCACGAACGAGACCGCGATCACGACGTCATGAAGGTCAGGACGCGGCGCACGAGCCCGCCATACGCGTCGACTGTGCGGCTGCGCCGGAGCTCTTGCATCGCGAGCATCCCGGCCACCGCGTCCGGCACGACGTCGAGCTCGTTCCAGCCGTAGGCCGGGGCGTCCAGCAGTCTCGCGAGGCCGCTGAGCTTGTCGTCGTGGTCGATCAGGATCGCCGGCGTCGCGTGAACAGCGGCGAGGATCGCGCCGTGAAGGCGCGTTGTCAGGACGCCGCCCGCCCCCGCGATCAGCTCGGCCGCGCGCCGCCATCCGACGATCTCGCCGGCGCAGGGAAGGCGATCCAAGAGCGGCCGGTCGCGCTCCTCGAATCCCAGCGCGAGCACCTCGTGTGTCTGGCCGCAGCGACTTGCGACCGCGGCCATCACGGCGAGCTGCCGATCGTCTGGGTTGGCCGGGCCACCCGGCCGGATCCGTCCGGGCGTGAGCGTTCGCGGGTTGAGTATCAGCCGCTGCTGTCGCTCGACAGCGCGCGGTTCGAGCATGAACGCCGGATCCGGTAGCCAGAACGCGTCGACCGACGGGTATGCGAGCGTGAGACGCTCAAGCGCGAGATGGTCGCGAACCGTGACGAATCGCGCCCCCTCGAGGACGTCGCCGAGCCCTTCGATCGCGTCGCCGTGCGGGATTCCGACCGACAGGAAGCCGTAGTCGCCGTCAAACCGCTCGAGGCCGAGTCGCTTGATCCACCGACCGCCGAGCAGGCCGCCGCCTCCGATCAGCAGCAGGTCGAGCGCGCCCGACCATCGCTCAAGCTCGGCGACGTCACGGACGTCGATCCCGTCGACGGCGCCTGCCTGTGTGGAGAACACCACCTCTGGATGCAAGCGTTCGGCGAGCAGCGCAAGCAGCAGGTCGTCGCCGACGTTGCCGTAGGCGAACCATCCCACCAGCCCAATGCGCTGGCTCATTCGCCTCAGCCTAATCGCCGGCCTCCGTGGCGGCCGCGCTTGGTAGAACCGCGTCGCGGCGGTAGTCTGGACTCGGCCGGAATGACCGAGGGCGGTAAGCGAGCGGCGATGCAACGGGGCGCCTGATGAGCGCCCTTGATGACGCCGCCGCCCCGATGGGTGAGCCGGTGCGCGTGCGCGACGCCGACACGCTCACATTGCTGGGCGGCCGCATCGGCCGCGACGCGTTGATCTACGCGACCACAGGCGTGATCACGATCTTCTTCGGCCTGATCAGCATCGCGGTGCTGACCAGGCTGTTGCCCCCGTCGCAGTACGGCCATTTGGCGGTCTACGCGTTCTTCATGACGGTCCTGATGGTGGTCTACAACCTGGGATCGCTGCAGGGAACGATGTCGTTCGTGTTCGGCGGCGGAGGGGACGAGGACGACGACGGCGATGACGAGCTGCTCGATCCCGCGCTGATCACGAGCGGCGACCGGCGCCGCGCGCTGGGAACCGGGATCACGCTCACGTTCTTGGTCGGAGCGATCGGGACGATCCCGGTTTGGGTCCTGGCACCTAAAGTGGCGCCGCTCGTCTCGAGGGGGTCGCACTCGGCCGCGACGATCCGTTGGGCGGCGGTGGCCGCCGTACTGGCCGCGATGTGGCGGCTGACCGGCAACGTGACGCGCGTGGAGCGGCGGCCCTACGCGTATGCGTTCGTGCATGTCCTGCATCCACTGTTGACGATGGCGGTATCGATCCCGCTGCTGGCGACCGGTTACGGCGTCGAGGGCGCTGTCGCCGGTTTGGCGTTCGGCAACGCGGCCGCGTTCCTGGTGTCGCTGGTGGCGATTCATCGCAGCGTGCGTCCGGCGTTTTCCCCGCGAGACGTGGTGCAGATCTACCGGCTGGGCGGCGCGCGTGTGTTCATCACGATGTCTACCTGGCTGATCCACAACGGCGATGTGTTCATGGCCTCGCGGTATCTCGGTGCACCACTGGTGGGGGTCTACCGAGTCGGCTCGCGCGTCGGGGCCGTGACCGCGCACTGGACCTCGGCCTTCAACATGTCCTACGGCCCGCTCCGCCGCGACCCGCTGTTCTTGGCGGCGACGCGGGAGAGCGGCACCACGACGCAGGCTACGGTCGCGGCGTACTTCGTGATCGTGACCACCACCGTGGTCCTGGCGATGGCGGTATTCGCCCGCCTGCTCGTGCACGTGGCCGGCGCCCGCTACCGCGCGGCCGCACCATTGATCCCGCTGGCCGCGATCTCGTTCGCAGGCCACGGCCTGTTCGTCCTGAGCTATCGGCTTTGCACGTTTGCGACGAGACGGCGGTGGTTCATCTCGTTGGGCGTTGTCGCGCTCGCGGTGTTCGTCGGCAGCGGCATTTTGCTCACGCAGGCGATCGGCATCTACGGGCCGATCGCCGCGGCCGCGCTCGCGCAGATGTTCGCCGCCGTGGTCATGGTCGTCCGTAACCAGCTCGGCGAGAACCCGGTGCCGTTCCAGTGGTGGCGGATCGCGCGCGTGCCGATGTGCGCCGGCGCGACATATCTCGCGTACGAAGGCGCCTGCAGGCTCGTGCCGGCGGGAAGGCCGCTGTTCGCTCCGGTGGCGCTGATCGTCTACGGGCTGCTGCTGATCATGACCGGCGTGATCCCGATCGTCGCGCTCCAGAACGTGCGCTCGATGCTGCGCGCCGTCCCGCAGCAGTGGCCACCGGGTGTCGTCTCGAGCAAGCTTGCCGCGATGACGGTCGAGGACCGCCGGCTGCTTCGACGGCTGGCTCACGAGCGACTGCCGGCGCGAGAGGTGGCATCGAGCGACCACGTCGACGAGGCGGCAGTGCACGTGCGGCTGATCGCGATCCTGCGAGGTTCGGCTGGGATCGAACGCGACGGCGAGCACGACGCGCGCGTGGGCTACTACGTGCTCTACCGCGGCGCGGCCGCCAACCGCGAGCTGATCGCCCACGAGCTCTACGAGCAGGGCGTGGAGCCGGTGGAGCTGCACGCGCTCCAGTTCGCCTACGCCAGCTTCAGAAGGGCTCCGGCGCGTGTATGGGTGAGCGCCGCGGCGCCGGGTCGGGCCGCGCTCGCATCCGTGAGCGTCAGCTCGGCCTTGCGGCGCTGATCCGCGCGGCGACCTGGCGGCCGAGGACGGACGCCGCGGCCGGGTGCAGGTGCACGCCGTCGATCAGCAATCCCTGCCGAGCGCCCATCTCATGGACCGGGGCGGCCAGGTCGTTGATCTCGACCCCCGCGGCGCGCATGACCTCGTCGGCGATTGCGTTGTAGTGATCGACGTCGGCCTGGTAGCGCCAGATCCTGCGGGTCGGCAGGTTGTGCCACGCGTCTACGACGGGGGTGATGCGCCCCCAGATCAGGTGCCTCACGCTCGGCGCTGAGCGGATCCGGTCGACGATGAAGCGGAGGTTGTCCCGGTAGGTGTCCGGGGAGACATGCTTGGGCCCGCCTTCGCCGCGGGAAGTCACCGCGAGATCGTGCAATCCCGCGTGCAGGTGCACGACGTCCGGGCGCGAGCTCAGCCAATCGTCGATGTGGCCGCGCACGGCCTTCGACCCGCCGGTGTTGTGCGGGATGTGGCTGATGTTCCAGTCGCCCAACAGCAGCTTGTACGCATACAGGCCGTAGCCGGTGCAGTCGTTCAGCCGCATTCGGATCGAATCGCCGATGATCAGCACTCGCGGCAGCTCCGGCCGCTCGTGCTCGGCCAGCCAGTCGAGCACCTGCTGCTGGCGCCAGCGCTCGAACTCGTTGCGCCCGCCGATCACCCCGAGGCGTTTCTGTCCCATCCGGGCGATGAAGTTGTGCCCCAGATACAGGCGGTGGGCGTCCTCGCCGGCGACCTCGACGGTGCTGCCGTCGCCGAGCGTGAGCCTCGCACGGAGCGCCCGTGGGTGGGTCATGAAGGGCTCTCCACCGGGGCGGCGGTCAGCTCCCGGATGATCGTCGTCAGTTGCTGGGCAGCGAGCGTCGCGACGGGATCGCCACGGGGGGCAATCGGCCCATACGCGATCTCGCGGACCGGCGCGCCGTGCTCCTGGGCCACCGCGCGCCCGACCTCCGCAAACGCGTCGAGATCTTCGCGGCGAATCAAGCCGCCCTCGAGCAGTTCCGCCGGAGGGGACTCGAACTGGACCCAGGCCACGGTCGCCGCGCCCTCGTCATGCAGGCGCTCGATCACCCATCCCAGTATGTGACGGAACTGGTCGATGTCGGTGACCACGCGGCCGTCACGATCGGGGTTGTGGCGGGCGTCCGTCAGCCCGGGTCCAAGTACTACGAGATTCGGCTGCGCCGCGACCCACTCGCTGACCCCGAGCTGATACGCGCGTACGTCGGGGCAGGCCCGGGGGTAGTGAAGGACGTTCCAGCCACCGGCCTGCAGGTGTTCGTAGAGTTGCTCGTGGTAGCGGCGCCGACGACCCTGCGAGCCCAGCACCGCTCCGCCTGGATCGAGCACCGCCGGACGACCGGGACTCCACTGATCCCGCACGCGCTCCAGCAGGGCCCCCTCCACCTTGCGCATCGTCGGCGTCGAGCCCGGAAGGAGCCGAAATCGGTAGGGCGCGAGCCGGCCGCTGCGCGCCCCGTGGTGCCACGCGCGCAGCTGCAGCTCCTCGTTGCCTCTGAGATCCCAGTTGAGCCGTTCGCCGTCTGCCAGCTCGAACGCCATCGCCCGGATCTGATTGCCCGACGGCAGTGGCTCGGTGACCGGAAGGTCGGCCGGCACCAGTCCGTGCACGATCACGTAGCAGTCGCGATCGTCGAGCCGGAGTGCTTCGCCGAGCGCGGCGGCCCGAATCTCGAACAGCGAGCGTTCCCACCCGAGGCAGCCGAGATGTGACCACTCGGCGTATCCGGTGCGCCACACGACTTGGATCAGGACGCCGCCTGGGGCGAGCAGGGCCCGGAGCCCCGCCGCCTCCCGTTCGGCCTGCTCCTCGTCGCGGATCAGCGACGGGTAGCCGCGGTCGACGATCAGGTCGAACGTCGTATTGGTGCCGGCGCCCGCGGCGTCCCGCTGCAGCCAGTCTCCGAGGGTGTCGTTGATCCACACCATCGATGGGTGGGCCGCCTCGGCGCGAGCGATCGCGTCCGAGCTCGGATCGACTCCGAAGAACCGATCGAAGCCCACCTCGCCCGATCCGCGCTCGCGAACGAGAGCCTGCAGCTCGGCGGTGACGCTGCCATCGCGCGAGCCGATGTCGAGTACGCGCACATGATCTCGCCCGGCCAGCCACTCCGCAGTGATCAGCGACTGAACGGCGGCGCGCCCCGATCCGGCCACCGGTGGCTCCGGGTTGGCCCGGCGAAGCGCGGCCTCGTCGGCGCGCTTCATCGGCGGCGATGGGCTTCGGAACAGGATCATCGGCGGCTATGCGGCGCCGAGCTCGACGCTACGCCAGGCGGATTGCGGTTCATCGAACAGCCCCCGATACCATTCGGCCCGCATGAAATCGTCCACCGGCTGCGGCTCGTCGGTGTAGTACTGAGGATGGGTCAGGACACGGTAGCGCCTGCCCGGCTGCCAGGTTCTGACGAAATCGCGCAGATCCCGCTTTAAAAAATCGCGCCGCGGACTCCGGATTCCGCCGTCGCTATACGCCCCGTCGAACTTCGCACTGTGGCCGGTGCACACCCAGCGAAGCTCCGCTCTCAGCTCGGGCGGGACGCTGATCGCCGTGTTGTTGATGCCACCTGGCCCCGGCACGCCGCCGTGCGCCGAGAAGAAGTGAAGCTCGAACAGGGCGCTGAGGCTCGCCACGTCGGCCCGGAAGCGCTCTGCGGCCACGTCGAGATCCCAGAGCGCCTGCTCGACCGCGTTGCAGTGATAGCCGATCGCGAAGCGGCGCTCGTCTGCCAGCCGGCGCAGATACGAGGGCGCGATCTCGTACTCCGTCAGCTCGATCCTGCGCTCGTCGCGCAGCAGTCGCCGATCGTGACGTTGCGCGAACACCATCGGCACCGAGCGCAGGCCCCTCCGGTCTTCCTCGGCCAGCACTCGCAGCGAGCGCTCTGGGCTGCTGTCCACGTCATGCTGCAGGACGACGTAGATTCTCTCCGGATCCCGCGCTGCGAGCCAGTGGCGGCGTTCGTCCGGGTACCCGTGCTCATAGTCCGCGTCGTCGCCCCACGGGAAGTCGAGGTAGGTGATCACCTCGATCTGAGCCCGTCGATCGGCGAGGAACTCGAGGAATCCCGTGAAGAACTGAAGCGGAAAGACGCCCCCGGTGCTGGGCTGGAGCGCCGGCGGTGGCACGGGAGCGGAGCTCACGCGCCCGCGCCCGCGTAGATGTCTCGCCAGATCTCCGCCGCAGTCTGGGAGCGGCCGAACAGCTTGCGGTACCAAGCGGCCGTGTTCAGCGATGCGGCCGGCTGGGCGTCGTCGCCGTAGTACTGCGGGTGGGTGATGACGCGGTAGCGCCGGCCTGGCTGCCAAGTGCGGACGAACGCTCTCAGGTCGCGGGGCTCGATGTCGCGCAAAGGGTCGAGGAGGCCGCCGTCGCTGTAGCTGCCTGCCAGGCGCAGGGTGTGACGGTTGGCGACCCAGCGGACCGGCGGGTCGAGGTCGGGGGGCGGATCAATCGAGTGGTTGTTGGTGGAGTCAGGGCCGGGCGCCCCACCGTGAGGCGAGAACACGCGGATGTCGTAGCGCCGCCGCAGCTGCGCCACGTCGGCGCGGAAGCGGTCCACCGCACGCTCGATCTCCCATCCGGCCTGTTCGTATGCGTTGCAGTGGTAGCCAACGCCGAAGCCGAGCTCGCGCTCCATCCGTTCGAGCCGTTCGTGATCGACTTCGTACGGCAGCAGCTCGACGACCCCGTCCGCCATCAGCCTGTGCCGGTCCACGAGCCGGTTGAAGATCATCACGGTGGAGCGCACGCCACGCAACGCCTCCGCCTCCAGCACGGCCATCGTTCGCTCCGGCGCCGAATCCAGGTCATGCTGCAGAAGCACGTAGATCCGGTGAGCGCGCTGCGGGTCGCCCGCGAGCCATTGCCGCCATCGATCGAACTCCCCGGGATATCGGCTTCGGTAGTCCTGGTCGTCGCCCCAGGGCAGGTCGGCATAAGTGATCACCTCGATCCGCGGGTCTCGCGCGAGCAGATCGAGTAAACCGACGTAGTACGAGAGCGGGAGCACCGGCCCGCTCGTGGCTCTGCTCGCCGCCGCGCTCACAGCGGGGCACAGCCGCGGACGCGCTCGGGCAGCGCGAGGTTGCGCGTGAACAGCGCGTGGTTTGCGACGGCCCCGTGAACTCCGTAGTAGCGCGAGAGCTCGTCGCCGAGGTCGATCGCGTCGTAGCCGTGCTCCCGGAAGCAATCCGCCTGGGCGATCAAGAATGCGGCTACCTCCTCATCGCTGCGGGCCTCGCCTTTGGCTCCGTTCCACGGCGCGATCCAGCTCCAGCCGCCGGCACGCACGAGCCGGGCGACCTCGGCGGTCAGTGCACGGACCTCATCAAGCGAGCGCCCCCAGAAGGCGTTGATCGAGAACTTGCAGAAGACGCCGCCGAAGCCACCGTCGAAGTCGGCCGCCCGTAGCTCCTGCAGGCGCCCCTCGACCATCTCGAAGCCCTTGTGGCGGCCGAGCCCCACCACCGCCGGGTCCCGGTCGAACCCGACGACACGCGTCGCTCCGCGCGCGCGGGCCATCTCTCCGAAGTCGAACTGACCTGGCCCGAGATCGATCACGGTCGTGCCGGCAAACAGCTCGTCGGGCAGGAAGTCGGCGAAGATCCGGTCGAATGGTGCGCGAGAGCGGTTGGGGTCGCGGACGTTTTTCTGGCGCGCGGCGGAAATGATCTCGATCTCGGTCGGATCGGTGAGCACTACCCCTCCCGCTCGTAGCCGAGCGCCATGAGACCATCACCGGCGGCGGTCTGGAACCGCTCGAGGTCTTCGGGGGAGAGGTCCGATCGCCAGCGGCCCACGCGAGAATCGTCGATCGGCTTGGTGATCCGGTCCATCGAGAGATGCGAGGCGGAGAACACCGTCAGGTGCGCGCTGTGAAACGCGAGCATGTGCTCGTCGAACGGGAGGTCCAGGAACTCGCAGATCCCCCGGATCTCGGGCTCGGGGTCGTGCACCAGGCGCTCGTAGCGGACCTCGTATGCGCGCACGTGCGGATCCGCCACCAGCTCGCGAAACCGCGTCTGATGGCTCACCCACGAACGGGCAATCTCCTCCGGGACCGGGTGGAACGCCCCCGTGTTCTGCTGGCTGGCGAGAATGTCCCGCCCATCTCGCAGCATCCAGAGGAAGTACGCCTGTGGCCAGAGCTCCAGATACTCCTCGTAGCGGGCCGTCGCCTTCATGCCCCAGCGCGGCTTGCGCTGCTGGTGCATCTTGGCCACCGAGCACCGCTCCACGAATCGCATGCGCCCTTCGAGTGTGCTGAAGTCCGAGCCGGCCGCGTGTTCGCGCAGCAGCGTCGCGAGGTCTCCGTGGTCGAGTCCGCCGCGGGCGCAACGCAGGAAGTACGTCGAGAGCCCCTTCGGCTCCACGGCCTTCGCCGTTCGCTTCAGATCCGGGCCGGCCGCGAACATCTCGGCCAGCTCACGGAGCCGCTCGGGCCCACCGTCGTCGAGCTCGAGCAGCTGCGGATAGAGCTCATACGACATCGCCACGTCCGGGTGGGCATCGAGCACCGTTGCCATCAGGGTGCCGCCTGACCGGCTCATCCCCCGTACGAAGATCGGCTCCTCAACGCGCGTCAATGGCCTCGCCCTCGCATTCAATCTAGCGTGATCGACCGGGGCCGATCATCCGCCAACCGTCATCTCGACCCCGGCCTCGAGATCGAGGGTGTGCAGCGTCGTGGTGCCGTCCGGCGACCGGAGCTCCAGCACCACCCCTTCGACGCCCTTCCTGGAGCGGCACGCGAAGCGCCCGCCGCCTAGCGCACGCAACTCGAATTGATCGATCACGTGCGTGCGCCGCCACCACTCCGCGCAACGCTCCGCGGTCCAGTCGAGTCGTCCGTCGTTCGTCATCCCCGCGAGTAGCTCGAACAGCGGGTCGATGTTGATGTCCGGATGGCTCATGACCTGCAGCATCCCGGCGACCGGGGCCCACGTCTCAGGTGCGGCAGCCAGCTTCTCCATGGCGAAGTCACCGGGCGCCGTCGAGCGATCGAACGATTCGTGGTGGGGGAGGCAGATCACGTTCAGCGGCGAGACGATGCCGTCGCTCGCGAGCACCGGGAAGCGATGGGGCTGGAAGTGGCTGTGCTGAATCAGCTCGGTGTACAGCAGGCCCTGCTGCTCGGCCCAGAGCACGTTGGGCGCGCCCTGGAAGCGAAAGCAGGCCGGATCACCGTGACTGGAGGCGCCCCGGATCCTCCGGCCGGCCAGGGCCTCGATCGTTCGTTGCTCCCGTTCGGCGCCGGCCCATAGTCGCTCGGTGTGGTGGGCGACCTCTTGGCGGGGGGCCCGCACCACCTCCCGGATCGCGGCGTTGCCCTCCCGGTGGGCCCGCCGCGGCGACACACGGCGCAGCCCGGCGCGCAGGTGGCGGGCGCGCCAGTACCACGTCGCCGCCGTGCCGAGCTGGTCGTGGCGGCTGACAATCTCCGCCACCCGGCTCCGAGCCAGCGGCCGATCGAAGTCATGCCGGATGTTGAGGGCCCACCTCGCGCCACTCGGCCATGGCTGGACTCGGGCCCTTACAGAGCCCGCGCTTGCGTGCAGCTCGTCGATCAGCGCCAGCAGCAGATGCTCGATCCCGGTGTAGCGGTGTGCGAGTCGGCGCTCGCCGCGGTACCACGGCTCGGCCGTGTGCGCACGCACGAGGAACGCGGCAAGAGAGAACGAGGCCGCAATCAGACGCCCGCGCCGGACGACCGCCGGATGTCGCTCACCTGTCTGCTCGTTGCGCCATTCGGCAAGCAGTTCAACGTCCGCCTCCAGCGTCCATTGCTCTACGTCGTATCCGGGCTCCCGCCAAGCGGCTGCCTGATCTGGCTCGAGCGGAACGGTTCCCAGCGCCGACCAGTCGTTTCGCTGCTCGCCCGGGCCCTGATGCGAGCGCGGTGGCCCAATCCGCCCCCCGGTGCGGTACCCGAAGCTACCTGCCCGCTCGGCGATCCCGGCGTCGGTGATGCTCAGGGTCAGATCCGGGAGGGGGGGAGCCAGCGGCTCCGCCGAGGAGATGCCGAGCTCCTGCAGGAGCCGCCGCGGCAATGGGGGCTCGAGAAGCAGCGGACGCTCCGAGCGCAGCAGCGCCTCGATCAGCTCGTCCCGCCAGCTGTCCGCCTGCAACCTCGCGACGATCCCGCAGTCGAACGCCCGCAGGAACCCCGTGTCGCTGACGGCGCTGGGCGGATGACTCTCGACCCCGAGATACCCGTTCTTCTCCAGCACGATCGGCAGCGCCGGCGACCAGTAGCCTCGCCGCTCGCGCTCGATCACTCGGCGGGCGAGCTCAGGGCCGCCGTGGAGGAAGAGGAGTCCCGGCACCGATCGGCAACAGGTCGGAATAGATGTCCAGCAGCTTCGGCGCCTCGCGCTCCCACACGTAGCGCTTTGCGGCCTCGCGGGTGTTGATCCGCAGCTCTCGCAACGAGTCTGCGTCCGCGAGCAGATGATTGAGAGACGCGGCGATGCTGTGCGGGTCATCGGGATCGAAGGTGACACCGATGCGGCCTTCCTCGATCACCCGCCGGAGCTCGGGGAACGCGCTCCCCGCCACGGGCACCCCCGCTGCGATGTACTCGAACAACTTGTTCGGCGTTGTGTAGTAGTTGTTCAGGCCCACCGCCCGGTAGGGGATCACGCCCACATCGGCGCCCACGGTGAACTGGAGGAGCTCCTCCGGGCGTGCCGGGCCGATCATCCGGACGCGATCGGACAGCCTTGCACGCCGCACCCTGTTCTTGAGCTCCTCCTCGAGTGCGCCCCAGCCCATCAGGACGAGAACGCCGTGCTCGAGCTCTGGGACCGCGTCGATCAGCTCCTCGATCCCACGGTTGGGCGCGTAGCCGCCCTGGTACAGGATGATCGGCACGCCCTGGGCAAGCTCGGCCTGCGCGCGCAGTCGCCCGCCGTCGGCAAGCTCCGGCGGTGCTGCGGACTGAGGTGGGCAGTTGAGCAGGATTGTCGGCCGGCGAACCGAGTAGCGCTGCACCAGCTCGTCGGCAATCGAGTCGCAGACCGTCAGCACCCGGTCCGCCCGGCGGATCAGCACGCGTTCGAGCGCGGCCCAGGTCCGCCGTTCGCGCGCTGACAGCGTGCTCACCTCGGAGTACAGCTCGTGGGAGTCGTACACGAGTCGGCCACGGGTCCTGTACGCGGCCCATGCTGCGACCGGGAGCGTGATCACATCATGGGCCTGGAACACCGAGTAGCCGTCGTGCGCGACTGCCCGGAAGGCCCTGCGGTAGTAGTCCGTGAACATCAGCGGCCGGTGGAAGGCCATCAGCCACCGGTACGCCGCGCGCGAGACCGCCCTGTCGAGCGCCTGCAGCGGGCGCGGGCGCGGCAGCGTCCAGCTGGGCGCGTGAAGCATGGGCGCATGAAGCCCGGGCGCGTGTATCCGACGTGCCCTCCGCCCGACCCGCGCCCTCCGGCTGATCCTCTCCGGATCTAGATCCAGACGGCGACGGACGCGCCCGCGCGCGCGCCGCAACCTCAGCGATTCACCGCCGATCGAAACTCGGCGAAGGCGCCGTCGCGCCCTCAGCAGCTTGCGCCGCGCCCGCCAACGCACGGCCCGGTAGCCCACCGCGAACGGCGCCGCCGCCGCCAGAATCACCGCACGCGCTGGGCTTCGCGGCGCCAGCTCCCAATCGTCCTCGCATGAAGCGGATGTCCCCTGCACCCCGCGTCCGAAGCGCACGCGCTCGACCAGGCGCGGGACACGCACGAGCGATCGCCGCACGACGCCGCGTGTCCGGCGTCCGCTCGCGCGGAGTTGGGTCCGCAGGCGCCGGAGGATCCGCCGGGTCAGCGAGCGACGCGCCCTCGTGGCCGCCCGCGCCCGGCGGCTGCGGCGCAGAAGCCGATAGTGGATCGGATCGCGATCGATGCGGATGATCGTGAACTCCGGATGCCGCTCGAGCGGCACGGACTTCCGGTCGAGCACCGCCACAATCGTCACGCGGTATCCGGCCCGCGCAACCGTCCGCGCCTGCTTCAGGACGCGCTGGTCGGTGAGGCAGTTGTTGTACACGAACATGCAGACCGCTGGGCGAGAGTCGGGCAGGGGCCGTGTCGCCTGCCCTACGGGGGGCTCGGGCGGCCGCTGCTCGCTTGCGGTCATGGTCACGTCCGTCCGTCGTCAGGTCTCGCTGTGACACGCACGCAGGAGCGCGAGCGGGACCCACGGGCTCAGCTCGTAACGCTGCTCCAGCTCGCCGGTTCGCAGCAGCATCCGGGCCGGGTCGAGACGATTCTCGAGCAGGCGCTCAAGCCGGCGGCTACCTGCGTCCTCCTCGCCCACGGAATACGCGCACAGGGCCGTCTGGGCTGCGACCGCGGTCGGCGCCCCGGCCTCATCGGACAACGCGCTTGACGCGAGCGCCGACGCGGTGGCGCTGAGCGGCGGCGAGGGACAGCGGTTCGCGACCTGGCCGAGCACGTACGCGATCCGGGCGCTCTGCGAGGCGCCGATCGCTTCGTGACCGGCGTCGGCCAGGACGAGCGCCTTCTCGGTCGCGTAGGCCATCCAGCGTTCCAGCTGGCGGGCGGCGACCGGGCGATGGCGCCAGTTCAAGAGCGGGATCGCGTCGATCAGAAAAAGGGCTCGCCATCCGGCGGCGTAGGCCCCGCTGATCGTGCCCGACGCATTCCCCGATTCGAGCACGAACTCGATCTGCTCGACCGGAGGACGATCAATCGCGAGCCTGCCGTACGCGCATGCCCACGCGAGCCCGGCGAGATCGGTCGCGGTCGAGTGTGGCTCGCGCGCCAAGATGCGGCGGGTGAGCGCCGTCACCGACGCGACCGCCTCGCGGCCCGAGCGCGCCGACACGCCGGCGACCGAGGCTCCGACCGTCATCAATGCCGCGAGCCCGTTGGCCTCGGAGTTGCGAAACAGCCGGCCGCCGGCGTTCGCACGACGCCGTCGCTCGTACGCCGCGTCGTACCCGCGCAGCACGTCTGCCGAGGTCGCGAGCGCCACCCCCGTGTCCCCAGTACCGCTTACACGTTGCTCCATCACAGTGCCCACCCGTACGGTAACCGACGAACTGCCAACATACGGGCGGTGGCGGGCATTCTCTTCGTCGCGCCCAGTCGTGACGCCCAGCGGGCGGTTTTCAGCGAGCAGGGTCGGGGGCTGTGGTCGGCGGCGCTGCCCGCCGTCCTCGAGAAGCATGGGTACCTGGCGATCGAGTCTGCGGAGCAGGACGCACTTGCGGACATCGATCGGCTCGCGGGCTACGACGTCGTGCTCGTCGCCCAAGGGCCGGATGATCCATGGGTAGATGGCAGGCTCGGGGTCGTCAGGGAGCGCGGCGTGGGGCTGCTGCTCGACGGTCCGCCGACGCCCTCGGCACGAGCGGAACTGGGTATCGCCGGTGTCGAGGAAATAACCGAGCCGGGGACCGTCCAGGTCCGCGATCGTTCGCTGCGAGTCGCGGCCGAGCGCTTCGGCACGCCAACCGCGGGGCGCATCGCGATGCCGCTCGAGCGATCGACTGGGCAGCGCGCGGGACCGCAGTCAGGCTCGGCGCCGGAGCTTCCGATCACCTCTGAGCAGGCGGCCGCGTGGAATGCCCAGCCCTGGGACGCAGAGGCGTGGTCGCACGCGGCGGGTGGCAGGGTGCTGATGGACTGGGTGGGCGCCGACACGAGTCAGCGGAGCGCGGCGGTCGTGCAGTGGAACAACGTCGTCGCCTGCAGCTTCGGCCTGTTCGCCTTTCTCGCATACGCTCACAGCATCGGGCCGATCCCGGCCGGGCAGAGCCAGGCGGCAAGCCGGTCGATCGGGGTCGAGGCGGCACTGCTCGGCATCATCGATCTGCTCCATCAGCAGCGGAATGCCGTTCGCCTCCGAGTTCGGCCGTGGCCTCGCGGCACTCGCTGGGTGGTATCTGTTCGCCACGACATCGAGCGAGGCGGTGCCGGGAGTGTCCGAGCTGCGGTCAAGGAGGATCCCGACCTGGCCACGTGGGCCTGTGCGCCGCGCGGGGGCGCCGATGCGGCCAAGGCGGCAGCCCAGGCCGGGCACGAGGTGGCTCTGCTCGCCCGCGATCCGTGGCGCGCCGAAGGCGGCAGTGAGCTCTCCGAGCTGGAGCACGAGCTTTCCGGCGTCAGCGTTCGCGGCGCGGTAGCGTCCCATGCTCTTGGGGCGTTCGGGTTCCGCGGCGCTCCGAACGTCACCTGGGCGGCTCGAGAGCGCCTCCTGTACACGGAGCTGCTGGGCCGTGGTCATCTGCATCCTCACCGCTTTCCCGCCCTGGCCGCTGACGGAGCCATCCAGATCCTGGAGCCGGTCTGCGTTCCGTGGTACGAGAACCTGGCGGCGCTGGTCTCGGACCCGGAGCGGATCGAGCGAGCGGTGGCGTTGTGGTCCGCTGCCGCCGGTCTGCTGCAGCTGCGGGTCGGTCCAGACGCGGCCGAGCAAAGGTGGCTGCCGCGAGTGCGCGACTTTGAGCTGCGCGGTGCGTCGAGGTGGACGATCGCCGATGCCGCCACATGGTGGCGGCGGTCTCACGACTTGACGAGGATCGGGGTCCGTGCGCTGGGCGGCGGGCGCTTCGCACTGCGTGCGCGAGAACCGGTCGACGGCCTGGTCACGGAACTACTCCATCCGGACGGCTCGGTCTCCGAGCACGCGATCGACGTCGGACAGGATGAATGCGTCGTTGAGTCCGCGACGAGCAAGCGTGCGCTGCCGGTGACATGGGATGCAACGTGGCAGAGCTACGAACGTGCGCTCGCGTCAGCGGGGGTCGCTCGCGAGGAACTCGGTCTGCCGGCGTCGGCTCAGTCGGCGAGTGCCCGGGCGGCCTCGGTTGCGGCGGCGGCTGAGCTTCCGCTCGGGCTGCTGCGCGAATTCGGCGCGAGCATCGAGCTGAGCCGGAGCGTGGTCCTCGACCTCGGCGCCGGCTTCGGCGCGAGAGCCTGCTACCTGGCCTGGCGCGCCGCGCCCGAGGCGATCGTCGCGGTCGACGATCGACCGTGGCGGCTTCGGGCCGCCGCCGAGGCTACGGCCACGCTCGGCTTCGACCGCCGTGTTCGCTTTGTGCTGTCGAGCAGCAGCGAGCTGCGCGAGCTGCCAGACGAGAGCATCGATGTGGCGATCGTCAGTGATGCGCCGCTGCTGTCGCACGGCCGGCGGACCCGGACCGCGATGCTGAGCGAGCTTCATCGCGTGCTGGTCCCATCGGGCCTGGCGGTGATTCACTGCTCTCGCGGTCGCCGAGGCCTCGCCGTCGCGCTGCTGCACGGCCTTCGCAGAGCGGGCCTTCACGAGTCGCAGGTGATCCGGCACGAGCGTCCGCACCGCCGCCTCGCCGGCCCGCGCACGTATGTGACTCGGCGGTTCACGATCGTGTCCCAGCGCCCCGGGATGCGGGGCCGCCGCATGGATCTTCCGGCGCAGCGACCGATCGCGGGCGGGCGCCCAGCTGGGATCGAGTTCCTCGAGCAGGTGCCGGCCGTGTTCGCTCATCACGTGCGGCTCGACCTGCGGGCCCGAGGGGTCAACGGCAGCGCTGCGGCACGCGCGGTGCGCATCAACTCCACGTTGGCCGAGCGCCGGGCCCAGCAGCTGTTGCAACTGATGCGAGACGCGCTGGGAATCCTGACGCTCGTCGATCGGACGGTGCTCGAGTGCGGCTGCGGCTTTGGCGCGGTTACCGCGCAGCTGGCGCTGCAGGCGGCTCCCGCGTCGATGATTGCCGTGGACGCCGATCCGCGGAATGTCGCCGTCGCGAGGACGTGCATCGAGGAGCTCGGGTTGGAAACGGTCGTCGACGTGCGCAACCTTGATGCCGAGGCGCTTGACGGAGTTGCGTCCGGGTCGGTCGACGTCGCGATCGCCAACGGTGTGCCGTCGGGCGACGGGGATCGTGCGCTCGCGGAGTTGAGACGGGTGCTCGCACCAGGTGGTGCGCTGCTGCTGATCGACACCCGATGGGCCCTCGCCTCGCCCGCGCTGCGCCGGCGGCTGGCTCGCGCCGGCCTCGCGCCGATCACGACGAAGTTCGTCGTCCGACGCGAGGCGCTCGACCGCGAGCTTCCCCGGTCCGCAGCGCTGGCCGCGCGCAAGCCCGCCTAGTAGGTCCACTACCGGTCTATGCTTATAGGATCGTCGCGCACGGGGCGGGGCGGCTTACCGAGAAGGGGTGTTCGATGCGTCGAAGTGCGTCGGTTACGGCTGTCGTGATGACGGTCTTTTGCTGTGTGGCTGGCGCGGCGCAGGCCGCTGCGACGCCCGGCTGGGAGTGCGTTCCCACGACGGCGGGGCAGCCCGTGGTCTCGGGTGGCACCGGGGGCGCGCCGTCGTGCGGGGCCGGCACGACCGCCGTGCTGGCGCCGACTTACGTCTCCTCGGGCGTAGGCGGCAAGCCGACGGCCGTGTTCTCCGCGGTCAACGTGCAGGTGGTGTCCGGATCTGGTTCGACGAGCGGCACCGTGAACGGCGAGGGCAACCTGATCGTCGGGTATGCCGAGAACACGAGCGGTCACTCGCAGACCGGCTCTAACAATCTGATCGTCGGCTCTGAGAACGGGTGGAAGAGCTACGGCGGGATCGTGGGGGGCTTCAAGTCGCAGGCGACGGGCAAGTACGCCTCGACGGTCGGGTACGACAACATCGCCTCGGCTGAGTTCAGCTTCGCCGCCGGGGAGGTCAACAAGGCCAGCGGCGCCGGCGCCTCCGCGCTCGGCGGCGAGCACAACGTCGCGCAGGGGAACGAGTCCTCCGTGCTCGGCGGCGACTGGAATCTGGCGTCCGACCCGTTCGCCTCGGTCGTCTCCGGTTGCGAGAATCTGGCCGGGGCCGGCAGCCCGCTGAACGCCTCCTGCTCCACCTCGGGAGCGGAGGGAGTCCTCGGCGGCTTTGGGAACATCGCCTCTGGTCTCGAGGCCACGGTCAGCGGAGGCTCAGTCAACAACGCCACCGTTGGGTCAGCGTCGGTCGCCGGCGGTAAGTTCAACTCCGCAGGCGCAAGCGCCGCGGCCGTTGCAGGAGGTGAGTTCAATATCGCTTCCGGCATAAACTCGTCGATCCTCGGCGGCGACGGCAACAGCACCTCCACCAGCTGCCAGGCGATCCCTGTGGCTCCCGGCACCTGCTAGGCGATCACCTGGCGGTAGCGCTGCGATGCGCATCGTCATGCTCCTCCACAAGTCCCTGGAGTTCGATTCGCGCGTCCAGCGCGAGGCGAGTGCGCTCGGCGCGGCGGGCCATCAGGTGTGCGTGCTCGAGCTGGGTCCGGTCTCGCCCGATGCGGCGACCATGGACGGGTATGCGCGGCGCTCGGTGCTGCCGAGGCGGGGTCGTCGACCGGGTCGGCTGGGCCAGGCCCGGTCGCTCCTGTCGTTCGTCGGGGCGGTAGTCAGGCTGCGGCCCGAGGTCGTACACGCGCACGACGTCGCGATGCTGCTGCCGGGGATTGTCGGAGCCAGGCTCGTCGGGGCGGGGGTCGTATACGACACACACGAGCTGGCGACGGGCGTCCCCTACAGGGAGAGGCTCTGGGCCGGGCTGGTCGCGGCGCTCGAGCGGCTGTTCGTTCGTCGCTGCGCGGCGGTGATCACCGTCTCCGATGGAATCGCCGACCGGCTTGTGGAGCTCTACCGGCTCCCCAGGCGCCCGATTGTTGTGCGCAACGTGAGCGCCCTTCGCCCTTCCGGGCCCGGCGGCTTGCGGACTCGGCTCGGCGTCGACCGCTCGACTCCGGTGGTCCTACACCAGGGCGCGCCGGCGCCCGGACGCGGCTGCGCGCAGCTCGTCCACGCGGCCGCGTCGCTTGAAGACGTGCACGTCGCCTTTCTCGGTGACCCCGATCCCGGATACGGACGAGCGCTCGAGCGCCTGATCGCCGCGCGCGGCGTCCAGCAGCGCGTCAAGCTGCTGCCGAGCGTCCCGCCTGGCGAGCTCCTGGCGTGGACGGCCGAGGCCGACGTCGGCGTGACCCTGCTCGAGGACACATGCGAGAACCACCGCCTGGCGTTGCCGAACAAGCTGTTCGAGTACATCGCCGCCGGCATTCCGGTGGTCGCCGGCGCGCTGCCGGAAATCGAGCGATTGGTGCGCTCCTACGAGATCGGTTGGTGTGCGAAACCCGACGATCCCGACGACCTCGCATGCACGCTGCGGCGCGCGCTGCCGGAGTGCCAAGCGCCGCAATTGCGCAAGCGGCTGGCGGCAGCGGCTGCCGAGCTGACGTGGGCCAAGGAGCGGCTCAGCCTGCTTGAGCTGTATCGCCCGGACCGCCCCGGTCGCGGCGTGCTCGCCACGAAAGGGCCCCGACGAATGCTCCGACGAGCGCCAAGAGCGTAGCGAGCAGGATCGCCAGCAGCGGCGGCGAGCCCGACTTGCCCTGGAGTGGCGGGACCGCGCGGCTTGCCGGCGAGCCCAGGTCAGGGACCTGCGAGGAGGAGCCGAAGCCGTTGCTCGAGTGCACGAGCGAGCGGGGCTGGCCACCGGGAACGGGTACCGCCTTCGATGCGGACGGATGGGCGGAACCGGTACCGCCGGGCTGGCTCGGTGGTCCGGTCGACGCGCCGCCGGGCCCGGTGCCACTCCCCCCACTGCCACCCCCGTTTCCGCCGCCCGCGGACCCGCTCGAGCGCTTGTGCGGGGCCGCATCTTGACGCGCGCTGTCGAGCGGAATCGAGTAGAGCACGCCCGATGGACTGTTGGCACTCGGGTCTGTAGCCTGCCTGGGCTGGGGGCCGGCGCGGGCCAATGTCGACGAGCACATCAACACGAGGGCTGTACCTGCCGCAATGCCCCCTAGCCGTCGAACCATGACTCCTGGGATCGTAGCGAGCGACAGGGGGCCTGCCAAGGGGGGCGACACGATCCAACCGGCCGAGGCGCGGATCCGCGATTCGGGGCCTGCTGGTCCGGCCGCTCACCGCGTCTCTCCCGCGACCGTCGCGGTCGTCCTGTCGGTTGTCCTGCTCGTGCTCGCGACCACCTTGGAGGGCGCGTTCGCAATCAGCCGCTGGGCGCCCCTAACGCTGTTCGTGCTCGCGATCCTGATCGGCGCGGTGCTGGCGCGTGGCCGCCTCGCGCTCTCCTCGCCGCCAATTCGTGCGGTGCTCGTTGGCATTTGGGGGCTCGCCGGATGGTCGCTGCTGTCGATGGCCTGGGCGCAGTCGAGCAGCGACGCCCTCACCGGCGCGGAGCGGATGATGCTGTACGCCGCAATCGCGACCGTGCCCTTCGCCCTCCCCCTGTCCCGGCGAACGCTGGTCGCTGCGGCCTGGACGATCGCCGCCGGAATCGGCATCGTCGCCGCGTACACGCTCATCCGTCTTGTGGTTGATGGGGGTCCGCTGTTCCTGGCGGGGAGGCTCAACGGACCGATCGACTATCGGAACGGGACGGCATTGCTTTTCGCGCTTCCGGCGTGGCCTTTGATCGTGGCGGCATCGGAGCGCGGATACCGTCGCGTTCTCCGCGCGCTCGCCCTCGCGATCGCGACGCTCTGCCTCGGGCTGGTGTTCTTGACCCAATCGCGCGGCATCCTGATCGGTCTCGCAGCGGGGGCCTGCATCGCGCTTTCGCTCGGTCCGGGTCGGGTGCGCCGCGCGTGGATGGCGGTGATCGCGCTCGCCGGGGTCGCGGCGACATCGCCATTGCTGCTGCGCCCCTTTCACGCATGGGACGCCGGCCACGGGATCGTCAGCACGCACGACATCACCGTGGCCGCGTGGGCGCTGACGGGCCTCACGGCCGCCAGCTTCGCCGTCGGGATGCTGATCTCGGTGCTTGACCAGGGCCTGCGCTCCGGGTCCCCTCAGATGCGCAACGCTCATCGCGCTGCGCGGGTGGCGCTGGGAGGTGGGATCGTCGTCGCGCTGGTGGGCTCAGCGATTGCGATCGGCAACCCCGCCTCGTTCGCGCGCCACAAGTGGGACCAGTTCACCAACGTCAATGCCGGCACGCCGACCAGCACGCGTTATGCGTCCGTGGGCGGGCAGCGCTATGACCTGTGGCGGGTCGCCGTGAAGGAGTTCGGGCACGCGCCGCTGCTCGGTGTCGGCCCTGACAACTATGCGTTCGACTACTACCGCTACCGGGCCACGAATCGCAACCTGAGCGATCCCCACGGTCTCGTGTTTGCGCTGCTGAGCGAGAACGGGCTCGTCGGTGTGCTGCTGTTTGCAACGTATCTGGGCGGGATCGTCGCCACGGTCTCCCGCGGGTGGCGCTCGCTGGGTCGCCCGGCCAGGCTGCACGCCCTCGGACCGCTGGCCGCCGGCGCGGTCCTGCTCGGCCAGTCGACGGTCGATTGGATCTGGCTGATCCCGGGCTTGACCGCGATCGGGGTGCTCGCGTTATCGCTGGGGGCTGCACAGGTGGCGGCGGCCAACCCCGCTCAGCCACCGATTCAAGGGGGTTCGCGCCGGCGTATCGGCCGGACAGCCGCGGGGGTCGGGCTGCTCGCCTGTGCGGTCGGCGTGCTCGCCCTGTTCGCTTCGAATGCGTACACGGACCGGGCCCGGTCCGCAGTGTCGGATCCCCGTGCCGAGCTGTCGGCAGCTCAGACGGCGTCCTCGCTGAATCCGTGGTCGGTCACTCCTCATTACCTCGAGGCGTCGGCGTACGAGACGATGGGCGATCGCGGAGCGGCATATGCTCAGCTCCGCAAGGCGCTCGAGCTCGAGCCGGAGAACTCCTCCACGCTCGGCGTGCTCGGCGATCTCGAGGCGCGTGCCGGCAAGCTCGCGTCGGCACGCGCGTACTATCGCCGTGCGCTTGCGCTCAACCCGCTCGATACCGGGTTGCAAGCGCTGTCGCGGATCGGCGAGCGTGCTCGAGTCGCGAAGCGCCCGCCTCGCTGAGCGCGCTCGCCCATTGCGCCGAGGCCCGCTCCGTGCCGAACCGGGCCTCGGCGTAGGAGCGCCCAGCGCGACCTAGCCGGCGCCGGAGCGCTGGATCGCCGTGCAGACGCCGGATCGCGTGCGCCAGCGCGGCAGGATCGTCCGGCGCGACGACGATCCCAGCGCCGGCCTCCTCCACCAGACGGGCGGCCTCACCGCGCACGGCGAGAACCAGAGGCCGCCCCGCGGCCATCGCCTCGAACATCTTGGTCGGCAGCGCGCCGGTAAAGATGGGCAGGTCTCGCAGCAGGACGACCGCCGCGTCAGCGGCCGCGTACAAGGCCGGTACGCGCTCGGATCGGACCGCACCGATCAGCGTGACATTTGCCGCGTCGCGCCGGTGCGCGAGCGAATGTATCCGCTCGGCCTCGGCGCCGTCGCCGGCGATCGTGGTCCTCACCACGTCAGGGCCCGCGAGCCGCGAGGCTTCAACCAGTCCGTGGAGCCCTTGGGCGAGGCCCACGGTGCCCGCATACAGCAGCCGAAGGGGGCCGCCCTGATCGCCGGGGTCAGGAAGGTTGAAGCGGACCAAGTCCACGACCGGCCACACGCGGCGCGTCTTCGGGGCGCATCCCGGGACGGCTTCGAGCGCGCTGTGGAGCCCGGCGGTCGGGGTCAGGATCATGTCGGCATGGCGGTAGACCCAGTCCTCGAGCATGCCCGCAGCGGCGATTGCGTGCCGGCCGCGCAGCGCGCCCAGCTCGACCGCGCTGGCGGGCCAGCGATCCGCGACGTGTACGACCAACGCCGCTCGCTTCAGCGCGGCGTATAGCGCCCCGGCGGCTGCGGTGAACAGCGGCGGGGTCTCGGCAACGACGACGTCCAGCGGCCCCGTCAGGGGAGCCGTCGCCAGCGCCGAGGCGGCGAACGACGCGTGATCGGTGAGCCGCCGCCCGAATCCTCGATTGGGAGCGGGAAGGACCGCGCTGCGGACGATCGTGACTCCGTCTTGCCGTTCGACGATCCAGGGGCGGTTCCGGTATGGCAAGCGGATGGTGCCGCTTGGGTAGTGGGGGAAGCAGGTGTGGACCGCGACCTGCTGGCCGCGCGCCGCCAGCGTGCGTGCAAGCAGCTCGATTCTCGTCTGCGGCGCCCCGACTTCCGGCGGGTAATAGTGCGTCAGAAAGCAGACGCGCACGGGCTTCGCTCAGCGCGCTTGCTGGTAGGCGTAGAACGCGGGCTTGGGCTGCAAGTCTGCGGTCATCAGACCGAACGTCTGTTGGCGACGTGTGCCCTGGTATTCGTCGAGCAGCGTGTACCACCCGAATCCCGCCACGTAATTGACCGAGTTCACGAGCCGGAATGCGGCGGTCAGCCAGTTTGCCTGCTGCTGGGGCGAGAGGTAGAACCCGAAGACGCTGTTGGGGCCCGACGCCTCGGTCCATTCCGACAGCCACAACTTCACCTGTCTGTGGTACGTGTGCCGGAGCTGAGCCTCGAGCGTGTCGATGTCGTTGAGGTCGCGCCCCCCGGGTGAGTACACCCCGTCGGCAAGCCTGGGAAAGCGCCGCCCGAAGGCGTTGTGGCCGTAATAGTCGAGCGGAGGCGGCTTGCCGTTCGGGAGCCGCATCCACTTCAGGTAGTTCGCGGGGTAGACGGCGCAGAAGCTGCAGGTGTCTCCGCCGATCACGATGTTGGCCCGCGATGCCCGCTTGAGAGCGTGATAACCGGCAGCGAGCAGCAGCGCATAGTGACGCGGCCCAACGGGTGAGTTCGCCGGCAACGGCCGGAAGTTCTGGATGTTGTTGGGTTCGCCCCACACCATCCAGAAGTGGACCGACGGATAGCGTTTGGCCGCTGCCGCCAGGAAGTTCCCGTAATCGGCCGCCTTATGCGGCACCCAAATTGGCGATCGCCCGCCGTTCGCCCAGCGCGGAGTCTGCTGCACGAGCAGGCAGATCGTGATGTGGTCGAGCTTGGCGGCAGCCAGAGCCTGATCGATCTCAGCCGGCCAGTGATACGCGGGGTCGGCGGGGTTCCGCGGGTGGGCGGGCCTCGTGGGCGCGACCTCAGCCCACAGGAGCTCGAGCTGGAATACGTTCACGCCCAGCTGCTGGTAGAGGGGGAACGCCGACTGGCCGTTCGGGAGGGTCTCCGGACCCCAGATCATCTTCGCGACGGGCTGCCGCGCGCTCGCGGCCGACCCCGGTTGAACCGCCGCCGAGACGACGAGCGCGGCGAGCACCACGGCGACCAGCCCGGGTGAAATCGAGCGACGATGGCGAGCCATTACCCCAGGTGCCCCGATGCGATGAGGAACCGAATCTCCGATATTGCGACCGGCGAGTACCCACGCGCGCCGGAACCCCAGTCGCCTTTGCACCCGATCACGCACAGCTCATCCCAGGCGAGCAGCGGCACAGTACCAGAATGCCGAGGCCGCGCGGGAAACGGCGGCGTGCATGGCGGTAAACGCTCGCCTTGGTGCCCGGTACTGTTGACCGCGATGACCGCCGACCGCGACCTCCCTGTTTACGACGAGCAGCATGCGCGGCTGCTGGAAGGCCTGGCGGCGTCGATCCGTGGGAAAGGGCTGGCGCAGACGCAGGTGACCGACATCGTGGCCCATGCCCGCGCGTCGCGGCGAACGTTCTACAAGCACTTCCCGGACAAGGAGTCGTGCTTCGTCGAGCTGACCGAGAAGATCTCGCTCGCGGTGCTGGAACAGGTCGACCGGGCGATCGACCGCGACGCGCCGGTCGCGATCCAGATCGACCAGGCGATCGACACGTACGTCGACATCCTGCTGAACGAGGCGAACCTGGCCGCGACGTGGGCGAGCCCCGGACTGGGGGAGCGGGTCGTGATCGCCCAGCGCTTGGGCGTCGAGCGCTATGCCGAGCTGCTGGTGTCCGTGATGGAGGCCGACGCGGAGCGCGATCCCGACCTCGAGCCGGTCTCGCTCGCGCGCGCCTACATGGTGGTCAGCGGCGTCCAGCAGGCGATCATCCGCGCGGTCGATCGAGATGAGGATCTCGGCGAGCTGGCCACCGAGATCAAGACCTTCATGAAGGCGGTGGCCGGGGCCCCTCAGGCGGCGCCGGCCCGCTGAGCTGCAGCCGGCTCGGGAATCGCGGCTCGGTCCCCGGCACCCTGCCGCGAGACGAAACGCATGTGGTCACCGACCGGCCCTTCGAGCAGGATCTTCTTGTCTCGTCAAGTAGTCCATGCTCAGCTCCCACGGCGGCGTCGAGCCCTGCTTTGGGAACTCGTGCACGGAGCGCACCACGTATCCGGCACCGAAGTCGAGCAGCGGGCGGGTGGGGGCGTCCGGGTCCGGGTCCTCGGGCATGCAGTAGGAGTAGTCGTGCTCGTCCATCAGCGCCAGCAGGCGACAGAAGTGCTCGCAGATCAGGTCGACCTTCAGCGTCCAGGACGCGTTGATGTAGCCGACCGCGTACATGAAGTTCGGCATGCCGGTCAGCATCATGCCCTTGTAGGTGACCTTCTCGCTCAGGCGAACCGGCTCGCCGTCAACGCTGTACGAGACGCCGGCGAGCGCGATCAGGTTGAGCCCGGTCGCGGTGACGACGACGTCGGCGGCGAGCTCCTCCCCTGACTGGAGCTTGATGCCGTGTTCGGTGAACGTCTCGATGCGGCCGGTGACCATCGAGACCTGACCCTTGCGGATCGACCGGAACAGATCGCCGTCGGGCACGACGCACATGCGCTGGTCCCACGGGTTGTAGGGAGGCTTGAAGTGCGTGTCGACGTCGTAGCCCTCGGGCAGCGAGCGGACCGCGCCGGCGCGGATCAGCTTGCGGACCAGGTTCGGGCGACGCTTCGAGAGCCTCCAGACGAGCCGCTGGAGACGCACGTTCTTGCGCCGCGCGATGCGATGCGCGCGCACCGGCCCGAGCCACTGCTTCAGGCGCATCTCGAGCGGGTCGACGGCAGGTACCGAGACGACGTAGGTGGGCGTGCGCTGTAGCAGGGTCACGTGCTCGGCCTCCTCGGCCATCGCCGGGACGAGCGTCATCGCGGTTGCGCCGCTGCCGATCACCACCACGCGCTTGCCCTCGTAGTCGAAGTCCTCCGGCCAGAACTGGGGATGGATGATCGGACCGGCGAAGCGCTCGGCGCCCGGCAGCTCGGGCACATAACCGGAGTCGTAGTTGTAGTAGCCGCCCGCGCAGAACAGCCATGAGGCGGTGAGCTCGACCGGCTCGGCGTCCGGCCCGCGCTGCGCGGTGATCGTCCACCGCGCATCGTCCGTGGACCACCGCGCGTCGGTCACCTTGTGGCCGAAGCGGATATGGCGCTCGACGCCGTGCTCGCCGGCGGTCTCACGGACGTAGCGGAGGATCGAGTCGCCGTCGGCGATCGAGTGGTCATCGAGCCAGGGCTTGAAGGCGTAACAGAAGGTGTGCAGGTCCGAGTCTGAGCGGATCCCCGGGTAGCGGAACAGGTCCCACGTCCCGCCGATCGCCTCTCGCGCCTCGAGGATCAGGTAGCTCTTGCCCGGCTGCTCTCGCGTTAAGTGGGCGGCTGCTCCGATGCCGGAGATCCCGGCGCCGATGATCAGCACGTCGATGTGTTCGGTTCTCATGAGTGGGTCCGTTTCTCAGAAGCGCGGACGGCGAGCTCTTGGATCTTGTCGAGCACGGTCCAGTAGTGGGCGGGTGTGAGGCGGGTGATGAAGTCGAAGAAGTAGGCGTCCGGCCCCACGAGGATGCGAGCTTTGCCGGCGTCGACGCCCTTGTGGATGATCTCGGCGGCTCGCTCCGGAGTCGTGCGTACAAGCGCCTCGAACTCATCGGCGATCTGCTCCCGCGACCGTCCCAGGCCGCGGGGATCGGTGTGGAACCGGCCGTTGCGCGCGATGTTGGTCTTGACGCCACCGGGATGGACGGTGATCGCTCGCACGCCGGTGCCGACCAGCTCGTGGCGCAGCGACTCGGTGAAGCCGCGCACCGCGAACTTCGACGCGCAATACGCGCTCTGGGTCGGAATCCCGGCCAGGCCGAACACGCTCGAGGTGTTGACGATCGCGCCAGAGCGCTGTTCGAGCAGGAGCGGGAGGAACGCGCGGACGCCGTGCACGACGCCCTCGAAGTTGATCGCGTGCAGCCACTCGTCGTCCTCGACGGCGGCCTCTGCGACGGTCGAGGAGACGGCCACGCCCGCGTTGTTGAACACCGCACCGATCGGCGCCGGCGCCCATTCCTTCACGCGCGCGGCGAAGGCGAATTGGCCCTGTCGGTCACGAACGTCGAGCTGCTGGACGAGGGTCGCCCCGGTTAGGCCCTCCGCGGTGGCCTCGAGCGCCTCGGCGTTCTGGTCGACGATCGCGACGGGTGAACCCTGGGCGGAGAGGCGCTGGGCGAGGGCTCTACCGATGCCCGAGGCGGCGCCCGTGATCACGACCGTCTGGCCGGCGAGCGGGCGATGGCCGTTACGGGACATCTACGCCGCCGCTTCGTGCTCGACGGGACAACGTGCCGCGGTGGAGGGCCCGCCCGCCGCCAGCGGCCGGCGCCGCCTGCGGACGACCGCGACCCCTCCCTTGGCGGGAGCGAATGCCACGCCGCGGAAGTGCTGGCGCTCGCCGGGCTCGCGCGTCGGCTGAAGCTCGAAGTGCCGGAGCATCGCCCGGATCACCACATCCATCTCGAGCTGGGCGAAGGCCGCGCCGAGGCAGCGGCGGATGCCGCCGCCGAACGGGATCCAGGCGTACGTATCCGGCTTGCGCCCGACGTAGCGGTCCGGGTCAAAACGCTCGGCATTGGGATGGAAGCGATTGTCGCGGTGGAGCGTCGCGGCTTGTGTGACGACGCGCGTCCCCGGCGGAAGGTGCCACTCGCCGAGCTCGAACGGCTGCATCGCGATGCGACCCGTGGCCCCAATCACCGGACGGGCGCGGTGAACCTCGAGGATCGTGGCGGTGCGGAGCGTCGCGTCCTCGCCTTCGGCTTCCTGCTCGAGACGCCGCAGGACATCCGGGTGGCGGCGCAGCCGCTCCACCGCCCAGGCGAGCGATGACGCGGTCGTCTCGTGTCCGGCGACCAGCAACGTGAGCAGTTCGTCGGCAACGTCGCTCCGGTCGATCTCTGCACCCGCCTCCTTGAGAGGGGCGAGCATCAGCGAGAGGATGTCGATTCGCTCGCCGAGCTCTGGATCGGCTAGGCGCTTCTCGATCAGCGCCTCGACGATCCGGTCGTAGCGGCGTCGCATCGCGTCGTAGCGCCCACCGGGGCTCCGTCGCCCGAAGTCCCGCCGGAGGATCGGGATCGTGACCAGCCGCTGGCCGAGCGCGGTCATGCCCGGCAGCAGCTCCTCCAGGTCTGAGAGCTCGGTGCCCTCGGCGCCGAACACCGCGCGGAGGATCACCCGGAGGGTGATCTGCTGGAACGTGGTGATCGTCGCGAACTCCTGGTTCTCGGGCCAGCTTCCCAACGCGTGGAGCGCCTCCTCCTCGATCAGCGACTCGTATGAGCGCATCCGGTCGCCGTGGAACGGAGGAAGCAACGTTCGCCGCTCCTCGAGGTGGCGGTCCTCATCCATCGAGAACAGCGAGCCGGGGCCGAGCAGGCTCCCGAGCGGGTTCTTGCCGCCGTGCAGCACGGTCGGCTTGGCGGTGTAGACGGCCTTCACCAGCTCGGGGTTGGAGACCACGACCGTTTTCCCGATCACCGGGAGATCGACCGTGTACGCGTCGCCGTACCGGCTCTGGAGCCGGCGGATGGAGCGCTGCTGGGAGATCAGGAAGAAGAACCCGTTGACTAGCTTGGGTGTCCCGGGGCCGTCGGGCAGGCGATACTGCTCGCGTGGCATCTGCATGGGGCTGGCGACGGCTGCGGACATGGTGATGAGCTCCTAGCGACGCGGGTACTCACGAGTACCCGACTTAGGATACCCATCGGTATGTCAATGTCAAGCCGTATGTCGCCGGAGCTGCGAGGGTGGCCGCGCCGGCCGCCGTGCGGCGCAGGCGTCGCGCCGGCAGTCCCGCCGTCCGCGAAGCGCTAGGCCGCCGCGGGGCTCGGGTCCTCTCTGACGATCACCGTGTCGGCGATCCTGACGATCTCATCGACCGGCAGGTCGGCCGCCCCGGCGTGCCGGCGGATCGCATCAGGGCTTGAGGCCTGGTAGATGCAGACGGTGCCGACCGACCCGCCGTCCTCCTCGAGCACGTAGCTCCGGATCCAGCGGACGTCGTCGGGCATCTTCTCGCCCTCTGCTGTCGAGCGCGCCGCTGCCTGCTCCAGGTCCTCGGGCGAGCGCCAGCCGCTCCGCCGCAGGATCACATAGGTATCCATCACATACCCCCCGGTCGTTGTTGTCGACCAGTTCTAACGCGTGGCACGCCAGCGCGTCAAGTAACCCGCTTACCGGGACGCGTGATGAGAATGGGAATGAGACTCATTTGCTGTTACGATGATGGCGAATGAGCGGATCGGGAATCGGAACTCGGCTGGGCGCGTGCCTGGCGGCCGCGCTGGCCGTCGCGGCGTGCGGGACTGCTGGGAGCGGCGCGCATCCGGGCCAGATCGTCGCCGTCGGCGCCGAGAACGAGTACGCGAACGTGATCTCGCAGATCGGCGGGTCCTACGTCCACGCCAACGCGCTCGAGAGCAACCCGAACACCGACCCGCACACGTTCGAAGCAAGCCCCAGCGTCGCCGCCGAGGTGAGCTCCGCCAAGCTGATCGTGCAGAACGGGCTTGGGTACGACGACTACATGAACAAGATCGAGTCAGCTTCCCCGAACTCGTCACGCAAGGTGATCGACGTCCAGCACCTCCTCGGGCTGCCTGACTCGACTCCCAACCCGCACCTCTGGTACCGCCCGGACACGATGTCGGCCGTCGCGAAGATGGTTGCCGCGGCGCTCTCCCAGATCCAGCCCGGGCACGCCCAGTACTTCCAGGCCAATCTGGCGCGCTTCGACCGGTCGCTGACTCCGTGGCTGACCGCGATCAAGCGGTTCCGCGTGAGCTACCCCGGTACGCCCGTCGCCGTCACCGAGCCGGTCGGGAACTACATGCTGCAGGCCGCCGGCGCCGACATCCTGACCCCGTTCACGCTCCAGGCCGACGTGATGAATGGCCTCGACCCGGCGCCTCAGAACGTCGCCATTCAGAGCGACCTGCTCACGAGCGGCAGGGTCAAGGCGCTGCTCTACAACGAGCAGGTCACGGACCCCCTCACCGCCACGTTCCTAAGGACGGCGCGCAGCCACGGAGTCCCGGTCGTCGCCGTCTACGAGACGATGCCCACGGACGGCTACGACTACCAGTCCTGGATGCTCGCCGAGGTCGATGCCCTCCGCAAGGCGGTGGCCGACGGCGTCTCGACGGAGCGGTTGTGACCGCCACCAGAGGTCACGGCGCGACGGCCGGCGACAGAACCGGCGCGGAGATCCTGCGCGTCGAGGGCCTCACCGTGCGGCTCGGGGGGCGCGACGTCCTGTCGGACGTGAGCTTCACGATCGCCGCCGGCGAGCTGACGGGGTTGATCGGCGCCAACGGCGCCGGCAAGACGACGCTCTTGAAGGCCATCCTCGGGCTCCAGGCGCCGAGCGGCGGACGCGTCCTGGTCGCCGGCGCGCCGCGATCGCGCCGCAACCCCCTGATCGGGTACGTACCGCAGCGCTACCTCCTTGAAGCCGACATCCCACTGCGCGCGCGTGATGTGGTGGGGCTCGGACTCGACGCGCACCGGCTCGGGATCCCGCGCCCATCGCGCGCCCGCCGCGAGCAGGTCGATCAGATGCTCGCCGCGGTGGATGCGCACCGCTTCGCCGACACGCGCGTGGGCAACCTCTCCGGCGGCGAGCAGCAGCGCGTCCTGATCGCGCACGCCCTGATCTCTAAGCCCCGTCTGCTGCTGCTCGACGAGCCGCTGGCCAATCTCGACCTGAGAAGCGGACAGGAGGTGGTCGCGCTGCTCGCTCGGATCTGCACCGAGCAGCGGATCGCGATTCTGATCTCCGCACACGAGATGAATCCCCTGCTCGACGTCATGGACCGGATCGTGTACGTCGCAGGTGGCAGGGCCGCGAGTGGCACGACCGATGAGGTGGTGCGTCCGGACGTCCTCAGCCGCCTCTATGGCCATCACGTCGACGTTGTCCGCGTGCACGGCCGCGTCCTCGTCGTCGCCGGCGCGGCCGAGGACCACTACGCGCCGGACGGTCCGGCCCGTGCGATCGAGGTGATCGCGTGAGCCAATTCCTGGCGCCCGTCTTCGCGCGGGGGTTCTTCGACAGCGGCCCGGTACACATCGCGCTGAGCGTGGGAGCCGCGGTGGCACTCGTGTCGGCCGCGGTGGGGGTGTTTGCGGTGATCCGCGGCCAGGCCTTTGCCGGCGAAGCGCTGTCGGACATCGGTGCGGCCGGAGCCTCGGGCGCGTTCCTGCTCGGCGCAGGAGCGCTCCCGGGTTTCCTGGCCGCCACGATCGGAGCCGCGGGCGTGATGGAGCTGATCGGCATCCAGCGTCCTCGCGGGCGCGACCTGGCTACGGGGATCGTCCTCGGGGCGAGTCTTGGGATCGCGGCGCTGCTGCTCTACCTCAACAGCACTCACCACACGACCGCCGGCGCGACCGTCACGATCCTGTTCGGGTCCCCGTTTGCGATCGCCGGCTCCACGCTGCCGGCGATCGTCGCCCTCAGCCTGGCAGCGCTGGCGCTCATAGCGCTGGTGCAGAGGCCGCTGCTGATGAGCTCGCTGAGTCCCGAGGTCGCCGCCGCACGCGGGATCCCGGTGCGGGCGATCGGCGCCGTTTACCTGCTGGCGGTCGCGGTTGCGGTGGCGCTCGCGGCGCTCACGATCGGCGCCGTCCTCGGCACGGCACTCCTGATCGGACCGGCCGCAGCCGCGCTTCGGCTCACGGACCGGCCCGGGCGGGCGGCGCTCACAGCTGCGGCGATCGGGATCGCGGCGACGTGGCTGGGCGTCCTGCTCGCGTACGACAGCTACTCCTGGCCACCGCGCGGGCACGGGTGGCCGGTCAGTTTCTTCGTCGTCGGGGCCGTGCTGCTCTTCTACCTGCTCGCCGGAGTGCCCCGGCTGGTGCGGGCCCGACGGGCTCGGAGGCGCGATTAGGTGTTCACCGGATTCATGGTCAACGCATGGACCGTCGCGACGATCGTCGCCGCGGTCGCGGGGGTCGTCGGCTTCTTCGTCGTCCTGCGCGGCACCGCGTTCGCGGCGCATGCGATCCCCAACGGCTCGTTTGCGGGTGCCGCTGCCGCGGCGCTGATCGGGGTCAACGCTCTGCTCGGACTCGGGGTCTTCTCCGTCCTCTCGGCGCTCGGGATCGGCGGCCTGGGCAGGCGCGGCCGGCACGACGTGGCGACGGCATTGACGCTGACGCTGATGCTGGGTCTCGGCGCGCTGTTCCTGAGCTTCGGCAGCGAGTATGAGCCCCAGGTGTACTCGCTGTTGTTCGGGGAGGTCCTCGGGATCAGCACCAACGAGCTGGTCCCGACGGCGGTCCTGGCGTGCGTCTGCGTCGGTGCGATCGGGCTGCTCTACCGACCGCTCCTGCTCTCATCGGTGCTCGCAGACGTCGGCGAGGCCAGAGGGATCTCGAGCGCTCGGATGCAGCTCCTGTTCCTGGCCGTGGTTGCGCTGGCGACGACGATGACCGTGCCGGTGGTCGGCACGCTGCTGATCTTCAGCCTGATGATCGGACCGCCGGCGGCAGCGCGCTCCTTCACCGGCAACCCGCAACGCGCCTTGATCTTGTCGGTCGTGATCGCACTGATGACGGTGTGGGCCGCGATCGCGGCCTCCTATCAGACCAATTACCCGATCGGATTCTTCGTGGGCACGATCAGCGCGGCCTGGTACGCGGTAGGGCGAGCCTGGACGGCGTGGAGATAGCCTCACGAGCGATGGATCCCGAGCTTCGAGACCGATGGATTGCGCAGGCCCGGGAACGCGCGAGCGGCGCCGGGCTGCGCTCGGGCGCCGCCCGCAACGCGGTGATCGAGCTCCTCGCCAGCGAGGGGCAGTGCCTGCTCAGCGCGCAGGACGTCATCGATCGCCTCCGAGCCCAGGGCGCCGGCTCGGCCGCCTCGGTCTACCGTGCGATCGACGAGCTGTTCGGCCTGGGCCTGTTGCACAGACTCGACGGCCGCGACGGAGCGGCCCGGTACGAGATCGCCGACCCCGACCGGCACCATCATCACTTCGTCGACGAACGGACGGGCGAGGTGGAGGCGTTCTCTGACGAAGCCCTCGAGCGCGCGATCGACGCGGTGGCCGGGCGCCTGGGAGTGAAGCTCACCGGGCATGACGTCGTTCTGCGCGGAGCGCGGGCGAGATAGGCAAGCGTGGGCCTAACCAACGCCTAGCCGTCCGCAAACTGAATCTCCGGCGGGCGCACTACGATCCGGGGCCGCGGTGAGCCCCCAAGGGCGCTGCGAGCCGGCTTCATGTTGGTCGAGGAACGCACCCTCAGCCCCAGGGACGCGAGCGCGATGACTGCCGAGGCAGCGTCCCGCGAGCGCGAAGGGCTCAGCCTCGTTTGGCTCTGGGCCGGCGTCGGCATGCTCGGGTCCGCCTTGGCCGCGTTCGAAGGAACGCACCTGCTCGGCCCGGGCGCGGTCCGCTGGTTCTTCACGGCGTCGGCCCCCGCCGGCCACGAGGCGACGAAGATCGCGTTCTGGGTCGGGGTGGCGCTTCTGTGCGCGGCCTGGCTGGGGCTCGGCTTCACGCTCAGACGGGCCCCGGTGTGGGCGCTCTGGGTGGTGGGCGCCTGCTGGTGCCTTCCGTTCCTGTTAGGGCCGCCGCTGTTCAGCCGCGACGTGTACAGCTACATCGCGCAGGGCACGCTCGTTCACCTTGGCCACAACCCCTACCACCAGGCCCCGATCGCGCTTGCCCAGCTCGGGCATCAGCACGTGCTGAACGGCGTCGATGCCTTCTGGCGCAAGACGACCGCGCCCTACGGCCCGCTGTTCCTCGCGATCGTCAGCCTGATCGTCGGGGTAACGGGCTCCCACCTGGTGCTCGGCGCGGTGCTCGTCAGGTTGCTGAATGCGCTCGGCGTCGTATTGATGGCCGTGTTCGCGCCCAGGCTGGCCCGTACGCTCGGAGCCGATCCGAAACGGGCGATGTGGCTCGCGGTCCTGAGCCCGCTGGTCTGGCTGCAGCTCGTCTCCCCCGCACACAACGACGCGCTGATGGTCGGGCTGATGATGGCCGGCGTCAGTCTCGCACTGGAACGCCGGTACCTGCTCGGCATCGCCGTGTGCGCCGTCGGCGCCACGATCAAGGTCCCGGCCGTGACCGCGATCGCGTTCATCGCCGTCGCGTGGGCGCGCACGCTCCCCACTCCGCCGGAGCGCGTGCGGGCGGTGGCCAAGGCCGCGATCGTGACCGTGGGGATCGCGGCGATCGTGACGCTCGTCACGGGGCTGGGCCTGGCGTGGATCTCGACCGGCCTGTTCAACACCCCCGGCCGCGTGCGGCTTTCGATCACCCCGGCAACCGCGCTTGGCTACACGATCGCCCACACCGTCCACCACCTCGGCGTAGCCCTGAACGGAAAGCAGTTCGAGGCCACGCTCAGCCACGTCGCGTTCGCGATCACCGCGGTGCTCGGCCTGGTGCTGCTGTATCGGACGCGGCTGGAGAACATGGTGCGCAGCCTCGGAGTGCTGCTGATCGCGGTGGCTTTCGGGGGCCCCGCCGCATGGCCCTGGTACTTCAGCTGGGGGCTGGCGCTGCTGGCGGTCTGCCCCGGAGTGCAGTTCTCGCGCGCGATCCCCGTTGCCGTCGTCGCGTCGGTGTTGATCGTGATCCCGACCGGCCAGCTCGCGCTCACGCTGGGCACATCGCCGGAGATGGTCGTGCTGTACCTGCTTTTAGTCGCGTTCGCCTGCTGGTATCGATGGAGGCCTGACGGACGATGGACGCGGCCGGCGCGCGTGCCAGAGACGCCGGCCTGATCGCCGGCCCGGCGCTGCTTGCCGCGGCGCTGTGCTTCTACGAGCTGAGCAGCCGGAGCCTGGGCTTCGACGAGGCGGCGAGCGTGGCGATCGCTAGTCAGCACGGCGGCGCGTTGTGGCACGGAATCGCACACGACGGGGGCAACATGGCCGGCTATTACGTGCTGCTGCACGTGCTGATCGGGTGGTTTGGCAATACACCCGTCGTGCTTCGGCTCCCATCCGCGCTCGCCACCGGCACGACGACCGCGCTCGTCTCGCTGCTTGCGCTTCGGCTCTTCGATCGTCGCGCCGCGCTCGCGGCCGGAGTGCTGAACGCCGTCAGCCTGCCACTCGTGTTCTGGGGCCAGAGCGCGCAGGAGCTACGCATTCCTGGTCGCGCTGTGTGCGGGTTCGTTCGTCGCATTCGTGGCGATGATCGACGGCAAGCGCGTCCGGTTGGCTTGGGTCGGCTATGTCCTGTGCACGGCGCTCGCGATCTACATGAGCCTGATGGCGGTGCTGATCATCCCGGCGCAGCTGATCGTGCTCGCTTGGCGGCGGGAGCGGATCGGCCTCGTCGGGTCGACGCTGCCGGCGATCGCCGTCTGCTGCGTGCCCCTGATGGTGCTGGCGGCCCGGCGCGGCTCGGGACAGCTGTTCTGGGTCACGCGACCGAACTGGGCCGGCGAGAAACAGGTGCTCGACGCGCTCACCTCCTCCGGGCTTGAGCCCAACATCCACCACACCGCGACCACGACGCCGCTGTTGGTGTTCACCCTGTTCCTGGTGGTGGCGATTGCGGTGCTCGCCGCCCGGTCGCGTCCTGGCTGGCCGGCGATGCTCGTGCTCGCGTGGCTGGTCGTGCCGGTCGTGCTCGCGTGGATCGAGTCGTTCGTCGGCCAGCCGATCTTCCTCCCGCGCAACCTGCTGATGTCGGTGCCGGCCGCGGCGCTGCTGCTCGGGTGGGGCCTGACGCGTCCCCGCGTTCCGGTACTGATCGCGCTCGGCTCGCTGGGCGCGCTGATCGCGTTGCGAGCGCTGCAGCTGACACCGAGCTACGGCGTCTCGCCGGAGGACTGGCGCGGGGCGAGCGCCCACGTGCTGGCACGGAGCGAGCCGGGGGACTGCGTCGCGTTCTATCCCTCCGACGGGCGGCAGGCGTTCGAGTACTACCTGTCGGCGAAGGCCCGGCCACGCGCCCCGCACCCCATCCTCCCGTCCGCGCCATTCTCCGAGGTCGGCGCATACGTTGAGGATTACGCGACGCTGTCCGGGCCGGAACTGGCCAGCGCGAGCGCTGGTTGCCGGAGGCTCTGGTTCATCTCGAGCCACCAGGGACAGCGAGACGGCCCGGCGGGCTCCCGGGCCAACCTGGCCCGCTTCGAGCGCCTGCAAGCAGCATTGCTCCGGGCCTATCCGGTCGACGCGCGCAGGTCATTCGGCTACGCGGCACCGGTCCGCGTGCAGCTGCTGCAGCGCTGAGAGTCCAGCTAAGGCCGCAGCGTCGTGCCCACGAACGTGAGCGCGCTCAGCCCCACGAGCAGGACCCCGTTGACCGCGGCGAACACCGCGAAGCCTTTCCGTTTGAGGTAGTACGCGCTTACGATCACAACGGGGAAAGCGGTCGATCAGCAGGCGCGGATTGGGCGGCGTGAACTCCGAGGTGACCGCCAGATAGCTGACGCCGAGCGTCCACACGAAGCCCTCCGCGGAGACCTCGCGCCAGCGCATGAACAACAGCACCAACATGACCACCAGGAAGATCGCTCCCGCGACGCCGGCGACCAGGTTGAGGTTGATCGTCGGGTGGTTGAAGTGGGAAAACGAGATCTCGTTGCCGAGCGAGCGCACGAGGTGGACGAGCGCGAATGGGTCCGCCTTCTCGTTCCATCCGTAGCGCTGCGCCTGCGTGTAGGCGAACGGCGTGCCGGCATGCGCCCAAAGATAAATCGCAAACGCCCCGACGCCCGTCAGCGAGAGGAGCGGGGCCACCAGGCTGTCCCTGGCGCTCCAGCCACGGCGGCGAAGCTCGAGCGCCGCGCTCACCGCGCATACCACGACCAGCACCACGGCCTCGGGCTCGGTCGCCGTTGCGATCCCCGCGAGTACGCCGGCCAGGAGCCATCGTTTTCGCTGCAGCGCGAGGATGCAGCCGACCGCAAGCGGGAGCGCGATCCCCTCCGCATAGACCATCGAGAACACGACCGATCCAGGGAACAGCCAGAAGATCAGCACGGCGCGGCGGGCGACCTGCTCGCCCCACCAGCTCTCGGCGAGGCGCTGGACGAGCGCGGTCATGAACAGACCGCCCACGAACGAGATCAGCAAGCCTCCGATCGTGAGTCCGTTCACGATCCAGGTGCCGCTGATCGCGGAAATCGCGTGGCCGAGCGGCCACATCGCGAGCGGATACAAGGGGAAGAAGCCGAGCGTCGAGCGGGCGTGCGGCACAGACGACGGATAGCCGTGGTGCGCGAGCCGGCGGTAGAGCTGGCCGTCCCACCAGGACAGCTCCATCAGCAGCGAGTGATGTCGGAGCTCGCCGTTGACGATCGCCACGACGAGGAGGAGAACCCGCGTTCCGAGGTACACCAGGAGTGCCCAGCGATACCGCTGCAGCAGGCGCGCGAAGCGCTGGAACAGGGAGCCGCCCGGAGGCGGGCTGTCACCGATCGGCTCGCCCGCTTGATCGGGGTGAGACTCGACCGTTGCGGACACGACGCCCGCAGTGTAGGGGCGCCGCAGGCCGGTCAGTTGACCCCTGGGCCGTCCCTATACTTGGCCCCCGAAGGCCTACTGAGGAGCTGCGTGTGCAGGAAATGGTCATCTACGGCGTGAGCTTCGACATGGTCGGCAAGCAGCCGATCGTGCTGCTCAAGACTGTCGAGAGCAACAAGTTCCTGCCGATCTGGATCGGGCATCCCGAGGCCGCCGCGATCCTGATGAAGCTCCAGGGTGCTTCGACACCCCGGCCCATGACCCACGATCTGCTCTCCGACGTGCTCGGCGAGTTGGACGTGGAATGCACTCGCGTCGCCGTCACCGAGCTGCGCGAGAACACGTTCTATGCCTCGATCAGCCTGCGGGTGAACGGCCGCGAGCTGGAGATCGACTCCCGTCCCAGCGACGCCCTTGCCCTGGCCGTCAGAGCCGGCGCGCCGATCTTTGCCGCCGACGACGTGATCACGGAGTCCGCGATCGAGTTCGAGCACGAGGTCGAGGACACCGAGGAAGTGGTCGAGAAGTTCAAGGACTTCCTTGACCACGTGACGCCCGAGGACTTCGCCTCGGACGAGTAGGGGCGGGCCAGCCGGCCCAGAGCCTGATGCGCTCTCCTACCGGGAGGCCGCGTCGAGGATCGCCTGCACCAGCTCGTCGAAGCCGATCCCGGCGGCGTCCGCTGCCTGCGGCAGCAGGCTGGTCTCGGTCAGCCCGGGGATCGGGTTGGCCTCGAGCACGTACAGGCCGTCGTCCTCTGAGCGGAGCATCAGGTCGACCCGCGCGAAGCCCGAGCAGCCGAGCAACTCGAAGACCTCGAGCGCCAGCTCGCTGGCGCGCTCGCCGACCCCTGGGGGCAGCTTCGGCGGACACACGAACGTCGTCCGCCCGATCTCATAGCGCGCCTCGAAGTCATAGAAGTCCTCCTCGTTCGGAACGGCCTCCACGATCGGGAGCGCGTTCGGAGCCCCTTCCTGCTCGATCACCGAGACCGCCAGGTCGCGTCCGGTCACGTGCTGTTCGAGCAGCACCTTGCGGTCGTAGGAGAACGCGGCAAGCAGCGCCGCGGGGACGTCCTGCGCCGTGCGCGCGAACTTGATCCCGAGCGCCGACCCCTGGCCGGCGGGCTTCACCACGATCGGGAACTCCAGGCGGCGCTCGATTGCCGGGAGCGCCTGGGCGGCGCCGAGCTCCTTGAACGCGGTCTCGCTGAAGGCGAAGAAGTCCGGGGTGGGAATCCCTCGATCCCGCATCGCGTGCTTGGCGAGCACCTTGTCGGAGGCCCGGATGCAGGCCGACACGCCCGAGCCGGTGTACGGAGTGCCCATCGCCTCGAGCAGCTCCTGGACCGTGCCATCCTCGCCGGCGCGGCCGTGCAGGACGACGAACGCGATCTCCGGGCGATCGGCCTCGAGACGTTCGACGAGGTCGGCGCCCACGTCGAGCGGAATCACCTCGTGCCCCAGCCGCTCGAGCGCATCCTCAACCCTTGCGCCCGACTTCAGCGAGACCTGGCGTTCGAGTGAGCGGCCGCCCTTCAGGACAGCAACTCGACTCATCCGGCTCGCTTACGCAGCTGGAGCACCTTGGCGAGGCCGGTGTCCGGCTGGCGGGGCTCGGCAGGAGGTGGCTCCGCTTCCCGTCGCCCCGCGCGCTGCGTCCCGGTGAGGGTCCCGTACAGGCCGACCTGCTCGTGGACCACCTCGCCGATGCGCCGGATGCCCTCATGGATCTCCTGCTCGGACACGCCGGAGAAGTTCAGCCGCATGGAGGAACCACCCCGGCCGTCCACGTACGCGGCGCGACCCGGGACGAACGCCACGCGTTCCTCCAGTGCCCGCGCCAGCAGGTCGGTCGTGTCGATGTAGTCCGGCAGCGTCGCCCAGATGAACAGCCCGCCCGCGGGATGCGTCCAGGTTGCTTCGCGCGGAAAGTGCTCGGCGAGTGCGTCGAGCATCACGTCCCGCCGGCGGCGGTAGATCTCGATCAGCGCACGCACATACCGCTGCCAGGGCCCGGATTCGAAGTACGCGCTGACGAAGTACTGGGAGATCGAGGATGAGCACAGGTCGGAGGCCTGCTTGCCGATGTTCATCTTCTGGAGCACGGGCGCCGGCGCCACGGTCCATCCGAGCCGAACGCCGGGAGAGAGGATCTTCGAGAACGTGCTCGCGTAGATCACAAATTCATCGTCCAGCGAGCGCAGGGTCGGAAGCGGCGTGCCCTCGTAGCGGAGCATCCCGTACGGGTTGTCCTCGAGCACCAGCAGTTCGCGCTCGGAAGCGATCCGCACGAGCTCCCGGCGACGCTCCAGCGACAGGGTCACGCCGGCCGGATTGTGGAAGTTGGGGACCGTGTAGATGAACTTCGGGACGCCTTCCCTCGCGCTCCAGCTGATCGAGCATTTCGGCCAGCTCGTCGGTCCGCATCCCGTCGCGATCCATCGTCACCTGGACCACGTCCGCCTCGTAGGCGCAGAAGGTCGGGACCGCGCCGGGGTAGGTTGGCGCCTCGCAGACGACGACGTCACCGGGATCCAGCAGCGTCTTGCACACCAGGTCGATCACCTGCTGCCCGCCGGTCGTGACCAGGACCTCGTCGGAGTCGACGTCCATTCCCTCCTCGCGCATCACGTCGGAGATGCAGCGCTTGACCAGGCCGAGGCCCTCGGTCGGCCCGTACTGCAGCGCCCTGGCGCAGGACTCCGCGGCGACCGTGCTCATCAGGGACGCGTAGGAGTCGGGTGGGAAGGTGGAGGTATCGGGCAGGCCGCCCGCGAGGGAGATGATGTCGGGCTGCTCGGTGAGCGCCATCAGGTCCCGCATCGCAGAGGACTTCATGACCTTGGTCCGCTCGGCGAACAGGCCCGCGTAGCGCTCGATGTCGCGGGTGGTAGACCGGCGGCGAGGAGAACCGCTCCGAGGGCCCTCGCTCATGTGGTCCTCGCGCTGTGACCCCGCACGCGTCGGGCCCGAACACGTATCGTCATCCCCTGGTCAAGGTAGCGCACATGCATCTCGCGTTCGACATCTTCCAGGGAATCGGGATCGCGGCGGCGGCCGGGATCCGTCCGTTTCTCCCCGCGCTGGCCGTCGGTGGGCTGGCGGCGGGCGACGTGGAGATCCACTTCAAGGGGACCGACTACGCGTTCCTGCAGCATTGGCCGTTCCTTGTCGGGATGGCGGCCGGGGCGGTGCTGCTGCTTCTGATCGAGCGGCGCGCTCCCCAGCGGCTGGTGAACGCCATCCTGGTCGGAGCCGTGGTCGCAGTGGCCGGGCTGTTCTTCGCGGGATCGCTGTGTCGCGGCCACGCGACGATCTGGCCGGGCTATATCTACGGCGCGCTTTGTGCGGCGGTCGGCATGGCAGCGTCCCAGCCTCTTTTGGCCCGCGTCCGCGCTCGGCTTGACACGCAAACGGCCGCCGCGCTTCCCGTTTATGCGGAGGTGGCGGCCGTGTTGGCAGCGGTGCTCTCGGTCGTCGCCCCTCCCATCGGAGTGGTTGTGCTGCTGGCGCTGCTGTGGCTGCTGATCGCCGGACGGGGGCGCGGCGAGCAGAAATACGCAGGGCTGCGAATTCTCCGGTAAGTGAGCACCCCGAAGAAGCTCGTCCTGGTGGTGATCGATGCGCTGAAGCCGGCGATGCTCGAGCGGGCGATCGCCGTGGGACGTGCGCCGGCCCTCGCCCATGTGATGGAGCGGGGCGTTTACGTGGACGATTGCGTTGCGGCGTTCCCGTCGGTGACGCCGGTGTGCGCCGCGACGATCACGACCGGCGCCGGGCCCGACGGCCACTGGATCCCGAGCATGAACTGGTATCACCGGGAGGAGGCGCGCTACGTCGAGTACGGATCGAGCTTCTCCGCCTCGCGCCAGTTCGGCGTTCTGCGATCGCTCACGGACACCGTCTATCGGATGAATGCCGAGCACTTGTCGCACGAGACCGAGACGGTTTTCGAAACGCTTGACGATCAGGGCGTCCGCACCGCAGGGACCACCTATCTCATCTACCGCGGCCGGCATCAGCACGAGGTCTCCAACGAGACTGCGCTCGCGAGGATCGTGACCTCGACGCTGTTCCGCCGCACGATCGACGGCCCCCAGGAGCTGTTCTACGCGGATCTGTATGCGAGCCGCAAGACCGGCTGCCGGGGACAGCTCGGGATGCCGGGCATCCGCGACCAGCACACCGGCTGCGTCGGGGCCTACCTCGTCGAGCACGACCTGTTCGACTTCATGCTGTTCTCGTTGCCGGACAACGACGCGTGGTCCCACAAGAACGGGCCGCACGCCCAGGTCACTTCGATTGCGGCAGCGGACCGCCAGCTCGAGCGGCTGATGCACGCCGCCGGAGGGCCCGACGCATTCTTCGAGGAGCACGCGATCATCGTCACCTCCGACCACTCCCAGGCGGCTGTCGAGGAGCGGATCCGCTTGGCCCGGGCATTCGCGGACTTCGACGTCGCAACGCCCAGCCCTGCGCGGTCGATCGGCGCCGAGGTGGCGCTCAGCCCAGCGCAGCGCTCGGCGATGATCTACGCGCTCGACGAAGATCACAGCGAGCAGATCATCGACCGCTCGATCGAGACGGTGCGCGAGATCCCTGGAGTAGACCTCGTGATCCACAAGCGGGACGGCGAGGCGCGAGTGCTGAGCGCTCGCGGGGAGCTCCGTTTCACCGCCGGGGGAGAAATCGAGGACCTGCGCGGCCAGCTGTGGAGCGTCGAGGGGGAGCTGACAGCACTGGGTGCGGAAGTCGACGAGGAACGGTTTCTCAGCGCGGCCTACCCCAACGCACTCGAGCGGATCTGGTCTGCGCTCCACTGCCCCACCGCAGGGGACGTGCTGCTGTCCGCGGCGCCCGGATACGAGTTCGTCGATTGGGGCGGCGCGGACCATGTGGGAGGCGGCAGCCACGGCTCGCTGCACGCGACCGATTCGCTCGGTGCGCTTCTGTGGTGCGGCACCGGCCCCGATTCGCGGCGGGAGCGGGAGCAGTGGTCGCTGCGCGACGTCGCCACCATGGTCCGGGACCACTTCTCCGCCGCCGGATCAGAGAGCGTGAGTTAGGGGCGTGTTTTGACATCAAGGATTAGGAACCCGTTAGCGCGAACCGGTTCTTACAGAACCCCGACAACGCGCCGATAAATTCACCGAGCGATGTCCGACGAGCATGACCACCACCGCCGAGCTGCCGCTTGCCGTCCGCATGCGGCACGGGGTGCTGCAGCCGGAGAACTGGCTGCAGCTGATCCGCTTCGGCGCCGTCGGCGTCAGCGGCTATGTGATCAACCTCGGCGTATTCGCCGCCTGCGTGCATCTGCTGGCGATCGACTACCGGCTCGCGTTCGTGATCGCGTTCGTAGTCTCGGTCACGAACAACTTCTGGTGGAACCGCCACTGGACATTCGACGCCAAGCACCAGCACCCCATGTTCCAGGGCGCGCGCTTCTTCACGGTGTCGGCGCTCGCGCAGGGCTTCGCGTACGTGGTGCTCGTCGCGCTCGTGGAGGGCGCCGGGCTGGAGAAGGTGGTGGCGCAGGCGCTCGCCGTCGCCGCCGCCACGCCGCTGTCGTTCGTTGGGCAGAAGCTTTGGAGCTTCCGCGGCGCCTAGCGGCGACGCTGGCCGCGCTCCTGGCGACGCTTCTCCTGATCGCGCCGGCTTCCGCCGATGCGCAAGGCTCGCACGCGACCGGGACCACGGCCGCCACCGGCTCCGATCAGCCGGTACTAGTCACCAACCAGAACAAGCCGCCCTCGGGCTTCAGGCTGACGGCGGCGCGGGTCGAGGCGATCGCGGCCCGCGATCCCCGAACGAGAGCGGAGCTCCGCCGGCATCCGGACGCCGTTCCCTACGAGTACACGAAGGGGATCGGGCAGTGGCAGATCAGCTGGTTCTCGAGCGGCCGTCACCAGAAGGAGCTGCTCCAGGTCTACATCGACGATGCCAGCGGCAAGGTCACGCAGCTCTGGACCGGCTATCAGGTCGCGTGGAGCATGGCGCGCGGCTACTCCGGGGCGTTCGGGCGCAGGGTCAACGCGCTCTACATATGGCTGCCGTTGTGCGCCCTGTTCATGGCGCCGTTCTTGCCCTGGCGCCGGCCCAGGCGCTGGTCGCTGCTCCATCTCGATCTGCTCGTGCTGCTGGGCTTCTCGGTCTCGCTGGCGTTCTTCAACCACGCGAAGATCGGCCTCTCGGTTCCGCTCGCCTATCCGTTCCTGGTCTATCTGCTCGTGCGCATGGTGCTGCTGGCGTTCGGCCGCGGGCGGCCGCGCCGACCGCTTGGGCTCGCGGTGCCGGTCTCCTGGCTGGCGATCGGCGTCATATTCCTGGTCGGATTCCGGATCGGCCTGAACGTCGTCGACTCCAACGTCATCGACGTGGGCTACGCCGGCGTGATCGGGGCCAACAAGCTGCTCCACGGGCAGAAGCTCTACGGCCACTGGCCCTCGGACAACGCATATGGGGACACCTACGGGCCCGCGAACTATTACGCGTACGTCCCGTTCCGGGGGATCTTCGGATGGAGCGGCAGCTGGGACGACCTCCCCGCCGCGCACGCGGCGGCGATCGCCTTCGACCTCCTGACGCTGTTCGGCATCTACTGGCTCGGACGGCGCGTGCGCGGGCCGTCGCTCGGCGTAGCGCTGGCCTACGGCTGGGCGGCATACCCGTTCACGCTGTTCACCCTCAACTCCAACAGCAACGACACGCTGGTCGCCCTGGCGGTCGTGCTCGGTCTGCTGGTATTGACCTCCGCGCCCGCGCGCGGGGCTGCAGCTGCACTCGCCGGGCTGACCAAGTTCGCCCCGTTCGCCCTCGCGCCGCTGCTTCTGCGCGGCACGGGCCCCTGGCCACGCAAGCGTTCGGTCTTCGTCTCGCTCCTGGCCTTTGCGGCCGTGGCGGGTCTCGCGATGCTGCCCGTGCTGCTCGACCACAACCTGCAGCGGTTCTGGCACGACTCGGTCGTCTACCAGGCCAACCGGCCCTCTCCGTTCTCGATCTGGGGGCTGTGGGGAGCCAAGGGCGCCCAGCGAGCGGTTCAGGTGCTCACGGTGCTGCTCGCGCTCGGCGCCGCGTTCGTTCCCAGGCGCCGCGGCCTCCTGGAGGTGGCCTCGCTGGCCGCGGCGATCATGCTCGCGGTGGAGCTATCGCTCACGCACTGGTTCTACCTGTACATCGTGTGGTTCCTGCCGCCGCTGCTGCTGGCGCTACTGGGCACGCACCCGGAGCCGGCGCTCGCGGCCGAGCGGACGCCGGAGGCCGAGCGGATCGCGGTCCCCGTGGCCGTTTGACGACCACTTAGGACACGCCGGGCGCGGGCTCCAGCACCTGCTCGATCGACGCCGCATGCATCGGGTCTATCCGCGGTTATCAGGACGCCGTTGAGCCAGGGATCCTCGGTCGGAGGTCTCGAACCGCACGGGCATCCTCGTGACCAGCGACTCCACCGCCTGCTCGCGCTTTACGCCGATGACGCCGCCGCGGGGGCCGGTCATGCCGACGTCGCTGATGTAGGCGGTGCCGCCGGGAAGTACCCGGGCGTCGGCTGTCGGGATATGGGTGTGGGTGCCGACGACGGCGGTCACCCGGCCGTCCAGGTGCCAGCCCATCCCCACCTTCTCGCTGGTGGCCTCGGCGTGCATGTCGACCAGCACATGGTCTGCCTCTCCCTTCAGCGCATGCAGGGCCGCGTCCGCCTCCGAGAAGGCATGCCGACCCGGCGTTCATGAACAAGTTGCCTGACAGCGAGACGACGCCCAGCCGGACGCCGTCGTGGGAGACCACGCACCACCCGTGGCCGGGCTGGCTGCGGAGGAAGTTGGCAGGCCGGATGATCCGCGGCTCCTCGTCCAGGTAGGCATACACCTCGCGGTGGCGGTAGGCGTGGTTGCCCAGCGTGATCACGTCCGCCCCGATCTCGAATAGCTGCCGCGCGATCTTGGGCGTGATCCCGACGCCGCCCGCGGCGTTCTCGCCATTGACCACGACGAAGTCGGGCTGCAGGCGCTCGCGGAGCCCAGGGAGCAGCGACTGAAGCGTTCGCCGTCCGATGCCTCCGACGATGTCGCCGACGAACAGGATCCTGGTGTTCTCCGCCACGACCCCCATACTTTCACCGGTGACGATTAGCCGCGAGCCAGTAGAGCCTGGTTCCGTACAGGACGAGGGCACGGCCGAGAACGCGATCAGGCCCGAGGCGTCCCAGTCGCGCCGCCGGCCCCGGTCGTCGTTCCCCGCTGGGTCCAGCTCGTGCTACTGCCGCTCGCGATCCTCGGGTCTGTGGGCGCTCGCCCGGGCGGCCCACACGGTCCTGCTGATCGTGGTCATCGCCGTCCTTGTCGCGCTGATCCTCAACCCGCTTGTCAAACAGCTGGTCAAGCGCCGGGTGCCTCGGGGGCTGGCGATCCTGATCGTCTACCTCGGCCTGCTCGCGGCGATCGTGGGGATCGGGGTGCTGCTATCCGATCCGGTCTCGACCCAGATCTCCCACTTCGAGAAGAACATCCCCTCCCTGATCCGCAAGGCGAACCACGACCTCGCCAACTTCCAGCATTTCCTGAACAAGCACGGGATCAAGATCCAGATCCAGAAGCAGGGGCAGACGGCGCTGCAGACGCTGCAGAAGTCGCTGCTGAAGCACTCGGGCGCGATCGTCTCGTTCTCTCAGAACCTGCTCAAGAGCATCGTGCAGGTGGCGATCGACGCGGTGCTGACGTTCGTGCTGTCGATCTACCTGCTGGTCTACGGCAACCAGATCGGCGCGCTGGTGCGGCGGATCATGCCGCCGGGGGACGGGACCCCCGAGGACGATTACCCGCTGCTCGTCCAGCGCGCGGTGTCCGGATACGTGCGCGGCCAGCTGACGTTCAGCGTGATCATGGGCGTCAGCGCCGGGATCGCGCTGACGATCTTCGGCCTCGTCGGGATCTTCCCCGACGGCGAGAAATATGCGGTGTTCTTCGGCGGCTTCTACGGGCTGATGGAGTTCGTCCCGTACATCGGCCCGATCATCGGCCCCGCTCCCGCGGTGATGGTGGCGCTGTTCAACCACCCGATCACGGCGGTCTGGGTCGTGCTGCTGTTCGTCGCCCTCCAGCAGCTCGAGGGCCATCTTCGTCGCTCCGCAGGTGTTCCGGATCTCGCTGCGGATCAACCCGATCCTGGTCATCCTCGCGCTGCTGCTCGGCTATCAGCTGTACGGGATCGCGGGCGCGCTGATCGCGCTTCCGTTCATGGCCGTGCTGCGCGAGACCGTGCTCTACCTGCGCCGGCACATGGTGCTCGAGCCTGGCTGGTGACCACGCCCGGGGCGAACTCGCTGCGGCTCGATCCCGACCGATGTCCGGACTGTGGGGCGGCCCACGCGGCCGAAGATGCCTTCTGCCGCTCGTGCGGGGCCTCGCTCGAGCCGCGGGTCTCGGCGGAGCGCTAGCAGTGACTCGCCGGTCGGCGCGCCCCAGGTAGCCTGCGACGGGTGGCGACGACGGCCGCAACCGGGCAGCAGAGCGTCACGCTCGCGGCCCGCGGGCTGACCAAGCGCTTCGGCGCTCGGGTGGCGCTGCGCGACGTGAGCTTCGAGGCGCTCGCAGGGAGAGCTGGTCGCGGTGATCGGGCCCAACGGCGCCGGCAAGACGACGCTGCTCTCGATCCTGGCCGGCGTGCTCGATCCCAGCGAGGGCGAGGCGACCCGGCTGCCCGCGCGAGGTCGGGCTGGGTGCCGCAGCAGCCGGCGCTCTACTCGAAGCTCTCGGTGGCGGAGAACCTGCGCCTGTTCGCGCGTCTGGAGCGATTCCCGACCCCGAGGCGGCGGTCGAGCGGATGCTGCTCGAGACCGGGTTGGCGGAGCGCGCCGACGAGGAGGTTGGTCGGCTCTCGGGCGGCAACAAGCAGCGTGTCAACATCGCGATCGGGCTGCTCTCGGAGCCGGCGGCGCTGCTGCTCGATGAGCCGTCCGCATCGCTCGATCCCCGCCAGCGCGAGCGGCTGTGGGAGTTCATCTCCGGTCTCGCCGCGCGCGGAACGACGGTGATGTTCTCGACACACGACGTCGCCGAGGCCGAGCGTTACGGCGACCGAGTGCTGGTGCTCGCCGACGGCGAGCTGCTGTTCTCAGGCAGCCCGGCCGAGCTCGCGCGGGCCGTCGGCGGAGGAGCGCGACTTCGAGTCCGCGTTCGTCAGCTTCCTGCACGAGCGCGGGCACTGAGGTCGCTCCGGTGCGCTGGCTGCTGGTCAAGGACCTTCAGATCCTGCGGCGCTCGCCGCTGCTCGTCGGGCTGCTGATCGTCTACCCGATCGCGATCGCGCTGATGATCGGCTTCGCGCTGTCGAGCCCGCCGGGCAAGCCGAAGGTCGCCTTCTACAGCGCGATCGCGCCGGGCAAGGGCAGGATCAGCTTCGGCAACCAGCAGATCAACATCTCCAAGTACGCAAACGAGCTGTTCCAGTCGATCCAGCCGATCAAGGTCCACTCGCGCGCGGAGGCGATCGCCAAGGTGCGCGACGGGCAGGCGCTGGCGGCGCTGATCGTGCCCAGCGACATCGTCGACCAGATCCAGAGCCTGGTCACGCAGGGCGCCGGCAGCCCGACGGTCCAGCTGGTGCTCAACTCCAAGGACCCGCTCGAGCGCCAGTTCGTCGATCAGGCGATCTCGGCGCGCCTGAGCGAGGTCGAGCAGGCGGTCTCAAAGCAGGTGCTCCGGGTCGCGGTCTCGCGACCTGCACCAGGTGCTGAACGGCGGCAGCGTTCAGCTGCTGGGCCAGAACGTGCCGCTGCTCGGTCTGCGCAACTCGCGCACGATCGTCCAGGGCACGATCGCGGCGCTGCCGCCGCGCTCCTCGCTGCGCGCGGCGCTGCGGCAGGTCGTCAACTTCGCCGAACCTGGCGATCGACGGGCTTGGGTTCGCGACGCCGGTGCTGAGCTCGATCGGAACTCCGCTGACGGTGCAGCAGACCCAGCTCGCCGGCAAGACGACACCGACCGACACCTACGCGGTCGCGATCGCGGTGATCGTCTCGCTGATGTTCGTGACGCTGCTGCTCGCCGCCGGGATGCTGGCGCTCGAGCGCTCCGAGAACGCCTATCCGCGGCTGGTCCGAGGGCTCGTGTCCGAGAGCGGCCTGCTGTCCGAGAAGGTGTTGCTGGCGGCCGGGTGCGCGGCCGCGGTGACGCTCGTGATGGCGGCCGCGGTGTCCGCGTTCGTGCACCTCGACTGGGGGCGGTTCGAGCTGTGGGTCCTGGCGCTCGGCTTCGGCGGGCTGGCGTTCGGCGCTCTGGGGGTCGCGATCGGCGGCCTGGCGCGCGAGGTCAGCGCCGCATCGCTGATGGCCTTCCTGCTCTCGCTGCCGATCGCGTTCGTCGCGCTCGTGCCCGCGGACTCCGTCTCGAGCGGGGTGAAGACGGCGCTGGACGTGGTGGCGTTCGTGTTCCCGTTCAAGGCGGCCCTCGAGGCCGCCAACAACGCGTTCAGCGGCACCGCGCCGGGGATCGGCCTGCCGCTGCTGCACCTGGCGGTGCTGACGGTGGCGTTCGCGGTGCTGGGGCGACTCGCGATGCGGCGGTTCGCGGCGGCCTGAGGGTGGCGGCGGGTGGCGGGCGCTCTGCGATGCCCGGGGGCGGCCGGCGTCCGGCGGGCGCCGCTTGTGTCCGCTTCCGGCCGGGCGTACGATCCCGTTCGTGCCCGGCTGACGCTGACCAGCCGCTGATTCCGCCCTGGCGCTCGCCCGTCCCGCGCGGTGCGTCGGTCGACTGCGGCCTGAGCCCGCCCGGCTCGGCGGCGGCGCCCGAGCGCCGCCTGGGTGCCAAGTGCCTCCGCGTCGCTCCGTCGCCGTGCGCCGGCGTGGCCTCCTGTGCTCGCCCTAACGTTCCAAAGCGCCGAACGCCCGACGAGCTTTGGAACGCCAGAGCTGGCATTTCGCCCTAACGTTCCAGCGCGGGTATCGGTGATCACGCTTTGGAACGCCAGGGCGATCCGGAACGGCCTGCCGGCCGAACAGTCCCTCAGCGCGAAGCGACGATCGCGCGGAACATCGTCACGCAGATGGCCGCGACGATCAGAGCGATGATCGGCACGCCCCAGCCGATCACGCCCGACGACCGCGAGCACGGCGCCGACGACGCCGACCGTCCCGGCGACGCCGCCCGTCACGACGAGCCGGTAGGCGCGCCGCTCCCGCACGCGTCTGGGGGTATAGCCGCCGCGCTTCTCGAGATTCGCCATATATGGCAGGGTACCGCGCGTGGCGCACCACATCCTGTTCTACGAGTACGTCGAGGACATCGCTCGAGCGCCGAGGACCGCACCGGGAGGCCCACCTGGAGCGGATCAGCTCGGAGAAGGAGGCGGGCAGGGTCGTGATGGCCGGCGCTCTCGGCGATCCGCCGCACGGGGCGGCGATCGTGTTCGCGGATGGAGTCGAAGGCTCGGCGATCGAGGCATTCGCGGAGGCGGACCCGTACGTGCAGGCCGGTCTCGTCGAGCGCGGAGTCGGCGGATCGAGCGCTGGAACGTCGTCTGCCACCGGCTCCCGGTATCCTCGACTGACATGCCGTTCCCCCAGACCCGCCTGCGTCGCCTGCGCGCGAGCCGCGCGCTGCGCGGGCTCGTCCGCGAGACCCACCTCGCGCCGGAGGACTTCATCTACCCGATGTTCGTCGCGCATGGGATCGATCGCCGCGAGCCGATCGAGGCGATGCCCGGGCGTCGACCGCCTCTCGATCGCGCACGCCGTCAGCGAGGCCCGCGAGGCGGCGGAGCTGGGCATCCCGGCCGTGCTGCTGTTCGGGATCCCCGCCAGCAAGGATGAGGAGGGTCCGGTGCCTGGGACGACGAGGGCATCGTCCAGCTCGCGACCCGCGCGATCAAGGAGGCGCTCCCCGAGCTGCTCGTGATCACCGACCTGTGCCTGTGCGAGTACACGAGCCACGGGCATTGCGGAGTGCTGGGCGGACGGGACGTGGACAACGACGCCACGCTCGAGCTGCTCTCGCGCACCGCGGTCTCCCAGGCGAGAGCCGGTGCCGACATCATCGCGCCCAGCGACATGATGGACGGCCGAGTCGGAACGATCCGGCAGGCCCTCGATGAGGAGGGCCTCACCGACACACCGATCCTCGCCTACTCCGCCAAGTTCGCCTCCGCTTTCTACGGCCCGTTCCGCGAGGCCGCCGACTCGACCCCGTCCTTCGGTGACCGTCGCGGCTACCAGATGGACCCGGCGAACGGGGACGAGGCGGTGCGCGAGGCGCAAGCTCGATGTCGAGGAGGGGGCGGACATCGTGATGGTCAAGCCCGCGCTGCCGTACCTCGACGTGATCAGCCGGATCAAGCAGGAGACCGCGATGCCGGTCGCCGCGTACAACGTCTGCGGCGAGTACGCGATGGTCAAGGCCGCCGCCGCCGCCGGCTACCTCGACGAGCGAGCGACGGTGCTCGAGACGCTGACCAGCATCCGCCGCGCCGGGGCGGACATCGTGATCACCTACCACGCGAAGGACGCCGCCAGATGGCTTCAATAACGCGTCACGGCCCCAAGCTTCGCAGCCGCACCCACGGCGCTGCGATCGAGCTCGACGAGCTCGACAAGCGCCTGCTGAACCTGATGCAGGGCTCGTTCCCGATCGCCGAGCGGCCCTACCGGTACGTCGCCTCGCAGGCGGGCATCGCCGAGGGGGAGGCGATGTCTCGCGTCCAGCGACTCCTCGACGAGCGGATCATCCGCCAGGTCACGCCGATCTTCGACACCCGCGCGCTCGGCTACTCCTCGATGCTCGTCGCCGCCAAGGTCGACCCCGAGAATCCCTGGCGGGCCGCGAACATCATCAACGAGCACCCGGGCGTCTCGCACAACTACCTGCGCAACCACGAGTTCAACATCTGGTTCACGATCGCGACCGAGCCGGACTCGAAGCTCGGCCTGGACGGGACGCTCGAGGTTCTGGGCCAGGCCGCGGGGGCCGAGTCGATCCGCCAGCTGCCGACGCTGAAGCTGTTCAAGATCCGGATGGATCTGGAGATGGAGGGCGGCACCGACGCGTTGTCGAAGGCGGTCGAGGTCGCGCCGCCCGCCGAGACCGACCCCCAGCCGTACGACGAGCGGGACGTCGCCGTGATCCGTGCGCTCCAGGGCGACATGCCGGTGATCGAGGAGCCTTACGCTCCGGCGGCGGCGGAGCTGGGGATGCCCGCAGTCCGACTTCTTGGCGCATCTGCTCCGGATGCAGGAGCGCAAGCTGCTGCGGCGCGTGGCCGCGATCCTCTTCCACCGCCGCGCCGGGTTCAGCGCCAACGGCATGGGCGTGTGGAAGGTGCCGGACGAGCGGGTGATGGAGTTCGGACCGCGCATGGCGGCGTTCCGGGGCATCTCGCACTGCTACCAGCGGCCCACCTACGCGGACTGGCCCTACTCGATCTTCACCATGGCCCACGGTCGCTCGAAGGAGGAATGCGACGCGATCCTCGACTCGATCGCAGCCGAGACCGGCATCGAGGAACGCGCGACGCTCTACTCCTCGACCGAGTTCAAGAAGATCCGCCTCCTCTACTTCACCGACGATCATCGGAACTGGGAACGTAAGTACGCCGGCGTGTAGGGGTCCTGGCGCCCGGTCCGCGCGAGCTCTATCAGCGCGCGATCGGGCTGCTCCCCGGCGGCGTCAATTCGCCCGTCCGGGCGATGCGGTCGATCGGTCGCGATCCGCTGTTCATCGCCCGCGGAGCCGGCTCGCACATCTGGGACGTCGACGGCAACGAGTACGTCGACTGGGTGTGCTCCTGGGGTCCGCTGATCCTCGGCCATGCCAACCCGGCCGTGATCGACGCGGTCACGGAGGCCGCGGCGCGCGGCACGAGCTTCGGCGCGCCGACCGCGCAGGAGGTCGACCTCGCCGCCGAGATCGTCGAGCGGGTCCCGTCGGTCGAGATGGTGCGGATGACCTCTTCGGGCACCGAGGCGACGATGAGCGCGATCCGGCTGGCGCGCGCCGCCACGGGTCGCGAGCGAGTGCTGAAGTTCTCGGGCGCATACCACGGGCACGTCGACGGGCTGCTGGCCGAAGCCGGTTCCGGGCCTGGCCACGCAGGGCGTGCCCGCGAGCCCCGGGGTGCCCGAGGTGCGGCAGCCGACCATGATCGTCCCGTGGAATCGACCCGAGGCGCTCCCGGACCCGCGCGGCCTGGCCGCGATCCTGGCCGAGCCGGTGCCCGGCGAACATGGGAGTGGTGCCCCCGGAGCCCGGCTTCCTGGAGCTGCTTCGAGCCAAGGCCGACGAGGGCGGGGCGCTGCTGATCTTCGATGAGGTGATCACCGGGTTCCGGGTCGCGTCGGGCGGGGCCCAGGAGCGGTTCGGGGTCAAGCCGGACCTGACGATCATGGGCAAGGTCGTCGGGGGCGGCCTTCCGGCGGCCGCGTACGGCGGTTCGCGCGACGCTGATGGAGCAGATCGCGCCCGCGGGCGCAGGTCTACCAGGCGGGCACGCTGTCCGGCAATCCGCTCGCGGTCGCCGCGGCGCTGGCGACGCTCGCGCAGCTGGACACCGCGCGCCTACGAGCGCTTGGCGATGACGACCGATGCGCTCGCGAGCGGACTGCGCGCGGCTGCCGAGCAGACGGGCTGCGCGGTCCAGGTGCAGAGCGCTCCGGGCCTGTTGACGGTGTTCTTCTCCGAACGCGCCCGTGCGCGATTACGCGGCCGCGGCCGCCTGCGACTCGAGGCGTACGGCGGCCTGGTGCCGGGCGCTGCTGGACCGCGGCGTGTATCCGCCCCCGTCGCAGTTCGAGGCCTGGTTCCCGTCGCTCGCCCACACGGAGGAGGACGTCGAGCGGACGGTCGAGGCCGCGCGCGAGGCGTTCGCCGAGGTGGCGGGCGCGATGAGGACGGCGCGGGCGGCGGCGAGGCGCTGATCGCGGCGCTGCAGAACTCACGGCGGGACGGTCGCCGCGCTGCTCGACGAGTCGGCGCTGGCGACGCTCGACGACGCGCCCGGGTCCGGCGCAGCTCGCCGCCAGCGGGCCGCGCGCCAGCTGGGCACGCCGAGGAGTACGAGCTGCTGCTCGAGATGATCGTCGAGGGCTCGCGGCTGCACTACGGCCCCCAGCGGGTCGTGCGCACCGACGATCCCGACCTGGCGTTGCTGGTCGGCGACCAGCTGTATGCGCTGGGACTCGCCCGGCTGGCGGCGCTCGGCGATCTGGACGCGGTCGCCGAGCTGGCGGACGCGATCTCGCTCGTGGCCCAGGCCCAGGCGGCCTCCGATCCCGCGCTCGCGGACGCCGTTTGGGAGGCGGGGGCGGTCGCGGTCGGCTGGGGATGCAGCGAGCAGCACGCGGTCGCCAAGCGGCTCGCGCGAGCAGGAGACGGCACGGCTCTGAGGCGCTTCGGGCCGCCGCGCTTGTGTCGAGTTAGTGACGGTCGTCGCGTTGTTGACGATAGGCTTGCGCCGTCGTTCAATTCAGAGCCCCAAGTGCCAGACCGACACCTAGAGACCAAGTCGAAGTACACGGCTGATCGCAATATCCCCGGCTCGTTCGAGGGGGAGACCGTCACGCGCCGGCGCTTCATGACGGGCGTCGTGCACACGGCGCGGGCGGCATCGCCGCGGCCGCGTTCACGCTCCCGGCGCTGGGCTTCGCGCTCGCCCCGATCTTCAAGCACGAGGCATGGACCTGGCAGCCGATCGGCCCGCCGTCGGACTTCACCGACACGGACTTCGTCACCCGGGTGATCTCGGTCGAGCCGGGCGCGGGCGAGTCCGGCAACACGCTCGTGTACGTCCGCAAGCGCAACCCGTCGATCGACACCGAGCCCGAGGACCAGTACAACCGCATCATCGCGATCTCCTCGCGCTGCATGCACGTGGGCTGCCCGGTTCGCTGGACGGCGGCGGCGCAGCGGTTCATCTGCCCCTGCCACGGCGGCGTCTACAACATCCGCGGCATGGTCACCGGCGGGCCGCCGGTCCGCCCGCTCGATCGCTTCTACACCCGCCTGAACCAGCACGACGGGACTGGTCGAGGTCGGGCCCGCGCTACTCGGTCAACTCCGAGCTGCAGCGGTTCTCGCCGCGGCTCCCCGGCGAGCCGCTCGACGGCATCGGCCAGTTCCTCTACCCGGCGCAGTTCGCCGGACCGAAGAAGCCCTAGATGCCGCGCCTGCCCGCCCCACCGCTGCCCAAGGTCCTGCAGCCGAGGCCGAGGCGCCCCGGCCAGAACGGGAACGGCAACGGCAACGGCGGGCAGATGACCCCCGCCGAGGCGGCGCAGGAGGCGGGGATCAGCGTCGTCGACTGGATCGACGAGCGCACCTCGCTCTCCGGCGGCATCCGCTGGACGCTGTTCCGCAAGGTCCCGCGCGGGACCAACTGGTACTACACGCTCGGCTCGGCGACGCTGTTCGCGTTCCTGAACCAGGCGGTGACCGGCGTCTTCCTGGCGATGTACTACCGCCCGGACGCCTCCGGCGGCGCATACGAGTCGGTCCGCAACATCAACGACAACGTGTGTCCCGGCCAGCTCGTGCACGGCATGCACAAGTGGGGCGCCTCGGTGATGATCATCCTGATCTTCCTGCACATGGGGCGGGTGTTCTTCTTCGGCGCCTACAAGTACCCGCGCGAGCTGACCTGGGTGATCGGCGTCGTGCTGCTGATCCTGACGTTGATGATGGGCCTCACGGGCTATCTGCTCCCGCTCGACAACCGCGCCTACTGGGCGACCGTCGTCGCGACCAACATCCAGGCGGGCGGTCCGTTCGTCGGGCCCATACCTGGCGAACTTCCTGGTCGGCGGCACGCGACTTCGGCGCCACCACGCTGTCGCGCTTCTACGCGATCCACATGCTCCTGATCCCGGGAGCGATCATCGCGCTGATCGGCGCCCACCTGTACCTGGTCGCCAAGCTCGGCACCACCGCGCCGCCGTACATCAAGGTCGAGCCCGAGCCCGCGGTTCGTCCCGAGGCGGACGTGTGAGGGAGGTGCGGCCGTGAATCAGGCCCAGAAGGAGGCCTACCTCCGCGAGTACTCGATCCTGAAGAACGAGGGCAAGCCGTTCTTCCCCTATGCGGTGGCCAAGGACTCGGTCATGGCCTGCATCGTGATGGCCGTGATCATCTTCCTGTCGCTGATGTTCGGGGCCGAGCTCGGACCGAAGGCCAACCCGACCACGACCACGTTCGTGCCGCGACCGGACTGGTACTTCTTCTTCCTGTTCGAGCTGCTGCGCGTGATGCGCAACGTGCCCAAGTGGACGCCGATGGCGACGGTGGGCATCCCGACGATCTGCATGATCCTGCTGCTCCTGCTGCCGTTCTACGACCGCAGCCCCGAGCGCCGGATCACCCACCGCCCGGTGGCGCTCGTCTCCGGGGCTGTTCATCATCGCCGCGATGGCCTACCTGACCTTCACCGGCGCCAACACGGGCTCGCCGAACTCTGTCGACCTGAAGCCGCCGGCGAACCTCACCGCCCAGCAGAAGGCGACGTTCACGGCCGGGTGAGCTGATCGTCGGACAGTCGGGCTGCCTCGCCTGCCACGTGATCGGCGACAACGGCAACGATGGGCCTGGCCCGAACCTGACCCACATCGCCAAGACCGTGCCGCAGCAGCAGATCGCCTCGACGCTGATCAACCCGACGCCGCCGATGCCCTCGTTCGCAGGTCTGCAGCACCAGGGGAACAAGTTCAGCACCCTGGTCGCATTCCTCTCCGATGCTGCAGTAGCCGCGTCGTAGCGATGCCCGGGACCCTCGAGGAGACCCAGGTGCGGGCGATGTTCGACCGCATCGCCGGCGTGTACGACCGCATGAACACGGTCATGACCGCGGGGCTTCACCACCAGTGGCGACGGCGTGCCGCCGATCTGGCCGGGCTCGAGCCCGGAGGCCGCGCGCTCGACGTGGCGACGGGCACGGGGGACCTCGCGATCGAGCTCTGCTCCCGCGTGGGCCCCACCGGGCAGGTGGTGGCGGTCGACTTCTCCGAGCGGATGCTCGAGCTGGCTCGAGCGAAGAGCCCGCGGCTGCCGATCCGCTTCGAGGTCGCGAACGCGCTGGCGCTTCCCTTCTCCGACGGCGAGTTCGATGCGGCCGACGGTCGGGCTTCGGGGCCCGTAACTTCTCCGAGCTCGATCGGGGTCTTGCGGAGATGGCGCGTGTGGTGCGCCCCGGCGGGCGGGTGGTCGTGCTCGAGATAACGACGCCACAGCGCCCACCGCTGTCGACCTTCTTCGATCTGTGGTTCGATCGCGCGGTGCCGGCGCTTGGACGCGTGGCGGGCGATGCGGACGCGTACAGCTATCTACCCGACTCGGTCAAGCGCTTCCCGGCCCCGAGCGAGCTTGCGGGCACACTGTGGCGATGCGGCCTGTCCGACGTGCGCTACCTCCTGACCGCAGGGGGCATCATTGCCATTCACGTGGGAGTGGTCCGATGACGGTGGCTCAGCCGGTTCTCGATGCGGGCGGCCCCGCGGTGCTACGGCTGATGGATCGCGTCGAGGAGCGGATGGCGCTGCGTGACCACTGGTCACGGAGAGGCTCTCGCCAGGCATGCGGGCGACACGATCAGCGCCGGCGGCAAGCGGCTGCGCCCGCTACTCGTGTGCCTGGCCGCCGGCGTGCCGCCGCCCGAAACGGATGGCCTCGTACAGGCCGCCGTTGCCGTTGAGCTCGTCCACGGCGCGACGCTCGTGCATGACGACGTGCTGGATGGTTCTCCGCTGCGCCGCGGCCGCCCCACGGTCGTGGCGGCCGGCGGTCGCCGGCTCGCCACCGCGACAGGCGATCTGCTGTTCTCGCGCGCGTTCGCCGAGCTCGCTGCGGGCGGCTCGGTCGCGTCGGTCCGCGCGCTTTCACGTGCAAGCTCGGAATTGGCGCTCGGGGAGCTGATGCAGCGCGCCGACGCGTGGCGCACCGATGTGAGCGTCGAGCGCTATCTCGAGCGCTGCCGGCTCAAGACAGCGGTCCTGTTTCGCGCGGCGTGCGAGCTCGGCGCGCTGGAGGGAGCCGGCTCGCCGGAGCTGCTGGCCGCCTTCGGGGAGCAGATCGGCCTCGCCTTCCAGATCCTCGACGACGTACTTGACGTTTCCGGTCCGCCAGAGCGGACGGGAAAGCCTCGCGGCGCAGACCTCTTGGACGGCACCGTGACCTTGCCTCTGATCGAGGCCCGCAGCCGGGACGCCGAGCTCGAGGTGCTCGATCTTCGGGGCCTGCGGACGGCGGATGATGCGGAGGCGGTGTGCGCTCGCGTCGCGGCGACGGGAGCGCTCGAGGCGGCCCGCGAGCGGGCGCTGTCGCTGGTCGTGGACGCCAAGTCGGAGCTGCCTGCGCTGCCGGAGCGCCAGCGGCTCGCGCTGGAGCTGGTCGCCGACGGCGTCGTCGAACGCTACGCCTAGAAGTCTTCCGGGAGGATCACGTCTGCCTCGAGCGCAGAGGCGAAGCGCTCGATTTCATCTGCCATGTTGGCAGTGGCGAGGCGCTTGAGGTCACGCAGAATCGCGGCCACGCCCTCGTCGAGCTCCTCTTCGAGCTGCACTACCTGGTCCTGGTCGAAGATCCCCTGCGAGGCCCAGTCGCAGTTCGGGCAGTGGAGCGTGAGCTCCCAGTGCTCCTCGGTGGCCTCGCCCCAGTCGACCGGCTGTACGAGCTCGGAGGCGCATTCGGGGCAGATGTGCAGGCCGGTTGCCGGGACGGCGTGATGCTCGTCGTCGAAGCGAACCACCTCGATCGAGCGGCCGCTCGGTAGAACGATCCGGCGGACTGAGTGGTTTTGGTTCTGGTTGGGATTCATCGCGCCTCCTGGATGTGGCACGTATCGGCACCACATCGGAGGGACTTGAGCCCCAACTTGAGTGAGTTCTGTCACGCACCCGCTCGGCTGATCGCTACCCTTGGGGTCCCTATCCGGAGCGCCACGAATGATCTTCACTAAGCCATACGCAGACGCCCTGATCGTGCTGCTGGTCATCCTGCTGTTCTTCGGGCCGAAGCGGCTGCCTGCGCTTGGCCGTTCGCTCGGCGACGGGCTGCGCGAGTTCAAGGACTCGATCGGCGGAAAATCGAAGGACGCCGAAGAGCAGCCCAAGCTGGAGGCCGCGGTCGCGAATCCCGCTCCCGAGCGCGAGCCCGCCGCCCAGGCGACGGCGCCGGCCCCGGCGGAGCCTCAGGGATCCGAGAGCGGCTCGCAGTCCGCGTCCTAGCGCGCCGGGGCTCCAGGCATGAGTAGGGTTCTGCGGCCGATCGGCCACGATGAGCGGCTGAGCATCGTCGATCATCTCGACGAGCTCCGTTCTCGGCTGATCGTCTGCGGACTGACCTTGGCGGTCGCCTTCGGGGTCTGTTTCTGGCAGAACCACCGGCTGCTGAACCTGCTGAACCGGGAGCTGCCTGCGTCGGCGAGCACCAAGCAGAATCATCTGAACGGCCTGACCGGGGACACCGCGAACGCGGGTCATGATTTCTCGGCGGCCGCCGCCGCGCTGCAGCGTCTTGCCGCGTCGCGTTCGCAATCGGCTCCAGACCGGGCCCTCCTCCGCGCGATCGGGACCGACGTCGCTGATGCCGCCCGCGCCCTGCCGCAGTCAAACCCCAAGAGGCTGCCGGTCACGCTCTCGCCCGGAGAGCCATTCACGACGACGCTCAGCGTGGCGTTCTACGCCGCCCTGATCCTGTCGTTGCCGGTTCTGATCTACCAGGTGTACGCGTTCGTGCTCCCGGCGCTCAACCGACGGGAGCGCCGAGTCGCGCTACCCGTAATGGCGATGGCGCCGGGCTTGTTCGTGATCGGCGTGGCGTTCGCCTACATCGTCGTGCTGGGCCCGGCGATCCACTTCCTCCAGACCTACAACAGCAAAAATTTCGACATTCTCGTCGGAGCCCGTCCCCTGTACTCGTTCGAGATCCTGACGATGCTGGGGATCGGGCTTGGCCTTCCAGCTGCCCCTAGCGCTGCTGGGCCTCGACTGGCTCGGCGTGCTCAACGGCAACACCTTGATCAAGCACTGGCGCTACGCTCTCGTCATCATCGCGGTCATCGTCGCCGCCCTGCCGGGCCCTGACCTGGTGACGACCACGCTCGAGATGATCCCTCTGGTCGTTCTGTATCTACTCAGTATCGTCATGCTCAAGTTCGTCGACCGACGCCTGGCCCGCAGGGAGGCCGCAGAGTTGGCGCCCATTGACAGCGCAACCGGATAACCATGCTCTTCGACCTTCGTAGTCGCGGCCGTCGCCGTACCGTCCAGGCCGTGTACCTGGGCCTGGCCCTGCTGATCGGCTTCGGGTTGATCGGATTCGGGGTCGGAACAGGCAACGGCGTCGGGGGCCTGTTCAACGGGATCGGCGGCGGCAGCTCGAACAACAGCAAGCCCGTCGTCACCCAGGCGGAGAAGAACGCGCTGCGGCAGACGCGGCTTCAGCCGTCCAGCCCGGCGGCATGGGCCGCGCTGGTTCAAGCCCGCTACGAAGCCGCCGGCCAGGACGCCAACTCGACCACTGGCGCGTACACGGCAGCCGGCGTCAAGCAGCTTCAAGGAGCTGCCCAGGCCTTCCAGCGGTACCTGACCTTGACGAAGAAGCCCGATTGGACGCTCGCCGAGCTGATGGCGCAGGCCTACGACAAGCTCGGCAATTACGGCGCCGAGGCCAGTGCCTGGCAGCTCGTGACGGCCGCCAACCCCACAACCGCGACCTACTACGAAGACCTCGCCGCCGCTGCCTGGAAGGCCAAGCAGACTCGCCTCGGCGACCTGGCCGAAACGAAGGCCATCGCGCTCACGCCGAAGACGCAGCAGGCGGAGGTCAAGGCCACCCTCCAGCAGCTGAAGACGCAGGCCACTTCGGGCTCGACGGGCACGACGACGACCGGCGGCTAGCTGTAAGCCCCGGACGGCCGCCCGTCCGGAACGGCAGACCGCGTCCCGCCCGCACCGGCCCCGCGTTGTTATCTTGGGGCCTCAAGGGCCGTTAGCTCAACTGGTAGAGCAGGGGACTCTTAATCCCAAGGTTGGAGGTTCGAGTCCTCCACGGCCCACTTGTAAGGCCCGGCACATTCAAGAAGTGCGCCGGGGCGGACCTATGGAAGTTGTATGCGAGCGGCGGCTGTCTTGCCGACGGTCGCATAGCCGGCTTGGTCGATTGCGACGCAGAGCGATTTAGAGGGACACGACACACCGGTTACGCCGAAGGGGTCTGCGTGGGCGTTTTTCCATGCCAGCGGGCTCCCGGCGGGGTTGGTGGTGGTGATGAGTCCGGCGTTGGGCAGGAGGCCGACGGTGTTGGCGGCGAGGCAGAAACCGGGGGTCGGGCATGATCCTGGGAAGACCCTTGGCGCGCCGCCAGTGCGGAAGTGGGTGGTGCTGGAGGTGACGGTGGGGAAGGGGGTGACGTTCCACATGCCGGTGCTTGGGCTGTTTGAGGTCAAGATGCTTGTCTGGTCGCTGATCACGCAGAACGAGGTCGAAGGGCACGACAGCCCGGTGACAGCAATGGGATCGCAGAGCGACGTCGAACACGACGACAATGCGGTGACGGCATTGGGATCGGCCTGCGTGCTATGCCACGCGCCCGCGCCTTCTGTCGGATTTGTCGAGCTGATCACGTCGCCGACGTTGTCGCCGGCTATGCAGAGGGTCGCGCTCTCGCACACGACGGCTGTGAGCGAGACTGAACAGTGGTAGCAGGGGACGATCGCGGGATCGGTGTATTGAGCGGTCCAGGCACTCGCGCCCCCTGCCGGGTGTGAGGAGGTATAGATGGTGCTCCCCGCCGTGGCGACGCAGAGCGTTGGCTTTAGCGTGCAGGAAAGGGCGCTAAATGCATACGAGAGGTAGCCCGGGCGGTAGGTTGGGGTTACTTTCCATGCGCGCGCTCCGCCCGCTGGCCGGTGCGAGGTCAGGACGTCGCCGGAGTTGTCGATGGCTACGCAGAACGAGACTGATGGGCAAGAGACGGCCGAGATGCCGCCGCTGCCCTTGACCCGGCTCCGTCTCCAGGCGCCCGGGCGAGAGCTGAGGTCGGTTGAGGTGATCACGCTGCCGGTGTTATCGCCGGCGACGCACAGGGATTTTGAGGGGCATGAGATCGCGGTCAAGCTGTTGACGCCGCCCGTCTTGAGCCGTGTCAGATGCCAGGCAGAGCTGCCGCGGGTTGGTCGTCTGGAAGCGATCGCGGCCACGACCCCGCTGGAGGTAAACCCGAGCGCAGCGCAGAAGGATCTAGACGCGCAGGAGACATCTTGGAGCCCGCCCCCAGGATTGACGCCCACCGTTCGTGGTGTCCATGGCCCGCCGGCTGGACTCGTTGAGGTGAACACGTGCCCTCCGGCAAAGTCGGTCGCCGCGCAGAATGACTGCGACCGGCAAGAGATTCCATTTAGGTACACGCCGAGGCAGGACGAGCCGGCGCACGGCTCGACGGAGGTTGTGCTCCAGGCTCCAGCGCCGCCGGCTGGATTCGTCGAGGTCAGCACGTACCCGCTGTAGTCGGCGGCCGCGCAGAAGGACGAGGACGGGCACGAGACTGCAATCACGTGATTCTGCAGCGGGATCGGATTCCAGACCGGCGCGTCCCCCGACGGATCCGTCGACACAAACAGGTCCGAGCCGCCGGGGATGCCGCCCGGGCCCGGGAAGAACGCCACGCACAGCGAAGCGGACGCGCACGAAACGCCGCCGCCCTCCGGCACCCGGCCCGCATGGCTATCCACCTGGCCCCGCGACCAGACGCCGCCGTTCGGCTTCCGCGACACGAGCACGTCCCCAGTCGAGTCAACCGCCACGCAAAACCTGATCGACGGGCAGGAAACCCCGGTCAGCGGCGCGCTATCGAGATGCATGACCCTCCACGAGGACGCCGGCCCACCCGGACGAGTCGAGGTGACCACATCGCCCGTCTGATCGACCGCCACGCAGAACCTCGACGACGGGCACGAGACCCCCAGCAGCCACGAACCATCGACATGCACGACCCTCCACAACGGCGACCGTCCAGACGGACGGGACGAGACCATCACATCCCCCGTGTTGTCAATCGTCACACACAACGCCACCGACGGGCACGAAATCCTGGCAGCGATCGCTCCCACCGCTCGATACGGGCCGTGGTGATCAATCAGCACGCGCGAGCCCCACGACAGCCGACCCGCAGCGTTAGCCGCCGCACCCCCGCCAAGACTGATCGCCGCTGTCGCAGCGACCACCAGCAACAACCTCAGAGCCACCACCCGCACCATGACCACATGAACGTGCCCCACCACAAAAAGTTCCGTCAGTACCCCACTGAGCGCGGCCAGGAGATGCGCGGAACGCCGCCGTCCTGCCACCAGCCAGCCCCAACAGAGCGACCGTCCATCGTCCGCTGACCGACGAGCGCAACCCAGGCAGCTCGCTTGTTCCCGTCTGGCAGCGGGTGATTACGGGCGAGCCTGACGATCAGCACCGCGGCCTTGTCGAGGAACTCGGGATAGAACTCTTGGTCGCCGAACCCTGCGGTGGGAGCGTGGAGCGCCGAATCGGCGAGACCAAGGTCTACGACGCGGATGACCGTCTCGGTGCTGAGGCCCGTGACTTCGACTGCTATCGCGAGGTAGTCGACGAGCTCGACGTACTCGATGCTCACTTCGCGAGTCGCTCGAGCAGCTCGCGGTCCTGCTCGATGATCTTCTTGATGCGCTGCTTGAACTTCGGATCGCGTCGTCTGCGCTCGACGGCTTCGGACAGGGCGAGCTTCACGGTCTCGTTGAGGCTCTTGCCCTCGGCTCGCGCGAGGGCTTCAGCGTCGGCGGCGAGGTCGTCGTCTAGGCGTACGGTTAGGTTCTTTGCCATGATGACGCCATGGTAGCACCGCACCAAACGTCTTGGGCGAGAATGGTTCGTGATGAAGAGCTTCGCTGATATCCCGGCCGAGGTTCGACGGCGCGTCGATGCCGGCGAGCGTGTGGTCCTGATCCTGCTGGACGCGTTCGGGCTGGAATTCCTCGAGCGCCATCGCGAGCACCCGTTGATTCAGCGCTTGGACGTCACTCCGTTGACCTCACAATTCCCGTCTACGACTACCGCGCATGTGTCGTCGCTGCATTTCGGTTCGGCGGTGGGCGAGCACGGTCTCTACGAATGGAACATTCTCGAGCCGGCGCTGGGCGAGATCATCTGCCCGCTTCGCTTCAACGCGACTGGCGGTGAGGAGGAGGGCACGCTGGTCGGTCGGCTAGAGCCGTCCGCCCTGGCCCCTGGGCCGACGTTCTATGAGTCGCTGGGCGTTCCCTGCGTCGTGGCGCAGCCTTTCCGGCTGGCTGGGTCGTTTAGCGCCATGGCGACTTGCGGCGCGCAGGTCATCGGCTTTCGCCGGTTGCGCGACGGTGTACGTGCGCTCGGTGAGATGTTTGCGGCACCGGGAAGCGATCTTCGCTACGCGCTTCTGTACTGGGATCTGATCGACGCAGCAGGACACGTCGACGGCCCCGGTTCGCGAGAGTTTGAGGTTGCATGCAGGCGCTCGCTCGATGAGCTGTGGGACGCCAGGGAGGCGCTGCGCGCGGCGACGGTGCTGATCACGGCCGACCATGGCCAGGTAGATGTGGCACCCGACCGCGTCGACTACCTCGACGACCTCTGGCCTGAGCTGCCGACGCTGCTCTCACAACAACGGCCGGCGGGATCCTCGCGCGATCTCTTCTTGCACGTTCACCCCGAACTTGTCCTGTCCGTCATTCAGGAGCTGTCGGAGAGGCTTGAGGGCCGTGCCGAGGTTCGGCGTGCGGGCGAGCTGTTCGAGTGGATAGGTCCCCGGCTGAAGGCCCGTTTGGGGGATGTGGCGGTGCTGCCGGCCAACGGCCGCCAGGCCTGGCTCCGCTCGGCGGCGGCCAACGAGCAGCGGTTTCGCGGCCACCACGGCGGCTTGCACGAAGCCGAGATGAGCACCTATCTGGCGACGCTGACCGATTGATGGCCGCCGTGTGGACGTTGCGCGAGCCTGTCGCTCCTGCTTCGTCCTGGGGCTACCAGGCCACCGTTTCCCGCGCGTTCAGTCGTGCAGCCGCCCTAGGGTCATGTGAAGGCAAGTAGACGAGTGGTCGCTCACGCGCGAGCTGATGGATGCGACGCAAGGTCTCACGGGCGGCGCGTTCATCGGGTGCGACGCCGTCGATCGCCTGCGCGACCATCAACTGCTCGGTGTAGGAAGTGTCGCCGGCGAAGAACACCGATTGCGTTTCCTCGTCGAGCACGACGGATACGTGTCCGCGGGTGTGGCCGTGCGTGGCCACGATCCTCACGTCGCCGGCCGCGGTCACCGGCAGGGTGTGCGGGAACGGTCCGAACGCATCGGGCTCGAGCTCGACCGGACGCGGCGCGAACGCCGGCGGCCAGCGATGGGGCAGATAACCGCGCACCTTTCCCATCAGCCCGCTCGCGTTCTCGAACTCTGTTCGATGGATCAGGATCTCGCTCTTGGGAAAGTGCGCGAGCCCGCCGGCGTGATCCGTGTGCAGGTGCGTCATGATCACCCACCGGACGTCATCTGGCGAGAACCCAAGCGCCGTGATCTGCGGGCCGATCTCGTCCTCCGGTGCGACCCACTCGCGCACTCCGAGCTTGAAGTACGGATGCCACCACGGGAAGTACCCTCGGTCGGCCACGCGCGAAGTTTCGCCCGTGTCAATGACGATCAGCCCCTCGGGATGCTCGATCAACCACGCGAAGATCGGGAGGGCCTCGGTCCAGTTTCGGTCGATCAGCGTCCTGGCCAGTCGCGCCGGTCCACGGCCCTCTCCTTCTCTCTGGCGGCGCTTGACCGCGACGGTTCCCGTCTGGATTGCGTGCACTCTCATCTTGCTTCCGCCCGCCGTCTGTCCCCACTAAAACAGCTGCCCCGCAGCACCACCGAGAGCGCCGTAACAAAGCCAGCCGCCGCCGATCCTACTCCGCGGATTCCGAACACTCTGTGCGTAGCTAGTAGGAGCGCGGCGGCTGGTAGGTCTGAGCTTGGCGCTTACATAGAGAGGAGCTGTCCGCGCACGCCTCGTCGACGAACTCCTTCGTGAACGGTCCCTTGTACGTGGTGCCGCCGCCTACGCCTGGCGCCGTTGCGGGCCGGTACGGATAGCCACAGAAGTAATAGCCCATCCGTCCTCCGCACACCCACCACTTGCCTGCGATCTTCACCGCGCCCGCGTCGAACGTGTATGCCCCGTCGGCCGTGAAGTTGATGATCGAGTCATGCCTGGACTCCGATTTTGTGAGCGTTTGGCGGGCCGCGCGGCACGACATGTGCCACGGATAGACCGCGACCCGACCCCAGTCCTTGCTGTGGGCGTATCCGCATTGCCGGACCTTCACCGGCGAGGTTGCGAAAGCCGCCCCCGCAGCAGCCACGATCGTGAATCCCAGAACGACAGCTCGTGCCGCATAGCGTGTGACTGGTCGCATCTGTTCTCCCGCTATTCGATGTGGTCCGGGAAGCCTACCGCCAGGCCCAAAGCGTCTTCATCGCAGACCCGTCCCGCTGCCGCCCTGATGCTACGAGCCCGCGCATATCCTCGGCGTATCGAAAAACCAATACGTCCTGGCAACACCCGGCTGCCTTGAGTGGGGGACGTGCAATACAGCGGAACGCGGCTGCTGTCGGCCGGCCCCCTTGCCGTGATCGTCCTGGTCGCCTTGATCAGCGGGTGCGGTTCGAGCGCGCCTGCCGAGACCGGCACCGGCAGCGGCGACACCACGGCCGCCAATGCTCAGAAGGCGGTCAAGTTCGCCGAGTGCATGCGCAGCAACGGGGTCAGCGAGTTCCCCGACCCAAGCGCGTCGGGCAAGCTCACCATCGATGCCGTAGCGAACGGCTCGTCGCTAGACCCATCCACGCCGGCATTCAAGCAGGCCGTCAGCGCCTGTAAGAACCTGGAGCCAGCGGGATTCACGGGCAGCAAGCGGAGCCCCCAGCAGCAGGCGGCGGCCCTCAAGTTCGCCCAGTGCGTACGCGCCAACGGTGTGCCTGACTTCCCGGACCCAACCCCAAATGGGCCCCTCGTCGACACGAATCGAATCCCATCATCCGCAACGAGCAGTGGTAGGAGCGTTCTCAACGGCGCGATGCGGAAGTGCCGCGATGCGGCAGCGGCTGCGGGGGTACAGCGGTGAGGCGGAAGCCGTGGCCGCTCCCGGATCACGGGTGAGCCCGGGCCCTCCGCATCAGGCCTCGGAGGGGCCGATCCCGTGAGGTAGAAGGGCTCATTCGGTTTCGACGGCGAACACGATGAGCAAGCGGGCGCGGGCACAGAAATGTCACAACTTCGCGACGTAGCTTTCGGATACGGTCGGCGGATGGGACCACAACAACGGAGGCGATGATGCATGCGGTTCTGGTGAACGTGAAGCTCTCGGATAACCCGGACCCGACGATCTTGCGCGAGCAGGTCGTGCCGCGGGTCAAGGAGCTTCCCGGCTTCGTGGCCGGCTATTGGACCCGGGGCGACGGGGTAGGCCGATCGATCGTTGTCTTCGACTCAGAGGAGAATGCAAGGGCGGCGTCAGATCTCGTGCCCTCATTGGTTCCTTCCGGAACCACCATCGAGGGCAACGACGTGAGCGAGGTAGTCGCACACGCTTAGCCGGGCAAGCTGCAGCTTCTTCAAATGGAGGGCACGTTGTCGGGGAGCGCTCGCTGGGAGCTCGCCCGGGAAGGCGATGGAACACGTCTCCCGCTCAGCCCAGCCGCCACTCGATCGGACCCAGGCCCGGGAAATGAAGCGCCTCCGCGGTCGCTCCGGTGAGGTCCCATTCACGGCCGGCGATGTACGGCCCCCGGTCGATCACCGGGACGCGGATCGCGCGATTGCCATAGCGGAATGTCACCTCGGTCCCGCACGGCAGGGTCTTGTTGGCGACGCCGAGCTCGGGGACGTGTAGGACACCGCCGCACGCGACCGGTCGGCCGTAGTCGGTGTAGACCGAGGCGATGCTCACATTCCAGACGCCCCGCGGAAGCTGCGCCGGGTTCAGCAGCACGCCCGAGAAGTTGAGCTGATCCAGGTGGTAGCGCGCAACCGCGAGCTGGAACCGGGCGATCGCGGCTCGCACCTCGGCATCGGTCGGTGCTCCTCTCGCGGGCGCGCTCGTAACGGACGCGGGCCCCGTTGGAGCTGGGTCGGATCCGGGCGAAGCCTCGACGACCTGCCCTGGTTTCGCCGAACCCGCCGAGCTGCTCGCGGGCGCGCTGCCAGCGACCGGCTCGACGGCCTGCGGTCGCGGCTTCGGCAGCTGCGCAGGCTTCGGCAGCTGCGGCACCGTCGCCTGGGTTAATCGGTGGCCGCTGGAACCGCACCCGGCCAGCACGAGAACCGCCACCACGGTCGCTACTCGAAGCCAGATCCCGGTAACAGTAGTCCCAGGGATTGGCGAGACGTGTCACCCCCCGATGAGTTCCGCCACATCCCGGGGTCTCAGCACACGTGGTTAATGTCACGAAATCTCGTCCGGCAGATGGGAGACAGTAGGCCCATGGCCACCTGGATCGCTGAAACTCGTACCGCCGGACAGCCTGACCAGGTCCTGATCCTCCTGACCGAACCCGCAGCGATCGCGAGGTGGGCACCGATCGACTTCGAGGTCGTCGATTTCCACGGCGATCGGCTCGCGGCGGGGGACCGCGTATGGGTCCGGGGCCAGCTTGCAGGCCGAGCGCTCGAATTCGAGGTCGAGGTCACCGAGGCCGACAACGGGCATCTGGTTCTCACCGCGACCGGCCCGATCCAGCTCGACGTCGAGTACTGCGCGATGCCCGCGACTTACGGCAGCGAGGTCCGCGCGTCGGTGACGGTCTCCGGGCGGGGGCTGCTGGGCCGGGCGCTGGCGCACGCGACCGACGCTGTGCTGGCGACCGGCGCACTCCGCACGGCGGTCGAGCGGATCGCGTCGGAGCTGGAACCGGCTCTGGCTGCCTGACGCCGCTTGACCCGGACGCCCGGCGGGCCGAGAATGCCCCATCCAGGCGCTAAAGAAAGTGAGGGCGAGATGTATGACTACGTGATCGTCGGCGCGGGCTCGGCGGGCTGCACGCTCGCGGCACGCCTGTCGGAGGACCCCGAAGTGAGCGTCTGCCTGATCGAGGCCGGGCCTCCCGACGCGGCCGACGAGGTCCACCTGCCGGCGGGCTGCCTGGCCCTGGGACAGACCAAGTACGACTGGGCGTTCTTCTCCGATCCGGAACCGGGCCTGGGTGGGCGTCAGCGCTACCTGCCCCGGGGGAAGACGCTCGGCGGCTCGTCCTCGACGAACGCGATGGTCTACATCCGCGGCAACCGCGCCGACTACGACGGCTGGGCCGCGATGGGCTTCGAAGGGTGGGGCTGGGACGACGTTCTGCCCTACTTCCTCAGGGCCGAGGACAACGAGCGCGGGGCCAGCGAGCTCCACGGCGCCGCCGGCCCACTCCGGGTGAGCGAGAACCGCTCGCGCTACCGGACCTGTGAGGCGTTCATCGAGGCGGGTGTCGAGGCGGGCATCCCTCGCACCGAAGACTTCAATGGGCCAGAGCAGGACGGGGTCGGCTGGTACCAGGTGACCCAGCGGGACGGGCTGCGCTGCTCGGCGGCGGTCGCCTATCTCCACCCGGTTCTCCAGCGGCCGAACCTGACCGTCGAGACCGACGCTCAGGCCACCCGGTTGCTGCTGGACGGCGTGCGGGCAATCGGGGTTGAGATCGACCAGCGCAACGAGCTCAAGGAGGTGCGCGCGGACCGCGAGGTGATCCTGAGTGCCGGCGCCTACCAGAGCCCGCAGCTGCTGCTGCTCAGCGGCATCGGTCCGGCCGAGGAGCTGGAGCTTGGCGGCATACCGCCTGTGCTCGACAACCAGGAGGTCGGGCGCGGCCTCCAGGACCACCTGGCGGTATGGGTGACCTACACCACCGATGAACCGTCACTCCTGACCGCGGAGGACCCCGACAACCTCGCAATGATCCAAGGCCAGGGTCGCGGACCGCTGACCTCCAACTTCGCGGAGGCGGGTGGATTCATCCGGACGCGGGAGGGATTGGAGGCCCCCGACATCCAGCTGCACGCGATCCCGATCCTGTTCCCGGACGCGGGTGCGGGCGAGATCCTGGTTGACGGCTGGGCGCTGTCGGCCTGCGTCCTGCGCCCCACGAGCACGGGTGTCGTCAAGCTCCGGGCGCGGATCCCGAGCGCCAAGCCCCGGATCTTCCACAACTACCTCGCGACCGAGGAGGACCGCACCACGATCGTCGCCGGCCTGCGCACGTGCGTTGAGATCGCCGAGCAGCCCGCCCTTCGGTCAGTGACGACGGAGCCGTATGCCACTCCGGATGGAGACGATGATGCGAGCCTGATGGCGCACGTGGAGGCCAACTCGACGACCCTCTACCACCCCGTGGGTACCTGCGCGATGGGCCGCGTGGTCGACTCCGAGCTCCGCGTCCGCGGACTGGAGGCGTTGCGCGTCGTCGATGCCTCCGTGATGCCGACCCTCGTCCGGGGCAACACGAACGCACCGACGATCATGATCGCCGAGCGCGCGGCCGATCTGATTCGCGGCCGCGTCCCGGAGCGCGAGGCGGCGCGCGCGGAGGCACCGGCGGGCTGACACCGCCCCTGCATCATCCGTGGCACGCCGTGGGTACGCTCTTGGCGGTGGGTCACGTCCGCCTGATTCTGTTGCTCGCTTGCGCGACGGCACTCGTCGCGCTGTCCGCGCCTGCGGTTGCGATGGCGGGGACGTACAGCTGGAACCTGCCCGGAGACCCTGGCACTTTCACCGGCTCGAACCCCGAGCACAAATACAACGCGAACTCGTGGATGTATGCAGCCGGTGGCACCCTCAGCTTTTCGGCAAACGCCGATGGGAGCAGCGACCCGGGCTGGTTGGATGCCGGCGGCGATTACATCGCTGACACGGGGAGCACCGTCGCGTTGAATGCCAGTACCGGCAGCTCGGTCACGATTTCGTGGACGAACCCGTTGAGCGAGTCGGCGACGGTCACCAACACGTTCTCCTCCGGTGGACTTCCGCTTCTCTGCACCCTGAGCGCGCCGAGCTCTTCCGTGCCGCCCGGTGGGACCACATCGCTGACACTGACGAACATCGCCGCGGTAACCGGTTGCACTGCGAGCGGGACGCTCCAGATTCAGGCCGCGAGCCCCGCGGCCCTCACGCTCACGAGCCCCAGCAGCAACGCCACCTTCACGACCGGCGAGCCCGAATTCTCCGGCGCCGCGAGCACGGAGATCGACGCCTCCAACACCGTTTCGGTGAACATCTACGCCGGCGCGAGCGCGAGCGGAACGTCCATCGACACGCTGACGACGAACCGGAGCGGTGGCACATACACGGTTGCACCGACCGCACCGCTGCCCAACGGGGAGTACACGGCCCAAGCGGTGCAGGAGGATCCAATCGGGTCGCCGAACACGAGCAACGCCGTCACCTTCTTCCTGAACAACCTGGGCCCGGGGCTGACGCTCAACTCGCTCGGGTCCAAGCCGCTGTTGACCTCGACGCCGACCTTCAGCGGCACCGCCGGCGTGCGGGCGCAGGACAACCCATCGGTGGAGCTCGCCGTCTACTCCGGCTCCAGCATCAGCGGATCGCCGATCGCCCTGGACAACGGAACGGTTGGGTCAGACGGGAAGTTCTCGGTCAAGTCCTCGTCGCTCCCGGACGGGCGCTATACCGTGCTGGCCGGGCAGCTCGGCGACGGTCTCGTCGGATTTTCGAGCCCGGTCACGTTCCGGATCAAGGTGCACCCGCCCGCGTTGAGCCTGAGCTACCCCTCCCCGCGCGAGCTCGTCAGCCGCTCGCGGGTGGTATTCGCCGGCCAGGCCGGAGACGCCCTGGGTGACTCCTCGACGATCAACGTGGCGCTGTATCGCGGCGCGAAGGTTCGCGGCCCGTCCCTCGGCACGCGAAGGGTCAACGTGAATGGCTCGAGCTGGTCAGTTGGTTGGGGCCAGGGGGTGCGGAACGGGACCTACACAGTGAGGGCCACCCAGACCGACGACGCGGGCCACACGACCCGCATCACCCACGTCTTCCGGGCCGTTCCCGGTCCCACCACGATCGGCGGGTTCGTGCTGCTGAGCTCGTCCGGCGCGGCATCGATCCCGATCGGCTGCGCGGCTCGGTCCGGTACCTGCTCGGGCACCGTGCTGGCGGTGACCACGCGCAGGTTCCGCACCACCGCCGGCGGGCCGGTCGGGCAATTGCGCGTCCTGTTCGCCTTCGTGCAGATCCCGGCGGGGAAGACGCAGACCGTACGAGCAGCGGTTTCCGGCTCGGTCGCGAAGGTCCTTCATCGAGATGGGGGCGGCACGGTCAAGGTCACCGCCCGGTTGTCGAGGACCGGGACGGTCAGCGCCATCCGCTCGCTGAAGCTCGGCCTGTGATCCCGCGCTACACGCGCCCCGAGCTGGCCGAGATCTGGTCCGACGATGCCCATTTCGAGGCGATGCGGCAGGTCGAAGTCGCTGCCTGCGAGGAGATGGAAGGTCCATCCGCGGAAGAGCTGGACGCGATCCGCCGCGCCGGCTTCACCGTCGAGGCGATCGCTGAGCGCGAGCGGGTCACCGAGCACGATACGGCCGCGTTCGTCGACGTCTTGGCAGCCTCGGCCGGCCCGGCCGGACGCTGGATCCACCACGGCCTGACCTCCAGCGATGTCCTCGACACCGGCCTCGCGCTCCAGCTGAAACGGGTCGCGGAGCTCGTCCTCCCAGACGCGCGACGGCTGGTGGATGCTCTCGTTACACGCGCGCGCGAGCACGCGGGGACGCTCTGCGTCGGGCGGACTCACGGGATCCATGCCGAGCCCACGACCTTCGGGATCAAACTGGCCTCGTTCGCGTTCGAGGCCCACCGCAACGCCCTCCGGCTCGAGCGGGCCTTCGCGCAGGCGACGGTCGGGGCGATCTCGGGTGCCGTCGGCACCTACTCATCGACCTCTCCGGATTACGAGCAGCGCGTGCTGACGCGCCTCGGGCTCGAGCGCGAGCCGGTCTCCACGCAGGTCGTCGCGCGCGACCGGCACGCCGAGCTGCTACAGGCAATCGCGCTGGCGGGGGCGGGCCTGGAGCGCTTTGCCACCGAGCTGCGTCACCTCGCTCGGACCGAGGTCTCGGAGGTCCAGGAGCCGTTTGCGGCCGGACAGAAGGGATCCAGCGCCATGCCCCACAAACGCAATCCGATCAAGTCGGAGCAGATCGCAGGGCTCGCACGAGTGCTGCGCGGTAACGCACAGGCGGGGCTCGAGGACGTGGCGCTCTGGCACGAGCGCGACATCTCACATTCTTCGGTGGAGCGGATCATTCTCCCGGACTCGACCACCTTGCTGGACCACATCCAGCGCCGGGCGATCGGCCTCGCAGAGGGCATGGTCGTCAACGAGCAGCGAATGCGGGAGAACCTCGCCTTGACTCAGGGAGCGCTGTTCTCGCAGCGAGTCCTGCTGGCGCTGGTGGAGACCGGTCAGAGCCGCGACGACGCCTACCGGATCGTCCAGCGTCTAGCCCAGCGAGCGATCAACGAGTGCGTCTCGCTACGGGAGCTCTTGGCAGCAGATGACGCCGGCGCCGGCCTCGATCTGGACGCGATCTTCGACTACGCCCCCTTCGTCCGGTACGCCGATGAGATCGTGGGTCGGCTCGACGAGATCGCCCCCGCGGTGGCCCCGCTCAGCTGATTTCGAACGCCGGGCTGGCGTCGGACCCAGCCGCTAGCATCGCCTCGGTGACCGCACTCGCCGACCTCCCTCTGCTGGCCTCAGGCAAGGTCCGCGAGATCTATGACCTGGGGGAGACACTGTTGATCGTCGCGTCGGATCGGGTCTCCACCTACGACGTGGTCCACCCCAACCCCATCCCCGACAAGGGCAAGGTCCTGACAGGGCTCTCGACCTTCTGGTTTGAGCGCACAACGGATCTCGTCCCGAACCACGTGATCTCGGTGACCGACGGGGTCCCGGAGGAGGCGCGGGGGCGGGGAATGACCGTCCGCAAGCTCGAGATGCTGCCGGTGGAATGCGTCGTGCGCGGCTATCTGAGCGGCTCGGGCTGGAAGGATTACCAGAGCACAGGTTCCGTTTGCGGAATCCAGCTGCCAGCCGGGCTCCGCGAGTCGGACAAGCTTCCCGAGCCCGTCTTCACACCGGCCACGAAGGCGCAGGAGGGGCACGACGAGAACATCGACTTCGAAGGCGCGGTGTCGCTGATCGGTGATCGCGAGCTCGCCGAGCGCCTGCGCGAGGTGTCAATCGCCGTGTACCAGCACGCCGCGGACCACGCGCGCGAGCGGGGGATCATCCTGGCCGACACCAAGTTCGAGTTCGGCCTCGACTCGGAGGGCACGTTGACCCTGGGTGACGAGGTCTGCACGCCCGATTCGTCCCGGTTTTGGCCAGCAGATCAATACGAGCCCGGGCGCTCGCAGCCAAGCTTCGACAAGCAGTTCGTCCGCGACTGGGCGTCCTCGACCGGGTGGGACCGCAACCCTCCCGCCCCGGCGATTCCGGAGGAGATCGTCGAGCGCACGCGCGAGAAGTACGTGGAGGCGTACCAGCGGATCACGGGCGAGCCGTTTGACGCCTGGTTGCGGCTGACCGGGTCCCCGCCCGCCCCGTGATGCGCGCCCGGGTGCTGGTGCGGCCTAAGGAGGGGATTCTCGACCCGCAGGGGCAGGCGGTCGAGCGCGCGCTGCCGGCGCTTGGCTTCGAAGGGGTGGCCAATGTCCATGTAGGGCGGCTGATCGAGCTGGATGTGGAGGATCCCGCGAAGCTGCCCGAGATGTGCGAGCGCCTGCTCTCGAACCCGCTGATCGAGGACTACGAGATCGTCCAATGAAGTTCGGCGTCGTTCGCTTCCCGGGGTCGTGCGACGACATGGATGCGCTGGGCGCCGCAGCGCGCGTTGGCGACGCCGTCCCGCTGTGGCATGCGGATCGTGACCTGTACGGCGTCGATGCGGTCGTCGTCCCGGGCGGGTTCTCGTACGGCGACTACCTACGAGCGGGCGCCATCGCGCGGTTCGCGCCGGTGATGGAGGAGGTGATCGAGTTCGCGCGCGCGGGCGGGCTCGTGCTCGGGATCTGCAACGGCTTCCAGGTGTTGTGCGAGGCCGGACTACTGCCGGGGGCCCTGCTGCCGAACGTCTCGTTGAGGTTCGTCTGCAGGCAGGTGCATCTCGAGGTGGTGGATCGGGAGACGCCGTTCACGCGGGAGTGTCCGCCTGTCCTCTCGATCCCGGTCAAGCACACCACCGGGCGCTACTACACGCCCGAGCCGGTGCACGTCCTGCTCCGCTACGCGCAGGGAGAGAATCCCAACGGCTCCCAGGACGCGATCGCGGGGGTGTGCAACGAGGACGGCAACGTGTTCGGCCTGATGCCGCATCCCGAGCACGCAGTCGATCCACTGACCGGCTCAAGCGACGGGCTGAAGATCTTCGAGTCGATCAGGACGGCGATCGATGACCGCGTTGTCGTCTAGCCGATACCGCGAGCTCGGGCTCACCGACCACGAGTACGAGCTGATCCTCGACGGGCTCGGACGGGAGCCCAATCAGGTAGAGCTGGCGATGTTCTCGCTGATGTGGTCAGAGCACTGCGCCTACAAGCACTCGCGCAGGCTGCTGCGGCGCCTGCCCACCGAGGGACCGCACGTCCTGATGGGACCGGGCGAGAACGCGGGCGCCGTCGACGTCGGCGACGGGCTCGCCGTGGCCTTCAAGGTCGAGTCACACAACCACCCGAGCGCGGTCGAGCCCTTTCAGGGCGCGGCGACCGGCGTCGGGGGAATCCTCCGGGACGTGTTCGCGGTCGGGGCAAGGCCGATCGCGGTGCTCGACTCGCTGCGGTTCGGGGAGCCGGGCTCCTCGGAGCGCTCGCGCTACCTGCTCGAGCAGGCGGTGGCAGGGATAGGGCATTACGGCAACTCGATCGGGGTGCCGACCGTGGGCGGCGAGATCTACTTCGAAGACAGCTACGAGCAGAACTGCCTGGTGAACGCGATGTGCCTGGGGCTGGCGCCGAAGGAGCGGCTGATTCGAAGCGCTGCTGCGGGCGTCGGGAACGTGGTCGTACTGCTCGGGGCTTTGACTGGCCGCGATGGAATCGGCGGTGCGTCGGTGCTCGCGAGCGCGGAGCTCGGCGAGGGCGATGAGGCCAAGCGGCCGTCGGTGCAGATCGGCGATCCGTTTGCGGAGAAGAAGCTGATGGAGTGCTGCCTCGAGCTGCTGGACCGAGAACTGCTCGTCTCGCTTCAGGATCTTGGGGCAGCGGGCCTAACGTCTGCGGCTTCGGAGATGGCGAGCGGCGGCAACGTGGGGATCGATGTCGATGTCTCAAGGATCCCCCTCCGCGAACCAGGAATGGAGCCCTTCGAGATCATGATCTCGGAGTCCCAGGAGCGGATGCTGTGCGTCGTGGAACCCGAGCGGGTCAAGGACGTGAAGGCCGTCTGCGACCACTGGGAGACGCTCGCCACGGCGATCGGCGAGGTCACCGACTCGGGCCACTTCCGGGTGCTCGATGGGGGCGAAGTCGTCGGAGATATGCCGGTGACCGTGCTGGTCGATGCGTGCCCCACATACACGTTGGAGGTCGGCGTCCGTCCCCGTCCCGAGGCGATCGCGCGAAGCGCAGTTGTCGCCGAGGGGCGGGGAGCGGGCGCCGACCTCCTGCTCTCGTTGCTCGGCTCGCCAAATATCTGCTCAAGACGGCCCGTGTTCGAGCAGTACGACTGGATCGTGCAGTCGCGGACCGTGAGGCGGCCGGACGAGGCGGATGCCGCGGTGCTCCAGCTCCCCGATGGCTCGGCGATCGCGGTCAGCATCGACGGCAACGGCCGCCGCACGGCCTGCGATCCGCGCGCGGGAGCCGCGGAGGCCGTGTACGAGTGCGCGGCAAACCTGGCCTGCGTCGGCGCCGAGCCTTTGGGCCTGACCAACTGCCTGAACTTCGGCAACCCCGAGAAGCCCGAGGGCGCGTGGCAGCTGACCGAAGCCGTCGAGGGCATCGCCGAGGCGTGCGAGGTCTTGGGCGTGCCCGTCGTGGGCGGCAACGTGTCGCTGTACAACGAGTCGCCCGACGGCCCCATCTACCCGACGCCCGTGATCGGGATGGTCGGAAAACTTCCTGACGCGAGCAAAGCCGGCCGTCTCGGGTTCGCCCGGGAAGGCGACCTGATCGCGATCGTCGGCGAGTTCCACCCCTCCCTGAACGGCTCGGAGCTGAGCAAGCTGGTGGGCCAACCGCCTCAGCCTCCCCTGCCGCCCATCGACGCGAAGGCCGTCCGTGACGCGCGGGAGGCGGTCCGGGACGGGATCCGCTCTGGGGCGCTATATAACGCGCATGACGTCTCCGAGGGCGGTCTCGGCGTCGCCCTGGCCGAATGCTGCATCGCCGGGGGGATCGGGGCAACCGTCGAGCTTGCAGAGGACATCGAGCTGTTCGGCGAGGCCCCCGGACGGGCATACGTGGTCTCCGGGCCCACCGATGCCCTGGAATGCCACCGGGTGATCGGCCGTGTCGGAGGATCGGAGCTCGAAATCGCCGGCAGGTTGAAGGTCGCAGTTTCCGAGATGTGTCAGGCTCGTGACAGAGGCCTCCGCTACGCTTGAGGCGAGGCGCTGATGGAGCCTCTACTCGATCATCGCGACGGACCACGCGACGAGTGCGGCGTCTTCGGGATCTACGGACCCGGGCACGACGTCGCCCGGCTCGCGTACTTTGGCCTGTTCGCGTTGCAGCACCGGGGGCAGGAGTCCGCCGGGATCGCGACCACGCCCCGCGGCGGCAACATCATGGCGATCCGGGACCAGGGCCTCGTCTCGCAGGTCTTCAAGGACCACATGCTCTCTTCGCTGGTCGGCGATATGGCGATCGGGCACGTGCGCTATTCGACGACCGGGTCGTCCGAGTGGGAGAACGCTCAGCCGATCGTCCGGGATGACGCCCGCACGCTGGCACTTGCCCACAACGGCAACCTGATCAACGCCGTCGAGCTGTACAACGAGCTGCACGGCGAGGGGGTCCCGTTCACCTCCACCTCGGACTCGGAGATCATCGCGGCATTGCTCGCGCGCCATCCCGCGGAGCGGATCGAGGACGCCGTCGCCGATGTCCTGCCGAAGCTCCGGGGAGCGTTCTCGACCGTCGTGATGACGGACGAGGCCGTCGTCGCGTTCCGCGACCCCCATGGGCTCAGGCCGCTGGCGCTCGGGATGATCGAGTCCGAGGACGGCGTGTCGTACTGCGTGGCGAGTGAGTCGTGCGCGTTCGACCTGATCGGCGCTCGATACCTCCGCGAGGTACAGCCGGGCGAAATGGTCACGCTGACCGAGAACGGGTTCAGGCCGCGGATGGTGCTGGAGGGTGAGCGGCGGGCGTTCTGCGTGTTCGAGTACATCTACTTCGCCCGCCCCGACTCGCGCATGGGCGGGACCCGCCTCCAGGTCGCGCGCGGGAGGATGGGCGAGATCTTGTGGCGCGAGGCACCGGTCGACGCCGACGTGGTGATCGCCGTGCCGGACTCCGGCAACGCTGCGGCCCGGGGGCTGGCGCGCGCCGCCGGGGTGCCGCAGGACGACGGCTTCATCAAGAACCGCTATGTCGCGCGGACCTTCATCCAGCCAGGCCAGGAGTTGCGCAAGCACGGGCTGCGGCTCAAGTTCAACGTGCTGCCCGAGGTCGTCGCGGGCAAGCGTCTGATCGTCGTCGACGACTCGATCGTCCGTGGCAACACGATGCCCCAGATCGTGCAGATGCTGCGCGAGGCGGGTGCCGCCGAGATCCATCTGCGGATCTCGGCGCCGCCGATCAAGCACCCCTGCCATTACGGGATCGACATGCCGACGCGCGAGGAGATGATCGCCCACGGGCGGTCCGTCGATGAGATCGCACGCGAATTGGGTGCGGATTCCCTCCACTACCTGAGTCTCGAGGGCGTGTACGAGGCGATCGGCGGCTCCCGCGCCGACCACTGCGACGCCTGCTTCACCGGCGAGTATCCGCTTCCCGGAACCGAAGAGGCGAACGGAAAGCACGCGTTCGAGGTGCCGTTGCCACTCGTCGCGGCTTCGTGAATTTCCGCTGAAGGACGCCGGTCGCGGCGATATGGTCGCCGGTCCGATGGAGACGAGAGAGCAAGCCCTTCGCCGGATCTTCGGCTTCGAGCGCTTCCGTCCCGGACAGGCCGAGGCGGTGGGCGCGGCGCTCGAGGGCCGTGACGCGCTGGTGGTGATGCCGACCGGCTCCGGGAAGTCGCTCTGCTACCAGCTCCCGGCGCTGATGGGCGATGGGCTGACGCTGGTCGTCTCGCCGCTCGTGTCGTTGATGCAGGACCAGGCCGACGCGCTTCGGTCTGTGGCCCCGGGCCGGGTGGAGGTGGTCAACGGGCAACGAGGCGGCTTTGAGAACGCGAGCGCACTGGGGCGCGTTCGGGAGGGCGAGGTCCGGTTGCTGTACGTCGCGCCCGAGCGGTTTGCGGCTCCCGGCTTCATCGATGCGATGCGGCTCGCGGACATCGGGTTGTTCGTCGTGGACGAGGCGCACTGCGTCTCGCAATGGGGCCATGACTTCCGGCCCGACTACTTCTCGCTCGCCGACGTCGCGCGGACCGTGGGCGCCCGGTCGACGGTCGCGCTGACCGCGACGGCCACCCCCCGGGTAGCGGATGACATCGCGCGGCGGCTGGCCCTACGCGATCCCGTCCGCGTCAGGACGGGATTCGATCGGCCCAACTTGGTCTTCGGCGTGATCGGCTGCGGAAGCGCGCTTGACAAGCGGCGCCGGCTCGCCGCCGCCCTCAGCGAGCCGGAATCGTTGCCGGCGATCGTGTACGCGGGCACACGGGGCGCGAGCGAACAGCTGGCATCCGCGCTGTCGATCGCGCTGGGGGTCGAGGCGTTGCCATATCACGCCGGGCTGGATCGCTCGGTGCGGGCCTCCGTGCAGGAGCGGTTCATGTCCGATGAGGTACCGGTGATCGTCGCGACGAATGCGTTCGGCATGGGGATCGACAAGGCGGATGTCCGCACTGTCTGCCACGCCACGGTCCCGTCCTCGCTCGAGGCCTACTACCAGGAGGCCGGGCGCGCGGGCCGCGACGGCCGACCCGCACGCTGCCTGCTGTTCGCCGAGCGCCGCGACAAGGGCCTCCACGTCTTCTTCATCCAACGTGCTCGCGTGGCCGAAGGGGCGTTCGGGCGGATCGCCGAGCGTCTGCAGTGGGCCGGTGTGGACGGGCGCTACGACCTGGCCGCATCGGAGCTGACCGGTCTCGCCGGGGCCGACGGCGACGCCCTGCGGGCGGTGATCGGCTTCTTCGCCCGCGCAGGGTTCGTGAAACCGCTGCCCGCCTCCGCAGACCGGATCCGAGGGGAGATCGTGGGCGCCTGGGACGGTCGAGCGCGGGCGAACTGCACTACCGCCGCCCGCGACGCCGAGCAGGTCCGCTGGCGCCAGTACCGCTCGATCTGGGCGTACGTGGAGGGCACCGGCTGCCGCAGGGAAATGCTTCTTTCCTATTTCGGGGATCCGTCTGAGCCCGCGCCAACGGTCGACTGCTGTGACAGATGTGTACCGGTAGAGGTGGCCTGCGGTCCCCCCGGAGGTGCATTGAGCGAAGCTCGTGCACCGATGGGGGGTCGCAGGCCGCCCATAGACGAAGCCATCGTCTCCGTCGTCGACTCGGCCGAGCCTCCCGTCGGGCGGACTCGGGCCGTCGAAATTCTCCGCGGCGGCCGCTCGAAGGTGATCGCGAAGTACGGCTACGACGGCCTCCCGCTCTACGGCGCGTTCGCGGAGATGCGCGGCGAGGAGGTGCTGGCGCGAGTGGATGCGCTGCTCGGCGCTGGGACGTTGCGCTCGACCGGCGGCCGGTTTCCGAAGCTGAGGACGGCCGGCCCGGGTCTGCAAGCCGCATGAGGGTCGGGGTGCTCGCCTCGGGGGAGGGGACGAACCTGCAGGCGCTGGTGGATCAGGTCCACGGTCGCGATGGGATCGCGGTCGTTGGCGTCGCGTCCGACAAGCCTGAGGCGCGAGCGCTGGAAAGGGCAAAGCAGGCGGGGATCGAGACGGAGGTCTTCCCGCGGGAGGCGTTCCCGAGCCGCGATCACCGGGACGCCGCGCTCGCCGACTGGCTGGCGGCCAGGGAAGTGGACCTGGTCGTCCTGGCCGGCTACATGCAGCTCCTCTCGCCCGGCTTCCTTCGGACTTTCGACGGACGGGTGATCAACGTCCATCCCGCGCTGCTGCCGGCGTTCCCCGGGCTGCACGCAGTCGAGCAGGCGCTCGCCTACGGGGTGAAGGTGTTCGGGGTCACCGTCCATTTCGTCGACGAGGGCGTCGACACCGGCCCCGTGATCCTGCAGCGGGCGGTCGAGCTTCCCGATGCGAGGACGGAGGAGGACGTGATCGGGCACCTTCATCCGATCGAGCATCAGCTCCTCCCGGAGGCAGTGAGGCTGATCGCGCGCGGCGCCGTGCGGCCCGACCCCGCCAACCGGCGACGCGTGTTGCTCGACCTGTAGAGTCGAGTGCGGATGGAGCAGGCTTCGCGGAGTCCGTCGGCAACCGTGCGACCTGGGGAGGTCCAGGTCGCCAGAGCGCTGCTGTCGGTCTCCGACAAGACCGGGATCGTGGAGTTCGCCCGCGGCCTCGTCGAGCTCGGGGTGGAGATCGTCTCGACGGGGGGCACCGCCGGCGTCCTCGCCGACGCGGGGATTCAGGTCCGCTCGATCTCAGACCTGACGGGCTTTCCGGAGATCATGGACGGGCGCGTGAAGACGCTTCACCCGAAGCTGTACGCCGGGGTCCTGGCTCTGCGTGACGATCCCGCCCATCTGAAGGCGGCCGACGAGCACGACGTCGAATTCGTCGATCTGATCTGCGTCAACCTGTACCCGTTCGAGCGGACCGCCGCCCGCCGCGGGGTCGAGGACCACGAGGTGATCGAGAACATCGACATCGGCGGTCCGACGATGATCCGCGCCGGCGCCAAGAACTGCCAGTTCGTGGCGCCGGTCGTCAGCCCGGCCTCATATGACGCCGTGCTCGCCGAGCTCCGGGAGTTCGACAGACGCCTCTCGGCCCCCACGCGCGAGAGCCTCGCGGCGGAAGCGTTCGCGTACACGGCGCGCTACGACACGGCGATCGCCCGGTGGTTCCAGGAGAAGAGCGGCGACTTCCCACAGCTATTGGTGCGTGCGTTCGAGCGCGTGCTCGAGCTCCCCTACGGCGAGAACCCCCATCAGCGCGCCGCCTACTACGAGCAGGTCGGTACTCGGACGCACGTGCTCTCGATGGTCTCGCAGCTCGGCGGAAAGCAACTCTCGTTCAACAACCTGCTCGATCTCGATGCCGCCCGCCGGCTGCTCTCAGAGTTCACGATTCCCGCCTGCGTGATCGTCAAGCACGGCAACCCGTGCGGAACGGCGGTCGGGACGGGCGTGTTCGAGGCTTACCAGCGCGCGTTTGCGTGCGATCCGATGTCCGCGTTCGGCGGGATCGTGTGCCTGAACCGCCGGGTCGACAAGGCGCTCGCGGAGGCGCTCGTCAATCAATTTGTCGAGGTCCTGTTCGCGCCCGGCTACGACGAGGGGGCACTCGAGGTGCTCTCCGGCAAGCCCAACATGCGCATCCTCGATGACCGCGAGCGGCGGATGGCCACGACGCCCGAGCCCGACCTGCGCCAGGTCGCCGGCGGGATGCTGGTCCAGGACCGCGACTCGGGACTCGAGGACCGCGACGAGATGCAGGTCGTCTCCGAGCGTCGTCCGGCGGAGTCGGAGTGGGAGGAGGCCCTGTTCGCCTGGCGGGTCTGCAAGCACGTGCGATCGAATGCCATCGTTCTCAGCCGCGAGCTCGCGACGGTCGGGGTGGGCGCCGGGCAGATGAGCCGTGTCGATTCGGTCCGCCTCGCGCTCGAGAAGGCCGAGGCGGCGCAGGGTGGCGCGGCGGTGCGCGGCGCGGCGCTGGCCTCGGATGCCTACTTCCCGTTCGCCGACGGCCCGCAGCTGGCGCTCGACGCGGGCGTCTCGGTGATCATCCAGCCCGGAGGCTCCGTCCGCGATCAGCAGACGATCGATGCGGTAAACGCGGCCGGCGCCGCGATGATCTTCACCAGCCGGCGCCACTTCAAGCATTGAGCCCGTCGGTTGAGCGGCTCGGGGGCGATCCGCCGTCGCCGTACGAGGGCCAGTTCGGGTTCAGCCGGGTGGTACGAGGGGGTGGGATCGTGCTCGTCGGAGGGACGACGTCGATCGACGAGGACGGCGTTGTCCAGGGCGAGCGACCATACGACCAGACGGTGATCGTGCTGGAGAAGATCGGTCACGAGCTCGCGCGCGCCGGTGCCTCGCTCGAGGACGTGATTCAGACGCGGGTGTACGTGACTGACATCTCGCGGGCGGGCGAGGTCGGGCGCGCTCACGGCGAAGCGCTCGGGGCTGTCCGGCCGCTGATGACGATGGTGGAGGTAAGTGCCCTGATCGACCCGCGGATGCTGGTCGAGATCGAGGTAGTGGCCCTGGCGGGCGAGTAAAGGCCTCCGACCGGGCCACAGACCGAATCATGCACATTCAGTTTCACCCCTCGGAACTGAATGTGCATGATTGCCGGGGGAGTCTGGGCGCACGCCAGTGGGCCGCCCGGGAATCGAACCCGGATCTCGGAGCTTAAAAGGCTCGTGCGTTACCGTTACGCCAGCGGCCCGGGCCCAGAATAGAACCCGGGCCCCGGCCAAGCCGACCCGTCGCTACTTCGAGCCGAAGATCCGCTCCTGGAGTGCGGTGTCGCCCGCGGTCTGGAACTTGGCCAGCTTCCCGTCGCGGTAGGTCAATACGTCCGCAGCATCGGACCGCTCGCCCGCAATCGTGACCTGACATAGGGCTACGACGCGTTCCTCGTCCGAGAACCAGTACTGGGGCTCCGTTCGAAAGCCCTTCTCGGCGAGCATTGCCCACAACTCCCCGACCTCTTGCTTGCCGCGTCGCGTGCCGCTGATCGCGCTGTTACCCGGCGTGATCCACTCGATGTCATCGGCGATGTTCTCCATCGCCCCGGCGGCGTCTCCGGCCGAGAATGCCTCATACCCTCGCTTGGCTGTCTCCAGATTCTGCTCTGCGCCCACGACTGTCTCCTTTCTGTCTTGCCCAGCCGCTGCCCGCTGCTCGCTACCTTATCCCTCCAGGCCCCCATGGTCTAGTGGTTTAGGACGCCGGCCTTTCACGCCGGAGATCGCCGGTTCGAATCCGGCTGGGGGTATACGCAGAGGGTCCGACTCGAGCAACGCGAAGCATTCATAACCGCAGACGGCTCGTCGATCCGCGAGCTGGCCGGACTCCCTTCCGGCAACGCCGCCCAGCAATCGCTCGCGGAGGCGACCGTCCCACCCGGTGGTGAGACCGTCGCGCACTATCACCGCACCACCGAGGAGATCTATCTGTTCACGCGCGGGGCGGGGCGCATGCGGCTCGGTGAGGAGGAGGGAGTCGTGTCGGCCGGCGACGCCGTGGTGATTGCACCGGGCGTCAAGCACAAGCTCTGGAACCCGGGACCCGAGCCGCTGGTGTTGTTGTGCTGCTGCGCCCCGCCCTACCGGGACTCGGACACCGTGCTGCTGGGCTGAGGATCGGCCTTTCCGCTCCGCTGAGAGCCTTCGGCGCGTCCCGGGATCCGGAACAGCGTCTGCAGCCGGGCCGCGACCATGATGTCGCCCGCCAGCTTGATCCTGCCCTTGAAGTAGGCCTGCATCGGGTCGGAGCTGCCCGTGGCCAGGCGGACGAATTCGCCCGCGCTGAGCGTGATCGTGACGCTGGGCTCGGCACTCCGCTCGCCGCGGCGGGCGCGGCAGCGGCCATCCTTGATCCGCAGCTCGTAGACGTCCGCGCGATCCTCCGAGCCCTTGGTGATCCGCCAGCGGATCGTCGCGTCCATCGTCCTGGCTGCCTTGTGGTCGAAGTGCTGGGGCATCTGCCAGAAGATGCCCTCGAGCACCGCGCGACGCACCGGCGTGCGCAGAATCTGCTCCAGTCGCCGCTGCGGCGCGTTCCTCACGAACCGGGCGACGCCCTCTGCCAGCTGGCTGCTCCCTCTCATCGCGCCGACAATACTACGGGTCTGTAGGAATCGGTGCCACTACGATCGGCCTGTGGCTTCGGTCGAGACCACGGCACCTGCTCCCAGCGTGCTCTCACGCGCCCCCTCGCCCGCACTCGTGCTCGGGGCGATCGCCTCCGTCCAGTTCGGATCGGCGCTTGCGACGACCCTGTTCTCCCGCACCGGTCCAGGCGGCGCAGTGCTGCTTCGCCTTGTCACGGCGAGCGTCGTGCTGCTGGTCGTATGGCGCCCGGCGCTGAGGACGCGAACGCGGCGTGACCTCGCGCTCGCGGTCCTGTTCGGCCTGATTCTCGCCGCGATGAATCTGACCTTCTACGAGTCGATCAAGCGAATCCCGCTCGGAGTCGCGGTGACGATCGAGTTCGTCGGCCCGCTCGCCGTCGCGATCGCGGGATCGCGTAAGCGGATCGACCTCGTGTGGGTGGCCCTGGCCGCGGGCGGGATCGTCGCCCTGATGCGCGGCGATGCCCACGGCCTGAGTGCGCTCGGCGTGATCTTCGCGCTGATAGCCGGCTGCATGTGGGGCGCCTACATCCTCGTGAACGCGCGGGTGGGCAGGAGATTCGAAGAGGGCACCGGCTTGGCGATCGCAATGTGCGTCGCCTCGCTGGTGGCGCTGCCCGTGGGGGTCGCGGAGGGAGGCGCGCACGTGCTCGAGCCCCACGCGCTCGCTCTCGGGGCCGCCGTCGGGATGCTTTCCTCGGCGATCCCGTACACGCTGGAGATGGAGGCGCTGCGGCGGATCGCCACCAACGTCTTCGGCGTCCTGATGAGCCTGGAGCCGGGGATGGCTGCGCTGGCGGGGTTCCTGGTGCTGGGCCAGAGCCTCAGCGGGCGCCAGCTCGGGGGCATCGCGTTGGTCGTCGTAGCCTCGGTCGGGGCCTCGCGCCGCGCGCGCGGCGCGCCTGTCGCGGTCTAGAGCAGACAGGCGCGTGCGCGGGAAGCCGCCCGTTTGCGGGTAGCCATCTCGGCGATGGCGAAGCCGCGTGCCCAATCCGAGCGAGAGCTGCTGCTCGATCGGCAGGCCAGGGTGGAGGCCGTTGGCAGCGACAGCCAGTTCGGCGATCCCGGGCGGCGGTTCGACAGGCGCTCGCCGTTCTGGATCGGGCTCCTCGGCGGGCTGGGGGTCGCGGCGCTTACGTGATCGCCTGGAGCGTGTCCTCGGCGCGAGAGGTGCTGCTGTTGATCGTCTTCTCGCTGTTCATCGCGATCGGCCTCGAGCCGCTCGTGGCGCTGCTGCACCGCCACCGGGTTCCGAGATGGCTGGCGGTCGTGATCGTCTCGTTTGGGGCAGTGGCCGTGCTCGGCGGGTTCCTGGCTGTCGCGATCCCGCCGCTCGTGGACCAGATCAACAAGCTCATCAATGAGGCACCCCACTATCTGCAGACGCTCAACGACAAGAACTCGTTTGTGGGGCATCTGAACAAGCAGTACCACCTGGTCTCCCACCTGAAGACCGCCCTGTCCAAGGGAGGGCTGACCTCGATCACCTCGGGCGTGCTCGGGGCCGGTCAGATCGTCATCAGCGTCGCCACCGGGATCGTGATCGTGGTCGCGCTCACGCTGTACTTCCTCGCGGACATGCCGCGGGTCACGCGCACGCTCTACCGGCTGATTCCGAAGAGCCGCCGGGCCCGCGGAGGGCTCTTGATCGACGAACTGTTCGCGCGCGTGGGTGGCTACTTCCTCGGCAACATCCTGACATCGATCATCGCCGGGATCGGCACCCTGATCTGGCTGCTCATCTTCGGCGTCCCGTATGCGCTGCTGCTGTCCGTGTTCGTGGCCTTCATGGACCTGATCCCGATCGTCGGCTCGACGATCGCGGGCATCGTCGTCTCGCTGGTCGCACTCACGGTCTCGCTCCCGGTTGCAATCGCCACGGCCGTCTTCTACATCGTCTACCGCAACGCCGAGGACTACCTGATAACCCCGAAGGTCATGAAGCGCACCGTGGACATGCCCGGCCTGGCGACCGTGATCGCCGTGTTGATCGGCGGTGCCCTGCTGGGCATCATCGGGGCGCTGATCGCGATTCCGTTCGCCGCCGGCGTCAAGCTGCTTCTCGAGGAGGTCACCTTCCCTCGGCTCGACTCGAGCTGACCCAGCCGCCCCACTACCATCAGCGCCGCCGGGCGGTTAGCTCAGCTGGTAGAGCACGTGCCTTACAAGCACGGGGTCGGCGGTTCGAGCCCGTCACCGCCCATCGCTGGTCGACGCCGCTCGCCCACGAGGACTGGGCGGGCGGCCCGCGGGTGAGGCCCGCTCGCCCGCCCGAAGGCAGGCGAGCGGCTCCCCTCCTTACAGCTTGGCTGGACGCAGCCCGTGCACCTGCTTGCAGCCGTGGCGCCGCGCGTAGCCCATCGCGAAGATGTTCACGCGGACGACATCACGCTTGCTCGCGCACTGGATGGCATCGCGTGCGCCCGGAGCGAACGCCTTTCCGCCGCGCTTGCCGAGGAACACGTGCTTGGGACCGTTGTCCATGTAGACAATGGAGATCCCCGGACCACCCCAGACCCAATCGTTCCCGCGACCGACGGAGAGCCTGTTCTTGCCCGCACCGCCGTAGACGTGGTCGTTGCCGTTGCGCACGAAGATCCTGTCGTTGCCGTTACCGCCATAGGCACGGACGTTGCCGTCCTTGTCCGTGAGCCGGTCGTTGCCGTTGCCGCCGTCGAGGCAGTCGCTGCCGCCACCGCCGTTGATGACGTCATTGCCGCCCAGGCCCAGGATTCGCTCCGGGCGTTTGGTCCCGTTTATGTGATCGGCTCGGTTGGTGCCGACGATCGCATAGGCAGGACCGGAGCCGTAAAGGCAGTGGCTCTTGAACAGCTGGCGCGCCTCGCCCAGCGGGTAGACCGTGCCGCCCACCTCTCCGCCGAACGGCGGATTGACGTTGATCACGCCGCCGCCGGGCAGGTAGATCACGCAGGCCTGAAGCGTCGGGTCGTAGGTGGTTCCAGGCGGGCAGATGTTGATGCCGCCACCCCCGCCGTTCGAGCCGGCGCACGGATCCGACGAGTCCTGGGTCACCTGCGACTCGCCGACGACCACGTCCGCGAGCCCCGCCACGTGCACGTCCAAGAGACGCTCGGTCAGCGAGGTGGCCGTTCGGATCTGCTCGTTCACGCTCACGTATGACCCGCCGCCGAGCTGCAGAGTCTCGTTCTGCCCCGGCGTGAGCGTCACCGGGCTGCCGTTGATGTACAGCAGGTCAAGGGTCGAGGTCGCGCTGGACGTCACGGCGCCGTTGACGCACGCGTACGACGCGAATGTGTAGACGGGGCCAACGATCACGACCGGGCCACCGGGGGTGGGGATCGTCACGCCGTCGACCGAGGTCAACGCTGCGGCGGCGGGTGCTGACGACACCGCCGTATACACCGCCGCGGGGCCGACCGAGAGGATCGGGTTCCCCGTCGTCGGCACGTTCACCGAGCTCAGAAGCTTGCTGTCATTCGCGCAGGGGCTCCCAGCCGAATTGGCCACCGTCGGCTCGAGGATGGTGCTGCCGGCCAGTCCCACCCGGGCAACTGACGCTCTGCAGCCGAATGGCGAGCTTGCGGCGCTCGCCGAGGCAGTTATGCACAGGAGCGCCAGGGCTGCTGCCGCCACCGCGAATGCGCTTTTACGCGCGAGTCTCATGTGAACCCTCCGTGTTGACACCTGAATCTGGTTCGCACCAAGGGTCAACGGGCCCTCGCGGGGGAGCGCCACATCCCTCGCAAACGAATCAGTTAAGCGCCGAGAAGCTGCACACAAGCTGTGCAGACGTACGCATCCCTACCGATTTTGGGCGGATCGGCCCGCGGCTGGAGTGGTTCGGACGCCGCGGTGGGGCGCGCGCTAGCGAGTGGCCTTCTTGGCCGCGCTCCGGGCCTTGCCCACGGCGTTCCGGGCTTTGCCTTTGGCTTCTTCACCGGCGCCTCGCACCTCGGTGCCGGGGCGGCCGGTCGCGATCCCGGCCTCACGCTTGCCGCGGCCCTTCAGTTCTTGCGCCTTGCCCTTGGCGCGCTGGATTCGATCACCCATCTCGAACTCCTCTCCTTACTTGATGTGCAGGTTGATCCCGAGTAGGACGAGCGGCCAGAGCGCGATCGCAAGCAGCGCCGAGACGATTGGCTTGAGCGTGCTCGCGTGGGTGAAGTAGTGATGCGCCGATGCGATCACGACACCGAACACGAGCCAGATGACTGTGCCAATCCCCGACCTCATGATTGCCCCTCGCTCGTGCCTGGACGGCTCAAGCTTCGATACTTCCTGGTGGCGGCCATGCTCTCCATCCCTCCTTGTCTCCTTGTGTCCGAGGCTTACCGGAGGGCAAGGGGGCGAAACCTTTCCTGCTGTGGCGGCCCGCGCGCCTCGTCCAGGATCACCAGGAGGTTGCGATCAGGTACCCGGCGGCCCCCAACCCGACCAACAGGACGACCGTCCGGAGCGTCGTGGACCCTAGGCGACGCACCAGGAAAACGCCTCCCCGCCCGCCGATCATGGTCGAAGGGGCGAGCACTGCGATCGCCGGCCAGCTGACCGGACCGAGGACCGCGAATAGCACTGCTGCGATCAGGTTGACCAGCAGAATCAGCAGTCGGTTGAGAGCGTTGAGCCGCTGCATATGGTCGATCACGAAGATCGCCAGCACCGCGAGCAGCAGCACTCCCGCCGCCGCCCCGAAGTACGCGGCGTAGGCGCAGGCGATGGCGACGGAGACGTGCAGCGCCGTGCGGGCTCTTCCCGCTCCCATCGAGTCGGAGAGCCTGCGCGTAAGGGCAGGCTGGAGCGCGAGAAGGGCACATGCCACGAGCACCAACGCCGGCGCGACCACGCGGAAGGTATGCGGCGAGGCCAGCTCGAGCGCGGCGATGCCCGCCCCGCCCCCGATCAGAGCGGCCGGCATGAGCGTCACGATTCGCCGGCGCTGACCCGTCAACTCCGGCCGGTAGCCGCGGACGATCGCCGCATACCCCGGGCACTGGGCGACCGTGTTTGTGAGGTTTGCGGTCAACGAGGGCAGCCCGAACGCGACCAGGGCCGGGAACGTCAGCAGCGAGCCGCCGCCGGCGGCGGCGTTCAGTGCACCGGCCGCCGTCCCGAGCGCGCCCAGCTCGATCAGCTTCGCGGCGGTCCAGCTCACCTCGGCAGCATGTCAAGCCCGCGGGGCCGGCCTCCGCCCGCTCAGTATGCTGAGCATCATAATGCTGCGAAACCCCCGACAGCGGATGGTCCAGAGTGCCGCCGTGCTGATGCGCGAGCGCGGAGTCGAGGCGACGTCGTTCTCGGACGTGCTCGTGGATTCCGGCGCGGCGCGGGGGTCGATCTACCACTACTTTCCGCGCGGCAAGGCGCAGCTCGTCGAGGAGGCGACCCAATACGGTGGCGATTACGTCGCCGTGCAGCTGAAGGCCTCACTCGAGCAAAAGGACTCGATCGGCGCTCTTCGTGACCTTGTCAACCTGTTCCGCGTGGTGCTGATCGAATCGGAGTTCGAGGCCGGTTGCCCCGTCGTCGCGGCCGCGCTCGAGGGGAGTCGCAACCCAGCTGCTCGCGACCGAGCCGGCGCGGCGTTCGGAAACTGGGAGCAGCTCCTCGCCGCCGGCCTGGAGCGTGACGGACTCGTGGCCGAGCAGGCAGCGCGTCTGGCGACGCTCGCCGTCTCCGCGCTCGAGGGCGCGATCATTCTTGCCCGGGCGCAGCGTTCGCCCGAGCCGCTCGATCGCGTGGTCGAGCAGGTGGAGGGGCTGATCCGGGGCGCAACCGCGTAGCGCGCGCTACGGGTCTTTGGCCGGGTCGTCGGCGTCGTCACGGTCCGCCCACTCGAGCAGCGGCTCCAGAGAGAACACCGCATCATCGATGCCCGAGTGGAGGTCGCCGAGTGCGGCGAACCGCGCTGGGACGGTTGCGATCGTGAAATCCTGCGGCGCGATCTGCTCGACCTCGTCCCACGTGACGGGCGCGGAGACCGTTCCTTCCTTGACGCCGCGCACCGAGTAGGCGCTCGCGATCGTGTGGTCGCGCGCGTTCTGGTTGTAGTCGACGAACACCTTGCGCGGATCGCGGTCCTTGCGCCACCAGGTCGTGGTCGCAAGCTCGGGAAGCCGCCGCTCGACCTCGCGGGCGAACGCCAGCGCGGCACGACGGACGTCGGCGAAACCCCACCGAGCCTCGATCCGGACGTAGATGTGAAGGCCGTTCCCGCCTGAGGTCTTGGGCCAGCCCACTGCCCCCAGCTCCTCGAGCACTTCGTGGGCAACGGCGGCCACGCGTCTGACATCGTCGAAGTCGGCCGATGGCATGGGGTCGAGGTCGACCCTCCATTCGTCCGGCTGCTCGGTGTCCTGGCGTCGTGAGTTCCAAGGATGGAACTCCACGGTCGACATCTGAACTGCCCAGATCACGCTCGCCAGGTGGGTCACGCAAAGCTCATCGGCGTGCCGGCCGAAGCGTGGGAAGTGCACCCGAACCGTCTCAACCCAATCCGGCGCGCCGGCGGGGAGCCGCTTCTGGTGGACCTTGTTGCCGTCGACCCCCTGGGGAAAGCGGTGAAGCATGCACGGCCGTTCGCGCAGCGCCCGGACGATCCCATCGCCCACGCTCTGGTAGTAGCGCGCCAGGTCGAGCTTGGTCTCGCCGCGGGCCGAGAAGTAGACCCGCTCGGGGTTCGTGATCCTGACCGTGTGCTTGCCCACCCGCAACTCGGCCGCCTCTGACGCCGGCACCGGTCAGCCCTCCTCGGTCGAGACGAGCAGCACGTGGCAGGAAGCGTGGTCGAGAACGAAGCGCGCGCGGGGCCCGATGCTCTTGGGACCCGCGGGATGCGTGCCGTCTCGCGCCAGCACCAGCACGTCTGCCCCGGCGCAGGCATCGAGGACTTCCCGCTCGGGCTCGCCGCGTCGCGCGCTCAGATCGGCGGCGCGTCCCAGGCGCTCCCGGGCGGCAGCGAGCAGGGCCGCGGCCTCCTCGGCGGCGATCGTACGCACGGGTGGTCCGGGAGGTGGCGGAGGATGGCGCCCGAGGAGGCCGCCCGGCCCGCGGGCGAGGTCCTCGGCGTCGCCTGGGGCAACGTGAACCAGCGTCACGCGCGCGTCATCGGGCAACAGGCGTCGAGCCTCGTCGATGCACGTTTCCCACGTGCTCTCGCTGATCCATACGACTGCCTTGATCACGTGATCCGCAGAGCCAACCACAACGCGAGCGTCGAGGCGAGCAGCACCGGCGGGACGGTGAGCAGGCCGAGCCGGGTGAACTCGAGCAGGTCGGTGGCCTGGTCGTGGGCGTGGACGACCCGGCGCCAGAGGAGGGTGGCGAGCGAGCCTGTGTAGAAAAGATTGGGGCCGGCATTGACTCCGACGAGCATGGCCAGGACAGCGCCTGGGCCCGTGGCCGTGGCGACCGGGAGGATGATCAGGGTCGCGGGCAGGTTGTTGACCAGGTTTGCGAGCAGCGCGGCGATCCCAGCGAAGGCGAGTAGCGCCGGCAGCCCGGTACCGCCCGGGGCCAGGGAGTCGACTGCCGAGGCGAGTCCGTGCACGCTCGCCGCACGCACGATCACCCCGAGGCCCAGCACGAACACCAGGAACAGCGGCTGGGCGGCGCCCAGGAGCTCGCGGGGCGCGGGCCGCGTCCGGACCGCGAGTGCCGCGGCGCCGGCGGCTGCGATCCAAGCCGGTGCGACGCCGACGGCCGAGCTGAGCGCGAGTCCCAGCAGCGTCACGCCGACCACGACGAGCGGGAAGACCGGCAGTCGTTCGCCGGCTCCGGGCGCTCCTGCGGGCGGGCGGCGTGTCCTGAGATCGGCAGCGAACGCCCGGGTCAGGACCTGCCATTCGAGCGCCAGCGCGGCGAGCCAGGGCAGCACCATCAGCTCGGCGAAGCGGGCGAACGTCAGCCGCGATGCCTGGAAGGCGAGCAGGTTCGTGAGGTTCGAGACCGGGAGCAGCAGCGAAGCGCTGTTGGCCAAATGCGTGCAGGCGTAGACGGGCGGCCGCGTGCTCGTGCGCAGCCTGGCCGCAGTGGCGAACACGATCGGTGTGAGCAGGACCACGGTCGCGTCGAGGCTGAGGATCGCCGTGGTGATCGCCGCGACGGCGAACACGAGTGCCAGCAGGCGGCGGGGCTGCCCCCGTGCGCCGGCGGCCATCACCCCACCGAGAGCATCGAACAAGCCGGCGCGCCGGCAGCCGTCGGCCAGGACAAGGAGCGCGGCGAGGAAGCCGACCGTCGGGCCGAGACCGGCAAGCGCCCGCCGCGCCTGGTGCGCGCTCAGCACGCCGGCCGCGAGGAGCAGCAGCGCCGCGATCAGAGCCACGGCCCAGTCCGGTGCCCACCGCGGACGTGCCACCGCGGCAGCGAGGGCGGCGCCGAGTGCCACCAGGGCAGCGGCCTCACTCACGAGCGGCTAGGTAAAGACCTGGGAAGAGATCAGGAAGATATTCAGCCCGGTGATCAGCACCGCGCAGCCCCAGGCGAGAACGGTCGTCATCGGGCGGTTGACATGCATCCCCATCACGTCGCGGCGGCAGGTGAGCATTACGAGTGGTACCAGCGCGAGCGGGATCCCGAACGACAGCACCACCTGGCTCAACACGAGTGCGCTGGTCGGGTTCATCCCGACCGCCAGCACGACGAGCGCGGGGATCATCGTGATCCCGCGACGAAGCAGGAGCGGGATCCGCACGTTGATGAAGCCGGACATCACCACCTGCCCGGCGTACGTGCCGACGCTCGATGAAGACGCGCCGGAGGCAAGCAATGCCACCGCGAACGCCAGCGCGGCCCCGCCACCCACGAGATGGCCGAACCCGGCGTGCGCCGCCTGGATCGTGTTCACACCGCTCAGCGCCGGGGTGTGGAACAGCTTGGCGGCGAGCGCGAGCATCGCCAGGTTGACGAGCCCGGCCAGCGCCAGCGCGATGATCACGTCCAGACGCTCGAACCGCAGCACCCGGGCGCGCTCGCGCTCGTCGCGGACCGGCATGCGGCCGTTGGTCAGCGCGGAGTGCAGGTAGATCACGTGCGGCATCACGGTCGCGCCGATGATCCCAACGGCCAGATACAGGGAGCTGCTGCCGCTGAGGCCGGGGATCAGCCCGCGCAGGGATTCATGCGTCGAGGGGCCGATCCGGAGCGTCTCGTACAGAAAGCCCGCGAAGATGATGCCGAGCAGCGCTGTGATCGCCAGCTCGAAGCGACGGAAGCCGCGGCTCTGGAGCTCGAGCAGTGCGAACGCGATCGCGCCCGTGATCAGGCCGGCGGGCAGCAGGGGCACGCCGAAGAGCAGGTTGAGGCCGAGCGCCGCGCCGAGAAACTCGGCGATGTCGGTCGACATGGCCATGATCTCCGCCTGCGCCCACATGGCCCAGGTGATGGGACGCGGGAAGCGCTCGCGCATCAGCTCGGGCAGGCTGCGGTCTGTGACAATGCCGAGCTTCGCAGACAGGTACTGGATCAGCATCGCCATCAGGTTCGCCGCCAGCACGACCCACAGCAGCAGGTAGCCGTACCGGGCGCCGCCTTGGACGTTGGTGGCGAAGTTGCCCGGGTCGACGTAGGCGATCGACGCGATGAAGGCCGGACCGAGCATCGTCAGCGTGGCGCGGAGCCGCCCGCGCGCGAGCAGCTGCTCGAGTGCGCTCGGGATCGCGACGCCGTCTTGTCCCAGGGGGATCGCAGCGCCGTCGGCGGCTGCGCCCTGGAGGGCGGGGACCGGCGCGCGGCGGCGCAGCGTCATCGCTCGACCTCGATTCGGATCGCTCCGGCCAGCGCACCGCCGATCGCCTGCTCATGGTCGCCGAAGCGAGTGAACACCGGGCCGCCGAACGGCTGATGACCGACGACCTGGACGCGATCTCCGAGCGAGATCCCTTGCTCGGCCAGGTAGCGCAGCATCGCGGGGTCGGAGTCCGAGACGCGCACAAAGCGGCCGAACGTGCCGGCGGGAAGCTCGTCGAGGCTGCGAGTCTCGACCTCGTCGATCTCGAATTCCGGCGTCGGGATCGGGTCTCCGTGCGGATCGACCGTCGGGTTCCCGAGGCGCGCTGCGATCAGCCGCTCGAGGTCCTCGGAGATCACGTGCTCGAGCACCTCGGCCTCGGCGTGGACCCGGTCCCAGGACATTCCCAGCTCCTCGGCCAGGAACAGCTCGAGCAGCCGGTGATGGCGCAGCACCTCGAGCGCGACCCGCCGTCCGTTGTCCGTCAGGCGAACGCCGCGATACGGCTCGTGCTCGACGACTCCCAGCTCCGCGAGCTTGCGAACCATCGCCGAGACGGAGCCGGGCGTGACCTCGAGCCGTTCGGCGAGGTCATTGGTCGACACGGCGGTTCCTGCCCGGGCCTCGAGCGCGTACACCGCCTTGGCATAGTCTTGGATGGAGGCTGAGATTGAATCTGGCACTGCCACGACGATGATTTTGGCACGCCAAAACTAATTGTCAAGGGGAGGATCCGCAATGCGCTTCATGATGCTGATGTATCCGCAGATCTCCGAAGCGGACTGGCAGCCGGATCCCGAGATGATCGCCACGATGGGTAAATACAACGAGGAGCTCCAAAAGGCCGGCGTGCTGCTCGCGCTGGACGGATTGCAGCCGAGCTCCAAGGGCGCACGGGTGACGTTCTCGGGCGGCAAGACGACCGTTACCGATGGGCCGTTCACCGAGGCCAAGGAGCTGGTCGGCGGCTATTGGCTGATCCAGGTTCGCTCGAAGGAGGAGGCAGTCGAGTGGGCCTCGCGCTGCCCCCAGGACGACTGCATGATCGAGGTCCGGCAGCTGTTCGAGCTCTCCGACTTCCCGCCCGAGGTCCAAGCGCCGGCGGGCGAGCCGGCTTGAGCGCATCGGCGACCCACCGGGCGATCGATGCGGTCTGGAGGATCGAGTCGGCGAAGGTCATCGCCGGGCTGACGCGGATCGTGCGCGACGTCGGGCTGGCGGAGGATGTCGCCCAGGACGCACTTGTCGCGGCCCTCGAGCAGTGGCCACGGTCAGGCGTCCCGGACAACCCGGGCGCCTGGCTGATGGGCACGGCCAAGCATCGTGCGATCGACGCGCTGCGGCGCGGGACCGTGCTCGAGCGAAAGCAGGGGCAGATCGCCCGCGAGCTCGAGCTCTCCCAGCAGGGGCAGGCCGATGTGGACCAGGAGCTCGACGATCAGATCGGTGACGACCTGTTGAGCCTGATCTTCATGACCTGTCACCCGATCCTCACCGCCGAAGCGCAGGTCGCGCTGACGCTGCGGCTGTTCTGCGGCCTGACGACCGAGGAGATTGCCCGGGCATACCTGGTCAAGGAATCGACCGTCGCGCAGCGGATCGTGCGCGCCAAGCGCACGCTTGCGGAGGCGAACGTCCCCTTCGAGCTGCCGCCCCAACCGGAGCTGGGCGAGCGGCTCGCCTCGGTGCTCGAGGTCATCTACCTGGTGTTCAACGAGGGCTACGCGGCCACCGGCGGGGAGGAGTGGATGCGGCTCAGCCTGATCGAGGAGGCGCTGCGGCTGGGGCGCATCCTCGCGGGGCTGCTGCCGAAGGAGCCCGAAGTCCACGGGCTCGTGGCGCTGATGGAGATCCAGGCCTCGCGGGCGGCGGCCCGTGCGGGACCCACCGGGGAGCCGGTGCTGCTGCTCGACCAGGATCGTCGGCGGTGGGATCAGGTCTTGATCCGGCGCGGCCTGGGGGCGCTCGCCTCCGCCCAGGGTCTCGGCGGGGCGCTCGGGCCATACGCGCTGCAGGCGGCGATCGCAGCCTGTCACGCCCGCGCCCGGACAGTCGAGGAGACCGACTGGGCGACGGTCGTCGCTCTGTACGACGCGCTTGTGCAGTTGACCCCGTCCCCGGTGGTGGAGTTGAACCGCGCGGTGGCGGTGGCGATGGCGTCCGGTCCCGCGGCGGGTCTCGAGCTGACCGAGCCGTTGCTGGCGGAACCCTCGCTGAAGGACTACCACCTGCTGCCGAGCGTGCGAGGCGATTTGCTCGAGAAGATGGGCCGAAGCCAGCAGGCGGCGGATGAGTTCAAGCGGGCCGCATCGCTGGCGCGCAACGCACGGGAGCGAACACTCCTGCTGAGGCGCGCGGGAGTGGTTTCTCCGAAGCAGCAGGTGGGGTAGGGTCACCGTTAGCGTGATGGACCTCGACGTGAAGGCGATCCTGGGTGGAGGCCTCAAGCTCGCAGAGCGATTCGGAGACGAGGCGTACTTCGTCGCGCTGTGCATTCGCAGCGGTCTCGTCAGGCCGGAGCTCCCGCACAAGGTCGCGCAGCTTCTGCTCGCGTTCGACCGCTACGGGATGCTGGGGGGAGCGATGTCGGCCGCGGCGATCCGGACGGGCGACCGGGTCGGGTTGATCGACGAGCGCGGCGAGCTCACCTTCTCCGAGCTCGAGGAACGCTCGAACAGGCTTGCAAACGCGTGGCGCGAGAAAGGGCTCGAGCCGGGCGAAGGGGTCACGATCCTCGCCCGCAATCACCGCTGGTTCGTCGACGGGGTTTTCGCCGCCGCGAAGTGCGGCGCCAAGATCATCCTCCTGAACACGGACTTCGCTGCACCTCAGATCAAGGAGGTCGCAGGTCGCGAGGGCACCGATCTGCTCGTCTACGACGACGAGTACGCCGACATGCTCGAGGGGGTCGATCCCTCGCGCGGGCGGTATCGCGCCTGGACAGACGAGGGCAGCGCGCCGGCCGATGACACGCTCGAGGCGCTGATCGAGTCCGGCGATCCCGCCTCGCCGCCGAAGACCGGTACCACGCCCAAGATCATCATCCTCACGAGCGGCACGACCGGGACGCCAAAGGGCGCCCCTCGCAGCGAGCCGCGCTCGCTGGCCCCGATCGGCGGGCTGCTGAGCAAGGTGCCGTTCAGGGCGCGCGAGATCACCGAGCTTCCGGTGCCGATGTTCCACGCGCTGGGCTTCGCGAGCATGATGCTCGCCGTCGCGCTCGGCTCGACGATCGTCGTTCGCCGCAAGTTCAACCCCGAGGCGACGCTCGAGAGCCTGGAGCGCCAGGACGCCACCGCGATGGTCGTCGTCCCGGTGATGCTGCGCCGGATGCTCGACCTGGGCGAGGACGCCTTCGAGGGACGCGACTTCTCGGCGCTTCGGATCATCTTCGTCTCCGGGTCGGCGCTGGGACCCGAGCTCGCCAAGCGGTCGCTCGAGCGATTCGGGCCGGTGGTCTACAACCTGTACGGGTCCACCGAGGTGGCCTACGCCACGATCGCTACCCCCGAGGACCTCGAGGCAGAGCCCGGCACGGCGGGCAAGGTGGTCCGCGGAGCGATCGTCAAGCTCGTCGATGAGAACGGCGAGGACGTGCCCCAGGGTGAAACGGGCCGGATCTTCGTCGGCAACTCGATCCAGTTCGAGGGCTACACGGGCGGCGAGACCAAGGAGCAGCTGAAGGGACTGATGTCATCGGGCGACGTCGGCCACTTCGACTCGGAGGGGCGATTGTTCATCGACGGCCGTGACGACGAGATGATCGTCTCCGGCGGCGAGAACGTGTTCCCCGCTGAGATCGAGGACCTCCTCACCGCCCATGAGTCGATCAGCGAGGCCGCGGCGATCGGAGTCGACGACGAGAAATTCGGGCAGCGGCTGCGGGCGTTCGTGGTCCTGCAGGACGGCGCGGAGCTGAGCGAGGACGAGGTCAAGGACTACGTTCGCCAGAACCTCGCCCGATACAAGACGCCACGAGAGGTGGTGTTCGTGGACGAGCTGCCGCGCAACCCCACCGGCAAGGTGCTCAAGCGCGAGCTCGCGGAGATGGAGGCCGAGCAAACCGGCGCCTGACCGGCAGCGATCAGGTACGCTCCTGAGCGTCCAAAGTCCAGGTGGTGGGAGGTAGAGAGACCGTGCAGCTGATCACTCGCGTGCGTTCCCGTCGCGTCGCGCTACTCGTTGCGTTCGCCTGTCTCGGCTGTGCGGCTGGGGCGGCACCCGCCGGCGCGCTGCCGGGCGGGGGGCTCGCGCCCCGGAGCCCGATTCTCGGCCTGCACGTCCCGCTGGCGTGCGCGAATCCGGCCAACGAGGGCCTCGTGGGGAGTGTGTTGGGTGCTGCGCAGGGGATCGTCGGTGGGCAGATGCGCTGCTTTTCGCAGGCCATCGGCTACCAGAAGGGCAGCCTCGGCCCCAGGATCATGTCCGGTCCGACGGGTCTCGGGCCCTCACAGATCCAGTCCGCGTACAAGCTCTCGGGCCTGACCTCGGGCGGCAAGACGGTCGCGATCGTCGATGCCTTCAACGACCCGAACGCCGCGTCGGATCTGGCGAAGTTCCGAAGCACCTATGGCCTGGCACCGTGCACCGTCGCCAACGGCTGCTTCAAGCAGGTCAACGAGAACGGCGCGACGAGCCCACTACCCAGCGGCGACTACGGCTGGGCCGAGGAGGAGAGCCTCGACCTCGATGCCGTCTCCTCGGCCTGCCCCGATTGCCACATCCTCCTGGTCGAGGCGAGCTCGGCCAACACTCCCGACCTCGACAAGGCCGAGGACACCGCCGCGGGCGCATCCGGCGTCGTCGCGGTCTCGAACAGCTGGGGCGGCAGCGAGGCCTCGAGCGAGCTCACGGACGACGCCCACTTCAACCATTCGAACGTCGCGATCACGGCCTCCGCCGGCGACTCGGGATACGGAACCAGCTGGCCCGCGATCTCCCAGTACGTCACCGGCGTGGGCGGGACCTCGCTGTCCACCGCCGGCAACGCGCGCGGCTGGACGGAGACGGTGTGGTCCGGCTCGGGCAGCGGCTGCTCGGCGTACGAGCCCAAGCCCGCCTGGCAGAAGGACACCGGCTGCGCCAAGCGGACCGACAACGATGTGGCCGCAGACGCGGACCCGAATACCGGCCTCGGCGTCTACGACACATACAACAGCTGCGGCTCGAGCAGCTTCTGTGACCTGCTGATCGAGCTCGGCGTGGTCCAGGGCCTGGACGGCTGGACCCAGGTCGGCGGCACCAGCCTGTCTTCCCCGCTGATCGCGTCCGTGTATGCGCTGGCCGGAAACACTGGCTCCGTCGGCTACGGCAGCTACTCCTACAGCCATACGTCGTCGTTGTTCGACGTGACGAGCGGAAACGACGGGAGCTGCTCGCCGACGTACCTGTGCACCGCGGGCGCCGGCTACGACGGCCCGACCGGTAACGGCACGCCCGACGGGACGGGGGGCTTCGAAGCCCCCGGCATCCACGTAGCGTTCCAAAGCGGGCACCGAGCCTGATGCTTTGGAACGCTACGTGGAAATAATCGATGTAGCGCTCCAAAGCGGAGTGGGCCGGACGCGCTTTGGAACGCTAAGTCGATTCGGTCGCAGTGTGGCGGCCCGGTGAGGGCCGGGACCGTCCGGAGGCCGCCGCGCCCGAGGCCCCCGCGCCCGAGGCCCTGAGGCCCCGCGCCCGAGGCCCGAGGCCCCCGCGCCCCCGCTACGCGAACCCGGCTGCGCCCGGGACCGGCCGCCCGGACAGCTGCTCGGCTTCGTGCTCGAATGCCGCCCCTTCGATGTCGAACGTGGGCAGCCGCTCATCCAGCCACTCGGGGATATACCAGGTCCAGTCGCCGAACAGCCGCATGACGGCCGGGAGCAGTCCCAGCCGGACCAGCGTCGCGTCGATCAGGATCGCGCTGCAGAGCCCGATCCCCAGCTCGCGCACGATCGTGAAGTTCGCCAGCGCGAACGCGAAGAATGTGGCCACCATGATCGCCGCGGCGCCGGTGACAATTCTTCCGGTCTTCTCGATCCCGAACATGACCGCATTGGCGTTTGACTGGGTGCGGACGTACTCCTCGCGCATCCGGGTCAGCAGGAACACGTAATAGTCGATCGAGAGCGCGAAGATCACGCAGAAGACCGCGGTCACCGCGACGATGTCCGGCTTGCCCGCGCCCCCGATCGGGGCATGCTTGGCGATCACGCCGTTGACCGAGAAGATCGTGACGATTCCCATCGCGACCGTCACCGTGAGCACGTTCAGGACCACCGCAATCGCCGGCAGGATCACCGAGCGCAGGATCGGCACCAGCAGCAGGTAGGTGATCACGCACAGCGCGAGGATGATGACCGGGACCCGGCCGGCCATCGCGTTCTTGTAATCGACGAGCTCGGCGGCGGCGCCCCCGGCCGCCGCCTGGAAGTGGTTCTGCTTTGCGAACTGGGCGGTCAGCGCGCGCACGTCCGAGACGACCTGGTCCTGCTGCGGGCTGTTCGTCTCGACGTTCGGGAGCATCACGATCTGACCGACGTTCCCGCCCGTGCCCGAGTCGACGATCGTGTCGATCGTCTCCCGGGTCTCGGGGTGCGTGCCCTGAAGCGCGGCGACGACCAGGTACGGGGAGGTGAACATGAACGGCGACTGGCGCTGGATCTGGTCGATTTCCCTGAGTGGCTTGAAGGGCCCGGTCTTGGAGACCAGCTGATCGCGGACCTTGGTCAGCTGGTTGCCGGCATCCAGCAGCTGCGCCTGGGCGCTCTGGAGCTGGGGGAACGCCAGTGCGGCCGCCTGTGAGAGCTGCGCCTGGCCGCTGGCGATGAGCGCGTTGGCCCGGGCCTGGAGCGAGCCAATTTCTCCCGCGATCTGCGGCGCCGCCGCCGCGACCTTGTTCCGAGCCAGCTCCAACCCCTGCGTCAGCTGCTGTAGACCGGCGACGATCGTCGACAGTCCCGGGTTGGCCAGGCGGCCCGCGCCGTCGGCTACGCGAGTCATCACGTCGGCGGCGATGCCGGCCTGACGGACCGCGCTGTCCGCCTCGTTCGCGCCGCTCGACGCCTGAGCGGCGCCCTGCGCCAGCGAACCGTCGATACCTCCATACGGCCCGCCGCCGACGTCGGCCGCGAGCGCGGCGGCGACATCCGCCTTTGCCCGCTGGACGGCCGGATCCCCCTGCCCGATCGTGGCGCTGTTCAGATCCGCCTGGGCCGCCTGGAGGCGGTTCTGAACCGCCTGAGCCGGGACGCGGAGGAGATCCAGCGATGCCTGCGCCTGGCGGACCTGCTGGTCAACGGACTGCAGACGGGGCGTGAGCGCGGTCACCTGGTCACGGATCTGGGCGAGCACGCTCGCGAGCGTCGCCGCGTTGCCCTGCAGCGAGTGCGTGCCCGCCGTCAGCTGCGAGGCGCCGGCGGCCGCCACTCCGAGCCCGTTCACGAGCTGGGCCAGCTGGCCCGTGAACTGCCCGCCGACGCCCGAGAGCAGCGAGCGGCCCTCGTTCAGGAGGCTCTGCGCGTTGGCGAGCCCGTTCGACAGCGCCGCCTTGTCGGCCGCGACCTGGCCCTGGGCGCTCGCGACCTCGTTGATCTTGCTGTTGAGTGTCCCGTGCGCGGCGTTCAGCTCGCGCTTGGCCTGGGCGATCTGCGCCGGTGCCTGGGCCAGGAGCCGCGACTGCGGCGCGATGATGCCCGGTCCCGCGACGAAGCTCACGTAGGGAACCCGCCGCAGCTCGTTCTCGAAGTTCTCAATCGCGCGGAGATCGCGCGGGCTCGTGATCGCCGAGCCGTCCGGCTTGCGCAGCGCGACGTCGACGTTGGGGCCAAGCCCCGCCTGGCGAATCTTGTTGTAGGCGACCAGCGCCGGGTTTCCGGGCGGGAGCTGCTTGGGATCCGGGGGCGTCGTCTTGAGCGCCAGGACCGGCGAGGCGACGATCAACAGGAACACGAGCACCAGGGCCCCAACGAGGGCCGGCCGACTGCCGGCGAAGCCCACGAGCCGGGGGATGATCCCCTCGCGCCCAGCGCCGCGGCCACCGATCTGCCACTTGTTCACCCGTGGGCCCAGCATCGTCAGCATCGCGGGGACCACAAGCAGCCCGCTGATCATCGCGAAGACCGTCGAGATGATCGCCCCGATCGAGGCCGAGCGAAGCAGTCCGCCCGGGGAGAGGATGATCACCGCGAGCATCAGCGAGGCCAGCACGCAGCCGGCGAAGATCGTCGTCCGGCCCGCGGTGTTGGCCGCCAGCGTCGCGGCCTGGCGGGTCCGCTGGCCCTGGGCGAGCGCTTCCCGGAAGCGCGACACCAGCAGCAGCGCGTAGTCCACCCCGAGCGCGAGGCCCATCATCGAGAGCAGGCTGAGCGAGAGGATGTCCAGCTGTGTGAAATGGGCGAAGATCCGCAGGATCCCCATCCCTGCGCCGACCGTCCCGCCCGCGATCAGCAGCGGGATGATCGCCGCAACCGGCGAGCGGAACACGAACAGCAGGATGATCACCAGCAGGGGCAGCGCGATGATCTCGCCCTGGTGCAGCGCGTCGAACCCCGCGTTGTTGAGTTCGCGGCCGAGCGGCGAGTCGCCCGACAAGTAGGCCCTCATCCCCGGCTGTAGCCGCGCGTTGAGGAAATGCTGGAGCGGTGGCACCACCGTGCTCGAGTTCTGTCCGGGTGCCTCGCGTACGTCCAGGGCGAATACCGCCTCGCCGGGCGAGCGACGGAGGACCGGGCCGACCGGGCCGGCCCCCGGGCTCCACGGGCTCTGCACCCGCGTGTACGGACGGGCGGCGAGCTCACGGGTGATACGGGGCCCGACGCGGTTCAGCTGCTCCCGCGTTCCCGTGATCGCGGCGGCGATCGGCAGGCCGTAGTTGGGCGCCTTCAGCTGCTCCCAGCGGTAGGACTGGGTTCCGGGAACGAACAGGTCCGCCGGAAGCAGGTCGTTCTGGACGAACGGGACGCCGTATCCCGCCAACCCGAGCACCAGTGCTCCCCAGATCAGAAACACAGGCAGCGGCCACCGCACCGCAATTCGGGCAATGCGCGTGATCACGGCGAGGAACCTATCGCCAATGGGTGTGACACGCCAATATGGCTAAGATCGCCCACCGTGCGGTTCGCTGCTTTAGCCGCGGCGGTGGCCGCGATCATGCTGCTCGCGGGCGCCGCGCAGGCGGCACCCGTGACCTCGCTCGCCGACAGCCTCCCGCCGGCACGGGGCCGTCAGGTGCAGCTGAATTTCAACCCCAGCATGTACATCGCCCAGAACGAGACCCCGAGCTCGCTCGCGTTCTTCCTGCCCGCCCGCTGGAGGCTCGACGCACGTGCCGTCAAACGCGAGTGCACCGTCGCCCAGGCCGCCGCCGTGAAGTGCCCGAAGGCCTCATGGATCGGCTTCGGCTACACGGCAACGCACCTCGCGGGCTATCTCTGCCCGGGTGGCGGGACCGATGCGATCGCGTACGTCAACGCATATCTGGGCCAGCCGACAGCCGTGGGAGACCCGGCGTCGATGGTGCTGGAGGTCAATCTGCTGAGCGCTCAGCCCCTGATCAGCGCGGTCAACCAGACGCTGGGCACGCACTTGAAGTCGAAGTACTCGGTGATCGGCCGCGTGACCCGCCTCCGCTCGGGTCTCTACGGCCTCGAGGCGAGCTTCAACGGCATCCCGGGCGGGATCACGGTGCCGCAGGTCCCCGGTTGCTCTGGCCTGAGCGCAAGGGTGACGCGGGTCAAGCTCCTGATCGGGGTGGTGCGCCGGGTAAAGCAGCCGATCGTGCACGTGATCACCGTCGAGACGCTGAGCGGTCCGACCAAGAAGCGGATCCACGACCACGTCCTGATCGGCTACCACCTGCTGGACCGGCCCGTCACGTGCCCGGCCACGCGCCAGTGGCCGTGGCAGATACTGGTCGGGTTCCCGGCCGGGCAACAGCGAGTCGCGGGCACCATGCCGTGCGGCGCGATCCACCCGCCCCTGCTCCACTAGTGGCCACTAGCGTGACCGACCCCCGTGCCTTCCGTGCCCAGTTCCCGGTGCTCGAGCGGGTCTCGTATCTGAACGCGGGCACCGAGGGGCCCGTTCCCGCGCGCGCGGTCGAGGTGGTCCGCGAGCGCGTGGAGCTCGAGGCGCGGGAGGGCCGCTGCGGCAAGCGCTACTTCGAGGCGCTGATGGAGTTGGCCGGCTCGCTGCGGGCCGGCTACGCCCGGGTGCTCGGATGCCCGCCGGAGGCGGTCGCCCTGACGGGCTCGACCACCGATGGGGTCAACACGGTGCTCTCGGGCCTCGACCTCCAGGCGGGAGACGAGATCCTGACGAGCGACGAGGAGCATCCCGGCCTGCTGGCCCCGCTCGGGCGGGCGCGCACGGCCCGCGGCGCGCGGGTGCGCGTGGTGCCATTCGCCTCGCTGGCGGACGAGGTGGCGGCCGATACCCGCCTGATCGCGTGCTCGCACGTCTCATGGGTGTCGGGCCAGGTCGCGGACGTCCCGGCGCTGACCGCCACCGGCGTCCCGATGCTGCTCGACGCAGCCCAGGCGCTTGGAGCGATCCCCGTCGACGTCCGCACGCTCGGCTGCGACTTCTACGCGTGCTCGGGCCAGAAGTGGCTGTGCGGACCCGAGGGCTCCGGCTGCCTGTACGTCAAACCGGAGCGGTTTGACGACCTGCTGATCCCATGGCCCGGTTACGGATCGCTCGCCGACGCCGAGCGGCCGCTCGAGCTCGAGCCCGCCGAGGGCGCCGTGCGGTTCGACCACGGCTTCCCCTCCGGGATGCGCTCCACCTGGGCGCTCGCGTCGCTGGGCGTGTTCGAGGAGGCTGGGTGGGACTGGGTATTCGAGCGTGCCGGCTCGCTGGCCGCCTGGCTGGCGGGCCAGCTCGCTCAGCGCGGGCTCGAGGTTCGCCCGCGAGGTGAATCGACGCTCGTGTCCTGGGCTCCGCCCGCCGGACGGGATCCGGCCGAGGAGGTCGAGCGGCTGGCGGAGGGCGGCATCGTGGTGCGGAGCATCCCGTCGTTCGGTGGTCTGATCAGGGCGTCGGTCGGGGCGTGGTCCTCCGAAGAGGAGCTGGAACGGCTCGTCACGACCGCGGCCGCGTAGGGGACCCCCCGACAACTGTCTCCCAGACGAGCGGGACGCCCGGCCGATAGACAAGGTGAGTGTAGGACGGCGCGTCCAGGATCACGGCGTCGGCCCGGGCGCCGGGAGCCAGATGCCCGATGTCGGGCCGCTTGAGCGCTTTCGCCCCGCCCAGCGTCGCTGCCCAGAGCGCCTCCGCTGCGGTCATCCCCATCTCCCGCACCGCGAGTGCGATGCAGAACGCCATCGAGGTCGTATAGCTGGAGCCCGGGTTGCAGTTCGTCGCCAGCGCCACGATCGCTCCGGCGTCGAGCAGGGCGCGGGCGTCCGGATAGGGCTGACGGGTCGAGAAGTCGGTCGCGGGCAGCAGCGTCGCGACCGTGTCCGAGCCGGCGAGCGCATCGATGTCGTCCTCGGTCAGAAACGTGCAGTGGTCAACCGAGGCGGCCCCGAGCTCGACCGCGAGCTGGGCACCAGGACCGGGGCCGAGCTGGTTGCCGTGCACGCGGAGCCCAAGACCCGCCCGGCGGCCGGCTTGGAGCACGGCGCGGCTCTGGTCGGCGTCGAACGCGCCGCGCTCGCAGAACACGTCGATCCAGCGGCAATGGCGTGCGCACGCCGCGAGCATCGGGCCGCAGACGAGCGACACGTACTCGTCGGCACGGTCGGCGTATTCGGCAGGGCGCGAGGTGCGCGCCGAGGAAGGTGACGTCGTCGGTCAGCTCGGCGGCGACTCGACAGAGCCGCCGCTCGCCCTCGACATCGAGCGCGTAGCCCGACTTGATCTCGATCTGGGTGATCCCGGCCCGCAGCGCCTCAGCTCGCCGTGCGCGCGCGCCGGCACGCAGCTCCTCGTCGGAGGCAGCCCGCGTGGCGTCGACCGTCGTCTGGATTCCACCGGCGGAGTACGGGGCGCCTGCCATCCGCGCCGCAAACTCCTCGGACCGGTCGCCCGCGAACACCAGGTGGGTGTGGCTGTCGACGAACCCGGGGATCACGCAGCGGCCTGCCGCATCGATGCGATCGTGCGCGGCTGCGCCGGGGCGTTCGATCGCGTGGACCCACTCGTCCTCGAGGATGAGCGCGCAATCGCGAACGATTCCGAGCGGTCCTCCCCCAGAGCCTCGTCGTTCGTGACCAGGAGGCCGATGTTGTCAATCGCCAGCGTGCTCATGCAGCGATGCTCTTGATCGCGCTCGCCAGCTCCCGCGCCACGTCGAGCCTCACATGCGCCCCTTCGCGCACGATCAATTCGCCTCCCACCATCACATCCCGTACGTCCTCGGCGGCGCCGGCGAACACCAGCCCGCCGACCAGCTCACCGCTCGTGACGCCTGCGAGCCGGACGCCGTCGGTCCGGACGGCCACCAGGTCGGCGGGCGCGCCCTCGCGCAGCGCCCCTCCCTCCGGCCAGCCGAGGCTCGCGTAGCCGCCGGCGGACGCCGCCCCGAGTAGGTCGACTGCCCGATGCCTTCCCCGCACGCCGCCGGCCAGACGCTCGTCGAGCTCGACCGCCCGCGCCTCCTCGAACAGATCGATGATTGCGTTCGAGTCCGAGCCCAGCGCGAGGCTGCAGCCCGCGTCGCGCAGTCGCGCGGCGGGTCCGATTCCGTCGGCGAGGTCGCGCTCGGTTGTCGGGCACAGGCAGCAGGTAGCCCGCGCGTCGCCGAGCAGCTGCATGTCCTCGTCGGAGACGTGCGTCGCATGGACGGCGGTGAACCGATGCGAGAGCGCCCCGTCGAAGTGGAGCAGGGCGGTCGGCGTTGCGCCGTAGACCTCCCGGCAGGCCTTGTTTTCGGCCGGCTGTTCGGACACGTGGGCATGCAGCGGCGCGTCGCGCGCCTCGGCCCATCGCGCGACCGCACCCGCGGCCTCGGGTCGCACGGTCCGCAGGCTGTGAACCGCAGCGCCGATCCGCACGCGATCGCTCCCCGAGAGCCGCTCGGCCCGCGCCGCCCAGGCGTCGACGCCGGGATCACAGAAGCGCTCCTGGACCGGATCGGGCTCGATCCCACCGTGCAGGTAGCAGGCGTCAAGCAGCGTCAGGCGGACGCCCGCCTGAGAAGCGGCCTCGATCACCGCCGCGCCCATTGCGTTCGGGTCCTCGTAGGGAGCGCCCCCCGGCCCGTGGTGCAGGTAATGAAACTCCCCCACCACCGTGACGCCGGCGAGCGCCATCTCGGCAAAGGCGGCCCGGGTCAGCGCCAGCATCGAGTCCGGATCGAGGCGCGCCGCGAGCTCGTACATCTGGCGGCGCCAGGCCCAGAACGAGCCCGTGCCCTCGTGGGTGCGCCCCCGCAGTCCGCGCTGGAACGCGTGCGAGTGTGCGTTGGCGAGGCCCGGGATCACGAGCCCTTGCAGCGGCTCGGCACCGCTCGGGGCGGCGGCGACCCCCATCGTCACACTCGCGATCCGCTCGTCTTCGATCTGGATCAGCACGCCGTCGGTCGGCTCCGATCCGCCGAGCCAGGCCCGCTCGCACCAGAGCGCGGTCATGGTGGTGGCATCGGGATCCGCACGCCGCGCTCCCGCGCGACTTCGATTGCCCGCTCGTAGCCGGCATCGGCGTGCCGCATCACGCCCGTGCCCGGGTCGGTCGTCAGCACGCGTTCGAGCTTCTCCTCGGCCAGCTCCGAGCCGTCGGCGACGCACACCATGCCGGCATGGATCGAGCGCCCGATCCCGACGCCGCCGCCGTCGTGGATCGAGATCCAGCTCGCGCCGGCGGCCGTGTTGACGAGCGCGTTCAGGAGCGGCCAGTCGGCGATCGCATCGGATTCGTCCGCCATCGCCTCGGTCTCACGGTAGGGCGAGGCGACCGAGCCCGCGTCCAGGTGATCGCGACCGATCACGATCGGCGCCTTTACCTCATTTGAGCGGACCATCTGGTTGAAGCGCAGGCCCAGCTGCCGGCGCTGCCCGTAGCCGAGCCAGCAGATCCGGGCCGGAAGGCCCTGGAAGGCAATCCTCTGCCGGGCGTGCTCGATCCAGCGGCCCAGCGCCTGTCGTCCGGGAACTCCTCGAGCACCGCGCGATCGGTCGCCGCGATGTCTGCGGGATCGCCCGACAGCGCCACCCACCGGAACGGGCCCTTGCCCTCGCAGAACAGCGGCCGGATGTACGCGGGGACGAAGCCGGGGTAGGCGAACGCTCGCTCGAATCCGCCCGGCCGGGCCTCGGCGCGGAGGCTGTTGCCGTAGTCGAACACTTCGCTGCCCGCGTCGAGGAACTCGACCATCGCCGCGCAGTGGGCGGCCATCGCGGCTCGGGCCCGCTTGCACGTACTCGTCCGGATCCGTCTCGCGCAGCGCCCGCGCCTGTCGAGCGTCATCAGGTTCGGCACGTAGCCGGTCAGGGGATCGTGGGCGCTCGTCTGGTCGGTGACGATCTCGGCCTCGAACCCGCGTTTGCGGAGCTCCGGGAGGACGTCCGCAGCATTGGCCTCCAGCCCGACGCTGAGCGCCCGCCCTCCCCGCCTGGCCCCGCTGCACTCGCGCGACCGCGTCGTCGAGCGAGGATGCGACCTCGTCCAGATATCGCGTCTTCAGGCGCCGCTCGATCCGGCGCGCGATCGACCTCGATGCACAACGCCACGCCCCCGTTCATCGTGACCGCCAGCGGCTGTGCGCCGCCCATCCCGCCCGAGCCCGGCGGTCACCGTCACGGTGCCCTTCAGCGAGCCGCCGAACCGCCGGCGGGCGATCTCCGCGAAGCACTCGTAGGTCCCCTGCACGATCCCCTGGGCTCCCGATGTAGATCCAGGAGCCGGCGGTCATCTGCCCGTACATCGTCAGCCCCAGCTGCTCGAGACGCCGGAACTCCTCCCACGTCGCCCACTCCGGGACCAGATTCGAGTTCGCGATCAGGACCCGGGGCGCCCACTCGTGGGTCCGGAACACGCCGACCGGCTTTCCCGATTGGACCAGCAGTGACTCGTCGTCCTCGAGCGCTCGCAGCGACTCCACGATCGCGTCGAAGGCTTCCCAGGAGCGGGCGGCGCGCGCGTTGCCGCCGTACACGACCAGCTCCGCGGGATTCTCCGCGACATCGGGGTCGAGATTGTTCATCAGCATCCGCATCGCCGCCTCCTGCTGCCAGCCGCGGCAGCTGATCTCGGTGCCGCGCGGCGCGCGCACGACCCTCACCGCAGCGCTCCGATCCGATCCTCCACGGCGCCCAGCACGGCGCCGGACCACACGAGCGCCGCGGCCTCGGCGAGGTCCGGCGCGAGCACTCGGTCCGGCCCGGGGCCGGCGATCCGCTCGACGCACCGCGTTCAGCGCGGCCGCGGTGCCAGGGGCGGGCTCAAGCGGCGCGCGCAGGTCGAGCGCCCGCGCGGCGCACACCAGCTCCACTGCCAGGATGCGTCCGAGGTTGGCCAGGGCCGTGCGCAGCTTGCGCGCCGCGCCCCAGCCCATCGACACATGGTCCTCCTGCATCGCGCTTGTCGGCAGCGAGTCGACGCTGGCAGGGGCAGCCAGCCGCCGGTTCTCGGCCACCATCGCCGCCTGCGCGTACTGGGCGAGCATCAAACCCGAATTGACGCCGGGATCCTGGGCCATGAACGGAGGCAGGTTCTGGGAGCGGGACGCGTCAAGCAGCCTGTCGGTGCGCCGCTCGGCGATCGCGCCGAGGTCGGCGGCGGCGACCGCCAAGAAGTCACACGCGTATCCAAGCGGCGCCCCGTGGAAGTTGCCGCAGGACTCGACGCGGCCATCGGGCAGCACCATCGGGTTGTCGATCGCCGCCTCGAGCTCGGCCGCGGCGACCGTCTCGGCGTGGGCCAGCACGTCCCGGCCCGCTCCGGCCACCTGCGGCGCGCATCGCAACGAGTAGGCGTCCTGCACGCGCGGGTCGTCATAGCGATGGCTCGCGACGATCTCCGAACCGGCGAGCAGGGCGCGGAGGTTGGCCGCGCTGTCGGCCTGGCCGGGCTGCGGGCGAAGCGCGATCAGGTCCTCGGCGAACGCGCGGTCGGTGCCGAGCAGCGCCTCGACCGACATCGCGGCGGTGATGTCGGCCACCCGCAACAGCTGTCCAAAGTCCGCGGCGGCGAGGATCAGCATCCCCAGCATCCCGTCGGTGCCGTTGATCAGCGCGAGTCCTTCCTTGGCGGCGAGCGTCGAGCGGGCTGATGCCCGCCGCGGCGAGCGCCTCGGCCGCCGCGCATCGCACCCCGTCCTCGCAGTCGACCTCTCCCTCGCCGATCAGCACCAGCGCGCAGTGCGCCAAGGGCGCCAGGTCGCCGCTCGCCCCCAGCGATCCGTGCTCAGGCACGACGGGCGTGATGCCGGCGTTCAGCAGCCCGGCGATCCTCTCGGCGAGTACCGGGCGCGCCCCTGAGAAGCCCATCGCCAGGCTCCGGGCCCGCAGCAGCATCATCGCCCGCACCACCTCGCGCTCGACCGCCGGTCCGACTCCAGCGGCGTGCGAGCGCACGACCGCGCGCTGGAGCTCCTCGCGTCGCTCGGCGGGGATGCGGACGGTCGCCAGCGACCCGAATCCCGTCGAGACGCCGTACGCCGGCTCGGTTGCGTCACTCAGCGATGACACCACCGCGGCGCTGGCCTCCATCGCGGCGCGGGCCGCATCGGTCAGCTCAACGCGCACGCCGTCCCGCGCGACGGCGATCACCTCGCCCGGAGTCAGGCCGCGCGGTCCGAGCGCGACGGCACTCACACGAACGTCATCGCCCGCTCGGCCATCGCGGTGATCGTCAGGCTGGGGTTCACGCCGACATTTGAGGGGATCGCGGCCCCATCGCACACAAGCAGGTTCTCGTAGCCGAAGACGTGATGGCGCGAGTCGATCACACCCGACTCGGGTGACTCGCCGATCACGGCGCCCCCCAGGATGTGCGCGGTGGAGGGGATCGCGAACACCGCCTCGGTGATGCCGTTGGTCGCCACGCCACCAGTTCTGTCCGCAAACCAGCGCGCGGCGTCGTAGGCCACGGGCAGCCCGACGGGGTTGGGGTGCTCGGGGTCCTGCTCGGTTGTCAGCACCACGGCGCCGCCCGGCAGGCGCCGCTTGACCTTCAGCCGCATCGAGTTTTCGGTCGACTGCATCACCAGCAGGATGATCGAGCGCCGGGACGAGTCCTTGAACTGCGACGCCCGCACGAGTTGGCGCGGGTGGCGAGCCGCCGAGGCGAGGAACTGCAGCGGCTGGGTGCCGCGCCGGCCTGCCTCCACCAGCATCGTCTGAAGCCAGGACTGCGAATCGGCCCCACGACCGTAGGTCACCACCTCGACATGGGTGTTCTCGTCGGTGTAGACACTGGATGTGATCGCGATCGAGTTGGTGAAGTCGTCCGGGTAATCCTTGGGCGCGACCACCCCGGTGATCGACTCGCTGTTGGTCCGCACCAGGTAGCCGAGCCGGTCGGAGATCTTCGGCAGCGATCCGTTCAGCTTGCAGCGCCACAAGAGGCGGTTGGTGCCGAGCGCCCCAGCGGCGATCACGACCCCGCGCGCCGTGAGCGTGCTCCGTTCGCGCCTGGCCCAGGCCCCGGAGCGCACGCTCGTGACGCTGTAGCCGCCGTTCGACGGCGCGATGTCGACCACGGTCCGCTCCGGCTGGATGATCACTCCGCGTCGCTCGGCGAACCACAGGTAGTTCTTCATCAGCGTGTTCTTGGCGCCGTGACGGCAGCCGACCATGCACGAGCCACACTTGATGCATCCCGTTCGCTCGGGCCCCTCGCCGCCGAAGTACGGATCGGGCACGGTCTTGCCGGGCTCGCCCAGGAACACGCCGACGCGCGTCTTGCGGTAGGCCCCCCCGACGCCGCGTTCCTCGCCGAACTCCCGGAGCAGCACGTCGGCGGGGCCGACGTCGTCGTACTCGGTCACGCCCAGCATGCGCTCCGCCTCGTCGTAGTGGGACCGTAGCTCGGGCTCCCAGTCGGCCAGCTCGGCCCACTGCGGGATTCGAGTAGAAGCCGGGAAGAGCGCGGTACAGCGTGTTGGCGTATCCGAGGCTGCCGCCGCCCACACCGCACCCGGAGCCGATGAAGATGTCCTTGAACAGCGTCAGTCGCAGGATGCCCTTCATACCCAGGAACGGGAGCCAGTAGTAGCGCTTGGCGTCGGACGTCTTCTCGGCGAAGTCCGTGTCATCGAATCGCGCTCCGCACTCGAGCACCGCGACCCGGTATCCCTTCTCCGCCAAGCGCAGCGCGGAGACGCTGCCCCCGAATCCGGAGCCGACGACGATCCAGTCGAAGTCGTAGCCGCTCACCTGATCCTCTCCCCGTGCGTGTATGCGTTCACGCTCGCGCCGCGCGCGAACCCGCACAGCGTAATCCCCCGCTCATCCGCGAGCGAGATCGCGAGCGAGCTCGGCGCGCTCACCCCGACGAGGATCGGCGCGCCGGCAACGGCGGCCTTCTGTACCAGCTCGAATGACAGCCGGCCGCTCACGCACAGGATTCGCTCGCTCAGCGGCACCAGCCCGTCGAGCAGCGCGCGCCCGATGACCTTGTCCATCGCGTTGTGGCGTCCCGACGTCCTCTCGGCCGAACAGCAGCTCCCCCGTTGCGGTGAAGAGACCGGTGGCGTGCAGGCCGCCGGTCTGCTCGAAGCCGGGCTGGGCGAGCAGCTCGGGGAGCCCGGCGACCAGCGACCGCGCCACGATCGGACCTCCGGCGACGGGCGTGCTGTGGACCGCGACCTGCTCGATCGCGCCCTTGCCGCACACGCCGCAGGACGAGGTCGTATAGAAGCGTCGCGCGCCCGGGATCGCGAGTCGAGCGGCCCGTCGACGTCGACCGTGTTGGCGGCGAAGTCTTCGGTCAGGTGCGGCTGGCCCGCGGCCCGTCGATCAGCCCCTCGCCGTACAGGAACCCGAGCGCGAGCTCCTCGTCGTGACCGGGGGTGCGCATCGTGACCGCCAGCGGCTCCCCGTCGACCCGGATCTCCAGCGGCTCCTCGACCGCGACCGCATCGCGCGCGGTCGTCGTGGTGCACGCGCACATAGGACATCCATTGGACGCTACTCCGTCAGGCCCCGGTCGAGGACCGCCACGAGTCGCTCGAAAGCTCTCGTCAACGGCGAGCTTGATGCCGAACCCACCTCCGGCCTCGAGCAGCACGAAGCCATGGAGCGCGGCCCGAATCGCTCGGGTTGCGTGGATTGCGTCCTCGCCCTCGAGTCCATAGCCGCGCAGCACCGCGAAGACGACATCGACTGCCGCCTGACCGCTGGCGCCTCGCAGCGCGCTGGAGCGCTGCATATGTGCCGGGATGCTCCCGGGCGTACGCCCGGTAGGCATTCGCGACGGCCGTGAGCGCATCGCCTCGTGCGCGACCCGCGGCCGCCGCCCCGAGGGCGTCCGCCAGCTCCGGGCCCCGCGCGCGCCGAGTCGCTCCCGCAGGTCCTCGAGGCCGCCGAGGTGGGCGTACAGCGACGGGGCCTTGACGCCGAGCTCGCTCGCCAGCCGCGCGAGCGTGACCGGCTCGAGGCCGTGCGCGTCGGCAAGCCGCGCGGCAGCCGAGACGATCGCCTCGGCGTCGAGGCCCCGCCGTGGCATCAGGCCACGCTTTCGCCGCGGCGCGCTCGATGCGCCGATCCATTGCCGGCCCCGGATCCCGCGTCGCCGGTCCGTGACCGACCGACAAGCAGCTTCGGTTCGAGTGCCCTCAGCCTGCGGGCTGACTCGATGTCTGTCGGCTTGTCCCAGGTGGCGCCGTAGGCGAGCGGAAACCGCCAGTAGAAGTGGGTCGAGACCGCGACCATGCCGTAGGAGGTGTAGACATCGCCGGCGATCAGTGTCTGGTCGCGCGTGTCGAGGAACGCGACGTGGCCCGGGCGTGTGACCCGGGCTCGGGAATCACCTCGAGGCTCCCGATCCGCTCGCCGCCCTCGAGCCGCACGTCCGGCGACGGTGGCGATCTTCTTCGGCCACATGCCGGGAAGCTTTCCCTCGACCACCTTCTCGCCGGCGTGGATGCGGGCATCGAGCTCTCCGAGGAACACCTCGACGTCGTCGCCCAGCCGCTGCTTGAGCCGTCAAGCGAGCCGACGTGGTCGCCGTGCCCATGGGTCAGCGCGATCCGCTTGATGGCGCCGCCGGCCGCCTCGGCCGCCCCGATCAGATCATCGGCGCCCCGCCCCCGAGCGTCGTATCGACGAGCGTGAAGCCGTCCTCCTCGCGTACCAGGAAGGCGTTGACGAAGCGCAGGCGGGTGAGCTGGATGAGGTTGTCGGTGACGGGGGTGGTCTTCATCTCAGGTTTCCTTTCGAATCGACGTATCCTACGGCTCATAGGAATTTACCTAATTAGATTAGGTATGTCAAGCTCCCTACTCTCCGGGCGGTGGCGAAGCCCCCCCTTCAGCGAATTGCTGCCACTGCCGGAGCGGGGGCGCGTGTTCGCTGGGAGCGCCCGGCCGGGGCTAGCCGACTGCGCGCCCTCTGGGCGGATCCGCCTTGACGCCCTGGCGCGCTGGCTTCAGGACGTTGCCTATGCCGACGTAGAGGATGCGGGAGTCGCTGATGCGGCCGTATGGGTCGTCCGCCGCACCCGGATCAGGGTCGCCCGGTTCCCTCGCTTCGGCGAGCATCACCTCCTGCGGACGTTCTGCAGCGGCTTCGGCCGTGCCTGGGCGGAGCGACGCACCTCGATCGGCCCGGATGAGGGCGGGGCACCGGCCGTCGAGGCCGTGGCCCTGTGGGTTCATCTCGATCCCGCCACCCGCCGGCCGAGCCCGCTGACCCCCAGGGAGGTCGAGCTCTACGGACCGGCAGCAGCGGGTCGGCGCGTCAACGCGCGCCTGCGTCATCCGGCCCCCGGCACGGCCGATCATCGCCGGCAACTGGACGTTCCGCGCAACCGAGCGTGACCTTGCCGAGCACATCAACAACGCGGCCTACTGGCAGCCGCTCGAGGAGGAGCTTCTCGCAGGCGAGGAGCCGGACGAGATCGACGTGGAGATGGAGTTCCGAAGCCCCGCCCAGCCCGGGGAGAAGCTGGTCCTGCAGGAGGGGGAGCTGCGCTGGATCGTCTCGGACGACGGCGAGACGCACGCCTCGGTGATGCTCGCTCAGCCCAACGCCGGCTCGGCTCGGAGCTCTGCTTCGTAGGGAAGCGATTCCCGCTCGAGCTCGCCATCCGGTCCGATCCGATAGGCCCCCGTTCGCGACAGCGGTGGGGAGTAGGCGTGGATCGTGACCGCTGGATCGCCCCCTGCATGCAGGACCCGATGGATCGCGACCGGCGGGACCGTGAACGTGTCCCCCGGCTCGAGCCTTCGGCTACGGGGCGGCGAGCCGATCGTCAGGCGGTCCTCGCGAACAGCAGCCGGAGATGACCGCGATCGCCGCCCCGGACTCGTCGTGATCGTGAAAGCCCGTGTCCTGATCCTCGCTCCAGCAGATAACCCACGCGTTGACGTCCTCGTCGTCCCAGATCTGCTCGTACACGCGCTCGTCGCCGGCGTGCCGGACGAGGTGCGCCCAACGATCGGGCGAGGCGGCAAGCGCGGCCGCGAACTGCTCGAGCTCTTCCAGGTTCAGGCTCACGCCGCCGCCCGGAGCTCGTCCGCGGATGTGCGCTGAATGAGCCGCGCACCGTTTGCCTGGAGCAGGCGCTCGCGGCCGGTTGCCGTGGGCTCGGCGATCGGACGATCCGACCCGTACACGAGCTGACCGGAGCCCACCCGGCGCGCCGCCGCCTCGACCGCGAACGGGCCGTAGCTCGAGGTGTCGTAGAACGTGAGCGGGTCGCGGAGCTCGACCTGGGGACCGCCGCGCGTTTCAAGGCGCTCTGAGAGCAGCGGCGCGCCGCCGGCCAGCATCGCGAACACGACCGCCAGCTCGGGGTGCTCCCGGCGCCCGAACGCCGCAAACGTCAGCCACGCGGCCTGCATCTGCGAGACGTAGTCCGTCACCGCCCGCCACCAGAGCGGGTCCGCGACGCCGGTGGCCGCGTGCGTGGCCCCGGGATGGATAAGGACCGGGGCGCGGCGTTCGGCCGCCCTCTCGAGCAGCGGCCCGACGGCCTCGAGCCCGTCGCGGCTCGCGAGCGCGGTTGCGGGAAGCGAGATTCCGGCGCACCCGCGGTCGATCAGTGCGTCGACGTCGTCGTCGTCCGCCTGGTCGAGCGCGACCGGCCCCCAGGCGCCGAACTCGGAGGGCAGCGCGGCTACCCCGTCCAGATGCGCAGCGATCAGCTGGTCTGCTTCCTCGCGCGGAAGCGTCTCGACGCCGATCGGGCTCGAGATGGCGATCAGCGCCAGATCCAATCCGTCCGAGCGGGCCAGCGCCGCGCGGCGGGCCGGCAGCTCAGCGTCGACATCGATCACATATGGCTGCTCGCCGGAGGAGTAGAGGACCGTCAGGCGGTGCTCGTGGCGGACAAACGGCAGTGTTTCGCGCGCAGCAAGCGCGTTCAGCAGTGGGACGGTCCAGATGTGCTGGTGGAGGTCGACGAGCATTCTTCGGGTGCGTTGCCGGTGTGCCCCTCGCCGGTGTCGGGGGGCAGAGGAAAGCTATCTAACTCAATCGACTTTATCAAGAATGCCTGCCGAGATTGCCACCAGGCGCCCGAGTGGGTCTTCGTCGAGCACCGCCCGAGCCACGTCGCGGTCCGTCGAGCGGGCCAGTGCGCGGGCTCCATTGGGGGCGATCGCGGACACGATCACCGCCTCGGGTGAGCCGTCGTGGGCATAGGGGACGGTGTAGGCCTCCACGGTCGCCAGGCCGCTGTAGTCGGCCAGCGCGACCCGCTTCTGCCGCGGCTCGGGCGCCGCTTCGATCTCGCGGAACGGTCGCTCGGGTGGATGCCCGCTGATGACTGCGAGTGCGTGCTTGGTCACGTACCACCCCAGCGCGCTGCACAGGCCCGTGGCCTCAGGGTCTTCGCGAAGGCGGTGCACCAGCGTCGCGATCGCGTGGCTTGAGTAATTGTTGCCTGGGCCGCCGGCGAACGTGAGTCCGCCGGTGAGGGTCAGAGGGCGCTCGGCTGGGTCGAGCCCGAGCTCATCCGCCGCAATCTGGACGGCAGAGGGAAAGCACGAATAGAGATCGACATAGCCGAGCTCGTCGACCGGCAGGCAGGCGTGCTCGAGCGCGGCCCGGCCGGCGGCCTTGATCGCTGGAGACGCCGCCAGCTCGCGGCGCTCGGAGAGAAACCACTCATCGTGGCCCCGGCCGACCGCCACCGGGAAAACCCACCGGTCGCGTGGCACGCCGGCGCCGTCGGCAGCTTGGGCGCTGCACATGATCAACCCCGTTGCCTGGTCGACGCCGATGTTCGCCGTTAGGAGCTTCGTATAGGGAGCCGAGATGGGCCGGTTGCCGGGCGTGGCGGTGGCTAGGTCCGTCGCGCTCACCGGCGTTCTCAGCGCGGCGTGCGGATTCTCGGCTGCGACCTTGCTGAACTGCGACCACAGCTCGGTGACGATCTGGATGTGGGTCCCGCGGTCTGACCCACGACGCCCCTGGATCGCGGTCTCGAGCAGGGCGTAGTCGTACACGGGCGCGATCAGGCCCACCGTCATCTCGGTCTCGCTGCTGCCCGGCCTTTCGATGCCGAGGGTCCTGGTCGGCGTCGCGCTCGAGTCCTGGCCTGGCCAATCGGGCATCCCCCCGGCCTTCTGCGCGTTGCGCAGCGAGGCCATTGCTTCGGCCCCGGAGAGAAGCGCGACGTCGAGCTCGCCGCCGGCGATCGCGCGCGCGACGTCGGCGAGCAGCAGACCCGGCCCGTCGCCGCCGAACTGAGCGGTGCGGATCCTCTGCCGCGGCTGAACTCCCAGCGCCTCTGCGACGAGCGCGGCCTCGTCGCTGTACGGCCAGCAGACGGTCGCCACGTGGCCGACCGAATCCGCTCGCCGAAGGAGGCGGTCGCCCGTGCCGGCGTCCTCGGCCGCGAGGCGCAGCGCCGCCACGGCGAGCGCGATCGGACCGTCCCCGGCCACCTCGTCGTTCGTCAGCTGGGCCGCGCCGACGATCACCGGGGTCCGTGGATCGATCACGGCCTGGGACAGGAGGCGAGCGCGCGCGGCTGGTACGCGGGGGGCACGGTCGAGTGCACGAGCGCCCTGCACGCCCGTGCCTCCTGGCTTCGCACCGTCCGGGCGCTCCCGCCGGCGGCGGCGGCGCAAATCGCCTCGAGTGCCTGCTTGGAGCTCGCCGAGAGCTTGCTCTGCGAGGCGATGTTGGCCCTGCACTTGCTCGCGGCTTCGTTCCGGGTGCTGGCGCTCGGCGTTCTCGTGGTCGCCGCCTTGTGTGCGCTACCGCATCCCGCGATCACCGCCGCCACGATCAGCAGCGTCAGCGGCACCCAGATGCGGCCACGGGACATGGACGCGCAGCATATGGGTGCGCGAGCCGAGTGGCTCAGGCCGCGCTGCGCGTGCGCGACCGCCCGGTCCGGCCCTGGCGCCGTCCGGGCAGTCTCCCGGCCCGCCGCGCCTGCTCGGTCAGGAGGAATTCGATCTGCGCGTTGATGCTGCGAAGGTCGTCGTCTGCCCATTTGCGCAAAGCGTCGAACAGGTCGGGGTTCAGGCGGAGCAGGAATCGCTTGGCTTCGGGCATGGGGTGGCTCTAGCTGTAGAGCGTGCCGGTGTTGAGGACGGGCGTGGGCGCATGGTCGCCGGACAGCACGACCATCAGGTTGGAGACCATGGCCGCCTTGCGCTCCGGATCGAGCTCGACGAGGTCCGAGTCGGCCAGCTGTGCCAGCGCCATCTGGACGATGCCGACCGCCCCGGCGACCATCTTCTTTCGCGCGGCGAGAATCGCCTCTGCCTGTTGGCGGCGGAGCATCACCTCGGCGATCTCCGGTGCGTAGGCGAGGTGGGTGAGGCGCGTCTCGAGCACCTCGATGCCGGCCGACACGAGGCGCTTCTGCAACTCCACGTGCAGGCTCTCGAGTACGTCGTCGCCACTCCCGCGGAGCGAGGTGGCGGCCGCGTCGTAGTCGTCGTAGGGATACCTGCTGGCCAGGTGGCGTACGGCGGTCTCGCTCTGTACGACCACGAACCGCTCGTAATCCTCGACGTCGAACGTGGCCTTCGCCGTGTCCACCACACGCCAGACCACGACTGCCGCGATCTCGATCGGGTTTCCGCTGGCGTCGTTGACCTTCACCTGTTCGCTCTGGAAGTTGCGCACGCGGAGCGAGACCGTGCGTCGCCAGAACACCGTGAACGGGTTCACCCACCATAGGCCCGCCTCGACGACCGTGCCGACGTATTTGCCGAACAGGATCAGCACGCGCGAGGAGTTGGGCTGTACGACCACAAAACCCCTGAGCGCCAGCGCGTCGAGGGCCAGAATCGCCGCACCGGCGATCGTCAACCCCGCGGTGACGGTGGCCAGGCCGGGGATCAGCAGCCCCAGACCCACTGCTGTGGCTAGAGCGGCGGCGCTCGCTGCGTTCGAGCCCCGGATGGCGCCTGCCTGTTGCTGGTGATGCACCCGTCGCGTGACGGGGTCCTCGCCGCCCGGCGGCCCTCCAGGCCTGTCGTCATCTGCTATCACTGCGATATTAGTCTACTCCGGTATCAGGACCCATGGAGCGGATTGCGTGGGAGCCCGCAGATTTAGTATCGTGGTGATATCACGATAGCCGAGGCTTCATCCAACTCGAAGCTGACCGACGACTCGGCTGCGTTGTCGGTCGATCGCTTGACCAAGCGGTTCGGCGATCGCGTTGCGTTCGAGGACGTCTCGTTCGAGATCGCCCATGGGGAAGTGTTCGGCTTCCTCGGGCCCAACGGGGCCGGAAAGACCACCACCGTGCGGACGCTCGGAACGCTGATAGCGCAGAGCTCGGGCTCGGCCACCGTGGCCGGAATCCCGTTGGCGCCGGAGAACGGGGTCGAGATCCGCCGCCGGATCGCGATCATGCCGGAGACGCCCGGCCTGTATCCGCGCTTGAGCGTGCTCGAAAACCTCGAATGCTTCGCCGATCTGTACGAGGTGCCCAAGCCTGCCGCTCGGATCGAGCGTGCACTGGCGTCGGTCAAGCTGACAGAGCGGGCTCATGACCCCTGCGGAACGCTGTCCAAGGGGCTGCGCCAGAGGGTCGCACTGGCACGGGCGCTGCTGAGCGAGCCCGCCGTCCTGTTCCTCGATGAGCCGACCTCCGGGCTCGATCCTGTCGCCAGCCGCGACGTGCACGAGCTGATCTCTGCCCTCGGCGAGAGCGGCGTGACGATCTTCCTCACCACGCACCGGCTCGAGGAGGCCGAGCGCCTCTGTGACCGCGTCGCGATCCTCAACACCACCCTTCGCCGGATCGGCCGTCCGGACGAGTTGCGCGACCAGCTGTTCGCAAGGACACTCACCGTCAGAACGCTCGCCCCGCTCAAGGAGCCAGGACGAGTGTTTGCCGGGCTTCCAGAGGTCGAAGGCTGGCACCCGGAGCCCCCTGACGCCTACGTCCTGTCCGTCGCAGATCACGCCGTGGCAGCCCCGGCCCTCACGCGTGCGCTCGTAGCCGCGGGCGCCGACGTGCTGTCGATCAGCGAGTCACGGCATTCGCTGGAAGACGTCTACCTGGAGTTGATCGACGAGAGCGAGGGAGGAGCATGAGCGGCAGGCGGACAATGGCCATCCTCCGCAAGGAGCTCCGCGACTACCGCCGCAACCGGTACATGCTCGTGACGATGACGATCATCCCGATCGTCTTTCTGCTACAGCCGCTGATCTCCATCCTGAACCTCCCCCCGGCGGCCTCGGTTCCACTCAGCCACAAGCACGAGTTGTTGTACATGCTGGGTATCCCCGTGCTGGTCCCGTCCTTTGTGGCCGCCGCATCGGTCGTGACGGAGCGCCAGCAGGGCACGCTCGAGCCGATCCTCACGACCCCGATTCGCCGCCGGGAGTTCCTGCTGGCGAAGGCGCTCGCGCCGTTGCTGCCCGCCGTGCTGGTGTCGTACCTGGTCTACGGGCTGTTCGTGGTCATCATCGAGCTGGCCGCACACCCAGGTGTGGCCCCGGCGCTCCTTCAGGGTCCCGAGGTGCTCGGGCAGGTCATCTTCACCCCGCTGCTGGCCGCCTGGTCGATTTGGGTCGGCATCGCGATCTCCACTCGCTCGAGCGACATCCGGGCCGCGCAGCAGCTGAGCGTGATCTCGAATCTCCCGATCGTCGCCCTCACCACGCTGATCGCGTTCAACACGATCCACGCGACGCTCCAACTTGCGCTCGGGCTCGGAGTCGCGCTCCTGATCCTTGACCGCCTCGGCTGGCGCGTCGTGTCCGCGATGTTCGACCGCGAGAGACTGATCGCGGGCTCGCAGTAGGGGTCGGCTGGGCGACTCAGCGCCGCGGTTTCCTGCGCAGGGGCTGGCCCCAAATGTCGGTGACGGCCTCGCGCCCCGGTTTCGGCTGCGCGGCCTCCTGCGGAGGCTCCGTCACAGCGGTTGGCTCTGATACCGACCAAAACGCCACCATCGCGGGATTGACGTACACCTCCCCCTGGCCGCCGTGGCCGGTCAGGCGAAACGGAAGCCCGGCGGCGGCGGCGAACGCCTCGGCAACCTGATGCGGGGATTCATCGACCGTGATGCGCATGCGCTCGCCGGCGAGATATATGTCGGTCGGCACCGGGTGAGTGTCGCATCGATCGACGCCGGGGGCATCCCGGCGCGCTTTCGGATGGATCGCAGTCCCGAGCTGCCGGCAGGGCTCAGCCTGCGATCACGCCCAGGTCCAACCGTCGTAGACGGGCGGGGTCGGCGAGGACGTTCACCTCAATGATCCTGCCGCGCGCGACGGTGAAGCCGAGCAATGCGAACGGCACCGCATTGGCGAACGACACGATCCCGGGCGCGCCGTTGACCAGGACGCGCCGACCTACGTACCCTTGCCCGGCGACGCTCATTGCGCCGGAAGCCACGGCTTGCGCGCCACGCAAGATCCGCGGCACGTCGGGGCCCGTCCCGCCGGCGTCGAGCCGGCGCACGACATCGGGATCCAGCACCCTCAGGAGCGCGTCAAAGTCGCCGTTCCGAGCGGCGGCGCCGAACGCCTCTACGAGCTCCCATTGGGCGGGGAGATCCGTGTCGGGGGTCGGTGTCGCCCTGAGACGGCGGCGAGCGCGGCTCGCGAGCTGCCGGGCTGCAGCCTCCGAGCGATCGATGATCGGGGCGATTTGCTCAAAGGGAACGTCGAAGGCGTCGTGCAGGACGAGCGCCAGCCGTTCGGCGGGCGCGAGCGTATCGAGCACGATCAGCATTGAGAGACCGACCGAGTCGGCGATCAGCGCCTCCGCCTCGGGATCGACGGCGTCGACCTGCGAGACGATCGGGTCGGGTAGGTGCGGATCGATCAGCTCCTCCCGTCGCGCAGTGCGGGAACGCAGGATGTTGATGCAGATCCGCGCGACGACCGTCGTCAGCCAGGCGCCGAAATCGTTCACCTGGCTTGTGTCGGCGTTGCTGATGCGTAGCCAGGCCTCTTGGATGGCGTCGTCTGCCTCGCTCAACGAGCCGAGCATCCGGTAGCCGACGGCCCGAAGCCGAGTTCGGTGCTGCTCGAAGCGTTCTGCCAGCCAGTCCTGGTCGTTCATCGTCACGTGCATCGCTCGGTGTGTGTCTTATGGGTAGACACGCAAGACCGCGGGGATGTGACGAGCCGATGGGCCAACTCAAGCCGGCTCGTAGCTAAGCGCGACGACGCCGTTGGGCGATGGCGTTGCCGCGAGGAGTTTCAGGGGGACTGTTTGCCCGCCGCCCGCCGCTCGCCCGGCGGCGAGTGCCGGGTGAACGGAGAATCGGATTTCGTCGACGAGTTGGTGCTCGAGCAGCGTTTGGTTGAGTCGGCCGTATCCGTACATCATGAGATCGCCGCCATCCTGTTGCTTGAGTTCGGTGACGGCGCCGACGACATCGTCGCGGATGATCGTGGAGTTGTTCCACTCAGCGCTCTCCAGGGTCGAGGAGAACACGTACTTGCGGATCGCGTTGATGGCGTCTGCGTACGGTCCGGTCTGGTTGGGCATGACCTCGGCGAAGTACTCGTAGGTGCCTCGTCCCATGAGAAAGCCCTCGAGGGCGTTAAGCGCCCGAACGGCTTCCTCTGCCGAGCCCGAGTCGAAGATCGCCCAGGATCGCGGGTCGTCGGTGACGCCGTCGAGCGAGACGAAGGCGGAATTGATGATCTTGCGCATGGTTGTTCTCCTTGGGTTGTGTGGTTGGTCAGCTCGTGGCGGCGATCGCCGGTTGGGGATCACGCACGCTCGTCTTGGGCACTGGGGTCAAGACCGCTTCGCCGCGGACGAGCGCGAAGATCGCCGGAATCGCGAGCAGGCCGATCCCGCCGAGCACCCAGAGCGCCTGCTGGAACCCGCCGGTGAGCGCCGCCGGGGCGGCGTGGCCGGCGTGAAGCAACGCTTGGGTGTGGGTGGCGGCGACGCTCGAGGCGATCGCGATCCCGATCGCGCCGCCCAGCTGCTGGCTGGTATTCAGCAGTCCGGACGCGAGCCCGGCCTGTTGCTCTTTGACGCCCGCGAGCGCAGCGATCGAGATCGGGATGAAAGCGAACGCAGTTCCCGCGCCGGCTACGACCATCGGGCCGGCGAGATTGGCCAGAAAGTGTCCGTGGACGGGCACCTGGGTGGCCCAGATCGCCCCCGCGCCAATCATGGTCATCCCTGCCGCCATCACCAGCTTGGTCCCGCCGCGGGTCACCAGCGCCTGGGAGAGGCCGGCGAGCGCGATCGAGGTCAGTGACGCGGCCAGCCAGGCGAGCCCGGTCTGGAGCGCTGAGTAGTGCAGCACCTGCTGCATGTACAGGGTGCCGATGAATATGAACGCGTAGAAGCTGCCGCCCAGCAGCATCCCCGCGGCGTTCGCACCGGCGAGCGTGCGCAGCCGGAAGATTCCAAGCGGCAGGATCGGATCGGTGACCCGGCGCTCGATCAGCAGGAACGCGGCGAGCAGCACCGCTGCTGCGCCGAGCACGCCGACCGTCCGCGCGGCGCCCCACCCATACTGCGGTGCCTGGGAGATGGCGTCCACGAGCAGCACGAGCCCGCCGGTGCCGGCGAGCGCGCCGGCGGCGTCAAACTTGCGCCGCGTCGTGTCCAGCCGGCTTTCGGGCACGATCCGCGGCGCGAGCAGCAGCGCGCCCGCGCCGATCGGGACGTTGAGGTAGAAGATGTACTGCCACCCGGCGTAGCGAGTGAGAAGCCCCCCGGCGATCACTCCGACGGTCGCGCCGCCGGCCCCGAGCCCGCCCCAGATCCCGAGGGCCTTGTTGCGCTCAGCGCCCTCTCCGAACATGTTCATCACGATCGACAGAGCGGCGGGCAGCATGATCGCTGCTCCGATGCCCTGGACGGCGCGGGCTCCGATCATGAAGCCGGCATCGGTTGCCAGCGCAGCGGCCAGCGACGCGGTGCTGAACAGCCCGAGCCCCAGCATCAGGATGCGGCGGCGGCCGAGCAGATCGGCGGCCCGGCCGCCGAGCAGCAAGAAGCCGCCGAACGTGAGCGCGTATGCGGTCACGAGCCATTGCAGGTTGGTCTGGGAGAAGTGCAGGTCGCGGCCGATTGTCGGCAGCGAGACGTTGACGATCGTCAGATCGATCACCGTCATGAAGAACGCCACAGCCAGCAGCGCGAACGCCCGCCAGCGGTTGGTATCGGGTGCCTGGGACGTCATCAGACCTCCAGTGGTCCGGGTTTCACCGCCCGTTTTGGCGGGTTCACAGAGGACGTCGCAGCAGAGCGCGCGATTTGGACAGCCGCGGCGAGAAACTCGGGAGAGTCAGCGGGCGTCGAGCGTCGACAGACGGCGCTGGAGCTCGGCCCGCTCGACTGCGTTGGCGCTGAGCGCGATCGCCAGCTCGTACGCGCGCGCGGCGGCGAGTGGCTCGCCGGCACGCCGTAGCAGGTCGGCGCGTGCTGCGTGCAGCGGCTGGTAGCGCTCGAGCGCAGGGTCGGCCAGCAGCGGTCCGAGCAGCTCGAGCCCGGCCTGCGGTCCGACGGCGAACCCAACCGCCGCGGCGCGGTTCAGCTCGACGACCGGGGACGGCGCGATCTCATTAAGGGCGCGGTACAGCTCCGCGATCTGCACCCAGTCCGTTGTGCCCGTGTCCGCCCCGCGGACGTGCACCGCTGTGATCGCGGCCTGCAGCTGGTACTGGCCCGGGCTGCGGAACCGCATCGCTCGGTCGAGCGCCTCGAGACCGATGCCCAGCCGCTCGCGATCCCACCGCGAGCGGTCCTGCTCCTCGAGCGGGAGGTAGCGCCCGTCAGGCGCCACGCGCGCGTCGCGGCGAGCGTCGTGGAGGAGCATCAGCGCCAGTAGCCCCCAAACCTCGGCCTCGTCGGGCATCAGCTCGCACAGCACCCGCGCGAGGCGGATCGCCTCGCCGCACAGCTCGACCCGCACCAGCCGCTCGCCCTCGGTCGCCGAGTAGCCCTCGTTGAAAATCAGATACAGCACCCGCAGCACGCCGCGGAGCCGGTCGGGCAGCTCCTCGTCGCCGGGCACCCGGTAGGGGATCCGTGCGTCCGCGATCTTGCGCTTGGCGCGGACGATCCGCTTGCCCATTGTCGGCTCCGCCACCAGGAAGGCGCGTGCGATCTCGCCGGTCGTGAGCCCGCCGAGCGCGCGCAGCGTCAACGCCACCCGCGCGGGAAGGTCGAGCGCCGGATGGCAGCAGGTGAAGATCAGCCGCAGGCGGTCATCGACGATCGCGCCGTCCTCGTCCCCGTCGCGGTGCTCCTGGCGATCGAGCCGCATCAGCTCCGCCAGCCGATCTGCTCGGTCCGCCACCGACCGGTTGCGGCGCATCCGATCGATCGCCCGCCGCCGCGCGGCGACCGTGAGCCAGGCGCCGGGCCGGGCGGGGACGCCGTCGCGCCGCCACGCGCTGACCGCGTCGCCGAACGCGTCCTGCACGGCGTCCTCCGCCAACTGAAAGTCGCCCACATGTCGGATCAACGTCGCCAGTACCGCCGCGCGCTCCACGCGGAACGCTTGCTCGATGGCCGCGCCGACCGGATCCGGGCTCGCGCGGCGTGGCGGCTTCGGAGAGCTCAAGACGCGCTGGCGCTCCGATCGGGCCGCGGGATCTCGTAGTCGCCCAAAATCGGCCGCACCTCGACCGACCCGTACCGGGCCCACGGCAGACGCGAGGCATGCTCGACCGCCTGATCGAGGTCCGCGCAATCGAGTAGGTAGTAGCCGCACAGCACCTCCTTGGTGACCGCGAACGGACCGTCGGTCAACTCGGTCTCGTCACCACGGACCCGCACCGTCGTCGCGGTCGCAACTGAGTGCAGCGGCGCGTTCTTGACGAGCACCCCCGCCTCCCGCAGGCTCGCGTTCACCTCGTCCCACAGCGGCATCTCCGCCCATCGCTCAGCCCGCTCAGCATCGTCGCCCTCGAGCCCATAAAGCAACAACATGTATTCCGGCACCTTCGCCTCCTATCGGTACGGCCGCACGATACGCGGCCCTTTCCCCTACGTCGCCGCATGCCAGTCGATTTGGACAGCGCGCCGCGATCAAACCCACTTGGCGCTGGCGAGGGTGTAGTGTGGTCTTGCGGTTGCGCGGGGGCGCATCCAAATTCAACCGCCGGGGCGTTTGGCAGGGCTTCGGCAGCGAAGGAGTCGTCACGATGACCACAGGTGGACACGTCGCGGTCCGGGCATCCCTTGTGGGCACCCCGTGTTCTCACCGCGTGTTTGCGGCACCAGCACGGTCTAACGACGACACCTCCGTTCAAGGAGACTGAGATGTTGCTGGCAACGACGCAGGTCGAGGACTTCGACCGCTTCCTGGAGATCTTCACCACCAAGGGAGCCGAGAAGCGCAAGGAGCACGGGTCAAAGGGCGCGCTCATCTTCCGCGATCCATCCGAGGAGGACCGGGTGTGGGTGGTCTTCGACTGGGATGAGCAGGGCTGGCAGAGCTTCGTGGCAGACCCCGGAGTCCCACCGATCATGAAGGAAGCTGGACACAAGGGGAGGCCGCAGGCGGCGGAGTTCGCCAGCGAGTGCGGTGCCTGACAGCACCCCGCGAGGGGCGGGGGCCAACACACTCTGGTCATCGCCAACCACCACCCAAACCCAATCGCCGAGGTCGACAGGACCGAGGCAGCGAAGGAGTGCATGAACGATGGCCGCAGATCAAAACGTAGCGATCATGCGACGCGCCTACGACGCGTTCAACACGGGCGACATGAACACGCTCACCGAGCTCATGGACGAGACCGTCTGGCACTTGCCGGGCCGGAGCCCGATGGCCGGTGACTACGAGGGGACAGGAGCGACCCTGGCGTATTTCGGCCAGCTCGCCGAGAAAACCGGGGGAACCTTCCGGGCCGAGTTGCAGCACATGGCTGCGGTTGGCGACACTCGCGTGATCGGCATCCAGCGCAGCACCGCGGACCGAGACGGCAAACATCTGGACGTGGACAACTGCATCGTCTTCGAGGTCAAGGACGGTCGGGTGACTGACGGTCGGGAGCACTTCGAGGACCTGTACGCGTGGGACGAGTTCTGGTCGTAGTCTCGCCGGTGCCTCCGGCACATTGCGGCGGCGTGCGGCTCGGCACAGGCCGAGCCGCGCCGCGGCCTCTCTGCTGGGCGGCGATGTCGAAGTGATTGAACTCGAGCTTCGGGAGCGCATTCGTTGATTCCCGTTCGTACCAGAGGTTCCCGTACAGCTGAGTGCGCTGCGTCTGAAGGTGGTCGTATTTCGCCTTGACCGCGTGCAGCGTGTTGTCCGAGGGCAGGAAGAACACGATGCTGTTGTTCCGGCGCTGACGCTTCACGGTCTCGCACCAGTCCCACGGCAGCCAGTCCCGTTCCCATTCCGGGTTGTAGCGCCAGAACTCCGCGATGAACCGCCACCGGTCCTTGAGCTGCATGTAGTGGGTGTGGAAGTCCTGGTCTTCGGTCGAGTCGCCGGGGTTGATGTTCAGCATCCAGGTCAGCGCCTTGCGACGAACGTCCGGATGGGGGCTGATCTCGTATCCGTGAAGGTATTTCTGGATCCCGCCGTCGAGGCCGACCGGGCGCGTGATGCCGAACTTCTCGACCAGCGCCGCCTTCAACTCCTCGGATTTGAAGAATTGTGCGAGCCCCTCGACCAGCTCGGTGGCGCGATCCGTCAGGCGATACACCATGCCGAAGCTCTCGGTTGCTGGGTGAACGGTCTTCGTCGTCCTGCCGTGGTACCAGTCGAGGTACTCGTCCCTCGACTTGACGCAGCCCGGAAAGCCGATCGCGCTCCAGCCATGTTCCTCGAGGCGCTCGAACAGTGCCTCCGTCGAGGAGAGCCTCTCGAGCCGGATCTGTGGATCGGTGACGATCGCCTCGAAGTGCTCCGGCGAGAGGAAGTCGAGTATCTCGAGGTGCTCGAACGGGACCGTCGAGAAGGGAGCGGCGCAGATCTTGTCCAGTAGGTAATTGAAACGGGTCACGCGTGAAGTGAACGGACTACTGCTCGTCGGGAGCGAGTGCTGGTCCGCAGTTGACCTGACCGTGTCGTTCAAAGACCCGGCCCAACTCCTCGGCGGTCGGTCGCGGCACGTCGGCTGGAGGGAGGGTCGGCGCGCTCGCGGGGATCGACCCGTCAAGAATCATTTGTTCAAGCCCCGAGGGTGTGCTGAGGACGAGTACCCGTGCGGTCTTGCTGTCGACGCGGAACGTGTGAGCAACACCCATCGGGACGACGGCGGCTCCGCCGACGTTTAGCTTGAACCTGTTTCCTGCGGATTCGATTGTGAGTGCGCCGTCGAGCACGACGTAACTCTCGTCCTGCGGGTGGGTGTGCCGGGGGGGCGATGCGTACTGGGGAAACAGGAACTCGATCAGTGCAAAGCGTCCGCCAACGGCTTCGCCTGGAATGCGGATCGTCGCCAGCGTGCCGAGAAACCAACGCCGCTCACCCTCCCCGAGAGCGGACCACGTCGCGTCTGCGCTCCGGACATCGCCCATCAGCCCACGGTAACCGACGGGAGACGTCCCAGGCAGAATTACAGCGGGAGCGACGGGACTCGAACCCGCGACCTCCGGCGTGACAGGCCGGCGATGGCTCTACGGTTCGCATGGTTCCGGGCGTTTCGACGGTTCGATTAGCCCGTAAATCGAGCGGATAAGGCCAGGAAGGTTGCCCGCGACGGTTGCCCGAAAGGGGGGTTGCCCGGACCGTTGCCCGCCGGTCATTCCGTCCGGGCCAGCCTATACCGTGCTCTGCGATGGCCCAGAGCACCAGTTCACGTCCGTTCATCCGCCAGCGTGCGACAGGCCCGTTCTGGTACGGCAAGTGGTCGCGTAATGGTCAGCCGGTGATCCGTGCGCTCGGGCGTGCTTGGGCGGAGTCCGACGGCAACGGCGGGTGGCGCCGCAAGCGCAGTCGGCCGGTGGACGGCTCACTTACCGAGGCGCAGGCGGCTGAGCGGATGCTCGCCCTCATGCGTGAGCACCATGCGGAGCAGGCGCTCCTCGAGCGCGATGCTGAGGAACGGCGCCGTCGTGGCGTCACGTTCCGGGAACTGGCGAACGAATACCTGCGCTGGCTCGAGGACGTAAAGGGCGCCAAGCCGTCGACGCTGGGGGACCACCGCCTCCTGCTCGCGGAGCCCGGCCACATTTACCGTCGTGGTCGCGGAGCCTCTCGCGGTCCGATCATGTCCGCACTCGGCGATCGTTCCGCGCGTGAGATCACAACCCGCGAGATCGAGGACCTGCTGCGATCGGTCGCTTCGACTGGAGTCGCGCCCCGAACGGTCAACAAGGTTCGCCAGCTTGTTTGCGCGATCTTCAACTACGGGATGCGGCCGAGCACCTACGCGCTGGAGTCGAACCCGGCGCGACATGCGGACCGTCGCCGCGAGCCAGACCCTGCGCCGCTCGCCTTCTACTCGCCCGAGCACGTGGAGACACTCGCGCGAGGGCTGGTCTCCGGCGCACATCGCGATCCCTCTCGGCCGGCCCTGAGTGACGATGAGATTGCAGCTCGCGCGTGCGAGGACGCCCAGGATGCCGAGCTGGTCCGCCTCGCCGCCTATGCCGGACTTCGCCGTGGGGAGCTGGTCGCGCTTCGCTGGCGCGACGTTGATTTCGAAGGCCGCAAAATCACAGTGCGCCGGGCTCTGTCAGGCGATACGGAGCTTCGGTCGACCAAGAGTCGGCGAGCGCGCGAGATCCCGCTGCCCGATCAAGCCGCTGCCGCGCTCGAGCGCCTCAGTCGCCGTGGCGAGTTCATGGGTCCGGATGACTATGTGTTCGCAAACCGCTTTGGTCGTCGACTCGACCCATCTGCCTTGCGCCGGCGGTTCGAGCGCGCTCGCGACGCCGTTGGTCTCGAGCCATTGAGGTTCCACGACCTGAGGCATACATACGGCTCACTCCTCGTCGCCGGGGGCATCGATCTACCGAGCGTGAAGGCGGCCATGGGACATTCCAGGATCACCACCACGGAGCGCTACCTCCATGCGCGTCCGGCGGGTGAGATGGCTGACCGCTTCACGCGCGCGCTCACGGGATCACTCGCAGCCGCTGCATGACGAAGCCCGACCTGCCGAGGGCGGTCACGGATCCAGATGGCCGTGTCGTGGAGTTCACCGAATGGAGCTGGCAGCACATCGTGGTTGAACGGCCGCAGCTGCTCGGCGATGTCGACGCCATCCTCGCCGCGGTCGCGAGCCCCGATCTCCGAGAGAACGACCCGATCCAAGGCCGCGAGCGGTTCTATCGGCAACGGGTTACAGACCGGGTCCGCTGGCTGAGAGTGGTCGTAGACTTCAACCGAACGCCCGCGTTTGTGGTTACAGCGTTCATCCAGCGCAAGGACCCGGCGAGAGAACCATGAGCATCAAGATCGGCACCACAGAATTCGACCACCACAAGTACGACGAGCTTGGTGATGTTTTGTATCTCAGCGTCGGCGAGCCGCGCGTTCCCGCTGAGACGGACGCAACACCCGAGGGCCATGCGGTCGACTACGACGAATCCGGCGCGGTGATCGGCATGGTGCTTGTGAACGTGCGCCACCTGCTCGAACGCGACGGCGAGCTGAAGATCACCTGGCCGGAGGCCCACATCAGCCGGGACGAGCTGGACCCGGTTCTTACGGCGGCCGCCTGAGGCCGCTGCACGATTAACCGGCGAGCAGCTCCTCTAGCCGTGGCCTGAGGAAGCGCCAGGTCCGGCCTACTCGCTGCGCAGGCAGCTCTCCGCGGCGGGCGAGCTCGTAGATGGTTGAGGTCGGCATCCGCAGGAGCTCGGCGACCTCAGGTGCCGTCATGACGTCCTCGCGCGTAAGGGTTCTGACGCCAAACGTCGACCCGATCGCCTGCGCTGCTTCTGTGATCTGAGGGGCGTACGCTCGCATTGTCGTGACCTCCTTCGCAGGTCCGGCCAGGCCCCGGGGTGTTAGCCCACCGCCGGGGCCGTCTCCTTGATTACAACTGCAATCTAGCGTACGGCTCGGATGGATCCGCGTACAACTGTAATCTGGAAGCGATGGGTCGCAGAGTCGACATAGACGACCTCCTTGACGCAAATGGAGTCGCTGAACTTCTCGGTCTCGCTCACCGCAACACGGTGAGCGTCTACCAGCACCGATACGACGATATGCCGCCTCCGGTACTCGACTTCGGAGACAGGCGCGTCAAGCTCTGGCTACGTCCCGAGATTGAGCGTTGGGCTGTCACGCAGGCGGCGGCCGGTCGCACTCGGAGCAAACGCCGACGGAACGCGTGATCAGTTGGACCCTGGTTGCTCCTCCAATGTCTTTCCGGTTCGATCGATCCTTCTCATCCCGTGCAGCGCCCACTCCTGGGCCGGTGACGGCCTGGAAGGGCGTCACCGGACCTGGAGTACCCCCGCTGGAGGCAGCGTGCGAACTGCTGGTGCTCCCCGCGGACCCCCGCGGCCGCCGCTTCCTGGGCGGGCCGGACGAGGGTCGCGGCTTCGCTCTCGAAGGAACACCACTGCTACGCGATTGGCGACCGGAAGGCAATCGAGCAGCGCGGCGAGCTGATCCTCCTTGTCCAACCCGGGCGTCTGGTCCGGCCCCAGCGAGGCGAGTGCATTCACGGCCGAGCACTCGTCCGGCGCAGGTAACCGGCGTGATCCAGACGTCGCCGAAGCACTGGCCCGCCTGGCGTCGGTCAGACGGCGAATGCGATCGTCCGCAAAGGATGATCTGGGCGTCGCGCGACACCGATCGCGTGCGATCCCCGGGTGGCTCCGCGCCCCAAGTTAGGCTGGAGCCGTCCCCGAATCGAGGGGGAACTAATGAGGCGAGTTGCCTTGATCATGATGGTGTCGGTCATCCCGCTATGTGTCGCAGCGGTGGCAGATGCGGCCAATACGGTCTGGTTTGAAGGCGCCGTCACCAGCTACCGCCACACTAAACCGTCCAACGTCGCCCTCAGCGCCGATGGCACGTTATGGGCTTCGCACGTGAAGTGGTCTAAATGGGGCGGTAACGTGGCGGTCGGCCGCGGGCTTCGGGAGAAGCATGGCTGCACCCCCAGCTGCGGACAAGCTCCGGTCCACATGGCCCACGTCAAGGTGGAGCTCTCCGACATTGTTCAGTGCGGCAGCAGGGCCTACTACAACAAGGCGATGCTCTACCGGCTCGACGGCCGTGTCTTTGCCCGATCACGCTTCAACTGGGCGCCTTGCAAAGCGGCGTAGGGGGGCCCGAACGTCGCCGAAGCGATCGCAGCGCCGGCGCCGGCGCCGGATTCGAAGCGATCGTAGGTCGCCGCACGCCGCACGCGCCCGACCGAGGGCGAAAGCGGTTCAGCACCCGCCGCCGTCCAACCGCCGCTTGCGGCGACCGACGATCGACTGCCGTCGATGACCACGCTGGACGGCGGCGACAGCTTCACGACCGCCGTCGTTCGCTCCCTCGAGTCGGTAGGGTCGGTCGTACGCGCCCACACGTCCAACTTCTTCGCGTCGGGAGGCATGCCATGGCAGACAGCGTTTATCGAGTGACCGAGGTGATCGGAGTCAGCAGCGAGTCCTGGGAAGCCGCCGCGCGCAACGCAGTCGAGGTGGCCGGCAAGTCGGTTCGTGACTTGCGGGTCGCAGAGGTCGTCCGCCAGGACGTGACGATCGAGGACGGTGCGATCGCGAGCTTCCGCGTGCGGCTCGGGATCTCGTTCAAATACGACACTGGCGACTGACGCACGACCTCCGCGCGTCGCGACGCAGCGCAGGCGAGCCGCTTCTCGCTCCGGGCGGTAGACGCGAGCCACCTGGGTAGATCGGTCGGGGCCCCGACGATCAGACGTCGCCGTTGCGATCGCGCACTCGAAGCATGAAGACACGGCGAATGCAAGTGCATGTCCCCACCGCAGCCGTAGTCGCCGGCGATCTACCCGCCGCTCACACTTTGCCTCGCAGGTATGTGTTCAAGATCGCTGCTTCCCGACGCAGCATCTCAGCCTGCTCTCCCCGCCCGAGTCTCTCGTACTCAGCCGCCGCATGCCGGCGCTCGTCGACTTGCTGGCGCATAATCGTGCGGAGATCGGCATCGCTCAGGACTCGGCGAGCAACATCCGAGGAACCGACTCCCGGTGATGAGCCAGCGACGTGGCGACTGTTTTGCGCGGGCGGCTTGCTCGGGTCGACGTCGACGGCCTCAGAGTTCTCGATCGCTGCCAGAGTTGTTCGCAGCGCGGCCACCGCGACTCGGTCGCGGGCCTTGATGGCAGCAACGAGATCCTCACGGAGGCGGTCGCGCACGGTGCAAGGCTAGCCGCGGCCAGATCCCGGCCCGATTCCGATCGCCGGTCCCGCGGGCTCTCGATTGTGGAAGCAATCGTCCGTGGAGACGCGCTTTCCGCGCAATCCGAGACGGTCAGCAGCAGCGCCAAGATGCCCGTGCGGCCACGGATGCAGGACTGGCCGGTCCGGGCGCCTATCGGTCACGTGCTGCTGCTTCACGCCTGAAGCGGCCAGCTCGGCCCGGTGGCCGCTTCACCGATCGAGCAGAAGCAGCGCCGGACTGGGCCCGCAGCTCTTTCCAGCCGCTACCGGCGGCGCGGCGCCCCCCGGACGGCTCCTTTTAGCCCGGGTCATTGCCGTTCGCGGTTTCAAGCTCGGCGGACGGTACCCCTCGCCGGAGGTTGAGCCGGCCGAGGGTTTCGAGGAGGACGGCGTCGAGGCTCCCGGGAAGTTGCATGAGTTACCGCTTGCTCGTTGACGTGCGGTCTTCTATGGTTCATCCATGGGCGCGCAAATGATGGGTGGACACGTGGGGTGTGCGCGTCGACTCCTCGCGACGACGCTGCTGGTGACCGCTGCGGGTTTCGCCGCGTTCGCGGGCGGCGCCTCGGCGAGTCCGGGAGCGTACAAAGTCATGGTCGCCGACGCGACAGGGACATGCGGGATGACCACCTTCGCAGCGCAGCTCGCGGCTGAGCCCGGGATCGCCACGGTCGACAGATTCGATGCGGGCACCGCCACGCCGACAGATGCGCAGCTCGACCAGTACGACATGGTCGTCACTGATTCCGACTGCGGCGGGTTCAGTGATCCGGTCGCGATCGGCAACAATCTCGCCGACTACGTGGACCAGGGTGGCGTTGTCGTCGAGTACGCGTACGGCATGGAGAGCGGCAACGACGAGATTCAAGGACGGTGGCTGAGCGGCGGTTACAGCCCCTACGTCGTCCCGAGCAACAACGTGAACAACGCCGTGACGCTCGGGACCTTCGATGCGACGAGTCCGCTGATGGCTGGCGTCAGCAGCCTCACGGCGGACGATGACACGAACGGTACGCTCGCAGCGGGCGCTACGAGCGTCGCGCTGTGGAACACCGGGGATGTGGCGGTCGCATACAAGGGCCGGGCCGTCGGGGTCCAAGCATCGGTCGAGGATGCGGCCACCTGGAGCGGTGACTACGCGCGCCTGACGCTCAATGCAGTGACGTCGCTCGGTCCCCACACGCTGACAGTCGCGAAGAGCGGCACGGGGTCCGGGACGGTCACGAGCAGCCCAAGTGGCATTAGCTGCGGCGGGACCTGCTCAGCGATCTACAACAACGGGAGCACGGTCACCTTGACCGCGTCGCCTGCAAGCGGTTCGACGTTCGCCGGCTGGGAAGGGGCTGGGTGCAGCGGCACGGGGACGTGCACGGTCACGATGAATGCCGCTGAGGCGGTCACGGCCGTATTCAGTGCGATCCCCCAGCCCAAGCCCCAGCCCGTCCGGATCTCAGGCGTCGGCGAGACGCATAAGAAGTTCCGCGTGTCGCACAGCCCGAAGCTCGCGCAGATCAGCAAGAAGCTCGCGCCGATCGGGACGACCTTCCAGTTCACCCTTAATGGCGCAGCCAAGGTGCGCCTCGACTTCACCCAGCCAGGAGCCGGTCGGAAGGTGGGTGGGAAGTGCGTCGCTCCGACCAAGCACAACAAGCGCAAGGCCAAGTGCACCCTGCTCGCCGGCTCACGCGCGTTCTCCGGCCATGCCGGTACGAACAGGGTCGCGTTCAAGGGCTGGCTCTCGCACAGCAAGAAGCTCAAGCCTGGCCGCTACGCGCTCGTGATCACCGCGATCACGCCCGGCGTCGGCACGACGACCGCAAAGCTGAACTTCACGATCGTCAAGTAGGCGACGGGCCGCGGGCGGTGTGGCGGGCGCGGCCGGCCAGACGCATAGGTCCGGGCGCGGCTCCAAGGAGGGCGTGTGCCCGGCCACCGACCGCCGCGCGTGTCGCGCCGATGACCCAGGGAGGCAACTAGCTCCTACAGAGCCCACTCAGCCGGTCGGGACTGGCAACGGCGCGGCTGCGTTTGCCCACGCTGGCTCCCGCATCGCCACGATTAGCATTAGCGATCGCGCGATCGCCGTCGAGCGCGTCGCCCCTCAAAGAGCCAAGCAGCCATCTGCTCGACGCCCGCGCTGCGATCCTCGGCTGCCCCTCCCGGACAAGGGCAGTCGCCCGGGCGCCGTCAACCTGAATACCCGCGCGAGTACGAAGGCAGGTGTGGACCCGCGTTTCATGAGCGACGTGCTTCTCGCCAAAGGCGCGCATCTCGTGATGGTCGTGCCGCCGTTCACACTAAACGCGATCGTTGGCCACGGCGGCCCTGGGGGCTGATGCGGACACTCTGAACGTCACCTTTGGAGCGGTCCGGCTAGCGCCGCGCGAATGGCGAAGGCACTCGTCCGCTCCAGCGACTGACATCACGTCGACTGGAGTGGGCGCCTCGTGGACGCGCGTCGCGCATGAACGCTCGGCGAAGGGTCTAGCGCGGCCGACGCTCCCAACGAGCGCCTAGAGGATGCGCTCAATTTTGAGCTGGCGGGTACCGCGAGGTGTTTGGACCTCGACGGTGGCCCCGGCCGGTTGGTCCAAGAGTGCCTTCCCAACAGGGGCTTCGGCTGAGAGTTTGCCGTGCTTGCGGTCGGCCTCTGCAGCCCCGACGATCGTCCAAAGGTGTACTTCGCCCGTCTCCTCGTCGAGCACCTCGGCCGAGCGCCCGAAGGAGAACACCATCCCGGGGCCTTCGGCGACGTCAACGACCACAGCGTTGCGCCACCGCTGCCGTAGACGACGGATCCGGGTCTCGAGGTGGGCCTGATCCTCCTTGGCTGCGTGATACTCAGCGTTCTCTTTCAGATCGCCATGGCCACGGGCGCTGAGGATCCGCGCTGCGATGTCACGACGCCCGACCGTCTCTAGTTGATTGATTTCCGCCCTGAGAGTCGCCAGACCCGCCTCCGTGATGCGCTCCTCCCCGTTCTCTGCTGCGGTCACCTAACCATTTTCGCGCGTCCGGCCAATGAGGCGGCGATTCAGGCGGAACGAGCCGCCCGCGTGCTCGCGGCAATCCTCACACGCGCCACCGCGCACGCCCGCGTGGCCGGTTTCGGGTGCAGGCGTCCTCAGACCGGACTATCACTTCCACTCTGGCGCCGGCTTTCAAACCACGACCGCTTCGGCCGCTTAGCGAGTGCGGTGCAGGCTCGCGAGGACGCGATCGCGATCCGCTCGCTGGGCCCCGAATGCCCCGGTCATCAACCCTTGGTCGATGCCACCGCTGACCTCGAGGTCCTGCAAGCTGTCCGACGTCGGGACCTCAACGCACGCCACCAGTGGGGCGAGCCGAGCTTCTAGTGCAAGCGGGGAGAGCCCATGGACGATGAAGATTGCCTCGCCGGAGCTTGTCTTGACCCCCAGCATCCCCTCCTGACGAGTCTTCTTCATCCCGAGCGCGAACAGGCCGAATGCCGCCGTACGGGTCGCCGTCACTCGCTCGGCACCACGGTCGGTGGCTCCGGTCCGCAGGCCGACAATGTCGGTCCAATGGACTGCCACCACGGGACGCCCAGCTCGGTCAGCCCACCACAGCTCGCCAGCCTCCGAGATGTGGCACGAACAACCGAAAGTTTCGGCGGCCACGGGATGTGTCGAGAGCCCCCCGAGGTAGGAACATCGCGCGAGCGCAGATTCCGCAAGTTCCGCCGCCTGCCGCTCTAACCCCCCGCGCTCGCGCGACCAACGCGAAGCCCACGCCTGCGCGAGGCTCTGCCAAGTCAAGGCGTCGAAGCACGCGCCTGCCGGCTCAGTGGCGAGCGTCATGTTGAGCCGGTCGATCTCGGCCCTGCGTTGCTGCGGCGAGAGCGCCGCGTACATCTCGCCGAACGCGGCGATCGACTCCTCGAGCTGTCTGCGTTCGGCTTCCGCCGTCGGGACGGACGCGTCCGCTAGAGCGCCTCCTCCCTCAAGCGCTGATCTCGACGCCATGCCGCGAGAACATCGTCGTGAGCGTTCACCATCTCTCGAGTATCGGACACTACGGGAGGAAGGTTGAGCACCGACGGCTCACGCCTCCATCGCAATGTCGGGCGCGTCAGCTCACGCCCAGCCGAGATGGGAATCTGGGTGATCAGAACCAAGGAGTAAACGGTGCACGCGCGCACCCGGGTAGCAGATCCTGCCGATACGCCTTGACGATCATGATCTGGGGCTGGGTGTAAGCCGTTCTGACCTCGCCACGCTCGAGTACCCGGTGGGTTGGAGCGATTGCTTCCTCGTTCGTCGCGCCGAGAGAGGAGCGATCGCTTCGGCGACGTCTGGATCACGCCGGTTACCTGCGCCGGACGAGTGCTCGGCCGTGAATGCACTCGCCTCGCTGGGGCCGGACGAGACGCCCGGGTTGGACAAGGAGGATCAGCTCGCCGCGCTGCTCGATTGCCTTCCGGTCGCCAATCGCGTAGCAGTGGTGTTCCTTCGAGAGCGAAGCCGCGACCCTCGTCCGGCCCGCCAGGAAGCGGCGGCCGCGGGGGTCCGCGGGGAGCACCAGCAGTTCGCACGCCGCCTCCAGCGGGGGTACTCCAGGTCCGGTGACGCCCTTCCAGGCCGTCACCGGCCCAGGAGTGGGCGCTGCACGGGATGAGAAGGATCGATCGAACCGGAAAGAAAAGTTGCCCGGCACGGTTGCCCACCCCTGACTCCTGCCGTCCCTTTTGCGCACAAACCCACGAATGTCCAGGCAGAATTACAGCGGGAGCGACGGGACTCGAACCCGCGACCTCCGGCGTGACAGGCCGGCGCTCTAACCAACTGAGCTACGCCCCCGGGAGGGGGCCTCCAGTATGGCAAGAACCCGCCGCTCGGCCGGGCACGATTTTCGTTCTCGCCCCACCCGTCGACCGCAACTTTCCGCGACTCCGGGAGTTAGAGGCCGGTGGAATCGATCTCCCGGTGACCCGCCCAACCCGGCCGTGGGCGTGTCTGGTGGGATCAAGCGACGGGGATCCTGGAAGCGGATCCCCGTCGTCGTTAACGGCGCTCTAACTGGCCGGGGGCGGGACCCAGCCTCCGAATACTCGCTCCAGCTCGAGCGCGACGGCGATCGACACGTGATCGCGATTTGGGCCGGCGGCCACCTGGACACCGAGGGGCAATCCAGCGTGAGACAAGCCCAGCGGGACCTCAGTGACCGGGACCCCGGCAAGGTTGAACACAGCCGCGGGTGTCAGCAGCCACGGCCGTCCAAGTGTCCGGCCGTGCCGGGGCGCGGGCCGCGGGTGCGCGGGGTGGAGGAGCACCCCGTCGCCGATCGCCTCGAGCAGCTCGGCAACGATCGCCCGTCCGGCAGCCAGTGCCCGCGCGCTCGGACGTCCGCGCGAGGGGAGTAGCTCCGCGGCCAATGCGATCCGCGTCGGCCCAGTGTGTGGCTCGCTGCGGCGAAGGAGGGACTGCCAGGTCGGCGGCTCCTCCCCCGATTCCTCGAGCAGCCGCAAGGTTCCGCGCCGGGCGTCCGGTCCTGCACCGGCCTGAAGCGTCGCCAGATACGGCGCCACTGCCCGCCGCCAGGAGCGCAGCTCGACGCGTTTGACCGTCGCCCCCGCGGCGATGAGGGCCCCCACCGCTCGCTCCCGCGCATCGCGCAGCTCCTGACTGAGCGGCGCTCGCGCGGCCTCCTCGACCGTCGTGACCCTCAAGCCGTCGAGCGACACGCTCGTCGGATCCTCCAGCGAGACCGACTCGGTCAGCGGATCCACCCCGTCCGGCCCAGAGAGGATCCGAAGCAGCGGCATCAGGTCCCCAGCGCGACGGGCGAGCGGACCCACGCCGAGCATCCGGCCCGACTCGCCCACGGTCGGCGGCCACATTCCGGTGTTCGGCACAAGTGCGGAGGAGGGCTTGTGCCCAAACACGCCGCAGAACAGCGCGGGGATCCGGATCGAACCGGCGATGTCGGATGCGATCCCGAACGGGGAGCCGCCGCTCCCCACAGCCGCACCTTCGCCACCCGATGAGCCGCCTGCGGTTCGTCCACTGTCATACGGGTTGTTCGTGCGGCCGTACAACTTGTTGTCGGACTCGATCCAGAGCGTCAGCTCGGAGGTGTTCGTCACCCCGAGCGGGATCGCGCCGGCGTCAAGAAGGCGCTGCACAGTCGGGGCGTTCTCCGAAGCCCGGTACTCGCGCCGTGCGACGACCCCAGCGGCTTGCGGCATGCCCTTGACCGCGATCGTCTCCTTGACTGTGAACGGCACCCCCAGCAACGGAGGCAAGCGAGCATCGGCTCCGGCTGCCGCGAGCTTCCGGTCCGTCGCCGCGGCCGCCTCGCGCGCGAGCTCGAATCGATCGGCGACGATTGCGTTGATCTTCGGGGCGAGACGGCGGTGAAGCTCGATGTGAGCGTCTACCACGTCGCTCGCCGTCAGCTCGCGCCGGCGGATCGCCTCGGCGAGGGCAAGCGCCGAGCGCTCGGTGATCACCGGACGACTAGCTGCAGGGCCTGGCGCACGAACCGCTCGTAGCGCTCCGGCGAGTAGCTGTTTGAATCTGTTAACAGCGTCCGACCGGCGTCTTCTCCGAGCACGCGGATCGCCCGCGCCGTGAGCTCGACGTCGAGGTCGTCCGGCAGCTCCGGCCGCTTGATCGCCCAGCGGACCAGCTTCGCGATCCGCTCCTGGGTCCGTGCCCGGTTTGTTTCCACGTGGTCGCGGACGATCTCGGGCGTGCCCTCCAGCGGCAGCAGGATGATCCGCCAGGTGGCCGGCCGACTGGCGACGGCTTCGAGGAACTTCCTGACGCCCCCGGAGAGCAGTTCGATCGGATCCCCGTCGCCCGGGTCGTCGGGCACGACCTCTTCGAGCTGCCGGAGGGAGATCGTCTCCTCGCGCTCCACCAGTGCGTGCAGCAGCCGACCCAGGTTTGGGAAGTGGTCGTAGACGACCGGTCGGGTTACGCCCGCTTCTCTCGCGACCGCTTCGATGGACACGCCGCTGTAGCCCTGCTCGAGGATCACCGCCAGGGCGGCGTCGATCAACTGTTCCCGCCGTTCCGCGGGGGGCATACGGGGCGCATAGCGCCGCCGCGCACCTGCCGCCGGCTCGTCCGGAGGCTGGTCGGATCGTGAGCGACGCGATGGCAGGGCGGGACGGCTCGGCATCGTGTGGGGGCAGGCTATCAGCGGCCGAAGACCGCTAGCTACGGTGCTGTAGCCGCCTCAGCTGAACGCAAGCACAGCCCTGAGCACCACTGATCCAGGCGAGCTCGGGCTGGTTTTCGTCTCCTGCGTGACGATCACCGAGTGGAAGCGCACCGCGTCCTGGGGCAGCGTCGTGCCCGAAGAGAACGTGCCACCGCGGCCGACCGGCGGCGAGATGAAGCCGAGGAGACGGGCGTCACCGGGCGTGTTGAACAGCCACACGCCGTAGGAGTTGTGACCGTTGGGCCGAAGCCCCCGGCCCTGGAGCAACAGCAGCATCGATGTTCCCTGGCTCAGGATCGTCGCGGCGCCGAAAGCGCGCTTGTCCGAGCCGGCTGGCAGCAACACGAGACGGTGCAGGGTGCGTCCGGGGGCCTTCGCGCTGCCCTTTCTCTTTACGACGCTCGGTAGCGCGGGCAAGCGGGATCGCGTACTCCCGCCCGCGAGCAGCACGAAGGCCACGGCGACACCGGCCACGGCGACGAGCAGGACGACCGCCGCCGCCAACCCGCGGCGGGGCGTCCTGCCGGGAGTGGGTGGTGGCTGGACTCGCGGAGCCTCGGCCTGCCGCCGCGCGCGCCGCACTGCGGCACCCGGAATGACCGGCAGGGGAACCTTGCTGAGCGGTGCGATGGCGCGCGCCAGCCGCATCGCCCAGTCCCGATCGATCTCCGAGGCGGCAAGTGCGTAACAGGTGCGCACACGCTCCGCGTGCGACTGCTGGCCCAGCAGGTAGTCGGCGATCAGCCGGCGCGTGGCCTGGCTCGGCGTGGCCCCATCTTCGCCCGCGAGCTGGTCGGCGGCGGCATGCGCCCGGGCCCTGACGCCCGCATCGTCGGTCTTGAGCGCAGCCGCGATCTGGTCGTATGTCCTGCCCTGCGTGAGCAGCAGCGAGAGCACTGCCCGGCGTTCAGGTGCCAGATCCTTGATCGTGACCTGGTTCACGGGGGGTCGAACGTAGCACCAGCGAGCGACGCGAGTCCTCGCTCGAGTGAGCGCTTAACGCAGCTGCTTGGTGAGGGCGTCGACGTCGCGCACGAGCGTCTTGCCGCGCTTGATCTGGATGATGCCCTCGTTCTCGAGCCAGTGCATCACCCGCGTCGTGCTCTCGCGGTCCGCGCCCGCGAGCCTCGCGATGTCGACGACCGAGCCCACCACCTCGACGTCGCGGTCGCCCGCTCCCTGCTGCTGACGGGCCTCGACCTGGGCCAGCAGCGTCGCGACGACTCGTCCGGAGACCGATGCGACCGAGGATTCGAATAGGCGCTGGTTGGTCGCGCGAAGCCGATCGGCGAGGCTGACCGCCACGCTGAGGGCGGCTTCCGGGTCGCTGCGAAGGATCGCCATGACCGGCTCGCATTCGAGCGCGATTCCCACCGATGGCTCGGCCGCCTGCACGGTAGCCGAGCGCCGCTCGCCGTTGAAGAGCGCCAGCTCGCCGAAGATGTTCTCGGGTCCGAGCCGGGCCAACGTGATCCGCCTGCCGTCAGGAAATCGCCGCAGCACTCTCACCGCGCCCGAGTGCAGCACATAGCAGCGGTCGCCCTGATCGCCCTCTTCGAACACGATCTCGCCGAGCTCCCAATGGACCGTCTCGGCCTGGCGCGCCAGATCCTCCAGCTCCTCGCCCGTCAGGGACTGGAACCAGTCGACGCTGTCAAGCAGCGCCACCACCGTGTCGTGCTCGAGCTTCCAGGCCGCAGGAGAAGCCGATTCCACGGCGCGATCATATCCTGCGGCTTTGATTAGGATGCCGGCTCGGATGGCGAGTTTCACCCTCACCCGGACGATCGCGGCCCCGGTCGAGATGGTCTTCGACGTGCTCACCGACCATCGCGGATACGCAAAGCTGACTCCGTTGCGCTCCTCGACGCTCGAGCGCGAAGGCTCTCCGGAGCCGAACGGCGTAGGTGCGATCCGGGTTCTGAGCCTGATCGGCCCCCCGATCCGCGAAGAGGTCACGGCGTTCGAGCGCCCGACGCTGCTCGCGTACAAGGCGCTCTCGGGCGTTCCCGCCCGTAGTCACACAGGGACGGTTCGCCTGACGCCGGCCGGCGAGCGCACGCGGCTCGAGTGGGAGGTCGACTCGACCCCGAGACTGCCGCTGCCGGACAGCGTGTGGTCCGCGGCGGTACGGCCGGTGATCGGCCAGCTGCTGAAGGGCGTCGTCAAGGAATCAGAGCGCCGCGCGCGTTAGCGCTTGCGTGTGCCCTCGATCACCTGCTGGAGGATCTCCTCGTTCCAGGTGTGGGTGCGCAGCAGCCGGTAGCGCTCGGCGCTGATCCGCATGTAGGCCTCGGTTTCGGTCTGGCGGCGGCCGATCAGCTGTGCGTCCCGGAGCATCTGGACCACCGGGCGGTAGTCGGTCTCCAGCCACAGGCGCGCGGTCTCGGGCCGATCGAGGTGCTCGCCCCGGTCCTGCACGGTCCGGTAGCCCCATGCCTCGACGCCTTCCGCGAGCTTGGCGTAGTCCCACGGATCGGAAAGCTTGATCTCCGCGCGCGCGTCGGCGGGGAGCGGCACCCGTTCGAAGAACACCCGCTCGTGGCTCTTCAGCGGCAGATCGGCGACGGTAATGGTCCGATCTGCGCCCACGCGGGTGTGGACCTCCGTGACGTAGGCATCGATGTCCTTTCGCCCGAGCGCGCAGGCGACCGAAACCCGGTGGTGTCCGTCCCGCACGAAGTAGATCTCGCCGATCTTGTAGAGATCCACCGGCGGCATCGCTTCGCCGCGGCGCACCGCGGTGGCGATCTGCTCCCAGCGGGCGCGTGCCCGGCCGGACGTAGGCCTGAAGCGGCGGTCGAAGTCCCGCCCGCGGTCGACCGTCCCGATGATCGCCTCGATCGGGACCACCTGTAGGCCGAGCCGGTGCTCTGAGGCGAACCCGAGCGCGTCGACGACCTCCTGAAAGGGGAGGACCACGCCGACATCGTCCGGCTCGAGCCGCAGCGCAGCCGCCAGCCGCCCAAGCGCCGCCCGGCGGCGGGCGCGCATGAAGTCGTGCTGGGCGTCGAGGCCGGACAGCCCGGTCGAACGAGGCTCCGGCATTGGGGTCTCAGCCGGCGGGGGCTGACTGAGGCGGCGTCGCTGCCGCCGGACTCTTTGCACTGTCGACGAGCAGGCTGCGCCCGCTCTCCACATCGAACAGCTGCAGATGGCGGGAGTCGTACCAGAGCACTGCCTCCTCACCCTGCCTCATCTTGCTTGCCGCCGCGATCCGGGCGACCACCTGGGTGCCCTCGCGCGACTGCCCAAGGTCGGAAGCCCCGGTGTCCGCGGCCAGCTCCTCCAGCTCGCGCGTGGACACGCGCTCCGTAGCGACGTCGAAGTACGCGTAGAACTCGGAGCCCATCGATTCGAGCACCCTGATCGTGGTCTTGAACGAGATGCCGTGCGAAAGCTCGGATACGAGCGAGGCATCCTCGAAGTGCTCGGGACGCAGCCCCGCAACCAACGCGCCACGACCCCCGCCGGTCCCCTGTAGCCGGCTGCGCAGCTCGCCAGTCATCTGCATCGAGCCGATCGGCAGCTTCACGGTGTCGCCGTCGAGCTCTGCCGGGAGGAAGTTCATCGACGGCGAGCCGATGAAGCCGGCGACGAACAGGTTCACCGGATGTTCGTACAGCTCCGATGGAGCGCCGACCTGCTGCAGCTCGCCGGCACGCATCACCGCGATCCGGTCCCCGAGCGTCATCGCCTCGGTTTGGTCATGGGTGACATAGATCGTGGTGGTCTTGAGCTGCTGCTGGATTCGAGCGATCTCCGTGCGCATCTGGACGCGCAGCTTTGCGTCGAGGTTCGACAGCGGCTCGTCCATCAGGAAAGCGCTCGGGTTGCGGACGATCGCGCGGCCCATCGCCACGCGCTGGCGCTGGCCGCCCGAGAGGTTGGCCGGCTTGCGGTCCAGGTGTTGCTCGAGATCGAGGATCCTCGCCGCCTCGGTGACCTTGCTGTCGATCTCCTCCTGGGGGACCTTCGCCAGCTTGAGCGCGAACCCCATGTTGTCGCGCACGGTCATGTGGGGGTAGAGCGCGTAGTTCTGGAACACCATCGCGATGTCCCGGTCCTTGGGGGCCTTCTCGTTGACGACCTGGCCGCCGATCTTCAGCTCGCCGTCGGTGATGTCCTCGAGCCCGGCGACCATCCGCAGCGCCGTCGACTTGCCGCAACCCGACGGTCCGACGAGGATCATCAGCTCGCCGTCCCGGATGTCGAGGTTCATGTGCTTGACGGCCTCATAGCCGTCGTCGTAGCGCTTGGTTATGTCGTCGAGCTGAATCTCGGCCATTTCAAAAGACTCCTTATCCCTTGACTGCGCCGGCCGTCAGCCCGGCGACGATTCGGCGCTGGAACAACAACACGAGGATCATCATGGGCACCGTCACGACCACGGCCGCAGCACAGATGTCGCCGATCGGCAGCGTGAACTGCGAGACGCCGGGGAACTGCGCGATCGCGGCCGGCACCGTCTGCGCCGCGTTCGTCGAGGTGAGCGACGTCGCGAACACGAAGTCGTTCCAGCAGATGATGAACACGATGATGAACGTCGTCACCAGGCCGGGCATCGCGAGCGGGACGATCACCTTCGTAAAGGCCTGGAACGGTGTTGCACCGTCGACTTGGGCCGCCTGTTCGAGCTCCCACGGGATGTCCTGGAAGAACGCCGAGAGCGTGTAGATCGACAGCGGCAGCGCGAATGTCATGTACGGGATGATCAGCCCCGGCCAGGTGTCGTACAGACCGATCTGGCGCCACAGGTTGTAAAGCGGGCCTACGAGAGAAATTTGGGGAAACATCGCCACGCCCAACGCGAGCGCAGGGATGACCCGTCTGCCCGGGAATTCGAGCCGGGCAATTGCGTACGCGGCCGCCGAGGCGAGGACCACCGCCAGCGCCGTCGAGATCAGCCCGATTCCGATCGAGTTGCGAAGCGCGCTGGTGAACACGCCCGCGTTGAAGATGTCCTTGTAGTTCGAGAGCGTCCAGTGGTGCGGGATCAGGCTCCCGTCGGTGACCGACGCGCCCGTCTTCAACGAAAGCATGATGATCCAGAACACCGGCAAGAGCGATACGACCGTGATCACCAACAGTGCGAGTGACCAGCCGCCGGTCTGCTTCGTCTTTGTGCTCAGCAGCGCCTCGCCGCGGGCGCGTTGCCCGCCGGCCGCCGGGGCTCGTGCCGCCTCGACCGCCATCACCCTTCACCCGCCGGGGCGGCACCGGCACCGAAGCCCTTGATGTACACGACTGCGATCAGTGCGACCAGCAGGAACAACAACACCGAAACGGCTGATCCGAGACCCAGATTGAGCCGGTTGAGCAGCGTCGAGTAGTTCAGCATCGAGATCGACTCCGTTCCCTGGGCGCCCTGGTTGAAGATGAAGATCACGTCGAAGATCCGGAACTCGTCAAGCGTGCGGAACAGGAGCGCGACGAGGATCGCCGGCTTCATCAGCGGCAGGGTGATCCGCACGAACCGCTGCCAGGTGCTTGCGCCGTCCACCCTTGCCGCCTCTTGCAGTTCGTCGGGCACCAGTGCGAGGCCCGCGAGCAGCAGCAGTGCCATGAATGGCGTGTTCTTCCAGATCTCCGTGATGATGATCGCCACGTAGCTGCCGAACTGATGGCTCAAGGGGTCGCTCCCCAGCCCGAGCAGCTTCGGGATCCAGCCGCTGTTGAGCGAGAAGGCGTACTGCCACGAGTAAGCCGCCACCACCGCGACGATCGCGTATGGCACCAGCCCGATCGAGCGCAGCAGTCCTCGTACCACCGTGGTGCGGTGCATGGCGATCGCGAGCAGCATCCCGAGCACGAACTGGATGCTCACTGCCACCACCGTGATGATTGCCGTATGGGCCACGTCCTGCCACCACACGGTTGCGCTCAACACATGGCCGTAGTTGGAAAGGCCAATGAACTTGTTGGCGCTCGGGAAGCGCAGGTCGGCGCGCTGTAGCGAGAGGATGATCGTGTCGACCACCGGGTACGCCGTGACCGCGACCATCACGATCGCGGCGGGCGCGATCAGCGTGTAGGCGAGCTTGCGCTCCGCGCGTGCGCGCTCGGTAAGCCGCTTGCGCTTGGTGGGCGGCGCGGTTGCAGCGGGGGCGGCTACAGCTCCGGTGCTCATAGCAGCGCGGTCGAGGAGAGGGCGTCCTTCAGCTCGCCGCGGAGCGAGGAGACGACCGTGTTGGGGTCGATGTTCGAGGTCGGCGAGAGCGCCTTCTGGATCGCCAGGGTCACGTCCGCGTACGCGGCGGTCTGAGGCCGGATGCCGTAGCTGATCAGCTGCTGCTCGATCAACTTGCCGAACGGATAGGCCTTCTGGAACGAGGCAATGTTGTACACGGCGCCGCGGACCGGGGCGAGGCCGCCCTTCACGGCGTAGTTGATCTCGTTTTTCTCCTGTGTGAGACAGGACATGGCATCGAACGCAAGGTCGGGGTGCTTTGAGTAGGAGGAGACCGCAAGGTTGTAGCCGCCAATCGAGACGTGGGGCGGCTGATTCGGCGCGACCGTCGGGAACAGGGCATAGCCCATCTGCTTGTAGATGCTCGGGACGTCCTTCTGCGCCGCCGCGTAGACGAACGGGTAGTTGATCTCAAAGGCCGCCAGCCCCTTCTCGAACTCTGTTCGCGACTGGTCCTCCATGTCGACGTTGAGCGTCGGGTCGGCGGCCGGCGACGTCGCGAGGCGGTGCATGATCGACGCGGCAACCTGGGCGGAGGGCCCGATCACGACCTTGTTGGACGGCGTGATGATCTGGCCGCCATCCGAGTCGACAAGTGAGTTGAACCACACCGTCAAGCCCTCGTACTGAGAGCCCTGCTCCTCGATGTAGTGCGGTTTGCCCATCTTCGCCAGCTGGATCGAGTCGGCGATCATGTCGTTCCAGGTCTTCGGCACCGGCTTGCCGAGCGTCTGCAGCAGGTCCTTGCGGTACCAGAGCAGTTCGGTGTTCGAGTTGATCGGGACGGCGTAGATCCTCCCCAGCGCAGTCGCGGTCTGGACGGGGCCAGGAAGGTCGACGCTCTTGATCTGGGCAGCAAGTGCCGCCGGCACCGGCCGGATCCACTTCGCCGTCGCGAACTCCGCCGTCCAGTCCACGTCCATCGCCAGGATGTCGATCGATGAATCGTTTGCTGCCAGGCGGCGGACGAGCGACACGCGCTGCTGGTCGGACGCCGTCGAGAGGAAGTTGATCTTGATGTTGTACCGGCCGCCGGAGGCCTTGCTGCAGTCCGCCGCGGCGCCTGCAAACGACCCGGACGGCTCCGGGAACACGTACCAGTTGAGCGTGACCGGTCCTTTGCCCGAGGAGCCACAGCCCGCGATCACGGCAGCGACCACCACCACTCCCAATGTCCCCCACAGGACGCGTTGGTGGCGCAACAACCGCTTCCCTCCTCCGACTGTCGCTTGCCGGTCTTATACACCCCGCGCGGTAGCCGGCGCAAGTCCCGCCTGTCGCAACCGCCGTCGCGCCACCTGCCTTTCCGTCGAGGGCCTCTTTTCGACCCAGGCCTCGGGGAGTACGCTTCATTTGACACAAGCTGGAGGTGTTTCCATGCATGCGCGAGTGACCCTCTTCCCAGGTCTGGCTCCGGAGCGGATCAAGGCCACGCTCGAGCATTTCAAGGAGGAGAACCTCCCGAAGTTCGAGCAGGCGCCGGGCTACTGCGGCATGTGGGCCGGTGTCGACTTCACAGGAGGCCGCGCGATCGCCGTCACCTACTGGGACACGATCGAGCACCTCCACGGGAGCGATGCGATCGCAAACGAGATTCGCACCGCCGCCGTGACCCGGGCGGGCGTGGATCGGAATCGTCCCGCGATCACCGATCACTACGAGGTCGTGCTCCAGAAGGAGCCGGTCAGGACCTGAGCGTCGTGTTGACTCGGGCGGCGGGCTACGGCGTGCCGCCCGAGCCCGCGTGTTCGGCGAGGGCGCATCGATCCCAGTCGAACGGCCGCGTCAAGGCCCTGAGGCGGCGATCGTTCTCGTCCCACTCGCGGTTCACGTGCCTTCCGATCACCACCGCGGCCACTGGCCCTGCGCCTGCCTCGCGCAGCGCCGCCGCCGCGCTCTGCGCGCTCGCGCCCGTGGTCCATGTGTCGTCGATCAGGAGCACCGGCTCGCCGCTGAGGCGGCGGCGAGCCTCGTACTTCTCCGTGCTTGTCTGCCGTGGGTCAACTTCGACGCTGGTTCGTTCCAGAAGCGGTTGGTAGCGGTCGCGGGTCGGGCCGACCTGCTCCCCGACGATCGTGCGAAGCGGGTGCCGCTCGTCGCGGTCACTTAAGCCGGAGGGCACGCTCGTGACCAGCGTGAAATTCTCGACACCCGCTGCCCGCGCGACGCAGCCCTCGTGTAGGACCAGATACCTCCACAGGACCGATGCCAGCTCTAGACGCAGGCGCCGCGCGACGGTGCCCGCGAGATGCTTGTAGCCCCACAGCGCCCGATGCAGCTGCTCGCTGGCGACGCTGTACGAGATGGGCGCGACGGCTGCGAGCAGATTTTCGCGCTTGGCGCATGCGTAACAGAGCTCGTAGCCGCGGGTGAAGTTGAAACACATCTCGCACACCTCCGGTCCGCGGCACGGGCCGAGCATGAAGTTGCCGTACGGCGCGCTCAGCTCGGCGACGCTCGGCACCGGCGCTATCCGACGAGAGTGTCGCCAGCCGTGACGTGTTCGATGGTCTCGGCGATCTCCTCGGGAGTTCGGAAAACGTGCGTACCGGGCCGCGTCACGAGCTCCCTGGCCCACTCCTGCGCCAGAAGCCGCTCGAGCACGAATACCCGCCGACCCTGAGCGAGCGCCAGCCGCGCCTGGATCCGGGCGCCGCTCGTGTGTCCAGCTTCGACGATCACCGTTCCGAGCGAGATCCCCGACATGACCGCGTTACGCATCGGGAAGCTCCGCCGACTGGGCGGAGAGTCTGGGAAGAATTGAGACAGGACGGCGCCCTCGGTGGCGATGCGGCGCTGAAGCGCCTCGTTCTGTGGGGGATAGGAGTGGCGCAGGCCGGTGCCGATCACGGCCACCGTGCGGCTGTCTCGCGCCAGGGCTGCCAGGTGCGCAGCGGTATCGATCCCCGCCGCCAGGCCCGAGGTGACCGTGTACCCGGAGCCGGCAAGGTGGACCGCGATGCGGGTTGCCTGCTCGACGCCGGCTTCGCTCGCCTGGCGCGAACCGATCACTGCAATCGCTCGGGCGTCACGCGGCTCGAGTGCTCCGCTGACGAACAGCAGCGGCGGGCGATCGTAGACCGCCCGCAGGTTCTCGGGATAGCGAGGGTCCAGCACGCTTATGAGCTGAATGCCCTCTGCCTCCCAGGTATGGATCTCGGTCGTGATCGCGTCCGGTCCGGGCTCGAATAGGTCCTCTTGGATCCCCTCCCGATCGAGCACGGCGACGGCGCTCCCGGCCTCCTCGACGAGGTCCGCGTACGTCTGCGCGGATCTTCGACCGCGACGCAGCAGGGCGATCAGCGCAGCGTTTTCATGCGCGGAGGGCATTGGGCTTGCGAGGCTATCGCCGGGGCGCGACGGTGCCCTAACAGTTCCTTACCGAGGCACCTATCTACTCCCCAGTAGGGTCCCCGCGTCATACCGTAAGCCTCGGGGGGCGCGCGATGCCTCCTGGTGGAAGGGAGATCGATTTCATGCTGCGACGTTCTGCAGTGCTGTTAGCGGTGGTCGGCTGCATCGCGGCCGTTGGAGTGGCGGGCTGCGGGAGCAAGAACAGCGCGTCGTCGTCCTCCAGTACCCCGTCATCCGTGGCGACGGGCGGAACGACTCATTTCGCCAAGACGAAGTTCGTGTTCCATGCCGGGCTGGCGTTCGGCGCCTTTCACCACTTCATCTACAACCCGGCGAAGGCGGGCGACTTCAAGCACCCGTTCACGCACAAGCTCACGATCGTCAAGGCGGGCCTGGCGTCGCTGTTCGTCTACCACGAGCTCAAGCTGGCCGCCGGCGACGTCAAGAGCAGCAAGATATTGAGCACCCTATTCGCGCCGATTACGATCGCCGCGGACAAGGTCAAGGGACTCGTCGGCCACATCAACGGCAGTGACACATCCCAGGTTGACGGGATCAACTCGAGTCTCACGTCGATCAAGTCGACGGCCGCCTCAAACGGCCAGAACTTCAGCGACCAGGTCCCGAGCGCGTCCCAGCTCGCGGCGGGCGTGGCGCAATAGCGGTTGAGAGGGGCGCGCCGCGGCGCGCTCCCCTCTACCTTCTCCAGGCCGATGCGTGGGCCGATTGAAGCTGTGGTGTTCGATATCGGGGGCGTCCTGCTGGACTGGAACCCCCGATACCTGTACCGCAAGCTGTTCGACGACGAGCGGGAGATGGAGCGGTTCCTCGATCAGGTGTGCACGCTCGAGTGGCACGACGCCCACGACCGCGGCACGCCGTTCGAGGTCTCCTGTGCAGAGCTGTCCTCCAGGCATCCGCGGTATGTCGAGGAGATCCGGGCCTGGGGACTGCGGAGCGAGGAGATGATCGGCGGTGTGATCGAGGACAGCGTCGCTCTGTTGGAGGAACTCAAGGAGGCCGGCGTGCCGTGCTACGCGCTCACGAACATGGAGGTCGAGACGTATCCGAAACGCATCGAGCGGTTTCCATTCCTGCGCATGTTTGACGGAGCGGTCGTATCCGGATTCGAGGGCGTCGCCAAGCCGGATCCCGAGATCTTCGAGCTGCTGCTCACGCGGTTCTCCCTTGCGCCCGAGACGACGCTCCTGGTCGACGACTCGGCGCGTAACGTTCGCGCCGCGCGGAGCGTCGGGATGCAGGCGATCGAGTTCCGCTCCGCGTCGGACCTGCGGGCGCTACTGGAAGAGGCGGGACTGCTGGCGGCGGCCTAGCGGGTGCGCTCGGCCGGCTCCTGGACCTGCGTGGGCTGGTCGTTGGCCGCTTGCGGCTCCTGCGCCGGTTGGGGCGCCTGTGCCGGTTGCGGCTCCTCCGCGGGAGGCGGCTCGTGCGCAGGCTGCGGCGTTTGTGCCGGGACGGACGACGCCTCGGCCGGCCCCTCGACGACATGCGGAGGGGTGGGCGGCGGTGGGGCCGGAGCCGGAGCCGGGGGCTGCCCGGCAGCGGATGGTTGCGCTACACCCGCGGGTTGCTGGACGGCCGCTTCGGTCTGGTCGGTGACTTCCCCGGGTTGTTGCACGGCGGGGGGTGGCTCTGCCATCTCCGGGTGCATCGTGATCGGCTCGCGCAGGCTGTCATGTGTGTCCTGCAGGTTCTCCCGCGCCTCGCGGAACCCCTCGCGCAGCTGCTCGGCCTCTTCATTTCCGCTGAGCGCGACGCGGAAGTCACGCAGGCCTCGACCGAGCGATTTGCCAACCTCCGGCAACCGCTTCGGACCAAGCACGATCAGAGCAATTACCAGGATGAACAGCAGGTGTGTCGGTTGGAGGATGTCTCCAATCACCTGACGGAGGGTAGCCGGTTGGGCGTGTGGGCGGAAGAGGTCGCCATTCTCTCCGCGGCCCCGATACTCATCAGCCTGGCGGGAGCGTCCCAGAGAGCGGCACGCCCGGCTTTGCGCACGTCTTGGCCGCCTGCTTGAACGCAGGCGAGCTCGGGTTGAACCGGCCGTTGAACTCCTGGTCGATCGTTCCGTCGATGAGCTTCGGGTCGGGGTAGTCGGGGACACCGTTGGCGCGCATGCAGGCGGCGGACTGGAGCGACCTCCGGAACGCCTGCTCCTCTTGCGGTGCGGTTACCTGCCGTCCAGCGGAGCCGAACGATCCGCAGGCCCGCTCGGCGGCCTGGAACGCCGGTGAGCTCGGAATCAGATCTCCAACCGGAGTCGGACGCCCATTTTCGACTCGGATTGAAGGACGGAGCTGGAGCTCGCCCTGGTTGTCGGGGTCCGGGAAGTCGGGTACCCCGTGCGATCGCATGCAGTTCGCGTAGGCGAGCGCCGCCGACATCACCTTGCTCGGCGAGCTCGCGTGTGTGCCGCCGCCGCAGCCCGCAAGAAGCCCGGCGCTCACCAGCGCGGTCGCGACACGCCGGATCGTGACCCAGCCCGGAGAGACGCTCGCGCCGATGCGGTTGGAGATGTTCACGGCGACCGGGCCTCCTCGAGAGCTAGCCGAGTGTGACCCAGACGCGTCTCGAGAGGCCGCGGGCATACGGGTAGTTCGTCTCCCGCAGCGTGGCAACCGCAATCTGCGTGTGCAGGGCGCCACCCGATCCGGTTGCCGCTAGCCGGATCAGGAAACGACCGTCGCGCCGGATGAACGGGTTTCCGATCACCTGCAGGTGCCTGCCCACGCCGGAGAGCATCTGAAGGATCTGCTCGCGCGGGATATGACCGCCCAGCACCCGTCCGCGGATCACGAGCACGCCGCCCCACGGGACGGCGGTTCGAACCGCTGCCAGCAGGATCCGCGCCGGAACCAACGCCCGGGCGCGTTGCGAGTTGGCGGCCAACGTGGTCGGGCCGCCCTGGTAGACCGCCTGGATCAGCCGGGACGGTCCAGGTCTGAGTTTCGCCGTCCAGCGCCCGTCGGCTGAGGTCTGGACGACGGTCGCGGTCCGCCACCTGTAATGGCCGTCGTCGGTTGCCGCGAGGATCCTCACCGGAACGTGCGACAGCGCGATCCCCTGCGCGGACAGCCAGCCGCTGAGGAGGACCCGATGCCCGTAGGTCTCGTGTGCCACCAGCCGGTCCGGGACCGTGACGTGGCACGCGAGCAGGTGCTCCCTGCGCGACCTCCCTCGAACGTGAACGTGAACCCATTTGTGGTGACGGCGCACAGTCACCCACCGGCCGGGAGCCTTCACGTGCTTCGTGACCCGTCGGCAGTGCTCGATCACGCGCCCGAACGTGATCCCTGCCCGCACCGGTTCGCCGATCCGCAGCGTCCAGGTTTGGGTCGCGGTCGCCGCCGGGTGGCCGGCGGCGTCGTAGGAACGGTTAGTCGCGTAACAGCTGACGGCATGGTCTCCGACGCCCGCAATCGGGATCGCAGCGGCACCCGTCTGGCTGCCGGCGCCGCCCAGCGGCTCGTTAGCCCACGGGGATCCGTCGACAGAGCACGAGATCGCACCGACGCCGCTTGGCCCGGCCGTCGCCGTGGCCCGGAGGTACTGCGTGCCGGCGGTAGACGAGGCCTGCGTCGGGCCGGTCAGCGACAGCTGCGGGGCGACGTTGTCGATCTTGAGAGATTCGCTGAACGTGCTTGTGTTCTGTGCGGCGTCGGTCGCTTGGAGTTGGAGCGGGATGTTCGTCGCGCTTGATGGGGCGACAGCTGCGGTGTTGACGCTCTGGCCGGTGAAGAAGTATTGGGTTGCCCCGGGCGGGTTGGGCGCGTCGCATTGATTCCAGTAGGTCTGGACGGGGGTTGTGGGTGTCGTGGGCTCCGCGTTCGGTTGACCGTCCCAGGTCACGCTCGCCTGACACACGCCGCTGCTGTCCTCGGCGTCCAGCTGGATCGGGAAAGAGCCGCGGATCCAATGACCAGCCTGGTACCAGAGGTTGGACGGGGAGTCCGCGTGAACCGTGGGCGACGTCGCCTCCTGGGCCGAGAGGCTGATGTTGTAGACGTCGAAGTACGCCGTGTTCCCGCAGTCGATGCTGGCGCTGCACGCGATCTGCCAGCCGAAGTAGGGGGAGTTGGGGAAGGCGGCGCTGTAGGCGGTCGTTCCGCCGTACAGGTTCGCCAGGTACCCCGATCCCCCGCCCTGCCAGTAGAACTGTTCGTTGAAGTAGGCCGAGGGGTTGGAGATGCTGTAAGCGTTGATGTAGACGCCGTCAAGCGCTATTCCGGGGGGAGCGTCTGCCTCCCAGTGGGCCAGTGAGCCGCCGGACGTCGGATTAGGGTTTGACATCCAGAGCCCTGATTCTGCGTGGCCGCCGGACGTCGGACATGCCACCCCCGCCTGAAACCCCGATTGTGTGTAAGGCGTGAGGATGTTCTGGCTGCTCGTCCCGCAGGCCCGGAAGTAGAGGTAGGCGCTCGCCCGTGCCGCCGGTGGGACTGAGAGCGCGATGGTCGCGACGATGGCGGCAAGGACAAGTCCGGCCTTCGAGCTCATAGCGAGCCGCGGTCAGCAGATGAGCGCAACGGAGACTGCCTTCTCCTCAGCGGTGAGGTCCAAGTAGACATTCACACCGTTGCCACCGGACCACGTCGCCGTCAGAGACGGGTTCGCGCCGCTCGGGCTGGTGGTGAGCCCGGTGGGGGTCGCAATCGGCGTGCACGATCCCTGATGGCGAGGAAACCTGCCCTGCCACGTGAATCTCAGCAGCGCCCCGTTCTCCCTGACCTTTACGGGCCCACTTGAGCCCAGGGTCTGCCCAGCCAGATTCGTCGACGCCCAGGCCCGCACATACCCGCCGATCACGCCCCGCGCGAGCTTCGTGTTGGTCACGGATCCGTTCCGCAACTGTGCTGTGCCAACCGACCCCTTCGGCACCCTGAACGCGGCGTAGCTCGCGCCGCCGAGCGCGAGCAGTGCGCAGCCGAGCGCTGTCAGCGCGATTACGTTCCGGCGGAGATAGTCAAGGATGTTCGCAGTCAATGGACGGGGTTCCTTTCCTTATGGTGTGCCGCAGCCGGAGATGCAGCTGAGCGCTCCGGTCGCGCTCGGATGGGGAGATTCGGTGGCGGGCGCTTGACTTGACGCGGAGCCGACCTGCGCGGACTGAGCAACCGCTGCACTGGCGCCGGTTTGCGGGACGCTGCTCGCGACGTAGGTCGTCTTCGGAGCCGAACGAGGGCTTGCTCTGCGAGTCGTGTGATGGACTGCCGGCCGGATGGGCCGTCGGCTGATGCGGCGCGAGGCAACCCGCCGACGAGTCGCGGTCGACGCAGCATGGGTGACGTCCGCGATCGCGCTGTCCAACGCAGCCACGCTCGCTGCCGAGATCGCGGGCTTGTGCGTGGCCGGAGGATGCGATGCTCCACCGCCGATGATCGAGCCCATAACCAGCAGCAGTAGAAGAACGACAACTAGGCCACACGCCCAGACGGCGCGCCGGGCATGCGGGAGACTGACCGTGGGCCTCCAACGCCGACGGGGCGCATCGCCGGGCGGCGAGGCTTCGAACACGGCCTGAACCGCGGCCGAGCCTTCGCCCCAGAAATCCGCTGGGCCGTCTTCCGGGGATGCGAAGGACTGATCCTCGTCTGCGTCGGGACCGAAGGGCACCAGCTCCTCTCGCGGACCCAGCCACTCGCGCGGGAAACGGACGACGTTGTCGTCACCATCCGGCGTGGGGCGTCTTTCCCCTCTGACTTCGCGATCTTCGGTTCCCAATGCAGGCCTGGGCCGCATCGTCGGCGGCGTCCTCCGGGCGCGCTAGTATACCCAAGAAATTGGTTCCAATTTGTCTCAATTGGAGAGAATGAGCATTGGATCGCAAAGAGCTTGAAGATTCGTTCTTGACGGTCGCGGAGGTTGCGGAGACGCTCAAGCTCAACCAGCAGACGGTCCGCAACTGGATCGATCAGGGCTCGTTGCCGGCGATTCGTGTGGGCCGGCGGGTACGGATCCGGCGCTCGGATTTCGATCGCCTGCTCGAGCAGGGCTACACGACCGCGAGCGAGCCGGCCGAGGATTCATCGGCCCCGAACGCGGCGGACTTCTGGGGTGGGGAGCCAGTGGGCGTGGCCGACCCGAACCCACCCACCAACGACCACTCCGACGGCCACCCGGCATAACGCCAACGTCCGGCCAGGCGCTGACCGATGAGCTTCGGCGATGATCTGAACCGAGAGCGAGCGGAAATCCTCCGCGCGGTGCGCCACGCGAGCAATGCCTGGGCAGAGGCGATGCGGGCGCACAAGCTCGCACCTCCGGATGCCGAGTTCGCGGAGCGGTTGCGTGCGCTCGCCCAGGCTGCGCAAACCGAGCGAGTCACCTGGGAGCACGCTCACGCAGCCGGTCTGCAATGGCGGCCGATTCCCGGCGCGGAGAACGCCGAACCGCCATACGAACTTCGTCCCGGGACGGGGAGGCGGGGACCGGATGAATTGTGGGCGCGATTCGACGGCGCGGTGACGGCGCTGAACCGAGCAATCGCGGGCACCAGCGCCGCTGAGGTGGCAGACGCGTTCGGGGAGGTGGAGGCGGCAGCCACGGCGATGGCGGATGCCATTGCCGCCGAGGACGAGTCCACCGCGCGCGCCCGCGCGCGCGGGGCCGCCTGAGCGACCAGACGGCCGCTTCGCGATCCCGTTCTCGGCCGCCCGCGCCCCGTCGCGTCGCGCTCGCCCATCCCCCCCGATCGCCCTAGCGCTCCAAAGCTCACGGGCCGGTCGGAGCTTTGGAGCGGTAGGGCGATTATTTGCACTTAGCGTTCCAAAGCGCCGCGAAGCCGGGACGTTTTGGAACGCTAAGTGGATCTGGATTGCGGCGAAGGGCCCCCGAGCGCAACGGAGCGCCCCGGGGCCCTCGAGCGCCTCGGACCCTGGGCCCAACCGCCCCAATCCCCCGAATTCCCGCAGTATCCTCTCGATCGTGAGTGCGCCTCGGGGGGTCCTATCCAGCAGGCGGGCACTCGTCGCCCTCGTTATTCCCGCGGCGATCGTGCTCGCGCTCCTGTCCGTGTTCGCGACCGAGCTCTCGAACACCCAAGCCAAGTCAAAGCGCGACGTCGAATCGCGGGTACACGAGCGTGCGGTCCTGACCGCCGCGCTTGTCAGCAGCCTGTTCAGCACCGTCGGGACCCAGGGATCACAGGACGAGCAGCTGTATGGACAGCGACGAATCAAGGTCCAAACGCTCAACGAGCGCAAGGCCCAGAACCTGTACATCGCGGTCCTGAGCCCCGCCGGCCGGGTGCTGGCGGCCTCACAGGGATTCAACCCGCAGGGGAGGGCCGACCTGCCCCAGTCCGCGGCGTTCGCCCTCGTGCGAGCTGGTCATCCCTACGGCATCGGGAACATCCTGCCCTACGACCACACGGGCGTGGTCAACATCGCGGTCACCTTCCACACGCATTACGGCAACCGAGTCCTGCTGACCGGCCTCTCCCCGCTGGCGCTGGCCGGCTTTCTCACCGGCGAGCTCAAGCAGATCCCCGGCGTCAAGGGCGCGCGCAACTACATCCTGGATGGCAATCGCGCGATCATCGCGTCGACCTATGCCCCTCGTCCCGTGGGCACACGTCTCGATAGCCCGGCGCAAATCAGCGCCCTGAGCCATCTCTCAGGCGACCGCAACGGCCGCTACTACGACCAGGTCCCGCTCGCCAACTCCACTTGGAGGGTGCTGCTCTCGGCTCCGAACGGTCCCCTGTACGCGAGCGTCTCCGGCCTGCGAGGTGGGATTCCGTGGCTGATCTTCGCCGCATTCGCGTTCGTGGCGTTGATCGCGCTGGCGCTGGGCTGGCGTGTGATCCGGTCCGCCGACCGGGCAATGCGGGAGGCGCACCACACCTCGCAGATGAAATCCAACTTCATCGCGAACATCAGCCACGAGATCAGGACGCCGCTGAATGGGGTGGTGGGCATGCTGGCACTTCTGTCCGAGTCCCGATTGAGCGCCGAGCAGCGCGAGTACGTGGAGGTGGCGAAGTCCTCGAGCGACGCGCTCATGACCGTCATCAACGACATCCTCGACATGGGGCGCATCGAGGCAGGCCGGCTCAAGATCGAGCTTGATGACTTCGACCTGCAGGAGGCCGTGGAGGGGAGCTGCGAGATGCTCTCGGCGCTGGCCACCTCCAAGGGTCTGGTACTACAGGCTTACGTCCGCAACGACGTCCCGCGGTGTGTTCGCGGCGACCGGATGCGAATCAGGCAGGTGCTTGTCAACCTGATCGCCAACTCGGTCAAGTTCACCCCCGAGGGGGAGGTCGGCGTGGAGGTGACGCTCGAGGCGCAGACCGAGCACGGGCCACGAATCCGGTTCGAGGTGCGGGACACCGGGATCGGGATCGAGCCCCACGAAATCGACCGAATGTTCGAGGCGTTCTCCCAAGCGGAGGCGAGCACCACACGGAGGTTCGGCGGAACCGGGCTCGGTCTTGCGATCTCACGAGAGCTGACTCAGTTGATGGGGGGGACGATCGGGGCGTGGAGCGAGCCCGGTCACGGCAGCACGTTCTGGTTCGAGGTTCCTTTCGAGAGCGCCGACCTGGAGCTGGGTCCGCCCGTCCCGGTGGACGACCTCAGGGACCTTCGCGTGCTCGTTGCCGATGGCAACAGCTCCAATCGCCGGGTGTTCGAGGCTTACATCGAGTCGTGGGGGATGCGGTCCGCCACGGCGGCAGATGCGAACGACGTGCTGGAGAGGCTCAAGCGAGCCGAGAAGAGCGACGACCCATTCGATGTCGTGCTGCTCGATCATGGTCTTCCGGGCGCCAGCGGCGTCGAGCTGGCTCAGCAGATCATGGCGGTCCCGGAGCTGCGCGGGGTGCGCGTGATCCTGATGATCTCCTCGGGTCAGGTGGCGCCCGAGGACCCGAGCGGCTCGGTCAAGCGCCGAATCGCCAAGCCTCTCCGACAGTCGCGGCTGCTGGACGCGATCTCGGCCGTGATGTCCTCCCCAGTGCCACTCCCCGAGCCGACGGACGGCGCCCGCCCGGTCGAAGAACCGACCGTGGAGGAGCCAAGCGGCTTGAAGATCCTCGTCGCCGAGGACCAGTCGGTCAACTGGAAGCTGGTTGACCGTCTGCTCGAGAAGCGCGGGCACGAGGCGGTCAACGCGGCAGACGGCTCGAGCGCGCTCCGCAAGCTCGAATCCGACCACTACGACCTGGTGCTGATGGATTGTCAAATGCCCGTGCTCGACGGCTATGAGACGACCCGGGAGCTCCGGCGCCGTGAGGCCGCGGAACAGCGGAGCCGCGTTCCGGTCGTCGCGATGACCGCCAGCGCGATGGAGGGCGACCGCGAGCGGTGCATCGCCGCTGGGATGGACGACTACCTCGCGAAGCCGATCACATCGGAGAGGCTCGACGAACTGCTTGACCGGTGGCTTCCCGAGCGGGTCACCGGCGGCGCCGCCGCGCGAAAGCGCTGACGCGGACGGCCCTGAGCGGCGCCCCGGTACGCTCGCGCCGCCATGCCTCCTCAGCCGCGACGCTCCATCCACCTCCCCGCGCCGGGCACCAAGCGCGCCGTGGTGATCGGGGCCGGATCGTTCGGAACCGCGGTCGCGGTGCTGCTTGCTCGTGGCGGTCTTCGGACGACGCTTCAGACGCGCACCGAGGAGCAGGCCGCGCTCCTGCAGGCGGACCGCGAGAACCGGGTGTACCTCCCGAGCGTGGAGTTGCCCCGGGAGCTGCGGATCGAGCCCGTCGAGGCAGGTCTCGCCCGCGCGGACTACGTGCTCCTCGGAGTGCCCTCGATCGGACTCCAGGAGGTCATCGACTCGCTTCCCGACCACAACCTGCCCGCGAAGGCCTCGGTGGTCTCGCTGGCCAAGGGCCTCGTGCCGCCCGACGGAACGCCACCGACGGTCATCATCACCAGACGCTTTGGAGCGAGCCGAACCGCGTGCATCGGCGGGCCCGCCCACGCGCGAGAGACAGTGGCCGAGGGGGCAGGTCTGGTTGCGGCGTCCACCGAGGAGTCACTCGCCACGGCGCTCGCCGGCGTATTCATCCGAGCCGGAGTCGTCTGCGAGGAGTCAAACGATCCAATCGGCGTGGAGCTCGCGGGTGCGGCCAAGAACGCAGCCGCGCTTGCCTCTGGGGCGACGGAGGCCCAGGGGCTTAACGCGGCGGGCGCGGCCGCCGGCCACATCTTCGCGGAGGTGTGGCGCTGGGCCGAGGCCCAGGGCGCCCGCCCCGAGTCGATGATCGGACTCGCAGGCACAGGCGACCTGGTCGCAACCGCGCTCGCGCCGCAGAGCCGCAACCGCCGCGCCGGGGAGCTGCTGGCTCAGGGCGTGCCCGCCGAGGAGATTCCCGCCCGGGTCGGGCAGGCGATCGAGGCGCTCGAGTCGGTGCCGCTGCTTGCGAAGGCCCTCACCGCGGCGAGCGTCGACGCGCCGGTTACGACCGCGCTTGCGAAGCTGATCGACGGCGAGCTGCCGCTCGAGGAATGGCTGGCGGTCGTGCGCGCGACGGTGCCACCCCCCGCGCGGTGGCGCCCGACCGTGCGCGCCGGGTTCTGGCGGCGCCTCCGGGAGCGGATCCGGACGTGGTTTAGCCGCGGCCCTCAGCGAGGGTCGTGACCACGGCCTCATACACCCCCGCGCCGTAGGGTGCTGAGGCGATCCTGATGCCGTCACGCGGCGCGACGTCGTCCGCGAGCGACGGGTCGCGCTCGATCGCGTTTGCCACCAGCCAGAAACTGCCGACCACTCCCGCGGCGTCCATGTCCTCGCGGGAGTCACCGACCGCGATGCACTCCTCGGCGCCGTAGCCTCGCGCCTGCATGTGCCGGGCGACGGCCCGCGCCTTGGACGCCTCCGTTGGGATCAGGTGGTAGGCGCGCACGATCGGCAGGTCACCCATCTTGCCGATGTGCTCGTGGACGACGCCGTTGTCGACCAGCCGCAGCCAGCCGAAGCCCGCCTGATCGAGCACCGCACGAGCTTCCTCCAGATCGACGAGTCCTCTGAACAGGTGTGAGACCTCGCGTCCGATCGACCACGGCGTGTGGTACTCGAGCCGCCCCGCGAATCGCTCGAGTAGCACGTCCGGCGCGCCCGAGCGCTCGATCTGGTCGTGAATGGAGCCATGCTCCTCCGAGGGCACGACGCCGCCGGTAAGCCACTCGAGCTCGCCGTCCACCACCAGCCCGCACCCCAGCTCAAAGCAGTAGCTCGTCGACCCGATCAGCCGGGCGTCCTCGAACACGCTCCGCTCGCGACGGCCGGAATACAGAACCACCTCCACGCCAGCCCGGTCGCATGCCTGCAGCGCGCGCACCGAATCGAGCGTGAAGCGCCCATCCGAGCCGCGCAGCAGCGACGCCCCGGGGCCGAGCAGAGTGCCGTCCAGATCCACGTAGAGGCAGCGCATCGAGCCGGCGACCATACTGGCTCCGAGAGTGACGACCGTCCCCGAAACAGAGCCCTGGACCCCGCTCCTGGAAGACGAGCGGGTCGTCCATCAGCAGTTCGACGGGTCGCGGCCGCCGCGGGAGACCTCAGTTCCCGAGGGCTTCAACCCGGCCGTGCGGACAGCGCTCGCCAACGCCGCCATCGACCGCCTCTACGAACATCAGTCCGAAGCGATCCAGAGTGCATTCGCGGGCCCCACCGTGGTCACGACCGGAACCGCTTCCGGAAAGTCGCTGTGCTTTCAGCTGCCCACGCTCGAGGTGCTGAGCACCGATCGCGCAGCGAGGGCGCTGTTCATCTACCCGACGAAGGCACTCGCCCAGGACCAGGCGCGGGCGCTGCACGCGTTCGGCCTTACCAAGCAGATCCGCCCCGCCATCTACGACGGGGACACGCCGCGTGCCGAGCGGGCAGCGATCCGGAAGCGGAGCAACATCGTGCTCACGAACCCGGACATGCTCCACGTCGGGATCCTGCCCCATCACGCTCAGTGGGACGAACTCCTCTCGAACCTCGCCTTTGTGGTGCTCGACGAGGCCCACACCTATCGGGGTGTGTTCGGATCGCACGTCGGGAACGTGCTCAGGCGCCTGCGTCGCGCCGCAGCGATTCACGGCACCGCCCCCCGCTTCCTGCTCGCGAGCGCGACGATCGCCAACCCGCTCGAGCTGGCCGAGCGACTCACCGGGCTCGGCGGCTTGAACCTGATCGACCGCGACACCGCCCCGCGGGCGGCCCGAACCACCGTGATGTGGAACCCGCCGCTTCTGGACGAGAATCTGGGCTTGCGCGGATCGGCGCTGTATGAGGCGGCCGAGCTGTTCTCGCGGCTGATCTCGAGCGGCGCGCGCACGATCTGCTTCATGAAGTCGCGCAAGGGGGTCGAGCTGATTCTGCGCCACGCCCACGGCCTGCTCGAGCCGTCACTCGCCAATCGCGTCGCCCCGTACCGCGCCGGGTACACGCCGGCCCAGCGCCAGGAGATCCAGCGCCGGTTGACGAGCGGCGAGCTCCTGGGCGTGGTCTCGACGGACGCGCTCGAGCTCGGGATCGACATCGGGCAGCTCGACGCAGCGATCTGCGTCACGTATCCGGGCACGGCCGCCAGCCTCAAGCAGATGTGGGGCCGGGCCGGACGGCGCGGCCGAGGCCTGGCGGTCTACATCGCGGGGGAGGACGCGCTCGATCAGTTCTTCTGCCGCCACCCCGACGAATTCCTCGACCGTCCGGTGGAGGCGGCGATCATCGATCCGTTCAGTCCGGAGATCTACGCCCAGCACGTGCTATGCGCAGCACACGAAGCGCCGCTCGGCACCGGGGATGAGGCGTTCCTCGGCGAGTCGTGGGAGGGAGCGGCCCGCGAGCTCGTCGAGGCCGGCTTCTTGCGCGAGCGGGCGACCGGCTTCGTGCCCCGTCGCGCCGATGACTACCCGGCGGCGCGGGTGGCGCTGCGCTCGGCCTCGCCGCACTCGTTTGCGCTGATCGACTCGACCTCAGGCGAGCTGATCGGGACGATCGAGGCCTCGCGCGCATACACCACCGTGCACGAGGGCGCGGTGTACCTGCATCTCGGTCGCTCCTACCAGGTCCGGGAGCTCGACCTCGCCGGTCACCGGGGGCTGCTCGAGCCGTTCGACGGCGACTACTACACACAGGCAAAGCGGGAGAGCATCACCTACATCGAGCGGCTGTACGAGCAGCGCGAGGCCCTCGGCGTGACGCTGTCGTTCGGAGCCGTGGTCGTCGAGGAGACCGTCCTCGGCTACCAGCGAAAGCGGCTCCAGGACCAGGAGCTGATCGACTTCAATGCGCTCGCGCTGCCGACCACCGAGTTTCAGACGCGAGCGCTTTGGTACGAGCTGGAGGAGATCGTGGGCGGGGGGATTCCGGAGCTGCTCGGCGCCCTTCACGCGCTCGAGCACGGTCAGATCGCCGTGCTGCCGCTGATCGCGATGTGCGACCGATGGGACATCGGCGGCCTCTCGACCAATGCTCACCCGCAGACCGGCGGTCCCACGATCTTCATCTACGACGGTCATCCCGGAGGAGTCGGTCTGACCCGACGAGGGTTCGACCAGTTCGAGCGGCTGTCCGCCGACGCCCAGCGTCTGATCGCCGAGTGCCCGTGCCGCGACGGCTGCCCCTCCTGCGTGCAGTCACCGAAGTGCGGCAACCTGAACGAGCCCCTGTCGAAGCGTGGCGCGCTCGAGCTGCTGCGTCGGATGGGCGTGGGCACTACTCGTGCGCGATCGCGCTGAGGACGTCTAGCCTCGCCGCCCGGGCGGCGGCGGGGAGGGCCCCGAACATGCCCACCAGCAACCCGACGAGCACCAGCACACCCAGCTGAGGCCACGGAACGGCGAACACGATCCCGTCCGAGGCAAGCGCGCGCGTGACGATCCAGGCGATCCCGACGCCCAGGATCACCCCGACCAGCGTGCCGAACGCCGCCGTGATCAAGCTCTCATTGCGGATCAGCGCGCGGGCCTGCTCGCGCGTCATCCCAACGGCACGCAGCACACCGAGCTCGCGCGTGCGTTCCTGGATCGACAACGTCAGCGCGGTCAGGATCCCGAGCAGGGCCATGGTGGCGCTCATCGCGAGCAGGGCGTAGAACAGCAACAGCACGTTGTTCACGTGGCTGGACGCCTCACTGCGCAGCTGCTGCCCCGAGCGCGCGACGACGCCGGGCAGCGTGCTCAGGGCCTGCTTCAGCTCGGCCGCGGCATCGCTCGGGCTGGCACCCGGCGCGAGCTTGACGAACACCTGCTGCAGCCGGTCCTGCTCGAACAGCCGATCGAACTCGGACAGCGGCACCGCAAAGCCGCGGAGCAGCGCACGATCGGCGTAGATCCCACGCACGGTCAGCTCATCGTTCAGCCCGGCGGGCGTCTTCACGGCGACTCGCTGGCCGACGCGCAGATGTGCGGCGCGCGCCGTGTCGCGCTCGACGAGCACGTCCCCGTCGCCCAACCCAGGAAGCGAGGGGCGAGACGACCGCGCCCAGTCAAACCGGTAGACCTGACCAATCGTCGTCGGATCGAAGCCACCCGCTGTCACTCCGGATCGTCCGGCGAATGTGGCCGTAGCGGACTTGATGCTCGAGACGGCCTCGAGATTTGGTACCGATGCCACCGCCCGGGCGCTCGCGGCCGGAATCGAGCTGGTGCCGTCCTGGTTTCCGATCGCGAAGTCGGCGACGAACGTCTGCTCGACGGCGCGCTTGGCCGACGTTCGAACCCCACCGATGTAGACCGAGACGAACAGCACCAGCGCCAGGCCGATCATCAGCGACGAGGCGGTGACTGCGGTCCGTCCCGGTGACCGGGTCGCGTTCTCGCGCGCAAGCCGCCCGAGGATCCGTCCGCCGCGCTCCAGGGGCCACGCCGCGACCCGGCTCACCCCGCGCACGAGCAGGGGGCTGAGCAACACCGCCGCGAGTACCAGCAGGCCGGCTCCCACGGCGCTCGTCGTCAACCGTGCGCTCTGGGAGCTCGGCCGCGCGAGCACGAGCACGATGCCCGCGTACGTGAGCAGGGCAGCTGCCGCAAGCGCCGGCCCCGAGGGCCGCGCGCGCCCGTCGGACACGGTGGTCTCGCGGAGGGCCTCGATCGGAGAGAACCGGGTCGCCCTGATCGCCGGCGGAATGCCCGCGGCGGTCGTCACGACCAGCCCGACTCCGAGACCGATCGCAAGCGTCCTTGGCTCGAGCACGAGGCCGGTCGACGGCACCTCGGCTCCCGCGGCCTTGAGCACGGTTTTGATCCCGAGCGCCACGGCGAGTCCGAGCGCGACTCCGCCGATCGATGACAATGCTCCCACGAGGACCGACTCGAGGATCACGGCGCGGAGCAACTGACTTCGAGTCGCACCGATCGCCCGCAGCAGCGCCAGCTCATGCGCACGCCCGGCGACCGTGATCGACAGGGTGCCCGTGATCACGAACGCACTCACCAGTACGGCGATGAATCCGAATGCGAGCAGGCCACCGGTGAGCACCCCGAGCTGGTCGTCGACCTGGCCGACGTCCGACTCGACCGCCTGAGGGGTGCTCTGAGCGGATACTCCCGGCGGCAGTAGCGGAGCGATCTCGCGCTCGAGAGCGGTCGAGGCCGTTCCCTTGGATCCAGCCACGTAGATGATGTCGTATAGCCCTGTCTGGCCATACAGCGCCTGCACGGTCTTGCGATCGAACACGGCCAGCGTCGAGCCGCCCACCGATGCGCTGGCCACGCCGACGAGTCCGGTGAGGCGGAAGCGATGAGCGGGCTCCCCGGTGACGATCGGGACGAGATCCCCCAGCCGGTACCCCTCACGCGCAGCCGTGACCTGGTCGAGCGCGACCTGGCCCGGTCCGATCGGCGGACCCCCCGCCGTGAACTGAAGCCCGCTGAACGGCGGCGGTAGATAGGAGACGGCAAGCGTCGGGGAGCCGGTGTCCTTGACGACCCGCCCATTTGACCCGATGACCGCCGCGACGCCGGAGACCTGCCCCTCGGCGGCGGCCACGCCCGGAAGCCTGCGGATCCGCACAACCAGCGAAGCCGGCATCGTCGCCGGCGGGTCCGTTGCCGAGTACAGGCCCTGTCGGCTTCCGACGACCACCTCCGCGCCCTTGGCCTCGCCGCTGAAGAGCTGCCGAAAGGCCCGGTGAATCGTGTCCGTGAAAACGAATGTCCCGGCGACCATCGCCACTCCGATCAGAACCGCAAGCGATGTCAGCGCCGCGCGCCGTCGCCGGGCTAACAGGCTGCGGAGAGCAAACGAGTACATCTCCGCGCTCGCTACCGGGCCGAGGCCACGGTGTCCACGACCTCGGCCACGCTGAGCTTGCCTGTCTGATGCACGATTCGTCCGTCGCTGAGGAACACGATGCGATCAGCGTGGCTGGCGGCCAGAGGGTCGTGCGTGACGAGCGCGAACGTCTGTCCAACTTCCTCGACCGCACGCCGGAACATGTAAAGCAGGACCTCCGTCGAGCGGGAGTCGAGGTTGCCGGTCGGCTCGTCCGCGAACACGATCGCGGGCTGAGTCATCAGCGCACGGGCCAAGGCCACCCGTTGCTGTTCCCCGCCGGAGAGCTCCGCCGGGCGATGCTTTCGGCGCTCGTGCAGGTCGACTGCGAACAGAAGCCGCTCGAGCCACTCCGCATCGATCTGCTCGCCGGCGATCTTCACCGGCAGCACCACGTTCTCCTCAACGGTCAGCATCGGCAGCAGGTTGAAGGTCTGAAACACGAACCCGACGCGTGTTCGCCGTACCCGGGTCAGCTCGCTGTCATCGAGACCCGAGAGCTTCGTCCGACCGAGCCAGACATCGCCCGCGCTGGGTCTGTCGAGCCCCGCCAACAGATGCATGAGCGTGGATTTCCCCGAGCCGGACGGTCCCATGATCGCGGTGAAGGATCCGCGGATAAGGCTGATTGTCACCCCGCGCAGCGCGTCGACCGCGGCGGCGCCTTCCCCATAGCGCTTCTGGAGATCCTTTCCCGAAACCACAGGGCCATCGCCATCACCGAACACTGACAAGGCGGAGGCTAGTCCTACTCGAGGTCCTTGGGTCGCACCAGGGCGTCCAGCTCGGCTTCGCCGGGACTGAGTCCGCTCCAGGACGACTGGAGGCTGAGCGTCGCGAGCGCTCCGGTGGGGAACCGTTCGCGGACCGTGGCATCGCCGCCCGCGAGGGCGAGTACGAGCTGCTGCATTGCTGGGTTATGACCGATCACCATCACCGCATCGACTCCCTCGGGCACCCGCTTGAGCCGCTCGATGAGGTCCCCGGCGCTGGCGCTGTAAAGCTCCTCCTCGATTGATCGCTCGCCGTCGGGATCCACCCGCTCGAGCGTCTCTCGCGCGCGCCGAGCGGTCGAGCACAGCACCAGCCCTGGATGGATTTCCTCCTTGCGGAGGTGATCCTTGATCAGGGCGGCGGCCTTCGCCCCGCGTGGGGCGAGCGGCCGTTCGTGGTCGTCGATTCCGGGGTCGTCCCAGCTTGACTTGGCATGGCGGAGGACGAACAACTCATGCATCTAGGCCACGATTGTCGCGGGTCGGGCACCCGGATCGAATCGCTAGCATCGACGCGCCGAGTTGGACTAGCCTCGACCGCCGGGTCGACTAGCCTCGACCGGCCCCGGCGAGATAGCTCAGTTGGTAGAGCACACGACTGAAAATCGTGGTGTCCCCGGTTCGATTCCGGGTCTCGCCATCGGCGATCGGATTGGCGTCCGTGCCTCGACCGGGGACATCGTCCGGACCGGTTCGATTCCGGGTCTCGCCATCGGCGATCGGATTGGCGTCCGTGCCTCGACCGGGGACATCGTCCGGACCGGTTCGATTCCGGGTCTCGCCATCGGCGATCGGATTGGCGTCCGTGCCTCGACCGGGGACATCGTCCGGACCGGTTCGATTCCGGGTCTCGCCATCGGCGTCATCGGGGCGGCTGGTATTCGCCGGGCGGCATCCGGGTCGTGATCGCGATCCGATTCCACCCATTGATCTCCACGCTGGCGGCGATCACGGCGGCAAGCTGCTCTGGGCTCAGCACTGCCGCGGCCGCCTCCCACGCCTCATCGGGCACCTGTCCGTCGCCGATCTGAGTGATCGCCTCGGTCAGCGCCAGCGCCGCCCGCTCATGCTCGGAGTAGTGCGGCGACTCCCGCCAAGCGTCGAGCAGATACAGGCGATCCTCTGGCTCGCCGGCGTGGCGCGCGTCCTTGCTGTGCATGTCGATGCAATACGCACACCCGTTCAGCTGCGAGGCTCGCAGCTTCACAAGGTGATAGAGGCCCTCGGAGAGCCCAGCCTGCTCAAACGACTGCCGAGCGGCGCGCATGAGCTGGAGCTGTGCACGCAACACCTCCGGGGCGACAGCGCCGAAGTCCTGTCGCTGCTCCGGTGCTGAACGAATCTGTTCTGTGATCGCTGACATACCTACTCTCTTACCGCGACTGCGGGAGCCAAAAACGCGATTTGCTCGATATCGACCGGGCCCGGTATCGCAGGGCCCGGGCGTAGCCGTCTCACCCCGTTTGGGCTGAGCTCTCCAGGGCAGTTCGTCCGTGGTCGGTCAGGCGCCAGAGCATCTCTCCGGACGCGCCGTCGGCGCCCGCACTCACGATCAGGCCTTCTCGTAGCGCGTCGGAATAGCAGTTGGCGATGAACTCCCTGTCCGCGTTCAATTCCCAGGCTGTCAGCTCCACGCTCGCGCCGCCACACGAATCAAATTGCCCAAGCGCCTCGAGCACGTCGCACATCGAAACGGTGGCGCTCAAAACCGGTGGCTTACCCATCTCATCGGCGGACGCGAGTTCAATGGGGCTGACAGGTGACGAGACGAGCGTGCTGGCTGGGATCACCGCGCCACCCCCGGCCATCTTTGCCGCCAGGAGCGCCCGGTCGGCGGCGGCGAGCAATGCATCGCCGTGCGAGCCAGGGTGCGATTGCGCGACCCCCATTGAGGCGTCCAGCGGATCGTGCGGGAGATTGATCTCCGCCGTCATCACCGCGCGATGCAGGCGCTGGGCCAGCAAGATGGCGTCCGCCTCGGCGGTATCGGGCAGCAGCACCACGAATTCGTCTCCACCGTAGCGGCCGATCGAATCGGCGCTGCGAAGCTCTGCCCGCAGTCCGCCCGCGAGGATCGCGAGCGTACGCGAGCCGTGCAGGTGGCCGTAGCGGTCGTTGATCCGCTTGAAGTTATCTAGGTCGATGAAGATGCAGGACACGGGCTGCCGGCTACGGGCGGCTCGCGCGAGCTCGCCCACGAGGCCTTCGACGAAAGCGGCCTGCGTCAAGCATCCGGTGAGTCCGTCGATCCGTCCGTTGACCAAGAGCCTCCCCAGCACCTCAGGTTCCTGCAATCCGACCGCGGCCAGCCGGGCATAAGACTGGGCCAGTCTCAGAGTCCTGGCGCGACCCAGCGTTGGCTCTCCCTGAAAGGCCACGCAGAGCAGCCCCGCCCGCCCGCCGGACGGCGTGCACGGGGCTGCGAGCATCTCCCTGGCCGGAGTGGCCGCCCCGGCCCGCCCGAAATTGGGATCGTCGCGATCAATCGGCTCGAGGGCCGCGCGCTCGAAAGCGAGCGCGCGGCCAACGAATCCGTCTGCCTTCAGGGAGGTCGGCAGACCGTCAGGGCCCGCAGCCGCCCCCTGGGCGGCGAGCACCTTGACGCCTTCGGCGGCCTGGTTCGCGATCGCGACAAACGCGAACTCGGCCTCCAGCTCTCGAGCGAGCTCGCGAACGATCACCTCAAGCGCAGCACCGACGGCGGCCGCACGCTCTACCAGCGGCGCGTGCAACGACCGCAACGGGCGACGTGAGGTCCCGATGCCTCGCGATCGATCCAAGTCCCGGCTCCTGGGTTCCGGCGTCATGCTCCTCGTGAAGCCACCGGCACATTTGCCGCGGACCGGACCCGGTAGGCCGTCGCAATGACCGCCTACGGATCGCTCCGCTCATCAGTCGCAATCCCAGATGCGATCAATGACCGCCTTCCGAATCGCTCTAGTTGGATTCTAACCCCATCGTGCCCCGCCCATGCACTTTTATTGAGCGCCGTCCACTTCTCGAGCTCGCAAAATAGCCGCAAAAAGGGTTGAACCCGGTCCGCGGCGCGTTTAGACTCCACGTTTACAGCGATTCGTGGCGCGGTCGGAGATCGTGCCTGGGGTTGCGACTTCGAGACGGAGCGAGCTCGTGGTGGTCGCCGGGGCGGCCGCGGGATTCTGGTCCGGACCACGCGACTCCTGCTGGAGGTCAAGGAAGACGAGCCCGTGATCGGACCGAAGCACACTCGGGACTCCGTCCGCGTTCTGAAGCCTGTCGGCCGTGCCGCTGAGGGGGGCGACGTCGAGGCCGGCGGCGTGACGCGGTCGCCGGCCGCATTCGGCCATGGAGCACTTGCTCTGCTGGTTGCCGATCTATACAGAGTGCTCGGCTGTGAGGTGGCGTTGGTTTGTGAGCTTGATCGCGACCGGGGGGCACGGATCCTGTGTTCGTCCACCATCGACCGTCGCGTCGCGATCTCGGTCCCGACGGGCGGAGGCAAGCGGTTGTGGGGCAGCCGCTGGCAGCGTCGGGGCTGCTTCGTTGGCCGGGCGCTCGTTCACGGGCGCCCGGCCTTCGAGCCCCTCGACGAATACCGGGACGCCGACCTGATCGCCGCGAGCCGGGCGCGAGCAGCCTACGCGGTCGCCGTCCCGGTTGGCGTCTTCGGTCGCGCCGAGAGCCGGACGCTCGTGGCGGCCTTCTCGAGCTCCCCCGCAGACCTGGGACAGACGTTCTGGATCGTCGACGCCTACGCAAGAATGATCGCGCTACGCCTCACGCGGCCACGCGCCACTGGCTGAGTCAGAGAGGCGTCGCGGCCGCCGGCGCCATGCCAGACGACCGCGACGCATGCCCCACGCGCGCCCACTCCGCTCGTAAAGCCAATCCGTGCGCTGATGTCACGGTTCCCCCGCAGCCTGGTCCCACCCTTGAGTCACACGCGAGCCTCGGCGCGTGAACGAGAGCCGCTCGGAGATCGTGCGCTCCCGTGCGGCGATTCCGCGCTCGGCCCGAGCGATCCTGCGCAATCGCTGCGCTTGCTCGAGGCTGCGGTGCATCAGCTCGATGCTATGCCAGAGCTCCTCGGCAACGGCGGCGTGGCGCTCGTGCGCTCGTGCGGCTCGCTCGTGCACTGACGCGGCCCGGTCGGCGGCCCTCGCAGCCCTGGTGGCGGCTGCGGCGCCCCGTTCGAGCTTCTGGCCAACGGTTGCCGCCAACGCGCCGTGCGCGTAGGTTCCGTTCGTCGCCGTGGGCGCTGCCCGAGCTGTGTGCCGCTGGTAGCGGGGCGCCGTCTGCGGTCCGTCCACGTGGCGAGCTCCTTCGGCTCAGGCTTGAGCCAGCTGGGCGACACGGACCAAAAGCCGTGGCCACGCTGTGACCGTACGCTCGTTCCGCTCTGAGGGCGCAACCCCACGCTGCGATCCGTGACCGCAGCAGGAATCGCTGTCCATGGATCCTAACGCTGCGAGTGCGCCCGCTCAAGTTAAACATGTGTGCGCGCACCGCGATGCCTATGCTGTGAACTGGTAACGCCTTCGCCGGGATTTTCTCTCGTCTCTGCTACCCGCCGGCGGTTCTGCTTCCACTTGAAGAGACGCGGAAAGCGGCTGATGATGGAAGGGATTGCGGGTGGCGACGGCGGGTTGGCGGCTGGGCGGCTGAACGCGGCGATCGCGAACGAGCTCGGGAAGCTGATCGCGGAGTTCACCGGCCGCGGGTCGGAGAAGTCCCGGGCGTTCATTCAGGGGGATGTCCTGGTGTGCCTGCTCGAGAACGGCGCGACGAAGGGCGAGCGGAACATGGTCGCGGCCGGCCGCGCCGACGTCGTGCGGCTTGGACGCGACGTACTGCAACACGCGATGAAGGACGAGCTCGTAGCCGCTGTAGAGAGGCTCACCGGCCGCAAAGTCCGCACCTTCCTGAGCGGTACGAGCACGCTCGGCGAGTCGTCCGTCGAAGTATTCGTGCTCGAATCCGACCCCGGCGCTGAGAATCCTGGCGGGGCCGGTTGACAGGCCAGCCACGCGCGCTACCGTTCTCAGACGGCAAGGGTGGAGGGATCTCACACGGCTCTCCAGCCGGGCCGAAAACACGCAAACGGCGGACGGACGAGGTTTCGCTGGCCTCTCCGTACACGGGAGTGGACGAAGCCCAAGAATCAACAGGCCGCGGAGAAGCCCACCTCGCAGGCGGGCAGCTGCTAGCCGCGATCTCGACCAGGATCGTGGCGATTCTGCGCGAGCGCTATGGCCGCGGGCCGATGAAAGCCAAGACCTATGCGCTCGACGACATCATCGTCGTGGTCATGCGCGGCAGCGGCTTCACCCCGCTCGAGCAGACGATGATGGAAGCCGGCCACCAGAACGAGGTCATCGACATGCGCCATGGGTTCCAGCACATGGTCAGCAAGCGCTTCACCGGCGCAATCGAGGAGCTCACGGGCCGCAAAGTGCTCGCGTTCCTCTCCCAGGCACACGTCGACCCCGACCTCACGATCGAGATCTTCTTCATCGACGCTCCGCTCGAAGGCTTCGGCGCGATCGAGATCGTCCAACCCGAATAGCCGTCCGGCCTACTTCACGGACTTGCCGCCGGCACTCAGGGCGTACCACATGCCGCCGAACTGCCGAGCGCCGACGTACGCCGTGCTGTGCGGGCTGAAATCGCCTGAGTACATGTACAGGGGGTGGCCGGCGTAGGTGACCTGGCGCTTGCCGTTTGCGAGCTTGGTCGTTCCCAGCAGCGAGTGCTTGACGCCGGTGCCTGCAACCGTGTTGCCGTGGGCCGCGAGCATCGGCCACACGCCGAGGCAGCCGGAGACGGCGGCGCAGGAGTCATGGTTGCGCCCGTCACGCGTGAACATGTAGAGCGTGAAGCCGCGGCCGTTTGCGAGCACCTTGCCCAGTGACGTGCTGACGAGCTGAACGTGCGCGCCGGTGGCGGCGTGCGCCTCGGCCACCGATGCCACCCCCATCGTCGTCGCGCCCACGATCGCCGTTGTCAGAGCCAGCGCTGCTGTCTTCTTCATCTCTGGTCACCTCGTTATCGGGTCTGCACGGCCCAATCGCCGCGCCTACCGGTTAGGACGCCTCCGCGGCGGGGTCCTTCCCGCCGGAGGCCATTCGGGCGACGGGAAGGATCCACCTGCCAAGCGCGTCCATGACTAACGACAGACCACGACTCAAAGGAGGCGCCGTGCACAAGACAACAGCCGTGGCCGTTGCGCCGATCGCCGTGGCGCTGGCGATAGCCGGCTGCGGAGGCAGCAGTAAGAGTTCCGGGAGCTCGCAGCCGGCCGCAGCGACCGGGGCTTCGAGCAGTTCGTCCTCGAGCGGCGGCGGGGCATACGGGCAGAGCACCGCGAGCGGCACCACCGCCGTCGCGCCCGCTGCGCTGATCACCACCAAGCAGAACAAGCTCGGCACGATCCTCGCCTACGGTCCCAGGAGAATGACCGTGTACCTGTTCCAGGCCGACAAGGGGAGTTCGTCGACCTGCACCGCTGCATGTGCAGCCGTGTGGCCGCCGGTGATCGGAAAACCACAGGCGAAGGGCCGTGCGGTCAGCGCCGACCTCGGCACGATCACACGAGCGGACGGCAAGTCACAGGTCACATACAAGGGCCATCCCCTGTATCTGTTCGCCAAGGACAAGGACAACGGCGACGCCTACGGCCAGGGGGTCAACAGCTTTGGCGCGGACTGGTATGTCCTGAGGCCCTCAGGCGTCAAGATCGACAACTCCTGAGGGCGACCGGAAACAGGGCTCGCGGCCGCCGTCCGGCGGCGCGCGAGCCTTGTGACTCCGTGCCACCGTTGCACGAGGGCCCGGGCGACGTGATGATTCAGGCCCGATGTCACTGCTCGGACGGGCCACCATCGCCAGCGCCGAATTCGCCAACAAACGGGACGTCTACGCGGGACGCCGTTTCACGAAGCTCCATGTCGCGGTCTACCGCCGCTCCGGCGGCAGACTTGGAACGCACCTTCCCGGCCTACCCGCCGCGCGGGTGCTGCTGCTCGACCACGTCGGGGCGAAGACCGGGATCAAGCGAACCTCGCCGGTCATGTACCACGCTGACGGAGACGTGATCGCGATTGTGGCCTCGAAAGCGGGACAGCCGCGCAACCCCTCCTGGTTTCACAACCTGATCGCCAACCCGGACACGACGATCCAGATCGGCAGCGAGGTCCGCCGGGTTAGGGCACGGGTCGCGACGCAGGAGGAACGCGCCCGGCTGTGGCCCGAGTTCGTGTCCTTCTTCCCGAGCTACGAGTTCTATGAGCGGCAGGCGAAGGGGCGCCGGATCCCGGTCGTGATCCTAGAGCCTCGCTAGCCGCCGCGACCCTCGGCGCTTCGGACGTTTCTGTCGTCTGGCGACATATAACTCCCAAGGCCCCCCGCTAGTCCCCGCTGCCTCCGGCGCCGTCGATCGCCGCCAGCAGGGCACCGGCGTCCACCTGGTCGCCGACGCCCACCGGCAGGGCAGACACGGTCCCGCCGGTGGGGGAGACGATCTCGTGCTCCATCTTCATGGCCTCCAGTACGAGCAGCGGCTGGCCGGCCTCGACGAGGTCTCCCTCGCTGACGTCGACCCGCACGACCGCTCCGGGCATCGGCGCGAGCAACGAGCCGGCTGCCGCATGCGCGCCGGGGTCGGGATAGCGGTCGAGCTCGCGCAGATCGCACTGACCGCGTGGCCCGTTGACGTGCACCGCCGTCCCGTCGCGGCGAACCTCGTAGATACCCAGGACGCCGCCCAGTTCGAGCTCGACTCGATCCGGGCTCGCGTGCAGCAGTCTCGGGTCGGGCAACGCCTCGCCGCTCACAGACAGTGCTGCAAGCGCCCCGCTCCGGTCGAGTCGATACGCGACCGGGCATGCATCGAACTCGACGCGCTGCTGTGCGGATGCGTTGTTGCGCCAGCCGCTGGGGATCGTCCTCTGCACACGGGCCTGGCCGCGCCGTGCGGCCTGACCGGCGAGCGCCGCCGCGGCGGCGTAGCCGGTCAGTTGCTCGCCCTCGACCAGGGGCGCGCGCAACCCCTCCGCCTGGGGCCGGTCCAGAAAACCCGTGTCGAACTCGCCGGCGAGGAAGGCCGCATCCTCCAGCAGCCGCACGAGGAAGTCGCGGTTCGTGCGCAACCCGTCGATCTGCGCCCCGCGCAAGGCGGCCGCGAGCCTCCGCGCGGCCTCCGAACGGCTCGGCGCGTGCGCGATCACCTTGGCGATCATCGGGTCGTAGTGGATCGAGATCTCTGAGCCGGACTCGACTCCCGCGTCGACCCGGATCCCTGTGCGGTCGGGGATCGTCAGGTGCGAGAGGCGCCCGGTCTGAGGTAGGAAGTCGGCGAGGGGGTCCTCGGCGTATAGCCGCACCTCGATCGCGTGGCCCCGCGGCGAGGGCAACTCAGGGGGCACGCGACCGCCGGCGGCGATCTCGAGCTGAAGCCGAACCAGGTCGAGGTCCCGGACCTCCTCGGTCACGGGATGCTCGACCTGAAGCCTGGTGTTGACCTCGAGGAAGTAGAACCCGCCGTCCTCGCCGAGCAGGAACTCAACAGTTCCCGCCCCGACGTATCCGATCGCCGTGCCGGCGGCTACGGCCGCGGCTCCGATGCGTTCCCGGAGGTCGGCATCGACGGCGACCGACGGCGACTCCTCGAGGATCTTCTGGTGCCGGCGCTGGATCGTGCACTCCCGCTCACCGAGGTGGATCACCTCCCCGAAAGAGTCACCGAGGATCTGGATCTCCACGTGGCGTCCACCCTCGACGTAGCGCTCGAACAGGAGCGTGTCATCGCCGAACGCGCTCGCCGCCTCTCGGCGCGAGGCCTCCACGGCGCCCTCAAGCTCATCCGCGCTGCGCACGATCCGCATCCCCTTGCCCCCGCCGCCCGCCGATGGCTTGACCAGCAGCGGGAACCCGACGTCCTCCGCCGCCTGGGCCGGATCCTCGACGTCCGGGAGCACCGGCACTCCCGCCTGCGCCAGCAGCCGCTTGGCGGCCAGCTTGGACCCCATCGACTCGATCGCCTCCGGGGTCGGGCCTACGAACGTCACGCCGGCGGCCGCACACGCGCGCGCAAAGACGGCGTTCTCGGCCAGGAAGCCGTAGCCGGGGTGGATGGCGTCGGCCCCCGTCCGCCGCGCGGCCTCGACCAGGGACTCGATGCGCAGATACGACTCCGCGGGCGACGCACCTCCCAGCCGCACCGCCTCGTCCGCCTCGCGCACGAACGGCTCACCGGCGTCGATGTCCGAGTACACGGCGACGGTCGCGATCCCCATCGCGCGGGCGGTCCGGATCACGCGGCGCGCGATCTCCCCCCGGTTGGCGACAAGGAGCCGGGAGATCACATCCGGAAGACGCCCCACTCGAGCGTCCCCTCCACGGGAGCGGAGTGACAGGCCGAAAGCGCGATCCCCAGCACGGTGCGCGTGTCGCGCGGGTCGATGACGCCGTCGTCGTAGAGCCGTCCGGACATCGGCAGCGCGAGCGACTCGGACTCGATCTGGCTCTCGACGTACTCGCGCATCTGCTTGTCGCCCTCCTCGTCAAACGGCTGGCCGCGCGCCTCCGCGGCCGCACGCGCGACGATCGAGAGCACTCCGGCCAGCTGCTGGGGACCCATCACCGCCACCTTCGCGTTTGGCCAGGCGAACACGAACCGCGGCTCGTATGCCCGCCCCGACATGCCGTAGTTACCGGCGCCATAGGACCCGCCGGCGATCAATGAAATATGCGGCACGTCGGAGTTCGAGACCGCGTTGATCATCTGCGCGCCGTGCTTGATGATCCCTCGCTGCTCGTACTCCTTGCCGACCATGTAGCCGGTCACGTTGTGGATGAACAGCAGCGGAACGTCCACCTGGTTTGCGAGCTGAATGAACTGAGTGGCCTTGTTGGATTCCTCGGAGAAGAGGATCCCCTGGGTGTTCGCGAGGATCCCGACCGGGTAACCATGGATCGCCGCCCACCCGGTCGTCAGTGCGGCTCCGTAAGAGGGCTTGAACTCGTCGTACGCCGAGCCGTCCACGATGCGGGCGATCGTCTCCCTCATGTCGAACGGCTCCTTGAGGTCGATCGAGGCGATCCCGACCAGGTCCTCGATGTCGTGGAGCGGCTCGTGGACGGGGAGGATCGTGGCCCCCGGGCCCTGCTTGCGCCAATTCAGCCGTTTGACGACCTGCCGGCAGAGCCTCAGGGCGTCGGACTCATCGACTGCCAGATAGTCCGACAGGCCGGAGATCCGCGAGTGCATCTCCGCGCCGCCCAGCGACTCGTCGTCCGACTCCTCGCCGGTCGCCATCTTGACCAGCGGCGGACCGCCGAGGAACACCTTCGAGCGCTCCTTGATGAAGATGTTGTAGTCGCTCATCCCCGGCGTGTACGCGCCACCTGCGGTCGCGTTGCCGAACACGACGCTGATAACCGGGATCTTCTCCCTCGAGAGCTGGGTCTGGCGGCGGAAGCCCTCCCCGCCGGGTACGAAGATCTCGGCCTGGGTGGGCAGATCCGCCCCGCCGGACTCGACCAGGCCGACGAGTGGCATGCGGTTGACCCTGGCGATCTCCATCGCCCGGCCGGTCTTGCGGGCGGTGAACGGGTTGGCGGCGCCGCCCTTGACCGTGGCGTCCGAGGCCGTGATCACGCATTCGACCCCCTCGATCACGCCGATGCCGGTGACGATGCTGCCGCCGAGAGTGAAGTCCGAGCCGTAGGCGGCGAACGGGCTCAACTCGAGGAACGCCGAGTCGCGATCGACCAGCAGCTCGATTCGCTCACGAGCGAGGAGCTTGCCGCGGTCGCGGTGGCGTTGGACGTACCGCTCGCCGCCGCCGGCGCGGACCCGCTCGAGCAGCTCGTCGAGCTCCCTCAGCTTCTCGAGCATCTCCTCCCGATTGCGCGTGAACTGCTCGGAGCTGCGGTCGACATGGGTCTGAAGGACGGTCATCTTGAACGCTCGTTCAAAGAATATATATGATCATCCAATGTCGGTCGCACCGCTGCCGCCCCCGTCCTACGCCCCGAGGGGCGCGGACGCCACGCGCGAGAAACTGCTACAGGCCACCCATGAGCTCCTCGTCGAGCGTGCCGGCTCGGAGCCGTCCATCAGCCAGATCTGCGTGCGGGCCGGCGTGCAGACAGGGATGGTCAGCTATTGCTTCGGGGGCAAGGCGCAGATGCTCGAGGCGCTCGTCGATCGGCTCCGGGAGGGCGTCCAGGCCGAGCTCGACAGGCTGGCCGCGCAGGACCTGGACCCGGAAGAGAAGCTCCGGCGCAACGTCCGCGCGATGATCCGAAACTTCGTCCGCTACCCCTACGGGAGTCAGCTGAGCGAGCGCCTGCGCGCCGGTCACGGGCACGGCGAGCAGATCGCCACGGTGTTCGGCGACGCGATGGTGCCGTTCTACTCCACGCTGATCGCGGAGGGCGCGAGGGAGGGACTCTTCCGCGAGCTCGATCCCCGCTTGGTGTTCGTGTCGATCGCGGGAATGGCGGACTACTTCTCGGCGGCGCGGAGCCTGTTCGCACAGGAGAACGAGCAGGAGCTGATCGAGCGCTTCACCGAGCACACGATCGAGCTCCTGCTCGACGGCGTCCGCGCCTGGCGCGCCTAGCTGCCGAGAATCTTGGCCTTCTGAGCCGCGAACTCCTCGTCCGTCAACACACCCTGCTGGTGGAGAGCCGCCAGCTTGCTGAGCTGGTCCGCGGGGTCAGGGGCGGGTGCGGCCGCGCCAGCCTGGGCCATCATGTCCGCGACGGACTGGCCGCCGATCATGATGTTCGCGCCGGCGGCCGGCGCGTTTGCGGTGACCGCCGCGATCAGCTTCTCGCTGGCGTCGTCCTTGCCCACCATGATCCTGTGCGGCTGCCCGGGGCCGCCGGATGCCTGCTGCATCCGGGAGGCAGCCTGCATGTACTTGCTCTTCTTGCCGTCCAGCGGCAAGTAGATGATCAGGAGCTGCCGGTCATCGGGCGCGCCACTGATCACGTTCGCGCCCTGCATCGCGTTCTTCTTCGCGGCGAAGGTGGCCCGGTCGAAATCCATCAGCACCTTGCCGGGCACAAGCTTGCCGCCGTCGTGCTTGTCCTCGATCGCGTAGACCTTGGTCTTGCTGGCGGCGAGCACGAAGCTCTTCGGGAGCCCGCCGGTCTCCATCGACTTCAGGCCCCCCATCGTGCGCGGCATCATCACCCGGCTCAGGCCCTTCGAGGCCTTCACGAAACCTCGGTTTATTCCTCCGACACCTGCGGCCGCGAGCTGTTGGTCCTGGGTCACCTGCTCGCAGCGGGTCGCGGCCTCGATCGGCTCGCCGACAACTTTCGAGGCGACGTCAGTCGCCTGCTCGTTCATGCGCAGCTCGTCCTGCGTCAACGGCCCCTTCATGTATCACCCCTCTGGTCCCGGGGCGTTGGCTTGTCCAACGCCCCGGGTTCCGAGTCTATTCCTCTGAACCGGTACCCACAAGCGCGGGCTTTCTCGTGTCCACGGCGTAGGGCGACTCGGCCTCGCGCCCACGGCCCAGCAGCCACAGCGCGATCGGTGCCGATGCCAGCGAGATCGCGGCGATCACGATCCATCCCCGCCGGTAGACCTCGAGCGTCTGGTCCGGCGTGTGAGGGGTACCGAGCACCGCGATCAGGATCGCGACGCCGACGGCCAGGCCGATCTGCCGGAACATGTTCACGACCGCCGATCCGGTCGCCAGCGAGTGCGAAGGCAGCGTGGAGGTGCCGGTCGCCATCATCGTCGGCAGCGTGAGGCCCACGCCGATGCCGGTCAGAAGCATCCCGCCGAGCATGTCCCCCACATAGTCCACCCGTAGCCCGACCGACAGGGCCCACCATGCCGAGCCGATCGCAAAGATCGTTGCGCCCAGCGCGATCACCCGCCCCGGGCCGAGCCGCCCCGTGAGGCGACCGGTGATCAAGAACGATGTCAGCGGCACCATCACCGGCCCCGGCGCGATCGAGAGTCCCGTGGTGAGGGCGGACCAGTGCCATACGTCCTGCGCCCAGAGCACGCGGGAGAGGAGCATCGCGCCGAACGAGGCCGAGAAGAACAGCGCAACGATCGAGGCGCCCGTGAACGCGCGCAGGCGGAACAGGGAGCGGTCGACGAGCGGATTGCGGTGACGCGCCGCGTGGAGCGCGAACAGAGCCAGGAGCGCGACGCCGGCGCCGAGCGCGGCCAGCGTCCTGCCGTCACCCCACGCCCAGCGGCTGCCGTTGACCAGCCCCAGCACGAGCGCGCCTACACCGGCGGTGACGAGCACGGCCCCGGTTCCGTCGGGCGCGGTAACCGGATGACCTGGGACAGCGGGCAGCCGCCGCCAGCCGACCACGAGCGCTGCCAGTCCCACCGGGACGTTGACGTAGAACACCCAGCGCCAGCTTGCAGCCACGAGCAGCCCGCCGACGACGGGCCCGAGCGTGGCGGCCAGACCGCCGATCGCGGTCCAGGTGCGAACCGCGCCCTGCCGGCGCTCCGGCGGGAAGCTCGCCAGCACGAGGCCGAGGGAGGTGGGGGTCAGGAGCGCCGCGCCCGCGGCCTGGATCACGCGGAAGGCGACGAGCATCGGCAAGCTAGTCGCGGCGCCACACGCCGCCGAGGCGGCGACGAACAGCGCGACTCCGAGCAGGAATCCGCGCTCGCGGCGATAGCGCTCGGCGAGCCTGCCGAACAGCACCAGGAACGACGCGTACACGATCGCGTAGGCGTTGAGCACCCAGGAGAGGTCCGAGAGCTCAGCGCCACGCAGGTGGAAATCCCGGCCGATCTGGGGCAGGGCGACATTGACGATGAACAAATCGAGGCTGGCGAGGACGACGCCGGCGCAGACGATCGCCAGCACGAGCCGCGTTGAGGCTTCGCGGCCCGATCGACCGAGCGGGCCGGGGGTCCGGGTCGCATTGGGTGCCCCGGCCGCCCCAGGCGCCGACGGAGGCTGACTTAGGGAGGACACAGCCAGCATCATACAGATCTGACTTAGGGATGCAACAGTCAGCTATGATGTCGGCATGGACCACGCGCTCCGGATGACCGGGTCGCTCGAGCCCCGCGGTTCGTGGACCGCCGAGCGGCTGCACGATCGCCAAAGCGCTCGAAGTGATCCCCACTCGCTCGGCGTTTCTGATCCTCCGCGAGGCCTTCTACGGCACCACCCGCTTCGATGACTTCGCGACCCGCGTGGGGATCAGCGAGCCGGTGACGGCCGCGCGCCTGCGTGAGCTGGTCGAGCAGGGACTGCTCGAGCGCGAGGACTATCGCGAGCCCGGGCAGCGCACCCGGCAGCGGTACCGGCTGACGGAGAAGGGAGCCGGCCTGTTCCCGGCGCTGGTCGCGCTGATGGAGTGGGGCAATCGCTGGCTCGACGATCGTGGGGGCCGGGTCGAGCTCCGGCACCGCGACTGCGGCGAGCCGGTGTCAGTTCATCTCCGCTGCGATGCGGGGCACGAGGTCTCAAGCGAAGAGCTGGACCTGGCGAGGCGCCGCCGCCGCTGAGCCGCCGCTCACCACCACTTCGTTTCTCTCGCGCGCGAGGTCCCGCCGGTCGTATCGAGCGAGTCGAGCGCCGTGCGGTCCTCGTCTGAGAGGCCGAAGTCGAAGACCTGTGCGTTCTCCTCGAGCCGCTCGCGATGCGTGGACTTCGGAAGCACCACCAGGTCGCGCTCGAGGCACCAGCGGATCAACACCTGTGCCGGCGTTCGTCCGAGCCGCTCCGCGATGCGCTGAACGCGGTCGTTGAGGAGGTGGCGTCCGGTGCCGAGCGGGCTGTACGCCTCGATGACGACCTCGCGCCGCCGGCATTCCTCGAGCAGCTCTCGGCGGTACTCGAACGGGCTGAACTGAACCTGGTTGACGACCGGCGCCACGCTCGCGATGCCGGACACCTCCCCGAGCTCGCGGGTATCGAAGTTGGAGACCCCGATCGAGCGCGCATATCCCAGCTCGCGTGCCTGCTCCATCCCCGGCCATGCCCACGTCGGGCCGCCTTGCGGCCAGTGGATGATGTACAGGTCGACCTGATCGACCCCAAGCCGCCGTAAGCTCTTTTCGGCCTCAGCGGCGGGGTCCTTGTGTCGAGGGAAGAACTTCGTGGTGATGAACACCTCCTCGCGGGATACGCCGCTGTCGCGCAGGGCCTGCCCTACGCTTTCCTCGTTGCCGTAGGCCTGGGCGGTGTCGATGTGGCGATAGCCGAGCTCGAGGGCCCACCGAACCGCGTTGACGCACTCGCGTCCGTCTGGCACCTGCCATACCCCGAGGCCCAGGCGCGGGATCTGATTGCCGTCGGCGAGCGGAAGTCGAGAATCTATTTGCATACGTATAGTTCGTAGCACGAATCGTTTGGTATAGTCACGTTCATGCCCGACAACGCGATCGAAGTCGAGCAGCTTGTTCGCGAGTTCCGGAAGGGACCGCGTGCCGTCGACGGCATCGATCTCACCGTATCGCCCGGCGAGATCTACGGCTTCCTGGGCCCCAACGGCGCGGGCAAGTCGACGACCGTACTGATGCTGACCACCCTCTTGCCGCCCACGAGCGGCACCGCGCGGGTGGGCGGCTATGACATCTCCCGCCAGGGCGCACAGGTCCGCTCGACGATCGGCGCTGCGCTTCAGGAGGCGGCGCTCGACGCAATCCTCACCGGCCGCGAGCACCTGATGCTTCAGGCGACCTTGCAGGGCCTCCCCTCGGGAGAGCGCCGCCGCCGCTCGCAGGCGCTGCTCGAGCGCGTCGGGCTGACCGAGGCCGCCGACCGCAGGGTGGGCGGCTACTCCGGAGGCATGAAGCGGCGCCTCGATCTCGCGCTGGCGCTTGTCCACTCGCCGCGGATCCTGTTCCTCGACGAGCCAACCACCGGACTCGACCCTCAGAGTCGGGCGGCGCTCTGGCAGGAGGTCGCGCGGCTTGCCCACGACGAGGGGATGACCGTATTTCTGACCACGCAGTACCTCGAGGAGGCCGATGCGCTTGCCGACAGGATCGGGATCATCGACCACGGCCGAATCGTCGCCGAGGGCACGCCGGCCGCACTCAAGGCCGAGATCGGCAGCCCGAGCGTCGAGGTGACTCCGTGCGATCCCGACGCAAGCGACCGGCTGGCGGGGCTGCTTGACCGGTTCGGCGACCTGCATCGCAATGGGCGCGGGAGCGTAACGGTGCAGCTCCCTGGCGGCGAGACCCAGCTCGCGGAGATCGTGCGGATCCTCGACCAGGCCGACCTGCGCGTGGAGACCCTTCAACTGCACCAGCCCTCGCTTGACGACGTGTTCCTGGCCAAGACGGGACGCAAGCTCGAGGGGGCGGGCGAGGTGGGCGGCGCGGAGGTGCCGCCCGAGACCGGACGGCGCGGGCGGAGGCGTCGTGGCCGTTGACATCGCCCTAGAACCTCCTCGGACGGGTCGCTCCACCGAGCTCGGCAGCCTGATCGAGCAGACGCTGGCCGTTGGCCGCCGTGCGGTTCTCCGTACGTCGCGCCAGCGCGCGCTGATGATCTTCCCGATGATCTTCCCGTTGATCCTGTTCGCGATCAACGGCTCAGCGCTCAGCCCCGCCACCCGCATCCCTCGCTTCCCCACGCACAACTACCGCGACTTCCTGATCGCGATGCCCTTCATCCAGGGCGCGATGTTCGTCTCGATCACCGCGGGCGTCGATCTGGCCAAGGACATCGAGAGCGGATTTCTGAACCGGCTGGCGCTGACGCCCCTGCGCGGCGAGGCGCTGCTGGTGGGGCAGCTCGGCGGCGCGCTCGTGCTGGGCGTCGTGCAGGCGATCGTCTACCTGCTCGTTGGTCTGGCAACGGGCGTCACGTTCGCGAGCGGCCTCGGGGGAGCGCTCGTGCTGCTGGCGCTGTCGATCCTGATCGCGTTCGCGTTCGCCAGCCTGGGCGGCCTGCTGGCGCTCCGTTTCGGGACCGGCGAGGCGGTCCAGGGAATCTTCCCGCTGCTGTTCGTGACCCTGTTCCTGAGCTCCTCGAGCCTGCCCCGCAACCTGATCAAGGCGACGTGGTTCAAGGACATCGCCACGTACAACCCGATCTCCTATCTGCTCGAAGCGCTACGCAGCCTGGTGATCAAGGGCTGGGACGCGCAGGCGCTCGAGCTGGGGTTCATGTTCGCAATCGCGTTGCTGGTGATCGCGCTGGCGTTCTCGCAGACCGCGATGAAGACGAGGCTGGCACGCAAATGAGGCGCTTCTTCAACGTGGCCCAGGGCGTCGCGTGGCGCTCGATCCACAACACGCTCGTCAATCCGGCGATCCTGGTTCCGTCGATCATCTTTCCCCTGTTCTTCCTGATCGCGTTCGCGGGCGGGCTGTCGCGGATTTCCGACGTGCCGAACTTCCACTACCACCCCGGCTATACGGCCTTCCAGTTCGTGTTCGTGTTCCTGCAGTCGGCGGCGTTCGGCGGCGTGTTCACGGGCTTTGCGATCGCCCGCGACTTCGACTCTGGGTTCGCCCGGCGGCTGCTCTTGAGCGCACCGAGGCGGAGTGGGATCATCGCGGGGTACACGCTCGGGGCGTTGCTGCGCTGGGCGCTGACCGGGACGATCGTGACGATCGCGGCGCTGATCGCCGGGATGAGCATCGACGGTAACGGCGTCCAGCTCGTGGGGCTGATCGGCCTCGGCGTGATCATGAACCTGGTCTCGGCGCTATGGGCCTGCGGGATCGCCATGTTCCTGCGGACCGAGCAGGCCGGTGCCCTGATCCAGATGCCGGTGTTCGTGCTCCTGTTCCTGGCGCCGGTGTACGTGCCGCTGCCGCTGCTCACAGGGTGGATCCACGACGTCGCCAACGTCAACCCGGTGACCGCCGTGCTCGAGGCCGGGCGCGGTCTTCTTGCGGGCTCGCCCGTCAAGGTCGCGATCGCGTTCGCCGCCCTGGCGGCCGGCACGGCCGTGATGGGGACGTTCGCCCGCCGCGGCCTCGCATCGGCCGAGCGCGCCGGTTAGGCCTCGACATACACCTCCACGCCCCGCACCTCCACGCGGTGCGTGGACACGCACCCCTCGCCCGTCAGCTCACGTCCGCTCCCGAGGTCGTAGCGGCGCTCGTGCAACGGGCAGATCACGGTTCGCCGCGCGACGATCCCGTCCGCGAGCGGTCCTCCGAGGTGGGGGCAGTGGGCATCGAGCGCGAACCAGCCCTCCTCGGCGCGGAACACGGCGATCCGCTTACCGCTGACGGTGACCGACCGCCCCTCACCGGCCGGGATGTCGTCAAGCGAGCAGACGCGGATCACGGCGCCGGCTCCTCCGACGGCGGGCCCACGATCGCCAGCTCTCGCGCTGCGCCTTCCTCGAGGTCGTCGAACTGGCGGGGATGGTAGGGCTCGTCGCGCTCCAGCCAGGGATCGCCGACGGCCGCCTTGGCGATCCGCAGGCGCTCGACCAGCTCGCCGCAGCGGCGTTCATCGAGAACGGCCGCGCGGATCGCGTCGAGCCCGAGTCGCGGGATGAAGTCGTAGGCCCGCTCCTTGTACTCGGCGTTCTCCCGGTAGAACTGCAAGAAGGCGGTCGTGACGCGGAGTGCTTCGGCGCGCGTCTCCACGGTGCACAGGACATCGGCCTCACGCACGTTGCCGCCGGCGGCGCCGCCGATCCTGACCTGCCACGCGCCCTCGACCGCGACCACCCCGATGTCCTTGACCGTCGCCTCCGCGCAGTTGCGGGGGCAGCCGGACACGCCCGACTTGACCTTGTGGGGCGTGTGCAGGCCCTCCCACGCCTTCTCCATCTCGATCCCGAGCGCGATCGAATCCCCGAGCCCGAAGCGGCAGAAGTCGGTCCCGACGCAGGTCTTGACGGTCCGCACCGCCTTCGAATAGGCGTGACCGGAGGGCATTCCGAGGTCGCGCCAGATCGCGGGCAGATCCTGCTTGCGGACGCCGAGCAGGTCAATCCGCTGGCCCCCGGTGACCTTCACCATCGGCACCTCGTACTTGTCGGCTGCGGCGGCGATCCGCCGGAGCTGATCGGGCGTGACGACGCCGCCGTGGATCCTCGGCACGACCGAGAAGGTGCCGTCGCGCTGGATGTTCGCGTGCACACGGTCGTTGATGAAACGTGCGTGGCGCTCCTCGTGGTGGCGGTTGGCGTTTATCTGCGAGACGAGGTAGGCGAGCGCCGGCTTGCAGGCACCGCACTCGCGCCCCGTCCCACAGGCACCCGAGACCTGGCTCACGGACCGCCAGCCCTCCGACCGGATCGCCTCCGCCAGCTGCTCGCGCGTCTGGCGCTCGCACGCGCACAGGTAGGCGGGTTCGTCCTCGGCCTCACCGGTGGCGGCGGCGACGATCGCCTTGACGCTCGCCTTGCACGAGCCGCACCCCGTCCCGGCGCGCGTCTGTGCCATCACCTCCCGCGATGTCTGGCAGCCACCCTCCCGCACGGCCGCGATCAGCTGCCCCTTGCAGACGCCGTTGCAGTTGCAGATCTGGGCCGTCTCCGGGAGATCCTCGGGTCCGAGCGCGGCCGCCGCCGCGAGCCGGGACAGCGGATCGGGCACCGGATCTGCGGCGCTGATCTCCGCCAGCAGCGCCTCTGACCCTCGGGTGTCGCCCAGCAGGACAGCGCCGGCGGCGACGCCGTCCCGGACGACAAGCTTGCGGTACAGCCCGGCACTGGCGTCGACGCTGATCGCCTCGCTGTCGCCCTCGGCCGCCCCGATCGCCACCAGGTCGACCCCCGCCACCTTGAGCTTGGCCGAGGCCACCGATCCTCGGTAGGCCCGTGTCTCGCGAGCCACCAGAGTCGCCGCTGCCACCTTGGCCTGCTCCACGATCGGCGCGACGAGGCCATACACGACGCCATCGTGCTCGGCGCACTCACCCACGGCCAGGACGGCGTCGTCCGATGTGGCCATCAGGGCGTCGACGACGATGCCGCGCTCGCAGGCGAGACCAGCGGCGCGGGCCAGCGATGCCTCGGGCCGGATCCCGATCGAGACGACCACCAGGTCCGCCGGGATCTCCTCGCCGCCCCGGAATCGCAACGCGCTGACCCGGTCGTCTCCCACGATCGCGTCGGTCTGGCGCTCGAGGAGCACCTCGACGCCCAGCGCTCGGAGGCGGGGCTCCAGCAGCGAGGCGGCGCCCGCATCGAGCTGGCGTTCCATCAGCCGGTCCATGAGGTGCACGACGGTCACCGGGCAGCCCTGCGCGACGATTCCGCGCGCCGCCTCGAGGCCGAGCAGGCCACCGCCGATCACGACGGCGTTCTTGACCTCTCCGGAGGCGGCCGCCTCCCGGATCCGCTCACAGTCCTCGGGATCCCGGAACGGATGCACGCCCGGGAGCTCGATCCCCGGGATCGGCGGCAGCAGCGGCTGCGAGCCGGTCGCCAGCGCGAGCCGCCCGTAGGCGAGCGTCCCGCCGTCGTCCAGCCGCACGGCGCGGTCGTCCAGGTCGAGCGCCGTCACCCACGCGCGGGTGAGGACGTCGACGCCGTGGTCGGCGTACCACTCGCGCGGCCGCAAGATCAGCGCGCTCGGATCCTCGTCGGAGGCGAGCAGCTCGGAGAGCCGGACGCGGTCATAGGGAAGGTGTCGCTCGCCGCAGATAAGCGTCAACGGGACGTCCCGGTCAAGCTCGCGCACGGCCTCCACGACCGCCTGGCCGGCGATCCCGCCTCCGACGACGACGATTGGCTCAGTTGGCACGGGACGATCGTGGGGGCTCGCGATTACCCCGCCTTGTCGGATCGATGAACGCTGTGTGAACGGCGCAGGGAGAGCGCCTGGTTTTCGACATCGGGCCAATGACTACGCGCGATTGGGGTGACAGCCTGATTGCGCCCGGCAGGGTCCTCAGTCCATGTCCGTCGACACACAGATCTCCAATCGCGAGTACGTGCTGCGATCCGTCGAGGAGCGGGGCGTGCGCTTCGTGCGGCTTTGGTTCGTCGATGTGCTGGGGATCCTCAAGAGCTTCGCGATTCCGGTGACCGAGCTCGAGACGGCGCTCGAGGATGGCGTGGGGCTCGACGGTTCGGCGCTCGAGGGCAGCGCGCGGCTGGCCGAGCGCGACGTGATCGCCTATCCCGACCTGCGCACGTTCCAGATCCTGCCCTGGAGGCCGGGCTCGCTGGTGGCGCGGATGCTCTGCGATGTGCGCCTCCCGGACGGGACTCCGTTCGCCGCGGATTCGCGCTGGGCGCTGCGCCGGATGCTCTCCCACGCAGCCGACCTGGGGCTGACGATGCAGGTCGGGGCCGAGATCGAGTTCTTCCTGTTCGCCGAGGGCTCGGATCCGGGACGGCCGCCGGTGCCGCTCGATCGCGGCGCGTACTTCGACCTCACCCCGCTCGACGATGGCAGCGACTTCCGCCGCCGCACGATCGAGTACCTGGAGCAGATGGGGATCCCGGTCAAGGCCTCCCACCACGAGGTGGCCCCCTCTCAGCACGAGATCAAGCTGACCCATACCGATGCGCTCTCGCTCGCCGACGCGGTGATCACGTTCAAGCTCGCGGTCAAGGAGGTGGCACGCGAGCAGGGGGTGTTCGCGACGTTCATGCCCAAGCCGCTGGAAGGCGAGTCCGGGTCCGGCATGCACCTGCACGTGTCGTTGTTCGAAGGCGGTGAGAACGTCTTCTTCTCCACCGGCGGGGAGACGCCCCTGTCGCCGACCGGCCAGTGCTTCCTCGCGGGGCTGCTCGCCCACGCTCCGGAGCTGACCGCGGTCACGGATCAGTGGGTCAACAGCTACAAGCGCCTGGCGGACGGCTTCGAGGCGCCGTCGCACTCGAGCTGGAGCCGGCATGCGCGCTCGGCGCTCGTCCGCGTGCCCTCGAATCGCCCCGGCCGGGAGGGTTCCGCGCGGATCGAGCTGCGCTCGCCGGACGCGGCCTGCAATCCCTACCTGACGCTCGCGCTCGTGCTGGCGGCGGGGCTACGTGGCATCGAGCGCGGCTACCAGCTCGGCGAGGAAGCCGGCGACCAGCCGCCGTCCGGAAGCGCGCCCCTGCCCCAGGACCTCGGGGAGGCGGTGGCGCTGTTCGAGCGATCGGAGCTGGCCCGCGAGATCCTCGGCGACCGGCTGTGCGAATGGTTCATGCGCAACAAGCGAGCGGAATGGGACGACTACCGGCGAGCGGTCACGGAATTCGAGCGCGAGCGCTACCTCCGCCTCCTCTAGAGATGGCCGACGCCTGGATCTACGCGGAGCACCCCGATGCGGCCGAGCGGGCATCGCGCATGCTCGCCGAGCTCGGCTTCAGCCCGCGACGGGTGGCGATCAACGGCTCGCTGCGACCGGCCGGCGAGGACGGCTCGCCCGTGCGCCGGCCCGAAGTCGCGATGGTGCTCGACTCGGGCGGCGACGCGGCACCCCTGTGCACGCGGCTGCGCGAGGACGAAGACCTCGGCGGCGTGCCGATCGTGGTTGGGGTGCAACCCGGCGAGCTCGAGCTCGAGCTCGGAGCCGAGATGCTCGAGGTGCACGAGCTGATCGTCGCGCCGTTCACCGCCGCCGAGCTCGGCGCCCGGATCGCGCGGGCCCGTCGTCTTGTCCACGGCGTCGCGGAGGACGAGGTCGTTCGAAGCGACGGCCTCGAGCTGAACGTCGCGACCTACCAGGTGGCAGTCAACGGCGAGCCGGTCGACTTCACCTACATGGAGTACGAGCTGCTCAAGTTCCTGATGACACATCCTCGGCGCGCGTTCTCTCGTGAGGCGTTGCTGAGCGCCGTGTGGGACTACGACTTCTACGGCGGTGCCCGCACGGTCGACGTCCACGTCCGCCGCGTCCGGGCGAAGCTCGGCTCCGAGCACGCCGCCAAGCTGATGACGGTGCGCCGGGTCGGCTACCGCTGGGAGGGATAGAGCTGTCCATCCAGGCCACCATCCGCCACCACCGCTACCAGGGCTTCCGCGCGACGATCAAGACGGTCGGCACCGGGATCCGCGGCAGCCGCGCCCTGAGCTTCGACGAGGCGCGTGCGGCGATGGCGCTGCTGCTGGCCGGCGAGGTGAGCGACACGCAGGCGGGCGCGTTCCTGATCGCGATGCGAATCAAAGGGGAGCAGCCCGACGAGCTGGCGGGGATGGCGCAGGCATTGCGCGACGTGATCCCCCGCCCGGAGCTGCGCACCCGGCGACCGCTGGTCTCGTGTGCCGGGGCGTACGACGGCACCGTCGACGGACCGCACCTGTCGCTGGCGGTCGGCGTCACGGCAGCAGCCTGCGGCGCGGGCGTGGTGATGCACTGCGGCGACACGCTCGGCCCCAAGTACGGCACGACCACCGCCGACGTGCTCGGCGAGCTCGGTGGTTGCGCCGAGCCGACGCTGGCGCAGTCGACCGCGATGCTGGCGCGGAGCGGGGCCTGCGTCGTCCACGCGGGCGCCGCGATGCCCGGTTGGCGGCGGCTGGCGGCGCTCCGCGACGAGATCGGGCTGCGCGGCCCGGTCCACTCGGCTGAGAAGCTCGTCGACTGGTTCGGTGCGCGCCGGTTCGTCGTCGGGCACACGCACGGCCCGTACGCCGAGCGGCTGACCGCCGCGCTCGCCCGGCTCGGCTCCGAGCGCGCGATCGCGGTGCGGGGGCTCGAGGGCTCCGACGTGATGCGCCCGGGCCGCCCGGTCGCCTATGAGTCAGGGTCCGCGATCGAGCTGCCGGAGCTGCTCGGGGCGAGGCTGCCGGGAGCGGGCGGCGCGTGCGCTGCAGGCTGGCTGACGAAGGTCGTCCTGTGCGGCGAGGGGGACGATCTGCTCGCGCACGCCGTCGCCCTGAGCGCGGGTCTGCGGCTGTACGCGGTGGGCCTGGCGGCCGATCCCGTGGAGGGCGCTCGGGAGGCCCGGGCCGCTCTCGGCGACGGCCGGGCTGCCGCAGCGCTCGACGCGCTCGTGTCCGGCTGAGGAGGTCCTCGGGTCGCGATCTCGGCAGGGACTGGCGGGGCCCGATCGTGGTGGAGGCGGCGTTCAGGTCTCGATCGGCTCGAGCAGCCGATGCGGCTTGCGCAGCGCGATCGCGACCGGATCGTCACGCAAACGCCCCCGTCCGCGGCGGGGCTCCGTGAGGATGTCCTCGGGTCCCGGCGTCAGCCTGCATTGCGGGCAGTACCCGCTGTCCTCGAGGAGTGTCCCGCAGGTGGCGTGCTTGTAGAGGCGGCTGTTCGGATACCGGTGACGGCCGCCCCACACGAGCAACGCGTGAAGCGCCGGCCACAGATCGCGCCCAGCTTCCGTCAGCTCGTACACGTGACGGCCGGCGTGGTCGGGATCGGGGAGGCGCTCGAGGATGCCGTCGACGACCAGGCTCTTGAGTCGGTCGGAGAGGACGGCCTTAGGTATGTCCAGGTGGGCATGCAGATCGGTGAAGCGCCGGACGCCGTAGAAGCAATCGCGGAGGATCAGCAGTGTCCACCGCTCGCCGATCACCTCCAGTGCGCGCGCCAGCGCGCAGTCCTGTCGTTCGTAGTCCTTGCCGAGCATGGCCGAGAAGTATAGCGGTCCACGGTTCGATCATTGAACCGTTGTGTGCTATGGTCACGAGTTCAGTGACCGAACTGCGCTCGAATCTCAACGCATGCGGGTCATCGCATCGCATTTGGCTGCCCGTCGCCGCGATGCTGGCGGGCGCCGGGTGGGGCGCCAACCAGTTCACGCCCCTGCTGCTCGTCTATCAGCGGGCTCTGGGCCTCGGCACGGGCACGCTCGAGGCGATGTTCGGGGTCTACGCGCTGGGGCTGATCCCCGGACTGCTGCTGGCGGGTCCGGCCTCGGACGCGTACGGGCGTCGCCGCGTGGTGATTCCGGCGGCGACGGTGTCGCTCGCCTCGAGTGTTTCTCTGATCGCTGGCTCGCACGCGCTCGCGTTCCTGTTCCTCGGGCGGTTGCTCGCCGGCCTCACGAGCGGCGCCGTCTTCTCCGCGGGTGGGGCATGGCTGCGTGAGCTTTCGATCGCGGAGGGCGATGAACAGGCTGCCGCTCGCCGGGCCGCGGTCGCCATGACCACGGGCTTCGCGCTCGGTCCTTTGGTCGGGGGCCTGCTGGCCCAGTGGGCACCCCTAGCACGCACCGTCGCCTACCTGCCGCATCTGGTGCTGATGGCGGGTGTGCTGATCGCTCTGCGCTCCGTTCCGGAGACGGTCGCCGCCCCGCGCGACCGCCGCCCCAGCTTCTCGATGCCCGGGATTCGCACCCCGCGGTTCCGCGCCGTGGTCGCCCCGATGGCGCCGTGGGTGTTCGCCACCCCCGCGATCGCCTTCGCCCTGCTGCCGAGCATCGTCGGCGCCGGCCGCGCTGCCGAGGGGATCGCGCTGACAGCGACTGTCTGTGCCGTGTGCGCGCTGGCGGGTGTGGCGATCCAGCCGCTTGCGCGCCGTCTGGACCGGCGGGGAAGCCGCGCCCCCGCCGCGGGGTTGCTCGTCGCCGCGGTCGGCCTCGGGCTCGCGGCGGTGACTGCGGACACGCAGGACAAGTGGATGCTGCTGCCCAGCGCCGCGGTCCTCGGATGCGCGTACGGACTGTGTCTCGTGGCCGGTCTGACCGAGGTACAACGGATCGCCGGCCAGCGGGCGCTCGGAGGGTTGACCGCGGGCTACTACACGCTCTGCTACATGGGCTTTGCCGCCCCCTACCTGCTCGCGCTCGGCGCACACGTCACGACGTACCCGCTGCTGTTGACGGTCACGGCGGCGCTCGCGCTCGTCAGCGCGGGGCTGGTCGTCCGGCCCGTTCCGCAGGCCGCCGCGGTGGCGGGCGGGCCCGAGCGCTCGGCGCTCAGGCCCGCCCAGTCTGCGCGCTAGACGCCCTCGACCGCCAATCCAGGCCCAGACGTCTCGGGTGACGCGGCGGGCGCCACCGCCTCGCTCCTCTGCGGCGCGCGCCCGTACAGGTACCAGTACGCGCCTGATACGAACACGACCGCTCCTACCGCGTTTCCAAGCCCGGCGAACAGCCAGTTGCGCAGGATGCCGCTCCAGCCGATGCCCGCCACTCCCGCGAAATGGGCCGCCGGCAGGAAGAACATGTTTGCCACGACGTGGTCGAACCCCATCGCGACGAACGCCATGATCGGGAAGAAGACGGCGAAGATCTTCCCGGTGATGTCGCGGGAGCCCATCGCCATCCACACGGCGAGACAGACGAGCCAGTTACAACCGATCGCGCGCAGGAAGATCTGCCAGTCGGTCTCGGTCTTCGCCTTCAGCGTCGCGATCGCGGTCAGGCGCTTGAGCGCGTCCGGCGTAGTGAGGACGCCCGACTTCACGCCGAGGAAGTAGGCCACCGCGAGCGCGCCCGCGAGCGCGCCCACCGTCGCCAAGGCCAGATAGCGCCCGACTGCGACCCAGCGGACCCGTCCCTTGAACGCCGCGAGCGTCACCCCGGCGATGCCGCCGGTCACGAGCTCAGCGCCCGCGATCAGGACGAGCATCAGCCCGACGGAGAATGCCGCGCCGGTGAACATCTGCGGCAACGTCCCCCACTGCTTGGGATCGAGGCCGGAGGTGACGGCGATCGCGAACAGCCCTCCCAGCCCGATGAACGCGCCCGCAAGCGCGCCGGCGATCACCAGCCTTCCGCTGTCCGTGCTCGCCTTCTCCTCGCCGCTGTCGATGGTCGCACTACAGATCTCCGATGGTGTGAGAAACAACTGAGGACCTCCTCTGGATCGATGAGGAACCGAGGCTGTCGAAGGCCCGTGTCCCCGCCGTCAAAGGCGGGTTACGTGGCGGTGGCGCGCGTATTACAGGCGCGTGACATCGGGGTCGGGCCCGAGGCCGGGGTCGCAAACCCCGCCCGGGGCCCGGTCGCATACCCGCCCCGGGGCCGCATACTTGCGAGTATTCAGATACCGAGTAGAATCTGAGTTCATGAGCGCGATGACCACCCCCGCTCACACCTTCCTGTTCATGGATCTGGTCGGATTCACTGCTCTTACGGCCGAACGCGGCGATGACGGCGCGGCGGACGTGGCCCAGCGACTCTACGGGCGAGTCCGAGCACTGCTTGACGAGCACCGAGCGGAGGAGATCAAGACGATCGGCGACGCGATGATGCTCCGCTGCGAGGATCCAGCCCTGGCAATCGAGCTCGGCGTCCGGATCACCGACGAGCTGGACACGGCCGCGGCGCTGCCGCCGGTGCGGGTCGGCGTGCATCGCGGCACGGCGGTCTGCCGACAGGGGGATTGGTACGGAAGCGCTGTGAACGTCGCCGCGCGACTGTGCTCGGCGGCTGGTGGCGACGAGGTTCTCGTCTCAGAGGAGACCTGCGCGGCCGCCGGAACGCTCGAGGGAGTGAACTTCGGCGAGCGCCAGCTCCACTGGCTGAAGAACGTGCCACAGCCCGTCGCCGCTCGCCCTGCGCTGCCCCGCGCGGAACGGCCCGCCTGGAGGCCGACCGCCGTACGGGTCAGGCAGCGGCTCGGTGCCAAGCTTTCCCGGACTCCGGTTTGCCCGCCGCAGGCGGAGGCTGCGATCTGATGGCCAGGCTGACACGCAAGGAGAAGCAGGCCGAGACCCGCCGCTGCCTGATGCAGTCCGCCACCCGCCTGTTCGCCCAGCGGGGTCTGCAGCAGGCCTCGATCGACGAGCTCGCGGAGGAGGCCGGCTACACCAAGGGCGCCTTCTATGCGAACTTCAAGAACAAGGAGGAGCTGTTCCTGGCGATGCTCGACGAGCGCTTCGCGCAGAAGATCGAGGACATCGAGCGCGTGATCGCCGGGGAGGGCACGGAGGCCGAGAAGGCGCTCGAGGCCGGCGACCATTTCACCGAGATGCTGCGCGCGGATCCCGAGTGGCAGCGGCTGTTCCTCGAGTTCACCGCGTACGCGGCCCGGGACGAGGACTTCCGTCAGGAGCTGGTCACCCGCTATCGCTGGATGCAGGAGCGTGTGGCCGCCGCCCTGCAGGCGCGCGCGGACGAAGTCGGGCTGCAGTCAAGCGTTCCTCCGGACCGCGTGGCGATGATGACCTGCGCGATCGTCAACGGCTTTGCGGTCGACAAGCTGCTGGAAGGCGACGCGCTCCCGGACGAGCTCCTGGGGACGATGCTGATGGTGTTCTTCGCGGGGATCCGCGCCCTGTCAGAGCAGGGCGCGTCGGTCTAGCCCTCCGCGGGCGGGACCACTAAACGATCGCCTCGACCCGCGCCGGCACGTGCTTGTGCCAGGGGGTGCCGGCGATCGGATCGCGCCACTCGATGCTCGTCAGCTCGTTCGCGGGCACGCCGGTCAGCACCGGCTTTCCGTGCTCGTCCGGGTAATCGACGCCGAGCCCGTTGGGGAGCGAGATGTGGCCGGCCTGCATGGCATCGGTTACCTCGACCAGCGCCTCGGCTGTGCCAGTCGCCGTGATCACCCGGGCGCGGGCGCCGCTCTCCAGTCCGATCCGGACGGCATCCGCCGGACTGATCCGAAGCGCCCCCTCCGCGTCTCGCTTCCGCCATGCGGGATCGCGAATGATCGTGTTGGCCGTGCTGGAACGGCGCTCTCCCGCGGACAGGACCAGCGGAAGGTCCTCGCTCACCCAGCCCGGCTGTTGGTCGGCGAGGCCTCGAAGCTCGCCGAGCAGCGAGGGGATCTCGAGCGCGATCCGCTTGTCCGGATGGGAAACGTAGGCCCACACATCCTCGTACTCGTCGGCCGTGAAGGTGATGCCGGAGCGGCCGTTCAGCATCGCGTCGAATAGCGCCTCGCCATCGGCATGCCCCGCGCGGCGCACGGCATCCGGATAGTTCATCGCGCAGCGGTGTGTGAGGCCCCACAAGGCGGCTGCCGAAGCAAGGCCTTGGGGCAGCGTCCGGCCGAGCGTCTCGTAAAGCACGTACGGCGCCAGTCGCGCCAGGCTCGGGTTTGCGGTCGCGGCCGTCATGAACGCCTCCGCGAAGCGCTGACGGCTCTCGGCGGCGGCCGCACGGAGCGGCTCGAGCTCCGACTGGTCCACCACGGCGAGCGCGCGGATCAGGCGAGCGTGGATCTCAGGTTCGGGAAGCGTCCCCGGCAGCGGCTCCAGCAGCGGCGCCCGGAGATGGAAGGTGTTGCGCGGGAACTCCAGGTTGAAGAACGTCGCCTCCCACTTCTCGAACTGACTCGCGGCGGGCAGAACATAGTCGGCGTGCCGCGCGGTCTCCGTCATCGCCACGTCGATCACCACGACGAGCTCGAGCGCATGAAGCGCATCGCGAAAGCGCTTGGAGTCCGCGAGTGAGTGGGCGGGATTGGAGCTCTCGACCAGCATCGCCCGGAGCCGCTCTGGGTGATCGGTGAGGATCTCCTCGGCGATCGAGTTGCACGGGACGAGACCCCCGTGGATTGGGGCATTGGTCACCGGCGTCCGACGCACCACGAGGTCGTAGCGGGCGAGCGGTGCAATCCACGAGTGCAGGTGCATCGCGCCCGGCCTGCCGAAGTTCCCCGTCAGCAGCCAGGTCAGCTTGTTGAGGTACGAGCACAGCACGCTGTGCGGTCCCTGCTGAATCCCGAGGTCCTCGAACGTCGAGACGCTGTCCGCGGCGGCGAGCCGCCGTGCTGTGGCCCGGATCGTCTGGGCAGGGATCCCGCAGCGCCCGGAGTATTCGTCGACCGGGACCTCGGCAACCGCCGCCAGGACGGGCTCGGCGCCGTTGGTGCGCCCGGCCAGGAACTCGCGGTCGACGAGCTCTTCCTGGACGAGCGTCCCCAGCAGCGCGGCCAGGCACCAGGCGTCGGTGCCCGGACGAACGCGCAGATGGATGTCGGCCATCTCTGCCGTCTCCGTTCGGACCGGGTCGATCACGATCAGCGCCCGCTCGGGGTCGCGTGCGATCTCCCGCAGCGTCACCCGCGCCCGCGGGAAGCTCTGGGACTGCCACGGGTTCTTGCCGATGAACAGGGCCACCTCGGCATGCTCGAAGTCTCCGCGCGTATGGCCGCCGTACAGGTGGGCGTCGACGAATCCCTCGCCCATCTTCTCCTGCGCCAGCGCGCTCGAGCGGTAACGCGCGCCGAGCGCTTTGAGCAGCGCGCCGCTATAAGCCCCGCCGAGGTGGTTGCCCTGACCGCCGCCGCCGTAGTAGAAGATCGTCTCGCCCCCGAACTCGTCCCTGACGCCTGCGAGCCTCGCAGCGACCTCTGCGATCGCGGTGTCCCAGTCGATCTCCTCAAAGCTCCCGTCGGATCGTCTTCTGAGCGGCGAGGTCAGTCGGTGGCGGCCGTTCTGGTAGTGGTCGAGCCGCATCGCCTTGTTGCACGTGTACCCCTGCGATGCGGGATGGGCCTTGTCGCCCCGGATCCGCGTCAGGCGCCGATCGTCGAGCTGTACCTCGATTCCGCAGTTGCACTCGCAGAGGATGCACGCGGTCTGATGCCAGTCACCGGACACGGCCATCTCAGCGGACACGGCGCGCAATCCTACTATGATGCCGATCATAATGATGTGTGAGTGGCGTCACGCTGGGGGCCGTGAGTGGCGTCACGTTCCCTCGCCGCGCACCGCGTTCCAGGTGGCTTCGGCGAGCTCCCGCTCTGCTCGCGCCAGCGCGATCCGGGTCCGGCCCGCGAGCCACAGGCGCGAGAACTCCTGACAGGGGCCGAGCAGGACCGGCTCCAGCAGATCGACCGGCAGCGGTCGCAGCGCGCCTGCTCGGACCTGTCGTCGGACCCAGTCGTTGACCCGAGGGAAGAAGCCGCGGTTCAGTTCCTTGAGGCGTGCTTCGGTCGCCGCCCGCAACTCGGTCTCCCGGCGGTTCATCAGGAACCGCGCGAGGCTCGGGTTGCCCTCCATCCAGCGCAAGTGATGCCGGACCAGCGCCCGGACCGCATCCTCGGCTACGGGGTGGCTCTCGAGCGCCTCCAGGAAGCCCTGTTGGTATCCCTGGATCCCATCCACGTACAGCTCGGCCGCGATTGCCTCCTTGCCCCCGAAGTGGTGGTAGATCGAGCCGATGCTGGCGCCCGACCGGGCGCGGATCTCCTCCACAGTCGTGGCCGCGAACCCCCGCTCGGTGAAGCACTCGAGCGCGGCTTCGAGGATCGCCGTCTGGCGCGAGCCGCGAGTCGCGAGCGACGTCCCCATCAGCCGCTCGGCCCCTTCCGGAGGAAACTCCTGCGATCACGCGCGGCCCGCCGGGGCCGGGCGGGATTTTTCCCCTCGGCCATCACTAGAGCAACATTCTAGTCCAGCTCGAGGCGCCGGTCCAGCGTCGCTCTTTCGTTCCAAAGCGTCGCGCGACATGCGGGCTCTGGAACGCCAGGGCCAAATAGTGGCCCTCGCGTTCCAAAACGTGAGGGTTCCGGCGCGCTTTGGAACGCTAGGGCGACCCTGGCCGACCGCGCGGCCCGGGCGACCCTGGACGACCGCGCGCCTGGGCGGCCCGGCCCCCGGCGGCCCCGGCCCCCCCCGCGGCCCCGGCCCCCCGCGGCCCGACAACCGCCTCCCCCGGCGGCCCCGGACCGCCCCAGGCTGCGGAGTACCCCGCGCCCCTGGATAGGCTCCCACGCTCATGAACCTCGAGGGCGTGACCGTAGCCATCACTGGCGGCGCCCGCGGCATCGGCGCCGCGACCGCGCAGGAGTTCGCCCGCAAGGGCGCGCACGTGATCACGGGCGACCTAGGGCCTCACGACTCCCCGGGCCGCGCGCTGACACTCGACGTGACCAAGCCCGAATCGTGGGCCGAGTTCACCGAGCAGGCCGGGCCCGTTGCGGTGCTCGTCAACAACGCGGGCGTGATGCCCTCGGGTCGGTTCCTCGAGCAGTCGGACGAGCTGCTGTCCGCGCAGATGGACATCAACTATTGGGGCGTCGTTTACGGACTCCGTGCCGTGCTGCCCGGGATGATCGAGCGCCGGCGCGGCCATGTCATCAACGTCGCGTCGATGGCGGGAAAGGTCGCGGTGCCCGGGCTCGCTCCCTATTGCGCGAGCAAGTTCGCCGTGGTTGGGCTCTCTGCCGCACTCCGGGATGAGCTGCCCGATGGGGTCACCTGTACGACGGTCCTGCCGAGCGCCGTCCGCACGAGGCTGAGCGACGGGTTCGAGCTGCCGCCGGTTGGCGTGGTCGATCCGGAGGACGTGGCGCGCGCCGTCGTCGCCAGTTGCAAGAACGCTCCGGCGGAGGTGGCCGTCCCGGGGTGGGTGGGCCTGTATGAGCAGGTCAACGCCGTCCTGCCGCGGCCGGCGATGCGCCTGGCGCGCCGGGCGCTGCGGGCCGACCGCGTCCTCACCGACCGCGACGACGAGGTTCGCTCGCGCTACGAGGCAGAGATTCAGGCCTCAAGCCCAAGCAGGCCGGGCACCTGATCGAGCGACTCGAACACCTCGGCGCCGGCATCGCGCAGCGCCTGCTCGTCGCTATCGGCCGTGAGGCCCAGCACCCGCATTCCGGCCGTCACCGCGGCCGTCACCCCCGACGGCGAATCCTCGATCACGACGCACCCAGTCGGCTGAGCGCCCATCTCCGCGGCCGCGTACAGGAACAGATCGGGATGGGGCTTACCGCGCGGGACCGAGTAGGCGGAGAACACCGCGCCCCCCGGGATCAGCCGATCGAGGCCGGTGAGCGCGAGCGTCATCCGCGTCTTCTCGAGCTTCCCCTGGGAAGCCACGCACACCGGGATCCCGGCTGCCTGGACTCGCCTGACCATCTCCGCCGCGCCCGCCACCGGTTGCAGCTCGCGCCGAAACTCCTCGGCGCGCTCGGCCTGGAAGCGATCGAGGAAGTCCGCGGGAAGGCGTCGCCCGAAGCGCGCCTCGGTGCGAGTGAGGATCTCATCCAGCAGCAGACCCTGGAAATGACGCCTGGTCTGGGGGAGGTCGAGCGGCACGCCCGCCTCGGTCAACAGGCGTCCGAGTACGCGATTCGAGATCACCTCGCTGTCGACGAGCACGCCGTCGCAGTCGAAGATCACGAGCTCGAGCCGGTTCGTCACGTGACGAGCATCGCCAGCTGTCGCGACTGCGCCAGCAGCACGCCGTCCTCGCTCCAAAGCTCACCGTCTTCCTCGAATAATCCCTCGGTCAGCAGCCGGGAATGAAATGCCGCGAGCACGAAGGCGTCATCCGCGGCTCGCTCATACCAGCTGTGGTCTCGGAAATGGATCGTGAGCTCGAGCGTGGGCGCGGGAATGGGACGGTCGAACGCGATGAACGGCACCGGAGTCCAGGCGTCGGCAAACGCGGCCAGCGCGATCGGGTCCGGCCGCCGGGGGCGAGCAGTGCGAACCCAGATGCCAGTGTTGAGATCGGAGGCTCCCGTGAACGGGAGCTGCCCCAGCGCAAATCGATATTCGTAATTGCGCATGACCTCCGGCATCCCCTCGACGTGGGTCGGCAGCGATTCAAGGCTCCCGGGTGACGGGGCATCAGGAGCCGTGATGTGCTGGAAGGAGTGAGTACCGGCGCTGGTGGTCGTGAACACCGCCAGTGCCAGCGCGATCGGCTTGGAATCCTGCTCGAAACGGATCAGAACATTCGTGACCCGACCGCCCGAACGCTCGACCGCCGCCAGCACGTCCAGGGCCCCCTCCGAGGGCCTGACGAGGTAGTGGACGGTGAGCGAGCGGGGCTTGCGCTCCGGAGCGCCGACCTCGAGCGTTGCGGCGCGCAGCGCAAGTGCCGTGAGCAGGCCGCCGTTCGGTCCCTGCCCTACCCACCAACCGCGCGAGACCTGGCCTTGGTAGTGCCCATGCTCGACCAGCTCGAGCGCCGTGTCACGGTCGAAGTCCGGGCTCAAGCGCTGGGCGTCAGAGCAACCACCGGGATCTGGCGGCTGGTCTTCGACTGATAGGCGTCGTAGCGCCCGTGGTTGTTGTCGTTGACGATCTTCCAGACGCGCTCGAAATCCGGCGTCCCGCGTTCGACGACCTCGGCCTTGGCGCCCTGGCGCTTGCGGCCGATCTGGATCTGGACGTCGGGCGCCGCACGAAGATTGTGGAGCCACCCGGGAGGACGCGGCGCGCCGCCGTTGGAGGGGACGATCAGGTAGCGCTCACCGTCGCGGGCGTATACGAGTGCGTTGGTGCGGGTCAATCCGGTACGCCTGCCGGCCGTGCGAAGCAGGAGCGTCGGCACGCCGAGCAGCCGATGTCCGATCAGCCCATCCGTCCGTTGATACAGCTGGGCGTGGATCCGCAGGGCCAGGAGCTCGACGTTCATGCCGCGCGAAGCCTACCGGCGCGCGGCTAAGGCCAGCCGGCGCGGGGTGAGGGCGCGGATTCCGCGAGGACCTGACCGGTCCGCGGCTCGCTGAGCATGCCGGAGGGCCCATTCCACTGCTGGCCGACGATGAACAGCGTCCGCCCGTCCACGCCTCCCAGAGCACACGCGAAGCAGCCGCGATCGACCTCGACCGTATCCAGCACATCGCCGCCCTCGCGCACTCGGATGCAGCGCCGATTCGGAACATCCGCGTACCAGATGGCGTCTTCGGCGTCGGCGCAGATTCCGTCTGGCACCCCGTCGCCGAGCTCGGCCCACGCCCTGCGGTTCGAGAGTCCGCCGTCGGGATCGATGTCAAACGCCGTCAGACGCTTGGCGTAGGACTCCGCCACGACCAGCGTCGTGCCGTCGCCCATCACGAGCATTCCGTTGGGAAACTCAAGCCCATCGGCCACGGGCCGGACGGAGCCGTCCGGAGTGACAAGGGCAATCATCCCGGGCCGGAACTCCTCGCCCGCCATCATGTCGAAGCCGCCGCCGTTGACGTAGGCGTTGCCGCGGCCATCGACGACGAGCTCGTTGCCGGGCGGCCGATCGGAGACCGTGTTCAGATCGCCATGAGGGACGAGCGAACCGTCCGGCTCCTGGCGCAGGAGCAATCCGTCGCGCGGGGAGACGAGCAGCAGTCGTCCGTCCGGCAGCCAGTCGACGCAGCAGGGGAACGACTCCGCCTTCAAGATCACATCGTGGTTGCCTTCGAGATCGACGGCGATGATCTCCTGGGTTCCCCAGTCGGAGAACCACAGCCGGTCGTCGTGCCACCGGGGCTGCTCGCCGAACAGGATTCCGGTCATCAGTGTCTTCATATGTCAGCCCTCGTTCGGGTTGGAGCGGTAGGTGGCGATGATCACCCCGGTGGTCGTCGTCACGCTCTCGAGCAGCTCGAGCGTGACGTAAGTACCTTCATCCGGGAACAGGCGGCTGCCCGAGCCGAGCACCACAGGGGCGATCAGCAGCAGGTACTCATCGACCAGCCGCGCGCGGATCAGCGTCTGCAGCAGGTCGCGGCTTCCGAGCACTCTGAGCGTGCCTTCCACCTGCTCCTTCAGCGCGGCTACGGTGGAGGCGGCGTCGCCTTTCACCAAGGTCGAGTTCTGCCACGGGAGCGGCTCGTCGAGGCTCCTTGAGACCACGTACTTCTGGGTGTTGTTCAGCACCTCGGCGTACGGGTTGCCGTCGGCCCGCCTCGGCCAGACCTCGTAGAAGTCCTGGAAGGTGCGCCGGCCCAACAGGAGTGCGCCCGGTCCCGGCTGGCCCATGAGCTTTCCCATCTCTCGAGCCGCCACTTCGTCGACGTAGGGGATTGCCCAGCCGCCGTGCTCAAACCCTCCCCGAGTGTCCTCGTCCGGGCGAGCCGGGGACTGCATCACCCCGTCGAGCGAGATGCTGTTTTGGACGATCAGCTTCGCCATCGGAAGTCCTCCTTAATCGCAGTACTAGACGGTCCAGTACCGTAGCATGAGAGAACTAGACTGTCTAGTACCATTGCCGGGTCGGGAACCGATGGTGACGACGCCGCGGAGGAAACGGCATGGTGGCGATGACGGACACAGGCGAAGGCCGGTCGGAGCGAAAGCGCCGCGCGATCCTCGAGGCGGCTGCGACGCTCTTCCTTCAGAACGGTTACCTCGGTACGTCGATGGATGAGATCGCCGCCCAAGCCGCGGTCTCCAAACAGACCGTCTACAAGAACTTCGCCGACAAGGAGGCGCTGTTCCGGGAGATCGTGGTGGCGACGGTCGATGAGATCAGCGACGTGAACGCGGATCAGATCCACGCGCTCCGGGGCAGCGAGGATCTCGAGTCAGACCTGCGGGCGCTTGCCGTGGCGCAGCTCGAGCGTGTGATGCAGCCGCGAGTGCTCCAGCTGCGGCGTCTGGTGATCGGGGAGGCGGGACGGTTTCCGGAGCTGGGTCACAGCTTCTACGAGCGGGGGCCGGGACGGGCGATCCAGTCGCTCGCGGCCGCGTTCAAGGTCCTCGGCCAGCGCGGGCTCCTGCGGTTCGACGATCCGCGGCTGGCGGCACAGCACTTCAACTGGCTGATCATGTCGATCCCGCTGAACAGCGCGATGTTCGAGGGGCACGACAAGGCGCTCCCGAGGGCGACGCTTCGGCGCCATGCGGATCAGGGTGTGAAAGTGTTCCTGGCCGCCTACGCCGGATGAACTTCGAGACTCTCACCTACGCGGTAGCGGATCAGATCGCGACGATCACGCTGAATCGCCCCGAGCGGTTGAACACGATCGTGCCGCCGATGCCCGACGAGCTCGAGGCGGCAGTGCATCGCGCGAGCGTGGATCCGGAGGTGAAGGTGATCGTGCTGCGCGGCGCAGGCCGCGCCTTCTGCGCAGGCTTTGATTTCGGCGGGGGCTTTCACCATTGGGACGCGGGAATCACGACCGACGGCGCCTGGGACCCGGGCAAGGACTTCGCCTGGGCCACCTCGCCCCACGGGCCGGTGCCCAAGTTCATGAGCATGTGGCGGGCGCCGAAGCCGGTGATCGCTCAGGTACATGGCTGGTGCGTGGGTGGGGGCAGCGACATGGCGCTGTGCGCCGACATCGTCGTCGCCAGCGAAGATGCGCAGATCGGGACGCCGTATTCGCGGATGTGGGGCGCCTACCTGACCGGCATGTGGATCTACCGTCTCGGTCTCACGCGTGCCAAGGAGTACGCGCTGACGGGCAAGCCACTCTCGGGCGCGGAGGCGGCAGGAGTCGGCCTGATCAACGCAGCCGTCCCGTTCGACGAGCTGGAGGCCGAGGTCCACAAGCGAGCGACCGAGCTTGCGTCGATCCCGTCTTCCCAGCTCGCGGCGATGAAACTGATCGTCAGCCAGGCGTACGAGAACATGGGCTTGGGTTCGACGCAGCTGCTCGGCCCGATCCTGGACGGGCTGATGCGCAATACGCCTGATGCCACGCGCTTCATCGAGCGCGCAGGCGAGGCCGGCGTGCACGAGGCGGTCACCGAGCGCGACGCCCCGTTCGGGGACTACAGCGCCGGCGGGCCGGAACGCAAGCCCGACCCGCGCAACGAGGTTGTAGTGCGCCGGGGGCGACCCGGCGTAAGCTCCCGCACGTGCTCGGCCTCCCGGACGGCATCACCGCCTGCCTGTTCGATCTCGACGGCGTCCTGACGCAGACCGCCAAGGTTCACGCCGCCGCGTGGAAGCAGATGTTCGACGAGTACCTCGCCGCGAGCGCAGCGGGGAGGACTTCGTGGCTTTCGACCCGTTGAAGGACTACGACGAGTACGTCGACGGCAAGCCGCGCTACGACGGCGTCAAGTCGTTCCTCGCCTCGCGGGGGATCGAGTTGCCGCAGGGCACGCCGGACGACTCCGCCGGACGAGCAGACGATCGACGGGCTGGGCAACCGCAAGAACGAGATCGTGCTGAAGATGGTCCATGAGCAGGGCGTGGAGCCCTACGAGGGATCGGTCCGGTACGTGGAGGCAGCCCGCGACGCGGGGCTGCGGCGCGCCGTCGTCTCCTCGAGCACCAACTGCCGCGACGTGCTGGAAGCGGCTGGGATCGCGGAGCTGTTCGAGCAGATCGTCGACGGCCATGACGCCGAGCGCCAGCATCTGGCCGGCAAGCCGGCGCCGGACACGTACCTCGCGGGCGCCAGAGCGGTGGGCGTCGAGCCGGCCGAGGCGGCCGTGTTCGAGGACGCGCTGGCCGGAGTGGACGCCGGGCGGGCTGGAAGCTTCGGGCACGTCGTCGGCGTGGACCGGGTCGGGCAGGCGGAGGCACTGAAGGCGCACGGGGCCGACGTCGTGGTTCGGGACTTGTCCGAGCTGCTGCCTGTGATCCAGCACCCGGCATTCACCGTCGAGCCCTGGGCCCTGCGGGAGACGGAGCTCCACCTCGACACCCTCGCGCAGACCGAGTCGGTGTTCGCGCTCTCGAATGGCCACATCGGGCTGCGCGGCAACCTCGACGAGGGCGAGCCGTTCGGGCTCCCCGGCAGCTACCTGAGCGGCTTCTACGAGGTCAGGCCGCTCCCCTACGCCGAGGCGGGTTACGGCTTCCCCGACGCCGGCCAGACGGTCGTCAACGTGACCAACGGCAAGCTGATCAGGCTGCTCGTGGAGGACGAGCCGTTCGACGTCCGCTACGGCGAGCTCCGCCGGCACGAGCGCGTGCTGGACCTCCGGGCCGGAGTGCTTCGGCGTACGGCGGAGTGGAAGTCGCCGACCGGCACCGGGGTGCGCGTCTCCTCCGTCCGGCTGGTCTCGTTCTCCCAGCGTGCCGTGGCCGCGATCTCCTACGAGGTCGAGCCACTCGAGCGCACGGTTCCGGTCGTGATCCAGTCGGAGCTGATCGCCAACGAGCCGCTCCCCGAGACGGAGGGCGATCCGCGGGCCGCCGCTGCGCTGGCCGGCGGCACTACACGCCGAGGGCTCTGCCACCAGCGGCACGCGGGTGATCATGGCCCACTCGACGGCCGGCAGCGGGCTGACGATGGCTGCCGCGATGGACCACGAGATCGACGGCCCCGACGGCACGGAGGCAAGGAGCGAGAACTTCGACGATCTGGGTCGCGTGATGATCACCGCGGACGTGTCGCCGGGGAAGCCGCTCCGGGTCATCAAGGTTCCTGGCCTACGGCTGGTCCGGCCAGCGCTCGGTCACGGCGGTGCGGGATCAGGTCGCGGCCGCGCTGGCCGAGGCGCACCACGCCGGCTGGGACAGCCTCTGCCGGGAGCAGAAGGACTATCTCGATCAGTTCTGGGAAGGTGCGGACGTCGAGGTCGACGGCGACGCCGAGCTTCAGCAGGCGGTGCGCTTCTCGATGTTCCACACGTTGCAGGCGGCGGCCCGGGCCGAGCAGCGGGCGATCGCCGCGAAGGGTTTGACCGGACCGGGCTACGACGGACACACGTTCTGGGACACCGAGGCGTTCGTGTTGCCCGTGCTCATCTTCAACGCGCCCCGGGCGGCGGGCGATGCGCTGCGCTGGCGCCACGCGACGCTCGACATCGCGCGACAGCGCGCACAGGATCTCGGATTGAAGGGAGCGGCGTTCGCCTGGCGGACGATCCGCGGCCAGGAGTGCTCCGGCTACTGGCCGGCCGGAACCGCCGCGTTTCACATCAACGCCGACATCGCCGATCGCCGTCGCCCTGCTACCTCGCCGCAACCGGCGACGAGGAGTTCGAGCGCGAATGCGGGGCTCGAGCTGCTGGTCGAGACCGCGAGGCTGTGGCGCTCGCTCGGCCACCACGACTCGCGCGGGCGGTTCCGGATCGACGGCGTCACCGGACCCGACGAATACAGCGCCGTCGCGGACAACAACATCTACACGAACCTGATGGCGCAGCGAAACCTGCTCGCCGCCGCCGACCTCGCCGAGCGCCATCCGGACCGGGCGGCGTCAGCTTTCGGTCGACGCGGAGGAGACCGCGAGCTGGCGCGACGCCGCGCGGGCGATGCTGATCCCGTATAACGCCGAGATGGGGGTCCATCCTCAGGCGGAGGGGTTCCTCGAGCACCAGGTATGGGACTTCGACGCCACCTCCGAGGATCAGTACCCGCTGCTATTGCACTTCCCGTACTTCGACCTGTACCGCAAACAGGTGGTCAAGCAGGCGGACCTCGTGCTGGCGATGCATTGTGCGGAGACGCGTTCAGCGCCGAGCAGAAGGCCCGCAACTTCGACTACTACGAGGGCCTGACCGTCCGTGACTCGTCGTTGTCCGCGTGCACGCAGGCCGTAATGGCCGCCGAGGTCGGGCACATCGAGCTGGCCTACGACTATCTGGGCGAGGCGGCGTTGATCGACCTCGACGATCTCGAGCACAACACCCGCGACGGCCTACATATCGCCTCGCTGGCGGGCTCGGCGATCGCGGTCATCGCCGGGCTGGGGGGAGTACGCGTGTTCGGCGGCATGCTCCGGTGCGCTCCCCGCCTCCCCCAGGCGATCACGCGGCTCACGTTTCGGATCAGCTTCCAAGGCCGCCGGCTGCTCGTCGAGCTGCAATCGCACATGGCGACCTACTCGCTCATGGAGGGAGACGCCCTCGAGATCGTCCACCACGGCGAGACCGTCAAGCTCGATCCAGCCAAGCCGGCGGCGCATCCGATCCCCCGGCCTCCCCGCGTGAGCCCCCGACCCAGCCGCCCGGCCGAGCTCCCGCCCGCCGCCGGCCGGCGCGGTAGCGAAGTAGGATCACCGGGCCGGTGAGCGACTCCCCGATCGACCTGCTGCTGCGCGCCCTCGACGACCTCGACGCCGACGCGGCGATGGCGATCCTGGGCGCCGGACGGCCGCTTCCTGACCGTCGACGGGCGACACGCGCAGGGAACCGATGCGGTGCGCGCGCTGCTCGAGGGCTTCCTCGCCAAGCTGCGCTCGACCTCGCACCGGATCACCGCCCAATGGCACGTGGACGACACCTGGATTGCGGAGGTGGACGCCGACTACGAGCTGCGCGACTACCTCCAGATCCGCGACCTCCCGCGGGTGTTCGTGTTGCGCGGCGGTCCCGACGGCGTCAGCGACGTGCGCGTGTACGGCGCCCACGAGCGCCCGATCGACGAGCACCGAACGGGCGAGGAGGGGATCTGGATCGGGGGCCGGTGGGTGCCGCCGCTTTGAAGCTCGAGTTCTCGCCGCGCGCTGAGCAGCTGCGCGAGCGGCTGCTCGAGTTCATGGACGAGCGAGTGCTCCCCGCCGAACCTGTCTGGATCGAGCAGGTGCGAGCGTCGGCCGATGCGGGGCGGCCCCACTGCCACCCGCCGGTGCTCGAGGAGCTCAAGGAGGAGGCGCGACGCCGCGGGTTGTGGAACATGTTCCTGCCCGACGAGCAGCACGGTGCCGGGCTGACGAACGTCGAGTACGCCCCGCTCGCGGAGGTCATGGGTGGCAGCCGGATCGCCTCGGAGGCGTGCAACTGCTCGGCGCCCGACACGGGCAACATGGAGGTGCTGCACCAGTTCGGCTCCGAGGAGCAGAAGGCCGCGCTGGCTCGAGCCGCTGCTGGAAGGGGAGATCCGCTCGGGCTTTGCGATGACCGAGCCCGAGGTCGCGTCCTCCGACGCGACCAACATCTCGCTGCGGATCGAGCAAGGACGGCGACCAGTACGTGCTTGAACGGCCGCAAGTGGTGGACGACCGGGTCGCTTCACCCCAACTGCCGGATTCTGATCGTGATGGGCAAGACCGACACGGAGGCCCCCACCTACCAGCAGCAGTCGATGATCCTGGTTCCGCTTGACACCCCCGGCGTGCGCGTCCTGCGCAGTCTCTCGGTGTTCGGCTACCACGATCCCGAGGGACATGGCGAGATCTCTTTCGAGGACGTGCGCGTGCCGGCGGAGAACATCATCGCCGGAGAGGGGATGGGGTTCATGATCGCCCAGGCCCGCCTCGGGCCGGGCCGGATCCATCACTGCATGCGCGCGATTGGGGCAGCGGAGCGGGCGCTCGCGCTGCTGTGCGATCGGGCCGATGCGCGGGAGACGTTCGGCAAGCCCGTCTCCCAGAACGCCAACATCCGCGACTGGATCGCCGAGAGCCGGATCGAGCTCGAGATGGCGCGGCTGCTGGTGCTGAAGACCGCTTGGCTGATGGATACCGTCGGCAACCAGCGCGCACGGATCGAGATCGCGGCGATCAAGGTGGCCGTGCCCAACATCGCGCTGAAGGTCGTGGACCGTGCGATCCAGGTCCACGGCGGAGGGGGCGTCTCGCAGGACTTCCCGCTCGCCTACATGTACGCCGGGCTCCGGACGCTCCGGCTCGCGGACGGTCCCGACGAGGTGCACAAGTTGTCCGTGGCTCGCCAAGAATTGCGGAGGCAGCGCGAGCGGCGGGGCGGGGTGGGGAACGGATCCCCTCCCTGACGCGTGTGCTCCTTTGGTGGCGGGCGGGCGGCTGCGGCACCACACGCGACGCGTCATGGAGGGGATCCGTTCCCCACCTCCCTAGAGCTCTACCCCCACAAGCGTTGGCTCGGGTTGGAGCGTGATTCCGAAGCGGTCGCGGACGCCGTCCCGGAGTTCGCGAGCGAGCATGAGCAGCTCGCCGGTGGTGGCCCCGCCGCGGTTGACTAGCGCCAGCGTGTGCTTGCTGGAGACGCCCACGCGGCCGTTGCCATAGCCGCGATGAAAGCCGGCCTGCTCGATCAGCCATGCGGCGGAGGTCTTGACGCGGCCGTCGGGCTCAGGCCACCCCGGGGGGCTCCCTCCCTCCCAGGAGGCGGCCCGACGCTCGAGCGCCGAGAACTCCTCGCCCGAGAGCACGGGGTTCACGAAGAACGATCCGGCGCTGACCGAGTCGGGGTCGTCTGGATCGATGACCATCCCCTTGCTGCGGCGCAGGGTGAGCACCGCCGTCCGGACCTCCTCCAGCGGCGGCCGGGCGCCGGCATCGGCGCCGATCGTCCGCGCGAGCTGTGCGTACCGGAGCGGGCGGGCCTGCGGCGAGCGCTCCAGCTCGAAGGCGACCGCCAGCACGACGTGTCGGGCCGAGTGCTTGAAGGCGCTCGAGCGATACGAGAATCCGCAGTGCTCGGGCATCAGCTCGACCACGCCGCGGTGCTCGCGGTCATACGCCCGCACCTTGGAGATCGTTGCCGACACCTCCTGGCCGTAGGCGCCGACGTTCTGGATCGGCGTCGCGCCGGTCGAGCCGGGGATCCCGGAGAGGCACTCCACGCCGGCCAGCCCTTCGGCCACGCAGCGGGCGACCACGCTGTCCCACGGCTCCCCGGCCGCGACCTCCATCCGCACGCCCGCGTCGTGGCGCTGGAACGAGATCCCGCGCGTGGCGACCCGAACCACGGTGCCGTCGAAGCCGTCATCACCGATCACGAGGTTCGATCCGCCCGACATCACGAGCAGGGCACCTTCGGCGGCGGCGACCGCGTCGATCACCTCGTCGTCGCTGCGAGCTTCGATCAGACTCCGCGCCGGGCCGCCGAGCCGGAGCGTGGTCAACTCGGAAAGACGTGTGTGCTCGCGTTCGCGCACGGCACGCGACGATGCCACAGACGACGCGCTCAGCGTGAAACCGTGCGCGAGGCCCTGAGGACGTTGCCGCTGTGATCGAGCGCCCGCACCTGGATGTACGGCTGGGTCGTCTTGACGAACATCCGGGTCTCGAAGGCTCTTGACGGATACCGCCCCTGCGGGGTCAGCTGTCGGGAGCTCGGGCCGGCGAGCACCTCCCAGGTGGCGACATCGGTCGCGCCGTTCCAGCTCGCGAAGACCCTCGTCCCGGTCCTGGTCGCCGAGGCCGCGATGTGCGGCTGGTACTTGGGCTGAGCGCTCCACGCAAAGCGATACGCACGGTAGGACTGAACCGGTGAGCGGAAATGCCCAGTGAACAGCTGCCGTCCTGTAGGACCGAACTCGCTGAAGTACGGCGCCGAGCCCCAGCCGACGAAGGTGTTCCCGTTGGGCAGCGCCTGGACGTTGCCCTGACTGACCGCCAGCACGGACGGGTGGTTGGTGTACACGTGCGCGAGCGCAGCCGTGCGGTCACTCAGATTGAGCGCGATCCGCAGCGCGCGGGACTGATTCTCCGTGCGCCGGTAGCCGGCGCCATCGTCAAACACGGTCAATGTGCTGCCGTACAAGCGCGCGTCGTGTTGCCAGGCGAACTGGGTTCCCGGAGCCATCCTGAAGCTCGACTGCTTGCCCCCCAGCGACCAGACGATCCGTCCGTTCCTGGGGTCGATTTCATACACGGCCCATGTGTCCCTGCCGGAGACGAGTAGATCGCCGTTCGGCAACTGCTGGATCGAATCGAGGTGCACGAAGTCGTAGGGGTTGGCGTTCGGTTTGCCGACGTAGGATTGGGTGATCGGGATGTGGCCGTAGGCATGCCATTCCCACACGAGCCGTCCGGTGGCGATGTTGACCTCCTGGACGACGGAGTCGAGCAGCGTGCCATTGCTCGACCCGCCCACGGCGCTCAGGTCGGCGTGAACCTGCTCGTACGCGGTGTACAGGCCGTAGCCCTGCGGCGTGATCTGAAACTCGTGCAGGTCGGGGTGCAGGCCGTTGGCGCCCCGCACGGTGGCGATCGTCTTGTAGGAGTGGTTGACGAGCACGTCGCGTCCCACGCCGTAGCCGTCGCCCACGGCCCCGAGCCAGTAGGTGAGGACCGACTGGCCCCGGTACTGGTGCAGCTCGAAGTTGAAGACGCTGTCGTGACCGTAGGGGCGGAACCAGAGCAGCCGGCCTGACGGGCTGAGGATCATCGGTCCATCCTGGGTCGAGTCCTGGGCGTCTAGGAAGATGTCGCCGAGGCCCGGGTCGGGGACCTTCCCGGAGAACCACACCTTCGGGGGATGAAGCCCCGACGCCGACCGGAAGCGCGTGCCGGAAGCCACACGTGCGGTGACCTGGCGCGTGCCGCGGGCGAGCGCACGGATGGAGGTACGGGGCAGAGTCGCCGGTAGCGGCGCTGCCACGCTGAACGCGTACGTCAGATCGGTGGCGCCCGGGGCGCCGGCCGCGGCCCCCGCGGCAGCGTCGGTGAAAGCGACGCGAACCGTGACGTGGTCCCCGCTCGCAAACGGAAGCGTCGGGACGAACGTGCTCCCTGCACCGGGGGCCGGCTCGATCCTCCCCGGGTGGGCCCCCGTGAGGGAACCGGTGACGCTGATCCGCGCGATCTGGCTCGAGGGCACAGCCGGGAGGCTGATCTGTGTTTGGGGCGTGGCGTCCGGAGTGCCGGGGAAGGGCAGCACATCGAGGTTGCTCGCGCGCGCCTGCGCGGAGCCCTGAGCTGCGAGCAGCCACAACGTCGCGATCCCGGCCACCATCAGCCCGCGACAGGATCGGCCCGGCGTGGCGCGCGACGATCCCGCAGACGATGGCCTCAACGCGACACCGTGGGCGAGGTGCCGAGGACGTTCCCGCTCTGGTCCACCGCCTGCAGCTGGAGGTATGGCTGAGTCGTCCGGAGCCAGATCTGCGTCTCGAACGACGCCTTGGGGAACTCGGCCACCTCGCTGAGCGAGCCCTGATCAGACCCGCCGAGCACGATCCAGTTGGCAACGCCGGTGGCCCCGTTCCAGCTCGCGTAGACGCGCGTGCCCGCCTTTGTGGGGGCGACGGCCAGCGAGGGCATCGTGGTGGGAAGTCCCCACCACTGGAAGCGATAGGCGCGGTACGTCTGGATCGGTGCCGGGAAGTGCAGGCTGAACAGCTGCCTCCCGCTGCGGCTGAACTCCGTGAAATAGGGCTGGTATCCCCAGCCGACGAACGCGTTGCCGTCGGGCAGGGGTTCGATGCTGCCCTGACTGGAGGAGCGCAAGGGCGGATTGTTGGTGTAGGCGTGGATCAGCGTCGCGCGCATCGTCTTGAAGTTCAGGTAGATGACAAGGGCGCGAGACTGGCGCTCGTTGACGGTCCGCCCGGACCCGTTGTCGAACACGGTGAGCGTATGCCCATCGGGTTGGAGGTGCGCGTCGTGCTGCCATTCGAAGTTCGCGCCCCGCCCGATCCTGAAGCTGGAGTGCTTGCCGCCCAGCTGCCATAGGACCTTCCCGGTCGCCCTGCTGATCTCGTACACCGTCCAGGTGTGGCGGGAGGAAACCAGCAGGTTGCCGTCTGGTAGCTCCTGTACCGAGTTCATGTGAAGGAAGTCATAGGGATTCCTGCCCGGCTTGCCGGCATAGCTGGCCCCGAGGCTCACGTGCTGCATCGCGTCCCACTGCCAGACCACTTGTCCCGTTGAGACCTGGACCTCCTGGATTCCCATGTCATGGACCATCCCGTGACGCGGTCCTCCCACGGGGCGTAGATCGCCGGGGACCAATTTCTGGACGGTGATCAGTGCTGTCCCAGCCGGCGTGAGCTCGAAGTCGTGCTCGTCCGACAGCCAGCCTCCGCCGGGCTGCACGGTGGCGATCTGCTGATAGCGGTTGTTGAGCATGACGTCGTAGCCCGCCCCGCGGCCGCTGCCGCCTTCCCAAAACGTCAGGACGGGCTGGCCCTGGTACTGCTGCTCCTGGAAGTTGTAGGCGAACCCCGCGTTGGGAAGCTGGTCGAACCAGATCAGTTGTCCGCTCGGGGACAGGATCATCGGACCACCGACGACCGCGTTGTGTGCGTCGACGAAGATGTCGCCCGACGCATGGGGGTCTGGATCTCTGCCTGACCCAAAGACGACCGGGGGGTGCAGCCCACGGGCCGAGTGGAACTGCTGCGTGCTGTACAGGGAGTGGCGAACGGTTGCCGCGGGCGTGCTCGCGGGCGTGCTCGCGGAGGAGGCGAGGACAACAGCAAGTGCCGTGAGGTATCGGTTCAAGGTCCCCCCGTGCCCGCACACATCCGGCTCAAACGCCGCGCACGAGCGAAAGTAGCGGCGAGGAGTATCCCATCGCCCTAGGCGTCAGGCGCCGCCCAGCGACGTCGCCGCTGCGGCCAGCAGCTCGACACAGACGTCAAGGCGCAGTGCGGTCGAATCGAGCACCAGGTGGTAGAGCGCGTAATCGCGGATGTCGAAGTCGTAGAACCGCCGGGTGTAGTCCGCGTGCGCGCGGTCGAGCCGCTCGACGGTTCGCTCGGCCTCTTCGAGCTCGATCCCACCGAGTGTCGCGGCTTGGGCAGCGCGTCGTTGCGGGGGTCCATCGAGCCTGGCTCGGAGCACGTGCGGGCGATCGCGGAGGACGATCGTCGCGCCGCGTCCGAGGATCACCCCTTGTCCGGTGGCCGCCTGCGTGAGTAGGACCTCTTCGGTCGCGCGCCGGAAGTCTTCGTCCAGCAGTCCTTCCGGAGCGATCGGCAGCGGCGCGCCGACGTCCTGGCCGATGAATCCCCGGAGCACGCGCTCGAGCCCCCGGGCGCCGACCCGCTCGTCGTGACGCTCCGCGGCCTCGACGTCCACCTCCAGTCGCGCCGATACCGCGAACGGGATCGCGCGGTCCACGAACGGGACCCCGAGACGCTCGGCGAGCGCGGGGCCGACGCGGCTGCCGCCCGCGCCGTAGGAGGCCGACAGCGCGACCAGGGTCATCGGGCTGAACAGTAGCCCGAGCGCCGCGATGAGTGAGTTGCCTCACACGCGGCGTTGGGGACGGCGAGCGAGGAGTAGGCTCGAAATCGAGTGCCCCAGGGAGAGGATCCGCGGGAGGATGCCGATCGCCTGCGTGATGAGCAGGGCGATCCCGAGGCTGCGTTCGAGCTCGGCAACGCGTATGCCGGCCGCCGTGATCTGAAGGCGGCGGAGGAGGCGTATCGGCGCGCCGACGAGCAAGGGCACGGGACGGCAGCGGCGCAGCTGGGGTTGCTGCTGCTGAGCATGGGGGACGTCAGCGGTGCCGAGGAGGCATATCGCCGCGCGGACGAGCGGGGTGACGGGCTGGGCGCGCTTCGCCTCGGCGAGCTGTTGGGCGCTCGCGGTCAGTGGGATGAGGCCAAGGAGGCGTACGCACGAGCCGACCGGCGCGGGCTTGACGTCCGGGGAGCGGATCTCCCGGCCGTGCTCGGGGCCGGCGCCCCCGAGCACCGTCCCGAAGCGGCGCGATCCTCCACGTTCGCCAACCCGGTCATGATCGGCGCGGTGGCGGTGCTCGTGACGCTGATCGCCGTGTTCCTGGCCTACACGGCCAACGGCGGATTGCCGTTCGTGCCGACGCGGGAGCTGAAGGTGGATATCGGCGATGGCTCGAATCTGGTGGTGGGGAACGATGTGCTCGAGGGCGGCCACCGGGTCGGGTTCGTATATGCGCTGAAGCCTGCCCGCTTGCCGTCAGGCGTCACAGCTGCGGAGCTGACGCTGAAGCTCTCGGTGAGCCAGGGGAAGATCCCGGTCGACTCCAGGGTGGAGGTCCGCTTGCGTTCGATCCTCGGGTCCAAGTACGTAGATCTCGTCAGGGGCCGCTCAACCCACGTGCTGCCCGATGGGGGGACGTTGCCGGTTTCGCAGACGAATGTGCCGGTGCAGTTGGATCAGGTGTTTGACATTTTCAATCCGCCGACGCGTCAGGCTGTGGCGGGGAATTTGCAGGGGTTTGGGGATACGTTCGCGTCGCGGGGTGGGGATTTGAATCAGACGATTCAGAGCCTGCCGGCGCTCTTGCAGTATCTGCAGCCGGTGGCGTCGTATTTGAGTGCGCCGTCGACGGAGTTGACGAGGTTTTTTGATTCGTTGAATGGGTTCACGCAGGCGGTCGCGCCGGTGTCGGGGACTTTTGTGAGCCTGTTCGGGGATGCCGCGACGACGTTCCAGGCGATTTCTTCGAGTCCTGGTGATTTGGAGGCGACGATCAGGGAGTCGCCTTCGACGTTGGCGGTGTCGACTGATTCGTTGCGGACGCAGCAGCCGTTTTTGGTTGATTTGGCGACGTTCGGTGGGTATTTGTCGCCGGCTGCTGCTTCGTTGCGGGCGTCGTTGCCGGATATCAATCCGGCGATCGAGGCTGGTACCCGGACGCTTGGTCAGACTCCGATTTTGAATTCGAGGTTGCAGCAGGTGATGTCCTCGTTGAGGTCGCTGGCCCAGGATCCGGGGACGAATGTGGCTTTGAACGGGTTGCTCTCGACCGTCGGTCTGTTGAACCCGATGGTCCGCTACCTCGGCCCCTACCAGACCGTCTGCGACAACTTCAACTACACGTGGACCCTGCTCGCCGACACGGTTTCGGAGCCGACCAGCTTCGGCACCGCCCAGCGCGCGCTCTTGATGTCGGCAAACGCGGCGCAGGCGAACAACCCGGCCACGGAGCCGGCTTCGGCGCCGCAGAACGGCGGATCGGCTCCCGACACCCCGCTCGGCGGCACCGGCTACTACCACAACCCCACCTACGGCGCGGCGATCGACAACAGCGGCAACGCCGACTGCGAGGGCGGCCAGCGCGGCTACCCGAGGCAGCTGAACTACTACGACCCACAGCACCGGCTGCTGGACACCGACGCCCACACGCCCGGGAATCAGGGCACGAATTTTGCCGGCCGCACCCACGTCCCCGCCGGTGAGACGTTCAGCCGCAACCCGCAGTCCGGGCCTCAGGTCCCGAGCACCCCCTCAAACCCCTGATAGGGGCGCGGGAGCGGCTCCCCGCGCTGGCCCGCCCCGGTAACGGGTAATACTTCCCCCATGACCACCGATGGCGGCGATCCGCAGCAGGGCGATTCGCTCCACAACGCGATCGAGGACCTGAGCCACCGCGCCGAGTCCCGCGCGAGCCACTGCGTGGAGCTCTCCGAGCTCAGCGAGCTCGTGCAGGAGCTCGACCTCTCCGACGACGAGTCGCAGGCGCTTCAGGACGCGCTCGAGCAGCGGGGCTTCGAGCTCCGCGACGACTGCGGCCGCGAACAGCCGGAGGCCACCAGCTACGTCAACGGCGATCTGGCCGAGCGGACCACCGACGCCATGTCGCTGTTCCTCCAGGAGGTCGCCCGTCATCCGCTGTTGACGCGCGAGCAGGAGATCGAGCTCGCCCAGCGGATCGAGCGCGGGGACCTGAAAGCGAAGGAGCAGCTCGTCAACTCCAACCTGCGACTGGTGATCTCCAACGCGCGCAAGTATCAGGGCCTCGATCTGCCGCTGCTGGACCTGATCCAGGAGGGGATCCTGGGGCTGATTCGCGCGACCGAGAAGTTCGACTACCGCAAGGGCTACAAGTTCTCGACCTACGCCACGTTCTGGATCCGTGAGTCGATCCAACGCGCCATCGCCAACCGGGCGCGCACGATCAGGATCCCCGTGCACATCGGTCAGCGGGAGCGCAAGATCGGCCGCGTGCAGCGCGAGCTCCAGGCGCGGCTCGGGCGCGAGGCAACCGACGAGGAGGTCGCCGCCGAGGCCGGCCTCAGCCTGCGGGAGGTCCAGGAGGCGCACAACGCGGCGCGCGTGGTGACGAGCCTCGACCGACCGGTCGGTGAAGAGGAGGACACCTCGCTCGGGGCCCTGATCGAGAGCGGCGATCCCACCCCGGATGAGGAAGTCGAAATCGCTCTGCAGCAGGACGCCGTTCGCAACGCGCTCGAGCGTCTGCCCGAGCGCGAGCGCGAGGTCGTCAGGCTCAGGTACGGGATCGACGGTGACGATCCCACACCCTTGCGGGAGGCCGGGCGGCGGCTTGGGATCTCCTCCGAGGAGGTCCGGCGGCTCGAGCGCCGCGCCCTCGCCGAGCTGGCCGAGAGCCGGGAGCTCGAGGCGCTAAGGCCTGCGGCCTGAGCCCAGTTTCGGACTGAGCTCCGGGTGGTGCTCCTCGACGAACCCGATGAATCGCTGCCGGCTGTCTGCGCCGACCACAGACTCGAGCCGCAGCACGGAGTCCCACATGTCGTGCTGCTCGGCCGCTTGGACCAGCGATTCGAGCACGCCGTCGCCCTTGGCGATCGCGATCTCCGCAAGCTTGCGCTGCCGCGAAGCGCCGAGGTGGCTCAACAGGTCGAGCGCCTGAGGCCACAGGTCCTCGCCCGCCGCGTCGATCAAGCCCTCGTGGCGGTCTGCGTCGAGCAGCCCTACGAGGTGGTCGATCCGCCCCTTCTGCTCCAGCACGAATCCGACCCGCAACAGCGCCACGTCGTCGATCACCGCCAGGGCGGCACGGATCGACGGATCGGGAAGATGCCCGACGAATCGCCCCATCGTCACGTACTCCTGACGCGCGATCAGCTCGCGGCTGACGGCGGCGATCTGCTCCGGCGGGATCTGCGCGATCACCTCCGTGGCCCGACGCGGATCGAGTTCGACCGCGATGTCCGCGACGAACTCAGGCGGCAGCTTCCCGGCGACGTCGACCGCCCGCGACGGCTCGAGCAAACCGGCGATGTTCGCCGCGAGCACGGGGCCGAAGGCGCGCTGGGCGATCGTGGCGATCACCCCGGCGGGCAGGAGCTTGCTTGCGGCGGCCAAACGGGTCAGGGTCCTGCGGTTGGCTGAGAAGAGGACGTCGGTGATCTGGCTGCGCAGCTCGACGAGGTCCTCGAGCGGAAGCGATTCCAGGTATGCGAGCGAGCCCGCGTCTCGATGGAGCAGCCGCGCGAGCTTGAGCACCTCGGCCTGGGCCTCGAACGACCGTCGACCGTTCAAGGCAGGGTCGCCTGCCCGCTTGGAGGCCGGGGCGTTCACGAGAACATCCTGCGTATCGGTCCACGCAGGACGCGCGGAATCAGCTTCAGCGCCTGCTCGCCCGCCTCGGCGAGCGCCGCGGCGTGGCGTCGCCTGGCGTCCTTGATCGCGGCAGCGAGATCAGCCTGCTGCTGGCTGCTGAGGGCGGCGAGCCCAGGCGCCGGAGCCGCGCCAAGTTCCGTCTCGAGCACGCTCGAGCCGGTGGCTTGTATGGGTTTTCCTCCTCCTGCCGTGGCAACCACCGCGCGCTCTCTCATCGCCGCGGTCGGGTGAACGCTAGCGTCTCGGGCGGCGGGATCCGTCCCAGCTGTGCAACTGCACAGTCGAGGTTTCATACTCCGCCAGGATGGCCCGCACGGATGTGATCCGCGAAATCGTCGAGCGCACCGATCTGGACGCCTTTGCGGATCGGGTCCTCGACAGCTTCTGGGACCAGCGGGAGTTCCAGCTTCGCCGCCCGCCGCGAGCCGAGATCCGGGCGTGGGTGCGCTGGAACATCGATCTCGTGATTCGCTGGCTGACCGAGGAGCGAGGCCCGAGCGAGGCCGAGCTCGAGGTGTTCCGGGAGCAGGCCAGGGCCCGAGCGGCCGACGGCACCCCCGCCGACCTCGTACCGGCCAACTTTCGCCGCGCGGCCCGGTTTGCGTGGGCGGCGCTGCTGGAGGGAGCCCGCGACGCCGAGCGGGCCGCTCTGCTCGAAAGCGCAGAGGTGCTGTTCGAGTACGTCGACCAGGTGTCGCGGATCTTCTCGGCCGTCTATGAGACGGCGCCCGTCGACTCCGAGGACCAGGTGGCGCGGTCGGTGCTCGATCGGATCGGGCGGGACGAGCCGCCGCGCGCGGAGGACCACCGTCTCGCGGAATCGATCGGATTCGAGCTCGAACGCGCTTCGTACCCATTCGCGATCGCGGCGCGTTCCGCCGGATCCCAGGAACATGCGGACCTGGCGGCGCGACTCCGAGCGCAGGGGGCGCTCGCCTCCTCGGAGGGCAGACGCGTGGTCGGTTTGGCGAGCACCAGGGCTCCGTGGGATCCGCTGGGTCTCGATCCCGGCGGCGTGGTGATCGCGGTGGGGCGAGCGGCGATCCGCCAGGAGCGCGGCCGGGCGCTCGATGAGCTGAGACTCGCCGTGGAGGCCTCGGTGGCCAGAGGTGACAGGGGCCTGATCGACGTCGACGACGTCCTTCCCGAGCTGCTGCTGCTCGGCGCCCCGCGACTCGCGCGCCGGCTCCGGGCGACCGTCTATGACCCGCTCGAGACGGACCATCCAGAGCTCGCACGGACCCTGGACGCACTGATCGAGCACGAGTTCGAACGCGGCGCCACGGCCGCCGCGATTCCCGTCCACCGCAACACCCTGCGGGATCGTCTCAAACGCATCACCGAGCTGACCGGGATCGAGCTCGAGACAGCGCGAGGGCGGACGGTGGCCTGGCTTGCATGGGTGGAGGCACGGCTGCGGTAGCGCGGTTTGCGGCGCTTGCCCGGCCCCGGCGATCCGGTGCGGTAGCGTTCAGCTCAAGGAGGAAGCCGATGTGGCGCAGGGTCACATTGCTCGCGGTTCTGGCGTGCCTGTCTCAGGCCGGCGCGGCCGCTGCGCGCTACGCGCCGCTCGATCGGCCCGGGCCGCCGCTGACCGTCCCGGTCGCACAGCTGCAATCGGCGCTGTCGTGTTGGGGCCAGCTCCGGAGTTCCGGCCGCGAGCCCGTCCTGCTCGTGCCGGGCACGACGATCAACCCGCAGGGAGATTTCGGCTGGGGCTGGGAGCCGGCGCTGCGCGCCCTGGACTGGCCGTACTGCACGGTCGACCTTCCGGGCAACGCGATGGGGGACATCCAGATCGCTGCCCAGTACGTCGTCTATTCGATCCGCGCCATGTCCGCCGCCGCCGGTCGCCGGATCGAGATCGTCGGGCACTCCCAGGGCGGGATGGTGCCGCGCTGGGCGCTTCGTTTCTGGCCCGACACACGGTCGATGGTCGACGACCTGGTCGGGATGTCCCCGTCCAACCACGGCACGCTCGACGCCGACGCGATCTGTCTTGCCACCTGTGCCCCCGCGATCTGGCAGCAGCGAAGTAACGCGGCTTTCATCCAGGCGCTCAACGCCGGCCAGGAGACCTTCCCGGGCATCTCCTATACGGACATCTACACCGACACCGACGAGGTGGTGGTTCCAAACCTCGGCCCACAGGCATCCTCGTCGCTGCACGGGGGCGGCGGGCAGATCACGAACGTGGCGATCCAGCAGGTGTGCCCGCTGGACGTCACCGAGCACATCGGCATCGGGACCTACGACAACACCGCCTTCCAGATCGCGCTGGATGCGCTCACGCATCCCGGCCCGGCCGATCCCGCCCGCGTGCCGCGGTCGATCTGCGCATACCTGCTGATGCCAGGCGTCAACCCGGTCCAGTTCCCGTTCGAGTACGCCTCGACGCTCGCGTCGATCGCCACGACGCTTGCCACCTACCCCCACACAGCGTCCGAGCCCCCGCTGGCTTGCTACGTGGATGGGACCTGTTCCGCTGCACGGCCGCGGCGGCCGAGGCACCGCGCGCGACTTGGCCAACACGGCCAATGAGCCGCCGCTCGTGTTAGGAGGAGATTCGCAGCCGTGTTGAGGCTTGATTAGGACCTCTCCCGGCTATGGCATCGCGGCGCCGTTGTGAATTAGATTTCGGCCGTCGGGACCATCGACGCAAGGAGGAGGAGTGTTAGGCCACAAGAACGCAAGGTCGATCCTGACCGTGCTCACAGCACTCGGGGCGACCGCCGCCATCGCTGCATGCGGCAGCTCGTCGAAGAAGACCTCGTCGACGAGCTCGACCGCGGGCGCCAAGATGGGCGGCACGATCACGATCGCGTCTGGAACGGCGCCGCTGTCCGCCGACCCGGGGCTCGATTTCACAACCCAGGGAAATGAGCTCTACTCGGTCGTCGACCCAGCGCTGCTGACGTTCGCGCGCGGCGTGAACGGCGACGCGGGCAGCAAGATCATCCCGGGGCTGGCGAAGAGTCTGCCCACGGTTTCCGACGGCGGGAAGACTTACACGTTCCACCTTCGGCCGGGACTTCACTACTCGAACGGCCAGCCGATCAAGGTCTCAGACGTTCTGGTCGCGGCCGAGCGGGACGTGAAGATCCCGTGGCAGGCCGCATCGTTCATCAGCGCGTACGTCCAGGGCGGGATGGCCTACGCGAACGGCAAGGCGAAGACGATCTCCGGGATCGTGCCCGACGACAAGACCGGTACGCTCACGGTCCATGTCCTGGCGCCGTTCGCGCCGATCGATCGACATCTTCGCGCTTCCGGGCCTGGCGCCTGTGCCGCCGAGCACGCCGACGAAGAACCTCGCGAGCCAGGGCACGATCGGCGACGGGCCGTATATGTGGTCGTCGATCAGCCCCGAGCATCAGTACGTGCTCGTCAAGAACCCGAAGTTCGACGTTCCCGGTCTGGCCCGCGGATACGCGGACAAGATCATCTACAACGTCAACTCCAACGTGCTGGCGAACGCTCAGGCGGTGCTCAACAACCAGGCGGACGTGTTCGATCCGGGCGACACGCTCCCGTCCTCGGTCCTCCAGCAGATCCAGTCACAGGCGGCCGATCGCTACCAGCCGATCCCGCTGAACTCGAGCTGGTACTTCTGGTTCGCGACCTACAAGAAGCCGTTCAACAACCTCGACGCGCGCAAGGCGGTGCTGGCGGCGATGGACGATCGGGCGCTGTCCAGGCTCGACTCCGGCTTCCAAACCCCGGACTGCCATCTGATCCCCTTCGGGATCATCGGGCACTCCAGTCCCTCGTCGTGCACTGCGCTGATCGGACACAATCCGGATGGACCGCCGAACATGACGCTGGCCAAGCAGCTGATGCAGAAGTCGGGGATGATCGGACAGCCGGTGATTGTGTACGGCGAGGAGCGCAGCCCGCGCCGGCAGTACCTGGACTACTTCACCTCGGTCCTCAATTCATTGGGGTTCAAGGCCACGGAGAAGGTCGTCAACTCGAGCGTGTACTTCACGACGATCGGGGCACCCACCCTGAAGCCGACGGTCGGCTTCGGCGACTGGAACCAGGATTTCCCGAACCCGTGGGACTTCATGCAGCTGTTCGCGGGTAACGCCGGTTCCTCGCTGAACTACGGCTACGTGAACGATCCGCATTACAACTCGGAGCTGAACACGCTGGACCAGCAGCCTCCCGAGACGGTTGCCAGCCAGTGGGCAGGCGCTCGACAAGTATGCGGTGAGCAAGGCGTACTACGCCGCATTCGGCCACGAGCAGAAGCCGAAGTTCTACTCGAACCGGTTGTCCTACAACACGGGCGTGATGTCGGTCGAGTATCTGACCGACCTGACGAGCCTGGCGTTGAAGAAGTAGAGACATGGCGTCTGGCCGGGAGGGCGCACGGCGCGCCTCCCGGCCGACGCTCCTTCCCACCGGCGATAAGCTCGCACGAACGCGATGTCGCTCGACCTCCCTCAGGGCCCTCCCCGTGGCGTAGCGGTTGAACTCGACGACGGTGCCCGCAGGTTGGCCGCCCCCGGACCATACGGGCGAGCCGACCGTCGGCGTAGGGCCTTACCGCCTCGCGCTGCGGCGACTTGCGGCGCAACAAGGTGGCGCTGGTGTTCGCCGGCCTGTTCGTGGTGCTGGTGCTGCTGTGCGTGCTGGCGCCGGTCTATTCGCATGACATCGCTCACATCGGCCCCAACGCCGAGAACATCACGGGCACGGTCGGCGGCAAGGACATCGTCTCGCCGAGCGGCGTACCGATCGGCCCGACGTTGACGAGCCACTACTTCTTCGGCGCCGATGAGAACGGACGCGATCTCGCGGTGCGGCTGCTGTACGGCGGGCGCACGTCGCTGGAGATCGGCGTGATCGCGACCGCGATCATCATCGTGTTCGGCACGCTGTTCGGGCTCGCTGGCCGGCTACTTCCGCGGGCATCGTCGACACCGTGCTGCGGCCGTTGATGGAGCTGATCTGGTCGTTCCCGCCGGTGATCCTCGGCGTCGCGGTCGGGACCGCGCTGGCGTTCGGCGGTCTCGGCCCGATCAAGGGCAACTCGATCCTGATCCCCTCGTTCATCATCGGGGTGATCTACATCCCATACCTGGGCAAGCCGATCCGTGGCGAGGTGCTGCGACTGCGCGAGCAGGACTTCGTCGACGCGGCGCGCGTCCAGGGCATGAGCCCCTGGCGGATCATGTTCTCCGAGATCCTGCCCAACGCGGCCTCGACGATCATCGTGTTCATCCCGATGATGCTCGCCTACTCGATCCTGCTCGAGGCGTACCTGTCGTTCCTCGGGGCCGGCGTGCAGGCACCGAACGCCTCCTGGGGGACGCTGATCTCCGACGGGCTCGACTACATCTCCGACGACGCCGACCTTCTCGCTGATCCCCGGCGCGATGCTCGTGCTGACGGTGCTCAGCATCAACATCCTCGGTGACGGAGTCCGCGACGCGCTCGATCCCCGCGCGCAGGTGCGGATCAAGACCTGATGACGCGCTTCATCGTCCGCAGAGCGCTGTCCGCGATCGCGCTCCTGTTCGCGGTCCGTGGTCGTCTTCGGGATCTTCGAGATCATCCCGAGCTACAACCCGGCGCGGGCGATCGCGGGGCGCAACGCGAACCAGACGACGGTCAACGAGGTCAGCCGGAAGTTCGGCTTCAACAAGCCGTTCTACACCCAGTACGCCAACACGATGAAGCTGATCTTCACCGGCCAGGTGATCGATTACCAGGACGACCTGAACGTCGTCGACCAGTTCAAGTCGCGGTTCGGCGCGACGCTGTCGCTCGTGATTCCCGCCGGGATCATCTGGCTCGTGGCCGCGATCGTGCTCGGTTCGGTGAGCGCCCTGCGGGTCGGCCGATTAGCGGACCGGGCGCTTGATGGTGCTGGCGATCGTCGGCGTGTCGATCCCGATGTTCCTGCTGGCCGCGGTGCTGCTGTACCTGTTCGCGTTCAAGCTGAGCATCTTCCCGAACACCGGGTACAGCGGTCGTCGCAATCCCGGCCCAGTGGGCCAACCACCTGATCCTTCCGTGGTTCTCGATCGCGGCACTTCGATCGGTTTCTACTCCCGTGTCCTGCGCTCGAACCTGCTCGACATGATCAACCAGGACCACGTGCGCACCGCCCGGGCCAAGGGCCTCTCGCAACGAAACGTGTTCGTCCACCACGTGCTGCGCAACTCGCTGATGCCGATCATCACGATGTTCGGGCTGGACTTCGCGACGCTGCTCGGGGGCGCCGCGCTGGTCACCGAGACGGGTGTTCAACATCCCGGGCATCGGGCAGTACGAGGCGAGCGCGATCGGCAATCTGGACGTGCCGCCGATCCTCGTCGGCGCGATGTTCACCGCGTTCTTCGTGGTGCTCTTCGGCGCCCTGGCGGACGTGCTGTACGCGACGCTCGACCCCCGGATCAGGCTCAGCGGGTGATGGCCGACCGACTGCTCGAAGTCGACGACCTCAGGGTCTCGTTTCAGACCGAGGACGGTCTCGTGCAGGCGGTGGACGGCGTCTCGTTCACGCTCGACCGCGGCGAGGTGCTCGCGATCGTCGGCGAGTCGGGCTCCGGGAAGTCGGTGAGCGTGATGACCCTGATGGGCTTGACCCGCGGACCGAACGCGCGCTTCGGCGGCTCGGCGAACCTCGAAGGACAGGAGCTCGTCACCGCCCCGGAGGGCCAGCTCGAGCGGATTCGCGGCGCCGAGATCGCGATGATCTTCCAGGATCCGATCTCATCGCTCAGCCCCGTGCACCGCATCGGCGATCAGATCGTGGAGCAGATCCGCGCCCACGAGGACATCTCCAAGCCGGCGGCGCTCGACCGCACGATCGAGCTGATGGAGCGCGTCGGGATCCCGCACGCCAGCCAGCGGGTGCGCGCGTTTCCCCACGAGTTCTCGGGCGGCATGCGCCAGCGCGCGATGATCGCGATGGCCCTGTCGCTCTCCCCGAGCGTGCTGATCGCCGACGAGCCGACGACCGCGCTCGACGTCACCGTGCAGGCCCAAATCCTGGCGGAGATCAAGCAGCTGAGCCAGGAGTCGAACAGCGGTGTGATCTTCGTGACCCACGATCTGGGGGTCGTCGCGGACATCGCCGACCGGGTGATCGTGATGTACGCGGGCCGGGTCGTCGAGCAGGGGACCCTCGATGAGATCTTCTACGACCCCCAGCACCCCTACACGTGGGGACTGCTCGGGTCGGTGACGCGGATGGATCGCGAACCCCCCAAGCGGCTTCCCGCGATCCCGGGACTGCCGCCTTCGATGGTCAACCCGCCCAAGGGGTGCCACTTCCGTCCGCGCTGTCCGCACGCCTTCGACCACTGCACGGAGGTGCCGCCGCTCGAGGCTCGCGTCCCCGAAGCCCCCGCGCACCTCGATCGTTGTTGGCTGGACGTCGAGCGAAAAGCGGGCCCGGCGTGAGGTCGACGGGCGGATCGGCCTAGCCGAAGGCACGGCGGTCGCATGAGCGCGGACGCCGGCGACACCGAGCAGCTGCGCGAGGCGGAGCAGACGCTGACCGGCACGGGGGAGCCGCTGGTCGAGGCCGAGCACCTCCAGCTCTACTTCCCGGTCAGGACGGGCGTCCTGATCGACCGTACGATCGGGCACGTCCACGCCGTGGACGACGTCTCGCTGGCGCTCAAGGAGGGGGAGACGCTGGGGATCGTCGGCGAGTCGGGCTGCGGCAAGAGCACGCTCGCGCGGTGCATCGTCCGCCTGCTGGAGCCGACCGACGGCACCCTGCGATACCGCGGGCACGACATCACCCATACCGGGCGTCGCGGGCTCGAGGGCGTGCACAAGGAGGTGCAGCTCGTCTTCCAGGACCCCGTGTCCTCGCTCAACCCGCGCAAGCGCGTCGGGCAGATCGTCGGCACTCCGATGAAGCTGCATGGGATCGACAATGTTGAGAAGCGCGTACCGGAGCTGCTCGAGCGCGTCGGGCTAAATCCCGAGCACATCAATCGCTTCCCGCACGAGTTCTCGGGCGGCCAGCGGCAGCGGATCGGCGTGGCTCGGGCCCTGGCGGTGGACCCGCGCCTGATCGTGCTCGACGAGCCGGTGTCCGCGCTCGACGTCTCGATCCAGGCCCAGGTCATCAACCTGCTCGACGATCTCCAGGACGACATGGGGCTGTCGTACATCTTCATCGCCCACGACCTTGCGGTGGTCCGCCACGTCTCGGACCGGATCGCGGTGATGTACCTGGGGAAGCTGATGGAGGTCTCGCCGGCCAGGGAGCTCTACGCAAAGCCCATCCACCCCTACACCGAGGCGCTGCTGTCGGCGATCCCGATCCCAGACCCGGACCAGAATCGGGCCCGCGAGCGGCTCGTGGTCAGCGGCGAGCCACCCAACCCGATCGCGCCACCGTCCGGTTGTCGCTTCCACACCCGCTGTCCGCGCGCGACGGAGGTCTGCAGCCAGGTCGAGCCGCCGCTGGCCGAGTATCCGGGTGGTCATCTGGCCGCGTGCCACCACCCGCTGAACGTGGATGGTGCCGAGATGACGGGCGCCACCCGCTCGCCGCTCAGCCCCGTCAGCTCGGGCAGGCTGCTGCCAAGCGGCAAGGAGGCTCCCGAGTAGGGGTAGTGGATCGCCGCGCGTCAATCCTGATCCTCGCCGTGACGCTTGTGGCCTGCGGCGGCAGTTCCTCCCACCATTCCGCCAAGCAACCGACCGCAGCCAGCGTTTGCGCGGCTGGGCGCCAGGCCGCCGCAAGGCTGTTGGGGGCATCCACGCAGATGCGGATCGCGGATCCCGACCAGCTCAACATCGAGTGCGTCGTGACGGGCCGAGGGCTTCGCCTTGACGTCGTCGCCCAGCCCTCGCCACGGGCGTGGACCGAGTACGACACCGAGACCTCACACCTCGCCCAGGCCTTCGGCCCGGGCAGGGTTCACAGTCATCCGAGCTGCCGCGGCCGGTTCAGAGCGTGGCGGGCAACGCGGTGTGGGTGGCCGCCCAGGAGGAACTGATCGCGACCAACGGAACGCCGACCGCCGGCGGGACGTACATCACCGTGACCGTGAAGCGCACCGGCCCGGGGGCGGTGGCGATCCTGGCCGTCGCCGAGGCCGTTGCGCGCGCCACGCTGGCGGCCGCCCCGGGCGGTTCTACCCCGGCTCCAGTTGATCGGAGACCAGTACCGACAGCCCGTGCCCGCCGAGCCACTCGGGGTTCTGCTGCTACCACGTGCGCTGGAGCAGTTCGAGCTCGAGCACACGCCCGCGACCTGCTCCAGATCCCGCGCGTGCTTGCGCTCGAGCCACCCCGGAGGCGTACGCCGCGGTGGCTTCGAGACACGATTCCGGCGCGGCAGGTCAAGCGGCTGCAAGCTACCGGGCGAGCCTCGGATGGTGATCCTCTATCACCCCGCGCAGTATCCGCTGGCGCGGGCGCTATGTGCGCGGTTCGCCGAGGCCGAGCTGTGGTACGTGCGTCCAGATCCGGCGACGCTCGTGCCCGAGCCGCCCTTTACCCGTGAGGATCTGCGCGAGCTTGACCAGCTCGCGTGCGAGCGCGCTACCGAGGACCGTCTCAGCGAGGGCGTGGCCGGCGAGCCGCTCCGCGCCCGCCTCCGCGAGCTTGAGATCATCAGCCACCGGCCGTTCGTCCCGGGTGCGCGGATCGCCGGCCGCTGAAACGGGCGTTCACCGCACGCGTAAGGCCCCTTCGGGGCAGGAGTAAGGCCCTGCTTAGGCCAACTCGCTCCTTCCTCCCGATGTGCCTACGGGCGTCTCAGTCCACCCTGTTCCTAGTGGAATTCAAAGGAGCCGAGAATGCAACCCAACATCACAGCCATCATCGCAGCGCAGAGAACAGACGACATGATCCGCCGCGCGGCCCACGCCGGCTCGCTTGACAGGCTCGGTGCACGCCATGCCTTCCGGGACGGGATCCAGCAATACTTCGGACATGCGAGCAAGGCTGACGAGCAGCCGCTTCGTCGGGAGAGTCGGCGAGCTGGCCGAACTCGAGCTCGCACTGCGTGAGGCTTCGAGCGGAAACCCGGTAGTCGTCCTGCTCGGCGGCGAGTCGGGCGTCGGCAAGACGCGACTCGTCGGCGAGCTCGAGCGACGTATCCAGGAGGGGGACGAGGCGGCGCTGCTGTTGCGCGGAGAGAGCGTGGAGCAGCGGGATGGGGAGCTTCCGTACGCTCCGTTGCTGAGCGCGCTCCGTCCGCTCGTCCGCGAGCGCAACTCGGCGCTCGAGCAGTTGACCCCGGTGAGCAGGACCGAGCTCGCCGCCCTGCTCCCGACGTTCGGCGGCGAACGGCGCGCGGAAGGCGGGGAGCGGGTCGACCCGAGCGGGCAGGTACGGCTGTTCGAGGCCTTGCTCGAGCTGCTCGATCTGCTCAGCGAGGAGTCGCCGGTGGTCCTGGTGCTCGAGGACATGCACTGGGCGGACCGCTCGACGCGGGCCTTCGCGGCGTTCCTGGCCCGCAGCCTGCGCGAGGAGCGCGTGACGCTGCTGGTCAGCTACAGGACCGACGAGCTTCACCGCCGGCACCCGCTGTTGCCGTTGCTGGCGGAGCTCGAGCGGCTCGAGCGAACCCGGCGGATCCTGCTGCAGCCATTCGATCGCCAGCGAGCTGACCGAGGCGCTGGAGGACATCCTCGGCGACACGCCCAGCGCCCAGCTGGTCGAGCGGCTGTTCTCCCGTAGCGAGGGGAACCCGCTGTACACGGAGGAGCTGCTTGCGGCCGGGCTCGACGGCGCGGGGCTCGGCTCCCGAGAGCCTGCGGCACGCCTTCATGTTGCGGATCGAGCGGCTGTCGGAGGACGCGCAGCGGGTGGCGCGCGTGGTGGCGGTCGGCAGGCGACTTGACGACAGGACGATCGCCGAGGTCGCCGGCCTCGAAGCCGACCGGCTGCAGGCGCGCCCTACGCGATGCGGTCTCCGAGCAGGTGCTGATCACCGGCGACGATGACCGTTTCTTCTTCCGCCACGCCCTGCTGCGCGAGGCGCTGTACGACGATCTTCTCCCCGGCGAGCGCTCCGAGCTCCACCTGGAGCTGGCGCGAGTGCTCGAAGCGGGCTGCGAGGACCAGGATGACCGCGAGCTCGAGCGCACGACGGCGGTCGCGAGTCACTACGCGGCCGCCGGCGAGCAGCGGGCGGCGCTGAAGGCGACGGTGCTTGCGGGCCGCGCGGCGGAGGAGGTGCAGGCGTTCGGCGAGGCCGCCGACCTGTTCGAGCGAGCGCTCGAGCTGTGGCCGCGAGTCGACGATGCCGAGGAGCTGCTGGGGATGGACCACGTGAAGCTGGTCGTGGGCGCGGCGCGTCGCCCACATGGGAGACGGTCACCGCACCCGCGGTGAGACGCTGTTGCGCGAGGCGCTGCGCGAGCTGGACCCCGAGCGGGATGCCCGCCGGTACTCGTCCCTGCTGGGCAGGCTGGCCCGCGCGCAGTGGGCGCTCAACCGCGGCAAGGAGGGGGTGCAGACCGCCGAGCGCGCGCTGGCGCTGCTTCCAGATGACGACCGCGGCATCGGGCGGGCCCGGCTGCTGTCGTGGCTCGCCCGGACCCGCTACCTGCGCGGGCGCTTCCGGGAGGCGATCCGGGATGCCGAGGAGGCGCTCGAGCTGGCCGTGACCGTCGACCACCCCGCTACCGAAGCCGAGGTTCTGAACACTTTGGGGATGGCGATGATCGCGCTCGGGCAGGTGGACGAGGGCGTTGAGCGGATGCAGCGGGCGATCGAGATCGGCCGCGACGACCAGCGAGCCCTGGGCGTTGACGGCCGGCTACGCGAACCTCGCCGAGATGCTCGAATCTGGCCGGCCGCACCGAGGACGCGCTGCGGGTTGCGCGCGAAGGGGTTGCCGCGATCCCGAGCCGGGTGCGCGAGGACCACGACTGGCTCGCGCTCACGCTGTCGGAGATCGCGTTCGAGGCCGGCGACTGGCGCACCGCGCGGGATAACCTGCGACCTCGCGCCGCCATGGCTCCTGGGCCGGCAGCTGATCTTCCGCCAGCTCCGCCAGGCCGACCAGGCGCTCGGCGACGGCGACGAGGACGCGGCCGCCGACGCGCTCGAGGCGGCAGAGCCGCTGGTGGCGGCCTCATCCGAGCCTCAGTGGATCGGCCTGTTCGGCGACGCTGCGCGCCGAGCTGCTGCGCCGGCGGCACGATCTTGACGGCGCGCGCGCGGCCGTCGAGGAGGCGCTTGACCGGATCGAGCTGTGCACCGACGACGTGATGCGGATCGCGCGCGTGACGGCCGTGGGGATGGCGGTCGAGGCCGACCACGCGGAGCGGGCCCGGGATCTGCGCGAGAAGCCGGCCGAGCGGGACGCGCTCACCCGCGCGCGCATGCACATCCAGCGTCTTCGGGCGGCGGCCGAGGCCGGTGGTCCCGTCGAGCGGGCGTGGCTGGCGCTCGGAGACGCCGAGCTGGGCCGCGCACGGGGGCGCAGTCGACGCCGGGCAAGTGGCTCCAGGCGGCGGAGGCCTGGGATGAGCTCGGGCGCCCCTACCGAGCGGTGATCGCCCGCTGGCGGGCGGCGGAGGCGCTCGTCGAAGGCGGGGACCGGGCCGCGGCCACCGACGCGGCCCAGACAGCGCTCGAGGCGGCGCGCAAGCTCGAATCTCGGTGGCTGATCGACGAGCTGACGGCGCTCGCGAGCCGTGCCCGGCTCGAGCTCGGGGATGCCTGCCGGGGCGATCGTAATGGCGGACGCCAACGGCGAGCCCGAGGAAGACCCGTTCGGGCTCACGCCGCGCGAGCGCCAGGTGCTGGCGCTGATCGCCGAGGGGGCCACCAATCGCCAGATCGGCAATGCGCTGTACATGGCCGAGAAGACCGCCAGCGTCCATGTCTCTCGGATCCTGTCCAAGCTCGGCGTGCGGAGCCGGACGCAGGCGGCGGCGGTCGCCCACCGCCAGCACCTGGATCAGGCCCCTTCGAGCAGCTGAAGCAGCTCGGCCGCGGGACGGTCGCGGTCCTCGAGCGCGCCGTCGAGCCTGTCGTCGCTCAGCTCGGTGAGCTTCGACTGGAGCTGATCGGGCCGGAGTGGGCGCGCGGGCGACCCGAGCGCTGCCTCGACGCGGAAATCGCGACCGTCGATCGAGACGATTGCCTCCGATTCGCGCAGGTCCGGGTCAGTGCCCACACGGACGCCGTCCTCGGCCAATGCCACCGCGGACGGGTCGACCTCGTTGAAGCTCTCGACGCGAGGCGGGCCGTTCTGGAGGGTGTACGCCGCGAGATACGGGATCGAGAACTTGGCCTGAAGGCCGTCGAGGGGCCGCGGACCGCAGGCCGCGGCCTGCTGCGAGACGGGGTGGACTCGAACCTCGATCGGGGCGCCCGGCTCGAACCCGGCGGCCCTCGCGTCCTCGGCGGCCTCGATCGTCGAATGGGTCTGCAGGCAGCATGCCCACGGCTTGATCCAGTTCTTCTCGACCGCCAGCTCGACGCCGTCGGGCTCCGCGTAGCGGCCGCCGAACGCGGCCTCGAAGCCGGCGGCACCCCGCGCGGCCTCGCCCAGCGGCACGCGAGCCCCCTGCGCCGCCAGCCGCGCGGCCAGGACGCCGCTGGAGGCGGCCATGCCGACCTGGAGCGCCTTGCCGTCCGACCCGAACGCGGCGCGCAGCCCCCCCGCCCGGAGCAGCGCGACCGCGACCGCGCGCTCGCGGTCGGCGTCGAGCAGCCGGGCCGCAGCGACCGCCGCTCCGACCACGCCGCACACGGCGGTCGGATGCCAGCCGCGGTTGTAAAGCCCGGGGTGTGACGCTCGCGCGAGCGCCCCCATTGCCTCGAACCCCTCGGCATACGCGGCCAGCGCCTCGCCGAGGGTCGCCCCGGTCTCGGCCGCGATCACGAGCGCCGCGGGCGCCGTCGGAGCGCTCAGATGCGCGAGGCCCGGTGCATAGGTGTCATCGAAGTCGAGCACGTGGCCGGCGGTCGCGAGCGCGAGCACGCGGTCCCCGGTTGAAGCGGCTGCGCGCGCCGCACGCTCGGCCGCGCCGCGGGCGGCGCAGGCGAGCCAGTCGAGGAATCCGGTCGCGTAAAGGTCGATGGCAGGATTATCGAGGGCGAAACCCCGGCGCTCCCCGCGGGTAGTCAGCGGGATGCCCCACTCCGACCTCGCGCCGATGCGGCCGCAGGTGTACCTCGACCCGCGCCCCCCCGAGTACTTCGACCGCTTCCATGCGTATGTGCGCGCACGCGAGGCGGGCCTGATCTACCCCGTCACGCGGTTCCTGTCATTCCCGCCGTGCCGCCTGCTCTATCGCCTCCGTGCTCAGGGGCTCGAGTGTGTGCCCGATCGGGGTCCGGTGATCCTGGCGCCCAACCACTTCTCGGGCATGGACCACTGGTTCGTCGCTTTCCTGATGCGGCGTCATGTCCACTGGATGGCAAAGTCCCAGCTGTTCAAGGGCCGCCCGCTCGAGTGGTTCCTCACCCGGATCGGCGCCTTCCCGGTTCGCCGCGGCCAGCGCGACGAGGAGGCGATCGTCACGGCCGAGACGATCCTCGGCCGCGGCGGTGTGATCGTGATGTACGTGGAGGGCGGACGGTCGCGCAGCGCCGTGGTCGGGGCCCGCGCCCGGCCGGGAATCGGGCGGCTCGCGCTCGAGACCGGCTGCTCCATCGTTCCGGTCGCAATCCACGGCTCCGAGCGGGCGCGCAACTGGAAGCGACTCGAGTTCCCGGCCGTGACGGTGCGCTACGGAGAGCCGCTGCGGTTCGGCACGGAGCCGAACCCCTCCCGCGAGCGCCAGCAGCAGGTGGCCGACGAGGTGCTGGCGCGGGTGCGTGCGATGCACGACGAGCTGGCCCGCTGACTCCTACGCCCGGCTTACGCACGCCTGAGAGCATGCCGCCCATGGACCACCACCTCACCCGCCGTCAGGCGGTTCACGCAGCGGGAGCCGCCGGCGCCGCCTACCTGTTGGCGCCGTCGCTCACCGGCCTGCTCGACCCCGCGCCCGCGATCGCGGCCTCGAGCTGCGCGAAGCTCACCCCCGAGCTGACAGAAGGCCCGTACTGGGTCAACACCATGCTCCACCGCTCCGATGTGCGCGGCAACGCGCACGGCGGCGGCCGTCAAGCCGGAGTTCGACTGAACCTGGTCATCAACGTCGTCGATCAGAGCAACAACTGCAAGCCGCTCAACGGAGTCGCGGTCGACATCTGGCACGCGAACGCCCACGGGCTGTACTCCGACGAGTCCTCACAGCAGGCGGGCGGCGGCACGACAGGCGGAGACACGCTGGCCGACGACTGGCTGCGCGGCTATCAGATCACCGGCAAGGACAAGGGAATCAGGCACCAGCCCGTTCACGGCCAGGTGAGCTTCAAGACGATCTGGCCCGGTTGGTACACCAGCCGCGCGATCCACATCCACGTTCGGATCCGCAAGCTGTCGCACTCGGGCGCGACGATCGCGGGCTACACCACGCAGATCTTCTTCTCGGACGCGGCCAACAGCCACGTTCTGAGAAACGCCGCGCCGTACAACACGCGCTCGCCCCAGACGGACCCGACGACCGACGAGAGCGACACCGTGCTCTCGAGCGCCGACTTTCAGACCAACATCGTCAAGGTGACCGGGAGCATCAAGCACGGCTACGCCGCCACGTTCGACGTCGCGGTGACCACGGCCGAGGTCGGCGCTAAGGGAAGTCTCGCCCGCCCGACCACGGGCGGCGGTGGGGGATCCGGCGGCCCGCCCCCGGGCGCGTAGCCCGTTCAGGCGGCGGCTCCCCGCCCGCCCGCGGACGCGACCAGCGGCCCTGTGCGCGGCGGCACCTGGCGCGAGAGCACGATGTAACTCGTGCAGCGCCGGATGGCAGGCGTCTGCAGCAACTCGTTGACGAGCTCCTGGAGGTGCTCGGTGTCACGCGCGACCACGCGGCAGATCAGATCCTGCGGCCCCGAGACGCCGTCGGCCTCCAGCACTTCGGGCATTCCTTCCATCACCTCCACGGCCTCCGCCAGCCGGCCCTGCGCGAGCTCGATCAGCACGAACGCGCTGATCGAGTACCCGAGCGCGTGGGGATCGATCTCCGGTCCGTGCCCGGTGATCACGCCCCCCGATTCGAGCTTGGCCAGCCGCGCCTGAACCGTGCCGCGGGCCACGCCGAGCTGCCGCGCCACCTCAAGCAACCCGACGCGGGGGTTTTCTCGCATCGTGGCGATCAGGCGAGCATCGAGCTGGTCAAAACTGGTCAATCTGAGCAGGACCATAGCGCTGGAGGACGATGGATGCGTCAATTTGATAGCTGCTGCTATGCAGACTTGCAGGCGAAGTGTCCAAGTGCTAGACCAATACGACAGGGATGTACGAAGAGGGACAGCTCTACTCGCCAGTCACCACCGATGAAGACGGCGGCGTAACGGTCCACCTCGCCCACGACCATCCCGGCGCCAACGACCCCGTCTACCGCGCGCGTCGCAACCAGATCGCGGCCGCGGCCCTGGCCTGGAATCCGGGCGAGCCGGCGCCCGAGATCGACGTACACCGAGGACGAGCAGGAGGTCTGGCGAACGGTCTCGCGGGAGCTGCGGGACAAGCACCAGCGTTACGCAGTGGCCGAATATCTCGAGGCCAAGACCCGCGTCGGGATGCCCACCGATCGGATTCCGAGCCTCGAGGAGGTCTCGGACCTGATCGAGCCGATCAGCGGCTGGCGCTACCTGCCGGCCGCGGGGCTTGTGCCGCTGGCCCAGTTCTACCGCTCGCTCTCGGACCGCCGCTTCTATTCGACCGAGTACGTCCGCCACTCCGCGGTCCCGCTGTACACGCCCGAGCCGGACATCATCCACGAGGTGATCGGGCACGGGCACCTGCTCGCGACCCCGACGTTCAGCGAGCTGCACCGGCTCGCCGGTGAGGCCGCCAACCGACTCCGAGACGAACACAACCTGAAGTTCCTCTCGAAGGTGTTCTGGTTCTCGCTCGAGTTCGGGACCGTGGTCGAGGACGGCGAGCTGCGGGCGTACGGGGCGGGGATCCTCTCGAGCTACGGAGAAATAGAGGAGTTTCGGGGCATGGACCATCGCCCGCTCGACCTGGTCGAGATGGGAACCGCGGACTACGACATCACCGCCTACCAGCCGGTGCTGTACCGCGCCGACTCGATTCAGGAGGTGACCGAAGTGGTTGGAGGCTTCTTCCGCCAGTGCAGCGACGAGTCGATCGCCGGGATGCGATCGCGCCCGGCGGCAAGGGCGGCTGTCCGATGACTGCGCTTGCATCTGAGCGCGTGCTCGCCGCTGACTACGAAGAGGTCCGCCGCCAGCGCGGGCCGCGGTCAGGGCTGATGATGGCGATCGCCGTCCACCGGACCGTCGAATGGCCGCTCGCTCGGCGGGTGTCGCTTCGAGCCGTACGCATCGCCGGAGGATGCGCTGGCGGACGTCGAGCGTCTTGCGCGCTCGATGACGTTCAAGGCCGCCGTCGCCGGCCTGGAGCTGGGCGGCGCCAAGGGCGTGATCGCGTATCGGCCGGGGCCCGCACCTGTCGGGGAGGACCGGGAGCACGCGCTCCAGGACTTCGCCGAGCTCGTCGAGTCATTCGAGGGCCGGTACATCACCGCACAGGACGCCGGCACGTCGCTGGAGGACATCGTCCATGTGGGCAGGTTCACCGACCACATCGCCGGAAGGCCCCGTGCAGAAGGAGGCGCCGGCGATCCCAGCCCGTACACGGCACACGGGGTCGAGGTGGCGATCCACTCATCCCTTCGCGGCCCGCTGGCAGACCGCCACGTCGTCGTCCTCGGCCTAGGGCACGTCGGCTCGAAGCTCGCGCAGCGCCTGAGCGACGCCGGTGTCCGACTCACGGTCGCGGACGTCGATCCGGGCAAGCGACGGCTCGCTCCGGCTCTCGGGGCGAAATGGGTCACGCCCGAGGAGGCGCTCGTGACCGAAGCGGAGGTGCTTGCGCCCTGCGCGCTCGGCAGCGTCCTCGATCTGGAGACGATCGCGAGTCTCCAGGTACCGGTCGTCGCGGGCGCGGCCAACAACCAGCTGGCGGACGAGGAGGCGGCGGAGGCACTTCGCGAGCGAGGGATCGTGTGGGCGCCGGACTTCGTCGTGAACGCCGGTGGCCTGATTGCCGTCGCGGATGAGCTTCACGGCTTCGACCGTGCGCGTGTCGAGCGCTCGATCGAGCGGATCGGCGACACGCTGAACGAGATTTACGCCAGGGCCGCCGCGACGGGCACGAACACGCTGCTGGCCGCGCAGGAGCTGGCGATCGAACGATCCGGAGGACTAGATGGCAGCGACGACTGAGGCAGCAAGCGCAGCGCGTCACACCGACTTCATGCCGCTGCACGGCATCGACCACGTGGAGCTGTGGGTGGGCAACGCCGCGCAGGCGAGCTACTACTTCCGGAGCGCGTTCGGGTTTGATGAGGTGGCCTACAGCGGGCTCGAGACCGGCCGGCGCGAGGCGACCTCACACGTGCTGATGCAGGGCGACATCCGCCTCGTCCTCACCGGAACGCTCCGCGCCGACACCGAGGTCGCCCGCCACCACGCCCGGCACGGAGACGGGGTCAAGGTGATCGCGCTGTCGGTTCCGGACGTCGAGCATGCCTACAGCGAAGCCACCAGGCGCGGCGCGAAGGGTCTGGCCGAGCCGCACATGGTCGCAGGACGAGCACGGCCTGGCGATGCTCGCGGACGTCGCCACGTACGGCGAGACGTCCACCGTTTCGTCGACCGCTCGGCGTACGAGGGGGCGTTCCTGCCGGGATTCACCGCGGTCACTCATGAGGTGCACGCACCGCTCGTGCGCGACATCGACCACATCGTCGGTAACGTCGAGCTCGGTGCCATGAACCATTGGGTCTCCTACTACGAGAACGTATTCGGCATGACCGAGATGATCCACTTCACCGACGAGGCGATCTCGACCGAGTATTCGGCGCTGATGTCAAAAGTTGTCACCGGAGGTAACGGTCGGGTCAAGTTCCCGATCAACGAGCCGGCGGAGGGGAAGCGCAAGTCACAGATCGACGAGTACCTCGAGTTCTACGAGGGCGCGGGCGCGCAGCACATCGCTTTGACCACGGATGACATCGTGGCCACCGTGGCGAAGCTGCGCGAGCGCGGCATCCGCTTCCTGCGCACGCCGGACAGTTACTACGAGGAGGTGCCCGGGCGGATCGGTGAGATCTCAGAATCCCTCGAGGACCTGCGGCGGCTGGGAATTCTGGTCGACCGCGACGACGAGGGCTACCTGCTGCAGATCTTCACCGCTCCGCTCGGCGACCGCCCCACGATCTTCTTCGAGCTGATCGAGCGCCACGGCGCGCGCGGGTTCGGCGAGGGCAACTTCAAGGCGCTGTTCGAGGCGATCGAGCGCGAGCAGGCCGCGCGCGGCAACCTATAGCCGATGCGCTACGCCGCCCTCGGCCGCGTTCCCCGAAAGCGCCACGTGCAGGTGCGCGATGACGGCCGCCTGCTGGTCGAGGAAGTGATGGGATACGAGGGCTTCTCGGGGAACGAGTCGATCCTCTACCACCTCGGCTCTCCCTGCCGGATTGCCGAGGTCGGCGAGCTGCGTCGGCTTGAGCGCGACGAGTGGGAGCCCCCGGCGCACGTCCACCGCCTGTGCGATCTGCGCTCGGTGGAGGCGGGCGGGGACCCCGTCACGGGTCGCCGGCTGCTGATGTTCAACTCGGACCTCGAGGTCTCGGTCGCCAAGCCGAGCGACCAGCTGCCCGGCTTCTATCGCAACGGCGAGGGCGACGAGGTGATCTACGTCCACCGGGGCGGCGGCGTGCTGCGCACCGTGTTCGGCCGGGTTCCGTTCCGCGAGCGCGATTACCTGCTGATTCCGCGTGGGACGACCGTCACCTGGGAGCTCGAAGACGGCACCGAGCAGTTCTGGCTCGTGTTCCACACGCCCGGGGAAATCGAGACGCCGGCCCGCTACCGGAATCGATACGGGCAGCTGCTCGAGCACGCGCCGTTCTCCCAGCGGGACTTCCGACCCCCCGCCGAGCTCGAGACCGTCGACGAAGGGGGCTCGTGGCCGCTGACTGTCCGCGTCCGCGGCGGGCTACAGGGCTACGTGGTCGACCGCCACCCATTCGACGTTGTGGGGTGGGACGGCTACGTGTGGCCGTACGCGTTCAACGCCGATGACTTCGAGCCCCGCGCCGGGCGCTTTCATCTGCCGCCGCCAACCCACCAGACCTTCCAGGGCCAGGGGTTCGTGATCTGCACGTTTGCCCCCCGGCTGCTCGATTGGGACGCCGAGGCGGTTCCGCTTCCCTACCACCACTCGAACATCCAGTCCGAGGAGGTGATGTTCTACGCCGACGGCGACTACGCCGCGCGCAAGGGCGTGGACGTCGGCTGCGTCACCCTCCACCCCTCAGGCCTGCCGCACGGCCCGCAGCCGGGCGCGGTGGAGCGGGCGCTCGGCGCCACGCGGACCGACGAGCTTGCGGTGATGTGGGACACGTTCCGCCCGTTGCAGCTGACAACGCTTTGGCAGGCCAACGACAAGCCCGAGTACGCCTACTCGTGGAACCCGGACCTGACGGGCGCCTCCGGAAACGGCACCCCGGAGGGAGCGAGCACGGTCACGGGACCCTCGGCGTAGGCGCCCCCGAGGGGCATTAGCCGCGGGCTGCGGCGAGCAACGCCAGCATCTCGTACGCGACGGCCGCGGCATGAAGCGCCGTGAGCTGTCCGGGGCCGTCGTACGGCGGCGAGACTTCGACCACGTCGAAGCCGGTGAACTCGATTCCCTTCAGCGCGCGCAGGAAAGCGAGCGCCTCGCGCGGCTGAAGGCCGGCCACCTCGGGGGTTCCCGTCCCGGGTGCGAATGCCGGGTCGAGCACGTCGATGTCGAACGAGAGGTAGGCGGGGCGGCCGTCCAGGCGCGCTTGTACGCGGGCCCCGTAGTCGGACGGGGAGAGCGCTTGCAGCTCCTCGCCCGTGATCAGCTCGAAGCCGAGCTCGCGCGGGACCTCGAGGTCCTCTCGGGAATACAGCGGCCCACGCATGCCGGCGAAGATCGAGCGCCCGGGGTCTACGACTCCCTCCTCGACAGCACGGCGGAACGGCGTGCCGTGGAAGTACCGCTCGCCGTAGTACTGATCCCAGGTGTCCGCGTGCGCGTCCAGGAGCACCACCCCGACGGGCCCGTGGAGCGCCGCGTGTGCCCGCAACTCGCCGAGGACGATCGAGTGGTCGCCTCCCAGCACCAGCGGCGCGATGCCCGCGCGGATGAGCGGCTCCAGCCCGCCACGCAGCTGTTCCATGGTCTTTTCCGCGTTGCCGGGCGTCACGTCCAGATCGCCTCCGTCCACCACCGAAAGCGTCTCGAACACGTTGACGTCGAGCGTGGGGTGATACGGACGGAGGAGCGCCGAAGCGGAGCGGATCGCCTCGGGTCCGAAACGGGCGCCCGAGCGAAAGCTCGTCCCGGTGTCGAACGGCGCGCCAAGCACCGCGGCGTCGAGAGGAGCGGGGGGCGTCCCCTCGGCGACGAGCGCGACATGCGGCAGCCGCGCGAACGTCCGCACACCGCTGTAGCGGGGCTGGACGCTCGCGTCGGCCGGCCGGTAGTGGGTCACACGACGGAGACTAAGGGAGCACTCCCTCGATCAGCGATGCGAACTCCGCCTGACCCTGCACGTTCGGGTGGAACGACTCGCTGAGCGGGTTCGACAGGCCGTTGAGCCACTCCGAGGAGGAACAGATCTCGTGGCTGTTGAACGCGTTGCGCGGGTCGACATACGTGAACCCGTGCGCGCTCGCCTGCTTGGAGATCACGCCGTCGAGAAGGTCCGCCGAGGTGTTGAGCTCCTCCTCGTGGGACGACGTGAGCGCGTCGAAGTTGCACGTCGCACCGTTGCTCGTGAACAGGTGCGGGTACGCGAGCACGACCACGTGCGCGTTGGGCGCATGCGAGCGGACGTCGGCGTAGGTGGTGTTGAGCAGACCCGGTAGTTGGTTCTGGATGAACGAGTCGGCGTTGTTGATCGCGCTCTGGCACGGGAAGTACCAGGCGGCGCAGTCTTCGATCACGGTGCTGAAGCCGGCGTCGTTGCCACCGATCGTGATCGTCACCAGGTTCGTGGAGCTGTTCAGCGGACCGAGCTGGCTCGAGTTCACATCGGTCGTCTTCGCACCGCTGCACGCCTCGAACGTAAGCGAGTATCCCCGCGCCGCAGCGATCAGCGGGCCGTACGCGTCCGGGGAGCGCGAGCAGTTGGAGCCGTCGTTGTAGTACACGCGCGTGCCGACACCCGACGCGTACGAGTCGCCGAGCGCCACGTAAGTCGGCTGTGCGGCCGCCGCCGCCGGAATGGCCCAGGACGCGATCACGCCCGCGCAGACCGCGGACGCCAGCAGGCACCTTCTCATGTTCACCTCCGCTCGTAATACCTCCCGCCCGCGGGCGGGAGAGACCCGCGTGTGGGCGGGGGCCCCTGCGCGGGCGCTGACAGGAGAGTCCTATCCGGCCCGCCGCCCGCCGTCAAGTGAACGGCGGCGTTTCACGGCCCGCCGCTGGCTACCGGCATCGCGTAGAACACCGCGATCGCCGCGCAGATTGCGAGCGTCACGTAGGGGGAGACGGCCGCCAGCGCGGTCGCGATCGCGTACGGGAGCAGTCCGATGACGCTCCGGGACAGGATGAATCGCCGCCGCTCCTCGGGTAACTCGGCTTCCAGCCGGTGTGGCTTGCGCAGCAGAATGTGGCGATTGAGCGTCGCGAACGCAATCGACATCAGCAGGAACGAGCCCGAATAGACCGCCGCGGCGAGGTTCTGGCCGTGCCCGATCTTCAGATACGTGGCGATCAGGTCCGTCGAGAACGGCAACACCCCGATGCACATGAGCAGCACGAGGTTGAGCAAGAGGATCGTCCGATCCACCTCGCCCAGGCGGCTGATCATCACGTGGTGATTGATCCAGATGATCCCGATCGTGATGAACGACGTCGCGTACGCGGCATACAGCTGCCATTGGTTCAACAGGGCGTGGATCAACGAGTGGGTGTGCGCGGGAGGGGGAACCGCGATCCCGAGCACGAGCAGCGTGATCGCCACCGCGATCACGCCGTCTGAGAAGGCCTCGAGCCGGTTCGTGCTCACCGCTGTGAGGTTCGGCGGGGGCCGCCCGGATCCTGGCTTCGGCCAGCCGCGCGCCCCCCTCATATCCAACTCTTCGTCTACTCCTAGCGGCCTCTTCGCAAACTCTCGGCGTTCTCTAAAGGGCGGGGTCCAGACTCCGTTTCGCGATGAAGTCCAGAGCCCTCCTAGCAACCCTCACCGTCGCCGGCGCCGCCGCACTCGCGGCGGTCCCGGCGGTGTCGGACGCCGCTGTCTCCGCGCAGTCGGCAGTGAGCGAGAACTGGTCCGGATACGCGGTCAGCGATACGAGCGGCAATGTATTTACGAGCGTGTCCGGCAGCTGGGTCGAGCCGACCGTGAACTGCTCCTCGGGGAGCGGGTACGACGCCTTCTGGGTCGGGCTCGGTGGCGCGTCCCAGCAGAACAACGCGCTCGAGCAGATCGGGACGCAGGTGGCGTGTACCGGCTCGAGCACCGGGCAGCACTTTGCGTGGTACGAGCTCGTCCCGGCCGGACCGGTCAATCTCGACGTCGCCATCCACTCGGGCGACCGGATCTCCGCGTCGGTCACCGTCAACGGCACGAATGTCACGGTCTGGCTGAAGAACGACACCACCGGCCAGGCGATCACCAAGGCGCTTCAGATGTCAAATCCGGACACCTCGACCGCCGAATGGATCGCCGAGGCGCCGTCCCAATGCGACGGCTCGGGCAACTGCCAGACGCTCCCGCTCGCGAACTTCGGCTCGGTGAAGTTCTCGGGTGCCACCGCGACCGCGGATGGGCACACGGGCCCGATCTCCGACTGGGACGCCCAGCCCGTGGAGCTCCAGCCGGGCTCCCAGTTCGTGGCCACCGGCGGCGCCGGCTCGCAGGCGGGCGCGCAGCCCACCACCCTCGTCAATGACGGCTCGTCTTTCGCCGTGCAGTGGCTGGCGAGCGCCGACTCTTCGGGTGGCGTGACGTCGTCTGGCTACGGCGGATACCCGGGCCAGGGAAGCGGCGATCCCGGTGCATATCCGGGCGGGTATGGCGGCGGCTACGGCGGGGATGGCGGCGGCTACGGCGCATACCTGTACGGCTACGGCTACTGAGTCAGCCGGCGTCACCCTTCGAGGAGCCGCGCGGCGCGAGCCCTGAGCGACGGCCCGAGCTCCGGATCCCGCAGCGCGTATTCCAGAAACGTCGCGCAGTAGCCATCCAGTGAGCCGACGTCGTGGCGGCGCTGGCCTGCGGCCAGCGGCACGGCGATCACTCGGCCGCCTTGAGCGACCACCGCGCGCACGGCATCGGTGAGCTGGATTTCCCCGGAGGAATCGGCCTTGGTCTCCCGGAGCGCCCGGAACACCGCGGCGCCGAGGACGTATCGGCCCATCATCGCGTTGCGGCTGCTCACCTCCGCGGGTGACGGCTTCTCGATCAGGTCCGTGACCTCGTCACCGTCGAGGACCACGATTCCCCGGCGGGCGACCTCCTCCTCGGGCACGGTCGCCACGGCCAACGTGGCGTCGGCGTCCTCCGACTCAAATGCCTCGATCAGCCTCGGGACGACTCCTGGTGGATCGATGATCCCGTCTCCGAGCGCGACGACCACCCCCGCGTTGGCGAACCCGTCGGCACAGCGGATGGCGTCGCCGAGGCCGTTCGGGCTCGGTTGGCGCGTGTACAGGATCTTGATCGCGATCTCGGGGTGATCGAAGTGGTCCTCGATCACTCGCTTGTGGCCCCCGGTGACGAACAGGATGCGGTCGATGCCGGCCTCGGCAAGCTCCTCGACCACGTACTGGACGACCGGCTTCCCGACCACGGGCAGCATCTCCTTGGGCTGTGAGCGCGTAGCGGGCAGCAAACGTGTGCCGAGGCCGGCGACCGGGACGATTGCGTCGCGGATCACCGCGGCGATGCTAGTCCTGCGGCGGGCACCGGCGCGAACAGTGCGACCAGCTCAGACTTGCCCTTCAGTGGCAGCGCCGCGCGCTCCTCGAGCGGGGCACCGGTGGCTCCGGACAGCAGCGCCCGGGTCTGCTCGGAGATCAGAACGGTGTCGCCCGTAGTCCGCGTCGCGGCCTCGACTCGGGCCGCGACGTTGACGGTGTCCCCGATCACCGAGAACTCGAGCCGGCCGCCGCCTCCGACGTTGCCGGCGACCACAGGACCGGAGTTGAGCCCCACCCCGAAGGACAGCCGGTCGGTTCCGGCGTGCGCGATCTCGAGTGCCGCGCCCAGCGCCTGGTCGGCGTGATCGGGCTGCCTTCGCGGCGCGCCGAACACGGCCAGCAGGCCGTCGCCGACAAATTTGTCGACGTGCCCGCCGTGCTCGTGGATGATCGGCACGATTCGTTCGAACAACGCGTTGATCGCCGCCACCACTTCCGGCGCCGATGCCCTCTCGGCGAACCCCGTGAAGTCGCGGATGTCCACGAACATCGCCGTCACCTCAACCTCCTCGCCGCTGAGCGAGGTTCCCTCTTGCAGGATGTGCTCGGCCACCTCGCGGTCGAGGTAGGTGCCGAACGCTTCGCGGATCCGCTCGCGATCTCGCAGCCCCGCCGTCATCTCGTTGAAGCCGGCCTGGAGCAGGCCGACCTCGCTGCCGTCGTACACCGGGATCTCGGTCGCGAGATCCCCCTGCTGCACGCGGCCGAGCGCTTCGCGCACGAGTTTGATCGGGTCCGATATCGACCTGCCGGCGAACTGCATCGCGCGGAAGCCGAGCGCCAGCCCGGCTGCACTGAGGATCAGGAGGCTGATGGCGATTCTGGTCGTCGACCAGTGTCCGACGACCAACACGCTTACCGCCAGCAACGCGCTCCCCAGGAGCGGGACCGCCGCCGCGAGGCCCCACGCGACGACCACACGCGCCTCCACGCCCGGACCGACCGGCCTCGTGGGAGCGTCGCCAGCGAGCGCGGCCGCGGTGACCTCGCGGCCGAAGCGCTCGGCGAGCAGGTACGTCAGCGCGCAGCTCGCAAGCCCACCGATCGGGACCATCACCGCGGTCTGACCTGCGACTGCCGCCGAAGCCGGGGCATTGAGCGCCACGAACACGATGTCGGCGACGCCCCAAATCCAGGCGGTGATCTTTGTCTGTTCGAGGGGCTGACGGAGCGCCGCCTGCCGCTGGATCGGGCTGGCGGGCAGGCCGGACAGAAACCACTTGCGAACGTCTCGCGCCCGTCGCGGTCCGAGCTTGTTGGCGGTGATCGTGGCGATCACCCCGCCTGCGACGAGGACTCCGACGTTGAGCCCGAGCAGCACGCCGTCGTGGGTGAACTTCCTCGGCAAAGGAATGAGAAACGTGAGAAACACGAATAGCGTGAAGCCGCCCGTGATGTTCGCGGCAGACAGGCCGATGCGCATCCTTCGCACCAGACGCTCCCAGATCGCCGCACGGTCCTCCACGATCAGAATCGTGCCACGCCGGAGCCGAGTCAGCGACCCGCTACGCGCGGGTGGGCCGCGGCTGCATGGCCGCGGGCGGCCCGTTCTCGCGCAATCCGAGCCGGGCGTGAAGGCGCCGGAGCGGCCTTGGCGCCCACCAGTTGACCGAGCCGAGCAGCTCCATCAGCGAGGGCACGAGCAGCGCCCGGATAACCGAGGCGTCGATCAACACGGCCAGTGCGGTGCCGATGCCGAGTTCCTTGACGAACACGATCTTCGAGGTGGCGAATGCTCCGACCGCGACGGCGAACAGGACCGCGGCTGCCGTGACGATCCGGCCCGTGCGCTCGAGTCCCATCGCCACAGCCTCGGAGTTGGGCGCGCCTGCGTCGCGAGCTTCCTTGATCCGTGCCAACAGGAATACGCCGTAGTCGGTGGCGAGCCCGAAGCCGAGCGCGAACAGCAGGATCGGCTGGGTCGCGTCGAGTGCTCCGAGGCTGCGATAGCCGAGCAGGCTCTGCAGGTTGCCGTCCTGAAAGATCAGTACCAGGATCCCGAACACGGCGCTCAGGCTGAGCGCGTTCATCACCACAGCCTTGAGGGGGAGCACAACCGACCCCGTCATCAGGAACAGGACGATCAGCGTCGCGGCGATCACGACTCCCAGTACCGCGGGTAGGTGGGCTCCGAGGCTGTGCTCAAGATCGACGTACGACGCGGTCTGACCGGCGACGCCCATGTAGTACGGCGTATGGATCGCACGGACTTCGCGCACGAGCCGCTCGGTTGCGCCACTGAGCGGGTCGTGGATCGGCGCGACGGGGAGCAGGGAGTTCCGGGGTCCTGCCGGCTCGGCCGGTGCAACCGCGGCCACGCCCGGAAGCTTTGTGATCCTCGCCGCAAGCTCCCGGACCTGGGGTGACCGCGCCGGCGCGCCGGCGACGACCTCGAGGGGGGCGGTCCGGTTGGGCGGGAACTGGGTGTTGAGGACGTCGTCAACGTGTCGCGAGCTGGCACCCGTCGGAAGCACGCGCGCGTCGACGGTGATGAACTTGATCTGCGTGAACGGGATCCCTAGCGCGATCAGCGCGGCGGCGCTGACGATCGCGATCCGCGCCGGCCTGCGGGTCACGAACCGGGCGAGGCGATACCAGGCACCGCTCGTTGCGGGGCGAGACTCGCGATCGGCGGCTCGCCGAAGTCGCTCGGGCGCCAGCGCGTTAAGGCGCGGACCGAGGACGGCCAGCAGGGCCGGCAGCACCGTCAGGGCCAGCATGGCGGCCAGCAGCGCAACGATCGCGCCGGCGATGCCCATGGAGTAGAGAAAACGCTGCGGGAAGATCGCGAGCGAGGCCACCGCGACCGCCACCGTCAGCGAGCTGAACAACACCGTGCGGCCCGCGGTCTGGAGCGTGCGGCGCAGCGCTTCGCGGCCGAAGCCACCGGCGGGGTCGCTTCCCTGGGCGAGGGCTGCCGCCTCCTCCCGGTACCGCGAGACGACGAACAGGCTGTAGTCGATCGCCAGGCCCAGCCCGAGCCCGGTCGTCAGGTTCAGGGCGAACACACTGAGATCGACTACGCCGCTCAACAGCCGAAGGACTGCGAACGTCCCGATGATCGCCAGTCCGCCGAGCAGCGGTGGCAGGAGCGCCGCTACGACCGAGCGGAAGAACAGGAGGGAGAGAAGGAAGATGAGCGGGAACGCGAGCAGCTCGCCATGAGCGAGGTCGTGGCTCACCTGGGTATTGACCTGCGTATTCGCGATCGCCGCACCGCCGAGCTGGACATCTCGCAGCGACGCGAACCGGGGCTCGATCAGCTTCGCATCGTCGCTCAGGTGCTTGTCGGAAATGGGCTTGAAGTACGCCAGAACGTAGGTGGACCGGCGATCGTGTGAAACCATCGCCGCGTTGCCCGTGTCGTAGAAGCTCGCGACCCGGACCACATCCGGCTGGACTCGGAGCTTGTTCTCGATCTGCCTCACGCGCTGCTTCGCGGCGGCGGTCCGGACATCGCCGGAGGCCACCAGCGCGACGATGCCCGCGTCGATCTGGCGACCCGCCGCGGCCTGGAAGCGGTTGGTTGCCTGCACGCTCTGAGTCGCGGGATCATTTGCGCCGTACGGGCTCAGATGCGAGGAGACCGAGGCGCCGAACGCACCCGCGACGGCTGCCATCACGACGGCGACCAAGAGAACGCGGCGGCCGTGGGCATGCAGGAAGGTTGCGAGTCCAGACAGCATGCGATCACTCCCTCGCGAGCCGGCGCTCGGTCGCCTCGCACCACTCGATGTATTGCCTTGTCACGCCGATGCCGAGCGAGAGCGTCATGTCCGGGCCGGCCATCCCGGGTGTCCCGAGCGCCTCCAGCTGCTCGAGCTTTCGCTCCATCCGCTCGCGGATCGCCCGTACGATCGCGATGCGCCGCTCAGGCAACGCGTCTGAGAAGAACAGCTTCAGCAAGCCTTCGTCCCGCACCTCGTATAGCGGCAGCTCATCGGCGGAAAGCCAATCCTCCAACGCCCGGGCCCCCGCTTGTGTGAGTTCGTACACGGTCCGCGCTCGGCCGCCGGTCGGCTCCGGCCGCCCGCGCACGAGACCGCCAGCCTCCAGCCGCCGCAGCTCCGGGTAAATCTGCCCGTAGCTCGCGGCCCAGAAATGCCGCGTCGACTTGTCGACGAGCTGCTTGATGTCGTAACCGGTGTTCTTCCCGAGCGCAAGCATCCCGAGGATCACGCGCGCGGTCGGGGTCAGCTCGCGTGGCATGTAGCCTCACGATATATCCGGACGCGGTATGTGTCAAGAGGTGGTCGGGCGTTTCGCCGGGGCCTTCCCGACATCCTGAACTCGGCCGCCGTGGATATGCTCGCCCGGTGCACATGACGGAGCTGACGGCTCCCGAGCAGCGGGTGCTCGGATGTCTGATCGAGAAGCGCTGGACGACCCCGGATCAGTACCCGCTTTCGCTCAATGCCCTCCGCTTGGCCTGCAACCAGTCGACCAACCGCGACCCGGTCACGCACTACGACGAAGAGACCATCCGGGCCGCGGCCCAGCGGCTCTCGCGCTACGGAATCGCGCGGCTCGCGAGTGGCCACGGGAGTCGCGCGACCAAGTACCGACATCTGGCTGAGGAGGCTCTGGGGCTGGACCGCGAGCAGCTGGCGGTCCTCGCAGTTCTGCTGCTTCGCGGTCCGCAAACGCCCGGGGAGCTGAAGAGCAGGGCGGAGCGCATGGCCCGATTCGGCTCACTCGAGCTGGTTGAACACGCGCTCGAAGTGCTGATCGAGCGCAATTACGCGGTCCGGCTGGCCCGTCGCCCCGGACAGAAGGAGGAGCGCTACGCGCATCAGCTGGGCGGACCGGGTCAGGAGGACGCGTCCGTGACCGAGCATCGCGCGCCGGGTGCGTCCGCGACCGAGGCGGTCGCGCCTGCCCCCGCTTCCGGCGACGGCAACCTCGCCGCGCGGATCGCGCAGCTCGAGACCGAGGTCGAGTCGTTGCGGGCTGAGCTGAGCGCCCTCCGCGCGCAGATCGGCGCCCCTTCCTGATCGCGTGAACGCCCTCGGCGAATCTCTACTCGGTCGACCGGCCCGGTACGAAACGGGGCTGCACGATCTGGGCCACGGCGTGTACGCCTGGATTCAGCCCAACGGAGACCTCGGCGAGTCCAACGCCGGCCTGGTCGTGGCCGAGAGCGAGTCGCTGCTGATCGACACGCTGTGGGACCTCCCGCTCACGAAACGCATGCTCGACGCCATGGCGGCCCCCTCCGCCGGTGCGCCGATCAAGAGGTTGGTGAACACCCATGGCGATCCTGACCACTGCTGGGGAAATCAGCTGCTCATGGGAGCGGAGATCATCGCAACACGCGCCGGTGCCGCTGACATGATGCGCGAGGACCCGCGCCGGTTGGGCTTTCTCAAGCAGGCGGGCGGTGTGGCGGGCCGCTTCGACGCACGCCGGCTGAAGCTGCCCGGCGCCGGGAAGCTCGCTGGACTGGGTGCGTACGCGAAGCTGCTCCGCCCCTACGACTTCGGCGGCATCGAACTGACGCCGCCGACGCTGACATTCGACGGCACGCTCGACGTCGACGTGGGCGGTAGGAAGGTCAGCATGATCGAGGTGGGCCCGGCGCACACTCCCGGCGACCTGCTGGTCCACATCCCCGACGCCGAGATCGTGTTCGCCGCCGATCTGCTGTTCGTCGGGGTGTCCCCGATCATCTGGGTGGGACCGGTGGAGAACTGGATCGCGGGCCTGGATCGGATCATCGAGCTGAATCCGAAAATCGTCGTGCCGGGACACGGACCCGTGAGCGACCTGGACGGCGTCCGCGCCATGCGCGAGTACTGGGAATTCCTGGCGCCCGCGGTCCGCGAGCGCGTCGGGACCGGCCTCAGCGCCTACGAAGCCGCTCGGGAGATCGCTCGCTCGCTCGAGTGCGCCAAGCACCCGTTCGCGAGCTGGGATGCCCGCGAGCGGATCGCCGTCAACGCCGCCACGATTGCCCGCAACGATCGCGGCGAAGGCGGGCGGGTCTCGGACCAGGCCCGGCTGCGGCTGATCGCGCAGATGGGCGAGCTGGCCGCCGAGCTCACATAGCCCTCCGCGACCTCCTGGACCCTACGGAATCCCGATCTCGGAGTTGTCCCCGACCATGAACCGATACGCGCGTGGCTGGTGGTGGTCACGCCCAATCACCACGTTGCGGCCCAGCAGGGAGGACTCAACCCGGCCCGCGAGGTTGCAGATCGAGGCACCAGCGAGCAGGATCGAGTGCTCCACCTCGGCGTTCTCGATCTTGCACCCCTCGCCCACCGCCGTGTACGGGCCGACGTAGCAGTCGGTCAGCGTCGCGCCGGCACCGATGATGGCGGGACCGCGCACGGCGGAGCGCACCAGCTTCGCGCCCGGCTCGATCACCACGCGTCCGTCGACCTGTGACTCGAGCAGCTCGCCCTCGACGCGGCTCTCGAACGTGTCCAGGACCAGCCTGTTGGCCGCCAGCATGTCCTCGAGCCGGCCGGTGTCCTTCCACCATCCCCTGACGACATGCGGCTCGACCCGCATCCCGTCGTCCACGAGCCGCTGAATCGCGTCGGTGATCTCCAGCTCGCCGCGGTCCGACGGCTGAATCGCGCGAGCGGCCTCGTGGACCCTGGACGTGAACATGTAGACGCCGACCAGCGCCAGATTGGTCTTGGGGTCGGGCGGCTTCTCAGCCAGCCGCACGACGCGACCGTCCTGCAACTCGGCTACGCCGTACTGGTCGGGATCGGGCACCGGCGTCAGCAGGATCAGCGCGTCCGGCTGCCCTGCCCGAAAGGCCTCGACAAGATCCGCGATGCCGCCCTGGAGCAGGTTGTCGCCGAGATACATCACGAACGCCGATTCACCGAGGAAGGACTCGGCGGTCAGGACCGCGTGAGCCAGCCCGAGCGGTTCGTCCTGGAGGAGGTACGTGATTCTGACCCCGAACGCGGATCCATCGCCGGCCGCGGCCCTGACCTCTTCTCCCGTCTCTGGGGCGATGATGATCCCCACATCCTCGATCCCCGCCTGGGCCATCGCCTCGATGCCGTAGAACAGCACCGGCTTGTTGGCCACGGGCACCAGCTGCTTGGCGCTCGTGTGCGTGATCGGGCGCAGGCGCGTTCCCTTACCGCCGGAGAGGATCAGCCCCTTGAGGTCTCGCATATGGGCGCTCAGCGTACTGGCGCAGTCGCAACTTGCCGGTTTCCCAAGTGTTTTGGGGCCGTCAGCACACTATGGAAGGGTAGGTTCATGTCTCGCATCAAGATCGTGCTCCTCGCCGGCGTCCTGACGCTGATCCCGGCCAGCGTGGCATTCGCGGCGAAGATCACCGGGGGTACAGCGCAGGTGACGGTATCCAGCGCAGCGGCCCAGGTGCTCACCAGCAACGGCATCAGCGCCAAGGCGCTGGCGCCGGCAACGCAATCAGGCACCACGCTCACCTTCCCGGTGACCGGAGGTCGCTTCAACACGACCACGAAGCACGGCACTGTGAGGACCGCCGGCGGCGTCGAGCTCTCCACCAGCACGGCGAACGTCCGGGCTCGGCACCTGAGCGTCGTGTCCGACAAGCACGGGGTCACTGTTTGGGCACTGGTGGTAGGCCGCCGCCATCTCTGCCGCCTCGTGGGGCACAGGCACCCGCACAGCGTCTGTCACACGAGGCTGCGCGCACGGTTCGCGCGGATCGCGACGGTGTCGAACGTTTCCATCACAGGCACCAGCGCCAGCGGAACGCTCCACATCACCGTGGCGACCGCGGCGCTCGTCAACCGGCTCGCCGGCAAGACGATCGTCCACGCCGGTGATGTGCTGGGCACGGCGACAATCTCGCCGACCTTCGGCTAGCAGTCTCTTCGGTCGCGGAGCCGGCTCGGGCCCCTCGCGGCGCCCGGGCCGGCCCGTCGGCCGAACCGGGGCGGCGGGCCGCCCCGTCCCCCTCCTTCCTTCAGTAAACGCCCCCGAGCTTGCCGTGATCCCAGCTCGTGGTCCGCTGGGGCACGAACTGAAGTGCAACGCGCTTTGCCGCCTGCGCGCGCACCACGTCCATGAACTCGGGGCCGACCCCTCCATCGCCGTACCGGCGGGCCAGCTCAGCGCCGACTCCGGCCACGAGCTCGAGCTCGCGGTGAATCGTCGTCTGCGCCTCGATCATCACGCCTCGCAGCTCGTGGTACTGCTCGCCGGCCTCGATCTGCAGCGTCGTCCGCGCATCGCGCTCCAGGTTTTTCACCTTCTGCGACTTGGCGTAAGTCCAGGCCCAGAGCTCCTCGTCACGGACGACGTACCAGAGCGGCATCAGGTGTGGCCAGCCCTGTGGACCGTTGCTGGCGCAGATCACCACTCGCTGCTGCTCGAGGAACGCGGCGATCTCCTCAGGGCTCAGCTTGATCTGGTCCCGGCGGCTCATCGTCTAGCGCCGCGGCGCGATCACGCAACGCCGGCCGCGGAGCTGATCGCCTCGGCGGCGCTGCGGACCGTCTCACGCACGTCGCTGGGCTCGAGCACGATCGCGTCCCCGGCTTCCTTGAGCACCTCACGCACGAGCCACTCGACGCCGGCGAACGCGAGCTCGACGATCACCGCACCATCCTCGAGCTCCTGCTTGACCGTTCGCTCTTCACGTGCCCAACGGGCCCGCTCTGGCGAGAACCAGACCCGGGCCCGGCGCGACGCGGGCACCTCGCCGGTGCGCGGCCAGCCGTCCACGTCCGCCACGGGGTCGATGTCCGGGCGGGGGTCGAAATGCTCGCCGGACGGCGCGGCCGACTTGATCCGGTCGAGCCTGAAGTGACGGACGCTGTCCCGGTCGCGGTCGTAGCTGGTGACGTACCACCCCTCGCGCCCATTGATGAGGGCGTAGGGCTCGATCAGGCGCGTTGAGAACTGATCCTCGTTCTCCTTGTAGTACTCGATCGACAGCAGCTCGCGCTCCGCGATGGCCCGGGAGACGACCCGGGAGATCGCCGCGTCGTCGCCGGGTGGTGGGGCCATCTGAAGTCCCTCCGTGGCCGGATCCTCGCCGAGTGCCGCGACGACCTTCTCCCGCACGGAGGCCAGCGAGCCCGAGGGGATGTGCTCGCCGATCAGATCGATCGCCGCCACGAGTGCCTTGGCCTCGACCGGCAGCAGCCGTGCGGGCCGGGCGAACGAGTCACCGTAGGGCTCGGGGTCTACCTCGACCATCCCCTCGGCATCGATCTCCGCATACAGGACATACGTGCCGGCGCCGAAGTTGACCACGTTGAGGACCGCGATGTCCTCCCGCAGCTCCTGGTCTGAGATCTTCAGGTCTCGGCACAGCTCGCTCGCGCTCAGCTTCCTTCCGGCGCGCCCGGCGTCGATCAGGATGCTGGCCAGCGTTACGAGACGAGCGAAGCGCTCGGGCCGGATCGCGGCGTCGGGGTGATGGCCGTTGCCGCTTTCGTCCTCACCGGCGTCGGGCTGATTGCGCCGCGACCCCAAGCGCTTGGATCGCGTGGCGGTCGCCTCCGGAGCGATCTCAGGGTCGCCGGAGTGACGCTCGATCAGGAGCTTGACCCGTTCGTGCAGCTCTGTCTCGAGCTCTGGCGGAGCGGCGATCCGCGCGTTCTCGCCGAGTCCGAGTACCCAGGCGATCAGCTGGCGGGCGTTGGCGTACGGCGTTGAGAAGACCAAGGCACGGGACGCGCCGTCTCCGTCATCGGCTCCGCCGTCATCGTCGGCGGATCGAATCTCCCCGTACGGACCGAAGTGGCGCTCGATCTGCCACGCGATCCGTTCCGAGATCCACACCTCGGCGGTCCCGACCGGATCACCGAACTGCCATTGGATCCGGTTGGCGTACTGGCGCGGATCGAAGTCCCCCGGACGCTGGAAGTCATGCTCCGCCTTCGTCGCGTAGCCCACCTTTCCGCGGATGCGAGAAAGGCGGAAGACGCGGATAGCGCTGCGTTCGGCGGAACGGCCGACGACGTAGAACTGGCCGCCCTGGTAGAGCAGCTGGTAGGGGTCGACCTTGCGCGAGCCGAGGTCGTCGCGCTCCATCGTGTAGTAGTCGAACACGACCGTCTTGCGACGGAAGATTGCGGTCTCGATCTTCTGCAGGCGCTGCGAGAGCTCATGGCCGCCCGCCGAACCCGTGAGGCCGAGAGCGACCGTGTGCTGTGCCGGCGAGGTGAGCGGGCTGGGGCGGCCCCAGGCGATCTGCTGCAGAGCGAGCCGCAGGGGTTCGGCGTAGGCGAACTCTCCGTCGAGCAGCTGCAGAGCGGTGCGCAGTGCAGCAAGCTCCTCGTCGCTGAACTCGATCGGGGCCAGGTGGAAGTTCTCGGGCGGCAGCGAGTAGTTCTCCTGTTCGACCTGGCCGTCGACGGGCTTCTCGACCGCGAGCACGATCCCCAGCGCCTCGAGCTCGGAGCGATCGGCATAGAACCGCCGCGCAAACGCGTCCTCGTTCATCACGCTGTAGCCCTCGACGTCCCGCCTGATCTCCGGCGCGGTCACGGGACGCCGCTCGGCCATGAGATAGGAGATCAGTGACAGTTGCCTGATCAGCTTCTCTGTGTCCTTGGCCATCGCTGCAACTGTAGTTGCCGACGAGCCCAGCCCTACCGGTCTGTGTCCCGGCGAGGCGCTATTTGCGAAAAATTGGCCCCATGCCCGCGGGGGAGCGGAGGCGATCCCTCAGGCCGCCTCCTGCTCGCGCTGTAACGTCGGGCGACCGAAGTAGGCCCCGCCGCCAAGCGCCTTGTCGTACGCCGACCACTGCTCGCCGTCCGGGAGCTGCTTCTCGAGCCGGTCAAAGCTTCCGAGCCTGCCGCCGAGGTTGTCCATCATGTGCACGAGCGTCGCCTCGCGCGTGCAGGGAACCACGGGGCTCCCGTGTTCGAGCGCCCCGTGATGGCTCAGGATGATGTGCAGCAGAGCCTGTTCGAGGTCGGCCGGGAATCCGTCGAGGCGTTCGATCGCGCGGCGGACGCGGTAGTAGCCGAGCGGAATCTCCCCCAGCAGGCGCCCGTCGTCGGACATCGAGATCGAGGCGCCCTCGAGCTCGTAGGACTCGAGCTTGCCGATGTCATGCAGCAGCGCTCCGCTGAGCGCCAGGTCGCGGTCGATCCCCGGGAAGATCGCCGACAGCGCGCTGACGGCCTGGGCCACCGCGAGGCAGTGCTCCAGCAGCCCGTGCCGGTAGGCCTGGTGGTAGTGCTTGGCCGCGGGTGCGTCACGATATTGCGGCCACACCGGCGAGGCCTCACCGAACACCAGTGCGAGCAATCGCTGCAGGTGAGGGTTCTGGATCGTGCGCAGGAGCTCGCGCAGGTCGGCTTCCATCTGCTCCGCGCTGCGCGCCGGACCGTCATGGAGGTCGTCCGGCTCGTACTCGCCCGGCTGCGCGGGCCTGAGCGCGCCGACGCAGAGCTGTCCTCCCCACCTGGGGCTGACCTCGTACCGTCCGGTGACGTGGATGGGCTCGCCAGCTCGGCAGAGCTCGCGCACCGGCGCGATGTCGTCCCACACCATCGCGGGGACGCTGCCCGTGCGGTCGCCCAGCACCAGCCGCAGGAACTCGGCCCCGTCGCGCTTTCGCCGCAACTCGACGTCGCGCACGAGGAGGACCTGCGCGATCTCAAAACCTTCCGCAAACTCCCGCACTTTCATCGCGAGACGAAGATAAAGTGGCCTCCGGATGGACCGTACGGCAATCGTCACCGGAGGCACGGGCGGCTTGGGGTCCGCGGTCGTCGAGCGTCTGCTCCTCGGATGGCTGGCGCGTGGTCGTTCCGTGGATCGTCGAGCGGGAGCTCGAGCGCGTCCAGGAGCGGGAAGGGCTGGAGCTGGTCAAGGCCGACCTGTTCGAAGCGGATTCGGTGGCGGCGAGTCGTCGGCCGCGCGACCGAGGACGCGAACGCTCCGCTCCGAGGCCTCGTAAACCTCGTCGGCGGGTTCGCCGCCGGCGGGCGCGTCCACGAGACGCCGATCGAGCAGTTCGAGACTCAATTCAGGCTCAATCTGCGCGCCACGTACCTCATGACCCAGGCGGCGCTGCGAGCCGATGGTCGAGGCCGGGGGTGGTTCGATCGTGTGCGTCGGGACGCGCGCAGCGCTGCAGCCGTTCCAGGGGGCGGCCGGGTACATCTCCTCCAAGGCGGCCGTGATTGCGTTCGCCCAGGCGGTGGCGGTCGAGTACCGGGACGAGGGCGTGCGCTGCAACGCGATCCTGCCGAGCGTGATCGACACGCCGGCGAACCGCGCATCGATGCCGAACGCCGACTCACGAGAAGTGGGTCAAGCCGGCCGAGATCGCGGGCGTGGTCGCGCATCTGCTCTCGCACGGATTCGGCGCCGGTGAGCGGCGCCGCGATCCCGGTTTACGGGCGCGCGTAGCCGGGCAGGTATCGCGCCGTGCCTGGCTGTCCGACCAGCAAGGCCTCATGTGAGCGTTCACGACGCCCGGCGGGCCAGGTAGGATCGACCGCTTATGCAGCGTAAGTGGTGGACGCTGATCGTCGTCTGCGTGGCGACGTTCATGCTCCTGCTGGACATCACGATCGTCAACGTCGCGCTGCCGAAGATCGCGCACGGTCTGCACGCGACCTTCTCCGACATCCAGTGGGTGGTCGATGCGTACGCGCTCACGCTGGCCGCGCTGCTGCTGACGACCGGCGCGCTCGCGCGACCTGCTCGGACGCCGGCTGGTGTTCGCGATCGGGCTGGTTCTGTTCTCGGCGGCGTCGCTGCTGTGTGCGCTCTCGCCGAGCGCGCTGTTCCTGATCCTCGCCCGCGGCGGTCAGGGGATCGGCGGCGCGATCATGTTCTCCACCTCGCTGGCGCTGCTGGCGCAGGAGTTCCACGGCCGCGAGCGAGGAACGGCGTTCGGCGTGTGGGGGGCGACTCCGGAGCCGCGGTGGCGATCGGCCCGCTGCTCGGCGGCGCGCTGACTGACGGGCTCGGGTGGCAGTCGATCTTCTTCATCAACGTCCCGATCGGGTTGATCGCCGTCGTGTTGACGATGGCCCGCGTGCCCGAGTCGCGTGACCCGGCCGGCAAGCGGATCGACTGGGTCGGAACGTTCAACTTCACCGCCGCGCTGTTCATGCTCGTGCTCGCACTGATCCTCGGCGACACCGATGGCTGGGGAAGCACCCGGATCGTGGCGCTGTTCGCGGGCGCGGGGGTGCTGCTCGTCCTGTTCGTGGTCTCCCAGATCGTGCAGGAGAACGCCGATGTTCGACCTGTCGCTGTTCCGCAAGCCGACATTCGACGGCGCCGCGATCGTCGCGTTCGCGATCTCCGCCTCGATGTTCGCGATGTTCCTCTACCTGACCCTCTACATGCAGACGATCCTGTCGCTCTCGCCGCTTCAGACCGGCTTGCGCTTCCTGCCGACCACGCTGCTGATGTTCATCGTCGCGGCGATCTCCGGGAACCTCTCCGCGCGCGTACCGGTCCGGCTGCTCTGGGCGTCGGTCTCGCCCTCGTCGGCGCGGGGCTCCTGCTGATGCGCGGGCTGACCGCGTCCTCGCAGTGGACCGCGCTGCTGGCCGGCTTCATCGTCGGGGGCGCCGGCGTGGGATTCGTCAACCCGGCCGCTTGCCTCGACGGCGATCGGCGTCGTGCCGCCACAGCGCAGCGGCATGGCGTCAGGGATCAACTCCACTTTCCGGCAGGTCGGCATCGCGACCGGGATCGCCGCGCTCGGCGCGATCTTCGAGCATGATCTGACTCAGCGGCTGACGCCCGAAACTCGCAGGCACGCCGGCGGCCGCACACGCCCACCAGATCGCCCACGCCGTCGCGGCGGGCGGCGCGCAGCAGGTGCTCGAGTCGGTCCCCGCGTCGCAGCGCGCCAGCGCGGCGCTGGCGATCCACAGCGCCTTCGCGGGCTCGCTCGACGCGATCCTGCTCGTGGGTGGGATCGTCGCGCTCGCCGGGGCGGTGCTGGCCGTCGGCGCTCGTGCGAGGGCGTGACTTCGCCGTCTACGGATCGCCCGAAGCCGGGCATGAGCGTCCCGAGCCCGTGCAAGCCGGCGGGACAGCAGGCGGCAAGCCCGGATCCAGGGTCGGCGGCGCGAGGCCGATAGAGCAGCCATGATCCAGCCCCTCTTCGAGCATCGCCGGACATTCGCGGGCTTCCAGACCCGCGTGCTCGAGCTCGAGGGCGACGGCGTGCCGGTCGCGCTGTTCCACGGCTACGGCGACAGCGCCGACACGTGGCGTCAGATGCTCGATCAGATCGCGCGCGAGGGGCGGCGCGCGATCGCGGTAGACCTGCCTGGGTTCGGGACTGCCGATCCGCTCGGGCCCGAGGCGATCCTTCCCCAGCTCGATGAGTTCGCGCTGGCCGCGGTGCGCTACGTCTCGGGCGGCGGCCGCGAGCCCGTCGTCGCCGCCGGGCAACTCGCTCGGCGGCTGCGTCGTGCTGCGGATGGCGCAGCGCCACCCGGCCAGGCTCGCAGGCGTGATGCCGATCGCGCCCGCCGGGCCTTGAGATGACGAGGCTCCTGACCCTCGTTCAGCGTGATCCTGTGCTCCGCTCGCTGCTTGCGCTGCCGGCTCCGGTGCCGGCGCTCGTTCTCCGCGCGGCCGTCGCGCGGCTCTACCTGCAGCTCGCGTTCGCCGCAGCCCGGCGCGATCGATCCCCGGATCGTCTCGGCGTTCACCTGGCACTACCGTCAACGCGCGCGGGCGGCCGCCGTGCTCGAGATCGCCCACCGCCTGATCCCCGAGCTGCGCGACGCCCTGCAGCTCGAGCGGATCTCGGTGCCGTTGCTGCTCGTGTGGGGAGACCGCGACCGGCTCGTGTTCCATCGCGGCGCGCAGCAGATCCTCGACGCCGTGCCCGGAGCGCGCGCTTCGAGCTGCTCGAGGGAATCGGCCACTGCCCTCAGGTCGAGGCGCCCGAGCAGGTGACGAAGCTGTTGCTCGAGTTCTGCGAGGAGCTCGAGGGCGCGGCTGTCTGAGGCGGGCCCCGGCCGCCTGGGCGCCTCGGCGCCCGCGCCCCTCTCGGGTGGTCCGCCCCCCGAACAACCTCACAAACTGAATCCCTCCGCCCGGGCTTGTGGCAAAACTCGGCGTCAGGCCGAACTTTCCCGCCAGGTGTCCCCAACCTGGGCCGTTTGTGAACTTGTTCGACCGGAGAGCTCGCCCGGCACGCCCCCCGGCGCCCCGGCGCCCCGGCGCCCCCCGGGCCCGGGAGCCCCGGCGCCCCGTCCCGCGCCTACAGCCCCTGCGGATGCCGAGCGACGAACCCTCCGCCCTCGTGGCCGAGCGGTTCGACCAGCGGCTGCCGGTACTCGGCGAGCGCGACGGTGTCGAAGCGCAGCCCCGCCACGTACATGAACGTGTGCCCGTCGTTGGCGAAGATCGTGACCCACTTACCCGGCCCGGCCGCGCCCCAGCTCATCAGCTCGCCGGAGGTGACGGTCGTGTTCAGCAGGCCGGCCGCCGAGAGCACGAAGCTGAGCGAGCCCGAGCAGTCGTAGGCCGTGTCTTCGTAGGTCCCATGCCCGCCGCCGAAGCGATACGGGAGGTGCGCGATCTGGTTGCCCGCGTCGATGATCGCCTGCACCGCCGCGGGGGCGCCGATCGGCGCGAGCGCGAGGCCGTCGGGCGTCAGCGTGGCCTGATTCGTGTTGGCCGACAGGCCGCTGGCCGCGAGCTCGGTGCGAATCTTTGGAGCGAGGTTGGCTGTGGCAGCGCACCGCCGCTGGTGGGCGGGCCGACGCTGACCTGTGACGGGCGAGTCGGCGCTCGTGCCCGCGCTCGGCGCGGCGCCCGCTACCGGCTGGATCGCCTGAGGACGGGCGCGGACCGGGTCGGAGCCGACGGTCGTCCCGGTCGTCTGATGATTCGAGATCGTGGTCGAGCGCAGCTGGCCGCAGCCCGCGGCGAGGCACGCCGCCACTGCGGCGAGGAGCAAGAGCCGAGCGATCCGACCCACGCGCGCAGTATGACGGGAGACGCGTCGTCCCACTGCCGATTCATCGACAGGTGGCCCGGCAACCCTGAGATAGACTGGCCCGCCGCCGGGTCGGCCGGATTGTCAAAGCCCGGCGCACGAAGATCCAAGGAGGAAGGGCATGTCCAGAAAGGTAGGGTTCCGTGCCGCTGCGGCCGTGGCTGCGATGACGGCGCTGCTTCCCGTAGCCGTGGCCGGGGCCGCGGCGGGAGCAGCGGATCCATCGCTGCTCGCGCCGAACCATGAGCACGTCGGCCCTGGGCACATCCGGTTGGTGGTGAAGGTCCCGCTGCCGGCCGCCACCCACACCGTGTTCATCGCGATCAACACGAGGCGCAGGCTCGACAAGTTCGGGCACCTGACCTTCTGCCCCGGCAGTCACTGCGCGATCCTCCAGCCGAAGCACTGGAAGGGCCACAAGTACCGCTACGTTGCGCGAAGCAGCTTCATCGGCTACTGGGCGGTCACGCCTGGCAGGTACTACTGGCAGGCCCACTACGACACGGTGGGCTACACCGCCGTGTACTACAGCGCGATCGGCTCGTTCGTGGTGAAGTAGGGGCGCGCCCCGCAGCTCCCGCCGGCTCCATCACACCGAAGTTATGTCTAGTCTTGCCCGCGGATGAGGATGGTGATCACAGGGGCCGGTGGGATGCTGGGGACTGATCTGGCTCGTGCCGCAAGCGATCGCGGTCTGGAGGTTCTTGCTTACGAGCGCGCCCGCCTCGACATCACCGACGCGGACGCAGTCGAAGCCATGCTCACCCGCGCACAGCCGGACGTCGTGGTCAACTGCGCCGCCTGGACCGACGTCGACGGCGCGGAGTCCGAGGTCGAGGCCGCATTCGCGGTCAACGACGCCGGCGCCGGCAACGTGGCGCGCTCAGCCGCGCGCTGCGGCGCCTGGCTGGTCCACGTCTCGACCGATTACGTGTTCGACGGGCGCAAGCGCGAGCCGTACGTGGAGTCCGACCCGTCGGACCGATGTCCGTGTACGGCCGCTCGAAGCTCGAAGGCGAGCTCGCCGTGGCGCGCGGGGCGCCGGATCGGCACACGATCGTGCGCTCCTCGTGGCTGTTCGGCGTCGCCGGGCGGTGCTTTCCGAAGACGATCCTCCGCCTGGCAGGCGAGCGCGACGAGCTGACGGTCGTCGATGACCAGGTCGGGTGCCCGACGTTCACCGGCCATCTGGCGCAGGCGCTGGTGGAGCTCGCGGAGCAGCGACCACCGGGCATCGTCCACCTGGCGGCGGCGGGTAAGTGCTCGTGGTTTGAGTTCGCCTCGGAGATCGTCCGGATCGCCGGCACCTCATGCGAGTTGCGGCGGGGAACGACCGCCGAATTCGAGCGCCCTGCTCCCAGGCCTGCCTACAGCGTGCTGCGCAGCGAGCACGTCGAGGCTGCCGGTGCTTCCCGACTGGCGTGAGGGACTGGCCGAATTCATGAGCGCGCGGGCGGTGGCCACATGAGGCTGCTCGTCTGCGGCGGTGCCGGCTTCATCGGCTCGACGTTCGTGAGGCTCCGCCTTGCCGAATACGGCGACGAGGTGACGGTCCTCGATGCCCTCACCTACGCGGGCCGGCGCGAGAACCTCGAGGAGGTGCTCGACCAGATCCGCTTCGTGCACGGCCCGATCGAGGACCCGGAGGCGGTCGCCGATGCCGTCGAGGGCTGCGATGCGGTGGTCAACTTTGCGGCGGAGACGCACGTCGACCGCTCGATAGCGGGCTCGGAGGCGTTCATCGTGACGAACATGCAGGGCACGCACGTGCTGCTCGAGGCCGCGCGCGAGCGCGGACTTCGCTACGTCCAGGTGTCAACGGACGAGGTGTACGGATCGATCGAGTCGGGGTCGTTTACCGAGTCCTCGCCGCTGCAACCCTCCTCGCCCTACAGCGCCACCAAGGCGGGGGCGGACCTCCTGGTCGCGAGCTACTTCCACACCTACGGGCTCGAGACCGTGATCTGCCGGGGCTCCAACAACTACGGACCGCGGCAGTACCCCGAGAAGCTGATCCCGCTGATGATCCTCAACGCGCTCGCCCGTGACCGTCTCCCCGTCTACGGGGATGGCCGTAACGTGCGCAACTGGCTGTACGTGGAGGACTTCGGCCGCGGGATATCCCAGGCCCTGGCATCCGGGGTCCCGGGTGAGGCGTACAACTGCGGCGGACCCGACGAATGCGAGAACCTCGACGTCGTCCGCAAGATCCTGACGCTGACCGGAGCAGATGAATCGCTGATCGAGTTCGTCACCGACCGGCCGGGGCACGACCGCCGCTACTCGCTGAGCTCGGAGAAGCTCCGCGGGCTCGGATGGGAGCCTCGGGTCCGCTTCGACGAGGGGATCATGCGCACCGTCGAGTGGTACCGGGACAACGCGTGGTGGTGGGAGCCGATTCGCTCCGGGTCCTATCGCGATTACTACGAGCGCCATTACGGGAGGGCGCTCAAGGCCTGAAGGCCGGGAATGCCGCGGGGGCGCAAACACCAGCCTGTCGACACGCCGCACGTGGAGGAGGAGCGGGTCCGCACGGCCCGCGGCCGCCACGCGCCGCCGCCTGAGGTCCGGCTCCCGCTGCAGCGCCGGCGCCTCCTGCGCGCCGCCGCGGCCGAGTTCGCCGAGCGCGGCTACGGCGCCGCCAGCGCAACCTCGATCGCTCGCCGCGCCGGCATGTCGAAGGCGACCTTCTATGCCCACTTCTCCAACAAGGAGGGGTGCATCCTGGCCCTGTACGACCGGGCGAACGAGGTCGTCGGCGAGGCGATGGGCGCAGCTGCCAGGTCGGCCGGGGGTGACGCGACCGCGCGCCTGCAAGCGGGGACCAGGGCCTACCTTCAAGCGGTCGCCGGCGAGCCGGAGTTCGCGCAAGTGCTCGTGGTGGAGATCATGGCGGCGGGGCCGAAGGCGATCGCCAAGCGCGATCAGGCGATGCAGCTGTTCGCCGACATCCTGAACGCCGAGAACGCCGCCGCCGCCAGGCGCGGGCTTGCGCCGCGGTTCGCCTCCCCGCATGACGCGTTCGCGATCGTCGGCGGGATCACCGAGCTGGTCTCGCGCCACGTGCGCCGCGGCGAGCCGGAGGACGTGCTCGAGCTGGCGCCGGTGATCGACCGCCTGATCGAGGGAGTCCTGTCCCGGTCGGTCTCGTGAGCAAGCCCCGCTCGCTGCCGGCGCTGAACCGCCAGGTCGTGGCCTGCCGGCGCTGCCCGCGCCTCGTGGCGTGGCGAGAGGAGACCGCGCGGGTCAAGCGAGCCTCGTTCGCATCCGAGGAGTACTGGGCAAAGCCGCTGCCGGGATTCGGCGACCCAGAGGCCCGGATCCTGATCCTGGGACTCGCGCCCGCCGCTCACGGCGGCAACCGCACGGGCCGGATCTTCACCGGCGACCGCTCGGGCGACTGGCTGTTCGCATCGCTGCACCGCACGGGGTTTGCGAACCAGCCTGAGTCCATGGGTCGCGATGACGGCCTGCGCCTGAAGCGGTGCTACATCACCGCCGCCGTCCGCTGCGCGCCGCCGGCCAACAAGCCGTCTCCACTCGAGCGCGACAACTGCCTCCCGTATCTCGTCGCGGAGCTCGCGCTGCTCGACGCGGTAAGGGTGATCGTGTGCTTGGGGAGCTTCGCCTGGGATGTGGCGCTGCGGGCCCTGCGTGCTCGCGGGATCGACCCGCTGCGGCCGCGGCCTCGGTTCGGTCACGGCGCCGCTGCCAACGTGGGCGGCCAGTACGAGCTGCTCGGCTGCTACCACCCCAGTCAGCAGAACACGTTCACCGGGAAGCTGACCGAGGAGATGATGGACGGCGTGTTCGAGCGGGCCCGGGACCTGGCCGCGTGAGGCCCTCGCTGCTCTCCCTCGGGCTGGCGGACCCACCGGAGCGCTGGCAGGCACTCGGCTTCACGGTCGTCGACGGTGTCTGTGCGCTCGGTGGGGTCTCGCTTCAACTCGGAGCATCTGGGCACGGGATCACGGGCTGGGCGGTCAGCGGCCTCGATTCCGAGCTCGACGGATTGCCCAACCTGCCCCCCGGCGCCCTACGCCAGTCCGCCACGCACCCGAATGGCGCGATCGGGATCGACCACCTCGTCGTCGTGACGCCGGACTTCGATCGAACCGCCGCAGAGCTCGAGCGCGCGGAGATGCCGCTGCGTCGTGTTCGCGAGGTTCCCGGCAAGCAGACCTTCCGGCAAGGATTCCGCCGCCTCGGGCCTGCGATCCTGGAGCTTGTCGAAGCGCCCGGGGCGCGACCCGGTCCGGCCCGCTTCTGGGGTCTCGTCGTCGTCGTGGAGGACCTGGACATCCTCGCTGACCGCCTCGGCGATCACCTCGGCTCGGTCAGGGACGCGGTGCAGCCGGACCGGCGGATCGCGACGCTCAGAGAGTCGGCCGGGCTCGGCGAGTCGGTCGCGTTCATGACCGCCGAGCCGCACTGAAGCCGGCCGCTACGCTGGCACGAATGGTGCCCGATCCTCTCGCAGGCTTCAGTCCGCGCACTCGGGAGTGGTTCGCAGGCGCGTTCGCCGAGCCCACTCCCGCCCAGGCCCAGGCCTGGCCGGCGATCGCATCGGGAGAGCACGTGCTGATCTCCGCGCCGACGGGATCCGGGAAGACGTTGGCCGCGTTCTTGTGGGCGATCGACCGGCTGGCCTCCGAGCCCGAGCGCGAGGGCCAGATCGGGCTGGTCTATGTCTCGCCGTTGAAGGCGCTGTCGTACGACATCGAGCGAAACCTGCGTGCACCGCTGCGGGGGACAGGGGCCCAGCTCAGCGTCGCCGTTCGCACGGGCGACACGCCGCAGCGCGAGCGCCAGGCGATGCTCCGCACGCCGCCAGACATCCTGATCACCACGCCCGAGTCGCTCTACCTGATGCTCACCAGCCGGGCTCAGGTCCTCTTTGAAGGCGCGCGATGGTGCATCGTCGATGAGATCCATGCGGTCGCCTCGACCAAGCGAGGCTCGCACCTGGCGGTGACGCTGGAGCGGCTCTCGGGAGCCGCGGGACGCGACGTCCAGCGCATCGGCCTCTCGGCGACCCAGCGGCCGCTCGAGGAGGTCGGCCGCTTCATGGTCGGCCCCTCGCGCAGCTGTCGCATCGTTGACACGGGCGTGCGCAAGGAGCTCGACCTCGAGATCCGGGTCCCCGTCGACTCGATGATCGAGCCGGAAGCGACCCCGGGCGTGCCTGACATCGACCCCTTGGCCAGCGGTAGCGAGGCCACGCGCAAGTCGATCTGGCCCGCGATCTACCCCGAGCTCCTGAAGCTCATCCGAGCACACCGCTCCACGATCATCTTCGTCAACGCACGCCGGAGCGCCGAGCGGCTTGCGCTGCGGCTCAACGACCTCGCCGCCGCCGAGGACGAGCAGGCGGGGCAGCCCGTGAAGGAGATCGCTCGCGCCCATCACGGCTCGCTGGCTCGCGAGGAGCGCACGGTCGTCGAGGAGCTGCTCAAGGCCGGGGACCTTCCGTGCCTGGTCGCGACCTCGAGCCTCGAGCTCGGCATCGACATGGGCGCCGTCGACCTCGTGATCCAGGTCGAGTCGCCCAAGTCCGTGGCGCGCGGCCTGCAGCGCATCGGCCGCGCGGGGCATTCCGTCGGCGACGTCAGCCGGGGGCGCATCTTCCCGAAGTTCCGCGCCGACCTGCTCGAGTGCGCCGTGGTCGCAAAGCGGATGCGGGACGGGGAGATCGAGACCACCGTCGTGCCCCACAACCCGCTCGATGTGCTCGCCCAGCAGATCGTCTCGATTACCGCCGCGGCGCCCGAGGAAGAGCCCGTCTCGGTCGAAGCTCTGCACGAGCTCATAAACCGCACGCACACCTATTCCGGTCTCCCGCTCACCCAGCTCGAGAACGTGCTCGACATGCTCGACGGGCGCTATCCCTCCACGGAATTTGCCGAGCTTCGCCCGCGCGTCACATGGGACAGGATCAAGGGCACGGTGCGTGCGCGCCCGGGCGCGCGCCAGCTCGCGGTCACGAACGCGGGAACGATCCCCGATCGCGGTCTGTACGCGGTGACGCTCCCTGACGGCCGTCGCGTCGGCGAGCTCGACGAGGAGATGGTGTACGAGGCGCGGCCGGGTCAGACGTTCCTGCTCGGGGCGTCGACCTGGAGGATCGAGGAGATAACGCGCGACCGGGTGATCGTGACCCCGGCGCCGGGTCTGCCCGGCGCGGTTCCTTTCTGGAAGGGGGACGGCGTGGGGCGCCCGCGGGAGCTCGGCGAGGCGATCGGGGCATTCTCGCGCTGGGCGGTGGAGCAATCGCCGGAACGGCTTCAACGTGACTACGACCTCGACGCCCGCGCGGCGGGCAACCTGCTCGAGTTCCTGCGAGAGCAGCAGGCGGCGACCCGCGTCGTGCCCTCCGATCGGGCGATCGTCGTTGAGCGTTTCCGGGACGAGATCGGCGACTGGCGCCTGTGCGTGCTCTCGCCGTTCGGCGGCCGCGTGCACTCCGCGTGGGCGCTGGCGATCAGCGCTCGGATCCGCGAGGAGCTCGACCTCGAATCCGATGCGATCTACTCCGACGACGGGATCATCGTCCACCTCCCAGACGCCGAGGATCCGCCGGATGCGGACCTGGTGTTGATCGAGCCCGATGAGGTGGAGGACCGCGTCGTGGCAGAGCTCGGCTCCTCGGCGCTGTTCGGCGCCCGCTTCCGCGAGAACGCCGGTCGGGCGCTGCTGATCCCCCGCGCCCGTCCGGGAAAGCGGACCCCGCTCTGGCAGCAGCGGCTGAAGTCACAGTCGCTGCTCGAGGTGGCGAAGAAGTACCGGGAGTTCCCGATCGTGCTCGAGACCTACCGCGAGTGCCTGCGGGATGTGTTCGACGTTCCCGGGCTCGTCGAGCTGCTCACGCAGGTGCACCGGCGGGAAATCTCCGTCGTGGCGGTCGAGACCCCGACTGCGTCGCCGTTCGCCTCGAGCCTGCTGTTCGACTACGTCGCGACGTACATGTACGAAGGCGATACGCCGAACGCCGAGCGGCGTGCAGCGGCGCTGTCGCTCGACCGGGACCTGCTGCGAGAGCTGCTGGGCCAGGAGGAGCTGCGCGATCTGATCGATCCGGACGCGCTCCAGTCGGTGGAGGCCGATCTCCAACATCGCTCCGATCAGCGCCGGGCCGCGACCCGCGACGACCTGCACGACATCCTCCGGCGGCTGGGGGACCTCACGCTCGGCGAGCTCTCGCCTCGGGTACTACACGGTCTAGTACCCGAGGACCTGGTGGCGAGCCTCGAGGCCGAGCGGCGTGCCGTTCGCGTCCGGATCGCCGGCCAGGAGCGGTGGATCGACGCCGCCGACGCGGCCCTGTACCGCGACGCTTTGGGCGTGGCGCCTCCCGGCGGCCTCCCGGCAGCGTTTCTCGAGGATGTCCCCGACGCACTCAGGCGGCTTGTGCGCCGCTACGCCGCGACGCACGGTCCCTTCACGACGGCCGAGGTCCGCGCCCGGTACGGGGTCGATGTCGCCACCGTCCTGCGCGAGCTCGAGCGCGATGATCTGGTGGTTCAGGGTGAGCTGCGCCCGGGGGGCACCGAACGGGAGTGGTGCGACCCAGATGTGCTCCGGCGCGTGCGCCGGGCGTCTCTGGCGGTACTTCGCAAGGAGATCGAGCCGGCCGATCAGCGGGCGCTGGCCCGCTTCCTGCCCGCCTGGCAGGGGATCGACCGCCACCCGGCCTCGGGCGCGGGCATCGATCGGTTGCGTGAAGCGCTCGTGCCCCTCCAGGGTCTCGCGCTACCCGCCGAGGTTTGGGAGCGCGACGTCCTGCCGCGGCGCGTCGGCGCCTACTCCCCGGCCTGGATCGATCAGCTGTGCGCCGGCGGCGAGCTCATGTGGGTGGGTGCCGGCTCCCTGGGCAGGCACTCAGGCAGGGTGGCCCTCTACTTCCGCGAGGATGCTCCTCTGCTCGGAGCGCCGCCGTTCAAGGGCGAGCCGCCATCCTCATCCGCGCATGCCGCGATCCGCGAGCGGCTGGGCTCCGGGGCCTGCTTCTTCACGGATCTGCTGGTCGATCTGGAGCTCGCGCCCGAGGAGCTCCAGGAGGCTCTCTGGGATCTGGTGTGGGCGGGCGAGGCGACCAATGATGCGTTCGCGCCGCTGCGGGCGCCACGCCTGACACTTGCTCGCGCCCAGCGGTCGCTGTCGGCTTCCTCGCGCGGGGCCGGCCGGTTCGCGGGACGACGCCGGGCTGGGACGGCCGCGCAGGTGCAGGGCCGGTGGTCGTTGACCGAGGCGCTGTTCGGCGGCGAGGCGGACCCCTCGGCGCGGCGACGGGCGCTCGCCGAGCTGCTGCTCGAGCGCTACGGCGTCGTGACGCGTGAGCAGGTCCTGGCCGAGGGAGTCGCGGGCGGCTTCTCCGGGATCTACCCCGAGCTGTCGCAGCTCGAGACCCTCGGCGTGGCCAGGCGGGGTTACTTCATCGAGGGGCTCGGCGGCGCGCAGTTCGCGCTGCCGGGCGCCGTCGAGCGGCTTCGGTCGCTGCCCGAGGAGGACCGGGGGCCCGTCGTCCTTGCGGCGATCGACCCCGCCCAGCCGTATGGAGCCGCGCTTCCGTGGCCGACCCGAGCCGACGGTGACTCGCGGCGGCCGATGCGGGTTGCCGGGGCGTACGTGGCGCTCTCCGGTGGGGAGCCCGTGCTCTACCTCGAGCGGGGAGGGCGGGGCATCCAGACGCTCGTGGGAGCCGACGATCCTCGCCTCCACGGCGCGCTGAGCGCGGTCGTCGAGGAGGTCAGGCGCGGGCGCATCAGGCGGCTCGCGCTGGAGAAGGTGGACGGGAGCTCCGCGATGGCGAGCCCGCTCGCGCCCACGCTGGTGGCGCTCGGATTCCAGGAAGGTCCGCGGCGACTGACGCTCAGTGCCTGAGGGCGACACCATCCGCCACGCCGCCAATCGGATCCGGCCCGTCCTGGAGGGGCGGGTCCCGGACGCGCTCGAGACCCCGCAACGGCGACACGCCTTCGACCGCTGGCCCGAGCGGCTCGCGGACCGAGCCGTGGTCGCGCTCGACACGCACGGCAAGCACCTCTTCATCCGCTTCGAGGGCGGGCTCGTGCTGCACTCGCACCTCGGTATGACCGGGTCGTGGCGTGTGTATCGCCGCGACGGGCGTACCTCATCGAGGGCCTGGATCGTGTTTCGAGCCGGCCAGTCCGAGGTCGCCGAGCTGGACGGCCCGACGCTCGAGCTCCTCACCGAGGGTCGCGCCCGCCTCGTTCGCGCGCCGCTCGGACCGGATGTCCTGTCATCGGAGTTCGATCAGGATGGGTTCCTCCGCCGCCTGCGCGGCGATGACCCGACGCGCCCCATCGGCGACGCGCTGCTCGACCAGCGGACGGTGGCCGGGATCGGGAACATCTGGAAGGCCGAGGGATGCTGGGAGGCTGCGGTCGATCCCTGGCGTCCGGCCGGGACCGTCTCGGACGCCGAGGCGCTGGCGATCATCTGGGCTCTGCGCCCTCGAATGCAACGCTCCGCCGACCAGGGTCCCCGATCGATTGAGCCACGCGTGTACCGGATGACGGGGCGGCCCTGTCCCCGCTGCGGCACGGCGATCCGCTCACGAGGACAGGGCGATGCGAACCGGACGACGTACTGGTGTCCCGGATGCCAGAGGTGAGCCTCCGTCGAGTCGGTCACAAGGGCGCGGACCTGATCGCCCCCGGCAACACGTACGCGAGCTTCGATGCCGCGCGCGAGGCGGGAGTCGACATGATCGAGTTCGACGTCCTCCAGGAGCGCGACGGCGACCGGCTCCTGCTCGCCCATGACTACGAGGACGCGTCGCGTCGTGAGCCGCACACGCTCGAGGAAGGCCTCGCCCACCTGGCCTCCGAGGCCTTCGACGGCGTGGAGCTCGACGTCGACCTCAAGCTGCCCGGCTACGAGCTGCGGGTGCTGGAGGCGCTCGATCGGGCTGGGGTGCTCGATCGCGCGATGATCTCGACGCAATACGGCAGGAGCCTCGCTCTCCTGCGCGCCGCCTCGCCCGGGACACGGCTCGGCTGGTCAGTGCCGCGGCTGCGGCGCGACCCGTTTCGCTCGCGCGCGGTGGCGCTCCCCGCGCACGTGATCGTGAGGATCGCGCGGAGCGGCCTGCCCCAGCGGGCGGCCGCCGCGATCCGGGCGGGGCGCTGCGACGCGCTGATGGTTCACTGGCGGCTCGTCAGCCCGCGGCTGGTGGATGCAGTCGTTTCCGCAGGCGGCGAGATCTACGTGTGGACGGTCGATGAGATCGAGCAGCTCCGCGCGCTACAGGCCCTCGGCGTCACCGGCGTGATCACGAACGACCCGCGGCTCTTCGCCGCCCTCGCTTGATCTCCTGACTGGTAGCGCCTTGCCCGCCAGCCCGCGGCGGCACAAAATGTCTTCCGCTGTGACGGATCAGCCCGAGCTTCGTAGTGTCGATGTGGTTGGGAGCGTGACTGCAACACAAGCGGGGCCGAGCTCGTGGGAGCGATTCGAGCTGCTGTATCGCTCCAGCCGCGATGACGTGTACGCGTACGTGGTCACGTTGCTCAAGGACCCGGCCGCTGCCGAGGACATCACCGCGCTGGCGTTCGAGCGGGCATACCGGCGGCGGCGCACATTCGACTGCCGGCGTGGGGAACAGCGCGCGTGGCTGTTCGGGATCGCGCGGAACGCCGCGCTGGACGAGCTCCGCCGGCGCCGCCGGCTCGCGACGCTCGTGGCCGAACCGCCGGGGGCGGAGGAGCACGCGGACGACGTTGGCAATGTCGCGCTCCGGCGGACGGCGGTGCGGGCGGCGCTCGGGGCGCTGAGCGCACGCGACCGCGAGCTGGTGGCACTCAAGTTCCATGCCGGTCTATCGAACGCCGAGCTCGCTCGGGTGCTCGGGGTCAGCGCGTCGGCGGCAGGGACGCGGCTGCACCGCGTGATGGAGAAGCTAAGAAAGGCCTGTGATGCGACGGCTTGACGACGACACGCTGGACCCAGAAATCGCCGCGTCGCTCGACGCCATCGACGCGACGCTCGCGGGCGATCCGGTGGATCCCTGCCACGCCGAGCTGGCCGAGCTGGCGCTGCTGCTGCGGGCCGAGCGCCCTGAGCCGGCCCCGGAGTTCGCCCGGCTGCTCGACCGGCGTGTGGACGCACGATTCGCGGCGCCGCGGTCCGCGGCGCCGCGGCGCCGGAAGCGCTGGCCCCTGTTTGTCCCCGCTGCCGGGCTTGCCGCGGCGGCGGCCGTGGCCGCGGTCATCGTCGCGGTGTCCTCAGGGGGCGGGGGCCAGCCAGTGGTGTTGCAGTCGTCATCGGCCGCCTCCGGTGCCGCACGGCAGCCGACGGTCGCCAGGCCTGCCGCCAGGCCCGCGGCGAAGCCCTCCCAGGGGTCCGCCGCCTCCGGGCAGTTCGCACCATCCCCGGCCGCGGCTGTCCCCTATCCCGGGCTGCGCCTCCCGCAGAGCAACCGCAAGATCGTCCAGTCCTCGCAGCTCGCCCTGTCCACGGCGTCAAGCCGCATCGAAGCGGTCGCGCAGGAGGTGTTCGACGTCGTGGGCGCCCAGCGCGGGTTCGTCTCGAGCTCGTCCGTGACGGCCACCGGCAGCCCGAACGGGTACGCCCAGTTCCAGCTGAGCGTCCCCAGCGCGACGCTTGCGCAGACGATGACCGAGCTCTCCGGGTTGCGGTATGCGCACGTCGCTTCGCGGACGGACAACACCAACGACATCACCGACCAGTTCAACTCCGCGAACGCACAGCTCGCCGAGGCGCAGGCGCTGCGCACCTCGCTCCTGAAGCAGCTTCAGAACGCCACCACCCAGACCCAGATCTCGAGCCTTCAGGCCCAGCTCTCGGACGCGAACAAGAAGATCGCGGCTGTCCAGGCGTCGCTGCGGTCGCTGAATCATCAGGTGAGCTACAGCCAGGTCTCGCTCACGGTTCAGGCGGGCGCCGTGGCGGTCGCCAAGCGTGGTAGCGGTGGGTTCACGCTCGGCGGAGCCGCTCACGACGCGGGTCGCGTGCTGACGGTCGCGGCGGGAGCCGCGCTGATCGCGCTGGCAGTGCTCGTCCCGCTGGCGCTGCTGAGCGCCCTGGGCTGGTGGGTCACGAGCGCCGTCCGCCGGCGCCGCCGTGATCAGGCGCTCGATCTCGCCTGACTCCGCGCCGCCCGGGGCCGCTCCCAATACCATCTCCCCATGTCGGCGACCAGCGGGGAGACGATCGAGCTGCTGCATCGCGTGCCTGTGTTCTCGACGCTGGGCGACGATGAGCTTCAGCGGGTGGCCGAGGTGGCGGTTCCCCGCCGCTTCGACGCCGGCGAGGTCGTGTTCCGCGAGGGGGACGAGAGCAGCACCTGCTACGTGGTCCGGTCCGGACACGCCAGGGCGATCCGGGAGCACGGCGACGGACGTTCGATCACGCTCGCGACGTTCGGTCCCGGGGACATCTTCGGCGAGCTCGCGATGTTCGATGACGAGCGGCGTTCGGCGACGATCGAGGCGATCGAGCCGACAGAGGCGATCGCGATCCTGGCCGGGGACATGCGGCGCCTGCTCAAGGAGCATCCCGATATCGCCGTCAAGCTGCTGAGCGCGCTCGCCCAAAAGCTGAGAGAGACCAACGAACGGCTCGCCCGGCAGTCGTTCCAGACGGTCCAGAGCCGGGTCGCGGCCGTGCTCTCCCAGCTCGTCGAGGCCGCCAGGGGCGAGGGCGCCGGCGATGGCGATGTCCTGATCACCTCCACCCAGGCCGAACTGGCACAGCTGGCCGGGTCTTCGCGCGAGTCGGCGAGCAGGTTCCTGGCGGTGCTCGAACGCGCCGGGATCATCACCCAAGGACGCGGCAAGCTCGTGGTGCATGAGCCCGAAGCCCTCCAGCGATACGTCTACTGAGTTCTCGGCCGGCGGGGTCGTCGTCCACGGCGGCGACGTCGCGGTAATCGTTCCCGTTAAGCGCGACGCGGCGGGAAACCGCGTGCTGGGCTTGCCCAAAGGCCATCCTGCCGGAAGGGAGACACCGGAGGCGGCCGCCCGGCGAGAGGTTCGCGAGGAGACCGGGGTCGAGGCCGAGCTGGTCGAGAAGCTTGGCGACGTGCGCTACTTCTATGAGCGCAGGGGCCGGCGTCGGGCCAAGCGGGTCGCCTTCTATCTGTTTCGGTACCGGGCGGGCAGCCTCGAGGATCACGATCACGAGATCGAGGAGGCACGCTGGATGCCCCTGGCCGAGGCGGCCGAAAAGCTCAGCTTCCCCGGGGAGCGGGAGATGGTCGCGCTGGCGCTCGAGCGCTCGTCACGCGCCTTGTCGCAAACTCCGCTGAAACGGTAGGCTCACCGCCGGTGCGCGTGCTCAACTTCTACTCGTCGGTGTTCGGCGACCAGTTACGCCGTGGCCGGAAGACCGCGACGATCAGGCTGGGCGACAAGTCCCACAAGTACCGCAAGAACGAATGCGTGCTGGTGACGATCGGCTACCAGCACTCACCCCGCGAAAAGATCTTCCATGCGGTGATCGACCAGGTCGAGGTCAAACGGGTCCGCGACCTGTCCCCGCGGGACATCGAGCACGACAACCCCGAGTTCCGCCGAGTCGACGAGATGGTCCATTTCCTCGAGCAGATCTATGGCCGCAAGATCTCGATGGACGACACCGTGACCGTCGTTCGCTTCTCCCAGATCATCGAGAATCCGCCCGAGCTGCGGGACCGGATCCACGGTCTGGGCGGGGCGCGTAACTGACGGCGCCGCGCTTTTTCTTGGCACTTTCTGGGCGAGAGTGCCAAGGAAGCCCTTGAAACCCCTCGGGAACAAGCTATAGTCGCTCTCGCTGGCACTCTCGCCGCTTGAGTGCCAAGTGAAAGACAACATTCCACTCGGAGGTTTCATCAGATGAAGCTCAAGCCCCTCGGCGATCGCCTGATCGTGCAGGCAATCGAGGAGGAGGAGACCACTGCAAGTGGCATCGTCCTCCCCGACACCGCCAAGGAGAAGCCCCAGAAGGGCAAAGTGCTGGCGGTCGGCGACGGCAAGGTCAACGAGGACACAGGCAAGCGCACGCCCCTCGATGTTGCCGAAGGCGACGAAGTCCTCTACAGCAAGTACGGCGGCACCGAGATCAAGGTGGACGGCGAGGAGCTGCTCGTCCTCCGCGAATCCGACGTGCTGGCGAAGGTCCAGTAACCCCGTTTCAGGGAGGGCGACGCCCGACCGGTTAAGGCGACCGGACGGAGCCCTCGTAATCAGATCGCGGGCCGTGATGGCCCGCGGAGGTAACTAGAACAGATATGGCACACAAGGAACTGAAGTACGAGGCGGAGGCTCGCAAGGCGCTCGAGCAGGGCGTCGACGCGGTTGCCAACGCCGTCAAGGTCACGCTCGGCCCGCGCGGCCGCTACGTGGTCCTCGACAAGAAGTTCGGCGCCCCGACCATCACAAACGATGGCGTGACCATCGCGAGGGAAATCGAGGTCGAGGACGTCTTCCAGAATCAGGGCGCACAGCTTGTGCGCGAGGTGGCGACCGCGACCAACGACGTAGCGGGTGACGGCACCACGACGGCGACCGTGCTCGCTCAGGCGATCGTCCGCCAGGGCCTCAAGAACGTCGCCGCCGGCGCCAACCCGATGTCGCTCAAGCGCGGCATCGAGAAGGCCGTCGACGACGTCGTCGCCCAGATCGAGTCACAGTCGACGGAGATCACCGGCAAGGAGCAGATTGCCCGCGTGGCAACCATTTCAGCCGGCGATGAGGAGATCGGCGATGTGATCGCCGACGCGATCGACAAGGTCGGCAAGGACGGCGTGGTCAACGTCGAGGAGGGCCAGACGTTCGGCATGGACCTCGAGTTCACCGAGGGCATGCAGTTCGACAAGGGCTACATCTCCCCGTACATGGTCACCGACCAGGATCGGATGGAGGCCGTGCTCGAGGACCCGTACGTCCTGATCGCCAACTCGAAGATCGGCTCGGTCCGCGACCTGCTGCCCGTGCTGGAGCAGGTGATCCAGTCGGGCAAGCCGCTGCTGATCATCGCCGAGGACGTCGAGGGCGAGTCGCTCGCGACGCTGGTGGTGAACAAGCTCCGCGGTACGTTCACGGGCGTCGCGGTCAAGGCTCCCGGCTTCGGCGATCGCCGCAAGCGGATGCTCGAGGACATCGCGATCCTCACCGGTGGAGAAGTGATCACCGAGGAGATGGGCCTCAAGCTCGAAAACACCCAGGTCTCGCAGCTCGGCCGCGCTCGTCGGATCGTCATCGCTAAGGACACGACCACGATCGTGGACGGCGCCGGTGAGAGCGACGCGATCAAGGGCCGCATCAATCAGATCAAGACCGAGATCGACAACACCGACTCGGACTTCGATCGCGAGAAGCTCCAGGAGCGGCTCGCGAAGCTGTCCGGCGGCGTCGCGGTCGTCAAGGTCGGTGCTGCGACCGAGACCGAGATGAAGGAGAAGAAGCACCGCGTCGAGGACGCGCTGCAGGCCACCCGGGCCGCCCTCGAGGAGGGCATCGTCCCCGGTGGCGGCGTGGCGCTCCTCTCCGCGCAGGATGCGATCAAGGTCGAGGCCAGCGAGGATCCGGATGAGCGTACGGGTGGCGCCATCGTCAGGCGCGCGCTCGAGGAGCCGCTCCGTCAGCTCGCCGAGAACGGCGGACTGGAGGGTTCGGTCGTCGTCAACGACGTCCGCAACGCCAAGAAGGGCCACGGGCTGAACGTGGACTCGGGCGAGATCGTCGATCTCATCGCCGAGGGGATCATCGACCCGGCGATGGTGACGCGCTCAGCGCTGCAGAACGCCGCGTCGATTGCCAAGAACATCCTCACCACGGAGGCGATCGTCGCCGAGATGCCCGAGAAGGATGGCGGTGGCATGCCCGGTGGTGGCATGCCCGACATGGGCGGCATGATGTAAGCATTGCGGGCTCTTTGGAGATAACCCGCGCTATTGGCGGGTTTTCTCCACCCGCATGCTGTAATTCCCCTTGGGGAAACACTGATGTAATTCGCCCTAACAGGCGAGTTGTCTTCAGGAGGGCCCGGCGAAAGCCGGGCCCTCGCTGTCTTTAAGGGACCCCTCGTCCGACCTCGGCCCGCCTCATCCCCACACCTCGCTCGCGACTTCGACGACCAGCCGCAGCTTCGCAATCTCCTCGTCGATCGTGAGCTTGTTCCCCTCCTCGGTGGACGAGAAGCCGCATTGGGGGGAGATGCAGAGCTGCTCGATGTCGACGTACTGGGCCGCTTCATCGATCCGCCTCTTGAGCGTGTCCTTGTCCTCCAGGGCAGGCCGCTTCGTCGTGACCAGGCCCAGCACCACCTGCTTGCCCTTGGGGACAAACCGCAGCGGCTCGAACGTGCCGGAGCGCGCATCGTCGTACTCGAGGAAGAACCCGTCGACCTGAAGCTCGTTGAACAGGACCTCGGCGACGAAGTCATAGCCGCCCTCGGCAACCCACATCGACTGGTTGTTGCCGCGACAGCTGTGGGTCGTGATCGCAAGATCCTCGGGCCGATCGTGAAGCGCGCGGTTGATGTTGGCGACGTACTGCTCGTGCAGGTGCAGCGGGTCGCCGCCGATCTGCTCGATGTGCTCGCGCTGCGCGGGGTCGTTGATGTAGGCGAGGCTGGTGTCGTCGAGCTGCAGGTAGCGGCACCCCAGCTCGTACACGCCCCGCATCTGCGCGTTGTACGCGTTGATGAGGTCGTCCCAGAAACGATCGATGTCCGGATACACCGAGGAATCGATCGAGGAGTTGCCGCCGCGGTAGTGGACCATGCTCGGCGAGGGAATCGTGAGCTTCGGCGTCTGGCCCTCGAATGCGTTATCGCGCAGGAACGCGAAGTGCTCGCCGAAGATCGTCTCGGGCAACGTCAGCGGCTCGAGCACCGCCATCGCCGGGGGCGCGAAGTCGACCTCGCCCTCGTCGCTGTGGAAGCGCACGTGGATGCTCTCGCCCTCCACCTGCCGCACGCCGCCGAGGGAGTAGATGAAATCCATGTGCCAGGACGTGCGGCGGAACTCGCCATCGGTCACGCTCCGGAGGCCGGCGTCTCGTTGCAGCTCGATCACTTCGCGGATGCTCTCGTCCTCCACCGCCTGCAACTGCTCCCGTTCGATCTCCTTGGCCTTGAAGCGAGCGCGCGCCTCCACGAGCCGCGGGGGACGTAGCAGGCTGCCTACGTGGTCGGCGCGAAACGGCGGCCGTGTCCGTGATGCCATTGGCTTTCTCCCCTCCGGGTGGACGATCTCGGCAAGGAATGATGTCGCAACCGGAGACTTTCACTACGCGCGCGACGGGGCTCGGGCGCAGAGCGCCTCGTAGACCCCGAGCGTCCGGCTCGCCACCTCGCTCCATCCGAACTTCAGCACATGCTCGCGCGCGCCGGCGACCGCGCGAGCCCGGGCAGCATCGTCGCCCAGCACCTGTTCGACGATCCCCGCCAGCGCCTCCACGTCGCGCGCGGGGAAGCGGTGCCCGACCGACCCGTCATCGGGGACCACCTCGCGCAACCCGCCCGTATCCGCCACCACGCACAGACAACCGGAGGCCATCGCCTCGAGCGCGACGAGCCCGAACGGCTCATAGATCGACGGAACAATTAAGAGGTCTGCAACCCGATACAGCGAATGCAGCGTGTCGTCGCCGATCCATCCCAGGAACGTGCCGTGTCGCATCAATCCGAGGCGCCGGGCCTGCTTCTTGAGCTCGGCCTCCGCGGTGCCGGTGCCGGCGACGACGAAGCGGACGTTGCCGAGCCGGCGGATGACCGGCGCGAGCGCGTCGAGCGCGAGGTGGAATCCCTTCTCGTACACGAGCCGCCCCACCATCAGCACGAGTCGCTGGTCGGGGGCCGCAAAGCGCGCGCGCAGCGCGGGAAGATCGTCGGCCACCGGCTGGAGATCGTGTGGATCGACGCCGTTCTGGATCGCGGTGATCCGCCGCGACGGGACATCGAAGATGCTCGAGACGTGGCCTCGCATGAAGTGCGAGCAGGTGATCACGCGGTCCGCGGCCCGCACCATCTCGCGCTCGACGGCGTGGATGTGGGATTGCGGATGCTTCTGCACCCATCCCTGGTGGCGTCCGAATTCGGTCGCGTGGACCGTCACCACCCAGGGGCGATCGATCCGCTCAGCGATCCGCCGAGCGGCACCCGCGACGAGCCAGTCATGCGAGTGCACGAGATCGAAGTCGAACCGCTCGCCGAGCTCGAACCCGAGCGAGCGCATGTCCGCATTCATGTCCTGCACCCAGTGGACGAAGGCATTGACGTCCTTCGGAAACTGCGGCTCCCGAACGCGGTGCACGATCACTCCGTGGCGGACCTCCTCGGCAGGGAGACGACCGCCGCGTCGTGTCAGCACGTGAACTTCGGCCCCGGCTCGGACCAGATGCTCGGAGAGCTTGCGGACGTGGCGCCCCAACCCGCCTTCGATCACGGGCGGGTACTCCCAGGAGATCAGAAGGACGCGCATCGGCACCCCCAGGGACCCTATCGGAGCCGCTGGTGTGCGACTGCTGGGCGGGGCAACAGCAGCGTCACGGCGTCTGCTACTTTTCCGGCGGGTCCGCTGGGGGCCCACCCGGGGCATGGCCGGGCTCGCGGGGCAAGTACCTATATATCAAGGGGAGTCTCATGGGTTTGAGGTTTAAGCTCGCGATGCATACAGCAGCGCTGCTCGGCGTGAGCACGGTGCTGCTCGTGCTCAGCGGGCAGGCGTCGGCGGCGGTCGTCTCGTCGAACATCACGACGCCGTCCAATCCGACGTACATCCAGCGCAACAACGACAACGCGGCTGATCCCGCCAACACGTTCGCGATCTCAGGGACAACCGTCGACGACGGGACGCCCGGCAACGTGGACCTCAGGTGCTACTACGGCACTACCTCGATACCGGTCGCCACCAACGTGGCCGTGACCTACAGCGGCACGAGCGGGACGTTCTCGACCATGCATACGCTCGTTAGCAACGACACCGAGCACACCTGCACGCTCCGTGCGATCCCGACCAGCACGACGCCTGCGAACGTGTCGCCGTTTGTGGGGCCCGTGCTGGGCATCGGCGACTACTCGGCGTCCACGTATGGCTCTGGCCCGAACGCGGGCCAGGTCTACAGCTTCTACAACAACGCAAGCCAGACCGCCGGCCAGGGCGACTTCCAGACGTACGGCGACGGTGGCATGTACGACGCCTATCCGATCGACCCAAGCACGTTCAACGAGGGCGCCGATGAGTTCTATGCCAACGACACGTACGACGCGCTGACAAACACCGGGGTGACGCGCTCGTCGGTCCAGGTCGACGGCGCGAACGCGTTCGGCGCCGCCGGCGCGGAAGAGGTGTGCGGAAGCGCCTGCGCCCTGCCCGGAATCCCGACGCTCACCTACACGCACAGCCTCGACCCGGCGACCGGCAACCTCACGATCCACGAGTCCGAGCCGCTGGTGAAGTGTGCGCCGGACGCGAGCACGTATCCGCCCACGATCGGCACGAGCTGCACGAGCTTCGTGCCGACCGGCGTGACGCTCAACCGCACCATCTACCAGTACGCGAACGGTCGCCAGTCGCTGCTCACCGATAGCTACGTGAGCACAACCGGCGCCTCGCACAGCCTCGATCTGATCTCGATCGAGGACGCGCAATGTCCCCAGAGTCCCACCTGCACCACGGGGGCTGGGTACAACTTCCCGTGGGTCGACGGCGCGACGACGTACAACACGCACACAGCCGGGGACACCGAGCCGGCACCGGCCAGCGCTCCCGCGAGCGTCTACGTCGCGTGGGACAATTCGCTGGCCGACGGCGACGAGACCGGCGCCCAGGGTGCGATCACGTTCGGCCAGAAGCCGAACGGGTTCGCGTTCGCCGCCAACGGCGACTCCGGGTCCACTCACCTGACCGCGCTGTTCACGCGCACGGTCCCGGCGTCCGGCTCGACGACGCTCACGCAGGCCTTCTCGTGGGCATTCACGAAGGCCGACGCCCACGCGCTCGCGGCCCAGGCGCAGGCGATACTGGGCGGCCCGGCCGTGGCGATCACCTCGCCGGCCAACGGGTCGTCGAAGAACTCGCCGGTCACGGTCACCGGTACGGCCGCGGCATCGGCGGGACAGGGCGGCCTTGCGTCCCTGACCGTGAACGGTCATGCCGTCTCGGTCGCTGCCAACGGCACCTGGAGCACGAGCCTAGCGCTCGGTCCTGGGGCCAACACGATCACCGCTATCGCCACCGATGGCGACGGCGAGCAGGCGCAGGCGCAGATCACCGTTCACGCGGTGCCGCGTGTGAAGCTGAAGGGCAAGAAGTTCAACGGCAAGGCGGTGCTCCTCAAGCTGGCCTGCGCGTCGAACGGATCGAACTGCAAGGGCAAGATAACGCTCCGGTACACCGAGACGGTGGTCACGACGAGGCACGGCAAGAAGCACCGCCACAAGGTGACCCTGGTGGTTGGGAGCGCCAGCTATTCGGTCACCGCCGGCCACTCGAAGACGATCACCGTGAAGCTGAAGGGCAATGGCAAGCGACTGCTGAAGGCCCTCCACAAGCTGCCGGTGAAGGGCACCGTGACGCTCGTGCAACCCAACGGCCGCAGCACGAAGGCGATCGGCTTCAAGCTGACCCTGAAGCCGGTCAAGAAGAAGAAGCACCACCACTAGGTACGTGACGCTCAGGGCCGGGCGGCGCCAGCCGCCCGGCCCTGGCGTGGCGTCAGCCCCGAACGCGCTCGAACACGCCGACGCCGTGCTCGTCCAGCACGCTGGTGAGCGGCTCGCGGGCGGCGAAGCTTCGCTCGTCGCCGCGGAGGAGATCGACCCAGCGGCCCCGCGGCGTCTCCACGGTCTCCGCCTCCCACGTGGGACGGGTGGCGACCGCGACGAACACGTCCCCGCCACGCAGGAACGCGCAGGCACCGGCGCCGGCATCGAGCGGCTCGTAGGCCCCCTCGAACGGCTCCGGGCGGCGCGCCCTGAGCCCGAGCAGGCGCATGATCAGGAACTGCTTGCGGGTCTCGGCCACGGGGCGGGTGCCGCCCATCAAACGGGATAAGTTGGCCTGACGCCACTGCCAGTCGACCGGGCGGCGGTTGTCGGGATCGACGAGCGCCAGGTATTGGAGCTCGTCTCCCTGGTAGATGTCGGGGATCCCAGGGGCGGTCAGCTTGAGGACGAGCTGGCCCAGCGCGAAGCGCGCCCCGATGCTCGCCACTCGGGCCACAAATGGCTCGAACGAGGACAGGAACGCGCCGTCTGAGAACAGTCCCTCGCAGAACCGCACCACGGCGTCCTCCCATTCGTGGTTCTGCTGCACCCAGTTCGTGTTGCGCTTGGCCTCGCGGAGCGCCTTGACCATGTACGCGGCCATGCGCTCCGGGGAGATCGGCCAGGCGCCGGCGAGCGTCTGAAAGATGAAGTAGCGCTCCACGTCATCGGGGGCGCCGTTCGTGCGCGAGCCCGTGAGCTCGAAAAACCGCTCCACCGCGGCCGCCCAGTCATCCGGCACGGACGCCAGCGCGGCGATCCGTGCCCTGACATCCGCGGAGCGCTTGGCGTCATGCGTCATCGTGGTCAGCAGCGAGTGGGGAAAGCGCTCGGCGCGGGCCAGGCAGCGTGCGTGGAACTCCTCGACGCCCAGCCCGAACCGGGAGGGGTCGCCGCCGACGTCGTTCAGCGCCAGCAGCCGGCCGTAGCGATAGAACGCGGTGTCCTCGACCCCCTTGGCCATGATCGCCGGCGTCGTCTGCTGAAAGCGCGTGACGAACTCGGCCGGCCCGGGGGTTGCGAGCAACAGCAGCGAGGCGATCGACGGGTCCATACCCGAGCCCTCGATGATCCGCCCGTCTTCCTCGGCCACGACGCCGCGCTCGGGATCGACGTACGTTCGGTAGACGGGCAACGAGGCCAGGGCGCGTGCCAGGGAATCCGAGTCGATCTCGGGGCCGAGCCTGGCGAGCCGCTCGACCTCGGGTGAGAAGGTGCCGCGTGCCTGCTCGAGCTTGGCCTCGAAGGCGACTTCGGAGAAGCCCCGCTCGTTCCCGGACACCGATGCCCAGAGCCGCGTGAGCTGACGCTCGCCGGCTGGATCGACGAACAGGGCACAGGCGTCGCCCGAGAACTCGTATCCGACCGTGCCGGACACCGGCCAGGCCCGCAGCGCCTCGTCCGGACTCAGGATCTTCTCCACCCACACGCGCGCCACGCCCCCGGATCGCAGCCGCTCGAGATAGCCGGCCGGGTCGGCCAGCCCGTCCGGGTGGTCGACTCGGAGGCCGTCGACATCTCCATCCCGAACCAGCGAGAGGACGAGCTCGTGGGTCGCCTCGAACACCTCGGGACGCTCCTGGCGGACGCCCGCCAGCTCGTCGATGTCGAAGAAGCGGCGGTGCCTCCCGGTGGCGGGGTCGAGGTCGAAGAACCGCTCGCGCAAGGGAGGATCGGCCCAGAAGCGGTTGGCTTCATCGGCCGCCATGTGGTTGGGGACGACGTCGAGCACGATCCCCATCCCGTTCGCGTGCGCGGCCCGGGAAAGGATCTCGAACTCGGACCGACCGCCGAGCGCCTCTGAGAGACGAGTCGGGTCGATCACGTCGTAGCCGTGTGTGGAGCCGGGGCGCGCCTGCAGCGAGGGGGACAGGTACAGATGTGAAATGCCGAGGTCCCGGAGATACGGGATCAGGTCGCGGGCGGCGGCGAATCCGAAGCCGGCCGTCAGCTGGAGGCGATACGTGGCCCTCAAGTGATTCGCTTCAGCACGGTGATCGAGCGGGCCACGACCGGAACATCGGTGCGAGCCCCGTAGGTCGCGCTCCCGGCTTCGGCAGCCGGATCCGCGCTTGTGAGCTCGAAGTGCCCACATGGCGCCGAAGCGGCGGCGGGGCAGCGTGAAGCTGTGATCCTCGCCGGTGGCGTTGAACAGGAGCATGAACGAGTCGTCCTCGATCTCCTCTCCGTGCGGCCCGGGAGTCGGGATCTCGCGGCCGTTGAGAAACATCCCGAGCAGGCAATCCCCGCCCTGCCAGTCGCGGCGGGTCATCTTCAGGCCGTCGCCGCGGAACCACCACACGTCCGGTAGGCCGGACCCCGCCACCTCCTTACCGCGCAGGAACGTCTGCCGGCGGAGCACGGGATGCGCTCGGCGCAGGAGGATGAGGCGGCGGGCGAAGGCTCGCAGCGCGTCGTCCTGCGAGCTCCAGTCGTACCAGGAGAGCTCGTTGTCCTGACACCAGGCGTTGTTGTTTCCGTGCTGCGTGCGACCGAGCTCGTCGCCTCCCAATAGCATCGGCGTGCCCTGAGAGAGCAGCAGCGTGACGAGGAAGTTCCGCTGCTGGCGGGCCCGCAGGGCCAGGACCTCGGGGTCGCCGCTCTCGCCCTCGGCGCCGCAGTTCCAGGAGCGGTTGTCGTCGGAGCCATCGTTGTTGTCCTCGAGGTTGGCCTCGTTGTGCTTCTGCTCGTATGAGACGAGGTCCCTGAGCGTGAAGCCGTCGTGCGCGGTGACGAAGTTGATCGACGCGAACGGCTCCCGGCCGTCAGATTCGTAGAGGTCCGAGGAGCCGGACAGCCTCGATGCGAAAGACCCAGTGTTGGCCTGTCCGCGCCAGAAGTCCCGGACGGTGTCCCTGTAGACGCCGTTCCACTCCGACCACAGCACGGGGAAGTTGCCCACCTGGTAGCCGCCCGGTCCGACATCCCAGGGCTCGGCGATCAGCTTGACCTGGGAGAGCACCGGGTCCTGGTGGATGACGTCGAAGAATGCCGACAGCCGATCGACGTCGAAGAACTCCCGTGCCAGCGCGGACGCCAGATCGAAGCGGAATCCGTCGACGTGACACTCGACCACCCAATAGCGCAGCGAGTCCATGATCAGGCGCAGGACGCTCGGGTGTACCGGGTTCAGTGAATTTCCCGTGCCGGTGAAGTCCATGTAGTGGCGCGGCTCGTCCGGCATCAGCCGGTAGTAGGAGCTGTTGTCGGCTCCCTTGAAGGAGAGCATCGGGCCGAGGTGATTGCCCTCGGCCGTGTGGTTGTAGACGACGTCGAGGATCACCTCGATGCCCGCCCGGTGAAGCGCCTTGACCAGCCCCTTGAACTCCCTGACCTGCTCGCCGCGACGGCCGGTGGCTGCGTACTCGCTGTGCGGCGCGAAGTAGCCGATCGTGCTGTAGCCCCAGTAGTTGCGAAGCCCCCGCTCGGCCAGGAAGGCCTCATCGGAGATGTGGTGGATCGGGAGCAGCTCAACGGCCGTCACCCCGAGGTCGACCAGATAGGCCAGCGCCTCCTCTGAGGCCAGGCCGGCATACGTGCCCCGGAGGTCCTCGCGGATGCCTGGATGGCCCATCGTGAAGCCCTTCACGTGGGTCTCGTAGATGATCGTGTCCGAGAACGGCGTCATCGGCGAGCGGTCTCCCTCCCACAGGAAGGCGTCGTCGATCACGACCGACTTCGGCATCGCCGGCGCGTCGTCCTCGTCGTCCAGCTCGAGGTCGGCGTCCTCCTCCCCCGTCGGCACATAGGGGAGGACGTTGGCGTCGTGGGCCCAGTCCACGACGCCGTCGATTGCCTTGGCGTACGGATCGAGCAGCAGCTTGGCCGGGTTGAACCGCAGCCCCTCCTGGGGTGCGTATCGGCCGCGGACGCGGTATCCGTATCGCCGGCCCGGGCCCACGTCCGGGAGGTAGCAGTGCCAGTTCAGGGACCGGCGCTCGGTCAGCTCGATCCGGGTCTCGGAGTCCTGCTCGTCGAACAGGCAGAGCTCGACGCTCTCGGCATGCTCCGAGAACAGGGAGAAGTTCGTGCCCGCGCCATCCCACGTCGCGCCGAGCGGGAACGGGCGCCCCGGCCAGACCTCCATCAGCTGATCAGCGCTCCGGAGAGCGGAGCAAGCTCCAGCCGGCCGTCGCCGAGCGTTGTCTTTGAACCGGTGGCGATGTGGATGCGACTCCGCTTGGACGGCAGAAGGACTGGGGCGGACCCGAAGTTGCACATCAACTCGAACTCCCCGCGCTCGACCGACAGCCAGCGCGCGTCCTCGTCGAAGTCAACCCTATCGGGAGGGCCGTGTGGCAGCTCGCGCCGGAGCGCCAGCAAGCGGTGGTACAGCTCGGCCAGCACGGGATCGCGCTCGCGGGTGAGCTTCGAGCGCCGGAACGTCTCCGGGTCCTGGGGGTCCGGGATCTCCTCCGCGAACTGGGCGAACTCGGCGAACTCCTCGCGCCTGCCCCGGCGGGTGGCCTCGGCCACCTTCTGATCGATGTGATCGGAGAAGAACTGGAACGGGGCGCTCTCGCCGTACTCCTCTCCCATGAACACCAGCGGTACGAACGGCGAGAGCAATGTGCACAGCGCGGCCAGGGGACGTGCCGCGTGCGCCAGGCGGTCCCCGAACGCTCGGTTGCCGACCTGATCGTGGTTCTGGTCGTAGACCACGAACCGCTCCGGAGGTGCGTGCGAGAACGCGGCCGCTAGCTGGGAGATCCGGCCGAAGGGGGCGTAATAGCCATCCCGCTCACCGGTCAGCAGCGCGTGCAGCGCGTGATGGAAGTCGTCGACCCATAGCGCGTCGCAGGCGGGCCCCCCGTGCTTGCCGGGGTCGGCCATGCCGATCTCGCCGATCACGAGCGCGTCTCCCCGGACGTCGTGAACCCGGCGGGCGATCGCCGCGACGATGTGCTCGGAGCTCGTGTCGAAGATCGAGTGGATCGCGTCGAGTCGCAGGCCGTCGATCCCGAAGTCGCGCACCCATCCCACCGCGCTCTGCACAACCCACTCCCGCACCGCCGTGACCCCGTAGTCGATCGCACGCCCCCACGGCGTCTGGAGCCGGTCGGTGAAGTACGGCCCGAAGGCCTCCAGCGCGGTCACGCCCGACGCGCCGACGTGGTTGTAGACGACGTCCAGGATCACGGCGAGCCCGGCGTCGTGCGCCGCCTGGACCAGCCGGGCGAGTCCCCGCGGACCGCCGTAGGAGGACTGAGCCGCCGAGATGTAGACGCCGTCGTAACCCCACCCGCGCGCACCGGGAAACTCCGCCACCGGCATGATCTCGATCGCCGTGATCCCGAGCGAGGCGAGCTCGGGCAGCAACGGAATCGCCGCCTCGAAGGTCCCCTGATCCGTGAACGTCCCGATGTGCAGCTCGTAGATCACGAGCTCGCGGGGCGCGGGAGTGGCGAACGCTGCCAGCGCCGGCGGCTCGAGCACTCGCGAAGGCCCGCGGAGCCCTTCGGGCTGCCAGCGCGAGCACGGATCCGGAAGCGGCGTGCCGTCCACCACGAACAGGTAGTCGTCCCCGGCGCGAGCCGGGGCGACTACCTCATAAATCCCGTCTCCGGCGTGGTCCAGCGCGACTTCCGAGTCGCCGATCCGCACCGAGACGGAGCCCGGTCGGGGGGCCCAGACCCGGAAGGTCGTCAAGCCGTCGGCGCGCGGGCGCGCTCCGAGGGCCCTCACTCCTCCGGCACCAGCCACACCGCGCCGAGCGGGGGCAGTGTGACCTCCGCCGACACCGGCTGCTCGTGCCAGGGCACCGGCTCGGGCTCCACGCCGCCGAAGTTTCCAACGTCGGAGCCGCCGTAGAAGGTGGAGTCCGTGTTCAGGGCCTCGCGCCAGCGGCAGGCGCTCGGGAGGCCGAGGCGGTAGCCGTGGCGCGGGACCGGCGAAAAATTCGCCACGAACACGACAGGTCGTGTTTCGTCGCTGGAGCCTCGACGGGCGAACGCGATCACATTCGAGTCGGCGTCGTTGGGCTCGAGCCACCGGAAGCCCGCCGGCTCGGAGTCCACCTCCCACAGCGCCGGCTCCTCCCGATACAGACGGTTGAGGTCTCGCACCAGCGCCTGGACGCCGGCATTCTCGGGCCGCTCGAGCAGGTGCCAGTCGAGTGAGCGCTCGTGGCTCCATTCCGCCTCCTGCGCCAGCTCGGAGCCCATGAACAGGAGCTTCTTGCCAGGGTGGGCCCACATGTAGGCGTACAAGGCGCGGAGATTGGCCAGCTTCTGCCACCGATCGCCGGCCATCTTGGAGTACAGCGACCCCTTGCCGTGCACGACCTCGTCGTGGGATAGCGGCAGGACGAAGTTCTCGGAAAACGCGTACATCAGGCTGAAGGTCAGCTCGTGATGGTGGTAGCGGCGGTAGATCGGATCCTGCTGGAAGTAGGAGAGCGTGTCGTGCATCCAGCCCATGTTCCACTTGAACCCGAACCCCAGGCCTCCCAGGTAGGTGGGGCGGGACACCCCCGGCCAGGCCGTCGATTCCTCGGCCACGGTCATGATCCCGGGCTCGCGGCCGTACACCACCTCGTTCATCTCCTTCAGGAAGGAGACCGCGTCGAGATCCTCCCGCCCGCCGAATTCGTTCGGGATCCACTCCCCGACCCGCCGCGCGTAGTCGAGGTAGAGCATCGACGCGACCGCGTCCACGCGGATCCCGTCGGTGTGGTACTCGTGGAGCCAGAACAGTGCGTTGGAGATCAGGAAGTTCCGGACCTCGTGGCGGGCGAAGTTGAACTCGAGCGTGCCCCACTCCGGGTGGGCGCCGCGGCGGGGGTCGGCGTGCTCGTACAGAGCGGTGCCGTCGAACCGAGCCAGCGCGAACTCGTCCCGCGGGAAGTGACCGGGAACCCAGTCCAGGAGGACGCCGATCCCGTTCGCGTGCAGGCGCTCCACGAACACCCGGAAGTCATCGGGGGAGCCGTGGCGCGGCGTCGGGGCGAAGTACCCGGTGACCTGGTAGCCCCAGGAGCCCGAGAACGGGTGAGCCATCACCGGCAGCAGCTCGACGTGGGTGAAGCCCATGTCGTTCACATAGGCGGACAGCTCGTCGGCCAGCTCGATGTAGGACAGCTGCCGGTTGCCGTCGAGCGGGTTCAGCCGCCAGGACCCCAGATGGACCTCGTAGATCGAGACGGGCCGCTCGAGCGCCGTCTGCTCGCGGCGCGCGTCGGACCAGGGACGGTCGGCCCAGCGGTGATGGGACTTGAACACCACCGATGCCGTCTGCGGCGGCATCTCTGCTTCGAACGCGTACGGGTCCGCCTTGAGGGCCAGCTGCCCGTCGGCCGTCAGGAGCTCGAACTTGTAGCGCGCTCCCGGTTCCACGCCCGGCAGGAACAGCTCCCAGATGCCACTGGAGCCGAGCGACCGCATCGGGTGGAGGCGCCCGTCCCAGGAGTTGAAATCGCCGACGACGCTCACGGCTCGGGCAGACGGCGCCCACACCGCGAATGCGGTTCCGGCAACGCCTTCGTGCTCGCGCACGTGGGCCCCGAGACGCTCGTACACCTCCTCGTGGCGGCCCTCGCCGATCAGATGCAGGTCCAGCTCGCCCAGCGTCGGGGCGAATGCGTACGGGTCATCGATCTCGAACCGCCCGGCGGGGCCGTAGTCGATCTCCAGCCGGTAGCGGAGCGGCAGCGCCGCGCCCGCGAGGACCCCCTCGAAGATGCCGCCGGGGTGGATCTGCTCGAGCTCGGCCGCCTCGGCGCCGTCGGGGTGGACGGTGACCGCGCAGGCCGCCGGGCGCAGCACCCGCACCACGAGGCCCTCGGGCAGGGGGTGGGCACCCAGCACCTCGTGCGGATTGGAGTGCTCGCGGCGGACGAGCGTCTCGAGCGTCTCGGCTGGGACGCGTGTGGCCCGAGCGCTCATTCGGCCTCCAGCAGCCGCCTGATCCCCGCGACCGGCACGGCGACCCAGTCGGGTCGGTTGTCGAGCTCGTACTGGAGCTCGTAGATCGCCTTCTCGAGCTCGTAGATCGAGAGGAGGTTTGCCACCTGAGCCTCGCCGGACGGGAGCAGGGTCGAGTCCACCCGCTCCAGGTAGTGCTGCAGGAACTCCTCGCGGGCCCGCTGCTCGAAGCCCTCGGGCGCGCTGCGTCCGTCGAGGATCTCGACGGCCGAGGAGACGTACGCGAACGAGCGCAGCATGCTGGCCACGTCGCGCAGCGGCGAGCGCTTCTGGCGGCGCTCGGGCAGGGCCCGGGCAGGCTCCCCCTCGAAGTCGATGATCACCCATCCGCCCCGGAGATCGGCTCCGCCCACCCGGCCGGAGAAATACAGGGTCTGGCCGAGGTGGTAGTCGCCGTGGGTCCGGATCACGCGCCCGCCGGCCCCGATCTGCGCGCGAGCCGCCAGCCGCTCGCGCACGTCCTGGCCCCGCCCGGTGATGGGTTCGAGCCGCTCGTCGTCCGGGAGCCGGACCCAGATCTTCTCGATGTCCTCATCGACCGTCGCGGTCAGCAGCGACAGCGCCTCCTGGCTTGGCTCCTCCGGAGAGAACGCGGGGTCGGATGCGTCGGAGGCGAGGACGTTGTGCAGTTCCGCGGTCACGCTGCCCAGGCTCCCCAGCTTCTCGAGGAACGAATCGGGGTCGGAGATCGCCTGCTCCAGCGCCAGCTCCCATCCTCCGACCGCCTGGGGCAGGAACTTCTGTGCGACGCCCAGCGTGGTCGCGAGCGCCTGTCCGTCGTACTCGTACCACCCGTGCAGCGGCGCGATGCTCTCAAATTCCCTCCAGGTCAGGAATCGCAGCATCTCGAGCTCGGGGTTGATCCCGGGCTCGAGCTTACGGAACACCTTCAGCACCAGCTGCTCGTCGAACACGATCGAGGAGTTCGACTGCTCGACGCCCATCAGCCGCACGTCCGCACCGAGACCCGGGGAAACGATCCCGTCGGCGCGATGAAACGAGAACCGGCCTTCGGCGGCCTCGATCTCGTCGCCCGAATCGAGCCGCCGCAACAGCTCGAGGGCCTGGCGTGGATCGTCGAGCGCGTCGAAGGTATTCGCGCCGAGCAGCAGCTGATAGAGCTCATGCGTGCCGGTGGCGAACCGGGTCTGCAGCAGCGTCAGCCACAGCTCGGGCTGGGCTCGGAGCTCAACCCGCTCGACCAGCTCGATCGCCGCCACCGACCTCGATTTCGACGCGTACCACCGTTGCTGGTGAATCCAGTCGCGCAGCTGCTCGGTGTCAAGCTCGGCCACTTGCGAGGCGTCACTCATCCTCGGGCTCCTCCTCCTCGACCAGCTGGAACCAGAAGAAGCCGCGGGGGCCGAGCGTCAGCAGATAGGGGAGCTGCCCGATCCGCGGAAAGCGCGAATGGCCGAACAGCTCGATCGGATAGCGCCCCTCGTATGCGCTCAGATCCAGTTCGACGGCCTGCGCCGAGCGGGCGACGTTGTGAACGCACAGCACGAGATCATCCTCGAAGCGGCGCAGGTGGGCGAAGATCCGCGGGTTGGACGGCTCGATCGGCTCGTAGGTGCCGAAGCCGAACACGGGATGTTCCTTGCGCAACGAGATGAAGCGGTGCATCCAGCGGAGCAGGCTGGTGGCGGTTCGCAGCTGGGCCTCGACGTTGACGGCCTGAAATCCGTATACCGGGTCCATCAGCGGCGGGGCGTACAGCTGCGCGAAGTCGGCGCGGGAGAAGCCGCCGTTGCGATCGCCCGTCCACTGCATCGGCGTGCGCACGCCGTCGCGGTCGCCGAGGAACACGTTGTCCCCCATCGCGATCTCATCCCCGTAGTAGAGGACCGGGGATCCGGGGAGGGAGAAGAGGATCGCGGTCATCAGCTCCATCTCGTCGCGGCCGTTGTCGAGCAGCGGCGCCAGTCGCCGCCGGATGCCGAGATTCAGCTTCATCCGCGGATCCTTCGCGTACTCCGCGTACATGTAGTCGCGCTCCTCGTCGGTGACCATCTCGAGCGTGAGCTCGTCGTGGTTTCTGAGGAACAGGCCCCACTGCGCGCTGTCCGGTATCCGCGGGGTTTGCTCGAGGATCTCGTAGATCGGCACGGCCTCCTCGCGGCGCACCGCCATGAACATGCGCGGCATCACCGGGAAGTGGAAGGCCATGTGGCACTCGTCTCCGGCGCCGAAATACTGCACGACGTCCGCCGGCCACTGATTCGCCTCCGCCAGCAGGACGCGATCGGGGTAGTTCTCGTCGACCTCCTTGCGGACCCGCTTCAGGTAGGCGTGGGTCTCGGCCAGGTTCTCGCAGTTCGTGCCCTCGCGCTCGTACAGGTAGGGGACCGCGTCCAGGCGGAAGCCGTCCAGCCCCAGGTCGAGCCAGAACCGCAGGACCTCGATCATCGCGGCACGAACCTCGGGATTGTCGTAGTTGAGATCCGGCTGGTGGGAGAAGAACCGGTGCCAGTAGTACTGGCCCGCCACGGGGTCCCAGCTCCAGTTCGAGGACTCGGTGTCGATGAAGATCACGCGGGCGTCCTGGTAGCGCTCGTCGGTGTCGGACCACACATACCAGTCGCGCTTGGGGGAGTCCGGGCTTGAGCGCGACTCCTGAAACCAGGGATGGTCGATCGAGGTGTGGTTCATCACGAGGTCGGCAATCACGCGGATCCGGCGCGCGTGCGCGGCGTTGATCAGCTCGTGGATGTCATCGACGGAGCCGTAGTCGGGGTGCACGTTGGTGAAGTCAGAGATGTCGTAGCCGCCGTCCCGGAGCGGCGAGGAGTAGAAGGGCAGCAGCCAGATGCAGTCGATCCCCAGCCACTGCAGATAGTCGAGCTTCTCGGTCAGGCCGCGGAAGTCGCCGGATCCGTCGCCGTTTCCGTCGAAGAAGCCGCGCACGTGAATCTCGTAGAAGACTGCCCGCTTGAACCACAGCGGCTCGGCCTCGAACCACTGCCGGGTCTGGGCCTGGGAGGCCTCGCGCTCGGCGGCGTCGCTGCCGTCGGTCGACGACGCGGCGTGCTGTTGCCGCTCCGCCGCGATCAGGTGCGTCAGGGTGGGAGGGCCAACGCTCAAAGTTCGACCCTCAACAGATGCGATTTCCCGGGGCCGAGGCCCACGTAGTTCGGTCCGATCCGCCACTGGAAGCGATCATCGTGCGTGGAGAGGAGGTCGTTCACCGTGAAGCTCGGCGGGATGCCCAGGCTCGCGGGCACGACGGCTAGGCCCTCCTGTCGCTGATGGGGATCGAGGTTCACGACCGTGATCACGGTGTTCGGGGGCGAGTGCTTCGCATACGCGATCAATGCCTCGTTTGCGGTCTCCAGAAACGTGATGTTCGACAGCTCGTGGAGCGCCGGGTTGCGCCGGCGCGCGTGGTTGACGCGCCGTATCAGCGGCAGCAGCGGACCATCGAGCGAGCGCTCTTTGCGCTCGTACTTCTCGGAGTGCAGATATTCCTCGGAGCCCTCGTGCGCGGGGAGGTTCTCGAAGTGCTCGAAGCCGGAATAGATGCCGTAGCTCGGGCTGAGCGTGGCGGCGAGGACGAGGCGCGCCTCGAACGCCGCGCGGCCGCCATGCTGCAGATAGGCGTGGAGGATGTCAGGCGTGTTGGCGAAGAAGTTCGGGCGGAAGTACTCGCGCTCGTCGGTGTGCGCCAGCTCGGAGACGTATTCGGTCAGCTCGTGGCGGGAGTTCTTCCAGGTGAAGTACGTGTAGGACTGGCTGAAGCCGATCTTCGCCAGCTGCCGCATGACCGCGCGGCGGGTGAACGCCTCGGCGAGGAAGATCACGTCTCGGTCGCGCGCGTGCACCTCCTCGATCAGCCAGGCCCAGAACGCGAACGGCTTCGTGTGGGGGTTATCGACCCGGAACGCCTTCACGCCGCAGTCGACCCAGCCGAGGACGATCTCGAGCAGTGCCTCCCACAATCCCCTCCAGTCCTCGGAATCCCAGTTGACGTTGTAGATGTCCTGGTAGCGCTTGGGCGGATTCTCCGCGTACTTGAGGGTGCCGTCGGGCCGGTGGTGAAACCACTCCGGGTGCTCCGTCAGCCACGGATGATCCGGCGAGCACTGGATCGCGAAGTCGAGCGCGACGTCGAGGTCGAGCTCGCGGGCGGCTGCGCACAGCTGCTGGAGGTCCTCCCGCGTGCCCAGGTCCGGGTGGACCGCGTCATGTCCGCCGCTCTCGTCTCCGATCGCCCAGGGAGAGCCCGGGTCGCCCCTGCCCGCCGTCAGCGCACCGTCGCGTCCCTTGCGGTTCGTGTGGCCGATCGGGTGAATCGGGGGCAGGTAGACGATGTCGAAGCCCAGCTCCTTGAGGCGCGGTAGCTGCTCCTGCACGCCCTTCAGGCCTCCCCACGAGCGGGGGAACAGCTCGTACCAGGCGCCGAACCGGGCCCGCTCGCGGTCTACCGCGAGCTTCAACGCCGGCTCGATCTCCACGCGGCCGTGTCGCGGCTGTGCGCGCTCCACGGCGGCGAACAGCTCCGGGCCGAGGGCCACGTCGTGCTTGGCGTTCTCGGGGATGGCGTGATCGTCGAGCGCGATCAGCGCGTGCTCGATCAGCACCCGGTCCTGCTCGCTGCGGGCCGCCTCGGCCGCGCGGCGGAGCAGCACGATACCCTCCGAGAGCTCTCCTTCGAGCGAGCGTTGGCCGGCCGCGACCTTGCGCTCGAGCTCGTCGCGCCAGGTCCCGAACACGTCGGTCCACGCCGCGATCGTGAACTCCCACGTCCCGGCCCGATCACGTCGAAGCTGCCCGCCCACCGGACGCCGTCGAGGTGGGCGTCGATCCGGTGCATCTCGCTCTCTTGCCACCCCGGCTCGCCGCCCTCGCCGGCCGGCGGGCGGGTGGGCTGGTCGGTGGGCGGGTGGGTGGGCGGGTGGGTGGGCTCCCGATACCTGATGACCGCGCGCAGCAGGTCGTGCCCGTCACGGAAGATGTCCGCCTCGACCCGGACGCAGTCGCCCACGCAGCGCTTGGCGGGATACGCGTCCGCCGTCGACCGCCGGGGTCGGGTACTGGATCTGGGTGCGCTGGGGCGGCTCCTCGGGCACGGTGTCAAGGTAGCTCGGCGTCGCGGCTCGGGCCGGGTAGGTCACGCATTAATGAACACGCTTCCCCGCTCGAGCGGCATTCAACTCCACCTCACCTCGCTGCCAGACGGCCGCCTCGGCCGTGCGGCGTACGAGTTCGTCGACTGGCTTGCGGCCGCGGGCCAAACGTGGTGGCAGATATTGCCTCTCGGCCCACCGGACCGCTACCACTCACCCTACAAGGCCCACTCGGCCTTCGCGGCCTCCCCGGACCTGCTGGGATCGCCCCGCGCGCATGTGAGCGCGGCTGCCATCCGGGACTTCAGAGCGCGCCATTCCTATTGGATCGAGGACTGGGAGCGCTATGCGGGCCGCGGCGCGATCGAGGACCAGGTCCGATTCGAGCGGGAATGGGCATCGCTACGCCGGTACGCGGCCGAGCGGGGGGTGACGCTGCTCGGCGACGTCGCGATCTACGTCGCGCCGCAGAGCGCCGACCACCGTGCTCATCCGGAGCTGTTCCGGCGCGGTTTCGTGGCCGGGGTCCCGCCCGACGCGTTCTCGGCGACTGGGCAGCGGTGGGGAAATCCGCTCTACGACTGGCGTGCTCTGCGGCGCGTCGGGATATCGATGGTGGATCGAGCGTCTGCGACGCACGCTCGAGCTGTTCGATGCCGCGCGGCTCGACCACTTCCGAGGATTCGTGGCCTACTGGGCCGTCCCCGCCGGGAGCGCGACGGCGCTGAGCGGGCGCTGGCGCCGGGGGCCGGGCCGAAGGCTGTTCGAGGCGGTGCAGTCCGAGCTCGGCGGGCTGCCGTTCGTGGTCGAGGACCTGGGGGTGATCACGCCCGCGGTCACGAGGCTGCGGGATTCACTTCGGCTTCCGGGGACGCTCGTGCTGCAGCTGGGCTTCGAGCCTCGGGAGCGCTCGAGCCCGCACCGGCCGGGGCGCCACCCCGAACGACGGTTCATCTACATCGGTACGCACGATCACGACACGGCGCGCGGGTGGTACTCGGGGCTTGATCGGCGACGGCGCCGGGCGGTGGACGCCGCGATCGCCGAGTTCGAGCGAGCCCGAGCCCTGGTGGCGCCTGATCCGTCTCACGCTCTCCTCTCCGGCCCGGGTGGCGATCCTCCAGGCTCAGGACATCCTCGGGCTCGGCTCTGAGGCCCGGATGAACGACCCGGGGAGCCCCCGGCGGCGCGCCAACTGGCGCTGGCGGCTTTCGCCCGGAGCGCTGACGCCGGCGCTGGCCGCTCGCCTGCGGGATGCCACCGCGGAGGTCGGGCGGCTGCCCGTGAGCCGGAGCCTCAGAGCACGAACGGAATCAGCATCTTGGTCCGGGCCTTGTAACCGGGGTAAGTGCGTCGGGAAGGTCGCGGTCATGTTCCGCTCCTCGACCGTCGCGCTGTAAACGAAGTACACGCCGACGATCCCGAGCGCGATCAGCCAGTAGATGTTTGTCGCCAGCGCGGTACCGAGCAAACCGAGCAGGATGCCCGAGTAGATCGGGTGGCGGACGAACCCGTACGGGCCGGAGGTGACCAGCTCTGGTTCGTTTTTCTGCGTCATCGGCATCCCCCAGTTACGGCCGAGGTACACGCGCGCCCAGCCGCGAGGCCGAGGCCGCATGCGAACAGGATCGTGCCGAGGACCTCGACCGGAACGCTGTGGACCGCGACGGTATGCGGCGAGAAGATCCGCACGATCACGAAAGCCAGCGCGGCCGTGAGTCCGGGGAACCGAGCCCGGCCGCCGCGCAAACCCTGCTTGGCCGTGACGGCGGCGAGGAGCCAGCCGATCCAGAAGACGGCCCACGTGACCAATATCACGACTCTGAGCGTCGACATGGGGTCAAGCTACGCCCTGTGTTGCCCGCTGTCATCGGCCCACACGCCGATTTCGTGCTCCACCCACTGGTGGAGGGCTGGTCGACTTCATACCTAGGGCTATTTCGGGATTTGTTGGAAGGAGCGATCCTGTGGGCAGCCAATAAAGGGACCTCGGAGATGAGAACTCGCAAGCACTTGATCGCGATCGATGGCGCTGGCCGCGGGAATCGCGGCCCTGATTCCCGCCACCGCGCTCGCCAAGCCGCGCACGCGGTCGTGCTCGGCAACGGCAAGGCGGTCCCCCACTCAAGGGCTGGGGGACGGCCGCCCCGTCAGACGATCTGGAGCGGCAGCTGCCCCCGACGCGCGGATCACGCAGATCCACTGGCAGCACTGGGGCAACGACCACGGCTACCGGCTGGGGCATGACCTCGATCCCCAAGCAGACCGGCGGTGTACTACTCCGGCCTCTATCGCGTGCAGCTCCGGGCCACCAGCATCGCCTGGGACGCGCAGCGAGCACGCCCGGGCGTACATGCTGCTCAGGCCAGGGAGCCGCTGCACGCCGGGCGGCGCTCAGCCGTGGTTCCAGTGGGTGGGGCAGCAGGAGATGTGCAACTAGCCTTACGGTGGCGCTCCGGGCCCGCCGGTACGCTGGCTCACGTGCTGTCGCAGACCAGGAGCGTCTTGGGCGGCGAGGCGAGCGCTTCGGAGCTCCGCGAGCTGATCCTCGCCGAGCGCGACGGCCGGCCGTTCGTGTTCCTGCGCGACGGCGGATGGGGGGCTCCGAACGGTGGAACTCGGTGGAGGGCGATCGGCTGCTGCTGGGCGCTCGCCGCAGAGCGACCTCGAGGTCGTCGTGGGATCCCGCGCGTCTCGGCCGTCCACGCCTCGCTCGAGCGCCGCGGGTCGCGCTGGGTGATCGAGGACGACGGGCTCTCGCGCAACGGCACGTTCATCGCGCGGCGAGCGGCTGCGCGGTCAGCGAACGCTGCGCGACGGCGACGTGATCAAGCGTCGGCGACACCCTGATCGGCTTCCGCGATCCGGGACGCCGACCAGGTGCTCGCGACGGTGACGATGGTCTCGGTGGCCGCGCCCGAGGTCTCGCCGGCCCAGCGCCGGATCCTGCACGGCCCTCTGCCGTCCGCTCGCCGACCCGGATCGCGCCACGCCCGCGACCAACGAGGAGATCGCGCGCGAGCTGACGGTCACGGTGGCCGCCGTCAAGAGCCACCTGCGAGTGCTGTTCGATCGCTTCGGGCTCGACCAGCTGCCCCAGAACGAGAAGCGGGCCCGGCTCGCCGAGCGCGCCGTCGCCAGCGGCGTCGTCCGCCTCGCGGACCTCAGGCGCTCGACGCGCGGCAGGCGCGTGAGCGGCCGCTCCAGGCACTCACCTTCGCGTGGCGGTAGGCAGTAGGTCGCGTCGCCGCGCAGGCGCCGCCACCAGGTCGTCTCCCAGTCGATCAGCGAGCGCGGCTCCACGCGCGTGGCGAAGGCCGTCGCGCTCCAGCACGGCGAGCGCCCGCTCGGCGATCGCGATCTGGCCGAACGCGGTCGGATGCACGTGATCGGCCATCACCAGGTTGCGGCCCGCGAAATCGCTCAGATCGACGAGCAGCGCGCCGAGCTCGTTGGCGGCGCGCTCGATCACGGCGTTGGCCGTCGTGACCTTGGCGCCCGCGCGGGGCCGACCCAGATCGAGCGGGATCGTCACCGCCAGGACGCGGCCGCAGCGTCTGCTCAGGAACGATAGCGCAGCGCCGGAGGTCGTGCTCGATAGGCGCTTTGGTCGAAGCCGTGCTCGCGCACGTCGTTGACGCCGATGTACAGGCATCCGAGCTCGTAGCGGGCGTCCGGGTGGGCGGTCAGCCGCTCGAACGCGGGGATCTGTTTCCGAACCACGTCGCGCGCGTAGGCCGCGTCGGCGGCGTGGTTGGAGAGCGGTAGTCCGAGCGCCCGCGCGACCCATTGCGCCCACGACTGGAGCGCCACTCCCCACTGGAGCTCGCCGCCGCCGTTCGTGATCGAGTCGCCGAACGCGAGCAAGCCGAGTCTGCAGTCTTCTCCGCGCGTCATGAAAGTGCATAATCGCGCTCTTGGCCGACGCGATCGCGACAGTCAACGACGGCCGCGAGGACGTGGCGCGCGCCGCTGCCGAACTGGCCGAGCGGCTCCCGCCGGCGCTCGCTCCATTGGCTCGGCTCGCCTACAACTATCGCTGGTCGTGGCTGCCCGGCGGAGCCGGAGCTGTTCGCGCGCGTGGACGCCGAGCGGTTCGAGTTCTGCCTGCAGCAACCCGGTGCGGCTGCTCCAGGAGGCCTCGGCTCGCTCGCTTCAGCGCGCGGCCGCCGACCACGAGCTGCTCGAGCGGAGTCGCCACGGTCGAGGCGGCCTATGCGGCCGACCTGGCGCGGGACCCGACGCGAGCGTGGTCGACCCGGCGAATCCGGTCGCCTTCCTGTGCGCCGAGTACGGCGTCCACGTGTCGCTGCCCGTCTACTCCGGCGGCCTCGGTGTGCTGGCCGGAGATCTGCTCAAGGAGGCCTCGGACCGTGCCGTGCCGATGGTCGCGGTCGGGCTCATGTACCGCAAGGGCTATTTCCGCCAGCGAATCGACGCGGGCGGCTGGCAGCACGAGTACTGGATCGACACCGATCCCGAGCGGTTGCCGGCAGCGCTCGTCACCGGCCCCGACGGGCGCCCGCTTGACGATCACCGTCCCGATCTACGACCGTCGACGTGAGCGCCCGCATCTGGCGCGTGGACGTCGGCCGCGTCCCGCTGTTCCTGCTCGACACCGACACACCGGAGAACGGCCCGCTCGAGCGCTGGATCACCGCTCGCCTGTACGACGCCGACGAGGACACGCGGCTGGCGCAGTACGTGCTGCTGGGGGTCGGCGGCGTCCGCGCGCTGCGGGCACTTGGGATCGAGCCCGGCGTGATTCATCTGAACGAGGGCCACGCCGCGCTCGCGCCGCTCGAGCTTGCGCGGGGGTGCATCGGCGGCGGTCAGCCGCTCGAGGAGGCGACTCGAAGCCGCCCGCGGCGCGGACCGTGTTCACGACCCACACGCCGGTGCCGGCCGGCAACGACGGCTATCCGCGCGAGCAGGCCGGCCGCGCGATCGCTGCGCTCGGCCGCGAGCTGGGACCGAGAGACGAGCGCCTGCTCGCGCTCGGCCGAACCAATCCCGAGGACCCGCAGCGAGCCGTTCGGCGTGACTCAGGCGGCGCTTCGGCTGAGCCGCGACGCCAACGCGGTCAGCCGCCGCCACGGGGACGTCGCGCGGGAGATGTGGCAATCCCTGTGGCCGGAACGAGCCCCCGATGGAGTGCCGATCGGACACGTCACCAACGGGGTGCACTTCCCGACCTGGATGGGCGCCCCGATGCGGGAGCTGCTCGATTCGCTATCTGGGCGCGGACTGGCTCGAGCAGGCCGCCGACGCCGAGACGTGGGCGGCCGTCGACGCGATCCCCGACGAGGAGCTGTGGGCGGTCCGCGAGCGACAGCGAGCCGAGCTGGTGTCGTTCATCTCCCGGCGCAGCGTCACCGACCGGCTGGCCCGCGGCGACGTGCGCGAGTACGTGCGAGGCCGCCTGTCGAGGGGTTTGATCCGCACGCGCTGACGCTCGGCTTCGCGCGGCGCGTGGCGACCTACAAGCGGCTCGAGCTGCTGACCCAGGACCCGGAGTGGACGTTGTCGCTTCTGAGCGGCGATCGCCCCGTCCAGGTCGTGCTCGCCGGCAAGGCCCACCCCCGCGACGAGGAGGCCAAGCGCGTCGTCGAGCGGCTGTTCGGGCTGAAGGCCGCCCGCGTCGTAGGGGAGCGCGGGTCGTTTCCTCGACGATTACGACCTGGCCACCGCGGCCCAGCTCGTGCAGTGGGTGCGACGTGTGGGTCAACCTCCCGCGGCCGCCGCTCGAGGCGAGCGGCACCAGCGGGATGAAGGCGGCGATCAACGGGGGCCTTCAGCTGAGCGTGCTCGACGGCTGGTGGGCTGAGGCCTACACCGGCGAGAACGGCTGGGCGTTGCCCGGCGATGTTGACCACGACCACCGAGCGCAGGACGAGCGCGACGCGGCGAGCGCTGCACCGTCTGCTCGACGACGAGGTCGTGCCGACGTTCTACGAGCGCGACAGGCGGGCCTCCCGGTCGCCTGGCTGAAGCGGATCAGGGCCTCGCTGCGGTCCCTCGGGCCGAGCTTCTGCGCCACGCGGATGCTCCGCGACTACCTCGCGGGACCGTATCGGGCTTCGAGCTAGGCGAACCGGCTTCCATCGAGCAGCATCACGGAGACCGTGGCGTGCCTTCCCGGTGCGTCGCTCTCGCGCAGGCGACGGCCGGCCTCGGCCTCGATCCTCTCGATCCGTTCGAGCGCGTGGGTCAGGGTGGCTGCCAGCTCGGCGAACCCCTGCTCATCTGTCTCGAACTCGCGCCGGCTCACCACCCCCCGAAGCTTGCTGCGGTACCAGTGCTGGACGGCTCCTCGGCGCGGCTTCGTGCGCACGAGCTCGATCAACTCGAGCCGGGCCAGTTCCTTGACGTGGTAGCTGACGACCGAGAGCGGCGCATCGAGGTCGTCCGCGAGCTCCTTGGGGCTCAGGACCGCTTCATCGAGGCGGCCGAGGATCGCCGCGCGCAGGGGGTGCGTGAAGGCCTTGAGCAGGCGCGCATGGGCTGAGTCCACCCAATCTTGCCCCCGATCCTTCACCGGCTCACTGTAGACCGCGCGGCGGGGCTGGCCGGTGGGTGTGGACGAACGTTCTAGCGTGCTCGGGGGGTGGTATCTATGGTACGCAGCCATTACAATGCGTACCACAGGTCGTCCCCGAAACGAGGTGAGTCGTGTCTGTCTTCCCAACTGACGAGGAGATCGAGGAGCTGATCGTCGGGCCCGAGTCGGTGACGTGGCAGTACGGGTCGGACATCAGGTTGTTCCTCTCGCCCCTGTACCCGCTGCTGCTCCAGGTCGCCCATCCCACGGTGGGGGCGGGCGTACGGGATTACTCGGACTTTGAGCAGCGGCCCTGGAACCGATTGCTCGGAACGATCGACTATCTGCTGGTGCTCCAGTACGGCGGCACAGACGCGGCTGCGATGGGCCGCAGGCTGAGGGAGGTGCACAAGCGGTTCAAGGGCGTCAAGCCCAACGGCACTCGCTACTCGGCCCTCGAGCCCGAAGCCTATGCCTGGGTGCATGCCACGCTGCTCGACGCCTATGTCACCGGCCACGCCCACTTCGGCCGCCCGATGCATCCTGACCAGATCGAGCGCTTCTACCGCGAGTACGTCGGGCTGGGGCGGCTGATCGGCGTCCGCGCGGGCGATCTGCCCCCGGACTGGCGAGGCTTCAGGGAGTACTTCGACCACGTCGTCGAGCACGAGCTCGAGCACACCGTCTCCGTCGACCGTGTCCTGCGCGCGATTCGGGAGGTCGCGCTACCCGACGTGCCCGCCGTTCCGGATTTCGTCTGGAAGACACTGCGCGTCCCGGCCCGGCGGGCGTTGTACGTATGCGGCGTCGGCCTGCTCCCGCCGCTCCTCCGAGAGCGACTGCGGGTCAGCTGGACCAGGCGCGATGCGACCGAGCTGCGCCTGATCGGGACAGCTTCGCGAGGGCTGACGCCGGTGCTGCCGCGGGCGCTCAAGGTGACAGGGCCCGCCAATCTGCGCTGGCGGCGGCGGGCGATCGCCCGCGGGCCCCTGGGCCCGGCCGATCGCAGGCCGGGACCCGTCGGCATCGCCAAGGCGGCCTGAGGGAGATGTCGACCGGCGCCGCGCGACTGCTCGAGCTCGCCTTCGATCCCACCGTCCCCGCGCACGACGACGCGACCTCGGCCCGGATTCTCGACGCGGCGCTTGCGCTGGTCGCGGCGTCGGGTGCCAGGAACCTGACGATGGACGACGTCGCCGCCCGCGCCGGGGTGGGCCGGATGACGGTCTACCGTCGCTTCGGCGCGCGGCAACGGCTGATCGACGTGCTCGCAGTTCGAGAGTGCCGGCGCTGCCTGGAGCGGATCGGCGCCGCGATCGACCCCCGTGCACCGATCGAGCAGCGCGCGGCGGACCTGTTCGTGGCCACGCTCGGCGTGATCCGAGAACACCCGCTGCTCGCCCGTTTGGCGCGGGTCGAGCCGGAGGCCCTGCTCCACGAGCTCAACCGTGACGGCAGCGCAGTCTTCCGTCTCGTGCGGGACTTCCTGGTTGTCCAGATCCGAGCGGCGCAGACGGCCGGTGACCTGATCGACGCCGACCCGGAGCCGATCGCTGAGATCGCGGTCCGCCTCGGTGCATCGTTTGTGCTGATGCCCGACAGCGTGATCGCCTCCGGCGACGAGCGGCAAATGCGGGAGACCGTCACCGGCCTCCTCGCGCCGATGCTCCGATGAGCACGTCCGCGCCCGGTCTCGTCCTGCTCGACTCCGACGAGCACCCGCACGAGCCATCCGGCGGGCCGACCTACAACGAGAGCGCGTACTTCAATTTCTTTGACCCGGCCGTGCGGCTTGGCGGCTTCGCGCGGATCGGGAACCGGCCAGGCGAGGGCCATGCGGAGATGACCGTGTGCCTCTATCTCCGGGACGGCCGCGTGGCATTCATGTTCTGGCGAGCCGAGCTCGAGGGCAACCGCAGCTTCGAGGCCGCCGGGCTCCGGTTCGAGGTCGTAAGGCCATTCGCCGAGCACCGGATCTCATACGGGGGCAGCGCCTGCCTGCTCGAGCGACCGCTCGATCTGCTCGACCCGCGGCGCGCGTTCACCGAGAACCCGCACGTCCCGGTCTCGATCGAGCTCCGCTATCAGCGGCTCTCGGATGCGTTCGGCGGCGAGCCCCGCGAGCGTTCCGGCGACGGGCGCTGGGTGAGCGCGCCGCAGCACGATCGGGCGGAGTTCGCGCGCGGCCACTTCGAACAGCACGGCCGTGCCGTGGGTCGGGTGACGGTCGACGACCTCGAGCACCGCGTCGATGGGTGCGGCCTGCGCGATCGTTCCTGGGGGCCGCGCACGTGGCAGGCGCTCGAGCGCTATCGGTGGCTGACGATGAACTTCGGCCCCGATCGGGGGATCGCTGCGGCCTTGGTCGTGCAGCGCGATGGTCTCGAGCTGCACGGTGGTTACATCTACCGCGCGGGTGAGGCGATTCGGCCGCTCGAGCGCGTCGAGCTCGAGACGGACTTCGGCGCGGATGGATTGCACGCAGCGGTCTCGGCCGAGCTTCATCCCGCCGACGGCGCCCCCGTCGAGCGGGTCGAGGGCCGCGTGCTCCGGATGGTGCCGCTCCGCAATCGGCGTGACGGGGTCACGACCCGGATCGCGGAGGGGCTCACGGAGTGGCGCTGGGACGCGGGGCTCGGGTACGGCTGGTCCGAGTACCTCGACCATTCATAGCGGCGGCCGCCGGTCGGCCCAAGGCTGCGCCTGCTCGAGCTGCGCTCCCAGTGACAGCAGTGCCTCCTCGCGCGCGGGGCGACCGATCAGCTGGACGGCCGTCGGCAGACCGTCGTCGCCGTGGAACAGCGGCAGCGCGATCGCCGGCAAGCCGGTGATGTTGACGATCGCCGTGTAGGGGGTGAAGTAGCCAGATCGCCGGTAGTTACCCCACGGGTCGGGGCCGCGGCCGTGTATTTCGTTGATCGCGACCGGCCGCTGGGCGAGCGCGGGGGTCAGGACCGCGTCGTAGGGCGCGAGGAACGCGACGATCGAGCGGGCCACCGACTCGAGGCGGCCCTGAGCCGAGAGATAGCTGAGCGTGTCGTGCTCGCGGGCGTTCTTCCAGATCTCCCAGGTCAGCGGCTCGACGTCGGCCTCCGTCGGCTCGCGTCCCGCGATCCGCCCGCCGATCAGCGTGGCCATCGAGACCAGCGGGCCGAACGCGCGGGTGAAATCGGGCAGCAGATCGAGGCCGGACCAGGGTGGCGTGATCTCCTCGACGTCGTGCCCGAGGCGTTCCAGCAGCGCCGCGCCGTCGCGAGCGGCCCGCTCGCAGACGGGATCGAGCGTTGCCCCCTCGAGCGGCGAGTTGAGGGCCACGCCGATTTTCAGCCCGTTCGGTTGGGCGGCCGCCGCGTCTGCATATGGCCCGCCCGGCGGCGGCGCCCAGGTCGCGTCGCCGAGCTCATATCCGGCGATCACGTCCAGCGCGGCGGCGGTATCGGCAACGGTCCTGGTCAGCACGCCGTCCTCGGTCAGAAAGCTCTGCCCCGCGACCGGACCCACCGAGACGCGGCCCCGGGCGGGCTTCAGCCCGACGAGCCCGCAGCATGATGCGGGGATCCGCATCGAGCCGCCCCCGTCGTTGCCGTGGGCGATCGGCACCATTCCGGCCGCCACGGCGGCGGCCGAACCGCCGCTCGAGCCGCCGGGGGTGCGGTCCTGCGACCACGGGTTCCGGGTGGGACCGAATCTCCGCGATTCGGTCGTCGGCAGGATCCCCATCTCCGGCAACGCGGTCTTGCCGACGATCACGAAGCCCGCCTCGCGGATGCGCCGGGTCAGAAACGCGTCCTGAGATGGGACGAAGTCGCCGAACAGGTCGCTGCAGTTGGTCAGCGGCATCCCGGCGACCATTCGGTTGTCCTTGATCGCGATCGGGACCCCGGCGAAGGGCCGTGGGTCACCGGGGCCGATCTGCGCTGCCGCGTGAAGCGCTTCGTCGTGGGCGACGTGGGTGAATGCGTTGATCCGGGGTTCCAGCTCGTCGACCCGTCTCAGCGAAGCCTCGACGAGCTCTCGCGCGCTCAGCTTCCCGTCGCGGACCAGCTCCGCAAGCTCCAGGGCGGAGGAGAACATGAGGTCGTTCATCGGCGCCTGAGCCTATACAGCTAGCCTTTTCCGTCCCCTTTTCGATCGCCGCCAGGAGCAGACCACATGACAGCAACCGCCGAAGTGCAGTCCGGCCTCGAGGGCGTAGTCGCCTTCGCCACCGAGATCGCCGAACCGGATCGCGCGGGTGGCGCGCTGCGCTACCGCGGGGTCAACATCGAGGAGCTGGTGGGGAATGTGCCCTTCGAGCAGGTGTGGGGCCTGCTCGTCGACGGCTCGTTGCTGCCCGGGATGCCTCCGGCGGAGCCCCATCCGCTGTACGTGCATTCGGGCGATCCTCGCGTCGACGTCCAGTCCGCGCTGGCGATGCTCGGTCCCCAGTGGGGGTTCGGCGAGCTGATCGACATCTCCGACGAGGAAGCGCGTGACAACCTCGCGCGTGCTTCGGTGATGGCGCTCTCGTTCGTGGCGCAATCGGCCCGGGGGATCGGCCGCTCGCCCATTCCCCAGCGGGAGATCGACAAGGCTCACAGCATCCCGGAACGGTTCCTGATCCGCTGGCGGGGGGAGGCGAACCCCAAGCACGTCGAAGCGATCGACGCCTACTGGATCTCGGCGGCGGAGCACGGGATGAACGCCTCCACGTTCACCGCCCGGGTCGTCGCCTCGACCGGTGCCGACGTCGCCGCTGCGCTGTCCGCGGCGGTGGGGGCCTTGAGCGGCCCGCTTCACGGCGGGGCCCCGTCCCGGGTCCTGAAGATGCTGGACGACGTCGCCGAGATGGGCGACGCCGAGCGCTACGTCAAAGACCTGCTCGATCGGGGCGAGCGGCTGATGGGCTTCGGCCACCGCATCTACCGCGCCGAGGATCCTCGCGCCAAGGTGCTGCGCGAGACGTCGCGGCGGCTGGGATCACCCCGGGTCGAGGTCGCCGAGGCCCTCGAGAACGCCGCGCTCGCCGAGCTTCACGCGCGCAAGCCCGACCGGGTGCTGGCCACGAACGTCGAGTTCTGGTCCGCGGTGGTCCTGGACTTCGCCGAGGTCCCGCCCGACCTGTTCACGCCGATGTTCACGTGCGCGCGGACCGCGGGCTGGTCGGCGCACATCTTGGAGCAGAAGCGCGAGGGCCGGCTGATCCGCCCGACGGCCAAGTACGTCGGCCCGGGGCCGAGGCCGCTGTCGGAGCTGCGAGACCGCTGAGCGTTGCCCGGCGCCCGGGTCACCGCCCGGCGCCGGGGGCGTTCAGCCGACCCCCAGGACCGCCCGCATCGACTTCGGGTTCACGCCCAGCCGTTCGGCATCCGCGGTCCCGTGCCGCGAGGTCATCGGCACCTCGAGCAGCTCCGCCTCGTCCCAGGTCGCCGGTGCGGTGGGGCCCATCAGGAGCTCAAGCGTGTCCAGCACGCGATGCATGACCCGATTGGGGATCTTCAGGATCGGGCGCCTGCGGCCGAACGACCCGAGCGCGATCTCGACGATGTCCTCGTAGGTGAGCGTCTCCGGTCCGGCGAGCTCGTAGCGCGCCCCTTCGGACTCGTTTGCGAGCCTCCCGCCCGGCAGCGCGTTGATCACGCAGTCGGCCACGTCCTCGGACCAGATGGGCTGAAACGCCGCTCTGCCCGATCCGCAGATGGGCATCACCGGCAGCAGCGAGAGCCGCTCGAGCAGCCGCAGGAACGGGTCACTCGGCGAGTAGACGATCGAGGGCGCAAACACGGTGTGCGACAGGGATGACTCGGTGATCGCCTTTTCTGCGATCGCCTTCGCGCCCATCAGCCGCGCGCGACTGCGGGTCGAGGCGCCGAGGGCTGAGAAGAACACGAACCGCTTCACACCCGCCCGCTCCGCCGCCCGCACCAGGCGCCAGGTCGCGACCCCTGCCAGCTCCTCGATCGAGCCGCCGGGCTGGTCGCGGATCACCGAGGCGAGATGGACCACGGTGTCCACCCCCCTCAGGGCATGGCGGAAGGAGCGAGGGTCAGACAGGTCGCCGAGCGCGATCTGCACCCGTACCCGTTCCGTGCCGAGCCGCCGCGGATCGCGAACCAGACAGCGCACGGGTGTTCCGGCCGCGGTCAGGCGTCTGAGCAGCGGCATGCCGACGGTACCCGTGGCGCCAGTGAGCAGCAGCACCGCGCGGAGGCTACAGGCACGTCTTAGAGTCCATCCGGAAACTCCACGGAGGGTTGCAGACGTGCGCGGGGCGTTTTTGGATGGGCTCTTATTTAGAATGCGTGCCCCGGCCGGGATTCGGTCGGTTGGTTTTCCCGGAAAGAGGACTCTGAACAAACATGGCTTACGTGATCGCCGAGCCCTGCATCGGAACGAAGGACAATTCGTGCGTTGAGGTCTGCCCGGTCGACTGCATCCACCCGACGCCGGACGAGCCGGATTACGACAGCGTCGAGATGCTCTACATCGACCCCGAGGAGTGCATCGACTGCGACGCCTGCGTCGAGGCCTGCCCGGTCGATGCGTGCTTCGCCGAGGACCAGCTCCCGGACGAGTGGCAGAAGTACATCCAGATCAATTCGGAGTACTACGCGAAGTAGGTCGGGGTTGAGGCGGCGGCCCGGGGGGCGGGCCGTCTGCCCGGTCGCCGGGGGGGCGGCCCCCGGGGAGCGCTTCGCCGGGGCGGGCGGCCGCCCCCGGCGGGTACGGATCGCCCTAGCGCTCCAAAGCGTCCCACGCCGCTCGGGCTTTGGAACGCTAGGTCGATTATTTCCACGTAGCGTTCCAAAGCGGCTGGGGCGGTGGACGCTTTGGAACGCTACGGCGATGGTGGGGCGATGCCGGGCGCCGCGGGGCGATGCCGGGCGCCGTGGGGCGATGCCGGGCGCCGCGGGGCGATGCCGGGCGCCGCGGGGCGATGCCGGGCGCCGTGGGGCGTTATAAGTCCACGGGCTCTGCCGTGAACACACGCGGACCGCACCTGACCGCGATCTAGACGAGACTGCTTCCCGTCCCCAACCCCAGAGGAGGATCCCATGCAGATCACCAAGCTCGACTTCGTCGCGATTCCGTCCCAGGACGCCGCCCGAGCGCGCCGGTTCTACGGGGAGACCCTCGGCCTGCGGCGTGACGAGCATGCCGAGAACGAGTTCTGGGCCGGCGAGCAGTGCCTGAGCATCTGGGAGCCGGCCAACCTCGGGATGGAGTTCACGCCGCAGAAGAACGGACATCTGGCGCTGCACGTCGACGACGTCGAGGCCTCCCGGACCGAGCTCGAAGACAAGGGCGTGAGTTTCATGGGCGACACGCTCGATACCGGTGTCTGCAAGATGGCGCTCTTCACCGACCCTGATGGAAACGACCTGATGCTCCACGGGCGCTACGCGCCGTACAGCTGAGGAAGGGCGATCGCGGCCGCGGGCGCGCCCGCTACGCCATCGGCAGCGACATTCCGGCGGGCTTCGGGGCCGCGGCCGGGGCGGGCTCCTGCATCACCGGCAGCTCTACCGGCGAGAGCGCGATCAGGCCTCGGGCGCCCTGGCGGAGCGCCTGGGCGGCCGGGTCGTCCGGATTCTGTACGACGATCGGAAGCCCCGCGTCGGACTGCTCGCGCAAGCCGAGCGTCAGCGGCACCTTGGCGAGCAAGGGCACCTCAAGCTCCTCGGCCAGCAGCTGGCCGCCCCCCTCGCCGAAGATCTGGAAGCGCTCACCCGAGGGTGTGACGAACCCTGACATGTTCTCGATCACGCCGGCGATTTCGAGCTTCAGCTTCCCGGCCATCTCCGCCGAACGGCGGGCCACCTTCTGCGCCACCGGCTGCGGCGTGGTCACGATCAGGAACTTGGCTTGCGGCAGCAGCTGAGCGAGCGTCATCGACACGTCTCCGGTCCCAGGTGGCAGGTCGATCAGGAGGTAATCGAGCGTGCCCCAGTCCACGTCCTCGAGGAACTGCTGGAGCGCCTTGTGGAGCATCGGGCCGCGCCACACGACCGCCGAGTCCTGCTCGACGAAGAACCCGATCGACATCACGCTGATCCCATCCCCGGCGGTCAGGGGAACCAGTTTGCGCTCGGCGTTCACCCGGGGACGCTCAGCGCCCAGGCCCAGCATCCGGGGCTGGGAGTAGCCCCACACGTCCGCGTCAAGGACACCGACCTGCTTACCCTCGGCGGCTAGGGCCGCGGCAAGGTTCGCGGTCACGCTGGACTTGCCCACGCCGCCCTTGCCCGAGCCGATGCAGATCACATTCGAGACCTGGGCCAGCGCGCCCTCGGGCAGCGAGCCCCGGCCGAGCTTGTGGCCAAGCGCGGCCTTCTCCTGATCGGAGAGCACATCGAAGGACACGTTCACCCCGGTCACGCCCTCGAGCTCGCGCACGGCCTGCGCCACGCCCGTCTGGAAGTGGGACCGAATCGGACAGCCCGGTGTGGTCAGGGACACCATCACATCAACCACGCCATTGGGCTGGATCTCGATCGACCGCACCATCTCGAGCTCAACGATGTCCCTCCGGAGCTCGGGGTCGATGACGGTCTTCAGGGCGTCCAGGACTTGTTCACGAGTGGGCATAGGTCCATTCAAGCAAACGAGGAGTGGCGCCCCTGCGAGGCCGCATCCGGCTCCGGGCCGGCGGCCGCTCCGCTCCTCGGTTCCCGGAGACCGCTCCGCTCCGCCGGCAGTCACCACCGTCGGGCATCCTGGCCGCCGCCTTAAGGACCGACGGGGCGCCACTTTCGTGGCGCCCCGGCGGTTGAGGGAGGAGAGGGTGCTGCATTCGCCGGCGAGGTTATGAGGCCGGCGAACCTTTCCCGCCGGCGCGCTCTCCTGGGGCGCGCCGCGGGGGAAGTCCGTTCAGGAAACTGAGGTCAGACGACCTTGCGCGTCCGACACCAGCTTCTCGACTCGAGTGGTCCGCTTCTCGAGATCCCTGCGTACTGAGCGTACCTCACGCTCAAAACGGCGACGGCTCTGCTTGACCGTACGCTGCACGCGGGTGCGCCGCTGGCGCAGCTCCCGCTCGACGCGAGTGCGGGTCCGACGGACCTGCCGCTCGAAGCGGTTGCGGGCGGTCGCGCCGCGGCGCTCGTAGCGCTTGAGCTCGCGCTCGAGGCCCGTACGCGTGCGGTACTTGGTCGTGAAGTCCTTGACGGTGGTGACGAGGTTGTCGCGGGCCAGCAGGCTCGCTCCGACGGGCACAAGCACTGCCCGCTCGGCCAGAACCTGCACCTGCTCGACGGGCGTCTTGGGCTGCGTCGAGGTGGTCGTCGACGTCGATCGCTTGCGTGCGGTGCTGGTCTTCCGTGTGGCGGGCTTGCGCGCGCTGGTGTTGCTAGTGGTAGCCATGGTTCGCTTTCTCACTCCCGGATCGGGCTTAAGGATTGTACTTCGCCGGCGTCGTTTGCACCGAACATGTGTTTGTAAACCGCGACGCCGGGTTCGTTACACCCGATGTCACAAAATCGTCACAAGGTCGGCTGGGGGGGCCGCCCGGACGCCACTCGAGCCGACTGCACCCGGGCCGTCCGACCGCGCTACACGCGGGCCGCTCGCGTGCGCTCGAGCCACTGCGAAGGGGCATCGAGCTCCTCGAGCGTGGGCAGCGCCTCGGGGCTCGAGAACACGTGGCGCAGGGCGTCGGGACCGTCCTGATCCACCACCGCGTCGCAGAACTGCTTGCCCTGCTCGTATTGCCGCAACTTGAGGTCGAGCCCGAGCAGGCGCGCAACCAGCCGGGAGAGACCGGATTGCGATCGCCGCCGGCGATCGAGGGCGGCACGCAGCCGGGGCAGGGACGGGAGCAGGTCGGGGGCGACGGCGTCCATGACGTGCTCCGCATGACCCTCGATCACCGCCATCACCGCCTGGACCCGATCCAGTGTCTCCCGCTCGGCCGGGCTCGTGACGAGTGAGATGAGGTCTCCGTGGCGGAGGGCACCGAAGAGACCCCGGACCTCGTCCATGCTCGGGATCCGCAGCTGGCGGGGGTTGTCCATCCGCAGCTCGGCCGACTTCAGCAGCTCGCGAAGGAGTCCCGCGACGTACCCATGAAGCCATGGCACACCCGCGAACTGGACCGCGTGCGTGACCTCGTGCAGCGCCACCCAGGTCATGAACTCCTTCTCCTCGGCGCCGAACGCCCGCACCGCCTGGCCGAGGTTCGGAAGCACGAACAACAGTCTCGGCGGGCGCTCGTCGACCTCCTCCAGCAGTACGAGCTCGTACTGCCCGAGTACACGCTGAGCCAGGTAGCCGACGACGAGCCCGACCTCGGTGGTCAGCACCACCCCGACGCCGATCTCGACCGCGGGCCGGATCGGGCCGAGACCCTTGCCGGCTCGCTCGACCACCGGGTCGAGCAGCTGGCGCATCGCGTCGATGTTGCTCTGCACCCATTCGCGCCGGCTGATCCCCTCCGGCGACGGCAGCGGCCTGGCCGGCTCGAGTCCGGTGTAAGCGGTGACGCGTCGCTCTGACTCCTCGGCCAACGCCGCGAGGTCCGCCGTGGGTAGCGCGCCGTCACCGGTCCCCGCGACGTACCGGGCGATCCGTTCGGCCAGGATCCAGTCGACGACCGTGCTCATACCGCGGGGATCCCTTCGAGCTCGCGAAGCGTCTCCGGTGAGCGAGCCGCTATTACAGGGGCGTGCGGGACCGCGTCGAGCGGAGCGAACAGGGGTGGGTCGTCGTCCGCACGCGGGAAGCTCACGAATCCGCCGGCTTCGCGCACAATCAGCTGGCCGGCGGCGGCATCGACACCCCGGGACCGGCGCAGGGACACCATTCCGTCGAACCGAGCCGCTGCGACTTGGCACAGCGTCGAGGCGATTGTCCCCAACGCGCGCAGGCGGTAAGCCCTGTCGACGAGCGCGTCGATCGACGCTGCGACCCATCGCGGATCGGCAGACTCGATTCCGAGCACCTCGAGCCTTCCGTCGCGCCCGCGCCGCTCGCCGAGCGTGGGATCGATCCGCTCGCCGTTCAGCCAGGCTCCGTCACCGTGGGCCGCCCACCACTCCTCCGCGGGGCCGAAGTCGTAAACGAACCCGAACTCGACGTCGGCCATCGTCTCGCCGCCGGCCACCGCGATCGACAGCGCATGGTGGGGAATCCGCCGCTTGGCGTTGAGCGATCCGTCGATCGGGTCGATGATCACCCGCAGCCCGCCGCCGCCGAAGTCGATCTCCCCGCGCTCCTCTGAGATCGCGGTGAAGCGCAGGCCGCGGTCGCTGAGCGTCTGAAGCTCCGCGAGCACGACATCCTCCGCGGAGGAATCGATCACGAGCGTACGGTCCCCACCCGAGCCGCGCTGGCCCGTCTCACGGGCGCGCTCCCCGGTGCTGGGCGCCTCCGACAGGACGCGGCGCAGACCGTCGACGGCGCGCCGGCAGACGCCGAGCCAATCCACGTCCGTCGCTGAGAGGGTCGGGGGCATCGTCAACCTATGCTGTCAGAGTGCCCTTGGAGTCGGAGGACGTGATGGAGAGCGTGGATTCTGAGTGGGCTGCTGCGATCCAGCACAGGGGTGGTCCGCTGGTCGTCATGGGGACGGCCGGGTCCGGCAAGACACGACTGATCCTGGAGCGTTTCGATTGGCTCGTTGAACAGGGCTACCCACCTGAGCGAATCGCCGTCGGGGCGCCGTCGGTCGCGCGGGCGGCTGCGCTCCGAGGGCGGATCGAGTCGGCACTCGAGCGTGGCTACGAGCAGCTCTGCGTGGGGACGCCCGTCGAGCTCGCCGCCCTGCTCCTGGGCCGGGACAGCGACTCCTCGCTGCTGGGGCCGGGCGATCGCATGACGATGCTGCTCGAGCGGATCGATGAGCTGTCACTCCAGTACCACGACTTCGGCGGCAGCGCGGTTGGCCTCCTGGGCCGCTTCGTTCGCCGGATCGACGCCCTGAAGGCGGAGTTGATCGGGGCCGAGGACTTCGCGCGCTGGGCGGCGCAGCTCCAGGGCCCGGACGGCGCCGCCGAATGCGAGTTTGCCGCGGTCTACGAAACGCACGAGCGAATGCTCGACGACGCCTGTGCGCGGGACGAGGGCGACCTCATCGCCGACGCGCTGAAGCTTGCTCGTTCGCAGCCGTCACGATTCGCCCACGTCCTGTTCGACGATGCTCAGGAGCTGGGGTTCGCGGCGGCGAGCCTCGTAAACGCGCTGGGCGGCGGCGAGCTGACGGTCGCCGGCGACCCGGTCCAGGCGGCGACGCGGCTACGAGCGGCAGGCCGCGAGCGACTGCGGAGCTTCGCCGAGCAGCAGGGCGCACAGGTAGTCGAGCTTAGGCGAAGCTTCCGCTGCCCCCCGGCACTGCTGGGGGCAGCGCGTGGCCTTGTGGGTGATAAGCCACGGCCGGCACCGGCTGCCTCAACCGAGGCCGTGTTCTGGCGCTGCACGAACCGGCGCGCACAGGCGCAGTCCGTGGCCTCGGAGATCGAGCGACTGATTGCGCGCGAGGGCGTGGCTCCGGGCAGCCTCGCCGTGCTCGTGCCGAGCATCATCGATGAGGGACAGGCGGTGGCGGTGGCACTCGAGGAGCGCGCCGTGCCCCACCGGCTTGTGGGCGAGGCGGCGTTCTTCCAGCGGGCGGAGATCCGCGACGTGCTGGCCTGGCTGCGCCTGCTGGCCGATCCCACGGACGCAGCCGCGGTCGTCAGGGCTTTGGCGCGGCCCCCGATTGACCTCCGCTCGGTCGACATCGCGCGCTGCACCCAGATCGCCCGTCGCCGCAAGCTGGACATGGTCGCCGCGCTTGCCGCAGCAACCGAGTCCCCGCAGGTGCCGCCGGAGGCGCGAGAACGAATCCGGGTGTTCCTGAAGCTGTACCGCTCCGGGATCACGGCGATTGACACAGCCCGCCCCGATCTGTACGTCCACCGGCTGATTGAGCGGCTCGGCCTGCGGCGCCAGCAGCTGTTCGCAGCGCAGGCAGACGTGGTCGAGCGGCTGCGGGCGCTGGCTCACTTCGGCGAGCTTGCGTCCAACTACGTCCGACGGGCTCCGCAGGCCACGGCGAGGGAGTTTGCCCGCTCGGTCACAGCGGTCGCGGACTTCGGACTCCGCGAGCAGGAGGCACCAGAGCTCGACGCTGCCAGCGTCGTCCAGGTCATCCCCCTCGGCGCCGCCGGCGGTCTCGAGCTCGAGCACGTGTTCGTCGTGGGCCTCGACCGAGATCTCGCTTCGCCGGCCCCGGAGCGAGTGCCCGATGCGCTGCTCAAGGAGGAGCTGCCGGAGGAGAGCGACGACCGCCAGGCGCGCGCCCTGCTCTACCTGGCGCTCACCCGCGCGCGGGTCAGCGCGGTTCTCTCCTACGTCGCGGCCGGAGAACGCGCTGCCGCGGCGCCGGCTGCGGAGGCTGTACGTGAACAGCTTGGGGCTGGGTGGGAGGACAAGCAGGAGGAGCTGTTCGGCCCGGCCGAGTCGCTGCACTCCACGTATCGCTTGCTTCGCGACGAGCTCCTCGACGCCACCGTCCGCGCCGGCGGTCGGCTAGCCGAGCTCCGCCTCGACACGGACCTCGACGTCTCCCACGCGGTCGTGCGCTACCTCGAGCTGCTCAAGGTCGCCGCCCTGATCGCGCGTCCCGAGGGGCAGGCCATCACCGAGGCGCTGCGTGATGTCAACGTTCGCATCCTCCAGGCAGTCACCGCCGAGCAGAAGGAGATCTTCACCACCTCGGCACTGGACGATTACCTCCTCGACGCAGAGCGCGACGCCCGCCGCCGAGCGCAGGTGATCGCCGCCCGCGACGAGCCGTCGCTCGAGCCGTTCCTGCCGCTGCGCGGTGGCGGCGTCGTGCTCTCCGCCTCGGACATCGACACCTACCGGACGTGCCCGCTGAAATACAAGTTCGCGCGCGTATTCCGAATTCCCCAGGAGCCGACCGTGCACCAGCGGTTCGGGATCCTCGTCCACCAGGTGCTCGAGCGCTACCACGCCGGAGCAAGCGACGGCCCGCCCGGGACGCTGGGCGAGCTGCTCGGCCTGCTGGACGCCGGGTGGCGCCGGGCCGGGTTCGGCGACTCAGAAGAGGAGCGCCAGCTGCGCGGCAAGGCGGCGGCCGCGCTCCAGCGCTACCACGACCGCTTCCGGACGGAGGAGTCAAAACCGGTGTGGTTCGAGCGGCCGTTCACGTTCAAGCTCGGTCCGCACCTCCTGCGCGGGCGGGTGGATCGTGTCGATCGCCTGCCCGGCGGTGAGTACGAGCTGATCGACTACAAGACCGGGCGGCCCAAGTCGGCGACGCAGCTGGCCGACGACGTCCAGCTCTCGCTGTACGCAGTCGGCGCCCGCGAGGCGTGGCAGCTGGAGGCGTCCCGGCAGGCGTACTACTACCTCCTGGACGATCAGAAGGTGGCCGTTGGTGCGGACGGGGACGATCGCTCCGAGTGGGTATGCGACGTGGCCACCGAGGTCGCTGAGGGGATCCGTTCGCAGGGCTTCGAGCCGACGCCCTCGTTCGCGGCGTGCTCGGTCTGCGATTACCGGCTGGTCTGCCCGGCTGCTGAGCGCTGAGCCCGGAGCGGCTCGCGGCTCTAAGCGCCGCCGGCCGCCGGGTCGTCCTCGCCCCGCTGCCTGAGGAAGCGCTGTAGGTCGCGCGCGATAACTTCCCCTGAGGGAAGCTGTCCCGCCCCCTCGCTCGTCTCTGTCTCCGGCGAGGCCTGCTCGAGCCGCTCGACGAACGCCTGCACATCCGGATCGCTCTGGACGGCAAGATTGACCTGCCGCTCGTAGTCTCCGGCGGCGCTCTCGAGATCCGATGCATCGACGGCGACGCCCACCAGACCCTCGAGCTTTCGTACCAGCGCCAGCGCCGCCTTCGGATTGGGACTGGCCGCGATGTAGTGCGGGACCGCCGCCCACAGACTCGCCGACGGCAGTCCGGCCTGCTGGCAGGCCGCGTGGAGGATCCCGACGATCCCCGTCGGGCCCTCATACGTCGATGGCGCCAGCCCCAGTCGGGAGACGAGGGCGTGGTCAGATGCCAGCCCGGTGACGGCTACGGGACGTGTGTGCGGGACGTCGGCGAGCAGCGCGCCTAGCGTCACCACCAGCTGTGTGCCGATCGCCTCGGCGAGCTCGACGATCACCTGGGTGAAGCTCCGCCACCGGAACGACGGCTCGGATCCCGACAGAAGGATCAGATCCCGCGGGGCGCGCGGCACGCGTGCCTCGAACAGCTCCACCGCCGGCCACTCGATCTGCCTCGTATCGCCGTCGACCAGCGTGATTCGTGGCCGGGTGGCCTGGAAGTCGTAGAAATCCTCCGGGTCGATCGTCGCGAATCGCTGCGCGCCCAGCGCCCCGCCGACGAACTGGATCGCCGTCGAAGCGGCATCTGCCGCGTCGTTCCAGCCCTTGAACGCGCATATCAACGCAGGTGCCCGTAACCCATCCGGTCGATAGTCCCAACGCAACGGCGGCATCCGGTTCACCGTACATCATGGGCATGTGCAGCCCACCACGATTACCGCGCTCCGCCCCGGGGATGACGTCGACGGCGTGTTCGCGTGCATCCGCAAGGATCGCCTGACGACAAAGACCGGCGCGGCGTACCTCGCGCTCGACCTACGCGACCGGACCGGCACGCTTCCCGCCCGGGCGTTCCGAGACGCTGACGCGCTCGCGGGCCGCTTCGAGCGGGGGGAGGTAGTGAGGGCGGTGGGACGGGTCGAGCGATTCCGCGACGAGCTCGTGCTCGAGGTCACGGAGATCGCCCGCAGCGAGCCCGTCGATCCGGCGCAGTTCCTCCCGAGCGCCTACCGCGACCTCGACGAGCTCGACGGCTTCCTCGAGCATCTTGGGGACCAGGTGTACGACCGCGGCTACGGCGCCGTCCTGCAGGAGCTCCTCGGGGACGCCGGGTTGCGCACCGAGTTCCGTCGAGCGCCATGTACCCGCGAGGGCCATCACGCGTACCTCGGAGGGCTCCTCGAGCACACGGTCGCGGTCACGACGCTGGCCCAGGACCTCTGCCAGCTTCACCCCCGGCTGAACTCCGACCTGCTCCTCACCGCGGCGATCGTCCACGACCTCGGCCGCACCCGGGAATTCATCTACGGCGCCGAGTTCGGCATGAGCGACGAGGGCAAGCTGTTGGGTCATATCCAGCTCGGCGTGCAGATGCTCGGCCCGTACTGCGCCACGGCCCGGCTAGACGACGCGCGACGCCTGGCGCTGCTGCACTGCGTCCTCACCCACCACGGCCCGTCGCCGGCTCCCGGCGGACGGTTCGCCTCGGCCGAGGCACAGGCGCTGTATCGGTTGAACGCCCTGGACGCGGGGGTCAAGGGAGCGCTGGAAGGGGGCGGCCCACCCGGGCGCCACAGAGGCGCCGGAGCATCGCCCGCCGCGTAGCATCACGCGCGGCGCGGCACGGGCCTGGTGGCCCATCCAGTCTTCAAAACTGGCAGGCCGTGGCAGCCCCACGGTTGGTAGGTTCGATTCCTACGCCGCGTCGTTGCTGGTAAGCGGGGGGTTTTTGAGATCGGCCGCCGCGCGTCGGCGCTCGGAAAATTGCAGCTTCGTCCCGAAACGTCCCAGCCTGAAACGGGCCGGCTACTTGCTCCCAAGGAAAGGGACGGTCAGGCGGGCCGCTCCTGGTCGATCGATGGGTAGCGGCGGCTAAGTCGTGAAGGGGTCGGTGGCCGAAGTCCGGCTGTGGTCGTTGGGATTGGGACTGGCGGTGGATTGTGGCGGGTCACCGCGGGCCGGCTTGCGAGGTCGGGCGAGCACGTGATTTGGGGATTGATGTAAGCGTTTCGGGCTGGTGGCGGGTTAAACGGTTGTGAGTCGTGATGAGAAAGGATTCGCCGAGTTCTTCCAGGAGAGCTGGGATCCGTGCCTGAAGGCGGTCGCCGCCATTACCGGCGACGTGGCGCAGGCGGAGGAGCAGGTTGCCGAGGCGTTCGCCCGGGCGTGGGCGTCCTGGCGGAAGATCCGGCGACATCCGGCTCGGAGAGCCTGGGTCGTGCGCACCGCGCTCAACGCCGGGGCCTCGCGGTGGCGCCGGCGGGCCCGCGAGCTGCCGCTCGCCGACCATGAACAAGAGGCGCCGGATGGCGCCCGAACCGGTCTGGACGGTGCCCTTCTCAGGGCGCTACGACGGCTGCCGCCCCGGCAGCGCGAAGTGATCGTCCTGCGCGTCTTCCTGGACCTGGATATAGAGACGACCGCCAGGCACCTTGAGATCACGCCAGGAACGGTCCGCGCGCATCTGTCCCGGGCCGTCACGACCCTGCGTAACGACCTTGCCCAAGCCAACATCATGGAGACAGACCCGTGTACGACAACGATCAGATGACCGACAGCCCCGAGCTACGCGAACTACACGACGCCCTGTCTGGCGTCGGGATGCCCGGGCAACCGCCCCTTGAGGCCATCAAGGCCCGAGGCCAGGCGCACCGCCGTCAGCGACGGGGCAGAGCTACCCGATTCTCTGTGGGCGGCGTTGCCGTCGCCGGCGTGTTGGCAGTGGGCGTGAGCCTCACGGGGACCCGTGCCCAGAAGCTCGGCACGATTCAGAGGGCGGCCTACACGCTCCATCACAACCAGAACGGCACCGACACGCTCACCCTCAACCCGGTCGAGCTGCTCGATCCCTTCCAGCTGCAGAGCGACCTCGCCCAATACGGCATTCCGGCGAAGGTCGCCACCGGCAGCTACTGCACCACAAAACCCGAGCCGACCGGCTTCTCACAGGCCGTAACACTGCCTGGGCCAGGCAGATCGGGGAGGCTGGGATCGGGGGACCAGCCCACGATCACGATCGACCCCGCGCAGATTCCGTCGGGCACAGAGCTCAGCGTCGGCGACTTCCAGCTCACCTCGGGCCCCGCTGCCGGCGAGCAGCAGGCCAACATGTCCCTCATCAACACCAACTCCTACAGCTGCACCAGCACCCCGCCCGACATGTCCCAGCCCGATACGAGCAACCAGGACTTCGGCCTGATCTACGGCGGCGCTCGCGACGGGGGCCACTACGCGCGGCTGTCGTCGGGATCTCACTAGGCGTCGTCGCAACGACCCAACTCCAGCCTGGGGGCGCCCACCCGCGCCCCCGGGCGTCTGGCAGCACGCTCTGCCGACGCGCAGAGGTGTCGCACCGCCCGTCATGACTGGCGAGACAACCCCAGGCCACGGCGCCAGCGCCCGCAGACTTGTCGTAGCGCGGCACGGGCCGGATGCCTGAGCACTCGGCGAAGCGGGACTGCGCCGTAGCGGTCTTCGGCAACCCGTGCGCTAGCGCGTGGCTACCACTCAGCCGACTACGGAACGGTCACTGCGACCTCGTAGTGCTGGACCGAGTCGATGGTTGCCCCGGAGGGCTCAGTGGCTTGAGCGCGCAGCTGCTTCGCCTGTTCCGCGCTGGCCTCGAGGGCCTGCTCGTCGTTCCAAAGCGTGAGCGTCAATCCTTTCCCATTCGTACGGTCCACACAGAAATACGCCTGCGAGAAACCATCAATCTGCTGCAGACCGACGCGGGCGCTCTCGAAGCCGCGGACGAGCTCGTCTGGGTCGCCGGCATAGGTAGAGACTCTTGCGAACATCCCAGCTCCTTCTGGTCGAGTGGTCGAAGCAAGCCTCTCACGCTCACGGCGACCGGGCAAGCTCGCCAGGGGCGTCCTCCGCGAATACCAGCGGCTATGGCTTGCCTCGCGGGCCCTGTATCCGCGCTTAGCGGGGCGATCATCGGGGACTCGAAGAGTTCGGTCGTCCGTCGAAAGCAGCGCTCGCCTGCCGGGCGGGTCGGAGTGTCGAGGGTAGGGTCGGGTACGGAATGCCGTATCCGCGCGTGATTCCGCACAGCGACGGTGCTGGTGTCATAGGTTGCGCACCGCGTTGCGATGGACGCGGGTGACCCGTCCCCGGCTATCCGCCGATTCGCTCCGGACGGCGTGGACCGCATCGTCGAGGTGTCCTTCTCTGACAATGCCGATCTCGATGCCGCAGTGGCCGCGCCGGAGGCGGTGATCGCGTCCTACGCGACCCGTAGCCCGCGACCCGACTTCGACTTCTGGCCCATGCTCTTCGCGAACCTCACCATCCGTCTGCTCGGCAGCGACGACTTTCCGCCAGCGGCGAAGCAGCAGGCCGCAGTCGATCTCACCGCTGCCGCGCGCGGCGGAGCTCTTCGGATCCCGGTCGGCGATCCGTTGCCGCTCGAGCGCATCGCCGACGCGCACGACCGCGTCGACGCCGGAACGCGCAAGCATGTCGTGCTCTCGATCCCGGACTGAGCATCAGCTTGTCCAGCTGGGCCCGACCGGCGCCCTCCTTGCCGCGCTGAGCGGGGAAGCGGTCGACGGAGTGGAGATGCCCGTTCCACCACAAGAGGGGGTCTCCTCGAGTAGGCACCCGAGGGACTGAGGCGGGCTCGCGGCGCCTCGGATTCGCATAGAGTCCGGGCGCGATGCGGGCGGTAGTGATCACCGAACACGGGGGCCCCGAGGTCCTCAAGGTCCAGGAGCGTCCCGACCCGCCGGTGGGGGCTCGTGAGGTTCGAATCACGGTTAAGGCGGCGGGGATCAACTTTGCTGACACCCTTGCTCGAACCGGGCTGTACCCAGACTCGCCGAAGGTGCCCTGCGTGGTCGGCTACGAGGTGGCGGGTGAGATCGAGTCGGTGGGAGAGGGAGTCGAGTCGGTCAAGCCGGGCGATCGGGTGCTCGCCGGCACGCGCTTTAACGGCCAGGCCGAGCTGGTCACAGTGCGCGAGAACATGGTCTACGAGTTGCCCAAGCAGCTTTCCTTCGAGGAGGGCGCCGCCTTCCCGGTCAACTACGCGACCGCCCAGGCGGGTCTTGTCGCGATGGCAGGGCTAAAGAAGGGCGAGCGGATCCTGATCCACGCTGCCGCTGGCGGGGTAGGGATCTCGGCAACGCAGATCGCCAAGCGCATCGGCGCCGAGGTGTTCGGCACCGCGTCGGCCTCGAAGCACGACGCGATCCGCGAGCAGGGGGTCGACTATGCGATCGACTACCGCAGCCAGGACTTCGCCGATGAGGTGCGCCGGATCACCGGCGGCGAGGGGATCGACGTGGCCTTCGACGCCCTTGGCCCGTCGAGCTTCCGCAAGGATTACCAGTTGCTCCGACAAGGGGGGCGGCTGATCATGTACGGGGCCTCGGAGCTGCAGACGGGCGAGAGGCGCAGCGTTCCGACCGCGCTCCGGACCCTCGCCAAGAGCCCATTCTCGTCGATGCCCTGGTGGAAGGGGCTAGGGGTGATGAACGAGAACAAGGGCGTCTTCGGCCTCAACATGCTCTCCTGGTGGGATGCCGAGGGAAGCCTCGACCGGGTGATTGAGCCATTGCTACCGGGGCTCCAAAAGGGGGAGCTGAAGCCAGTCGTCGCCGAGGCCTTCCCGTTCGACCGGGCGCCCGACGCCCACCGCCTCATCGCCGAGCGGCGCAACATCGGCAAGGTCGTCCTGGTCCCTTAACAGCGCCCAGAGCTTGCGGAAATCACTCCGACCGGAAGCGCTGGGCAATATCCGAGCTGGTCCGCCCGCTGGCGGGCCAGGTGCCCGTGCCGCGTTGGATCCGGGTCTCGAAGCTAACGCCGTACGCTGAGGCGCCGGGAGGAGGAGTTCCCGGGACCTGCTTCCGGCGCGAACGCCGGTTTGCTTCTTTCGATTGCCGGCAGCTCGATTACTTGTCGTGGACGCCGTTTGTACGTTCTTCCAGGCTGGCAGCCAACCGCGCGAGCAGGTCGCTCAGCGCGGTCCGTTCGCGTGGTTTGAGCTCGCCGAGGAGCGCGGCTTCAGCAGCGACGAGGTCTGCGGCTGCCTTATCGATGACGGCCCGACCGTCCCGGGTTAGCTCGACGAGCACCGAGCGCCGATCTCTCGGCGCTGGCTGGCGGCGAATGAGGTTGCGCTGCTCGAGTCGATCGAGTCGGGCCGTCATCGTCGCGGACGTCACGAGCATGCTGCGGTAGAGCTCGGTCGGCGTCAGCCGGTACGGCGCACCACTTCGGCGCAGCGCGGCGAGCACGTCGAACTCACCGCTGTCGATCCCGTAGGCGCGATGCACGCCCCGCAGGGCTTCGCTCGTGTAGCGCTCGATCCGCGTGATGCGGCCGAACACGCCCACGGGTGTGACGTCAAGGTCGGGACGCTCCACCCGCCATGCGTCGAGGATCGCTGCGACGTGATCGGACATTCAACTTGACATGCTATCTCATGGTCATTATTCTTGATATCAAGATACATGTTATCGAGAAACCATCATGAGCCCAGGTTCCCGGAAGGAGTAACGATGATCCTGAGCAGCTACATCCACGAGCAGCTGGCCGCAGCCCATCGTCGCGACCTTCTTGAAGCTGCCGCGCAAAGCCGGCTCATTGCGCTAGTCCGCCAGCGCCGAAGCGAGCGACAGCCGATCCGGTTGCCCTTCCGCGGGCCGGCGACGCGCCGCGGGACGATCGTCGAACCCCGCGTAAGCGGATTCGCGGCATCCGCTCGCGATGCATCGACCCGCCTCCGCACCAGCTGAACCGTGGTGATCTCGGCGGATGCCCTGGCGTACGGATGCCTGCTCGCGGCTGGTGGGCGACACGACACACCTCCAACCGGAAGGACGAGTCATGCAAGCAAGAATCGAGAACCCTGCGATGACGGTGCCGGGCGCGCTCGAGGCGTTCCGGCAGCTCAGAGCCTCGGTCACCAGCGCCGGGATCCCCGAGACCACGCTCCAGATGGTGGAGCTGCGCGCGAGCCAAATCAACGGTTGCAGCGGATGCGTGGACATCCATTCGCGCGCGCTCGAGCACTTGGGCGAGAGCAGCGAGCGCATCCACTTGGTCGCGGCGTGGCGGGAGGCGCCGTACTTCAGCGAAAGCGAGCGCGCCGTGCTGGCGCTCACAGAAGCCGCCACCCGGCTCGCCGATCGTGCAGACCCGGTAACCGACGAGGTCTGGGACGAGGCCGCCCGCCACTTCACCGAGCCGCAGCTTGCTGCCCTCGTGGTCGCGATCGCGACAATCAACGCGTACAACCGCGCGAACGTAGCCACCAGGCAGATCACCGGGGAGTGGGTTGACCGCATGGCGCGAGCGGCCAGCCACACAACATGAACACCGATGCCAGGGAGGAAACCCATGAACGTAACCCCGCACTGCGTCGTCCCCGACGCCAACGAGGCCGCCACCTGGTACGAGCGCGCGTTCGCCGCTCAGGAGCAGTCGCGCGTGCCACTGCCGGACGGCAAGGTAATGACCGTCGTGCTCCAGATCGGCGATTCCACCATCCACCTCGCCAGCGAGTTTCCGGAAGCGGGAATCCTCTCGCCGCTGTCGATCGGTGGCACCGCCACCGTGCTCCAGATCAACACGAACGACGCAGACACGCTCTGGGAGCAAGCCATCGCCGCCGGCGCCACCGTCCACCACAAGCTCGCCGACCAGTTCTGGGGAGAACGACACGGCCAACTCAACGACCCCTTCGGACACCGCTGGAACATCGCCCAGCACATCCGCGACGTCCCAGCAGACGAAATCGCCGCCGCCGCCGCCCGCGCGTTCGCGACCTGACCTCCTGTTGGCCACAGTGGCGATCGCCCGCGCAGCAGCGATCGAGCCGGCCCGTGGTCGCAGCTCTGGCTGATAGTCGGGGGTTCGCGCGGACGCGAAATTTGTCCCCAACTTTGTCCCGACGCGAGCAGATATGACCCCGCCCAGCCTGACCTGCCCTGACCGAATCCCCAATAACGGTCGGCCTTCGGCCTTGAGGGGGCGGACTTCAAGGCTGGCAGGCCGTGGCAGCCTCACGGTTGGTAGGTTCGATTCCTACGCCGCGTCTCCGGGGGCGCCGGCGGCGGAAATGCGACGGGTGTCGTCGGGGGCGGGGCGCAGGATCAGGACTTCGGCGGGGACGCGCTCGAATAGCCACTCGAGGTCGTGGGCGCTGAGCGCCTGACGCGGGCTGTCTGTCGCGGAGATGATGATGCGGTCAAAGGACTCCTGCTCGAGCAGCCTGGCGAGCGCGTCTCGGTAGGTGCGCCCGCGCCCGATTCGCGCGTCGACGGGGATGCCTTGAGCCTCGGCTCGCTGCTCGATCGCCTCCAGTAGCGACATCCCGTTGGCGCTCTGGGCTGGCAGTGGCGAGTCGAGCGGCAGGGTTCGCGGCACGCGCGCTAGATATGCCGGCATGATCGTCGCGTCCTCGGCCTTCGCCAGCCGCACCGCCGCCTCGAACGCACGACGGGAGATGTCCTGACCAGCGAACGGCAGCAGGATCCGCCGAGCCGCGAGTGGGCGCTCGCGCCGGGGCAGACGGCCGTTGGGCGGCAGCCAATAGCCCGCCGCGACCCCGATGCCAACCGCGAGGATCACCACCAACACGATCATCCCCGCGTTCACCTCCCAGCATCCCCGCGACGCGAGCGATCGGCCACGATCCGGACGTCGACGCCGGGGAGCAGCTCCATCAGGCGCTGCGCCAGAGGGGTGCGTAGCCGCGCCAGTCCGCGCGCGGGTCGGGAAGGACCCATCAGGATGTAGGTCGTTCCCTGCCGCCGGGCGACATCGGCAACGGCTGCCGCTACGTCGTCCGACTCCTCGACGATCAGGTGCGTCCCGAGAACCGAGGCGAGCTGCTGGAGCGCCCCAAGGGAGCGCTTGTGCTCGTCCGAGATCCTCCCCGATGGAGGTCGCACCCACAGCAGGTCGAGGTCTCCCCCGAGGCGCTGCGCCGAACGCCACGCTCGCCTGATTAGGCGCTGTGCGCCGGGGTAGGGCTCGATCAGCGCCAGCAGCCGCTCGCCGACAGCCTGTGGCGCATCAGCGGCCAGGCCTTCCTCGCGCGTGCCGATCTGCTCGGTGGTGAGGCGCTTGTGGCCGACCTCCTCGGCGACCTGGCGGAGCGCGACCTCGCGAAGCGCGGCGAGGTTCTCGATTCGAAAGAAGTTGTTGAGCGCAGCACCCACGCGCTCGGGCGGGTACACCTTCCCGTCTCGCAGGCGGTCGACCAGCGCCTCGGGGGTCAGATCGATCATCACGACTTCGTCGGCCCGCGCGAGGGCGTCGTCGGGGATCGTCTCGCGCACGCGGATGTCGGTGAGTTCCGCGATCAGGTCGTTGAGGGACTCGAGATGCTGGACATTGAGTGTCGAGAGCACGTCGATGCCTGCTGCGAGCACATCGTCCACATCCTCGTAGCGCTTCCCGTGCTCGAGCCCGGGGGCGTTGGTGTGGGCGAGCTCGTCGATCAGGCACAGCTCGGGCGCGCGGCGGAGGATCGCCGGCAGATCCATGTCCTCGAGCTCGGTGTCCCGGTACCTGACGCGTCGGCGAGGGACCGTCGGCAGGCCGGCTGTCAGCTCCGTGGTCGCTGCACGACCGTGCGCCTCGACCAGCCCGATCACCACGTCACGCCCAGCCTCTTGCTCGGCGTGGGCTTCGCCCAGCATCCGGAACGTCTTGCCCACGCCCGCGGCCATGCCGAGGAACACCTTCAGCCGGCCACGGCGCGTCTGCTCAGCCTCGGTTGCCGATCGCGAGCCACTCTGTCCAGGGCTGGCGCTCATGCTCCCAGGAGGTTGTGGACCAGCAGGTCGATCAGCTTGATCCCGATGAACGGGGCGATGATCCCACCGAGCCCGTAGATCCATAGGTTGCGCCGCAGCAGGGCGCTTGCCCCGATCGGCCGGTAACGCACGCCGCGCAGTGAAAGGGGGATCAGCAGCGGGATCAGAAGGGCGTTGAACACGATCGCCGAAATCACCGCTGAGCGTGGTGTGCCGAGGCTCATGATGTTGAGCACGTGCAGCGGACTCTGCCTGCCGGCGCTCGTGGCCCAGGTGGTGGCGAAGATCGCGGGGAGGATCGCGAAGTATTTGGCGACGTCGTTGGCGATCGAGAACGTCGTCAGCGCCCCGCGGGTGATCAGCAGCTGTTTGCCGACCTCTACGATCTCGATCAGCTTCGTCGGGTTGGAGTCGAGATCGACCATGTTCCCCGCTTCGCGCGCGGCCTGCGTGCCGGTGTTCATCGCGACGCCGACGTCAGCCTGCGCCAGCGCGGGGGCGTCGTTGGTCCCGTCGCCGGTCATCGCAACCAGGCGGCCGTCGGCCTGCTGCTTCTTGATCAGCGCCAGCTTTGCTTCCGGCGTGGCCTCGGCGAGGAAGTCGTCCACACCTGATTCTTCGGCGATCTTGGCGGCGGTCAACCGGTTGTCGCCGGTGATCATGATCGTGCGAATGCCCATCGCGCGGAGGCGGTCAAAGCGCTGGCGCATTCCCTCCTTGATCGTGTCCTTGAGGTAGATCACACCCATCACCTGCGAGTCGCGGGCGACCGCAAGCGGCGTTCCGCCCTCGCGGCCAATCCCGTCCAACACAGGCTGGAGGCCGACCGGAGGGCGGCCACCTTCGGCCTCCACCCAACTGACGACCGACTCGCCCGCGCCCTTGCGTAGCTGCTGACCATCGAGGTTTACGCCACTCATCCGTGTCTGCGCAGAGAAGGGCACGAACTCCGGGTGCAGCCCGGTCATGTCGTGCTCCCGGATCCCGTACTGCTTGGCGAGCACGACGATCGAGCGGCCCTCGGGCGTCTCGTCGGCCAGCGAGGACAGTTGGGCCACCTCGGCGAGCTCCGCCTCGGGGACGCCCGGCATCGGGATAAATTCCGCCGCCAGCCGGTTGCCGATCGTGATCGTCCCGGTCTTGTCGAGCAGCAGCACGTCGACATCGCCGGACGCTTCAACCGCACGACCGGACAGCGCGAGCACGTTACGGCGCACGAGCCGGTCCATTCCGGCGATCCCGATCGCCGACAGGAGCGCGCCGATCGTCGTCGGGATCAGCGCGACCAGCAGCGAGATCAGTGTTGTCTCGGAGATCGGCGTGTGCGCGAACAGCCCGAACGGTCGCAGCGTGGCGACGACGATCATGAAGATCAGTGTCAGCCCCGCGAGCAGGATGTTGAGCGCGATCTCGTTCGGCGTCTTGCGACGCTGGGCGCCCTCGACCAGCGCGATCATGCGGTCCAGGAACGAGTGACCGGGCTCCTGGGTGATCTCGACCACGATCCGGTCGGAGAGCACGCGCGTGCCACCGGTGACAGCGCTGCGATCGCCGCCAGACTCCCGGATCACGGGAGCGGATTCACCGGTGATCGCGGACTCGTCAACCGAGGCGATTCCCTCGATCACGGTGCCGTCGCCAGGAATCAGCTCTCCCGCCTCGACCACCACCACGTCGCCGCGAACCAGCTGCGAGGCCGGCTTCCCCGAGCCGTCTCGGAGCTTGGCCACGGTCTCTTGCCGCATCGAGCGCAGCGCGCTCGCCTGTGCACGGCCTCGGCCCTCGGCGAACGCCTCGGCCATGTTCGCGAACACGACCGTGAGCCACAGCCAAATCGAGATCGTGAGCGTGTACCACGCGGGCTCGTGTCCGCCGCCAAGCGATGATCCGCCGAATACCTGGATCAGCCAGGTCACCGTCGTGATCACGGCGCCGATCTCGACCACGAACATCACCGGGTTGCGGACCTGGACGCGCGGGTCGAGCTTCACGAAGCTGTCGATCAGCGCGCGCGTCACGATGTCGCGGCGAAACAGCGAGACCGCCCGACGCTCGGAGGGTGGGGCCGGAGCGTTCAGGGACATCAGTGCCCTGCTCGCTGCTGGTCGAGTGCGAGGTTCAGCTCGAGCACGTTGACGCCCGGCTCACCCGAGAACCCGAGGCCGCGCCCGTGGGTGTAGTCGGAGACAAGCCCGTCGACTAGGGAAAGCGACAGGTGGCGGACGTCGGCGACGCGGTGAGCCTGGATGTCGGCGTTTGCCACAGAGATGTCGGGATCGATTCCCGAGGCCGAGGTGTCGGCGGCGTCGACCGGGACCTTCGCCCTTGTAAGCGCCGGGTCATATGGCTTCTCGAGCGCGAGGTATGCCTGGAGATTGGATGCGATCGCCTTCTCCGTGGCGATGCTGTTGGGGCCAAGGTTCGAGAACGTCGTGGCCGAAGCGTTGTCAGGCGGCACCGTCGCCGACGGCCGCGTCTGGAAATACCTTGGATCGGGCTTAGTGACCGGATTGCCGTTCTTGTCCACCTGCGGCTTGCCGTTCTTGACCACCTGAAGTACGAACTGCTGGCCGATGAGCTTCGAGCCGACGAGCTTGCCGGCGACGTACACCTTCTGGCCGTTCGCGTTCCCCGGGAATGCGACCTGGCTGACGCCGGTCACGGCCAGCGGGTAGACGATCCCGAACAGCAGCGTCAGTACGAGGATCCCGATCGCGGAGGTGACGATGTCGCGTTTCATCTAGTAGAGGTGGGGGGTCAGGCCCTGCACGATCGGACCCAGTAGCAGGGCGGGGAAGAAGGTGAGCGCTCCGACGAGCACGATCACGCCGATCAGCAGGACCACGAACGTCGGGTTGTCGGTCCGCATCGTCCCGAGGCCGGGGGAGCTGATCCGCTTGCCGGCGAGCGAGCCAGCGACAGCCAGCGCGAACAGAATCGGGACGTAGCGGGCGAACAGCATCGTGAACCCGCCCAGCAGGTCCGCGAACCTGATCCCGTGGGCCCCCAGGTTTCCTGCGTTGGGCTGGACGTATCCGGTGTAGCCGGCGAACGCGGAGCCGTTGTTGTTGGCCTGCGAGAGGTACGCGTAGAACGTCTCCGAGAATCCCTGCGGTCCGGTCGCAGCCGCCGAGATCGAGGCGCGTCCCGCGTGGCTCGCCGTCGCGAGCGCGGTCGCAAACAGTGCCGACAGCGGCGTGATCAGCAGACCCAGTGCGACGAGCTTGATCTCCCGCCCCTCGATTTTCTTACCGAGGTACTCGGGGGTGCGCCCGACCATCAGCCCGCCGATGAACACCGCCAGGAGTACGTACAGCAGGATGGAGTAGAGCCCCGTGCCGACACCCCCGAAGATGACCTCGCTGGCAGACAGGTTGGCCAGCGGAACGGCGCCGCCGATGCCCGTGTAGGACTCGATCGCGCTGTTGACGGCGCCGGTCGAGGTGACGGTGGTGATTGTGTCGAACAGCGCCGAGCCGGCGATCCCGAACCGCTGCTCCTTACCCTCGAGGTTGCCGCCGGTCGAGCCGTGGACGACGGCGGTATGCAAGCCGGCGGCGTGCTGGGCCGGGGACCCATGCGCCTCGGCGATGTATGCGACGCTGACCGCGCCGAGGAACATCACCAGCATCGTGGCGTAGATCGCGTACCCCTGGCGGTGCCTGCCCGTCATCCGTCCGTACATGAACACGAGCGCCGCCGGGATCAGCAGCACGGTGAGCATCTCGACGAAGTTGCTGAAGCCGGTCGGGTTCTCGAACGGGTGAGCTGAGTTGGTGTTGAAGAAGCCGCCACCGTTCGTGCCCAGCTCTTTGATCGCCTCCTGCGAGGCGACCGGGCCCATCGCAATGTGATTGGTGAGGCCGGTCGGCCCGGTGAAGCCGACGTAGTGCGAGATGTTCTGGATCGATCCCTGGAACACGAGCACGATCGCGACTACGAATGCGATCGGCGTCAGCACCCAGAGGACCGTGCGCACCAGGTCATGCCAGAAGTTGCCGAGGTGGTTGCCGCTGCGGGAGATGATTCCGCGGATCAGCGACACGGCGACGACGATCCCGACACCCGCCGAGAGGAAGTTCTGCACGGTGAGCCCCACCATCTGACTGAAGTAGCTCATCGTCGTCTCGCCGCTGTAGTACTGCCAGTTCGTGTTGGTGACGAACGACGAGGCGGTGTTGAAGGTCACATCCCAGGTGCCAGAGTGGAAGTGCTGCGGGTTCAGCCCGGTGAAGTTCCACAGCGTCTGGGTGCGCAGGATGAAATACAGAAGGAGCCAGCCCGCAAGCGAGAAAACGATCAGGCTGCGCGCGTACGCCTTCCAGTCCTGGCCCTTCTCCGGGTCGACCCGCATCACCCGGTAGAGCATTTGCTCCGGTCCCCGGAACAGCGGGTCGAGAATCGTGCGCTCCCCTGCGTAGACGGCGGCCATGTAGCGCCCGAACGGCATCGCCAGCGACGTCAGGATCGCGACGAACAAGAAGATCGTCAGCCAGCCCGTGAAGGTCATCGGGCTAGAACTTCTCTCCGCGCAGCAGCGCGTACAGCAGATAGATACAGACGAGGGCCGAGACGACGAGCCCGAATATGTCGCTCGCGCTCATACCCGCCCGATCCCCAAGATCAGTGCGTACAAGATCGCGAACATCGCGATTCCCAGAAGCACAGCTACAACGTCCATAGCCAAGATATTGGGGCCGTGGGCGTGAAGGACCCATCCAGATTCGCCGTGCGGGCGTAAAGGATCTGTGAATGGTGATTCGCGTTCAGGTCAGGCCGCGAAGCGGTACCCGATGCGAGGATCCGTCTTGATGTACCGCGGCCCGTCTGGAGGCTCGATCTTGCGCCGCAGGTTCGCGACGTGCGCGCGCAGCACCTGTGTGTCCTCGCCATAACCGGGTCCCCAGACGGACACCAGGAGGTCGCGGTGCGTCATCAGCCGCCCGCGGTTGCGTGCGAGTACCCGGAGCAGCTCGAACTCGGTCGGTGTCAAATGCAGCTCGCTGCCGTCGCGGCGCACGACGCGCGCGGCGAGATCCAGCTCCAGACCGTCCGCGGTGATAATCGACTCCTCAGGGTCAGGGCCGACTCGCCGCAGCACAGCCTCCAGCCTCGCGATCAGCTCCCGCGGCCCAAATGGCTTGGTGACGTAGTCATCGGCGCCGGCCGCGAGCGCCCGCACCTTCGCGTCCTCCTCCCCGACCGCGGAGAGGACGATGATCGGCATCTGACTCCACTCCCGCAGCCGCCGGCACACGTCGACCCCGTCCATATCGGGCAGCACCAGATCTACGATTGCCGCATCGGGCCGACGCACCGCGGCCAAGTCAAGCGCATCTTCGCCGGTGTCCGCCGGAATCGCCTCAAAGCCGGCGTCGCGCAGGATCACCCTCAGAGCGCGCAGGATCTGCGACTCGTCGTCGCACACCAGCACGAGCGCCCGTGGGCTCACGCCGGGATCTCCGCCTCGCGCTCGATCGGGAACGTGACCGCGAAGCTTGTGCCTTGACCGGGGAGCGACTCCACCGAGATATCTCCCCCATTTGCCTCCACGAACCCTTTGGCGATCGCCAATCCAAGTCCGGAACCCGCCCACAGTCGCTGACCGGCCTGCGGCCCGCGATAAAACGGCTCGAAGATCCGCTCCTGCTCAGCACGCCCGATGCCCGGCCCCTGATCCACGACCCGAACCACCAGCCCGGAGCCGGACCGCCGCGCATGCACCGAAACGGGTAGTCCGTTGGAATACCGGCGCGCATTCTCGAATAGGTTCACGAACGCGCGCTCCAGCTGTGCGGCGTCGGCCGTGATAGCTGGGACATCGGTGTCGATCACGAAGCGCATCACACTCGTTTCGCCTCCGAGCCCGTCCCGGGCGGCCAACAGGACCTCCTCGATCGAGACCCAGTCGCGTCGCGGCTCTGCCCGGCCCGCCTGCAGTCGAGACAGGTCGAGCAGCTTGTCGATCAACACGGACAGGCGCTCTCCCTCCTCCACGACCGCCACGCTCAGTTCGCCGCGCTCGTCACCCGTCAGCGACCGCGCCCCCAGCGCGTGGCCCGCCGCCACGATCGCCGTCACCGGCGTACGCAGGTCATGGGAGACCGTCCGCAGCAGCGCCGTCTTGAGCTCGTCGCTGCGTCGCAACGCAGCTGTTTCGACGGCCTCGGCCTGCGCCGCATCGCGAGCGAGCGCCACCGCGACGAGCGCCTCGAGCGACGGCACCACGCGCAACCGCAACCGGTCCACAGTCTCCGCCGGGAGACCTCGGGATACCAGCAACGTCGCGACTTGTTCACCGTCCGCGCCTCGCAACGGAACCGCCAGACGCCGCCCGTCTCCGGTCATCACTCCAAGCTCGATCGCTGCCGACGAGATCGTCAATGCCTCGGCCACTCTTCGAGCGGTGGTACCAAGGGCCTCGCGCGTCTGCGCGCCCGCGAGTAACTCTCGCGCTAGGCTCGCAGCCAAGTCCGCTTCGCTGCGACCGCGCTCCGCTTCCAACGCTCGGCTACGGGCGACCTCGGCCATCGTGCTCACAACCGCGGCGACAATCGTGAACGCTGCCAACGCAACCCAGTTACGGCTGTCGGCGATCGTGAAGCGACCCACCGGGGGAATGTGGAAGAAGTTGAAAGCCGCCGCGCTCGCCAGGGAGGTCACCAAGCCCAGCACCAAGCCCCAATACGCCGAGACCAACAACACCGCCGGCAGATACACGACGCTCAAAGAGACCGCCGGTGCGATCGTCTTCAGCGGGTAGATTGCGGCCGTCGCCGCGACGACCGCCAACACGGCGACCGTCAGCCCAAGCCGGAGTGGCGGCCGCTCGGCACCGAACGCACGTGACCGGATCCAGTCGTACACGATAGTCAGCGTACGCCCAACGAACCGACCGGAAGCTCAGCCCGGCTAAGGGTGCTGCACGATGTCGGAAAGTGCCGAGTGGAGCTGCTTGCGGGAGCTGATCCCGAGCTTGCCGAACGTCTTGGTCAGGTGCCACTCAACTGTGCGCGGGCTCAGGAACAGCTGGGCGCCGATCTCAGGGTTCGTTAGCCCGTCGGCGGCCAGACGCGCGACCTGCACCTCCTGCGGGGTCAGCTCGTCGAGCGTCTCGACCGTGCGCTTGCGCACCGTCTCGCCCGTGGCCAGCAGCTCGCGGCGGGCGCGCTCGGCGAACGCCTCCATGCCCATGTCCGAGAGCATCGTGTACGCGAGTCGCAGCTGCTCGCGGGCGTCGACGCGACGGTGCTCGCGCCGCAGCCATTCGCCGTACAGGAGGTGCGCGCGGGCGAGCGTCGCTCGGGTCTTGATGCGCGACAGCCGTTCGATCGCCTCCCGGTAGAGCCGCTCGACGGCTTCTCCCTCGGCGAGCATCGCCGCGACGCGCGCATGGGTCCCGAGCGCCCAGTCCGTGTCGGCGGCATGCGCAATCTCAGCGAGCTGGGCGAGCCGATCAGTCGCGCGGTCCGCCTGGCCGCTGCGCGCGGCAGCCTCGATCAGCTCCGCCAGCAGCAAGATCGCGGGCCCCAGCCCGCCCGCGGCCTCGGCGCCCCGCTCGGCCGCGGCCAGGGCATCCTCGTAGCGGCCGAGTCCGTTGTAGCGGATCGCGCTGCCCCAGTCATTGGCGGCGAGGAAGATCCCCTCGCCGCGTCGCAGCACGTCCTGCCGGCGCGCCTCGATGAGCGCCACTGCCTCGGCGTCCCGTCCCCGCCAGTTCGCCAGCACGATCGAAGTGCGCAGCGTCAGGTGACTGCCGGTGGCCTCGACGACGGCGTCCGACTCGGCGGCCAGCGACATAGCCATCCCGATCCTCCCGGAGAACAGCTCGACGAGCACGCGGTCGGTGAGCGCGACGGGAAGCGCGGAGAACGCGCCGGCGCGGCGCGCGAGTTCGAGATGGCGTGCGGTGAGCTCGTCCCACGCCCCATCATCGGCCAGCGCCCGGGCGATGCGGCAGGCCAGCCACAGCCAGCGCAGCTCGTCCTCCTCGGAGAGCCGCTCGTCACGGAACGCGCGCAGCGCGACCTTCAACGCCGGCGCCCCCGCAACGTAGCCGTCGCGGGTGAGGAGGGCGAGCCCATCCAGCAGCAGGTCGCAGGCACGTGTAGAGGGCTGCCAGTCAGCGGCCAGAACGGCGGCGGCAATCTCGCGCGGATCGCCCCCGCGCACCAGGCGGTCGGCGGAGTGCGCAGCCGCGAATGCCTCGAGGTATGCCTCGCGCGCGAGCCTGGCATCCAGCGGCTCGAGTCGCTTGGCCGCCTCGAGCAGCAGGGGGGGAGCGTCGCGGCCCCGCGTGATCGTGAAGGTGATCTGCGCGTGCAACAGCTGGGCCCGCGCTTGCTCGAGCTCGTCCAGGGGTCCTGCCTTGGCGACCGCCAGCAGCCGCAGCGCCGCGTCGTTTGCGCCGGCCTGGTGCTTGCCCTTTGCGGCGAGGAGCGCACGCTGTGCCCGGCGCCTCGGGTCGGGCGTCAGTTCGACGGCGCGCTCGTGAAATGCCGCCCCCGCCGCCAGGCCGCCTCGCGCCCGCGCTCGGCCCGCCGAGCGCTCCAGCTCGGCGGCGACGTCCTCGTCGAGCCCGGCCGTCGCGTGCGCGCGGTGCCAGGCGCGGCGATCGGGGTCGATGTCGGCATCGGTGGCTTCGGCCAGCGCCCGGTGAACGCGCTGTCGCTCCTCCGGCGCTGCCGCGCGCTTCACCGCCGACCGCACGAGCGGATGACCGAAGCGCACCTGCGCGCCGAAATCGACCAGTCCCGCGGCGGCGGCCGGCGCAGCCGCGTCCGGCCCGATGCCGAGCTCCGCGGCCGCCCGCCACACCAAGACCGGATCCCCCAGCGGCTCTGCCGCGGCGACGAGAAGCAACAGCCGCGTCGAGGGCGGCAGCGGCGCCAGCCGCTCACTGAAGCTGTGCTCGATCCGCTCCGACAACGCGGGTCCGTCGGACAGCCAGAACCCGCCCGCGAGCTCGGCAGGCGTCCAGCCACGTGGCAACTCGAGCAGCGCCAGCGGGTTGCCGCGGGTCTCGGCCACGATCCGATCTCGCACGCGCTCGTCAAGTGGACCGGTGACCACGGTCGCGAGTAACTCGTGCGCATCACGGTCATCCAGCCCGCCGACGGCGAGCTCCGGCAGCCCCTCGAAGTGCCGGTCGCCGCTCGGCTCGCGCACGGCGAAGACCAGCCCGACCGACTCCGCACCGAGACGGCGCGCGACGAACGCCAGCGCCTGTGCCGAGGCCGCGTCGAGCCACTGCGCGTCGTCCACGATCCCGATGACGGGTTGGTCTTCCGCGAGGTCGGAGAGCAGGCTCAGGACCGCCAGGCCGACGAGGAATCGATCCGGCGCATCGCCGTCGCGCAAACCGAACGCAGTGCCAAGCGCATCGCGCTGTGGGCTGGGAAGGCGCTCGATGCGATTCAGGAACGGCGCACACAGCTGCTGCAACCCCGCGTACGCGAGCTCCATCTCCGACTCGACTCCGGCCGCCCGGGCGACGCCACACCCGGATGAGTGCTGCGCCAGATACTCCAGCAACGCACTCTTGCCAACCCCGGCATCCCCGCGCAGCACCAGCGCCCGGCTTTGCCCCGCGCGCACACTCGCAACCAGCTGCTCCAGCGCCGCGCACTCGCTGCGCCGGCCAAGCAGCCGCCGCGCGGAAACAGTAGTTGACATCGCCACGCCAGCGTAGGGGCGGCTCCCCGCGTTGGCAACCGCGGCGCCGACGGCCCGTGACCGCGGGATCGGGCACCCCGGGGGTGTCAACCGGGGTGCCCACCGGGCGCGACGAACGGGTGCGGAGAGCACGCTTCATGCCATCACCACTACGAAGACCGATTGAGGTCTTCCTAACACACCAGGAGGCAGCCATGAGCGCCACTGAAGAAGGCACCACAAGCCGCGACGCGAGCGTCGGGCAAGTCGACATGAAGCTCGAGATCCAGATCATCCCCGTCTCAGACGTGGACCGAGCCAAGCAGTTCTATGAGCGCTTGGGTTGGAGGCTCGACGACGACGTCGCCCCGATGGAGGGCCTTCGCATCGTCCAGTTCACCCCCCCAGGCTCGGGTACCTCGGTCACGTTCGGCCAGGGGCTCACGACGGCCGCGCCCGGCTCGGCCGAGGCCAGCCTGACCGTCTCCGATATCGAGGCGGCCTATGACGAGCTCGTCGGCCGCGGCATCGGCGTCAGTGACGTCTGGCACGGCCCGCCGTTCCCGGTCGAGGCAAGGCAACCCGGCCCCGACCCCGAGCGCGCCAGCTACGGATCGTTCTTCTCCTTCACCGATCCCGACGGCAATACGTGGCTCGTCCAGGAGGTAACGACCCGGCGCCCCGGCCGGATGAACGCCACGGAGACGGGCTACGTATCCGCGGCGGACCTGGAGGGCGCGCTTCGGCGTGCCGAGGCCGCCCACCGCGAGCACGAGAAGCGCACCGGGCGCTCGCACCTGTTCCACCGCTCCGACCAAGACGAGAACTGGCTCGACTGGTACGCCGCCTACATGGTCGCCGAGCAGGCCGGGACGGACCTGCCTTCGTGACAGCCCCGTGCAACGCGGCTGCGATGCGGGTGAGCGCGATGGATTTCCTTGTCGAGTTCGAGATCAACGTTCCTGAGGGAACTCCGGAGTCCGAAGTCACCGCGCGCGAGGACGCTGAGTCGGCCGCCGCAGCCAAGCTCGTGGACCAAGGACACCTGATCCGGCTTTGGAAGCGGCACGTCGCCCCCGGCGAGAGCCGACCGATCGGGTTGTACCGCGCCGAGAGCGAAGCCGAGATGGACGGCCTGCTGCGCGCGCTGCCGCTGTACGAGTGGATGCGCGTCACCGTCAGCCCGCTGGAGCCCCATCCGAACGATCCGGCGGCCCGCAACGCGTTCCGCGTCACCGTCAGGAGACAGCAATGAGCAGTGATCTTCCCGAACCTCGCCTGACGAAGGTCTACCGCTTGGAGGCGACTCTCGCCCCACCGCTGGAGCTCGGCGAGACCGCCGCAGGGCCACCGGCGTATCGTGCCCCTTGACCGGCGGGACATTCAGCGGTCCGGAGATGAGCGGCAGACTGGTCCCGGGCGCCAGCGCCGACTGGCAGATCGATCCTCCCGGACGGCACCGCACTCGGAGACATCCGCTACATCCTGCAGACCGACGCCGGGGATCTTCTCTACGTCCAGTCACGCAGCATCCGCCACAGCAGCCCCGAGGTGCTGGCCCGTCTGGGGCGGGGGAGGAGGTCGATCCCAGCGAGTACACGTTTCGCACCTCAACCCGGATCGAGACGGCTGCTGCCGATCTCGACTGGCTGAACAAGGGCATCTTCATCAGCGTCGCCGGCCGCCAGGCAGCCGGCGTGATCTACGAGACCTACCTCGTCGCATAAAGGCCACAAACGCGAAAGGAAGGCACCATGCCATTCATCAAAGTCGGAACGGAGAACACCGCCGACATCAGGATCCACTACAACGATCACGGCTCCGGCAAGCCGATCGTCCTGATTCACGGATATCCACTGGACGGCAACTCGTGGGAGCGCCAGGAGCGAGCTCTGCTCGCGAACGGCTACCGCTGTATCACCTATGACCGCCGCGGGTTCGGCAAATCCAGCCAGCCGACGACCGGGTACGACTACGACACGTTCGCGGCCGACCTGAAGGCGCTGCTGGACCACCTCTCGCTGGACGAGGACGTGGTGCTCGCAGGCTTCTCGATGGGCACCGGCGAGGTAACCCGCTATCTCGGGACCTATGGCTCGGCCGGCGTGAGCAAGGCGGCGCTCTTCGGGGTGATCCCGCCGTTCCTGCTCCAGACCGACGAGAACCCGAAGGGCGTGCCCCAGGATGTGTTCGACGGGATCAAGCAGACCGTCCTGGCTGACCGCTACGCGTGGTTCGACAGCTTCTTCGCCAACTTCTACAACACCGACGTGCTGGCGCCGGAGCGGATCGGGGAGGCGGCGTTGCGGGCGAGCTTCCAAGTGGCCGCAGGCGCATCGCCGTATGCGTCCTATGCGTGCGTGGACACGTGGTTGACCGACTTCCGCGGCGATCTGCCCAAGATCGACGTGCCGACACTGGTCGTCCACGGCACCGACGGACCGGATTCTGCCCTTCGAGGCGACGGCCGCGCGACTGAGAGACGAGAACCTGATCGCCGACCTCACGGTCGTGGAAGTCGAGAACGGCCCGCACAACATCGGGTGGACCCATCCCGATGAGACCAATGCCGCGTTGCTCGGGTTCCTCAGCGGCTGACCCAAAGCCGGCGCCGCGCCGGCCGCAACTGCGCCCGGAGTCGGCAACACGGTTGGCCGACTGACGCCCACCGTGCCGGCGGTCAGTGCAGCGCGCCCGCCGGCAGCACGAAGCGCTGCGGCGCTCCGGAGGCGATCGTGTCGCCACCATTGATGCGCGAGCCGTGGAGCCCGCGGCGGCGAGTCGCGGACACGGTCGTCTCGGGCGTGCCGGCGTGTGCGGTGATCCAGTCCATGACTGCCGGAAAGTCGGCGCCCGCGGCGAGGATCGCGGCGCGCTCGACTACGACTCCACCGGACGCGTGCGGACGCGACAACCTGGTCACGAGCGCGTTGATCTCGAGATCGTCCATTGTCCTTACACCGTAGCCGTTGCTCCATGCGAAGGCGCTGCCGAGGGACCGGGATGTCGCCCTGAGGGAACGCGACGGACGCTTCCCTCTGTACCAGGTGCCGGGACTAAATCCGAGCGTGGGGGTCGGATTATGCTAGCCTCGTTGGTGCGCTCAGAGAGCCCAGCTCTTCTCGCTTCCCGGGCGACGTTCTCCATCGAGAAGGGCAGAAAGGCGGTCGGCCATGGCCACCGCAACAGAGCCCCCGGTCTCGGCAGCCGTCGGTCGACGGGGCGAATATCGCTGTGAGTGCGGAAACGTCCTACGGGTATTCGGCGGCGGGCGCCACAGGGTGTACTTCGAGCCCGTTAACACGCAGTTGGACGACCCGGTGATGAACCGCGCCTGCCCAGCGTGCGGACGCGGCCTGCCCGGCAAGAACCGATCGTGACCGCACCAAAAGGACTAAGGAGAGAATGATGGCCCCAAAGCACAAGGTGACCGTGTCCACGCAACCGACGAACCACCGGCCCAGCTCGGCTGAACGACGCGCGGCGCAGATCGCGTCGCTTTCGACCAGGCAGGCGGAGCTCAAGCAGGAAGCTGCGGAGCGTGCCGCCGAACGAGCCAACCGGGACACCCCAGCCGCATCCGCGCCGCACAAGAGGACCGCTGCGAGACGCAGCAACTCGCGCTGATCGGCTAGTCATCTCAACGTTCGGTCAACGCAGTTCACGCGTACCGTCGCTTCCCCGGCGGGCAGTGATCAGCATCCTCGGGGCCGCCGTGGTCGCCTGCGCCCTCGCAGTCGAGCTCGCCGGACGGCGGGGCCAGTTCACGGCGGCGATCCACGCCGCTCCAATCTGGATCCTGTCGTTGGTCGTGCTGCTTCAGCTCGTAGCCCTGACCGCGCGCACCGAGGCATGGCACCTGTGTGTGCGCGCGACCGGCGCGACGGTCGGCCGCCGCCCGCTGTTCCGTGCCGCTGGGGTCGGCTGCCTTGCAGGTTTGCTCAACGGCTCGCTTGGGGTCGCGGCGCGGATCGCCGCCCTGCGCCGGACCGCCCCGCACGGGAGCCCGCGTGTGCCGGCGCTACTGGCCGCCGAGGTACCCATCATCAGCGTCGAGATCGCGTTGACGGCGATCTTCTCCTTCACGCTGGTCGGGGCGCTCGGCGTCGCTTGGTGGGCGCCGGTGATCGCGGTCGCGGTCGCAGGTGCTGCAGTGCTCGGGCTCGGTCGCCTGTCAAATCGCCGCCGGCTTGGACTCTGGTCGGGTCTTGCAGTGATGCGCAACCACCGGGGTCGCATGATCGCGTTCGTGTTGCTATCCATCTGCGCGCAGATCGCCCGGAACTGGCTGGTGCTGCGCGGGATCGGGGTGCACGTCTCGCTGCTCGACGCGATCGCGCTACTGATCGCGACGTTCACGCTCGGTCAGCTCCCAATCGGCCCCGCTCTCGGCCCTGCAGCAGCCGTGCTGATCCTCGGCTCGCACGGAGTCGCTGCTGCAGCCGCAGCAGGCGTGCTATTGACCGTCACGTCGACCGTCGGCAACCTCTCCTACGCTGCCTGGGCCGCCGCCGACCACTTCAGCCATCGCCACCCCCGTCTCCGCCCCGAGCTCCCCGCAACCCCGGAAATCGCCGTTAGCGCGATCCCAACGTGAACCGGACCCCGGAGCGCCACTGTGTGCGACATGGAGCTCACGGTGGGAGGCGATCTCGCCTTTGGAGCCTATGGCGTTACCTCGCAGTTATCCACGGTTCGGTACAAGCCGTCCGAGATGCGCGCGCCCGTCCCTCGAGCGGCTCTCGCCGCCGTCAGCTCCGCCTTGATCCTGGCCGCCTGTGGGTCCTCCGGGAAGCCGGGCGGTGGCTCCGGGTCAGCGACTGCGTCAGCTGGGATCAGGTATGCGGACTGCATGCGGGCGCATGGGGTGCCGAACTTCCCTGACCCGAATTCGGCCGCCGGGGGAGTCCAGTTGTCGGGTTCCGGAATCCACACGCAGTCACCCGCGTTTCGGTCGGCCCAGAGCACGTGTCAGAAGCTGTTGCCTGGAGGGCTCCCCGGCCCCGGGGGTGGCTCGGCGACCCGCATCAAGCAAGGTGTGACGCTGGCCGAATGTATGCGCGCGCACGGCCTCAGGTCGTTCCCCGATCCGACCACCTCGCCGCCGGCCACGCTCCCCGCGCCGAACGCGGTGTTCCTCGGCGGACCTGACGGCTCCTTCTCGCTAACCGCGTCGCTCGTCCGATCGCCCGCGTTCAAGCAGGCCGCGGCCACGTGCGGCTTCCCACTCCCGGCCTCCGGCCACGGCGTCACAATGCCAGTGGTGGCACCAGGCGGATGAGGCCCGCGCCGGGGTGAGTCGCAGGCCTTTAGGCCACTTTCTCGGTCACTGCGTCCTGCTAATCGGCGAGCAGCAGCCCGAAAGCCAAGCTTGCGAGTGCTTGTTGCACGTCTGCTCGACGAGCAGCTCGGGGCGAACGAACCCGACCGGCGAGGCGACGCCCTTTGCGGTGACCTGCTGCAGTGATCGTGACCTCGGCGCCGCCCGAGGCCGGCCGCGGGCCGCGCACGTGCGTGGCGCCGGCGATCACGTGGCTCGACCCGCCACCGCCGCCACCGGGGTTCTTCAGGCTGGCGCCGCCACCGCCACCGCCACCGCCGTAGTAGCCGCCACCGCCGCCACCGCCTCCTACCGACACTCCGCTCGTGGCACCGCGGCCGCCCGCGCCTCCGCTCCTGAGCGAGCCCGCGAAGCCGGCCTGGGAGTTCGCGCTTCCCGCCGCGCCGCCGCCGCCGCCCGCCGACTGCGTACCCGCCCGACCACCGCTGCCGGTCATCGCGCCGGCCTTGCCGGGCGAGCCGGCATTGCCGCCATTCACCCCGACGGTCGGAGAAAAGTCGCTGCTTCCGCCGCCGCCGCCGGCGACGACTAGCGCCCGGCTGAAAGAGGAAGTACGCGGGACGACGAACGACGCGCCGCCGCCGCCAGCGCCCGGCGAGCCGCGAGACGTGTTGCCCGGGCCGCCAGCACCCCCACCGCCGAATCCGCCAGACGCCGGCACTTTGTTGCATCCTTTGCCGGGGCCGCCCACGCCCACCACCAGGGTCTCACCCGGTGTAACCGGGACCGTAGCCGTGATCGCGGCACCCTTTCCCCCATGACCGGGCGTGCAATTGCCGCCCCCTGCGCCGACCGCGGTCACGGTGATCCTCCTGACCCCAGCCGGAACCTTGTAGGAATGATTGCCCGGCGTGGCAAACCTCTTGATCGTCGCTCCCCAGGCGCCTTCAGCCCCCAAGAATCCGCACGACACAAGAGCAGCCAGGAGCGCCACCACCCGCCAGGCCCGCGTCGACACCGTAGCCCGCATCTCTGGTGGACCATACCGCGATTGTCTAGGCAGCCCGGGTTTGACGCCGTGCCAGAGACGTGGAGAGTCGGCCCCTGGTTAGTCGGCTGGCCGGCGATGGAGCTCAGCGATGATCTCCGCCAGCCGCTCGGCGTGCCGGTGCGGGAGCAGATGCCCGGCCCGGGGCAGTTCCACCACCGACGCCCCCGGGATCTCCGAGGCGAGCGCCCGAGCGGCGACGGCCGGAACGACGTGGTCGGCGCCGCCGTAGACGATCACGGTCGGCGCCGTAATCCGTTCCAGCTCGCGCTCCAAGCCGGGCAGCTCGCGCAGCATCGCGCGCTGCTCGACCATGAACGCCCGCCACGAGGACCGCTTCGTGAGCATCCGCGAGAGCCCGCGCAGGTAGCGGTCCTCGAGCCCGAAGCGGACAACCGCCTCGTGGCGCAGCGGCGCCCACCCAAGGCCGAAGCCGGCCGCAGCCAGCAGCCCCGAGCTCGCTGCGTCGCCGATGACGGGCGTCGCCAGCGCCCGGTCAACCGCATACAGCGACGCGACGTTCGCCGCCGGCGCCGCGAGCACCAGCCCGGCCACGCGATCCGGGCGCCGGGCTGCTACCCAGGCCGCGACCGCGCCCCCGAAGCTGTGGCCCACGACGACGGCCCGATCGACGCCACGTGCATCGAGCACGGCCACCGCAGCCGCCCCATTTCCTGCGATCCCGGTCGGCGCCGTCCGCCCGGAATCCCAGCCCGGACGGTCGACGGCGATCACCTCGACCGACGGCTCCAGCGCCTCGACCACCCGCGCCCAATCCCGTGCGCTGCCAGGCTGCCCGTGCAGGAGCAGCACGGCATCCGCCCCCCGGGGCGTGGAGCTCAAGCGCCCGGAGGCCCGCTCGCCGGCGCGTCATCCGCCGGCCTGCCGTCACGCCCCACGTACCCGTCCTTCCCCCCGGCGGCGACCACGATCGCGTCATCCGAACCCGCGTTGCGCATCCCCCGATGCGTCTCCGCATCCACCCTGACCACACCGCCCGGGCCCACGAGATGGGTCGAGCCGTCGCCGAAGCGGAACTCGACCTCCCCCTGATGGACGAAGTAGGTCTCCTCCTGCCGTTCGTGGTAGTGAACGCGGCCCTCATACCCAGGCGGAATCACGATCGCGTTGATCCCGAAGGCGGTCACGCCGAGCGCGTGGCGGATCTTGCGAAATCCATAGCCCTCGCCCATCTGGTCGAGGGCGGAAACTGCATAACCAGGGCCGTTCTCGGTCACGGTCAGCAATCGTAGACTAGGTACATGTCCTCAGCGCTTTCTCCGGACGCGCTCGCGCCGCTGCGCGCCGATCCCGGCCGAGCCGCGATCCTGCTCGACATCGACGGCACGCTCGCGCCGATCGTCGAGATCGCATCCGACGCTCACGTCCCGGAGCGGACACGGCAGGTGTTGATCGAGATCTCCAAGCGGTACGCGGTCGTAGCGTGCGTGAGCGGGCGACGCGCCTCAGAGGCCAGGGCGATGGTCTCGATCGGAACGATCTCCTACCTCGGCTCGCACGGCGTCGAATTGCTCAAGGCCGGCTGGACGCAACCCGTGCTCGACCGCAGCGTCGAGGGCTCGGCCCGGCGGGTACAGGATTTCGGACGGGAGGTGGACACGCCCGACCTGCGGCGCCGCCGGGTGCGGATCGAGGACAAGGGCACGATCGTCGCCTTCCACTGGCGCGGGGCGCAGGATGAAGAGGCCGCCCGGGCTGCGATCGACGCGATCGCTTCCAAGGCCGAAGCGGCGGGGCTCAGGACCCACTGGGGCCGCAAGGTGCTCGAGGTCCGGCCGCCTGTGCGGATCGACAAGGGGGCCGGGATCACCTCGTTTCTCGAACAGACCGAGGCCGACATCGACACGGCCCTGTACGTCGGCGACGACCGAACGGACCTTGACGCGTTCCGCGCGCTGACCGAGCTCGTCGAGCAGGGCAAGCTCGAGCGCGCCGTGAAGGTCGGGGTGCGCTCGGACGAGGGGCCGGCGGACATGGTCAGCGAGGCCGACTTCGTGGTCGAGGGGACGGCCGGCGTCCGGGACCTGCTCCAGATGCTCGTGGCCCCCTAGCGCAAGCGGATGCGCTTCGTCGACTTCCTTCGGACGACGGTGCTGGCGAGCGCCGGCGCTGCGACCGCGCTGGCCGCGGTGACGGTGGCCGGCGCGGCCGGGAACAGCGATTCACTGATCGTCCCGGTGTCTGCGGGGTGGTGGGTGGCCGCCGCGGTGGCCGGGCTGTGGCTCGGCCGCCGTGTCGACGCATCGCCCCCGATCGCGAGCCTCCTGGCGAGCGCCAAGACGACCACGAGCCTGCCGGAGGTGAGCCCCGCGAGAACCCTCCTGAACCGCCTCTGGCCGCTGGTCGTCTCGACGCTCGGCGCGGGGGCGTTCGCGTTCGTGATCCCGCAGGTGCCCGCGGTCGCCACCGGGTTCGCGATCATCTGGGCGCTCGCCTGGCGGCGCCAGTCCTCGGCGGTGGCCGCGATCGAGGAGCGCGACGGGGCCCGCTTCTACATCGAGCGCACGTCCCCGTTGAAACCGATGCAGCTCGTCCGCACACCGGGCTTCCGCTCCAACCTGTTCGAGCTCAACGGCGCCTCTGGGCGCACCCGGCGCGCCCGTCCGCGAACATAGGACGCCCGTGCCGCTCGCATACATCCCGAGTCCAGCGAACAACGGCTTCCACGTCGGACCGTTCTTCGTCCACTTCTACGGGCTCATGTACGTGTTCGCGGTGGCGGGCGCGATCGTCGTGTCGCGCCGGCGCTGGCGGAAGGCGGGCGGCGATCCGGACCTCGTGTACGAGGTCGCGATGTGGGCCTTCCCCGCCGGGCTGATCGGCGGGCGGATCTACTTCGATATCACCACTCCCAGTCAGGTGCCCGACCACTGGTGGGGTGTGTTCGCGATCTGGCAGGGGGGACTCGGGATCTGGGGCGGGATCGCGGGCGGGGCGATCGTCGGGATCCTGGTCGCCCGTCGGCGGCTGAGCCGCGATGACCTCAACCGCTTCGTCGACGCCGTGGCGCCGTCGCTGCTGGTGGCTCAGGCGTTCGGGCGCGTGGGCAACTACTTCAACCAGGAGCTGTTCGGAAAGCCCTCGACGCTGCCCTGGGCGCTCAAAATTTCCCCGGCCCACCGCCCGACCGGGTTCACGCAGTACGCCACGTTCCAGCCCACGTTCCTGTACGAGATCATCTGGATGCTGCTGCTGGCCGCGTTCCTGGTCTGGCTCGGCCACCACCGGCGGATCAAGCCTCCCGGGCTGTTCGCCCTGTACGTGGCGGGCTACTCCGGCTATCGGATATTCGAGGAGCAGCTGCGGATCGACTACTCGAACCACATCCTCGGGATGCGGTTGAACTTCTGGGTCGCGCTCGTGCTGTGCCTGGCCGGACTGGCGTGGTTCGTGGCGGTGCAGCGGGGTGTGACTCTTACGGGACTGCGGGCTCGCGCCCGCACGGGGGGGCTACGCCGCAACCCTGGGGCCGGAGCTCCGGGCGCGGGCGGCCGCGGGGCAGCCGACTCTCGCCCAGTGCGGCCGCCGGTCGGCAGCCGGCGCACATCCGCGCCGCGCTCGAAAGCGCGCGACTAGGCCCGGGCGGGCGGGCGGGCCCGCTTGCGCATCGCCTGAAGCTCGGCCCAGGGCCGCGTGTTCGCGACGTCCTCGGCCGTCAGCCACGCCCGCCTGGCGGTCGCGATCCCGAAGCGCTGGACCCGGGTGAAGGTGGCCGGCCGGTGCGCGTCGGAGTCGATCACCAGCCTTACGCCGGCCGCGGCCGCCGCGCGCGCGTGGATGTCGTTCAGGTCGCGGCGGTCGGGGTTGGCGTTGATCTCGAGCATCGTTCCACTTCGCGCCGCAGCCGCGATTACCGCCTCGATGTCGAACTCGTAGGGCAGGCGGTGCTCGATCTTCCTACCCGACGGGTGACCGAGCACGTCCACGAGTGGATGCTCGATCGCTCGGACGATCCGCTTGGTCATCTGCTCGCGGCCCATCCGGAAGGAGGTGTGGACGCTGGCCACGATCCAGTCGAGCTCTGCCAGGAGGTCGTCGGCGTAGTCGAGCGAGCCGTCGGGGAGGATGTTGACTTCGGATCCCGCCAGCAGTTCGATCCCCTCGACCTCGGCCGACCGCACGAGCTCGATCTGCCGCTTGAGCTCATCGGGGGAGACCTCGGAGCCGAATCCCATCGAGGCCGAGTGGTCGGTGATCGCCAGGTACTCGTACCCCGCCTCCCGCGCCGCGATCGCCATCTCCTCGATCGAGGCCGTCCCGTCCGAGGCGGTCGTGTGGCAGTGAAGGTCGCCCTTCAGATCCTCGAGCGTGATCAGATCAGGGAGCGTGCCGGCGGCTGCGGCCTCGAGCTCGCCCCGGTTCTCGCGCAGCTCGGGCTCGACGTACTCGAGCCCCAGCAGCGCGTACACCTCGGCTTCGGTGCCACAGCGGTGGGTCTCCCCGGTGGAGTCGTCCAGCACGCCGTACTCGGAGACATGCAGGCCCTTGCGCACGGCCATGTCGCGGAGCGCCATGTTGTGCTGCTTTGAGCCGGTCAGGTGCTGGAGCAGGTTGCCGAACTGGTCGGGCTCCACAATTCTGAGATCGACCCTGAGCCCGGTGTGGGTCTGGAGCCTCACGCCGGCGCTGCCCGGCTTCTGCGCCGACTCGACCAGCTCGAGCTCGGCGGCAGCCCGCGACAGCGCGCCCGGGTCTGAGGCAGTGGCGATGATGTCGAGGTCCTTGATGCTGTCGGTCCATCGTCGGGCTGAGCCCGCGAGCTCGACCCGTTCCGATGCCGGGTGCTCACGCAGCGCTGCGAGCAGCTGCTCGCCGACCGTCAGCGCCTGGTCGAGCACCATCCGCGGTCGCTCCTCGCCGGCCCCCGCCACGCTCAGCGCGGCCAGGATGCCCTCCTCGGCCTTCGGCCCGAACCCCTTCAGGGTGCGGATCTGCTGCCCGTCCGCAGCCGCGCGCAGCGCCTCGATCGAGTCGATCTGCAGCTCCTCGAACAACCGCCTGGCCCGTTTCGGTCCCAGGCCCGGAACGCGCGTGACCTCGATCAGCCCCGGCGGGAACTTGGCCCTCAGCTTCGCCGCGGCCGGGATCGCGCCCTCATCGGCGAGCGCCAGTACCTTCTCCTGAATCGTCGCCCCGACGCCGGCGAGCTCTGTCGCCCGCCCTTCGCGCGCGAGCGCGCTGACGGACACCGGCGCCTCCCGAATGGCCTTGGCCGCGTTTCGGTACGCCACGATCCGGTGGATGATCGCCCCGTCGAGCTCGTACAGATCACCGAGCTCGTCGAGGGCGGCGGCGATCTCGGTGTTCGTGGGGTCGGGCATCCGGGGTAATTCGTAGGCTAGTGACCCCGCGCTGACCGCATCGGGCACCCGCTATACTTTTTGAAGCAACCTCGAAATCAAGGAGAACCGGATGGCAGGCACAGTCTCAGAGGTCACCGACACCAACTTCCAGGCTGAGGTTCTGGAGTCGGACGTCCCCGTCTTGGTCGACTTCTGGGCGCCGTGGTGCGGTCCGTGTCGGATGGTCGCGCCGGTGGTCGAGGAAATCGCCAAGGAGCGCGCCGGCGACCTGAAGGTCGTGAAGCTCAACATCGACGAGAACCAGCAGACCGCGATCAACTACGACGTGATGTCGATCCCCACGCTGATCGTGTTCAACCACGGCCAGGTGGCCAAGAAGGTCATCGGCGCCTACCCGAAGCGCAAGCTCGAGGCAGAGCTCGAGCCCGCGCTCGCCTAGACCCGCTCCACGCGCACGCGGAGCTCACGCCCGTCGATCTGGACGGGCGCCGCTCCATCGGCGGAGCCGTAGTTGACCTGCGTCGCGAGCGTTTCGCCGGCGACGTACTCCTCGTAGGCACGCGCGGCGCCGAGCAGGTCCTCGTCCCCGTCGAGGCCGAGCACGATCCGGTCTGAGACGTCCAGTCCGGCGTCCCGGCGCGCGCCCTGGACGACGTGCACGATCTCCCGTGCCCAGCCCTCGACCAGCAACTCGTCGCTGACCGCCAGCTCGAGCGCGACCGCGTGCGAGCCCTCGCGCTCGAGCTGGTAGCCCTCCAGCGGCTTCATCGCAAGCGTCAGGTCCTCGGCGCTCAGCTCGTGATCGTGACCGTTGACGGCGATCCCGACCGGCCGCCCCTCGCGCAGCGCCGCGGCGACGCTCACCGGGTCGAGCCCGGCGACCGCCGCCACCACCGTCGGCATCAGCTTGCCGAACCGCGGTCCGAGCGTGCGGTAGTTGGGTTTGATCTCCACCTCGGTGAGCTCGTCCGCCTCGGACACGAAACGCAGCTCGTGCACGTTCAGCTCCGCCCGGACGAGCCGCTCCAGGCGCTCGATCGCGCCGCGCTCGCGCCCGGTGGCGACCACCACCGCGGCTTGCAGCGGCTGGCGGACCTTGAGCTTCGCCTGCGCCCGGGCGGCGAGACCGAGACGGACCGTCTCCCGCGCGATCGCCATCGCGTCCTCCAGGTCCTGGTCGCGTGGACCCGGCTCGGGGAATTCGGTCAGGTGGACGCTCGGCTCGGAGCCGTCCAGGTTGTCGTAGATCTCGTCGGCGATGAATGGGCAGAACGGGGCGAGCAGGCCAGCGACCGCCAGCAGACAGGTACGGAGCGTCGCGAACGCCGTGGGGTCGCCGTTCCAGAACCGCCGCCGCGAGCGGCGTACGTACCAGTTCGAGAGCTCGTCGAGATAGTCCTGGATCGCGCGCCCGGCGGTAGTGGCGTCGTAGTCGTCGAGGCGCTCGCGTACGGTCTGGATCGTCGCCCGGAGGCGCGAGATGATCCAGACGTCGAGGTCGCCCTTCGTGGGCCCCTCGGTCGGCTCGAGCTGGTTGGCGTTGGCGTACAGCACATAGAACGAGTACGTGTTCCACAGCGGCAGCAGGAACTGCCTGACCGACTCGGCGATCGTCTCGAGTGAGAAGCGGTACCCGTCCCAGGGTTGCTTGGAGGTGAAGAAGTACCAGCGGAACGCATCCGCGCCGAAGCGGTCGAGCACCTCCCAGGGCTCGACCGCGTTGCCGAGCGACTTGGACATCTTGCGCCCCTCCTCGTCGAGGATCAGACCGAGGCAGACGACGTTGCGGTACGAGGAGCGGTCGAACAGCAGCGTCGAGACGGCGAGCAGCGAGTAGAACCAGCCGCGGGTCTGGTCGAGCGCTTCGCAGATGAAGTCCGCCGGGAAGCGCTGCTCGAAGTGCTCTTCGTTCTTGAAGCGGGGCGTGGTACTGGGCGAACGGCATCGAGCCCGAGTCGAACCACACGTCGATCACCTCGGGCACTCTGCTCATCTCCTCCCCGCACTCGGCGCAGGAGAACGTGACCCCGTCCACGAACGGGCGGTGAGGATCTTCGAGCAGCGTTCCGCTCAGCTCTCGCAGCTCCTGCAGCGAGCCGATCGCGCGGGCATGCCCTTCGGCGCAGCGCCAGATCGGCAGCGGCGTGCCCCAGTACCGCTCGCGCGAGAGCGCCCAGTCCACGTTTCCCTCGAGCCAGTTGCCGAAGCGACCGTGCTTGACGTGCTCCGGGTACCAGTTGATCGTCTCGTTGGCCGCGAGCAGCCGGTCCTTGAGGGCCTCGTCGCGATGTACCAGGACGGCTTCGCGTAGTAGAGAAGCGGCGTCCCGCACCGCCAGCAGTGCGGATAGGAATGCTCGTAGGTCTCGGCCCGGAGGATCCGGTCACGGCGCTCGAGATCCTCGATCAGGTCGGGATCGGCGTCCTTGACCTTGCGTCCGGCGTAGGGCCCGATCCGTTCGTCGTAGGTGCCGTCGAGCCTGACCGGGTTGATCACGTTCAGCCCCTGCTGCTCGCCGAGCCGGAAGTCGTCCTCGCCGAAGGCGATCGCCGTGTGGACGAGCCCGGTGCCCTCCTGGGCCGAGACGAAGTCGGCCGGCAGGACCGTGTGACCCTTCGGCCCGTACTCGCTGCCCGGGATGAAGTCGAATGGCGGCTCGTACGCCGCACCCACGAGGTCCGATCCCTTGAAGCGCTCGACCGCCTTCGCGTCCTCGCCGAGCACGCGCTCCAGCAACGCCTCCGCCACGATGTAGCCCTCGTCGGTCTTGACGTAGGACAGCTCGGGGTCGACGGCGACCGCCGCGTTTGAGACGAGCGTCCACGGCGTCGTCGTCCACACGAGGAGTTGGGCCCGCCCACCCGTGGGTGGGTCCTCGGTCAAAGGCAGCTTCACGTACACGCTCGGGTCCTCGACCTCCCGGTAGACGTCCGGCTGGCCGAGCTCGTGGCTGGAGAGCGTGACCTGATCGCGCGGGCAGTAGGGGACGACCTTGAGCTTCTCGTACAGGAGCCCGCGGTCGAAGATCGTCTTCAGCGCCCACCACACCGACTCGACGTAGGGCGGGTCGAGCGTCCTGTAGGCGTGCTCGAGGTCGATCCAGAAGCCGATCCGCTCGGTCAGCCGGTTCCAGTCCTCCACGTGGCTGAGAACCTTCTCCCTGCACCGCGCGTTGAACTCGGCGATCCCATAGCGCTCGATGTCGTCCTTGGTGGTGAAGCCGAGCTCCTCCTCGACGGCCAGCTCCACCGGCAGCCCGTGGCAGTCCCAGCCGCCCTTCCGCTCGACGTAGAAGCCCCGCATCGTCTTGTACCGCGGGAAGATGTCCTTGAACACACGCGCCAGCACGTGATGCGAGCCGGGCGGTCCGTTCGCCGTCGGCGGTCCCTCGTAGAAGCCCCATGGCGGCGCTCCCTCCCGTCGCCGCAGCGACTCGGCGAATACGTCGCGCTCGCGCCAGCGCTCGAGCACCTGCTGCTCGAGCTCGGGGAAGGCGGTTTGCGGGCTGACCGGCCGAAGGGGCATTGCGGCCAGCGATTTTGGCAGGGCGGGCGGGCAGCCCCGCCCGCGGCTACGCCGTCTTCAGCGAGCGCTGCCGTGCGGGTGCGGGCGAGACCGTCCGCTCCTCGCCGAGGCTGGCCACGAGCGTGTCGCGGGCTGCGACCGGCGCGGGCCCAAGCGGAGCACGGTGCTGGCGCCGGTGTCGGGCACGGCGCCGCGGTAGTCGAACACGCTCGCCTCCTGCACCAGGCCGCGCACGGTGTAGACGAGGCGGCCGATCGTGTCAAGCGTGGCGCGACGGCCGGTGAGTACGACCGCCTCGGGCATCAGTGCGCGCACCGCACGCGGAAGACGTGTGGGGTCGATCGCCGGCGTCATCGTCAGCGTGCGCAGCCCGGCACGCCGCAGCACCAGCTCCAGCGCCTGGGCGTGCAGCGCGTCGAGATCGTTGGGCGTGGAGGCGTCGAACACGAGCACGCCCTCGGGCCGCGTCGCGGGCGGGGAGAGCCGCTTCATCGCCGACATCCAGCCGGTGGCATGGCGCCAGGCGAACTCGTACTCGGCGGTCGTCTCCTCGGAATCGAGTGCTCCTCGACGGCGGCCAGCAGCACCTCTTCGACGGTGCGCTCGACCGAGCGGAGCGCGAGGCTCTCTTCGAGCAGGCGGTCGGCGCGCGTCCTCGTCGAACGCCGCGAAACGCCTGCGCGAGGCGCGCCGAGGTGGACGGCCCCTCGCCTCGCTCGCGGGCCAGCGAGATGGCTGAGGACACGTTGTGTGTCTCGGCCAGAGTCAGGCGCAGCGACTCGATCTCGGCCAGCGCGTACTGCCGGTGACCGCCCGGCGAGCGATGCGGGCTGGGGAAGCCGTACCGGCGCTCCCAACTGCGAAGGGTGTTCGGGCTGACGCCGAGCATCACGGCAGCCGCATTGGTTCGAATTCCACTCATCGTGGGGGAGTGTTATGCAGGTATCCGGATCGCTGCGCAAGGTTCGCAAGCCAGCATGCACCTTGGGCGGAACCGTGCAGCCTTTGTTATGTCCCGCCGGCGCACACGGGCCCCCGCGGGGAGCGCTGGGACGGCTCCGGCCGTGGGGCGACCACCCGCATCCTCCCTGCGGTCGCCCCGGCCCCTGCCCTACGTCGGTGCTAGTGGTGGTCGAAGACCAGCAGCGCGGCCTGCGGAGGTCCGCAGCTCGCGATGCGCGCGCTCAGTCGAACCCCGAACACGTTCGTGGGCCGGACCGTGACCGTCCGGACGCTCGTCATCGCCGCGAGCGGCCCAGGTGACAGCCACGGCGAGGTTCGCCGGTCCCTGGGCCTCGGCGTCGGCCGGGACGAGGATCTCGGTCACGTGGCGGTTGACCGCCTCCGTCTCGCGGGTCGCGAGCAGATCGCTCGGCCTGGCGCAGAAACCGCGCACACGGACATTGAGCTGTCCAGCACGAGGAATGCCGCATCCTTCTGCCGGCGCGGTTGTATTGCTGGCCTCGAGCAGCAGCCCGAAGCCGCAGCTTCCGCAGACGCGCGAATTGCTCTCCTCCACGCGCTCAGGATCCGGCTGCGCACCGCAGTGACTACAGAAGTGGACCCGCGGGGAGTGCTCCGGGCTCCGTCGTGTGTGTGGCACCAGCGCCAATTGCCCCCGTCCCTGCATTTTCAACGTTCCTTATCCCCTTCGTTGTTTTGGCTACTACGTACCGAAAGTCGGCGGTTCGGTGCCGCTTCCGCGTGCCCGCTCGCTCATTGTCTGCGCCGCCGGCGCACGCTTCTCCGCCTGGTCCGCCTCGACCAGCTCGAGCAGCTGCCGCTGCGCCTCGCCCGCGCTGGACGGCAGCACGCTCGTGCCCGTCGTGCGCATCCGAACGCGCTGCGCGCCGCGGCGATAGACCGCGACCGGCAACGCCCCTGCGGCAAGTCGTGCTGCATACGCCCAGCGGGCGACCGTGTCGTCCTCGAGGTAGCCGCCCGCGATCACGATCAGGTTCGGCCGATGGACGGAGATCGCGTCGCCGATTCCCGACACGCCGCGCGCGGACAGGCTGAGCAGCTTGAATGCCGGCGCGGACGCAGAACAGCTCGAAGGCGCGAACGTACGGCGAGTCAGGGTCGAGCTCGTCGCGCGTTGCGTCGCCGAGCAGCACCGAGACCGGCCGCACCGGCGGAGGCGCAAGCCTGCGTCGCGCGCCGCAGCCAGGTGCCGGCCCAGTGGGCGGAAAAGGCCCACGCTGCCGACTCGGTCGTGTGGCGGCGGATCACCTCGTCGAGCGAGGGCAGCAGCACCTCCTCGACCGAGCGCTCCACCGAGCGCAGCGCGAGCGCCGCCTCGATCGCGGCGTCGGCGCGCTCGCTCTCGTAGGAGACGAGCGCCCCGACGAGCGAGTTGCTGTCGGCCGACAGTCCCTCGCGCGCGCGGGAAACAGCCGAGGAGATCGACAGGCCTTCCTGCAGCGCGTCGCGCAGCGCGGCCACTTCGCCGTGCGTGAACAGCCGGTGCTTGCCCGGCGAACGCTGCGGCTTGGGGAACCCAAACCGGCGCTCCCAAGCACGCAGCGTGTTCGGGCTCACGTTCAAAAGCGCGGCGGCTTCGCTCGTTTTCAGGTAGCGCATGCATAAGAACGGTCGGGCCAATTCGTGCTAACTGCGCAATTCGGGTTCGAAATTGCATAGATATTTGAGGTAAAGTTGTGCAAAAGCTGTACTGGAAGGCACATCAAAGCCCCAAAAAACAGGGAGGTGCGATATGTGTTGGCGCGGTGGCTGATCTGAGATAGCGACAACTTTCTGTCGCAAGTAGCGCAAAACACGATGTGGCGCTACCTTCTGCTCATGGGCGCATTGGTCGCCGCTGAGGGAGCAAGGCGGGACCGCTCGCATGGTGGCGGTTGGGGTTGTGGCCGCGGGACTTGCTCATCTGCCTGGCCCTGGCGGGATGGCAGACGCAGATCGATCGCGCCGACTCAAACGGCCTGATCATCGTTCTGTGCGTGGCCGCAGTCGGGTCCGGCTGGATGGTCGTCGCTGTATCGGGGACGGCCTCCGTCTCGGCGTCGTTCATCGTTGATGATCCTGGCGGCCGCCTTCCTGGGCCCGCCTCGGCGTGCGCCGTCGCGATGATCGCCGAGTTCAGCGCCGCCCTGAGGCGGCGGTCGACTCGCGCTCCAGGTCGCATGACAACCTGCTCGGCTCGATGGCGCCAGCGCTGGTCGCGGCGAACGTGATTCGGGCGCGCCGGGTCGATCGACCATCGCTCCGCTGCGTTCTATCTGCTGGTCGCTGCCGCGGGCGTGATCTTGCTGACGCTCAACTTCGCGATCGTCGCGACCTCCCTCCAGGTCTTCGAGGGTCAGCGCGTCCTGACCCCGAGGTCTTCCGCGAGTTCGCTTCCGCCCCAGGCCCTCAACGTCGTCCTCGCGGTGGCCGGCGCCGCGATCTACGTCGAGGTCGGCCTGGCCGGCATCGCCTTCGCGCTTACCGCCGTGTTCGCCTTCGCCTACCAAGCGCGGCTGCTCGAGCAGTCCCGTCAGCGCGCCCAGCAGTACGTCTCCCTCTCCTGGGGCGTGCTCGCCGGCCTGATGCGCTCGCTCAACACCCGCGACGGGCGGGCCGCCCGGCACGCGGCCGCGGTGGCGCGGTTCGCGCGCGACATGGCGCAGTCGGTCGGGATGGACGCGCAGGAGCAGGAGCTCGCGCACACGGCGGGGCTGCTGCACGACATCGGTCACTTCGCGCTCTCCGACCGGGTCGCGGAGCGGGGCAAGGTGCTCCAGGAGGAGGACTGGATCGCGATCCAGCGCCATCCCGAGCTCGGCGCCGAGATGCTCAAGGACCTCGGCATGTACGGCCCGGTGGCCGAGATCGTGCTCGCCCACCACGAGCGGATCGACGGGCGCGGCTATCCGCAAGGGCTGACCGAGGAGCAGATCCCCGAGATCGCGAAGATGATCGCGGTCGCCGAGGTGTACGACACGCTCACCGCCAGCGACACGTACCGGACGCGGATGAGCTCGTTCGAGGCGCTGCGCGAGCTGCGCCGCGTCGCCGGCACGCAGCTCGACTGCCGCTACGTCGAGGTGCTCGCCGGGCCTGCTGACCGGCGAGGGCACCGAGTACCGCCACGCGGACGCCGCGGACTTCGACGTCGAGCTGGCGATGGAGCGGCGGATCAAGGAAGCGCGCGGCGTAGGCGCGCAGCGCCGCGCCGCGTCCCCGCCGCTCCCGAGGAGATCAGCCGTTGCTGGCCATGCGCCGCGGCGAGCTCGCCGGATCCTGCAGCGACTTCAGAAACTGCTCGATCTGCTCGCTCGAGAAGCGGCGCTGGCCCCCGGGCGTCCGGTAGGACTCGAGGTATCCCATGTCGGACCACCGCCGGATGGTCCCTAGCGAAACGCCCAGCACGTGGGCGGCCTGCGACGTCGAGAGGCCGAGCGGACTTGAAGAGATTGGATTCATGGACGGCATTTCAGACCCATTTGAGGAGGGTTGGGGAGCCTCGTCCAGCAATTGCACAACCTTGGCCACCGAAACCGCCCGTACCGCTGAGCGATTGGGGGGCCTCCGCCTGGTCTCGGCGATTTGCAGGATGATCAAAGGACACGATGCGACTTCGCCTCTACCACCACCGCGACGGAGCGCGCGTCGCCTACCGCGAGACGGGGACCGGGCCGGGGATCGTGCTGCTGCACTCGCTCGGCCTCTCGCACCGTGAGTGGGAGCCGATCGTGGCGCCGCTCTCGGGCCGCTTCCGGGTCGTGCTCCCCGACCTTCCGCTGCACGGCGACTCGGAGGACCGGCCCCGCCACCCGTACACGCTCGGCTGGCTGACCGACGTGATCGCCGGGCTTCTGTCGCGAGGTGCTGGGCCCGCGGCCGTTGGTCGCCGGCCACGACCTCGGCGCGGAGCTCGCGCTTGAAAGCGGTCTCGAGCGGACAGCTCGAGCCCGCGCGGATGGTGTTGATGCCAACGCGGCTTCACCGCCCGGAGGACCATCCCGCAAAGCGCGGCGCTTGGAGGGCTGCATGCCGCGCCGCGGCGCTGCCGGGTCTCGACCGGCTGCTGGCCCGCGGCGCGACGCTCGTCTTCCGCCCCTCGCTCGGCGAGCGGCTCTCGGTCCAGCACAACCCGGCGGCCCGCGATCTGATCCGGCACGCCTTCTCCGACGTGGGCGGCAACGGCAACCGCGCTCGATCATGGGCGAAGTTCGCCCGCCGCTGGCCGGCGACCGCCCAGCGCCAGCTGCTCGAGGCCTATACCCGTATCGATGTCCCGGTGCTGCTGCTGTGGGCCGAGGAGGACGGCTGGCATCCGCTCGAGGGAGCCCGGGAGGCGCTCGACCTGCTGCCGAACGCGCAGCTCCGGACGCTTCCCGGCACCGGCTTCCTGATCGCCTATGACGATCCGGTTGGCGTGGCCCGGGAGCTGATCGCGTTCTTCGGATGAGTAGCGTTAGTCACATGGGTGTGACCGAACAAGAACAACAGCTCTGGGGCGGCGAGACGACCAAGGCCGTGGACAACTTCCCGATCTCCGGCGAGCCGGTTCCCGCGCCGGTCGTCCGCTGGCTGGGGCGGATCAAGGCGGCCGCCGCACGGGTCAACGCGGAGCTCGGGAAGCTCGACGGGGATATCGCCGAGCGGATCGCGCAGGCCGCCGACCGGGTTGCCGAAGGGGAGTTCGACGACCAGTTCCCGATCGACGTGTTCCAGACCGGCTCGGGCACGTCGTCGAACATGAACGCCAACGAGGTGATCGCGAACCTCGCCGGCGACGACGCTCACCCGAACGACCACGTCAACATGGGCCAGTCCTCCAACGACGTGTTCCCCTCCGCGGTGCACCTCGCCGCGCTGGCCGAATCCACCGACGATCTGCTGCCGGCGCTCGAGCAGCTCGAGGCGTCCTTCCAGCGCAAGGCCGACGAGTTCCACGACATCGTCAAGTCCGGGCGTACGCACCTGATGGATGCCGTGCCGGTGACGCTCGGGCAGGAGTTCTCCGGCTATGCGGCCCAGGTGCGGCTGGGCGCCCGGCGCGTCCGCAACGCGCTCCCGCAGGTCGCCCAGATCCCGCTCGGCGGCACTGCCACCGGCACCGGCCTCAACACCCATCCCGAGTTCGCGGGCAAGGTGCGCGCGCGGCTGACGGAGGCCACGGGCCTCGAGATCAACGCGCCCGAGGATCCGTTCGAGGCCCAGGGCAACCGGGACGCACTCGTCGAGCTCTCCGGGGCGCTCAAGGTCGTAGCGGTGTCGCTGACGAAGATCGCCAACGACCTCGCGCTGATGGGATCGGGACCCCGGGCCGGGATCGGGGAGCTGTTCCTACCCGAGCTTCAGAAGGGCTCCTCGATCATGCCGGGGAAGGTCAACCCGGTCATCCCCGAGGTCGTGCTTCAGGTCTCGGCCCAGGTGATCGGCAACGACGCGGCGATCACGATCGCCGGGCTCGAGGGCAACTTCGAGCTGAACGTCCGCGTGCCCGCTGATCGCCCGCAACCTGCTCGAGTCGATCCGGCTGCTGGCCGCGACCTCGCGGATCTTCGCCGAGAAGTGCGTCGACGGGATCAGGGCCAACGAGGAGGGGTGCAAGCGCTCGGCGGAGTCGACGCTCGCCGCCGCGACGGCGCTGAATCCGGTGATCGGCTACGACAAGGGGGCCGAGATCGTCAAGGAAGCCGCCGAGTCCGGCCGGATGCTCAGGGAGGTCGCGCTCGAGAAGGGCGTCGACGAGGCGACCTACGACAAGGCGATGGACCTCCGCAAGATGGCCCAGGGGAACCTTCCCTAGCCGCAAGACCGAACTTTGTCCCCCCACTTCGCACTGTGCGAAGCGGAGGGACATCGTTCGCGTTAGGCGGGCGGCCGCGGCCCGCAGGGGCCTCAGCGTCCCTCGGCGATCGCCCGGGCCGCGATGCGGCCCGTGAACACGCAGCCCCCCAGGAAGGTTCCCTCAAGGGAGCGTTTCCCGTGCACGCCGCCGCCGCCGAAGCCGGCGGCCTCGCCGACCGCGTACAGCCCGGACACGATGGAGCCGTCCGGTCGCAGGACGCGCGATGACAAGTCGGTCTGGATCCCGCCGAGGCTCTTCCGGGCCAGGACGGTCATCCGGATCGCGATCAGCGGCCCGGCCTCGGGATCGTCGATCCGCTGGAAGCGCGCGGTCCGCAACCGATCGCCGCGCCAGTTCCGCAGCTGCTGCGATCCGCCGCAGCTGGTCGTCGTTGAAGAGCGGCTTGCCGCGGGCGATCGTGGCGTCGTAGCGGCGGATCTCGGATTGCATCAGCTCGCCGTCGAGCGCCCCGTCGCCCATCAATGCAGCCATCCGCTCGGCCAGCTGCGGCAGTGAGCGGGCGGTGACGAAGTCCGGGCAGTGCTCGACGAAGTACCGCACGAGCGACGGCTTTCCGAGCACGACCGAGACGAGGAAGCGGAGCAGCCGCTTCTCGCGGATCGCCGGGTTGTGCTCGGACCCCGAGACGTCGAGCTCACGCCGCGCGATCTTCCAGTTGCAGATCATCCAGTAGTACTTGCGCTCGTCCTCGCACATCCGCTCGAGCGCGTAGTAGGCGTCGAACGTGGGGATCAGCGGAACTGGTCCGTAACGCCGCCCCGTCGGGTCGACGACGACTCCCGAGCGCGGCGGGATCAGCTTGAGCCCGTGCAGCGGCCGGCGCGGCTTCGGATGCCGCACCGCGTCTGCGTAGTTCCACATCCGCTCGAGGTGCGTGACGTTGCCGCCCAGCCGCCGCACCTCGGCGTGCATCGCGCCGTCGGCGTAGTAGTGGGAGCCCATCAGGATCTCCTTGGGCGGGCCGCCGAGATTTGAGGGCCAATGGCTGCGAACGAGATCGAGGTTCCCGCCGATTCCGCCCGCCGCGATCACGACGCTCGAAGCGCCCACTTCGTATTCGGAACCGCCGCCTTCCTCCACGACGCGCGCACCGGTCACCCGGCCGTCATCGACCAGCAGCTCGCTCACGCGGTGGCCGAAGCGAACCTCGAGCCCGGGGTGCTTGTCGAAGCGCTGACCACATCGCGTCGATGAGCGCCTGGCCGCAACCCCAGGTCAGATGGAAGCGGGGCACCGAGTTGCCCGTCTCCGTACACGCCGCGCTCGGCCCAGTTGACGACGGGAAAGAAGCGCACCCCGTATCGCTTCAGCCACTCGCCGACCTCGTCGCGCGCGCGGGAGACGTACTCCTCGGCCCAGCGGCGGGGCCAGACGTCCTCATCCTCGAAGCCCGCCGTCCGCAGCCAGTCCTCGAGCGCCAGCTCGACGCTGTCCCGGACGCGCGAGGCGCGCTGCTCGCGCGTATCGACCATGAACATGCCGCCGAACGCCTCACGGGCGAGGCCGCCGACCTCGTGTGGCTCGCAGCGGTCGAAGCAGGAGCACCTTGTGGCCGCGCTCGAGCAGCTCGAGGGACGTCACCAGGCCGGCGAGGCCGGCCCCGACAACGAGCACATCGCGGAATCGCTCAAGTCGCGACCGTCTCGGCCCCCAGCTCGCTGGACAGCGCGACGTCGAGCGAGTAATCGATCGGCACGACGATCAGCGACGGCTTATCTAGCGCGAGCGCATCCCGCAGCAGGCGACCGAACTCCTCCGGACTCGAGCAGCGCCAGGCCGGCACTCCGAACGCCTCCGCCAGCTTGACGAAATCCGGGTTCGTGAAGTCGACGTCGAAGTGGCGGCCGAACTTCTTGTCCTGCTTCCACGCGATCGAGCCGAACTGCCCGTTCTCCCAGATCACGTTGACGACCGGCGTGCGCAGCCGCACGGCCGTCTCGAGCTCCTGGGCTGTTCATCAGAAAGCCGCCGTCGCCGTGGACCGCGACGACGTGCCGGTTGGGGTACACGAGCTTGGCGCCGATCGCCGTCGGGAGCGCGAAGCCCATGCCCGCGAGGCCGTTGGCGATCAGCACGGTTCCCGGCGCGTGGGCCGGGAACATACGCCCGATCCACAGCTTGTGCAGCCCGACGTCCGAGACGAGGATGTCCTCGGCGCCCAGCGCTTGGCGGATCTCCCACAGCACCCGCGGCGGAAGCATCGGGAAGCTTGTCATCGGTCGAGCCCTGATGGAGCGCTCCCTGCACCACCTCCCGCAGCCGCGAGGACCCTCCGGCGCGAGGGCGGGATCATCCGCGCAGGCGGCTGTCAGCCGAGAGAGCACGTGGGGGATGTCGCCGATCAGCTCGACCGCCGGCAGGTAGAACTCGTCGACCTCGGCGGCGACGGTGTCGATCATCACGATCTGCTTGTTGCCGCGCGGATTCCAGTTCTCGGGCTTGTGCTCGACGAGGTCGTAGCCGATCGCGATCACCACGTCGGCGTCGTCGAACCCGGCCAGCGAGTAGTCGCGGGCCTGGAGCCCGACGGTTCCGAGCGCGAGCGGGTCGTCGTCGTCGAGCAGGCCCTTGGCCATGAACGTCTCCGCCACCGGGATCCCGAGCTCCGAGGCGAAGGTCCGCAAGCGCGCCGGCGGCGTGCGTGCGCACGGCGCCGTTCCCGGCCAGCGCGACCGGGCGCGATGCCGAGCAGATGATCTCAGACGCCCGCCGCAGCTCGCGCATCCCGGGCTCGGGCTGGACCGGCGTGTGGCGGGGGAGGGGGATCGCGTCGAGCGGGCGCGCCATCACGTCCTCGGGCAGCTCCAGGTGCGTGGCGCCCGGCTTCTCGGACTCGGCGACCGCGAACGCCTTGCGGACCACCTCGGGTACGATTTCGGGGCTCGATACCCGCGCGTTCCACTTGACGATCGGGCGCAGGATGCCGATCAGATCTATGTACTGGTGCGATTCCTTGTGCATCCGCTCCAGGTCGGATTGGCCGGTGAGTGCGACGAGCGGGGCTCGGTCCAGGTAGGCGTCGGCCACGGCAGTGACGAGGTTCGTCGCGCCAGGTCCGAGGGTGCCGAGGCACACGCCCGCTCGGCCCGTCAGCCGCCCGTAGGCGTCGGCCATGTAGGCGCCGCCCTGCTCGTGCCGAACAGGAACGAACTGAATCGAAGAATCGGCCAGCGACTCGCTCAGATCGAGCGTCTCCTCGCCCGGAATCCCGAACACGAACCGAACGCCCTCCGCCTCCAGGCACTCGACGAACACATCTGAAGCTTTGCGCTCGCTCATCCGCTCTAACCCTATCTATCGCGTCACTGGCGCTCGCGACCCCGGCCGGCGCGGCCACGGCACCTTCTACATCAGCGGCGGCGGGAACGGTCATGGCGTCGGCATGAGCCAGTACGGCGCCTATGGCTACGCCCTGCACGGCGCCGGCTACCCGGCGATCCTCGCCCACTACTACCAGGGCACGGCGCTCACGACCACGAACCCCAAGCGGATCGTCAAGGTGCTGCTGCAGACCGGCTCGGCGTCGTTCAGCGGCGCGAGCCGGGCCGCAAGCAAGGCGCTGAAGCCGGGGGCCACGTACTCCGTGCAACCGCTTGTCGAACGGCTAGCTCGCGCTCGTCAATCGCTCGGGCAAGCGCGTCGGGACGTTCGCCGCGCCGCTGACCGTCTCCGGCCCGGGACCGCTGACGCTCGCCGGCCTGGGCACGTATCGCGGCGCGCTCCAGTTCCGGCCCGCCGGCGGCAGCAGCGTCGAGACGATCAACGCGGTCGGGCTCGACGCATACGTGCGCGGCGTCGTCGCGTCGGAGATGCCCTCGAGCTGGGCGGCCGCAGGCGCTCGACGCCCAGGCGGTCGCGGCGCGCACCTACGCGCTCGACCAGCGACGTCGGCGGCAGCGTCTATCAGCTCTACTCGGACACGCGCTCGCAGGCGTACGGCGGCGTCGGCGCCGAGACCGCGCCGCGAGCAACGCCGCGGTGGAGGCCACCCGCGGCCAGATCCTCACCTACAACGGCGCGCCGGCGATCACCTACTTCTTCTCGAGCTCCGGCGGCTACACCGAGAGCGTCAGAACGCGTTCCCGGGCGCGGCGCCCGAGCCGTGGCTGCGCGGCGTCCCCGATCCCTACGACGGCGCCGGCGGCAATCCCTATCACCACTGGAGCTACCGGATGAGCATGTCCGCCGCGGCGGCGAAGCTCGTCGGGCTCGTCAAGGGCATCGCTGATCGGGATCAAGGTGACCAAGCGCGACGGCGTCTCGCCGCGGATCGTGAGCGCGCTCGGTCGTCGGCACCGGAGGCCGCACGACCGTCTCCGGCACCGAGCTCGAGCAGCGCTTCGGCCTGCTCTCGACGCTGGCCGAGTTCCACGACGATCGACCAGCGCCGGCACCGCTCGATCCTGAGAGCGACCGGGCGCGGTGCGGTCGGCCACAGCCCCGACGTGTCGCGGATCACGGCCGAGACCGCGACGATCGCTCGCCCGTGCGCGCTGTTCGCGCCCGCGGGTGCCGGTCGTACGGGGCAGGTCTTCCCGGCGCGCAAGGGCGCGACGCTTGATCGTGCAGGTGCGCCATGGCTCGCGGTGGCGCGCGCTGCGTCGCGTGCGGCTCGGCGCCGGCGGGCGCTACACCGTGCGCGTGCCCGGGCACGGGACCTACCGGGTCGTGTTCGGCGGCCTCGCCGGTCCCGGCGGTCAGCGGTTGGATACGGTGCCGCGGGTGTCAGGCCCGCTGCTCGTCGTCGACGGCCCGTACGTCCTCTACCGCTCGTTCTTCGCGCTGCCCGACTCGATCCACGGGTCGATGGAGCGGCCGATCAACGCGCTGCTCGGCGCGGTCAACATCCTGCTCCGGGTCGCCGCCGATCGCTCGCCGCGCGCGATCGTCGTCTGCTTCGGCGCCGAGGCGGCGGCGTACCGCGTCGAGCTGTATGCCGCCCTACCACGCCGACCGGCCGCCGGTTCCGGACGACCTGCGTGGCAGTTCGAGCAGCGCCGGCGAGCTGTTCGAGGCGTTCGGCTGGAGCACGATCACGACCGCCGACCTCGAGGCCGACGACCTGCTCGGGTCGCTGGCCTCGGTCGAGTCGAGGGCCGGCGGGCGAGACGCTGATCCTGACCGGCGACCGCGACATGTTCCAGTGCGTCTCGGAGCGAGGTGAGCGTGATGCTCTGAAGCAGGGCACGAGCGGCTTCGAGGAGGTGGATCCCGCCTCGGGTGTCAGGAGCGCTACGGGATTCCGCCCGCGCTCGTGCCGGACTTCATCGCGCTGCGCGGCGATCCCTCGGACGGCCTTCCCGGGGCGCCCGGGGTGGGGCCCAAGACCGCCGCCGAGCTGCTGCGCGCCCACGGCTCGCTCGAGGGGGCGATCGAGCACGCCGGCGAGCAGCGCCCCCGGATCGCGGCGGCGCTGACCGACAACGCCGAGCAGCTGCGCCACTTCAAGGAGATCGCGACGCTGCGGATCGTGGACCTCGAGCGTCCGCCGGACCGGCCGACCGATCTGCACGGCGGCGCCGAGGCGGCCAAGCGCTTCGGCATGAACCAGCTCGCCGAGCGGCTCGAGAAGGCAGGGTCCGTCACGGATCTGTAGGCCGGCGAACATGTTCGCCGGCCCCCGCCGCGCATGCGCGGCGGGCCGGGGCGAGCATGCTCGCCCCGGGACAACTAGTTAGAAGATGTTGTTGATCAGGTCGTCGCCCAGGCCGAAGCCGGCGCCCATCGCCATCGCCTGGCCGAAGCCGCCGCCCGAGCAGGCCGCCGAACAGTCCCGCCTCGGCCGCCGCCGCCCATGCCCATCGGCGCCATCTGCTGGTACTGGGGCACCTGCTGCTGGAGCTGCTCGTGGGACTCGCTGACGAACTGGTGGATCGCCTGCAGCAGCGAGTTGACCTGCATCTGCTCGTCCTTGACGTCGAGCGCGACCTGCTTGAGGTCGAGCAGCCACTCCTTGGCGTTCTGGTCGCCGGCCTGCGCGGCCGCCTGGAGCTTCTCCGGCGAGTCGCCTGGACCGACTTCGCGACGTCCTGGAACTCGCTCTGGAGCTGCCCGTATGCCTGATCGATGGTTGATGTATCCATGTCCCGATTATCTCCCCTTCCATACCGGGCGCGCTTCTCCGCGAACGCCGTCGCGCCTTCGCGCGCATCCTCCGAGAGCTGCACCGGGCCCGCGATCTCGCCCTGGCGCGCGAAGAACTCGGAGTCGGGCCAGTCGACCGACTCGAGCAGGATCCGCTTGGTGGCCGCCAGCGCGAGCGGGCCGTTGGCGGCGATCGTGTCGGCCAGCTCGAGCGCCGTCGTCGAGCGCCTGGCCCGGCTCCGCGAGCCGGTTGACCAGCCCGAGCTCGTGGCCGCGCTCGGCGTCGATCGGATCGCCGGTCAGCGCGAGCTCCATCGCGATGTTGCGCGGCAGCACGCGCGGGAGCCGCAGCAGGCCGCCGCCGGCGGCGACCAGCGAGCGCTTGACCTCGGGGATCCCGAGCCGGGCGCCGCGCGGCGGCGACGATCAGATCGCAGGCCAGCGCGACCTCGAGTCCGCCCGCCACCGCGAATCCTTCGATCGCCGCGATCAGCGGCTTGGTCGAGCCGCGCTGGGTGATCCCGGCGAAGCCGCGGTCGGCGGCGTAGGGGGCCTCGCCGGCGACGAACGCCTTCAGGTCCATCCCGGCGCAGAAGCCCTTGCCGGCGCCGGTCAGCACGCCGACCGACAGGCCGTCGTCGCCGTCGAGCTCGTCGAGCGCGGCGGCGATCCCCTGCGCGACCGCGGCGTTGACCGCGTTGCGCTGGTCGGGGCGGTTGATCGTGATCAGGAGGATGCGCCCGCGGCGCTCTGTGAGGACGGCTTGCTCGTTCATGCCGCGAACAATTTCAGGTCCGGCTCGCGCTCGCCGCGCAGCACCGCCAGGTCGACCTCGACGCACTCGATCTCCGCGGCTCGCGGCGAGCACGCGCGCCTGCGGCTTGATCTGCTGCGCCGCCAGCACCCCGCGGCAGCCGCGAACGCCGGGTCGAGCCGGATCCGCTCCAGGTAGCGCGTCAGCTGCTCGACCGCGTCGATCCCCGCGACGCGCTTGATCTCGACCGCGACCCATCCTCGTCGGCGTCGCGGCACATCAGGTCGACCGGGCCGATGTCGGTCGGCCACTCGCGGCGCACGAGCCGGAAGCCCTCGCCGCACCAGTGCGGCTGCTCGGCCAGCAGCTCCTGGAGGTGCGCCTCGACGCCGTCCTTGGCTCAGCGCCGCGTCCTCGCCGAGGTCGTGGCTGACGTCGGAGAGGACCTCGCGAGCTCGATCTCGAGCCGGTCCTCGGTGGCGCCGGCGCGCTTGCGGACGATCATCCGGTGCGCGGGCCTCGATCTCCTCGATCACCGTCGGCGGCGTCATCCAGTTCAGCGGCTTGTAGCCGCCCGCGTCGGCGTGGACCAGCACCGAGCCGTCGGCCTTGACCATGATCAGCCGCAGCGCCTCGGGCAGCAGCGCGTCGAGGCGGCCGGAGTAGCGGACTTCGCAGCGGGCGACGATCAGGCGCATGAGGCGCTGAGCCTATGATCAGCTCCGGACATGCGAAACCAGCTTCGCCCCCTGTTCGACCGCATCGTGATCAAGGAGCTCGACCCCGACCGCGTCCGGCGCTCCGGTCTGCTCGTGCCGCCCGGCTCCGATGAGCCGCCGCCACAGCAGGGGATCGTGCTCGCGGTCGGGCCCGGGCTCGACTGGTGGGATCACGTCGGCGTGCAGATGCCGGTCAAGCGCGGCGACCACGTCGTGTTCCCGGCGGCGGCCGGGACGTGGGTCGAGATCGACGAGGAGCGACTGCTGGTGTGCCGGGTCGGGGAGCTGCTCGGCGTGCTCGAGCGGGTCGAGGACTGCCCCGAGTGCGGCGGGCGCCCGCTGGCGGCGGGCGAGGCCTGCCCGGTCTGCGGGCGCGAGGGCTCGGTCGCTGGCGCCGGTAGAAGCGCGCCTCTAGGCCGCGCACGCTCGAGGCCGGGATCTGCCGCGCGGCTGCATCCGCTGCACCTGGCGGAGCAGGTCTGCTCACCTCGGGATCCTGGCGCCAGCGCGAGCGCCCGCTCGCAGGCCTCGACGCACTCCCGCAGCCGGTCGGTGCGCGCGAGCGCGTGCGCGTAGCGTCGACCAGGCCGACTGCGACTCGGGGTCGAGTCGCGTCGCGGCCTCGGCCGCCGATACCTCGGCGCCGACGTCGCCCGCGAGGTGGTAGGCGAGCGCCAGGTCGAGCAGCCCCTCGACCGTCGGCGAGATCAGCCGGGCGCGCTCGAGCGCGGAGATCGCCGCCGGGCGATCCATCAGGCGCAGCCGCAGCCGGCCGAGGCGCTCCCACGCCGAGGCGTCGGCTGGCGCCCGCTCGGCGGCCCGCGCGGCGGCGTCGGCCGCGAGGTCGATCGCGCCCATGTCCTCGTAGATCCGCGAGCGCGAACCGCTCGGGCGTCGGGCGGTCGGTGTCGGCGCGGGCCCAGTCGCGCACCGCGCGCGCCGCGGCGGCGAGGTTGCCCGCCTGCCAGAAGGCGGCGGTCAGCAGCCGCAGCACGACCGGGTTGCCGGGATCGGCGTCGCGCGCGTAGATCAGGCGCTGCGCCGCGAGCCCGGCGTCGCCCTCGGCGAGCGCGTGCTGGGCGGCGGTCATGAACCGCTCGACCCGGTCGGCGGCCGCGTCGGGCTTCGAGAAGTCGACGAACTGAAGCGAGCCGGCGGGCACCGTCCGGACGCCGACCGCGAACGACATCCGCGCCCACTGCTGGACGTCGTCGCCTTCGCCCGAGAAGTAGATCCCGGTGACCGTGCCGACGCCCCACTCGGGGTAGGAGACGCAGCGCGCGTAGCGGTGGACGACCGAGTGGTCGGGGACGCGGGCGCCGAACGGGTCGTGCTTGGCGCGGTCCTCCTCGGCCGCGCGCTGGCGCTGCTCGGCCTCGTACGCGCGCCGGCCGGCGTCCTCGCGGGCCTTGCGCGCCGCGGCCGCGGAGACCTTGACCGCGCCGCGGGTGACGCGCCCGCCGCGCGAGGTCTCGGCGAGCTCCGAGAGCTGGTCGGCCGCCTCGTTGATCGCCTGGAGGTGGCGCTGGTGCTCGTGCTGGCGACCCGGCGGGCGCGATGTCCGGATGCCAGCGCTTGGCCATCCTGCGCCGCGCGAGCTGGACCGCGCGCTGGTCGAACGGGGCTTCGAGCTCCAGCAGGAGCATCGCCTGTTCGACGTCGAGGATCCGCGGCATGAGGGAGGTTAAGGTAGCAGCGAGGCCTAAATCGTGTAACTAATTAGTCTCAATTAGTCTCGATTAGGTTTGGACTCGGCTATCTTCGCCTCGATGTGGACGAAGCGGCGAAGAGGTCATGGCGCGGCTCTCGCGGCGGTGGCGGTCGGCGGGATCTGTCTCGGCGGGCTCGGCGCGGCGCTGCTCGCGCTGCTGATCAGCGTGTTCACGCGAGGGCAGCCAGTGCGCCTCCTCGCCGGCCGGCTCGATCGCGCTCGGGCCCCCCGGCACCGGAGCAGCTCGTGGGCGCGACCGAGTACGGCGGCCCCGGCGACCCGAGCTCGGGGACGGTCGGCGCGTCCGGCGCGAGCCTGCTGCAGTACCCCGACAGCTACGCCGAGCTCGGCGGCACGACCTTCCAGACCGCGACCGCGATGGGCGGGCTGCCGTACATGACGCCGCTGCGGATCACCTGGTCGAGTCACTCGGCGATCGCCTACAAGCGCGACATCGGGCTCGGGCGGACCGCCGATCGACGGCCTGCCGCGCGTGATCGACCTGTGGTGGCAGCTCGCCGGCCGGCTCGGGATCCCGTACGAGAACGGCCTGTGGTCGGGGCCCGTGCGGATCGAGCGTCCGCCGGCCAGCGGCGCCGGCGAACCTGCTGGGTCAGGCGCCCGGCGGGCACGAGCACGCTGCTCGCGCCGCAGGCGGCGGCCTCGGATCCGGCGGCGTGCGCGCGCGGGCACGCTCGGCGGCGTCCCGTGGTCCCCGGGGCCGCGGGCGCAGCTGCTTCCGGACGGGCTCGCGGCGGCGCCGGCCGACGCCCCGCCCGCGGTCAAGGAGATCATCGCCGCCGGCAACCAGATCGTCGGCAAGCCATACGTGTACGGCGGCGGCCACGGCGTGCCGCTTGAGCGAGGTCGCGCCCGACTACGACTGCTCCTCGAGCGTCGAGCACCTGCTGTACGGAGGCGGGCTGCTGCCGGTGACCTACTCGGCGATCCTCGAGCGAGCTCGAGTCCTTCGGGCAGCCCGGACCGGGTTCCTGGGTGACGATCTACGCCAACGCAGACCACGTGTTCATGTACGTGGCCGGGCTGCGCTGGGACACGCACAACGCCGCCGGGCCGGGGGACGGAAGCAGCGGAATCGGCTGGCACCCGCTGATCCGGAGCGCGGATGGGTTCATCGCCCGGCATCCGGAGGGGCTGTGAGGCGGGCGTGCTCGATCTGCGCGGTGCTGCTGCTCGCCGCCGGGTGCGGAGGCGGCGGCGGACACCAGGCGCGCGCGAACCGCTCGCGGTCGCCCAGCGCGACCCACGAGTACCCCTCGCCCAAAGCCGCCGCCCGAGACCGCCCCCGGCGCCGCCGTCGGCGATCGCCGCGGTCCGCTCCTTCGCCGGCGCGTACATCAACTGGAGCGCGGACACGGTCGTCGCCGACATGCGCTCGCTCGCGGCCCGTAGCGTCGGCCAGGCGCGCTCGGCGATGCAGCTCGCGGCCGCGCAGACCGCCTCGGACTACCAGCTCCAGCAGGGCGGGATCGCCAACAGCGGCACGGTGGAGGCGGTCGCGCCGCTCCCGGGGTCACGGGACGAATACGTGGTCGTCACCCGCGAGGCGACCACCGCCGCCAACACCACCGCCTACCAGGGCCTTCGTCCCGCGTGGCACGTGACGGTCGCCACCGTCGCCCGGCTTTCCGGCGGCCAGTGGGTGGTGAGCGGCTGGCAGCCCGAGGTGTGAGCGGCGGCTAGGCGACGCTCTCGCCGTTGGCGGTCAGCGTCACCTCGATGTTGCCGCGCGTCGCGTTCGAGTAGGGGCACACCCGGTGCGCGCCGGCGACGAGCCGCTTGGCGAGCTCGGGGTCATCGACGCTCGGCAGCGAGACCTCGAGGCTGACCGCGAGCTTGAAGGCGCGATCCTCGGTCGGGATCAGGCTGACGCTCGAGTCGATCGAGACGTCGCCCACCTCGGCGTGCTCCCGCCGGCCGACGACTCCCAGCGCTCCTTCGAAGCAGGCGGCGAACCCGACGGCGAACAACTGCTCGGGATTCGTGCCCTCGCCCTCCCCTCCCATCTCCTTCGGCAGGCGAAGCTGGAGATCGACCTTGCCGTCGTCGGTTCGGCCGTGGCCATCGGCGCGGCCGCCGGTGACGGTGGCGTGGGCGGTGTAGATCGGGTCGCGCATGGGTTCTCCTTCAGTGGGTTCTCCTTAGTGCGGTCGTTGCATTGAGGATGACAGCGGCCGCGAAGCAGACAAGCGCCACCACGCGCACGATCCAGCCGGTCCGCTCGCTCTGGTTGCCGGTCGCCATGCCGGCGATCGCCACGACCATCGCGCACGCCGCGACCGCGGCCAGTGCGATCGCCAACGCGTGCAGCATGCGGTGTTCTACCCTCGACCGTTCATGTCGAGCCAGTACATCTTCACCACCTACAAGCTCTCGCGCCGCTTCCCACCCGACAAGGAGGTGCTCGCGGACATCTCGCTGTCGTTCCTGCCCGGTGCGAAGATCGGCGTGCTGGGCTACAACGGCGCCGGCAAGTCGACGCTGCTGCGGATCATGGCGGGGCGCGACACGGAGTTCGACGGCGAGGCGCAGCTCGCTCCCGGGGCCACGGTCGGCCTGCTCGAACAGGAGCCGCAGCTCGACCCCGGCAAGGACGTCCGCGGGAATATCGAGGAGGGCGTCGCCGAGACCAAGGCGCTGCTCGATCGCTTCAACGAGCTGTCGATGAACTACTCCGATGAGACCGCAGACGAGTTCGGGCGCCTCCAGGAGCAGATCGACGCGGTCGACGGCTGGAACCTCGACACGACACTCGAAATCGCCATGGATGCGCTGCGCTGTCCGCCCGGCGACGCCGACGTCTCCCAGCTCTCAGGCGGCGAGCGGCGCCGAGTCGCGCTCTGCCGGCTGCTGCTCGGCCAGCCCGATCTGCTGCTGCTCGACGAGCCCACCAACCACCTCGACGCGGAGTCGGTCGCCTGGCTCGAGCGCCACCTGCTCGATTACCCGGGCACGGTCGTGGCGATCACCCACGACCGCTACTTCCTGGACAACGTCGCCGGCTGGATCCTGGAGCTCGACCGAGGACGGGGGATCCCGTACGAGGGCAATTACTCGGGCTGGCTCGATCAGAAGCGCGCCCGGCTCGAATCCGAGGCCCGGCAGGAGACCGCGCGGCGGCGGACGATCGAGCAGGAGCTCGAGTGGGTGCGGCTCAACGCCAGCGCGCGGCGCAACAAGCCGAAAGCGCGGCTGAACGCCTATGAGGCGCTGCTGGCGCAGGAGTCGAGCGTGAAGCTGGACCAGGTCCAGATCCACATTCCCGCCGGCCAGCGGCTCGGCGGCGTCGTGGTCGAGGCCGACGCGTTGCGCAAGGCCTATGGCGACAGGGTGCTGATCGACGATTTGTCGTTCGGGCTGCCCCCCGGCGGGATCGTCGGCGTGATCGGGCCGAACGGCGCCGGTAAGACGACGCTGCTGCGGATGATCACGGGCGCCGAGCAGCCGGACGCCGGCGCCCTGCGGCTCGGCGAGACGGTCGAGCTCGCATATGTCGACCAGTCCCGGGACGCGCTCGATCCGGCCAAGACCGTATGGGAGGAGATCTCGGGCGGGTCGGACCAGATCAAGCTCGGCGATCGCACGATCAACAGCCGCGCCTACGTCGCGGGCTTCAACTTCAAGGGCTCGGACCAGCAGGCGAGGGTGGAGAAGCTCTCCGGCGGCGAGCGCAACCGCGTTCACCTGGCCAAGCTGCTGCGAAGCGGCGGCAACCTGCTGCTGCTGGACGAGCCGACCAACGATCTCGACGTCGACACGCTCCGTGCACTCGAGGAGGCACTGCTGGCATTTGCCGGCTGCGCGGTGGTCGTCTCCCACGATCGCTGGTTCCTCGACCGCATCGCCACGCACGTGCTCGCGTTCGAGGGCGACTCGCAGGTGCGCTGGTTCGAGGGCAACTTCGAGGCTTACGAGAGCTTCCGCAGAGAACAGCTCGGGCCCGAGGCGGACCGTCCGCACCGGATCACCTACAAGAAGCTCGTTCGCGGATAGACTGCCGCCGTGGCTTCCGAGGCCGTCCTCATCACCGGCTGCTCCTCGGGCATCGGCTACGCCACTGCCGAGCATTTGGCCGGCCAGGGGTGGAAGGTCTATGCGACGGCCCGCAGGCCAGAGACGATCTCGAGCTTGAAGGAGGCGGGCTGCGAGACGCTCGCGCTCGACGTGACCGATGAGGCGTCGATGGGCGCGGCGGTGCAGGCCGTGAGCGATGCCGAGGGCGCGGTGGGGGTCCTGATCAACAATGCCGGCTACAGCCAGTCGGGCGCCGTTGAGAGCGTGCCGCTCGACCAGGTCCGGCGGCAGTTCGAGACGAACGTGTTCGGGCTCTTGCGGATGTGCCAGCTGGTGCTGCCCGGGATGCGGGAGCAGCGCTGGGGCAAGATCGTCAACATCGGCTCAATGGGGGGCAAGCTGACGTTCCCCGGTGGCGGCATCTACCACGCCACCAAGTACTCGGTCGAAGCCCTCTCGGACGCGATGCGCTTCGAGGTGCGCGGGTTCGGCGTCGACGTGATCCTGGTCGAGCCGGGGCTGATCGTGACGAGCTTCGGCGAGACCGCGGCGGCGTCGGTCGAGTCGGGTGCGGACGACGGTCCGTATGAGCACTTCAATCGCCACGTGGCCAAGCTGACCGAGTCCGCATATCGCGGTCCGATGGTGAAGCTCGGCGGCGGCCCCGACGCGGTCGCCAAGACGATCGCCAAGGCGCTTAAGGCGGGACGCCCCAGGCCGCGCTACCCCGTCACCCCGAGCGCCCATCTGATGATCAACCAGCGGCGGTTCATCCCCGACCAGCTGTGGGATCTGATCATGCGCTCGCAGTTCCCGACGCCCAGGTCCTGAGCGCTCAGCGCTCGAAGGACATCCCCGGCTCGAGGCGCTGAGCGAACGCCGCGATCAGCTTTGCCGCCGCCTCGATGTCTGCGAGCGAACCCATCTCCACGGGCGAGTGGATGTAGCGCACGGGCACCGACACGAGCCCGGTGGGGACCCCGGCGCGGCTCAGGTGGATGGCGTCGGCGTCGGTCATCGTGCGTCTGCCGATCGACTCCATCGTGAACGGCAGCTGCTCCTGCTCCGCGACGTCGTAGAGCAGCTCCGTGACCTTCGGGTGCAGCATCGTCCCGCGGGCGATCACCGGGCCGGACCCGAGCGGGTGCTTGGTCATCTCCCCCAATTCGATTCCGGGCTGATCGGTTGCGAACGTCACATCGACGACGATCGCCACGTCGGGCTCGAGCGCGAACGCGGTCGTCTGCGCGCCGGCAAACGTGATCTCCTCCTGGACCACCGCCAGCGCGACCACGTCCCCGGGAGCGCCCCCATCGGCGCTCACGAGCCGGGCTGCTTCTGCTGCCACATAGCACCCCACGCGGTTGTCGAGCGCCCGCGAGACGATCTGCCCGTTGGGCAACTCGACCGGACCGGAGTCGATCACGGCCACATCGCCGATCCGCACCATCTCTTGGGCCTCGTCGCTGTCCGTGGCCCCGACGTCGATGTGCAGCGCCTTCAGCTCCGGGACCTTCTTGCGATCGTCGTCCTTGAGCAGGTGGATCGGCTTGCGGCCGATCACTCCCGGGATTGGGCCGCCCCGGGTCATCACCCGCACCCGCTGGCCGATCAGGACGGTGGGGTCCCAGCCGCCCACCTGGCCGAAACGGAGCTGCCCGCTGTCCTCGACGTGGGTGATGTGCAGGCCGATCTCGTCGATGTGGCCGAATACGGCCAGCGACGGAGCGTCCTTTGTTCCGGGGACGCGGGCACGCGAGGAGCCGAGGTGATCTGCGGCCACGTCGGTCGCGAACTCCGAGCACCCGTCGCGCCACGCCCGGGCGGCATCCACCTCGTGTCCGGAAGGGCCGACGGCGGTGAGCAGGGCGTTCAGCAGATCAGGGATCACAGCGATGTCACTCCGAATCGGTTGATGGCCTTTGGGTTGCCGGCGAAGAACTGCTTCGCCGCCTGATAGCCCGAGTCGTACAGGGACTGCTTCTGCGCCTCGGTCAGATTGAAGTCCAGCGTTGAGATGTCATCGGTCGGGATCGCGATCACGCGATCGCCGAACGCCTGCAGCGTCAGCTTGTCGAGGGCGCTGGTGGAGGCGTCGAGGATCGCCTTCAGCATGTCGATCGGCCAGGCCACGCCTCCGACGGACTCATACGTCGGCTTCTGCGGACTGAAGCCGCCGAACAGCTGAAATCCCCAGGTGGGGTGGTCGGGCTTCGGTGAGTCGAAGAGGAACACCGGGAACGCGCTGACGACGCCGCCGTCGACGAGCACGCCGTCCTTTTGCGTCACCGCGTCGCGGAGCTTCAGGGGCGGGAAGAAGTACGGATAGCCGGCGCTGATCCTGACGGCCTCGGCGATCGGGAACTCGTCCGGATCAAGCCGCTTGCCTTCGGAGTCCACATACAGGCCCACGTCCTCGGGGAAGATCACCATCCGCACATGCGCGAGGTCGGTGCCGATTACCCGCAGTCGGCCGTCCAGCTCGCCGAACTTGGTCGCCGGGCGCGGCGCCTCCTCGAGTAGCTTGTCGATGAACTTCGACAGCGACTTGCCGTGGGTGAGTGCATCACGCACGATCAGGTTCTCGACCCGTCCGATCCCGAACGGACCGCCGTAGTCCGCGATCTTGGCGAAGTTGAACGCATCGAGCTGCTGTTTCAGACCGTCCGCGTCATAGCCGAGGGCGAGGGCCATCGCCGTGATCGCCCCGGCCGAGGTGCCGGCGACCTGGTGCCACTCGGTGTAGCCGGCCTCGGCGGCGGCCTTCAACGCGCCGGCGAAGCCGATCGCCTTGATCCCGCCCCCGGAGAAGACGCCGTCGGCGCGCAATCAGGCCTCGAGCAGCTGGCGGAGCACGAACTGAAGGATCCCGCCGTGGCGGAAGTAGAGCTGCTCCTTTGGCGTGTCGATCCGGGCGGTCACCTGGAACTCCTTGTCGTCGGCCTTGACCGTCAGCTCGCGGGGAACCTCCTCCGCGTCGGCAAGCCCCGCGATGCTGAACGTCTCCTTGCCGGTCAGGCCGAGGGACTCGGCCGAGTCCCCGTCGGCGAACTGGAGCGGTAGCACCCCCATGCCGACCAGGTTCGAGCGGTGGATGCGCTCGAAGCTCTGCGCGATCACGGCCCGCACCCCGAGGAGCGTGGTCCCCTTGGCAGCCCAGTCGCGACTCGAGCCGGAGCCGTACTCCTTGCCGGCCAGCACGACCAGCGGCGTGTCCTCCTCGATGTACTTCATCGCTGCGTCGAAGATCGACATCTCCTCCTCATCGGGGAGCTTGATCGTGACGCCGCCCTCGGTGCCGGGCGCCAGCTGGTTGCGCAGGCGGATGTTCGCGAACGTGCCGCGCATCATCACCTCGTGGTTGCCGCGCCGCGAGCCGTAGGAGTTGAAGTCCCGCGGCTCGACGCCGTGCTCCTGCAGGTACTCCCCCGCGGGACCGTCGCGCTTGATCGCGCCCGCCGGGGAGATGTGGTCGGTGGTCACGCTGTCGCCCAGCACCGCGAGTACGCGTGCGCCCTCGATGTCCGTGATCGGCTCGGGCTCCTTCGGCAGCTCCTGGAAGAACGGGGGCTGGCGGACGTAGGTCGACTCCTCGTCCCAGGCGAAGCTGTCCCCGGTGGGCACATCGAGGGAGTTCCAGCGCTCGTCGCCGTCGAACACCTCGCCGTAGCTCTTGCGGAACATGTCCGACTGGACCGCGTCCTCGATCGTCTGCTGCACCTCGGCCTCGCTCGGCCAGATGTCCTTCATGTACACCGCGTCGCCGTTCTTGTCCTCGCCCAGCGGCTCGTCGTAGAGGTCGATGTCCATCGTTCCCGCCAACGCGTAGGCGACGCACAGCGGCGGCGAGGCCAGGTAGTTCATCCTCACGTCCGGGTTGATCCGGCCCTCGAAGTTGCGATTGCCCGACAGGACCGAGACGACCGCGAGGTCCTCGGCATTGACCACATCCGAGATCTCCTCGGGCAGCGGCCCGCTGTTGCCGATGCAGGTGGTACAGCCGTAGCCCACGAGGTTGAAGCCGAGCTCGTCGAGGTACTCGGTCAGCCCGGCGCGCTCCAGGTACTCGGTCACGACCTTCGACCCCGGCGCAAGCGACGTCTTGACCCAGGGCTTGACCTTGAGCCCCTTCTGGACCGCGTTGCGGGCCAGGATCCCGGCGCCCAGCATCACGGAGGGGTTCGAGGTGTTGGTGCAGCTCGTGATCGCGGCGATCACCACGTGGCCGTGGTCGAGCTCCGTCTCGGTCCCGTCGGCCAGCGTGACCGGCGCGCTGACGCTGGCGCGGTCCGCGACCTGCGCCCCGCCGGTGCCGCCGCGCGGCTCGTGGCCCAGGCCGTTGAGGACATGGGTGGAGATCGGATCGCTCGCTGGGAACGTGGCGGCGATCGCGTCGTCCTCGCCGTCCGGCTCCTCGTCGTCGAGCATGCCATCGAGCGCCTCGCGGAACGCGCCCTTGGACTCCGTCAGCGAGACGCGATCCTGCGGGCGCTTCGGACCCGCCACGCTCGGGACGACGTCGCCGAGATCGAGCTCGAGCTCGTCTGAGTACGTGGGCTCCTCGGAGTCCTCGTCGTGCCACATGCCCTGTTCTCTGGCATACGCCTCGATCAGCTCGATCAGCTCCTTCGGCCGCCCCGAGAACTCGAGGTAGCGCAGCGTCTCGGCATCGATCGGGAAGATCGCGCAGGTGGAGCCGAACTCCGGTGACATGTTTCCGATCGTCGCCCGGTCGGCGAGCGGGAGGTTCGCCAGCCCCTCGCCGTGGAACTCGACGAACTTGCCCACCACCCCCTTCTCACGGAGCATCTCGGTGACCGTGAGCACGAGGTCGGTGGCGGTCGCGCCCTCCTGAAGCTCTCCGGTCAGCTTGAAGCCGAGCACCTGCGGGACAAGCATCGACATCGGCTGGCCGAGCATCGCCGCCTCCGCCTCGATCCCGCCGACGCCCCATCCCAGCACGCCGAGGCCGTTGATCATCGTCGTGTGGGAGTCGGTGCCGACGAGCGTGTCCGGGTAGGCGAGCCCGCGCTCATCGTCCACGAACACGACCCGTCCCAGGTACTCGAGGTTGACCTGGTGGACGATCCCCGTGTCCGGGGGGACGACCTTGAAGTTGTCGAACGCCCCCTGGCCCCAGCGCAGGAAGGCGTACCGCTCCTTGTTTCGCTCGAACTCGAGGTCGGCGTTCCGCTGGAACGCGGTCGGGGTGCCGAACTCGTCGACCTGAACTGAGTGATCGATCACCAATTCCGCGGGCACGAGCGGGTTGATCTTGTTCGGGTCGCCGCCCATCTCCTTGATCGCGTCGCGCATCGCGGCGAGGTCGACGATCGCCGGGACGCCGGTGAAGTCCTGCATCACCACGCGGGCGGGTGTGAACGCGATCTCGTCGCTCGGCTCGTCCTGGGCGTTCCACTTGGCGAGGACCTCGACCTGTTCCTTGGTCACGGCCTCGCCGTCCTCGTTTCGCAGCAGGTTCTCGAGCAGGACCTTGAGCGAGAACGGCAGGCGGGCGACGTCGTATTTGGACTGCAGGGCATCGAGGCGGAAGATCTCGTACTCGCGGCCACCTACCTCCAGCGTGGCCTTGGCATCGAAGCTGTTGTTGGCGGGCATTTTCAGGTCTCCTGATTCACGAGGTCAGTGCTACCTACTCTATGCCTCCCCGGCCTGCGGCCAGCGGACACATTGGCTCATACGTTTGTCTTAGGGACGTCTTCGCGGTTGCTTCGTCAAAGCGCCGATGCTCCTGTCCATGACCTACCTGCTCGCAGCCCTCGGCGTCGCGCTCGGCGCCTTCGCCGCGGTCGGCGTGGCCGCCGAAGCGACCCGCGTCCCTGATCAGCCTTGAGCGCGATCGCAGCCGCGCTCCCCCGCCTGCGCGGCCGCGGGAGGCGGATCTCCGCGCTCGCGGCGCCCGAGCTGCTCGTCCTGCTGGGCGGCACGGCCGCGCTCAATCTCTGGAACCTGGGCATCAACGGCTGGGCAAACACGTACTACGCCGCGGCGGTCCGCTCGATGAGCACGAGCTGGCACGACTTCCTGTTCGCCTCGCTGGACAAGACCGGCCTGATGACCGTCGACAAGCCGCCGCTCGCGCTCTGGGTGCAGGCGCTGTCGGCCAGGGTGTTCGGCTTTCACCCGCTCAGCATCCTCGTCCCGCAGGCGCTGATGGGCGTGGCCGCGGTGGCGCTCCTGTACGACATCGTCAGGCGCCGCTTCGGCCGGGTGGCGGCGTTCTGCGCCGGTGCCGCGTTCGCGCTCACGCCGATGACGGTCGCGATCGCGCGCCACAACAATCCAGACGAGCTGTTGATCCTCTGCTCAGTCGCGGCGCTGTGGTGTGCGCTGCGGTCGCTGGAAACGGGCCGTGTGCGCTGGATCGTGTTGAGCGGCGTGTGCGTGGGCCTGGGGTTCGAGGCCAAGATGGGCGTGGCGCTGATGGTCCTCCCCGGGATCGCGCTGGCCTGGGTGCTCGTCACCCAGCGGGCGCGGGTGAAGGGTCTGGTGGGGTTTCTTGCTGCGACGGTGATGGTCGGCGGCGCCTGGCCGCTGCTCGTCACGCTGACGCCCGCCGGCGATCGTCCCTGGATCTCCGGCACTTCGGATAACAGCGTCTGGTCGCTGATCTTCGGCTACAACGGCCTGGGCCGCGTTGCGGGGCAGACCGGCGGACCGCAGGCGATCGGCGCTGGCGGCGGGGGCCCCGGCGGCGGGACGCTGTTCGGGGGCCCGACGGGAATGTTCAGGCTGCTTCAGTCCGGGCTGGGCGACCAGGCCGGCTGGCTGCTCGGGTTCGCGGTGATCGCCGGGCTCGGACTGCTCGTGCTGACTCGCCTGCGCCGCACCGACCCCCGCACGGGCTGGCTGATCGTCGTCGGTGGCGCGTTCGCGACCACCACGGTGGTGTTCAGCTTCGCCAGCGGGATCTTCCATCCCTACTACGTCTCGCTGCTCGCACCCTTCACGGCCGCACTCGTGGGCGCCGGGGTGGGGATCGCGGTTTCCGGCGCCCGGGCGGGCCGCGTGATCGCGACGCTGGCGATCGTCGCCGGCGCGGTCACCGAGCTGGTGGTCCTGCACGGGCTGGGCGGCGCAATGGCCTGGGCCACCCCTCTGGTGATCGCGGCCGGTGGCATCTGCGCGGTGCTGCTGGCGTGGTCGCAGTCGCGGCGGCTTGCGCTCGCCGCCATTGCCGTCGCCATGGCCGCGCTGCTCGCCGCCCCGGCCGTCTGGGCCGCCGACACGCTCGGTCACGCGGCTAACGGCACGTTCCCCGCGGGGGGTTCCGCGGCGGCGGCGGGCGCGGGCCTCCCGGGGGGCGCCGGTGGCTTTCCGGGTCGTGGCCCAGGGGGCGCCGGTGGCTTTCCGGGTCGTGGCCCAGGGGGCGCCGGTGCGCGAGGGATCCCTGGCGGACGTATCGCCGGGCGACCGCCTGCCGGCTTGCAGGGCCGTGGCGGATCGCCACCGGGCGCGGGCGCTGGGGGCGGTTTCGCCGGCGCCGGGCCCGGCGGCTTCGGCGGCGACACAGCCGGGCTGAGCGCCGCGATCAAGTACGTCTCCTCCCATGGCGGGGGCACGATCGGCGTCGAGAGCCAGAGCAGCGCCGCGACCGTAATCCTGTCCTCGGACGCCGACGTTGCCGGCCTCGGGGGCTTCTCGGGCCGCGAGAGCTCGGTGACCGCGAAGTGGATTTCGCTCGAGGTCCGGTCCGGACGGTTGCGGTGGGTGTTAACGGGTGACAATGGCCAGGGCTTCGGAGTACCGGGCGACACGCGAACCGGCAGCCGGACGGCGTTTGACGCCGTCGCCAAGGCCTGCCGCGCCGTCGCCCTCAACGGCGCGACGCTGTACGACTGCCGGGGGCGTGGCGCCGCGATCGCGAGCGCTGCTTAAGCTCTCCGGCTGCGTGTCGATACTTCGCACAGTGCGTGGCAGGGTGCTCGTCGGCGTCGGGATTGCCGCCGTGTTCGCGCTGGCGGGTGCTCCAATCGCCAGCGCCGACCGCAGCGTGAGCCAGAACTGGGCGGGATACGCGGCGCACGGAACGAGCTTCGGGGCGGTCTCCGCACGGTGGCGCCAGCCGAAGCCGAGCTGCACGCCCGGCAAGGTCCGCTATTCGGCGATGTGGGTGGGCCTGGGGGGCTACAGCCTCAATTCCAACGCCCTTGAGCAGATCGGGACCGAGCTCGACTGCACCCAGCGTGGAGGCGCTGTCTCCACCGCCTGGTACGAGCTCGTACCGGCCGGCTCGCACACGATCGCACTGAAGGTCCACCCCGGCGACCTGGTGAGTGCCAGCGTCGGCGTCGTTGGCCAGCGTGTGTGGCTGGTGCTCGCGAACTTGACGACCCACCACACGTTTCAGAGGACGCTCACGGCATCGATCGTCGACATCTCATCCGCGGAGTGGATCCTCGAGGCGCCGTCCGCCTGCGTCGACGGCACAAGCGCCTGCCGGACGCTGCCCCTGACCAACTTCGGGCGTGCCACCTTTGCCGTCGCCAGGGCGATGGCGGTCGGCGGTCAGTCGGAGCCGATCGGGGACACGGCCTGGAGCCACACGAGGATCACGCTCGGGCCGGAGGGACCCCAGTTCGTCTCAAACCGCCGGAGCCAGGTGCCGGTCGGGACGGCGCGGCCCTCGGGGCTGATCAACAACGGCTCCTCGTTCAACATCGCGTACAAGCAGAAGTACGTGAACTCGCTGTTCGGGTCTCGCTCGGCGCCCTCAGGGCCGACGTATCTGAGGCACTAGGCCGCAGCGCCCGGGCGGGCTGGCGCACTCAGTCCTCGTCGGAGCCCCCGGCGGGTGCTGCAGGACTAGTCCTCAGAGCCCGGGCGGGTGCCGGGCAACGAATCCCGAGAACTCGCCGCCACCCTGCGACCACCGCGTACCCCCGGACGACAACGCGACGGTGTCGAACCGCCATCCCGCGACCTCCATCCAGGCGTGGCCGGCGTTTGCGTAGACCGTGATCCAGCGACCCGGCCCGGGCGCGCCCCAGCTCTCGAACCCGGTCGAGTCGAGCGGTGAGCTCAGAAGTCCGGCGGCCGCCAGCGCATAGCTGACCGAGCCCGAGCAGTCATAGCCGCTGGCGTGGAAGGAACCATGGCCGCCACCCCACACGTAGGGCAGCGTGGCGATCGCGTTGCCCGCGGCGATCACCTGGGCGACCGCGGGGGGTGCGCCAGGCGGTGGCTGTGCCATGCCGCCGGTGTTGACCGCGATCCCGCCGACGCCGGCATTGCCGCTGGCCGCGGCCGCCGCCGCCTGTGCCGCAGCCTTGGCCTCCAGCGAGCGGAGCTTGTCGTTGAGCCTGGCCAGCTCCGACGCCGTGTGGTTCTTGGTCGCCACCTCGGAGATCTGCTGGGAGAGGAGGGCGGCTTTGAGCGCTGAGACCTGATTGCGCTGTGAGAGGACCGCGTCGGTCAGCTGTCGGTCGCGCTCCTCGAGCTTGGACAGCGTTGTGGCCTGGCGCGCGACCTCCGCGCGGGCGGTCCGGGTCGCACCGAGGATCTGAGCGTCCGAGTGGGCGATCCGCTGAAGGAAGCTGACCTTCTCGAGCAGGTCGCTGAAGCCGCGCGAGTCGAGGACCACGCTCACGAGATCGGGTTGGTCGCCCTCGTAACGGCTGACCAGGTTGGCCGCCAGCGCCCGGGTTGCGAGCTGAAGCCTGTTCTCCAGCCGCACGAGGTGGTCGCGGGCGGCCACGAGCTCCAGCTGCACCCTCGTCAATTGGGCGACGCGAGTCGACAGCTCGCCTTGCAGGGCGGCGAGCCGGCGGGCGGCGTTGTTGATGCCGTTCGTAGTCGTGCGGATCCTTGTCGTCTCCGCGGCGACCTGCGACTGAAGCGCACTTGCGGCGGACTGGCTGGTGGTGATCTGGCTTTGCAGATCGCCGGAGCTTGGGGTAGCCAGTCCGCCGGCGACGAGTGCGCAGGCGCCGACGGCGGCAACGAGGGCGCGCAGGGGCAGTCGATTTCGTATCGATGAAGGCATGAGGTAGACCGGTACGGGGCCCGTTGGCGAGGGCCCTCGGGGCGGGGCGCGGAGCACCCTAACACGAGTCGTCTGGGCAACGCCCGCTCCACCTGCCCTTGCAAGAAATCCTGCAAAACGGCCTTTTGTTATGGAACCTACAGCTCGAAAAACCGGCCCTCAGGGCCTACGTTGACGACCTTCGTCGAGCCGATCGTCGCCTCCTGGCCCTGGCACTGATGGATGTGGCCACAGACCACGAGCGTCGGCCGCTTCGATTTGATCGCGTCGAGGATCGCCTCGCTGCCGAGGTGTCGGCCGAGGGCTTTGTCGACGTATCCCTTGGGGGGCGAATGGACGATCAGAACCGCGCCTTCCGGACACCGCTCGAGCTTTCTGGCTGCTGCCGCGTCATCCAGATCGAAGCTCCACGGAAACGGCGTCTTCGGAACGCCGGCACCGAGACCGAAGAACGACACGCCCTCGACCTCGGTCGCCTCGCCGTGGAGCACCTTGGCCGTCGGCCAGTCGGCGCAGGCGCGCCACAGCGCATCCTCGGTCTCGTTGTTCCCGGGGACCAGCAGCGCCGGCTTGCCGATCCCGCGCAGCTCGTCGATCGTCCGGTCGAGCCCGATGTGAAACGACGCGAAGTCACCGGCGCCGATCACCACGTCGGCGTCGGCGGCCATCTCCGTGAGACGGCGCGCCTGGCCCCGGTCCCGGTGAAGGTCACTGAACGCGAGCAGCCTCAATCCGAGGGACCATACGCGGACGGCACCGGATCGAGCCGGCCGCCACCGCCGCGAAGAAGAACGAACCGGCCGCCACCGCCATCGCGGCGTGGAGTCCCGAGACCACGGCGTGGCCCGCCAGCAGGGCGCCGAGCAGGGCAACGCCAATCGCGCTGCCGGTCTGCCGGGCGGCGTTCAGCACGCCGGCCGCGATGCCGGCGCGTTCGGCCGGCGCGGCTTCGATGATCGCGACGGTGGCGGCGGGCATCGTGAACGCCATCCCGAAGCCGGCCGCGATTAGCGGGACGACCAGCACCGCGTAGGCGGTGTGGGTTCCGGCCACCATCAGCCCGGCGAGGCCGAGCGCGCCGCAGCCGAGGCCGATCAGCATCGGCTTGCGCGGTCCGATCCGCGCGGTGACCCGTCCGGACAGCGCAGAAGAGATCGCGACGAATGCTCCCTCGGGCAGCAGCGCGAGCCCCGTGTCCAGGGCGGAGTAGCCGCGCACGTGCTGGAAATAGAGCGTGAGCGCGAACAGCTGGCCGTAGAAGCCGAGATTGATCGCCAGGCCGACGAATGCGGCGACCGAGAACTCGCGGGACCTGAATAGCCCCAGCGGCAGCATCGGCTCCTTGGTGCGGCGCTCCACTCCCACGAACGCGATCAGTCCGACGATTGCCAGGGCGACCAGGACGAGGGTCGTGGTCGCGACCCAGCCGGACGCGCCGCCTTCGATCAGACCGCTCGCAAGCAGGGTCAGCCCGGCGAAGCCCGCGATCTGGCCGAGCGGGTCGAACCCAATGCCCAGCGGTTCATCGGTCGCCTTCGGGAGCGCGCGCCCGGCGGCCGCAAGCGCCGCGATCCCCACCGGGAGGTTGACGACGAACACCGCGCGCCACCCGAGCGCGGCGACGAGCAAGCCGCCGAGGACGGGGCCACTCGCCGCGCCCACGCCGGCGGTCGCGCCCCAGATGCCGACCGCGCGGGCACGCTCCGAGGCGTGCTGGTAGGCGGCTCTGATCAGTGACAGGGAGCTGGGGACGAGCATCGCGGCGCCCGTACCCTGGATGACGCGGGCGAGGATGAGGATCGGGACGGACGGCGCGGCCGCGCAGGCGCCCGAGGCGAGCGTGAACACGGCCAGGCCGGCGCTGAAGACACGCTTGGGGCCGAGCCGGTCGCCGAGTGCGCCCGCGGATAGGAGCAGCCCGGCGAACGCCACCGTGTAGCCGTCGACCACCCACTGCAGGGAGCTGATCCCGCCGTGCAGGTCGCGTCCCATGGCGGGCAGCGCGACGTTCACGATCACGGCGTCGAGGATCACCATGAAATAGCCCGAGCAGATGACTGCGAGTGTCAGGTGTTTGCGCATCCTCTAATGGTGTCCCCACGACGTTTCGGCGTGAAACGAACTGTCGTCGGGGTAGAGTTCTGACCATGACCGTTGGAGACGCGGATATCGCCTCGGTTGCTGCGCTTGCCGCGGATCCGGCACGTGGGCGAATCCTGCTCGCACTGGGGGACGGGCGCGGGCTGCCCGCCACGGTGCTGGCGGACGAGGCGGGCGTCGCGGCCTCGACTGCTTCCGAGCATCTCGGGAAGATGGTCCGTGGCGGGCTCCTGGCCGTCGAGCGCCAGGGGCGCCACCGCTACTTCCGTCTCGCCTCGCCGGAGGTGGGCGAGATGATCGAGCTGCTCGCGCGGTTGGCGTCGCCCGCGCCCGTCAAGTCACTGCGCCAAGGCACGCGCGCGGCCGCGGTGCGCTCGGCCCGGACCTGCTACGACCACCTGGCGGGCCGGCTCGGCACCTCGCTCATGGGCGCGATGCTCGATCGCGGGCTGCTGAGCGGCGGCGACGGCCTCGTGGTCGACGGCGACCGCCTGTCCGCGCCCGGGTCGGAGGTCGACTATCGGCTGACGCCCTCGGGCGCGGAATGGTTCTCGGAGCTCGGAATCGACTTCGCCGGGCTGCCGCGGCGCCGGCCCCTGGTCCGCTACTGCGTCGACTGGAGCGAGCAGCGCCACCACCTGGCCGGGTCCCTGGGAGCCGCCCTGTGCGATCGGCTGCTGGACCTGCGATGGATCCGCCGCGCCCCGCGAGGGAGGGCCGTGCTCGTGACCGATGATGGCACCGAAGGGCTCCGAGAGTCCTTCGGAGTGGACTTTTCACAGAATTGAGACCTTTGCGCCTTGTTCCGTGACAGCGGCCCGCGGGACGCTGTCGTGGTGGCTGGTGGTCGGCTTGGCGAACGATGTCCCTCCACTTCGCACAGTGCGAAGCAGAGGGCCAAAGTTCGGGTGGCAGCGGTGGCTCAGCGGCAGCGTGGGAGGATCCATTGGCGGCAGCTGTGCAACATTGGAGTGGCCGAGGCGACCATCTCCAAGTGGATCGCCGAGGGATACCTTCAGCCGCGGCTTCCGAGGGTGTATGCAGTGGGACACGCGGCTCCATCGGTGGAGGCCGATCTCATGGCCGCCATCCTCTACGCGGGTCCTGGCGCCGTGCTCAGCCACGCGACCGCGGCTTGGTGGTGGGGACTCACGCAGCGACAGCCTCGGCTGATTGACGTGAGCACCCCGTGGAAGCGCGCACCGCTCCCGGGCCTCAGGCTCCACTGCCGCCGGACGCTCGACCGCGCCTTCCACAACGGCCTCCCCGTCACCACCGTCCCCCAGACGCTCCTCGACTATGCCGCCACCCACCAGCTGAACGACGTCCGCTACGTCCTGGCCGAGGCCGATTACAACCGCGTCCTCGATCTGGACGAAGTCAGGCGCTCCCTCGGCCGTGGCAAGCCGGGCAGCACTCGGCTGCGCAATGGGATCGACACCCACTGGCCCGAGCTCGCCCTGACGAGGAGTCGAGTAGAGCGGGCGTTTCTGTTCCTGTGTGAGGAGGGAGGCCTCCCGCGGCCGCACATCAACGCCAAGGTTCACGGCATCCGGGTGGACGTCTACTGGCCCCAATGGCGCCTCGTGGTCGAACTCGACGGGGGCAGAGGCCACTCGACCGAACGCCAGGTCTCCAGGGACCACAGCCGTGACCTGAAGCTTCGCGCCCACGGCGAGACCGTCCGCCGCTACGCGGAGCCCCAGGTGCTCCATCGGCGCCAGGCGGTGCTCGCCGATCTTCACACGGCGATCAACGCGGTAGCCATAACATCCCTGGGCGACTAAGCGGGTTCGCGTCGCTCGGCGCGCGGCATGAGCGCCGACCCGTCCGGATCGCCCCGGCCCAGCTCTCGCGATTCGCCCTGATCGAGTTCCTTCTCCGATGTCCCCGCACCGGCGGCGCTGACTGCATCGAGCACCGGCTTGATCAGGTCGATCGGCATCGGGAAGACGACCGTCGAGTTCTGGTTGGCGCCGATCTCCCGCAGCGTCTGGAGATAGCGGAGTTGGAGCGTCGTCGGGTTGGCGCCGATCACCTCTCCGGCCTCGGCGAGCTTCGCGGCGGCCTGGAACTCGCCCTCGGCGTTGATGATCTTCGCCCGGCGCTCGCGCTCGGCCTCCGCCTGGCGGGCGATCGCGTGCTGCATCCGCTCGGGAATCTCGACGTCCTTGATCTCCACGGTGGTCACCTTGACCCCCCAGGGCTCCGTCTGCGTGTCGATGATCTGCTGCAGGGCCTCGTTCAGCCGTTCGCGCTCACCCAGCAGGTGATCGAGATCCACGCCGCCCAGCACGGAGCGCAGCGTGGTCTGCGCGATCTGGACGGTCGCCGCGTGCACGTTCTCCACCTCGGTCACGGCCCTAGTCGGATCGACGACGCGGTAGTAGGCGACCGCGGTCACGCGCACGGGAATGTTGTCTCGGGTGATCGTCTCCTGCGGGGGGATGGTGAGCGTCACCGTCCGAAGACTGACCCGGACCATGCGATCGATTGTCGGCATCAGCAGGACGAGCCCGGGCCCGCGCGCCGGCATCAGCCGCCCGAGCCGGAACACGACCCCCCGCTCGTACTCGCGGAGAACCCTCAACGAGGTGCCCACCGCGGTCGCGGCGATCGCCAGCAGCACAACGAGGACGACGATGATCGCGGTGATCACGCGATCAGCTCCCAGTCCTCGGCCTTCCGCACGCCGAGCGTCAGGCCGTTGATCCGCTCGACCACGATCTGGTCCCCCTCGCCCAGGGGCTCAGAGTCAGGCAGCGATGGACACGCATGCCAAAGGGCACCGTCGACCAGCACGGTGCCCGTCGCAGCATCCCATTTGCGGACCACGCCGAGGTGGCCCATCAAGGCGGGGCGAACCCAGCGCCGACGCGCCGCGGTGCCCTTTCGCACGGCGAGGCCCACGGTCCCGAACCCGGCGGTAGCGAGCACGAACGCGGTCACGAGCCCGAGCGCGATGCCGCCACCGAGTCCTCCGACCGCGAGCACCGCTCCTACCGCCAGCGCGATCACCCCAGGCCCGGCGATGATGCCGTGCGCAGGAACGTGCGCCTCGACGATCACGACGGCCGCGCCAACCACAAGCAGTGCGATACCGATTGCGGTCATACCAAGATGGTACGCCCGTGCGAGCCGCTACCCGGCAATCAGCAGGCGTCCACCCAGCTCGGCCTGATCAAGCGTGAGCAGTTCGGCGTTGCGCGCTCGCCAGTGCCCGGACTCCAGATCGGCGCGGAGCCGCCCAACGGCGCGCTGCTCGACCTCAGGACCGAGCCGCGCCCACACCGAGGTGCCACGGCGCACCTGCTCCTCCAGATAGGCCTCGGGGCGACGCCAGTACGCATGGAAGAACCCGTCGACACAGTCCCACGGGATCGGCACGGGCTGCATCCGCGCTCCGATCGCAGCTGCCCGCTGCGCCAATCCGGGACGGGCGCCGTGCAGCCCCAGGAACTCGGGAAGGTAGTCCCGGATCAGCCAGAAGCGGTGGAACGCCCGGTCGTCGAATTGGAACACCACCACTCGCCGCGCCACGCGGCGGAGCTCGCGCAGGCCGGCGAGGGGATCTCGCCAATGGTGATCTGAAAGGATCGCCATCGCCGCGTCGAACGAGCCGTCTCCGAACGGCAGCCGCTCGGCGGAGGCCTCGATGCACGGTGCGGCATCCGGCGGTCGCTGTGCGCGCATCGTCGGGGAGGGCTCGACCGCGGTGAGAACCCGGTCGGGTGGCTCGTATGAGCCGGTCCCGGCCCCGACGTTGAGCACGGTCTCCGCGTCGCCGAGCGCCGCCCAGATCTGCGAAGCGATCCGTGGCTCCGTCCGCCGGGCGCCGGAGTAGTCGCGGCCGATCGCCTCGTAGAGGTCGCTCACGCCGCGGCGAGCGCCGGCACCCGCGCGCCCGCGACGCGCACGCGACCGCCGTTGCCGGGCGCCAGCGTGATCCCCCGCCGCACGAGTCGGGCGGGGGGACCGTCGGGCTGCAGATCGACCCTGGCGGCGAGCGCCTCGATGAATGTCTCCAGCTCGAGCATCGCCAGCGAGGAGCCCAGGCAGCGGTGCGCGCCCCCGCCGAACGGGATGTACGCGTAGCCGTCGGGCGGGTTCTCGAGGAACCGCTCCGGTCGAAACGACTGGGGCTGGGGATAGAGATCCGGATCGCTGTGGACGCCCTGTGCGTCGACGATGATCAGCACCCCGGCGCCGATGGTCCACTCGCCGATCTGAAACGGCTCGAGCGTGTGGCGTCCAGCGCTCGCATACAACAGGGTCCGTGCGCGGAGAACCTCCTTCGCGGTGGCCTTCAGATAGGCGCTGTCCGTCTCCTGGCGCAGGCGCTCGATCACGCCGGGGTTGTGGGCCAACAGGTCGCAGGCCCAGCCGATCGCGGTGGCCGTCGTCTCGTGTCCCGCGAGCACGAGCGTCAACAACTCGTCACGGAGGTCATCGTCGGAGAGCGCCGCCCCGCCGGTTTCGTCCCGCGCCCGGATCAGCAGCGAGAGGACGTCCGTGCGCTGTTCGAGCTCCGGGTCGGCGCGGGTCGAGACGATGTGCTCGTGGAGCAGCGCATTGGCGCGATCCAGCGGCGAATACACCCTCCTGTTCCAGCGCCGCCGTCGCGTCAGCCATTCGGGCAGAAACAGCGCGAGATCGTTGCGGGGGTTCGCCAGCTGGTCGAAGCAGCTCGCGAGCTGCGCTCGCAGGCGAGGATCGCGGACACCCAGCACGAGCTCGAGGATCACGCCGAGCGTCAGCAGCCGAGCTCGTTCGTGAGTGGCGACGGTCGAGTCCATCGGCCAGCTGCCGATCTCCTCGTCGACCAGCTCCCTGATCCGCTCGGAGTAGCCGCGCACGGCCTGACCGTGGAACGGCGGCAGCTCGAGCTTCCGACGGGCCAGATGCTCGGCGGGCTCGAGCAGCAGCAGCGAACGGTCTCCCAGAATCCGCCGCAGCAGGTCGTTGCCGTGACGGCGCTTCAGCGGGTCTCCGGTGAACAGGCTCTTGATCGCGGCCCGGTCCCCCGTGAACACGACCGGCGGGAACCCGGGCAGGCGGAGCGACCAGGTGGAGCCGAACTGCCTTCGGCAGCGGGCGAAGAACCCCGGCTGATCGAACGTGTACATGAGGGTCTGGATCGGCCCTGGGAGTCGCGGTCCGGGGGGGAGGGCGGCCACGCCTTCAAGTATCCCGCCCGATCCGCCACGCGACATCTGCATAACAATCATTATCTCAAATTGCTATCATTATCGCAATGTCATCGCTGCGGCAGGAGCAACAGGCGCTGACGCGCCGCCGCCTGCTGGACGCGGCCGGCGCCGTGTTTGCCCGCCGCGGCTTCCACGGCGCATCGGTCGAGGAGATCGCGCGCGAGGCGGGCGCGAGCACCGGCGCTGTGTACTCGAACTTTGCCGGCAAGGAGGATCTGTTCCTGGCGCTGTTCGAGGAGAGCGTGGCCGCCGACATCGCCGCGTATACGGAGCTGTCCGCGAGCGGAGAGACGCTCGAGGAGCGCACCCGCACGGCGGCCGAGCGATGGATGGAGATTCTGAGCGAGCGTCCCGCCTACTTCCCGTTGGTGATCGAGTTCTGGGCGTACGCGGTGCGCGAGCCGCGCCTCCGGGAGCAGTTCGCGGCCCGCTTCGCCGCGTTCAGGGAGGCGATCGCCCGAATCGTGATGGACGGCGCGGCAGCGGAGGGGGTGGTGCTCGGCCCCGAGATTGCGGCGCGCCTCGGGACGATGACCAACGCGCTCGGCAACGGGCTCGCACTGGAGAAGCTGATCGACCCCGACGCCGTGCCCGACGAGCTGTTCGGCGAGCTCCTGACGGTCATCTTCCAAGGCCTCGCAGCTCTGGCGCGAGCCGGGGGGTCGGCGTGATGACGGCGGGGCGCCTGCTCGAGCGCGTGCTGGGCCGATGAGCACGCGCCAAGCTGCGGCCAAAGAAGCCGGCGAGCTCGTCGACGTGCTCGCGGCGGCCTTCCACGACGACCCGGTGTTCGGCTGGATGATGCCCGACCCGGCCCGCCGACAGCCTGGGCTCAAGCGCTTCTTCGCGATCGAGCTCGACTCGATCGTGTTCCCCCAAGGGGTCGTGTGGACGACCGAGGAACGAGACGGTGCCGCGCTGTGTCTGCCTCCGGGCAGGTGGCGGATGCCGCCGCGGGAGCTGCTCGCGCACGGTCCCGCCTACGCGCGGATCTTCGGCCGGCGGCTCGCGCACGCCACGACGCTGCTGACGCGGATGGAGGGCCGTCACCACCGCGAGCCGCATTACTACATCCCCTACATCGGCGTGCGACCCGGGAGGCAGGGTCGCGGGATCGGCAGCGAGCTCCTGTTGCCGATCCTCGAGCAGTGCGACCAGGAGGGGCTGCCCGCTTACCTCGAGGCGACCTGCGAGCGGAACGCCAAGCTGTATGCGCGGCACGGCTTCGAGCGCCTCAAGGAGCTTCGGGTCCTGGGTAGCCCGCCGCTGCTTCCGATGCTGCGGGCGCCCGGGTGATTCACCTCAGACGGCGCCGGGTAGGGCCTCGGCATGCCACAAAAGCTCAACGTCGCCGATCTCAGGCTCAGAAGCTCCGCCTTCGAGGGCCACAAGCCGATTCCGTCGCGACACACGGGGGACGGGGAGGACGTCTCGCCGCCGCTCGAGTGGACGGGAGTCCCCCAGGGCACCGAGGCCTTCGCGATCGTGATGCATGACCCCGATGCGCCGCTGGTCGACGGCTTCACGCATTGGGTCACCTACGGAATCCCGGGGGACGCCACGAGCTTGCCCGAGGGCGGCGGGGGCTCGGAGACGGGCCTCAACTCGTTAGGCAATGCCGGCTACAACGGCCCCGCGCCACCGCCCGGGCACGGCGTCCATCACTACTACTTCTGGGTGTATGCCCTGGACGAGGATCTGACGCTGCCGCCCAGCCTCGATCGCCGAGCGCTGCTCGCCCAGATCGAGGATCACGTGATCGAGCAGGCGCGGCTGATCGGCACCTACGTCAACGAGGGGTGAGCTCGGCGGCACGGGGCGGTCCCGCTGTCGCCGACGCGGTCCGCTCGTGCGCTGACTGAGCGGGGCCTCGGCCCCGGAGCGGCCGCTCGCGAAGCAACGTGACGATCGCGGCGCCGGCCAGGGCGAGTGGCGCCGCCACCAGGAAGACGGCGTGCAGCGAGTTGCCCACGGCCAGGGCGACACCGTGCTGAACGGCCGGCGCCAGCGTGTGGATCCGTCCCGGGCTGGCTTGTAGCCCCGAGGCGGTGATGCCGTGCGGCATCTGGCCCGCGAGCGTCAGCGGCAACCAGTGCCGCAATCCGCTCGAGAACACTGCTCCGAACACCGCGACGCCGACCGAACCTCCGAGCGCCCGAAACAGGTTCGCCGAGGCCGTAGCGGTCCCGATCTCGCGTGACTCGACCGCGTTCTGGATCGCCACCACCAGAATCTGCGAGACCATCCCGAATCCGAGTCCGAACACCACCATGAATAACCCCGCGGTCAGCTGCGACCCGCTTGCGCCGAGCGTCGAGAACAGATACAGGCCGAGACTCATCGCGGCCAGGCCGATAACAGGGAAGATCTTGTAGCGGCCGGTCTTGGACATGATCCGCCCGGCCAGCGTCGTGCTGAGCGCGCTCGCCACGAGCAGCGGCAGCACCAGCAATCCGGAGTGCAGCGCGCTCGCGCCCTTTACGAGCTGCAGGAACAGCGGCAGGAACACGATCGCCGCGAACAGCGACAGCGTCGCCACGAACAGCGCAGCGCTGACAACGGCGAACACAGGGTCCCGGAACAGTCGCAGCGGCAGGACCGGGTCAGGGGCCTGGCGCTCGCGCGCGATGAACGTGCCGAGCAGGACCACCGCGCCGCCGATCAGGCCGAGGATTACGGGCGAACCCCACCCGTAGCGGTCCCCGCCCCAGCTGGCGATGAGCATCAGCGCCACCACCAGGCTCGCCAGCAGTACGGCGCCGGCGAAGTCGATCCGGGCAGCGCGGCGCTGGGCGGGCACATGCAGGTAAACGGTCAGCAGGCCCAGTGCCAGCACGCCGATCGGCACGTTGACGTAGAACGCCCACCGCCATGAGACCTGATCCACGAACAGGCCGCCGAGCACCGGCCCGGCCACGCTCGCGATCAGGAACGTGACCTGGATGTAGCCCTGGTAGCGGCCGCGCTCCCGGGGCGAGACCAGGTCGCCGACGGTGGCCATCGCGAGCGTCATCACACCTCCGGCGCCGATTCCCTGGAGCGCCCTGAAGGCGATCAGCTCGCCGATGCTCTGGGCGGCGCCCGACAGCGCCGAGAACACGATGAAGATCCCGATGGCGGCGCGCATCAGGCTCTTGCGGCCGTACAGATCCGATGCCTTGCCCCACAGCGGCGTCGCCGCCGCTGCGCCGAGGACGTACACGGTCACCACCCACGGCAGCTCGCTGATCCCGCCGAGATCCCCGGCAATCGTTGGGAGCGCGGTGGCCATGATCGTCTGGTCGAGCGCCGCGATGAACATCGCAACCAGCAGACCCCCGAACGCGAGCATCAATTTGTGCTGATCCTGGGTCTCTGACATCCACGCCTCCTTCGATTGGGCAGCAAGAATCTTAGGGTAGCACTAAAAATCATGTGGATCAAGCTTTCTTGCTAGCCTTTGCGCCATGGCCACCGAAATGGGACTCCGCGAGCGCAAGAAGCAACGCACCCATCAGCTGATCGCCGACACGGCGTGGCGTCTGTTCGCCGAGCGGGGCTTCGATCACGTGACCGTCGCGGAGATCGCCGCTGAAGCCGAGGTCTCGGAGGCGACGGTGTTCAACTACTTCCCTACCAAGGAGGATCTGGTCTTCGGGCGGATGGAGGCGTTCGAGGAGCAGCTGCTGTCCGCGATCCGTGATCGCCCCGAGGGGGAATCGATCGTGGCGGCCTTCGGACGCTTCGTGCTCGAGCCGCGCGGATTCCTGGTCTCGGACGACCCGCGCGCGAGGGACGGCATGCGGGCCGCGGCGAGGATCATCCGTGGCAGCCCGGCGCTCCTCACGCGTCAGCGTGAGATCTACGAGCGCTACACGAGCACGGTCGCGGCGTTCATCGCCGAGGAGCGGGGCGTCGCGGCGGACGATGTCGAGCCCTGGGTGATCGCCAACGCCTTGATCGGTCTGCACCGCGCGCTGATCGACTACGTGCACGGACAGGCGTTGGCCGGGGTCGAGAATCGTCAGATCGCCAGGCGCCTCCGCGCTCAAGGGAAGCGGGCGCTGGCCGCGCTCGAGCACGGCGTGGGATAGGGCCCCCGGGGGAGGCGGGTCTCGCGGCCGGTCAGAGGGTCTGGGCCCGGTCGGCGACGCGATGAGGATGCGCGTGCCCGGCGGCGCGAGCGACCGCGCCGGAGCGGCCCAGGACCGCCGCGCCCCACGCGACGAGGGCCAAGCCGCCCACGAGCGCCAGGACCTTGAGGGGATTCGAGCTCCAGCGCTCCACCCCCGCAGCCAGTGCCATCAATACCGGCAGCGGCTCCTGGATCGCACCGATCACGGGCGCGACCGTGATCGCCGGCCGGCGCTGAAGCGCGCCGCTTTCCTCCAGGAAGGCGAGCGATCCGCACGCCAGGATCGCCAGGATCCAGAGCAGCGCCAGCGCCACGCGACCCAGGGAGAGCTCATTGGACAAGAGCTTGTTGGCGAAGTCGACCCACGCATAGCTCAGGCCGGCCCCGATCACGAGCGGCAGCCCCGCGGTGGGCCGCGCCTGCCCCGCCGCGTATGCAGCCAGCGCGGCGACCCCGATCACGGCCAGGGGCGCAGCGACTCTCCCCGCCGCGGGGTGCAGCACCCCATGCCGCGGGGCGGCTACGAGCACCGCGACCACCCCCACAACGATCGTGACCGCGGCGAGCACCTCTCGCCCTCCCACCTGTTCGGAGAGCTTCACACGGGCGAGGCCCAATAGCACGAGTTGGAACATCGAGAGGATCGGCTGAACCACCGTGATCGGCGCAAACGTCAATGCCAGCACCTGAAGCGGCCACGCCACCACCAACAGCGCCGTGCCGGCGAGCCACCGCGGTCGGCGCACGAGCGCGGTGAACAGGGAGAAGTGGACCGCTCCGCTGACCGGCACCCGCCTGGCTTCTGCCGCTTGCAGCACGAGCGCGAACGCGTTCGCGATCATCGCGACGAACGCCAGCCCGATCCCGGCGCCGATCACGCCGGCCCTCGCGCCAGTGACGTTGTGACGCTCTGCACCGGATTTCCCGGGGAGATACTGTGTGTTACTCCGCAGGGGCTACGGAAAGACTTGGATTGCGGATGAAACCCGAGGCCAGAGATACGGGAACGGCGCCCTCCGGGCACGTAGTCCAGTTCTACGAGGACGTCGCGGAGCTGTCCCAAGCCGTGGGTGGAGAGCTGGCCACCGCGATCCAGACCGGAAGCGTGGCCGTCGTGATCGCAACCGAGCGGCATTGGCGGGCGCTGGCAGCGCGACTGGCGGCGGCCGGGATCGATGCCGCCCAGGCGGTCGACGACGGGAGGCTCGTCCACCTGGATGCTGAGCAGACGCTGGCGAAGTTCAGGGCGAACGGGCGCCTCGACCGGGAGGCCTTTCGCGCGGTCGTCGGATCGGTGATCCGAGCTGCGGCCGCGGACGGGCGGCCGGTTTGGGCCTTCGGCGAGATGGTCGCCGTGCTGTGGGATGAGGGCGATGTCCTCGCCGCGATCGAGCTCGAGGCGCTGTGGAACGACCTCGGTCGAGAGCTTTCGTTCTCCCTGTGGTGTGCCTACCGCCGCTCTTCGGTCTCGGATCCCGCCCAAGCGGAGGCGCTGCAGGAAGTCTGCCGTCTGCACTCGGACGTGGTCGAACCGACGGGGCGCCCAGGCTCGAACGTGACCGAGGTCACGGGCCGGTTCACCGCCGGCCCGCACGCACCGGGAGCGGCGCGCGACTTCCTGGCCGATGCCTTGCGCAGATGGGGCCACTCGGGCGCCCTGGTGGACGACGCGAAGCTGGTGATCAGCGAGCTGGCGACGAATGCCGTGATTCATGCCCGCTCGGCGTTCTCGGTCACAGCTCGCTCCGAGGCTTCTGGCCTGCGGCTGTCGGTGAGCGACGCGAGCATGGACGAACCCAGGCTGTCGAGCGACGGGCACGCGATTTCCTCGGGACACGGCCTGCGGGTCGTTGCAGCGCTCGCCAGCAGATGGGGAGTGGAGCCCGGGGTGGACGGCAAGACGGTCTGGGCGGAACTCGGCTAGCCGAGATCATCCCGCTTCGGCGGCAGAGGTGTGTCAACGTTTCGGGCATGCGGTTCGCCATCTCGATCCCCCAGTACGTGGATGCCGGTGGTTTCGACGGGAACAGCTTCGGCGCCCACCTGCGCCGCGCGGAAGAGCTGGGCTTCGAGAGCGGCTGGACCCAGGAGCAGATCCTTGGATCGGCCCGGACGCTCAGTCCGCTCGAGACCCTCACGTTCGCCGCGGCTTGCACGGAACGACTGCGGCTCGGCTGCGTCGTGTTCGTGCTTCCGCTTCACAACCCCCTTCACCTCGCGAAAGCGATCGCCTCGCTCGACTGCGTCAGTCGCGGTCGCGCCGAGGTGGGGGTCGTCGCCGGTGGCCGGGGGAGACCGTTCGCCGCCTTCGGTGTGGACCCGGAGCGTCCCGTGGCCCGGTTCAACGAGGCGCTGGCGCTGATGAAGGCCTGCTGGACAGAGAGGGAGATCAACTTCGACGGCGAGTTCTGGAAGCTCGAGCACGCCTCGATGGAGCCCAAGCCGGTCCAGAAGCCCCACCCGCCGGTGTGGCTCGGCGGCAACCACCCGAACGCGCTGCGACGCGCGGTCCGCGTCGGTGATGGCTTCTTCGGCGCCGGCTCGCAGACAACCGAGGCGTTCGCCGAGCAGGTTCAGGTGGTCAGGCGCGAGCTTGCCGAGCAGGGGCGCGACCCGACCTCCTTCCAGATCGCCAAGCGCGTCTACGTCCAAATCGACGACGACGAGGCCGCCGCCCGTCAGCGGATCGGCGAGGCGCTCGCCTACCACTACTGGGGCCGGACGGGTCTTGAGAGCGTTGCCATCGCCGGGCCACCCGACGCGTGCGCCGAGGGTCTGCGGGCGGTCGCGGACGCCGGCGCCGAGCTGGTGCTGCTGAACACGCTCGTGGATGACTCCTACCAGATGGAGCGGCTCGCGGCCGAGGTCGTTCCGCAGCTGGCGTAGCCCCCTCGGGTGGTCGTGCTTGTGCCACGATCTTGCGGTGGCCGGTACGCCCGCCGAGACGCAGCGTCTGCGCGACCTGGCGCTGCTGCGCCGCGTCCGCGATCGGATCGACCGGGACTACGCGCAGCCGCTCGACGTCGAGGCGCTGGCCCGTGAGGCGCACATGTCGGCCGGGCACCTCAGTCGCGAGTTCCGCCTCGCCTACGGCGAGCCGCCGTACAGCTATCTGATGACGCGTCGCATCGAGCGCGCGATGGCGCTGCTCCGACGCGGCGACCTCAACGTCACCGAGGTCTGCTTCGAGGTCGGCTGCTCGTCGCTGGGCACGTTCAGCACGCGCTTCACCGAACTGGTCGGTGTGCCGCCCAGCACCTACAGACGCGATGAGGCGGGCGCGATCGACGGCATGCTGCCGTGCGTCGCAAAACAGGTCACCAAACCGATCAGGAATCGAGAAGCGCGGTCGCCGGGTCGCACCTAGGATGACCGCCATGGACATCACGATCAACGCAAGCTTCCTTCCGCACGACGACCCGCAAGCGTCCCTGGCCTTCTATCGCGACACCCTCGGCTTCGAGGTCCGCAACGACGTCGAATACGGCGGTTTGCACTGGATCACGGTCGGCCCCGCCGACCAGCCCGGCACCTCGATCGTCCTGTATCCGCCGACCGCCACCCCCGGTATCACCGACGAGGAGCGTCGCACGATCGAGGAGATGATGGCGAAGGGCACATTCGCCTCCATCAACCTGGCCACCAGGGATCTCGACGGCACGTTCGAGCGGCTGCAGGCCAGCGCCGAGGTCGTCCAGGAGCCGACGGAGCAGCCGTACGGGATCCGCGACTGCTCCGTCCGCGATCCCGCGGGCAACCTGCTCCGCATCCAACAGCTGCGCTGAGCCCACCGGCAACCGGGTCGGCCTGACCCACGACAAAGGAGTGACCATGTCCACCTCGTCCACCGAGGGAATCAAGACCGTGCTTCATCCAGTGTCCGACCTGGCGAAGGCCAAGCCGGTGTACGAGGCCCTGCTGGGCGTCCCGCCGATGGCCGAGTCTGACTACTACGTCGGTTTCGATGCTGCCGGTCAGCAGATCGGGTTGGTGCCGGGCGGCGCAGCGCAGGGCATGACCTCACCGGTGGCCCACTGGCATGTGGCCGACATCGAGGCCAAGCTGGCCGAGGTGACCGCCGCGGGTGCAACAGTCAAGGACCCCCCGCGCAATGTCGGCGGCGGCCGCCTGGTCGCCAGCTTCACAGATCCCGACGGCAACGTCCTTGGGCTGATCCAGGACCAGTGAGGGCCTGCGCTTGAGCAGTAGTTTGTAGACACGGTGAGCACCGGCGGGAAGCGCTACCCGCTGGGCGCAGGCGGCGTTTCGGCGACCGCCGGAGCGACGCCCGTAGACACTGAAACGATGGCCGAGACTCTCGACCCCCGCTCACACGAGGATGTCCGGGCCCGCGCTCGCCCGTCCTGGACGCCGTTCGCGGCGGCGAGCTTCGCCCTGTTCGTGCTCCTGGTCGGCAGCAACCTGCCCACGCCGCTGTTTCCCGTTTATGCAAAGAGCTACGGCCTCTCGCCGCTCGGGGTCACGCTCTTATTCGCTACCTACACGCTGCTCGTGATTCCGGCCCTGCTGGTGTTCGGTCCGCTCTCGGACGCGAAGGGTCGCCGCGAAGTGCTCGTGGCCGCGATCCTCACGGCGGCGGTCGCAGCGGGACTGTTTGCGGCCGCGCAGAGCGTCGTGGTCCTGTTCGTGGCGCAAGCTGTTCAGGCCGCGGCGCTCGGAGCGTTGCAGGGAACCGCAGCGCCGACGCTCGTGGAGCTCGATCCAACCGAGAATGGGCGGCGAGCCTCGAGCGTCGCGTCGGGGCTGACCGTGGGGGGTGCGGCGATGGGCCCGCTGGTGGCGGGCCTGCTGGCGCAATACGCGCCGCTGCCGCAGCGGCTGGCGTATCTCGTCGAAATGGGCCTGCTCGCGGTGGCGCTCACCGCAGTTCTCATCCGGCTGCCCCCCCAATCGGCGCGACGGGCTTGGCGTCCTCGGCGCCCAACGGTGCCGGCCCCAATCCGCAGGCAATTCGCGATCGCCGGGGTCAGCGGCTTCGTGGGCTGGGCGGTCACCGGGCTGTTCCTGTCGTTGATCCCCTCGTTCGTCACCGTAACCCTCAAGCACAACAACCTGGCGCTTGCCGGCGGCGTGGTCGCGCTCATGCTGGCGACCGCTGCGCTGATTCAAATCGCAGGCCAGCGCGTCCCGTCGTTGCCTGCACAGGCTCTCGGCCTGGCCGCGATGATCGCTGGCGTCGCCGCTCTCTTGATCGCCACTACCAGCGCCTCCCTGCTCGCGCTGCTGATCGGGACGGTACTGGCCGGCGCGGGCCAGGGCCTGGCGTTCATGGGCTCCCTTGGCGACATCGGCGAAATCGCCCCTGCGGAGCGGAAGGGAGACATCGTCGCGAGCTACTACGTCATCGTGTATCTGGGAACCGCCTTGCCCGTGATCGGCGTAGGCGCGCTCGCCGTCATCACGGCCTTCACCACCGCCGTCGAAATCTTCGCCTACGTCGTGATCGCCGTCTGTCTCTTCGGGATGCTGGCGCTCACAGCCGAGCTACGAAGCCGGAAATGAGGAGGGTTCGCTTTCGTGGGCTGGCATCCCCGGGCCAGGCCGCGGCGAATGTGGAAGAGCGGCAAGCTCGCCTCCGTCCGTGTGTACGACGACGTGCTTCGGCCCTGAGGCTCGCGCCGGCAGACTAGGATGCCGCCATCCGCCGCTTACTCATCCTCGCGATCGGCTGCATGGCCCTCGTCACGGCTCCGGCGGCGCTGGCTGGCACGCAGCTGCCCAAGCTGTTCGCCAAGCAGCTTCATGCGATCCACAAGGCCGCCCACGCGCCGGCGGTTCTGCTGCCCGCCTCGATGCCGCTCGACGCCACCCATTACTACGCGAGCGGTGGGCCGTCCGGATCCGGCTACCACCTCGCGATCGGCGCCGTGCGCAACTGCGGCGGTGCCAACGCCTGTTTTGTCGCCGAGTTCAGCGCAGCGAGGTCGCATACGGTGTTCGGCAAGAGCGTGGTTGTCAACGGCGCTTCGAAGGCAGGCTTTGTCCCGATCTCGTGTGGCGCTTCCTGCGCACCGCCTCAGATCGATTTTCTCGTGCACGGATTCCGCTACGTGATCCAGGCAAACCTCAAGCACCCTGCTGGTCGGACCGACCGCTCGGAACTCGTCGCGGCGGCGAACGCCGCGATCGCTGCTGGCGCCCGGTAGCGGCAGCCGCACTGTCCCGTTCTACAGGTGACGTCCGGGCGCGGTCCGTGACCGACGTAGCGCGCGTGCTGCAGCAGTTGGGCGTGATCCCGGGCGCAGAGGGATGAGTATTCCCTAGTCACCTTGGCCGCAGCCTGCATGGTTTCGCTGGCATGCTTGTCGCGGCAATGGGCGTGACACGGCATGTTGAGGAACGAAGCCGCTGGCCATGGATCTCGCTGATTCCGGTCGGCCTCGGTGCATGGGCGCCGATCTATGCCGGGGTCCGGGCAAGGCGATGGAGCTGGATCCTGCTCGGAGTGCTGTGTTGCGCGGTGGTGATCGCCGGATTCGTCGAGAACGGCACGGGCAGGCACCCCGGTAGCGACGACGTCGCCGGTGCCCTGATCATCATCGGCTGGGTTGGCGCGGTGGCCACGTCATTCTCAATCCGCGCCGCATATGAGCGCCACATGAGCTCGCCGCTGCTCGAGGCCTCCGAGGCTGCGCGCGAGCGGCTCTCAGAACGCAGACGCGCGCTGGCGCTGGCGCACGAGAACCCTGCGCTGGCCCGGGAAATGGGCATCGGCCGTCCGGACAAGCCCGGCGCCCCCGACGTTGGGCTCGTGGACGTGAACAATGCCTCAGTCGCCGCGCTGGAGAAGCTGCCGGGGATCGACGATCAGCTAGCAACCCGAATCGCGGAAGTTCGGGCCCAGATCGGAGGGTTCTCCTCAGTCGAGGATCTCGGCGCGGCGTTGAATCTCGACGGCGACCTCGTTGAAGAGCTGCGCGAGAAGATCGTATGCCTCCCACGAGAGAAGCCCTCCGGTGGCTAGCCCGGAAGACCAGACCCTGCTCGGCGTCGACGGCCCCCGATTGACGCCCCGCCGTCACGCGCACCGATCGGACATCATGCGACGGTGAGCCGAGACGAGGCGATCATCGCGCTGCTGACGGCGCGTGACGCGGGAGCGTTGCCCCACGCCGGGGGCCGCAGCCTGCTTGAGCACCTGATCGGCACGGCCGAGGTGCTCGGCCGCTGGGGCCAGCCGGACGCGATCCGGCGCGCGGCGCTGATCCACAGCGTGTACGGCACCGAGGTGTACCGCCACGCGATCGCGGGGGAGGGGGACCGAGCCGAGCTGGCGGCAGTTGCAGGCGAGGACGCCGAGCGGCTCGCCTACCTGTTCGGCGTCACGCCGCGGCGTCTGCTGTTCGCCGGCACGCACCGGTGGATGAAGGGCCTTCCCGGCGATCCCAGCCGCGAGGAGCTGGACGCCGTCGTGATCATGCACATGGCGAACCTCGCCGAGCAGAGCCAGCAGTCCGACGGTACGCCGGGGCGCTGGCTCGCGCGGGTGCGGGACCTCGCCGCCCACATCTTCGACTCCGAGACCATCATGCTGCCGCCGTTCGTGGGCCACCTGCTCGGCCTCACGGCCGCTGCCGAGGCAGACGTTCGTGGCCGCTACCTCGAGGCGCTCACCGTCGACGGCGAGCCCCGCGCCACCTCGCTGGCGCTGGTCGCCGCGGCGTGTCCGGTACTCGCGGAGCCCTGCGTCGCGCTCGCCGAGGCCGCGACCGCGCGGGGCGATTCGGACGGCGCGCAGGCATGGGGAGACCAGGCGCGGACTCGGCTCCTGGCGCTCGGGACCGCCTGGGACAAGCGCCAGTCCTATGAACAGTGGCTGGCGCGGGCGGAGCAGTCGTCGACCCCGACCAGCACGACAGGAACGTCGGCTCGGCGGCGCGCCCATGGCAGGTTTCACCGCTACCTCGAGTCGCTGCGGGGCGCGCCGGGTGGCGCGGTCTATCCGGACATCGACAGCGCACCATTCCACGACCCGGGGCAGTTCGAGATCGTCGCCGACCTCGAGGCGAACTACGAAGCGATCCGGGAGGAGGTCCTCGCGCTCGACGGCGGACGGTTCCAGCGCGAGAGCGAGCAGATCGACCGCACCGGTTCGTGGGACGTCGCCTTCCTCCACGAGCGCGGCCGGCGCAATCAGGAGGTGTGCGACGCGTGCCCGGTGACGGCGAGCACGATTGAACGACATCGCACGATCCGCACCCATGTCGGCCTCAGCTACTTCTCGCGCATGCGCGGCGGCACACACATCGCCGCGCACCGCGGCCCTACGAACCTGCGGCTACGCTGCCACCTCGGCATCGTCGTCCCCGAGGGCGACTGTGGAATTCGGGTCGGCGACGAGCTCAGCCGCTGGGAGCAGGGTCGTTGCATCGTCTTCGACGACCGTTACGACCACGAGGCGTGGAATCACACCGCGGCAGAGCGGATTGTGTTGATCGTCGACCTGTGGCATCCGGGCATCAGCGCCGACGAGGTCCGCTGGCTCGAGTCCGTGCACGCCTACGCCGCGTTCCACGCGGTCCGCCTCAGCCGGTACTGGGCGCGCAACGATGCCACGGCGAGGTTGACTGCCGGCGGGCTCGGCTAAGAGCCGCTGACCTAGCCGTCCCCGCCTCCGCCGCCGTCCCCGCCTCCGCCGCCGTCCCCGCCTCCGCCGCCGCCATCACCGCCGCTGCCGTCGCCTCCGCCGCCATCGCCGCCGCTGCCGCCGCCATCGCCGCCGTCACCGAACAGGTCGCCGATCACATCGTCGACCGCCCCAATCGCATCATCTGCTACATCGCCGACCGCGTTGAGGCCACCGTCGACCACACCCCCTACCGCCCCGATGCCGGCATCGACGGCGTCTCCGACAGCGGACACCACATCGCCCCCGATGCCGATCGCCGCGCCCAGCAGCGACCCCCCCAACAGGTCGTTGATCAGGTTGCCGTCGCCAAAGCTCTGGTAGTACCCGCTGGCCCACGGGCCGTAGTACCCGGGAAGGTTCCACCACATCCATTGGTCGTCGTTGTGGGGCCGCCGGACCCTGCGTACCTGCGGCTCCGAATGATCCTTGATCAGCTTCGCACAGCCCGTGCAAACCGGGACGAGCCGCGGGTCGCCGCCTTCAGGCGCCCACTTGACAGCAGCGGTCGACGGGCCATGCCGGGGGTCGAAGAAGCATGGTGGCCGACGCTTCGGCACCGGTTGACCGTGCACGAGCGCCGTCGCGGCGGCCAGCTGGTATCGGCCGGCCTCCAGCAGCTCGCTGATGGCGGCGAGTTGCTCCGGATGCTTGGCGCGTCCCAGCTGGTGCTCGACTCGCTGATGGGCCTTTTGAGCCTCTGCGTGACGAGCCGTTGCTTCGTCGGGTGCGCCCGAGAGATGCGGCTCGAGCGCCTCGATGTCGGCGCCGAGCGCGTCGACGTCCTCCTGGGCGGCGTCCCGGACCTCGTGGAGCTGCTCGTGATGGTGTCCGAAAAGTGGGATGGCCGCCTGATCCTAACCCTTGCGCGCCCGTCGACCCCGTACGCGAGTTCCGCGGTGGGTCGCTCAGCTCGACTCGCCTGAGAGCTTCTGGACGACCGCCGCCCGGCCCACGACGGCGATCCGTTCGCCGACTGACAGCACGCGGGACTCCGGCACTCGCCATTCAGGTGGTTCGCGGGGGCTGGGCTGGACGGCCAGGACGCGGAGGGCATGGGACGCGTGCAGGTCGGAGACGGGTCTCCCCGCGGCGGGCCCATCCGCAACCACGTCACACTCGCTGAACGCCAGGGCCTCGCCGCCCACATGGACCGTGTTCACCAGCCCATGGCCGAGCATCTCCGTCGCAAACACGGGCGCGGCGATGACCGCTGTGCTGCGCGAGATGTGGATGTTGAACCGGTGCTCGACCGCCGTGGAAAGCTCGTTGTCGAACAGCCGAAGGACGACCCGGACGTCGGGATCGATGGCGCGCGCGTTGACCGCGGTCTGGAGGTCGACGACGTCGTTGTCCGTCGCGGTGACGACTGCCTGGGCATGCTCGACCTGAGCCGCCTCCAGCGTCTCGGTCAGGGTTGCATCGCCGACCACCACGGGAATTCCCATCCGCCGCGCGGTCGCCACGTGGCGGCTGTCGTCGTCACGCTCGATCGCTACGACCGGCACCCCTTGCTCGACAAATTGCCCCAGGAGCCGAAAGCCCATGTTGCCGAGCCCACAAACGACCACGTGGTCGCGCATCCGGCCGCGGACGCTGCCGAGGACCTGAGCCAGTCTCACGCCGACGATCGTGTCGGTGAGAACCGCAAAGAAGATCGCGAGCACCGTTGCCCCGAGCATGATGAACGCGAGCCCGACGAGCTTCACCGTAGCGGGGTCGTTCTGCAGATTGATGTCTCCGTAGCCGACCGTCGATAGCGTCACAACCGTGAAATAGAGCGATGTGATCGGGCTGAGACTCTTGGCGATGCTGAAGTAGATCGTGCCAGTGGCGAGGACCGCAAGCATCACCGCCAGCACGGTCCTCACCCGGGTGTCCAGCAGCTGCCGGACCGTCGACGTTGCCGCCCACCACCTGTCCGCAACACTCCGTCGGTCGTGGGCGGGTGGGTGCAGCCGACCCGCGGGCGCGTCTTCGAACGCCCCCAGGTCGGTGATCACCTGACCGCCGGGCTCGGCCTGCGCAGGAAACAGCTCGGCCTTCCCGTTGCGGATGTTGGCGAGCGCCATCAGCACTGGCCGGTTGTGATCGGTGTCAGGCCGCATTCGCTCCACGAGCAGCGCCCGCCCCGCGACCGCGATTCGCTCGCCGTCGAAGTCACCCAGCGCGGCGGCGGCAAAGAAGGGCGCGGCGATCGCGGACTGGCTCAGGATCACGCAGTCCTCGAACAGGTCGGTGATCCGTTCACCGAGCTCCTCGTTGAACAGCCGCAGCACGATCCTGAGGCTGTCTCCGCGCTTTGCGGCGAGCAAGGCGCCGCGGAGGTTGCGAAGGTCGTCGTCGGCGACGAGCGCCATCGCCCGGGCGCGGTCGATGCCCGCTCGGGCGAGCGCCGGCTCGTCATCGGGGCCGCCCTCGAGGATCGGGACGCCGAGCGCCGACACCGCTGACTCGTACGCCGGGTCGGCCTCTGCGCGCATCACAACGACCGGTTCTCCGAGCGCGTGCAAATGCTCGGCGAGCCGCAGCCCGAGCGCGTTCAGCCCGCATACGATGTGGTGGTTCTCGTAGGCGCTCGAGCTCGGAACCGTTGTGCCCTCCGCCATGCGGTGGCGGATGATATTCCGGCGTGCCCGTTGAGCGCGAGCCGTGCTTCCGACGCCCATCGTCGACGGCGGCCGTGGTCTGAGACCAGCAGGGCTGCGCCCCCGAGCAGCAGCCCCCGCGGCGACCGCGCCCGATCGCTAGCGTCAAAGCCCTCCTGCGTGCACTTCGAACCTTCGGGCGGCTGGTTGTGTGGTGTGCGGCGTCCACGGTGCCGCTGCTGGCAGCCGGCTGCGGTGGTGGCCCCTCCTCGACGGCCACGGTCACGATCAACGCCTCCGAGCAGTACCAGCGGATCGCCGGGTTTGGTGTGTCGGAGGGGTTCGGGCAGGCGAGAACGCTGCTGAGCGCGCCGGCCTCGGTCCAGAAGCAGGTGGTGAGCTTGCTCCACAGCCCGACGCGTGGGGCGGGATTGACGATCTTGCGCAACGAGATCAGCGCCGACGCTGGCTTCACGATCGAGCCGCGGGCGCCGAGCAGCCCGAACGCGAAGCCGTCGTATTTGTCGCTCGCCGGGGTCGACCAGGATCAAGGGCAGCTGTGGTTCGCCAAGCAGATCAAGGCCGACTATGGCGCCGGCGTGTTCGCCGATGCGTGGAGCGCTCCTGGGTTCATGAAGACCAACGGCTCGGCAATCACCGGCGGCACGGTGTGCGGGGTCCCGGGCGCGAGCTGCAAGAGCGGTGATTGGCGCCAGGCGTACGCCGACTACCTCGTGCAGTACGCGAAGGATTACGCCGCCGCTGGTGTACCGCTCAGCTACGTGGGCCCGGAGAACGAGGGGAACCTCAGCGTTCCCCAGGACAGCATGATCATGAGCCCGGCGCAGACGGCCAACTTCATCGGGATCCTCGGCGCGACGCTCGCGCGGTCGGGTCTTTCGACGCGCGCCGAGTGCTGCGCCACCGAAGGCTGGAACTACGCGCAAAAGTACGCGGCCGCGATCGAGACCGACAAGGCAGCGAACACGGCAACGGCGGTGTTCACCAGCCACGGTTATTTCGTAGCGCCCAACTCGCCGCTGAAGGGCTGGAGCAAACCGGTGTGGGAGACCGAGTGGGCGCCGTTCGGCTTCCAGCCGTGGGACCCGGCCTGGGACGACGGCTCACCGTCGTCAGGGTTCACGTGGGCGGGGAACATCTACACCGGCTTGACCGCAGCGAGCCTGGACGCGTTCCTCTACCTGTGGGGCGCGAGCACGACCTCCATGACCGGCCCCAACACCGGACTGGTTGAGGTTAAGGGCAACACCGTCGCCACCTCCGGTCGGCTGTGGGCGTTCGCGAGCTACAGCCGGTTCATCCGCCCGGGCGCTGTGCGCATCGGCGCAACGACGAGCCGCGCGGGCCTCGAGGTGAGTGCGTTCCGCAACAGCGACGGGTCGAGCGCGATGGTCGTTCTCAACAGCACCCACAGCCGCCGGGTCGCGACCGTCTCACTGCACGGACTGAACGCAGCGCACGTCACGCCCTACCTGACCAACACATCCCACCAGCTGTCCGCACAGACCCCGATCACGGTGAGGAACAGCGCCTTCACCGCGACCCTGCCGCCGCGCTCGCTCGTCAGTTACGACATCCGATCATGAGCGTCGCCTCCAAAAATGGAGCTAGCCGGGCTCGAACCGGCGACCTCCTGGGTGCGATCCAGGCGCTCTCCCAACTGAGCTATAGCCCCGTGCGGCGGCCGATTGCCGCGCGGTGAAGTTGACAGTTTAGCCTCGCCCCCACGCCGAGCAGTGCGTGCTGAACGCAACGAGCCCTGTCGGATTTCGGCCAATCGGCCGATACGCTCACAACCGGCTGAGTAAAGGTTATGAGCTTTCGTACGCGCCTAATCGGCTTTTTTGTGCTGATCGTCGTCGTGCCGATGATCGCTGTCGGCTTCCTGGTGTTCCGCCTCATCGGCGACAGCCAGCAGGGAAAGGCGAACGCGCGGGCCAGTGGGCTGGCGAGCGCAGCGGCGAACCTGTACGCAACCGAAGCTGCCAACGGCCGACTCGATGCGACAACGATCGCCCGGGAGCTGTCTCGTCAACCGTCGATCAATGTCCGGTCGCTCGCCGTCCGCGGCGGGCTGGCGCGGCTTGTGGTGCGCCGGGGTACGAGGACGGTCGCGGATCTCGGTGCCCGCACGGCGATCGCTCCCGGAACGGCCAGCATCAGCACGTCGCCCCCCCGCCGCGGGCTGTCGGTCAGTGCCTCCGAGCTGACCGCAGGCCAGTACGCGCGCGAGCTCGCGGGTTCGGGTGTTCAGCTGGTTGTGCGTCAGGGATCGAGGACGCTGAACAGCACGCTGCCGGCGGCGCCGCGGACCCTGCCCCGTCAAGGCAACGTCACTGTGGGTGGGTCGAGCTACCGGTCGGTCACCCAAACGTTCGACGGGTTCGGGCGGTTGCCCGTGTCGGTCACGGTGCTCTCCGACCTGGCCGCGACGAACTCCTCGGTCCAGACCAGCCAGATCGTCGCGGCAGTTTTCATCGCGGCCTTCCTGCTGCTGGCATTCGCGTTCTCGGTTCTTGCGGCGCGCGAATTGCAGAGCCAGCTGGGTCGGTTCCTGCAGGCGGCGCGGCGCCTGGGAAGCGGGGACTTCTCCTCGCCGGTTCCGATCGAGGGCCATGATGAGTTCGCGGCGCTGGGCGAGGAGTTCAACAAGATGTCCAGTCAGCTGGAGCACCGACTCGAGGAGCTGCAGCAGGAGCGGGCGCGTCTGCGCGAGTCGGTGCGACGGATCGGCCAGACCTTCGCGTCAAATCTCGATCGACCGGTGCTGCTGGAGCTCGCCCTCCGTACGGCGGTTGACGCCGTCCAAGCGGATTGCGCCAGGCTCAGCGCGCGCTCCACGCCCGAGGACTCCCTGGCCCAGGCGCAGCTGGTCGGCTCTCTCGCCGGCCTTGACCAGCATGTCTTCGAGGCCGAGCGCAATGCGCTGCACGGCGATGGTCTCGGGGAGTCACAGACAGACGGTGCGAACGTCGCGTCGGTGGCGCTGGGCACGTTCGAGGACACTAACCGCGTGTACGGGGTGATCACGGTCGGACGAGCGCACCCGTTCACCGACGATGACAGAGACATTCTGCGTTCGCTCGCGGCGCAGACGACGCTCGCGCTCGAGAACGTCGAGCTGCACTACCAGGTGCGTCGCCAGGCGGTGACCGACGAGCTGACCGGCCTTGCGAACCACGGCCGCTTCCAGGAGCTGCTGCAGCTGGAAATGGAGCAGGTACGCCGCTATCAGCACCCAGTCGGTCTGATCATGCTCGACATCGACGACTTCAAATCGGTCAACGACACCTACGGTCACCAACAGGGCGACGTTGTGCTCAGGCAGGTCGCACGCGTGCTCCGGGACACCTCCCGTGAGGCCGACAGCCCCTCGCGTTACGGAGGCGAGGAGATGGCCGTGATCCTGCCCCACACCGATCTCGAGGGTGCCTACGCGATCGCCGAGCGTGTCAGGACCTCGATCGAGGGACTCCGCGTTCCCCGGCTCGATGACGGCGGCGTCCTGAGAATCACCGCCAGCCTTGGAGTCGCGACCTCGGTGAATGGGCGCAAGGACGCGCTGATCGCAGACGCTGACGGGGCGCTCTACCAGGCCAAGCACCAGGGTAAGAACCGGACGGTGGGAGCGACACCGCAGCCGGCCAACCTGGTCGGTCGCGAGTGACCCACGGCGCTGGTCGCCGCCCGCGGCGACGAGTAGGCTTTTGCGAATGGGTCTGCTAGACGACGCAATCCGCGAGCACCTGGATCTGAAACGGCGCCACGGCGCTGACCCGACCGAGCTCGAACAGGCGGAGCGTGAGGCGCTCGGTCCCGTTCGCCGCGACCCGTTCGAGCAGGGGGAGGGCGACCTCGAGGCCTCGGCGGGCGCAGCTCCCGGCTATGACCAAAATCACGAGGAACAGGTCTTCGACGACGAGTACTACGAAGATCCCGAGCCCGGAGAGGGAAGGGGCGCCGACGAGGATTGGGGCGACGCTTTCGACGAGCACGCTGCCGAGCGGCCCGAGCCCGGGCTGCCGGCGGCGGCCGCACCCGAGGCGCCCGTCGCAGAGCCGACCCGAGTGATGAGGGCCGAGGAGCTCGACGAGGAGGTGGGAGTCGCGGAAGAGCCCGCCACGCCTCCGCCGCATCCCGCGGGAGCGGGCGCGGAGACCGGCGCGGGTGCGGGCGCGGAGACCGTCGAGTACGACGTGGAGGAGGCGCTGGATACCGAACCCCACGAGCCGCGCGAAATGGCGGCCGAACGCCGTGAGCCACGTGACGTGGAGGCCGACGAATCCGAACCGCCGCACGAGGGCTCGGAAGAGGACGTGCTCGAAGAGACTCCCGAGTTCCTCCAGGACACGCCCGACCACGACCGCCTGTGGTTTGAGCAGCGTCCCCCGAAGGATTTCGACTTCGACGGGTGATCAGGCGGGCTCTAACGACCCGTCGGGGCAACCACTGAACCCAGATCAGGTGCGCCCGCGACTATCATTCACTCGACGATTGCCCCGCCCCCGCGAGGGCGTTAACGGGGCCATAGCTCAGTTGGGAGAGCGTCTGGTTTGCAACCAGAAGGTCGCCGGTTCGATTCCGGCTGGCTCCACTGCAGTCGGCGCTGCGTCCGCTAGGTTGAGACCGCGATGATCATCACCACGATGAACGACCTCCCCGGTTACGACATCCAGGAGGTCCTGGGCGAGGTGTTCGGGCTCACGGTGCGCTCGCGCAACCTCGGCTCCCAGATCGGCGCGGTATTCAAGTCCCTCGTCGGTGGCGAGCTCAAGGGGATGACGAAGATGCTCATCGCCGGCCGCGACCACGCCACCGAACGGCTCGTCGAGGAGGCGGAAGGCAAGGGCGCCAATGCCGTCATCGCCTTTCGCTTCGACACCTCCGAGCTAGGCGGGGCCTGGACCGAGATCTGCGCGTACGGAACGGCTGTCAGGGCCCGCAAGCACTGACTGCGGCGGCACGTGGCGGAGACCATCCGATCGCACGCTCGGCGGATTCTCGGCTGGCCGGCACGGCGCCTGCTCGATCGGCGCGTCGAGTGGGTGCTCGCCTCGATCGATGAGCAGTTCGAGCAGCTCGAGACCAGGCTCGGCGAGTCGTTGCTCGGCCATCGGCTGGCAAGCCTCCAGGCGGACGGCGAGCTCGCGCTGTCCCGCGACACGGCCCAGTTCCTCAACTGGGCCGAGGGCCACGACGGGCCTGCGGCACGCGCCGGCCTTTGGCTCAACCCGCCGGTGGCGCTCAAATACGGCGAGGACTCGGTGGACGTCCTGCTCGTCAACGAGCGGATCGTCGAGCAGCCCTACGTCTTCGGCGCGCTCCGCGATCTGAAGCGACCCGCTCGGATCCTCGACGTCGGTGGGTCGGAGAGCACCGCCGCGCTGTCGGTGGCAACGCTCGGCCATCAGGTGCACGTGGTCGATCCAAGGGGCTACGTCCTCGACCATCCCGGGCTGCGGAAGCACCAGATCCGCCTGGAGCAGCTACCGCTCGAGCCTCGCTTCGACGCGGCGATCGCGCTCTCGTCGATCGAGCACTTCGGTTTGAGTGCTTACGGGCAACGTCCCGATGAGGAGCGTTCCGATCGGGCCGCCCTCGACGCGATCAGCGAGCGCCTCCGGCCGGCCGGGTTGCTCGTGCTCACGGTCCCGTGCGGGCCGGCCACGACCGTCGACAATTTGCAGCGCACCTACGCGATCGCAGAGCTCAGGGAGTTGCTGGCGGGGTGGGAGCTGATCGACTTCTCAGCCGCATGGCGCCGCGACCAGACGACCTGGGTCCGCGGGACGCCCGACGAGCCACAGGGCGAGGTGGGGGTTGCCCTCATCACCGCCCGTCCTCGGTGACGTAGGGCGCAAACGCAGCCCGGACCTGCTCCGGCCAGGCCATCTTCGCGAGCGTCTGAGGACTCACGCACACGTGCCGAAGGAAGCCGCGCGTGATCACCTCCTCGCCGCGGCGAATCGTGAACCTGCTGGTCAGTGACGAGTTCGTGGGCGGGTCCAGCTCGATTCCGATCTCAAGATCGTCCTCAAATCGAGCCGGGGAGAGGTAGCGCACGCCCGATTCCGCGACCACTACGTCGACTCCTGACGCGACCAGCTCGCTGTATGACATGCCGAGCGCCTCCGTCAGCAGCGCGGTGTGGGCCATGTCGAACCACGTTAGGTAGTGGGCGTTGAACACGTGGCCCTGCATATCGCATTCCGCGTACCGCACTTGGACACGAATCGAGAAGGACACGTGGCGATGATATGGCGGGCGGAGATCCTTGATGAATTCCTGAACATTTAGTAATATCTGAAACTACAATGGATCAAATACTCATAGAGCGCTTTATCGAGGAGTCCGGGGTCCTGTTCGAGATGGAGGCCGCCGCCCCCCGAATGGTCGGGCGCGTCCTCGGCTGGCTGCTTGTGTGCGACCCGCCCGAGCAGAGCGCGGCGGACCTGGCGGAGAGGCTCCAGGCGAGCAGGGGCTCGATCAGCACCGCCACCCGAGTGCTGCTCCGACTCGGCTTCATCGAGCGGGCGCGCAACCGGGGTGAGCGGTTCGACCGCTTCCGGGTCCGCCCCGATGCCTGGGACGAATTCCTGTGGCGTACCGACCAGTTCACGCGGCCGCGGCAGACCTTCCAGCTCGGTCTCGAAGCGCTCAGCGACGAGCCCCCCGCGCGCCGCCGGCGGCTCGAGGAACTCGACGACTTCTACGCCTGGTGGGAGGAGCGCATCCCCCGCCTGCACGAGGAATACCTGCGCGAACGCAAGCGGAAGGAGACGACATGAACGCGATCGAGATCGAAGCGCTGCGCAAGCGCTTCGGCGACACCACCGCCCTCGACGGCCTCGACCTGGTGGCCCGCGAGGGCGACGTTCTCGCGCTGCTTGGTCCCAACGGCGCCGGCAAGACGACGCTCGTTCGAACGCTCGCTACGTTGCTGCGCCCCGACTCAGGGACCGCCCGCGTTCTGGGGCGTGACGTCGTTGCTGACCCGTTCGGAGTCCGCCGCGAGATCGGCCTCGCCGGTCAGTTCGCCGCGGTCGACGAGGTGCTGACCGGCCGCGAGAACCTCGAGATGGTGGGACAGCTCTATCACCTCGGCCGCCGCGAGTCCGTCCGCCGCGCGCGGGACGTGCTCGAGCGCTTCGGCCTCGTCGACGCCGCGGACCGCAAGGTGGCCACGTACTCGGGCGGCATGCGCCGTCGGCTTGATCTGGGCGCCACGCTCGTCGGACGGCCCCGGGTGGTCTTTCTCGACGAGCCGAGCACAGGCCTCGACCCCCGTAGCCGGACCGAGCTGTGGGCCATGATCCGGGAGCTTCGCCGCAAGGGAACGACGATCCTGTTGACGACCCAGTACCTCGACGAAGCCGACCAGCTGGCGCAGCGCGTCGCGGTCATCGACCACGGGAAGATCGTCGGGGAAGGGACGGCCGCCCAGCTGAAGGAGCGCGTTGGGCGCGATTCCCTCGTCGTACGGATCGCTGATCCGCGGCAGGCCGAGCATGCCCGACGAGCGCTGAGCACCGTCGGCCTGGTCGACGTGCTCGGCGAGGAGGAGCTTTCGTTGCCGTTGAGCACCGAGGACGTTCCGGCCGACGCCGTCCGCGCGCTTGACCGAGCCGGAATCGGGATCGCCGGACTCGAGAGCCGTATCCCCACGCTCGACGACGTCTTCCTGATGTTCACCGGCGAACCGGCGGAGCAAGCCGAGGAGGTAGCAGCATGACTCGTATCAGCCCACAAGAGGCGGTTTCCGACGCGCTCGTGATGACCCGGCGCGAGCTGATCACTTCGATGCGCAGGCCCGCCCTGTTCCAGCTGGCGTTCGTCCAGCCGGTGATCATGATCCTGCTGTTCAGGTTCGTGTTCGGCGGCGCGATCAAAGCGCCGAACGGAAGCTACGTCAACTTCCTGGTCCCCGGGATCCTTGTGATGACAGCGATCTTCGGTGCACTCGTAACCGGAGTCGGTCTTTCCGAGGACTTGAACAAAGGGATCGTCGATCGTCTTCGGTCGCTGCCGATGGCCCGGTCCGCGGTGCTCGTGGGGAGGACGCTCTCGGACCTGGTGCGCAACGTCGGCGCGGTGGCGATGATGCTGGCCGTCGCTTTCCTGGTGGGGTTCAGGCCCTCCCAGTCGCTGTTTGAGTTCGTCGCGGCGGTCGCGCTTGTGGTCGCCTTCGCGTACGTGTTCTCCTGGATCTCGGCGATGGTCGCGCTGCTCGCGGGGGACCCCGAGACCGCGCAGAGCTTTGGGATGCTGTGGGTGTTTCCGCTCACGTTCGCGAGCTCCGCCTTCGTCCCCACGCACTCGATGCCGGCGGCCATCCGGGCGTTCGCGGACGTCAATCCGGTCACGCTGTGCGTCGATGCCGTGAGAGCGCTGATGACCGGTGGCCACGTGACCACGCCCGTGCTCGGGACGCTGGCCTGGATCGTGGGGCTGCTGGTGCTGTTCGTACCGCTGACGGTCGCGCGCTACCAGGCGCTCGACTAGTGTCCCGAGTTCGAAAATTCGACGCCATTCGAGCGGCCCCTGACGGCGCCCGGCGGCGTCCTCGGTCGGGGCAATATCTTCTGATATTGCTCCCTCCCTGCGTCCTTGCCGGGCACCGTCAGTGACCACTCTCGGTGCCGCCGAACCTCCGACTCGGGACACTACGCCGCGCCGGACGCCCCCGGGATGGCCGCCGGTCAGAGGTTGACCGCGGCCATCCCGCCCTCGTCGTAGCGGTCGCCCGCGACCGGCGGCAGCTCGGCCTCGATCTGCTCGAGATCGGCGGCGGTGAGCTCCACGTCGACCGCGGCCGCGTTCTGTTCGAGGTAGGTGCGCCGCTTGGTGCCCGGGATCGGGACGAGATCCTCGCCCTGCGCCAGCACCCACGCGAGCGCGAGCTGTGCAGGCGTTATGCCCTTGCGCTCGGCGATCTCCTGCACCTTCGCCGCCAGGCGGAGGTTGGCCTCGAGGTTCTCGCCGGTGAAGCGAGGACCGTGGCGGCGGAAGTCGTGCTCGTCGAGCTCCTCGGGCGACTTGAAACGGCCGGAGAGGAACCCGCGGCCAAGCGGCGAGTATGGGACGAAACCAATCCCGAGCTCGCGGCAGGTGGGGAGCACCTCCGGCTCCGGATCGCGCGTCCACAGGGAGTATTCGGTCTGCACCGCGGTGATCGGGTGGACCGCCTGCGCACGTCTGATGGTGTCAGGCGCCGCCTCGCTCAACCCGATGTGGAGCACCTTCCCCTCCCGTACGAGCTCCGCCATCGCCCCCACCGTCTCCTCGATCGGCACGTTGGGGTCCACCCGGTGCTGGTAGTAGAGGTCGACGTGGTCGGTGCCGAGTCGCTCGAGCGAGCCGTCGATCGAGCTGCGAACGTGCTCCGCCGAGCCGTCGAGCGGCCCCACCGACGACATGTCGCCCGAGGTGGCGTCGTCCATTCTCCGGGCGAACTTGGTGGCGATCACGTACTCGTCGCGGCGACCCTTGATCGCTCGGCCCACCAGCTCCTCATTGGTCATCGGGCCGTACAGCTGCGCTGTGTCAAGGAAGTTGATCCCGAGCTCGCGGGCGCGGTGGATGGTGGCGATCGCCTCACCCTCGTCCGTCGAGCCGTAGAAGGCCGACATCCCCATGCAGCCCAGTCCGAGCGCGGAGACCTCCAGCGATCCAAGCTTGCGCGTCTTCATTCCCATCTCCTTCTCAAGAGTGTTCCGCTGCGAACCCGGCGTTCAGAATCGTCTGCGCCTGGCTCGCAATGTTCCCCGAATGAAGTAGCACGACTCCGAGCCACGTGCGCCCCCGGCGAGCGGTCGCCACGAGGCACTGCCCCGCGGCGGTCGTGTAACCGGTCTTGACGCCGTCGGTCCCCGCGTAGTGGAGCCGATAGAGCGGGTTGTTGTTGTACAGCCACAGCTTCCCGCCCTTGATCGGCAGGGGCTCGACGGCGCTCGGGCTGCCGACAATTCGGCGAAGCATCGGCTGCGCGAGCACCTCGTGCGCGATCAACGCCAGGTCCGACGCACAGGAATGGTTGCCCTGATCGACGACGCCCGACACCGTCGTGAAGTGGGTGCAGCCCAGCCCGAGCGCCCGGGCACTGGCATTCATCATCGCGATGAAGCGATTCTGGGTGCCGGCGACCCGCTGGGCGAGCGCGATCGCCGCATCGTTGCCCGACGGCAGCAGCAGGCCATAGAGCAGCGTCATCACCGGCGCGCGCTTGTGCACCGGCAGGAGCCCCACCCCCGAGCCAGAGAAGTGGACGGCCTGTGGGGTGATCATCGCGGTCTCGCCCCTCGAGAAGTGTGCGGCGACGATCAGCGCGGTCATCATCTTCGTCAGGCTGGCGATCGGCAGGACGGTCAGAGGGGAGCGCTCCCAGAGAACGCGGCCGGTTCGCACGTCGAACAGCAGCCCGCTGCGAAGCGGGAGCTTTAGCCCGATCCGGACCTGAAGTTGGCCCACTCCGACCCCGTACTCGCTGCGGACCGGCTTGTTGGCCGGCGCCGCGCGCCTCGTGTGTGGACGGGTCGGCTGCGGGCCGGACGCCCGCCCCGACATGAACGCAAGCAGCGCAATCAGGCAGAGCAGGAGACCGAGCGCCAGGAAACGACCCACGTGCCGACGCGGCCGCAATCTGCGCCGGCGCATCTGGCCTTCCTGGAGGATCGAATAGGGGCTCATTCAGCGGGAGGATGGCGCAGCGCGCCGACGATGCCAATCGCGAACAGGACGATGATCAGTATCGCCAAGATCCCGACGACCGTCACCCCGTGTCGCGCGAAATTGACGACGGTCACATACGCAAGCAAGGCGATGAACACGACCGCGATCGCGAGTACGGGCACTCGCATCAGCGGGCCGGACGGGCGGGCGGAACGGGGTTTCGCCTCGTGGCCAGCAGCCGGACGGCTGCCAGCCCGAACACGAACCCGCCCACATGGGCGAAGTAGGCGACGCCGCCACCGCCTCCTGCCGGATTCGTGAGTCCCGCCGCCCCGAACACTGCCTGCTCGGCGAACCAGATCCCGAGCATCACCCAGGCCGGCAGCTCGAACACCGTGATGAAGAAGATGATGAACACGAGCGCGAGCACCCGCGCCCGCGGGTACAGCACGATGTAGCCGCCGAGCACCGCGGCGATCGCTCCCGATGCCCCGAGTGTGGGGGCGGTCGAGTGCGGCCCCACGGCCACCTGCAGCGCCAGCGCCGCGATCCCGCCGACGACATAGAACGCGAGGTACTTGGCGGGTCCCATCGCGTCCTCGACGTTGTTGCCGAAGATCCACAGGAACAGCATGTTGCCCCCGATGTGGAGGATCGATGCGTGCATGAACATTGCCGTGAAGACGGTCTCCCAGGTGGGGCGGAGGTTCTCGGCGGGGATGTGGTTGGCGCTCAGGAGCGCCGTGTTGCAGACCATCTCGGGTGATCCGGGGCCGAGCGCGCTTTGGCGGACGACCTCCGCGCAGTGGACCCCGGGATGCAGCAGCGCATACGGGATCGCCCCGTATTTGACGACCTCCTGCGTGTCCGGACCGCTGATGAACGAACCACCGTGCCGGATCGCGAGCAGATACACGACGAAGTTCGCGACGATCAGCGCGACCGTGACGAAGGGGAACCGATCGGTCGGGATGTTGTCCTTGATCGGGATCATCTTCAGTGGGCCGGCTTCGCCGGCCCTATGGTTCGGCTGCCGCTAGGCCCGTGCGAGCGGCGAGCCTACCGCGACGATCCGCCACGGCTGCTTTAGATCGCCGTCGAGTGCGAGTGTCCACTGTTCGGTGAACGTCGCCTGGCGCGACTTGCTGCCTGCCACCACCGCGGTGGTGTCGCGGTCCTCGATGTAGCGGCGGCCGGCGATCTTCACGCCGATCGTCATCGTCGGCGGCTGTGCCGCGGCGTCCAGCCTCGAGATCGTGATCTGCTCGACGCGCAGACCCCGGACGACGAGCCGCGTGCGGCCGCTCGGATCGCCGGGATGCAGCAGGTCGCGAATCGCGTGGCCCTGGGCGAGCGCATAAAGCGCGTCGTCTCTGCCGTCGATTGCCTCGACCCATGCCGCGACCGCCCGCCGGGCGGCGACTTCGAGCACGTCGGGGGCAAAGCGCCCGTCCGCCACGCTCAGGTCGAGCGCCGCCGCGCGGGCGCTGCCCTCGAACTGCAGGTCCGCGACCTCGGCGACGCTCGTGCCGTCGGGTACGGCATCGGCGACCGCCCGCTCGACGAGGGCCTCGTCCCGAAGTCGCCTCCTCATCGGCCCATGGCGCCGCGACCAACTGCTCGTCGAGTGAGTGGAGGCCCTCGGCGCCCTGCTCGATCGAGTGAAGGATCCATTTCTCACCGCGCTTGGCGAGGGTCCAGAACTCCCGGACTCGCATCGCGTCCGTGAGGCGTCCAGGTCGCTTGAGGTGGTTGCCGTACGCATCCACCACGTAGTCGCGGAGCTTCGCCTCCACGCGGACGACGACCCGATCCTCCTCGGGCGTGCCCCGATTGCTCAGCGATACGTACTCGACTGCCGGTGCGCCGATGGGCTCCACCTTGTTGTGCCAGCCGCGGCGCGTGAAGTCGTCAAGCCGTCGCATCCACTCGGCGAACAGCTCCGGCGAGAGCAGCTGCGCCAGGCGCGGCCGATCGCCCCGGTCCCATGCGGACTGGATCTCGGTGAACAGCGCCGCTGCCTGGGCGCGGACATTGTCGGGAGCGAAGGCCGGGTCATCCTCCGCCGCCTCGGCAGCCGCCAGCTCAACCCGGCGCTCGCGCTGCTTGACTTGGCGCCGCGCGGCGGGCCCGGAACTCTGCTGGTCGGCGGGGCGGAAGCGCGGTGCAAGGCGCGTGAACACGAACCAGAGGAGCACCAGCCCGCCCAGCACCAGCGCGCCGAGCCCGTGGCCGAGGACCGCGATCTGGATCAGGAACCGGAACAGGATGTAGAGGACGAAGCCTTTGCCGCCGCCGCCACCGCCACCCTCGCCGCCTCCTCCTCCGCCGAATCCAGCCGAACCGCCGCCCGCGGCGGCGAAGTGGAGCTCGTGCCCGGTCATCCCACTGCCTCTTCCCGCACGGGACCCACGCCGGGCTCGTGCTGGGCGACGTGCTCGTCGGCGTGATAGCTGCTTCGCACGAGTGGACCGGCCGCCACGTGCTCAAACCCCAGCTCATACGCGGCCTGCTCGAGTTGCTTGAACTCATCCGGATGCCAATAACGGACGATCGGAAGGTGGTCCTCGGTGGGGCGGAGATACTGGCCGATGGTCAGGACCTGCACGTGGTGATCGCGCAGCGTGGCGAGCGCGTCGAGCATCTCGTCGAAGCTCTCGCCAAGCCCGACCATCAACCCTGACTTGGTCACCACTTCGTCGCCGCCCATCTCCTTGGCGTTGGAAAGCACGCGGCACGAGCGCTCGAACTTCGAGCCGCGGCGGGCGACCGAGTACAGCCGGGGGACGACCTCGACGTTGTGGTTGAAGACGTCCGGCCGCTCGGCGATCACCTTCGCCAGCGGCATCTCGGCGCCACGGAAGTCGGGCGTCAGCACTTCGACCCTGCAGCGCGGGGCCTGGCGACGGATCTGGCGAATCACCCCGACGAACGCAGAGGCACCGTAGTCGGGGAGGTCGTCGCGGTCGACGCTCGTGATCACGGCGTGCCTGAGCCCCATCCGCGCCACGCTGCGCGCCACACGGGCGGGCTCGAGGGGGTCGTCCCAAGTCGGCTTGCCGGTCTTGACGTTGCAGAACCCGCAGCGGCGGGTGCACGTGTCGCCGAGGATCATGAACGTGGCCGTTCCGCGCTGCCAGCACTCGCCGATGTTCGGGCAGGCGGCCTCCTGGCAGACCGTGTGGAGGTTCTCCTCCTGGATCAGCGCGTGGAGCTCGCGGTACCGCGGCCCGCCCGGCGCCGGCACCTTGAACCAGGGTGGCTTTCGACCGCGATGCGGCTCCACCTCGGGCCCGAGGACCTTGAGGACATCCGAGATGCCGCCGGGGTTGGCCCTCGATCGCGTAGCGCTCACATCCTTAGCGTACCGCCACGCATGTGGCACACCGCGTTGCCCACGCGTTACATGTTTTCCGGCACGGTGGGCTGTCGTGCCCGAGGGTGGACGGAAAACGCAAACAGGGCTTGCGAAATCCGTCCAGCCTGGGCTGGACGCCGTGATCTGGGCGCTCGCGGGCGATCGGCACGGCGTGTTGGCGCTCGCGGAAATATGCGCGCTCGGGATCACAAGCGCGGGCGTTCGCCACCGTGCGGCTTCCGGGCGGCTTGACCGCCGCTATCGCGGGTGTCTACTCGCTTGTCCCGCTGCCGCTCCTCAGCCGCAAGGGGCACTGGATGGCCGCGGTGCTGGCGTGGGGCCCGGGCGCCAGGTCCTGAGCCACGTTCAGGCGGCGGCGCTCCACGGGCTGCGGCAGACGGACGCACGGGCCATTCCACGTGACCGTCCCTCGCCGCTCGCCGCGCAATCACGCGGGGATCAAGGTCCACCGCTCGACAACACTCACCGAGGCCGACGTCACGGTGGTCGACGGGATCCCGTGCACCACCGTTGCTCGCACCCTGTTCGATATTGCCGAGATGATCGCCCGCCGAGCGCTGGAGCGGGCGTTCGACCAGTCGGAGATCCTCGAGCTGTTCGACCTGGAAGCGATCGAGGCTCAACTGAAGCGGAATCCGACCCGGCCTGGCGCCCGGCGGGTCAGATCGATCCTCGAGGAGCACTACGTCGGCTCGACGCCCACGGAGTCAGAGCTCGAAGAGGCGTTCTTCGCGCTCTGCCGGCGGATCGGGATCCCCCCGCCCCAGGTTCAGCAGTGGCTCGCGCTCCCGGATGGCGGGCCCGCCATCCGGGCCGACTTCCTCTGGCGCGAGCAGCGAGTGGTGGTCGAGGTCGACGGCGAGAGGTTCCACGGGACGAGGCAGGCACGCCGGCGCGACGCCCGCAAGGATCAGCGTCTCACCGTCCACGGGTGGCGCCCGATCCGTACCAACGCCCGTCAGATCTTCTACCGGCCAGAAGAGCTAGGGGCGACCCTGACGGCGCTCGTCAGGCCGCCGCAACCGGCGCCGGTAAACGGGCCTCGAGGCGGGCCAGGCTCACGAGCCGCTGACGGCGCCCCAGGGCCTCGGCCACGCTCCACGCCGCCCGCCGGCGGAAGCACTTCATCTGGCCGGCCAAGCGGCCGGTCTCCTTGATCAGCGAGGTCATCCGGACGCCCTCGAGGCCGCACGGCACGACCCAGCCGAACGGCTGAAGGTCGTTCTCGACGTTGACCGCGAAGCCATGGGTCGTCACCCCGCGCGCAACGTGCACGCCGATCGAGGCGATCTTGCGGTCCTCGACCCATACGCCGGTGAAATCGGGGCCGTCCTCCGGGCGGGCGCGGGCGGCGATGCCCTCGTCCCCGAGCGCCGTGACGAGCGCGCGCTCCAGCACGCGCACATAGGCGACGACGTCGTCCACGTGCACGATCGGATACCCGACCAGCTGCCCGGGGCCGTGGTAGGTGACCTTCCCGCCCCGATCGGTGGCGACGATCTCGATCCCCTGCATGAGGTACCAGTCCTCGCCCATCGGGAGCTCCCCCGGCGCGGAGCGACGGCCGCGGGTGTACACGGGCCAGTGCTCGAGGAGCAGCAGGACGTCGGGGAGCTCTTCCTCCTGTCGCGCGGCGCGGACGCGCTCCTGGAGCGCGAGCGCCTCGCGGTACTCGACTGTCCCGAGGTGGCAGACCCAGAGCTCGGGAGGGGCGGGGTCGCCCGGGCACGGAGGGCCTCAGGCACCCGTCCAGCCCTCCAGGTTGCGCTTGACGCTGGCCAGGAACTGGGCCGATTGGGCGCCGTCGAGCGCACGGTGATCCCAGCTGAGGCCGAGGATCGTGGTGGGACGGATCGCGATCGAGTCGTTGCCTTGGTCATCCGTCACGACCACGGCGTGCTTGGTCACAGCCTCGAGATCGAGGATCGCCACCTGGGGCTGGTTGATGATGGGCGTGGCCATGATCGACCCGTACTGACCCGGGTTCGTGATCGTGAACGTGCCGCCGCGGACCTCATCAGGGGTGAGCTCGCGGCTGCGTGCGCGGCGGGCGAGATCCTTGATCCGCACCGCAAGGCCCTCGACCGATAGCTCGTGCGCACCGTGGACCACCGGCACGATCAGGCCATCCTCGCCGAGCGAGACGGCGATCCCGAGGTTGACCTCCTGGTGACGCGTGTACTTCTCGCCTTCGAGCCATGCGTTCATCCCGGGGTGCTCTCGCAGGGCCGCGATCGCCGCCCGGGCGACGAACGGGAGCGCCGTGAGCCCGAGCTTGGCGCGGGCTGCCTCGATCCGGCTCATGTCGGCTTCGATCCAGGTCGTGCAGTGCGCCGCCTCCTCGAGCGAGCGCTTCATGTGCTCGCCGATCTGGCGACGGACGCGCGACAGGCGGCCGGGAGCGCCGGCCGGCGCCGCAGCCGGGGAAGGCGCGGCCTCGTCGGGCCGGTAGGGGCTCTCGATGTGTAGCGGCGGCTGCTCCTCCGCCGGGGCGCTCGGGCGATCCTCCAGGAACGCCAGCACGTCCTGCTTGCGCACGCGCCCGCCCCGGCCCGTGCCGGCGACCTTGTCCAGGTCGACGCCGTGTTCGGCGGCGATTCGCTGGACGACCGGGGAGTAGCGGCGGTGGTCGCGGGATGACGAGGCGCCGGGAACTCCATTCGGCGCGGCACCGTTACCCGGTGAGGATGCACCGGAATCCGGTACATCGGGTCTGGGAGAAGAATCCGGTACATCGGGTCTGGGAGAAGTCTGTGTGGCTTCCGGCGGGGAGGTTTCCGGGGAGCCACGCTCCGGAGCCGCGCCGTCCCCCGTCGCAATCCGCGCGAGCACGACTCCGACCTCCACCGTCGCCTCCACCGGAACGAGAATCTCGGTGACGACGCCCGTGGCCGGAGAGGGGACCTCCGTGTCGATCTTGTCGGTCGAGATCTCGCAGATCGTCTGATCGGCCTCGATCCGGTCCCCGACCTCGATCCGCCAGGCGACGACCGTACCCTCGGCCACCGACACCCCCATCTGGGGCATCGTGACGTCGATGACGGTTCCCGTCCCGGCCGGGGATCCTCCGCCGGGCGTCCCGCCCGGCGTCTTGAGATCGCCGGCCTCCGTCCGGCCGGCCTTGACCGGACCGGCTTCGCCGGTCCTAGTACTCGAGGAGCTCACGGCATGCCTCCCTCACGCGCTCGACGTTGGGCAGCACCGCCTGCTCGAGCGGCGGTGAGAACGGGATCGGGACGTCAGGCGTCGCGACGCGAACCACGGGGCCGTCGAGATCCTCGAAGCCTCGCTCGGCGATCAGCGCCGCGACCTGGGCGCCGGCCGCGCAGGTCGAGTTTGCCTCGTCGACGATCACGACCTTCGAGCAGCGTGCCACCGCGTCGAGGATCGCCTCCTCGTCCAGCGGCACCAGCGACCGCAGATCGAGCACCTCGACCGAGGCGCCGTCAAGGCCATCCGAAGTCGCCTCCAAGGCCACGTGCACCATTGCCCCGTATGCGATCACCACGAGATCCGAGCCCGGCCGTGCCACCCGCGCCGAGAACGGCGTGTCGAACACCCCGTCGGGCACCTCGCCCTTGATCCGTCGATAGAGGTGCTTGTGCTCCATGTAACAGACGGGATTCGGGTCGTGGATCGCGGCGTGCAACAGGCCCTTGGCGTCCTCGGCCGTGGACGGCGCGACGACCTTGATCCCGGGCGCGTGCATGAACCATGCCTCCGGGTTCTGGGAGTGGAAGGGACCGCCCGAGAAGCCGCCGCCGGAGGGCAGGCGGACCACGATCGGGACGGCCAGACCCTGGCGGTAGTGCATCTTGCCGGCGACGTTCACCAGCTGGTCAAAGCCGCAGGAGATGAAGTCCGCGAACTGCATCTCGCATACCGGACGCATTCCGACCACGGCGGCGCCGATCGCCGTGCCGACGATTCCGGACTCCGCCAGCGGCGTGTCCATCACGCGGTCGGCACCGAACTCGTCGATGAAGCCGTCGGTGACCTTGAACGCGCCGCCGAACACGCCGATGTCCTCGCCCATCACAAACACGCTCTCGTCCGCGCGCATCTCGTCGCGGAGACCGGCTGAGATCGCCTGGAGGTAGGTGAGGGTGGCCATCACGCGACCCCCTCGGACGCAAATCCGCTCCACGGCGCCTGGCCGTCGCCGAGCGGCTCCGCCTCGCCTTCGCAGAACACGCCCTCGGTCGCCGTATCCGGATCTGGCATCGGAGCGGCCAGCGCCTCTTCGGCGGCGAGTTCGATCTCCTCGTGGACCGAGGCCCGCACCCCGGCGACGTCGACACCCGAGGCCACGAGTCGTTTCTCCTGGCGCTCGATCGGGTCGCGCGCGCGCCACTCCTCGACCAGCTCCTTGGGCACGTACTTCATGTCGTCGTGGGCGGCGTGGCCGTGCATCCGCATCGTGACCGCCTCGATCAGGGTCGGGCCCTCGCCGGCGAGCGCTCGCTCCCGCGCCTGGCGGGTGACCTCGAACACGGCCTCGACGTCGTTGCCGTCGACGGTCTCGCCGACGAACCCAAAGCTCGCCGCCCGCTCGACCGGGTCGACCGCGAACTGCTTGTCGAGCGGCGTCGAGTAGGCGTACTGGTTGTTCTCGAGCATGAAGATCACCGGCAGCCGCTGGACGCCCGCCCAGTTGACCGCCTCGTGGAAGTCGCCGCGAGAGGTGGAGCCGTCGCCGAACCACGTCAAGCGCGCAGCGCCGCTCGCCGCGGAGCTTGAACGCCATCGCCATCCCGGTGGCGACGAGCATCATGTCGGGCAGCATCGAGACCATCCCTACGCATCCGAGGTTGCGATCGCCGAAGTGGACGTTGCCGTCGCGCCCGCGCGTGACGCCCATGTCCCTGCCGAGGTACTGAGCCAGGATCCGGGCCGGCGTCACGCCCCGGACGATGTGCGCGGCGAGGTCTCGGTGCAGGACGCACAGCCGATCTTCGGCCGCCATCGCGAACGCCGCGCCCGCAGAGACGGCCTCCTGCCCGCAACCGTCGTAGAACGAGCCCGGCACCTTTCCCTGGCGGTACAGGGTCATCGCCCGCTCTTCGAGTCCGCGCATCATCAGCATCGCGCGGAACAGCCAGATCCGATCCTGGGTCTGGAGATGCCCTACCGATCCGCCTGCCTCAGCGGTCGGCTGAGCCGTATCCGTTGTCATCTCTGCTCCCGTTCCTCCGTGGGCCGGAATCGGGGTCTCCGTCCGAACCCGCTTCTCGAGCCGCCCCGGGATCTCCGAAGCAGCCCCTCGATCAGGGACTCCTCCGAGTCTATTGCACGCAACCGGGCGATCAAGGGGCGGTTGCCGTCCAGGACACGGTCCCGGTCCGGCAGGTGTAGCCCGCCAGCCCGTATCGGGCCGCGTTGTTGTTGAAGGCGAACGTGACCGAGAACGTGCCCTTCGCCCGGTGCCTGGAGACGAACTTGCCGTGCACGGTGTCACTCGCCCGGGCCAGCACAACCGAGCCTGCGTGGACCTTCCCGTTGGTGGTGCTGGCGTGGAACCTGCGTGCTTGATCGGGATGTTCCGGCCGGCGTCGGTGCTGATCACCGGCGAGGTCATGATCGACGAGCCGAGCTTGGTGCAGCTTCCCTGGAACATCGGCTGGAGGTTCAAGATCCTCGTGGCGTGGCGAGCGACCTGAAACCTCAGGGTGGCGGCCGTGCCCACGGGCAACGACTGCGACGTGGTCCCCGTCCACGAGCCCACCTTCGGCTTCGCCGCCAACGCGGCCGTGGCACCCGAGCAGGACCAGCACTCCGATCGAGCGCCCCAAGCACCGGTATTCGCCTCATCAAACGCTCCTTGCTTGCCGTGAGTAGGCGAGGCAATGAATCTGCGTTGCGAGTTTACCCTTCACTGCATGAAGGGTGCCTGGCTCGCCCGGGTTCGCTGGCGCCGGCGCGGCGCCTGGCTGTGGCCGAGCTTCGCCTGCTCACCTCGTCGGATGCCGTGATCGGGCACGAGCTGCCGCCCGAGCGGTGACACGCAGACGTTCGTCGCCGCCGCGCTGCTGGGTTGCGCGCTCAACCTGGCCGGCGTGGTCGTCCTCTCGTGGCCGATTCAGCAAGCTGCTCGAGCGCGAACGCCCGATCTCCCGCGCGTGGTCGCCCGCGACTATGCGGGGACGGGAGTGGTGGCGGCGATCGCGGTCGCGCTGCTGGCGTGGGTCTGGCCCACCGGTCTCCGCCTGGCCGCACCGGCGATGCGCTCAGGGAGGCGACGGTGCGTAGCCGAGGCCTGGATCGGCGACCGGGCACCCGCGCGCGTTACCGCCGCAACGTCGCGGAGATCAACACCTTCACGATCCAGGCGGGCAGCATGTACCGAAGTTGCGTGCCGAGCGGCGACGGCCGGAGCTACTGCGTGATCGTCAGGCCGCGGCTGCCGATCGATCAGAGCGTGCGGCTACGCCGGCGGCGAGCCGAACTCGGTGTTCGCCCAGGGCGCCGGGTAGTCGCAATAACTCTAGGCTGCTCATCAAGCGCATCGCCCTGATCGCCTCGATCCTCGGCTCGGGGATCGTGTTCCTCGACGGCACGATCGTCAACGTCGCCCTTCCCGCGATCCGCTCCGACCTCCACGGCGGGCTCGCGCAGCAGCAGTGGATCGTGGAGGCGTACCTGCTCGCGCTGTCGTCGCTGCTGCTGATCGGCGGCTCGCTCGGCGACCTGCTCGGGACGGCGGCGCGTGTTCGCCGCCGGGCTCGTCGGGTTCGGCATCTGCTCGCTGCTGTGCGCCGTCGCGCCGAGCAGCGACTTCCTGATCGGGGCGCGCGCCGTGCAGGGCGTGTTCGGCGCGATGCTCGTGCCGAGCACGCTGGCGCTGATCATGGACCGGTTCCCGGAAAACGAGCGACCGGCGGCGATCGGCAGCTGGACCGCCTGGACCGGGATCGCGACCGTGATCGGCCCGCTCGGCGGCGGCGCGCTCGTGCAGCTCGCGTCGTGGCGGCTTCATCTTCGCCATCAACGTGGTGCCTGTCGTGATCACGCTGTGGCTGCTCAGCCGCCTGGACGGCGATCGTCGTGAGCCGGGCCACATCGACGTCGTCGGCGCGGTGCTGTGCGCGCTGGGATTCGGGGGGCCGGTGTTCGCGCTGATCGAGCAGCCGACCTACGGGTGGGGCGACGCTCGGGTGGCCGGGCCGCTGATCGGCGGCGTCGTCCTGTTCGCGGCTCTTCCTGCTCTGGGAGCGGCGCTCGCCCGAGCCGATGATGCCGCTGCAGCTGTTCCAGGTCCCGGAACTTCGCCGTCGGCAACCTGACCACGCTGACGCTGTACGCCGGCCTCGGCGTCGCGACGTTCTTCCTCGTCTTGTTCCTCCAGCAGGTCGGCGGCTACACGCCGATCGCCGCCGGCCTCGCGTTGCTGCCGCTGACGGTCGTGATGTTCCTGCTCTCCCGCCGGTTCGCGGCGCTCGCGGATCGTCTCGGCCCGCACTACTTCATGGGCGGCGGGCCGATCGTGGCCGGTGTGCGGACTGCTGCTGCTCGTGCGGACCAACGCAAGCGCCGACTACGTCAGCCAGATCCTCCCGGGCGTGCTCGTGTTCGCGCTGGGGCTGGCGGCGACGGTCGCGCCGCTGACCGCGACCGTGCTGGGTTCGGTCGCGCCGGGGCACTCGGGGGTGGCGAGCGGCGTCAACAACGCCGTCTCCCGGGTTGCCGGGCTGCTCGCGATCGCCGCGCTCGGCGCGGTCGTCGCGAGCACCTTCTCCAATCGCCTCGCACACGACGTGGCCGGCAAGCACCTGAGCCCGCAGGCCGCCCGCGTCGTCGCCGGCGACCGCACGCGGGCGCTCGTGACGAAGGTGAGCGGGGTGCCGGCCGCCGAGCGCGACGAGGTGCACGCCGCGCTCGTCAACGCCTCGGTGTACGCGTTCCGGATCGGGCTCGGGATCTCCGCGGGCGCTCGCGATGCTGGGGGGCCTGGTCGCGCTGATCGGGATCGAGAACCCGCGTCGCGAGGTGCCCTGTGCCGATTGCCCGGGCGGGGCGCTCGCCGTCGTCAACGTGGACGTGGCGCGCAACCCGCCTGCGCGAGAGCCGGCCACGGCCCAGTCCTAAGACTCAAGCCCGGCCGAGGACGACGATCGGGATCTCGCGGATCCCGTCCGTCCGCCCCTCGTACACCTCAAACCCCGGGTACAGGTCGACCATCTCCGGCCACAGTCGCACTCGCTCCTCCGGCGAGGCCACCCGCGCCACGTACTCGCCGCTTCGCCCGCCCGGCGCGTACACCTTCAGGTTCGGGTTGGCCCGGACGTTGTGGAACCACGCCGGATGCTTCGGGCGTCCGGTCGCCGAGGCCACCAGCACGAGCTCGCCGCCAACCTCTTTGAACAGGAGCGGCGTGCGCCGGATCTGGCCGCTCTTGGCGCCGCGCACCTCGAGGCACAGCACCGGCTGGCCGACCGAGACACTGATCCTCCCGTTTGTCAACGGCAACAGGCGGCGGTCGACGGGGTTGGCGACGTTCAGATAGAACCAGCTGCCCGGCTTGGAGGCGGCGAACCGTGCGAGCGCCCGCTCGAACGGGTTCATGTGGCGCGGCATGATGCGACCCTACTGACCTGCTCGCCGGGCAGGCAACCGGAACAGGCCGGGGAAGCGGAGCGCGAGGAACGGGTCGCCGCCGAGCTCCATGCGGCCCGACGCGAGCAGCTCCGGGAAGGAGATCGCGCCGCTCACCATGCGGATCAGATCATCTGCGCCCAGCGTCGCGGTGGCGCCGGCTTCCGCCGCGGCTCCCGGCTTCACCTGGCACTGTCCGTCCCCGATCCGCAGCTCGTATCGCGCAGGCCCGTGCCCCCGGGGGTCGGTGACGCACAGCTCGAATACGGCTTGCAGGTCGCCCGCAGCGGCGGGGTCGAACCGGCGCGAGATCGCGTACGGGAGCGCGCGCAGGATCACCCGGTGCGGCACGGGCCTCCCGTTCAGACCGGCGACGCGCTCGCCACCCCGGCTGACGATGGCTTGAGCGTGATCGCGAAGCGCGCTCATGCCATCAGGTGCTCCATCGCCTCCGTCGGATCCGAGAACAGCATCAGCGCCTCGTCAGTCGCGACCATGCGGCCGTAGTGGGTCGACATCTCGTGCTGGATCGAGTACGCGTCGATCTCGTAGCCGAGCTCCTCGGAGACATCGTCGTACGGGATCACGAGCCGATCCTGGGCGCGGATGTCCCAGAAGGCGGGCTGCTCGTGGACCACGATGTCCTCCCGGCCGCCCAGGATCCGCGCGACTGCGTCACCCTCGGCGCTCTTGGCCATCACGATCCCGACGAAGTCGTAGGTGCCCTCCGCGCCGGCGCTCGGGGGAGGCGGCGGCGGTGCGGCGACCGCCCCCTCGGCCCGAGTCGACGCCCGGCGCTCGCGCGAGGGGCGGGCCCGGCGCGCGGCGGGCTCGGGAGTGGCGATCGCGGTCTCGGCAGGCTCGTAGCCCACCAGCGAGCACAGCTCGGGCAGGCCGGCCTCCTCGAGCATCGCCCCGGCATACGACTTCACGCGCGCGAGCGCCTCCTCGGTGTCGATCCCCGCCGGGATGTCTGCCGCCAGCGGCGCGAGCGCGAGCGCCGCCTCCACCGCCCGTGGCAGCCAATCGTTCACCCACCCGGAGATCAGCGAGCGATTCGAAGCGCCGTGTTCGGAGTCCTCCATCAGGAAGCGCGTCAGCGCCGTCGTCCAAGCCCGAGCCCATTCCCACTCCTGGGTCTCGACTCGAGCCAGAACGGGCGTCACCGTATCGCCGTTCGCGGCCGCCGCCCGGGTTCCCAGCTCGCGCCGAAGGAGCGTCGCGACGACGGGCTCAAAGCACAGGTTTGCCGCGAGGACGACCTCACCCCAGTCGGGTGTCGCCGCCAGCCGCTCCAGGTAGCGCCGCGTCGGCTGCCACGGCTCCTCGGTCAGGAAGGCATCTCGCGCCGCCTCGATCGCGAACGTCGCCGTGGTGCTCCTCGAGATCCATCGCGTACAGCACGATCGCCTGGGCCGAGCGCTGCTTCATCGCCGCCTGCAGGCACACGCACGTCGACACCGAGTCGGATAGGCAGTCGCGGCCCGCGGTCGCAAGCGCGAACCAGAGCCCGTTCTCCACGTACGCCGGGATCTGAAGGAAGCGCCGCAGGAAATCGACCCACTCCGGCCGGAAGTCCTCCACCAGACCCTCTTCCCGCGCCGAGCGCATCGCGCCCTCGATCTGCTGCTCCACCGCCGTCCCCACCTGGTAGTACGGGCGCTCCCACTGCTCGCCGGGATCGCGGAACTCGAACCAATCGCCCGACCGCAGCGCCGTGGAGGAGTCATCCCAGGTCCCGCGGCCGTCCTCGAAGCTGACCGGCCAGCCGCGCGTGAGGTGGCGATGAATCGAGGGCTGGGTGTCGATCGTGACGTCCTCATACAGGGTGGCCCGGCGCTTGCGCGGCACGTACCACGAGAACTGGCGCTCGGCCTCGTCGCCGGCGGGCTGCGCGCCCCCCTCGACGCGCTTGGCCGGCGGCCCGGCCCCGTTTCCAGCGGCGCCCGTGCCGGCGCCCGCGGCCCGGTCGGGGTCCGCCTCGGCCGCGGTCGTGAACTTGTCCTGGAAGATCCGTTGCTCGTCGAGCTTGTGCTTGTCGATCAGCATCGGCTCGGCGGCCTCGAGCATCGGCGGCGGCCCGCACATGTACACGTCGGGCGCGGCGTACTCCTCGTGCTCCCCCAGCCATGCGTCGACGGCCTCGTGCACGAACCCGCCGACCACGGGCGCGAACTCGAAGTCCTCGAGCGTTTCGCCCAGCGCGTGGATCTCCTCGACGTGGAAGAGGTCGTCGTCGGTCCTCGCGCCGTAGAAGAAGCGCACCGGGCGCGAGCAGCCCTCGGATGCGAGCTGCCGCAGCACCCCAAGGATCGGTGCCATTCCCGATCCGCCGGCGATCATCAGGATCGGCCGCTGGGAGGAGCGCCGCAGGTGGAAAGCCCCGTAGGGCCCGGTGAACTGGATCTCGTCCCCTACGGAGATCCGCGGCCCGGAAGCGTCCCCATCGAGCATCCCTGACAGCCGCCCGCCCGGATACCGCTTGATCATCAACTCGATTCGCCCCTCGCCGGGGAGGTTTGCGATCGAGAAGGAACGCCGCGCGGTGCCGTCCGTTCCCGGCACCCACAGATCGACGTACTGGCCGGGGAGGAAGTTCAGATCGACCTGCAGCACGAGCCGCGTGATGTCATGGGTCAAGGGCTCGACGGCCTCGACCACCGCGACCCCGTCCTGGATCGGGTTCTCGAGCCTGTAGTTGTCCGGGTCGTAGTGGAGCAGCTCGATGACAAGGTTCTGCTCGGGCATCGCCCGGCACATGAGCGAGTAGCCACTCGACTGCTCGGAGTCCGACAGCGCGAAGTTCGAGTAGGGCTTCAGCGCGACATCGCCCTCGATCAGGAAGCACTTGCACGCCGAGCACTGACCCTCGCGGCATCCGTACGCCAGGTTGTAGCCCTGGCGGAAGGCCGCGTCCAGGACGGTTTCGTCCTCGGCGCAGTCGATCTCCTCGCCGATCGGCTCGAACCGTACCTTCATCCGAGTGGCGCTCCGGTCAGCAGGTCCGCCTCTGCCAGCTCCACGGGCACCGAGCCATCGCCCATCGGCACGCCGCTCCAGTCGCCGGATGGAAGCCCGAGCTCCTCGGCCACGCGAATGTTGGGCGAGGCGATCCTGAGGTCATGGGCGCGAATGTCAGACAGCGTCCAGCGGCGCTCGGTCTCCAGGTGCGGCTGGCCGATCAGCGTCTCGCCGTCGGAGCGGAGCAGGCCGAGGTCCTTGATCACCTCCGAGGCCTCCCACCCGTGGTAGCGATCGAAGAAGTTCCGATCGCCGGTGTAGCGACCGGGGTTCGACTCATCCATCCACGCGCACTCGGGCGAGCAGTAGAACCGGGTGCGGCCCTCGATCGACCCGGTGCCGGCGATCCTGCTCGGAGACGCAGAACCCCTGGCAGGTCCAGCAGGAGGGCGGCGCCAGCCGCAGGAAATCGAGCAGCAGCAGCCCATTGGCGGGGTCCCCGCCGTGGCGGTAGGCCTCGAAGAAGGCCCCGTACTGCGAGTACCAGCCCGGGTACTTCGACTCGAACCACTCGAAGTCGCGCTCGTCCAGCGGATCGATCCGCCAGTTGGCGAGCGGCCAGGCCGCGAACAGGAACAGCGCGTGGCTGTGATGGACGCCGTTCACGATCCGCTCGCGCGCCCGCTCGAAGATGTCCGGCGGGATGTCCAGCCCCAGCTTGCCGAGCTTCATGATGTAGGCGCGGTGCCAGTCGTCGCGGACCCAGCGGTCCCACTTGTCGAGGAACGACTCCGGATCTGAGCGATCCCGCGAGAAGTACTCGATCACGATCGCCGAGAACACGTCGATGAAAGCGTGGTTGATCCAGAACGCCTGCTGGAGGTCGCGCTCGATCAGCGGCGCGTTGTGGTCGTCCTGGAGGACGGTGAGCAAGGTGGCATAGCCGTTTGAGATATGCCGCGCCTCGTCCGACTGCACGCTCAGGTAGGTGGTGGGCAGCGTGAAGTCGCCGTTGCGTGCGGCGACGTCCGGCGTGGCCACGAACACGATGTTTGTGAACGCGGTCTCGGCCACCACCTGGAGCGTGAACGCGCACTGGATCGGGTCGCCGACCATGAAGTGCGAGAGCATGTTCAGCCCCGGGGAGAGCATCACGGAGTTGGCCAGCGCCTGGGGCCCGATGTTCCAGCCGGCGGGGTCCGGCACGTGCTTGGCGTACCAGCGCGCGAGCGACATCTGCATGCCGGTGTGGCGGATCTCGTCGACGAACTGGACGTGGTAGCCGTTTCGAAGCTCGTTGTTCGGAACCGCCGACATCAGCATCGACATGCACCGGCCGGCGCCGATCTCGGCGAAGTTCGTGACCGGTATGAATGCCTTGAGGATCTCGAGCCAGCGCTCGTGCGCCTTATGGGGCATGTCCGCGCGGACTGCCGCGTCGTGGCCCCCGTAGACCCGCTCGTCCTTCTCGAGCTCCATCGGCAGGTACTCCCGCATGATGTGCTTCATCGGGTCCTTGGCCTTGTTCGGGAAGCGGTAACGCGTCGGGTAGCGCACGGCCGGCTGGTGGTAGGTGGGCTCCCAGCCCAGCTGCGCGATGCGTTCGTGGGTCTTGGTGATGCTGCGGCGGCGGGGATTGGCTGTCATGAATGGCACCCTACGCCCCTGTAGCGGCCCGAATCAACGGCGAAATGCAACGTCTTTCGGGCGGCCATTTGTAAAGTTGTGACAATGAGCTGGACCGCTTCACCGCTCCCACGCGAAGCGGTCGAGGCCATTCGGCCCGTGGCGGGGCGGCTTGTCGAGGAGATAATCACCGCGGTCCGGGCCGAGAATCCCGTCTACGCCGACGTGCTCGGGGGGCCCGAAGGGGTCGGCATCCGGCTCGGGATCGAGCAGGCGATCGAGTCGTTCCTGGAGGCCGTCGAGCGGGGCGAGCGGCCCCGCGCCGCCACTTCGGAGACGTGGCGGCGCCTCGGCGAGGCAGAGTTCCAGGCCGGGCGCAACCTTGACGCGCTGCGCGCCGCATGGCGGACGGGAACCCGCGCCGCGTGGCGCGGCGCGGCGGAGCTGGGCAACGAAGCGGGTGTGCCGACGCCGATGGTGATCGCCCTCGCTGAGGCGATCTTCGTCTACACCGACGAGCTCGGCACGGAGGTGGTCGAGGGCTATCTGCGGATTCAGTCCGACGAGGCGGGGGAGCGCGAGCGCCGGCGCCGCCGGCTCGCCTCCCTCTTGGTCGATGCAGACGGTCACGATCCGGAGGCGATCGAGCAAGCCGCCGAGCTCGCGCGCTGGAGCGTGCCGCACTCGCTGGCGGTCCTCGCCGTGGCCGGTGAGAGCGCCGGCGCGATTTCGAGGCGCCTCGACACCGACGTCCTGCCGGGCGCAGACCAGGAGGGCGCATTTCTCCTGCTCCCCGACCCCGACGGCCCCGGCAGGGCCGCCGCGTTGGAGCGGGCGGTGACGACAAGCGCGGCCGCGCTGGGCCCGACGCTCCCGCCGCGGGATGCCCACCGCTCGCTGCGCTGGGCCCGTCACGCTCTGGCGCTTTCAGACCGCGGCGCGATCGCGACCAACGGTCTGATACGCGCGCGTGAACACCTGCCGGCGATGATCCTGCTGGCCGATCCGGAGCTCGCGGGGGCGTTTGTCAGCGATCGGCTGCAGCCGCTGCTCGAGTTGCCTGAGCCTGAGCGCCAGCGACTGCTCGAGACCCTCTCGGCCTGGCTCGATCATCAAAGGCACACCCCGGGGATCGCGTCGCAGCTCCACGTCCACCCTCAGACTGTCCGCTACCGGCTGGCGAAGCTGCGCGAACTGCTCGGCGACGCGCTCGAGACGCCTCAGGGGCGCTTCGAGCTCCAGATGGCGCTCCGGCTGCGATAGGGAAGAGTAGGATCGCCTCGTCCATCCAGGCGAACCCAGGGAGATCGCGATGCCAGAGACGACCGAGGCCCGCAGCGAGAGCACCAACGGCCAGGCTGTGCTGCCGACCGGCGCCGTTGCCGAGCGGGTGGCGATGCTCCGCGAACGCGCCGGCACCGATCCGGAAGGCGCGCGCGACGAGGCCTGGAGCTGGATCCGCGAGCTCGGCGAGCGCGCCCACTCGGACCGCGAGGGAGCGCTGGCGGACCTCCAGGCGATGTTCGTGAGCGGCCGGCCGGCGGAGGGGATCCAAGGGCAGACCGAGGGAATCCTCGTCACGTGGACGATGCACCCGCTCGCCGACAAGGTGGTCGGCGGCATCACCGGTGCCTGGATGCCGTGGCTCGGCAAGAAGTTCGATCCCGATCAGAAGAAGGGCATCAACACGTTGACCAACAGCGCCCGCTGGCCGGCGAAGGTCCTGTGGCCCCTCTACTCCACGCACGAGTCGCCACTGGGACGGAGCGCGTTTGACTTCAACACGTACGTCGAGGCCGGGCGGCTCGACCCCTCGGTCGACGTGCTTGTGATCGACTACGCCCCGGTCGAGAAGAACCCGAACCTGCTGATCCGCCAGATCCGGGACGAGTTGGTCCAGGTCGTCCCGGGCGCAAACCTGGGGAAGATGCTGGTCAACGTGCCGGGCCGGAGCCAGCCGTTCCCGGCGCTGTACTTCGCGCTCAGGTCTGAGCTTCCGTAAGCGTCTCGATTTCAGACTCGTCAGACGGCAGGACCACCTCGCAGAAGTCCTGGCCGAACGCGGTCAGCGCGACGCTTCGGTGGATGGTCTTGGCGCGGCCGGCGCGCTTGATCGCCTGCATCGCGTCAGGTTGTGCCTCGAGCACCTGGTAGCGCTGGGGGTTGTCGATGGGGTCCTTCGGGAACCAGATCAGCCCGAGCCGATGGAGGTTGTTGAGGTAGGCCGGCACCCGGTCCGGGTGGCGGCAGCCGGCCTCGGTTCCGATCAGGTTGAGTCCCTGCGCCACCAGCTGCGAACCGACGCCGATCAGGTTCGCGGCGCGGACGTCGATCGTCGGCTGGGGCCCCTCGACGGCGAGCAGGCGGAGGATCCGTCCCTCGTCGGGGGCGAGCTCGGAGAGAATCCGCGCGTACGCAGGGTGGGCGCCGTCCTCGGCGCTCACGTCCGCCGAGGTGCGAAGCAGCTCGGCACCCTGCGTCCGCAGCGAGCGCTCCGTGCCGGGCTCGGTCCTGGCGGCGGCGCGCATCCGTGACGCCGGTCCGGGCATCAGCGCTCGCATGCGGTTGTCGAGATCCTGGATCCCGAGCAGCTCGCGCGCGTAGTTCCGCAGGCCCGAGCCGACATCGTCGATCAGCCTGGCGGCCTCCTCCGGCGAGAGCAGGATACGCGCGAGCCTGAGCGAGGTCTCGACGCCCCAGACCGCGCTCCGCAGCCAGGCCCCGGCGGCGATTCGGGCCAGCCCCGGAAGCGCCTGGACGAGGTCAGTCGAGGTCTCATCGGGTAGCGGCTCGCCGTGCGAGTCCCCTGTGCCGTTCATCCGCTCCTCGCCGCTCATCCGAAGATCGCCAGATGGATCAGCCCGCCCCCGAACCCGAGCACGGCGCCGTGTAGCAGCAGCAGCCACTCGTCCTGACGGGTCGCCGTCCGCAGCAGCTCGCTGAAGTCCTTGCGGGGCAGCTCTCGCATGCGCTCTGCGATCAGCTTACGCATGGTCGCGCTCTGGTTGCGGCTGAAGTCGGGGTCCTCCAGGGGGCTCATCATCTGCTCAACCGGCTCCGCGGCGAAGGCGCGGGAGATCCTGTCGTACTCCCTGGACCCGACCGCTACGCGAACCGCCAGCCGGGCCGCTCCCGTCGCACGGTCGATCGCGGGGCCCATCGCGGTCTCGATCAGGTTGCGCGTTCGGTCCGCACGCGGGCCCTCGAGCAGCTCGCGGCCGAAGTTCCGGACCGTCAGCACCTCATCGGACACGATCCTCGCGTAGACATCGGCCACCTCCGGCTGGCGGCGGATGAACAAGCCCCAGATCTTGAACGGTCCGATTCGGCGGGGCTCCGCGGGCTCGTAGATCATCCACAGCGCCACCCAGTTGGTGACGTAGCCGACGATCACCCCGAGGATCGGCAACAGCCACCAGAAGCTGCTCGCGAAATGCGTGATCACCGCAACCGGGATCCCGAGCGCGAAGCCGAAGAAGAACCCGAAGTTCTGGATGAACTTCAGCTCCCGCCGTCCCATGTCGAGAAACACGCGGTTGGCCAGCTCCGGCTGCTCCTCGAAGCGCCTGATGACCATCAGCTTCACGTCGGCCAGCTGGTCGATGTTCTCGCCGATCTGGTTGGTCGAGCTCACGCACGATCTCCGGCAGCTGCTCCAGCACGCGCTGGTAGATCCGGGCCTTGATCTGCGGTGGCAGATCGGCCCACAGCCGAGGTTGCTCGCGGCTCATGATCCGATCGACCGTCTCCCGCATGTCATCGCGGGTGCGCCGGACGATCTGTTCGGCCATCTGCTCGGGATCGAGCTGATGCCAGAATTCGCTGGGCGTTCCGAGCTTGGCGATCCCGACGTCGACCGCCAGGCTGCCCATCTTCGCCGACCGTGAGGGGACGATCCCCTGCCAGCCGATGCCGCCCAACATCACCCCTGGGATCTGCTGGATCTTCCGCGGCAACAGCCGCACGAGCGGCCGAAGGAGCTTGATCCTCAGGCCTTTGAACTGGACTGGGTAGAACAGCATCAGTACGCCCGTCCAGTTCGTGACGTAGCCGATCGCGCCCGTGAAGAACGGGACCGTGATCAGCGCGAGCGTGCTGTGGCTCAAGGTGCGACAACGCTATCCTGCGCGCGCGCCGCCACCCAAACCGCGAGCACCGCGGCACACGTCTAAGCTACACCACTGTAAACATAATCCAGGAGCTGAAACTCAGATGAACTCAACAGTCCGCCGCGTGGCCGTGCTCGGCGGCAGCCGGATTCCGTTCGCGCGCCAGAACGGTCCTTACGCCAAGGCCTCAAACCAGGACATGCTGACCGCGGCGCTGAACGCAGTGGTCGAGAAGTTCGGGCTCGAGGGTGAGACGCTCGACGAGGTCGCCGCCGGAGCGGTGCTCAAGCACAGCCGCGACTTCAACTTGACCCGTGAATCCGTGCTGGGATCGAAGCTCGCCGCCGAGACGCCCGCCTACGACGTCCAGCAGGCGTGCGGGACCGGGCTCGAGGCGACGATCCTGGTGGCGAACAAGATCGCGCTCGGGCAGGCGGACGTGGCGATCGCCGGCGGCGTCGACACCACGTCCGACGCGCCGCTGGCCATCAACGAGGATCTCCGCGAGGTGCTGCTCGAGGTCAACCGGGCGAAGACCGCGGGCGCGCGCGTGCGCGCGCTGGCGAAGCTGCGCCCGCAGCAGATCGTGCCGGAGATCCCGCGCAACGCAGAGCCGCGGACGGGCCTCTCGATGGGCGAGCACTGCGCGATCATGGCCCAGGAGTGGGACATCGGCCGCGAGGAGCAGGACGAGCTCGCGGTCGCTTCCCATCGCAAGCTGGCCGAGGCCTATGACAGCGGCTGGCTCGACGACCTCGTGGTTCCGTTCCTCGGCCTCGAGCGCGATCAGAACCTGCGCCCGGACTCGAGCGTCGAGAAGCTCTCCAAGCTGAAGCCCGTGTTCGGCGGACCGGACGGCACGATGACCGCCGGCAACTCGACGCCGCTCTCCGACGGCGCCTCGGCCGTGCTGCTCGCGAGCGAGGACTGGGCGTCCGAGCGAGGTGTTCCCGGTGCAGGCATTCCTGACCGAGGCGCAGACCGCGGGCGTCGACTACGTCCACAAGCGCGAGGGGCTGCTGATGGCGCCTGCCTACGCGATGCCGCGGATGCTCGCGCGCGCCGGGCGCAAGCTCCAGGACTTCGACTACTACGAGATCCACGAGGCGTTCGCCGCTCAGGTGCTGTGCACGCTGAAGGCATGGGAGTCTCCGGAGTTCTGCCGCGACCGGCTGGGACTGGATGAGCCACTGGGCTCGATCGACCGCGACAAGCTGAACGTCCACGGCGGCTCGCTCGGCGCGGGTCACCCGTTCGGCGCGACCGGCGGGCGGATCGTGGCGGGGCTGGCGAAGGCGCTGTCCGATGACGGGTCCGGCAAGACGCGGCGTGATCTCGATCTGCGCCGCCGGGGGCCTCGGTGTCACTGCGATCATGGAGGCTGCCTAGCCATGGCTGACCGCTATTCACAGCTCGTCAACACGCCGATCGGGCGGATCGTCGCCGGGCAGGTCGGACTGCCGAAGCCGGTGCCGCTGGAGCGCTACGAGCCCGGCCAGCCGGTGATCTCCGGACCGGTGCTGCGTCGGCGGCGACGGGCGCGCCTGTCGGCGGCCGTCAAGGCGCGTGCTCGATGAGATCGGAGCCGAGGTCTTCTCCGGGCATCCCCGGCGCGGATGAGACATTCAAGGCGCTCGTGTTCGACGCCACCGGGATCGGCTCAAGCGACGAGCTTCGCCAGGCGTATGAGTTCTTCCATCCGGTGATCCGGAGCCTGCCGGCCGAACGGACGGGTGATCGTCCTCGGCGACGACGCCGACGGAGGCCGGCGACTCCCGAGGCGAGCGTCGCCCAGCGTGCGCTCGAGGGTCTGGTCCGTTCGATCGGCAAGGAGGTGCGAAAGGGCGTCACCGCGCAGCTGGTGTACGTGGCGCCGAATGCGGAGGATCAGCTCGCCTCGACGCTGCGCTTCTTCCTCTCGCCGAAGTCGGCGTACGTGTCCGGCCAGGTGGTGCGGATTGGCGCGGCTGTCTCGGGCGCCGTCCCCAGCCCGGAGTCGGGCCTGACGATCGACTGGGAGCGGCCACTCGAGGGCAAGGTTGCGCTCGTCACCGGCGCCTCGCGCGGCATCGGCGAGTCGATCGCGTCCGTACTGGCGCGCGACGGGGCCCACGTCGTCGGCCTCGACGTGCCCGCCCAGTCCTCGGAGCTCGACGCGGTCACGCGCCGCCTCGGCGGCTCGTCGCTCGACGCTCGACATCACCGACGCCGATGCGCCGGCCACGATCGCCTCGCACCTGCTGGACAAGCACGGCGGCGTCGACGTCGTGATCCACAACGCGGGCGTCACGCGCGACAAGACGCTCGGTCGGATGAGCGAGGACCAGTGGGACATGGTGCTCGGCATCAACCTGATCGCACCGCACCGGATCGACCAGGAGCTGTTCGACCGCAAGGCGGTCAGGGACAACGGCCGGGTCGTCTTGCGTCTCGTCGATCTCCGGGATCGCCGGCAACGCGGGACAGACGAACTACTCGACCTCGAAGGCGGGGGTCATCGGCATGGTCCAGGCCTACGCGCCCGGGCTCGCCAAGCGCGGCGTGACGCTGAACGCGGTTGCGCCCGGGTTCATCGAGACCCAGATGACGGCTGCGATGCCGATCGGGACGCGCGAGGTCGGACGCCGGATGAACAGCATGGCCCAGGGCGGTCTACCGATCGACGTCGCCGAGACGATCGCCTGGTTTGCGAACCCGTGCTCGGCAGGCGTCACCGGGAATATCGTGCGGGTCTGCGGCCAGAGCCTGCTGGGGGCGTGATGGCCGACCGAGCGCGTGTACGAGTCTCGCCCCGGGATGCTGCAGCTGTTCGCACGCGCGGGCGCGGGGATGATCCCGGGCGCCTCGCGGCTGCCGTTCATCGGCGGCGGGCGGATCGAAGGAGATCCCCGCAGATCACGCTGCGCTTGGAGGATGTGTCGGTGGACCGGGACCGGCTTGCCAAATACCACCGCGTGTGCGGGTTCTCGGTCTCGGACACGCTGCCGCCGACGTTCCCGCACATCCTGGCGTTCCCGCTGCACCTTGCGCTGATGACCGATTCGAGCTTCCCGTTCCCGGCGATCGGGTTGGTTCACATCTCGAACGAGATCACGGTCAAGCGGCCGATCGCCGCCGGCGAGACGCTCTCCTTCAAGGTCTGGCCGACGCAGCTTGAACCGCATCCCCGCGGCAAGCAGTTCTCGGTCCGCACCGAAGCCTTCGTCGATGGGGAGGTGGTGTGGGAGGAGGTCTCGACGAACCTCCGCCGCGGCGGGGGCGGCTCGGGGGAGTCGTCGGTCGAAGCGCGACCGCGACCCCAAGAGCGACCCCCTTCCGGCGACCGCCACGTGGCGCCTGGCGGGCGATCTCGGGCCGCCGCTACGCGTCGGTCTCGGGCGACATGAACCCGATCCACATGCACCCGCTCACCGCCCGTCTGTTCGGCTTCCCGATCGGCGATCGCCCACGGGATGTGGACCAAGGCCCGGTGCCTGGCGGCCATGGAGAACCAGCTCCCCGACGCCTTCACGGTCGAAGTCTCCTTCAAGAAGCCGATCCTGCTGCCGGCGACCGTGGAGTTCGGCGAGGATGAGAACCGCTTCGGTGTCAGGGACGCGAAGAAGGGCTCGCCCCACCTCGAGGGCTCGCTCCGCGGGCGCTAGCTCGCGAGTTTCGCCGCGGGGACGACCGGCTGCTCGGCCAGCTCGTCGAACAGCTCGCGGATTCGCTCGAGCATCGCCGCCCCCACCAGCAGCTGCTCGTCGCTGAACTCCTCAAGGGCGGCCCGCCAGCGCGCCTCCATCACCGCGCGCCGTTCCTCGACGAGCTCCCGCCCGCGTTCGGTCAGAGCGCTCGACACCACCCGCTTGTCGGTCTCTGAGCGGGTCCGCTCCACGATCCCCGCACGTGCCAGCCCGTCGAGCAGTTGCGTCGTGGTCGCGGGAGACAAATCGGCCAGGCCCGCCAGCTCGCCGGCGGGCAGCGGCCCCGCCTCGGCCAGACGGAACAGCAGCCCCAGCTGGGCGTAGCTGAGCTCTCCGGGCCGGTGCGTCTCGCGCCCTTTCAGCCGAGCGATCGCGGCCGATACCGACCTGAACGCCAGGCCGAACTTCTCGTAGGGCTCGGGCTCGGTCATGCCGCCGCCTCCACCAGCGCCTCTGCCGGCGGGCTTTTCGGCGCCCTTGGCCCGCCGCGCGGCGCGCTCGGCTCGCATCAGCATGAGCGCGGGCACGAATCCTGCGGCAGCCAGCGCCGCCGAGGCCCAGAAGGCCGTGCCGTACGCGCCCGCCATGCCGGCGAGGGTGTGCTGGCCGGCCAGTGATCGCTGGAGCACGACCGCCAGCAGCGCGGTACCGAGCGAGCCGCCAATTCGCTGAAGGACGTTCAGCTGCGGCGTTGCGTCGGAGAGCTCGGAGCGATCGAGCGATGCGAACGCCGCGGTCATCGCCGGCATGAACCCGAATCCGATCCCCGTGCCGCGAACGAACATCGCCACGGACAGGGTCAGCGATCGAGGTGTGCGTACCGATCGAACCCGAACGGGATCGTGAGCAGTGCCGTTATCGCGATGCCGACGAGCGCCAGCGGCCCGCCACCGAGGCGGTCGGTCAGCTTGCCGGCGATCGGCATGCTGAGCGCGGCGCCGACGCCCTGGGGGGCCATCAGCAGCCCGGCATCGATGACGCTCTCGTGGCGGATGTTCTGCCAGTAGAGCGGCAGCAGGATCATGCCGCCGAACAGGGCCGCCGCCAGGCAGAACATCGCGAGCGAGGCGGTCGAGAACGTGGGGCGACGGTATAGCCGCAGGTCGAGCAGCGGCCGGGGTACGCGCAGCGACACCAGCACGAACACGACGATCAGCACCAGGCCGCCGATGATCGGCCCGACGACCTTGGGCGAGGTGAAGCCGCCGGTGCTGCCGATCTCCGCGAGGCCATAGGTGATCAGCGCCGCCCCGCCGCTCATCAGCACTAGGCCCCGGAAGTCGAGCGGGTCGGCCGGCTTACGCTCCACGCGCGGCAGGATCTTCCAGCGCCGCGATCACGGCGATGACGCCGATCGGGACGTTGACGTAGAAGATCCAGCGCCAGCTGATGTTCTGGACGATCAGCGCCGCCGATCGTCGGGCCGAGGATCGGCGCCAGCATCACCGGTACGGCGACGATGCTCATCACGCGACCCATCCGCTTCGGGCCTGCGGCCTCGGCCATCATCAACTGTCCGATCGGGAGGAGCATTCCGCCGCCGATGCCCTGAAGCACGCGGAACACGACGAGCTCACCGGTCGAGGTGGCCAGGCCACACAGGGCCGAGCCGGCTGTGAACAAGCACCAGCGAGAGAAGGTAGACCTGCTTGGCGCCGAAGCGCCGCGCGGCCCAGCCGGTCGACCGGGATGACGGCGGCGAGCGCCAGCAAGTACCCGGTCACGACCCACTGGATCTGGGACACGGACGAGTGCAGGTCGTGGCCGAGCGTGCGCGAGCGCGACGTTGACGATCGTCGTGTCAAGGACCGACATCACCGAGCCGAGCAGCACGACGCCCGAGAGGCGCCAGACAGCGGCGTCGATGCGGTCGTCTGTGGTGCGCTCGTGCGAATTCATCAGGTACCAAAAGTTTAGGTACCGAAGAATCATCTGTCAAACGGAAACCCATTCGACCGGGGAGGGTCGCCGCTCGCCGCCCGTCTACAGTCCATCGCCTGATGCCAGGTTTCAGTGAACTGGGCCTCACGCCCGAGCTGCTCGAGGCGATCCACGATGTGGGCTATGAGGAGCCGAGCCCGATCCAGGAGCAGGCGATCCCGCCGCTGCTCGAGGGTCTGGACGTGATCGGCCAGGCTCAGACGGGGTCAGGCAAGACCGCGGCGTTCGGGCTGCCGATGCTCCAGTACGTCGATCCGGCCGAGCACGACGTGCAAGGCCTGGTCCTGACGCCCACCCGCGAGCTCTGCATCCAGGTCACCCAGGCGCTGCGGGCCTACGGCGCGCGCAAGGGAGTCGACGTGGTCGCGGTCTTCGGTGGCGCCCCGATTCGCTCCCAACAGGCGCAGCTGAGGTCCGGGGGTCATGTTGTGGTCGGCACGGTGGGGCGAGTCAAGGACCTGATCTCGCGGCACTCGCTGATTCTCAACGCCTGCCGGTTCGTCGTGCTCGACGAGGCCGACGAGATGCTCGACCTCGGATTTCTCGAGGACGTCGAGCGGATTCTTGCGCTGATGCCGACCAGCCGCCAGACGGCGCTGTTCTCCGCCACGATGCCGCCCGCGATCAGGCGCCTCGCGGATCAGTACCTGTACCACCCGGTGACGATCAAGGTGAAGACCGCGACGCTGACCGTCGACACCGTCGAGCAGTTCGCGCTCGAGGTCTCGCCGCGCGAGAAGCCGGACGCGCTCGTGCGCGTGCTCCAGGCCGAGCGGCCAGAGCAGGCGATCGTGTTCGTCCGCACCAAGATCCGCTGCGACCAGCTGTTCCGGACACTGCGCGACCGCGGCATGAACGTCAAGGCGCTCCACGGAGACATGACCCAGGGGGCGCGCGACGGCGTGATGATCTCGTTCAAGGACGGCCGCCTGCCGTTGCTGGTGGCGACCGACGTCGCCGCGCGCGGCCTCGACATCTCCGGCGTCTCTCACGTCATCAACTTCGACGTCCCCACGTCCCCCGACGTGTACGTGCACAGGATCGGGCGGACCGGTCGTGTGGGGCGAAGCGGCCGCGCGATCACGTTCTACGAGCGCCGCCAGCGCCGCGAGCTCGAGGCGATCGAGCGTCACGCCGGCGTCAAGCTGGCGCCGTGGGTCAAGGATGCGCACGTCGCGCCGATGCCGATCAAGCGCGCCGCCGCGGCGGCACTCGAAGCCGCACGTCTCGGTCGACGGGGACGGGCCTGTACGCAAGCTGATCGTCGCCGGCGGGCGGTCCGCGGGACTCGAGCCCTCGGACATCATCCATGCGATCACGGCCGCGACCGGGCTCGACGGCGAGGCGGTTCGCAACGTGCGGGTGCTCGAGCGGTTCGCGTTCGTGGAGGTTCCGGAGAAGGACGCGGAGCGGGTCGTGGAGCGGACACGCGGCACCGAGGTGCGCGGTCACGTGCTGGCGCTCGAGTCCGCCAAGGACTGACGTAAGCGGAAGTAAGGTCGGTGTCAGTTATCGACGCCGGGCGCGCGACTCGCGGCCCCTGACCGTGTTGTGGGGCTCAGAGCAACGACCATGGGAGGTAAGCCATGCGACTCCGTCCATCGCCGGCGATCGCGATCTCGTCCCTCGCGCTGTTCATAGCGCTCGGTGGCGCCAGCTACGCAGCGGTATCGCTGCCGTCGAACAGCGTCGGGAACGCGCAGATCCGCAACGACGCGGTGTCCTACAAGAAGATCCGTCCGAACTCCGTCGGGTGGCAGCGCGCCAACATCACCACGCTCCAGGATGCGGGTGACGGGGACGTGTCCGGCCGGTTCGGCGATCGGGACGATCTGGCAGTACGGGAACGTGACCTGTAACACCACGTCCCCGTCCCAGTTCGGGACGACCAACAACACGGCGGCGGTCGGCGCTTCCGCGACGAACGTCACGAGCGAGTCGCTCCCGGCCGGGGGGCTCCTATCTCGCGCTCGCCAACCCGACGGCGACCGTCACCAGCGGCGCCACCACGCAGCACGTGACCGTGACCTGCACGCTGACGGTCGGCTCGAACACCGAAACCAGGTCGGTCACGGTCGATACCGACGGGACCTCTGGCAGCCCCAGCAACGCCTCGATGTCGCTGCAGGAGACCGGTCAGTCGGGAACGAGCTCGGTCAGCTGCCAGAGCGCGGCGGCCGGCGGCGGCACTCCCTCGGTGAGCGTCACCTCCGGGCTGAACGCGATTCAGATCGCAAGCTAGGGACATGCCTGTGTGACCGGGCGGCCCCGCGCCGCCCGGAACACACGGGTAGGCTGCGGGGCCATGTCCACAGCCAACATGCACACGACCCACGGCACGATCGCGATCGAGCTGTTCGACGAGGACGCGCCGAAGACCGTCGAGAACTTCCGCAAGCTCGCCGGCGACAGCTTCTACGACGGAATCATCTTCCACCGCGTGATCCCCGACTTCATGATCCAGGGCGGGTGCCCGCAGGGCACCGGCACCGGCGGCCCCGGCTACACGTTCGAGGACGAGATCAACGACCACAAGGTGGTCCGCGGCGCGCTGGCGATGGCCAACGCGGGCCCGAACACGAACGGGTCGCAGTTCTTCATCGTGACCACCGACTCCGCTCCGTGGCTCGACGGCAAGCACACGGTGTTCGGTCAGGTCACCGCCGGGATGGACGCGGTCGATGCGATCGAGGGCCTCCCCACCGGCGCAAACGACAGGCCGCTGGATCCGCCGCAGATCGAGTCGATCGAGCTCGACCCCGCTTAGCCCGGGCTACTGCAGGTCCCGGACCTCTGTCAGCCGGAACGAGTTGCCCGACGGGTCGCGGAAGCCTGAGTCGATTCCGTACGGCCGCTCCTGGATCTCGTCGGTGAATTCCACGCCGCGGCTCTTCAGCTCGTCGTAGGCGGCTCGGACGTCGTCGGTCGTGAGGAAGACCGTCCCGGCGAACCCCTTGGCCATCAGCGACTCTCACGTCCTCGGCGGTCTCCTCGGGCCATCACCGGCGGACCAGGGATCGCCATCAGCACGATCGAGACATCGGGCTGGCCCACCGGGCCGACCTGGAGCCAGCGGAAATTGCCCAGCTCAGCCAGTGTGACGTCGGAGCGGATCTCCCATCCAAGCTTCTTTGTGTAGAAGTCGAGGGCCTCGTCCTGGTCGTGTACCCACAGCTGGGTGCCGTTGAGCTTGAACACCTTTCTGCCTCCTTTTGTCGCGGTTATGTAGATGCCGCCAAGCTAGATGGAGGCCCTGCCGTTGTCTTCTCGAAACGTGCGGTGTTGCGGGCGAGCGTAGGCCCGGACGATGCAGGCGGGCACCGATGCGTAACTGGCGGCGGGCGGAAACCGCGCGCGGTAAGCGGTCGGCGAGACGCCGAACATCCGCTTGAAGCTCGTTGTGAACGAGCCGACGCTCTGAAGACCGACCGAGAAGCAGATCTCCGCGACCGAGCGGTCGGTGGTTCGCAGCAGTGCGGCGGCGCGCTCGAGGCGCCTCGTCAGCAGGTAGGCGTGCGGGGACTCGCCGAAGGTCTGCCGGAACTCTCGGGAGAAGTGGGCGCGGGACAGGCCAGCGGCCCTCGCCATCCGCGCGACGTCGAGCGGTTCGAAGTACCGCGCGTCGGCGAGATCCTTGGCCCGGAGGAGGTGGCGCACGGGCGGGGGGAAGGCCATTGCGGTACGGAGAGTAGCCTTGCCATTCCGAGCAGCGGCGAAAAGGAGGCACAATGGCGAGCGTCGAGCAGGGGGCGCCGGCCCACACGAACGGCGGCCCGGGACAGGCTGCGACGATTCCGGTCGAGAATCCGGCGACCGGAGAGGTGATCGGCACGGTGCCGATCTTGGGCGCCGAGGAGATCGCGGCGCTGGCCGCGCGGGCTCGCAAGGCGCAGCCGGCGTGGGAGGCGGTCGGCTTCGACGAACGCGGCGCGGGTCCTGCGCCGCGCTCAGCAATGGATGCTCGACAACCCCGAGCGAGTGATCGAGACGGTCGTATCCGAGACGGGGAAGACCTCCGAGGATGCGCAGCTGGCGGACCTCGGGTACACGATGACCGCGCTCGGGATTCTGGGCCAAGCAGGCCCCCAAGTACCTCGCCGACGAACGCGTCCCGTCCTGGAACAACCCGCTGGCGATCGGCAAGAAGCTCGTGATCCGATACGCGCCGATCGGCGTCGTCGGGCGTGATCGGTCCCTGGAACTTCCCGATCGCGAACTCCTTCGGCGATTGCATCCCGGCGCTTGCGGCGGGCAACAGCGTGATCCTCAAGCCGAGCGAGGTCACGCCCGCTGAGCTCGCTGCTGATGGAGGAGATGATGCGCGAATCGGGCTGCCCGAGCACGTCTTCCAGGTGGCGACCGGAGACGGATCGACGGGCGCGGCGCTGATCGGATCGGTCGACTGCATCATGTTCACCGGCTCGACGAAGACCGGCAAGGCGGTGATGAAGGCGGCGGCGGACGCCCTGATTCCCTGCTACCTGGAGCTGGGCGGCAAGGATCCGATGGTCGTCTGCGCCGATGCCAACATCGACCGCGCCGCGAACGCGGCCGCCTTCTACTCGATGAACAACGCCGGCCAGGTGTGCATATCCGTCGAGCGCGTCTACGTCGAGGAGCCGGTGTACGACGAGTTCGTGCAGAAGGTTTCCGACAACGTTCGCGGGCTCCGGCAGGGACCTCCCGAGGGCGAGGGCAGCGTCGACGTCGGAGCGGTGATCTTCCCGCCGCAGATCGAGACCGTCGATGACCACGTTCGAGACGCGGTATCCAAGGGGGCCACGGTGCTGACCGGCGGGCACATCCGTTCAGGGGCGGGCCGTTTCTTCGAGCCGACCGTGCTGGTCGACGTCGACCACTCGATGAAGATCATGTCCGAGGAGACGTTCGGGCCGACGCTGCCGATCATGAAGGTGGCGAGTGCGGAAGAGGGCATCAGCCTCGCCAACGAGTCGCCCTACGGGCTTCAGGCGAGCGTGTGGACTTCCGACGTCAACCGCGGCGAGGAGCTGGCCCGGCGGCTCGAGGCCGGTGTCGTGTGCGTCAACGACGCCCAGATCAACTACACGGCGCTCAATCTGCCGATGGGCGGCTGGAAGGCCTCGGGGCTCGGTACCCGACACGGCGCAAACGGGATCCGCAAGTTCACGAAGGTCCAGTCGCTGCTCGTGACGCGGCGGGCGCTCAAGCGCGAGCCGTTCATGTTCCCGTACCGAAAGCGGCGCACGCTGCTGCTGAGGCGGTTGTTCAAGATGCTGTACGGCCGTCGCGGGAATGGCTGAGCCGGTCTTCTACTACGACATCTCCTCGCCGTACGCGTACCTTGCCGCGTTCCGGGTCGACGACGTGCTGCCCGTACGCCCCGAGTGGCGGCCGATCGCATTCGGCGTGATCGTCCGAAGCCTCGGGAAGGTGCCGTGGTCGTTCAGATCCGATCGGGAGAACGACTTCGGCGAGGTCGCCGCTCGTGCCGCCGAGCGCGGGCTGCCCGAAGTGCGCTATCCGCACGGGTGGCCGGCCGAGACCTACTCGCTGACGCCGCTGCGGGCCGCGGTGCTGGCCGCGCAGGAGAGCCAGGAGCGGCTTCGAGCCGTCTCCCGCGAGCTGTTCAGGACGATGTTCGTCAACGGCCGGCACCTCGCCGATCTCAACGAGGTGCTCGACGCCGCCGAGCGGGCGGGCATGGATCGGGCGAGCGTGCGAGCGGGCATCGAGTCAAGCGATGTCAAGGACCGCCTGCGGTTGGACACCGACCACGCGCTGGCGGCAGGGGTCACCGGTGTCCCGACGGTGGTCGGTGGGAGATCAGCTGTTCTGGGGCGACGACCGGCTCGAGCAGGCCGCCGCCGCGCTCGTCAGCTGACGGCGTTCCAGGGCGCGAACGCGTTCTCGGGGTTGATGGCCGCGGCCAACCCCGGGTGATGGCGCTTGACGACGTCCCCGAACAGGTTGCTCTCGATCCAGTCGATCCCTTCGGACGTGTAGACCTCGGGCGTGTAGTCCTTGGTGTAGAAGCGGTCTGACTTCAGCCGCCGGGAGGCCATCAGGATGAAGATTCTGAAGGCCGTGTCGCTGAAGCCGAACCCCGGCGGCGGTTGCTCACCGAGCATGCCGATCTGGGTATCGACCCTGTCGATCTCGCCGTTGTACACCTCTTTGATCTCCGCATTCCATTCTGGGTTCGGAGTCAGATCCTCGAACTTCTCGATCCGCTGCTTGCGCAGCTTCTCGCGGAAGTCGTTGTACCGGGGGACGCCGCGCTCCCGGTCGCGCAGCACATCGATCGTCCCGATGTCGACGTGGTCACCGTTAACCCGGACCAGGTTGCGCAGCGCGTTCGGATGGTTGTGAAGCGTGATCGCTCCCGGATGGGCGAGGCCCAGGGAGTAGATCCAGTCGGTCATCGAGTACTTGTCGATCGCCTCCCGGGTTCCGTGTCCCTGGATCGGGGTGAGGTCCGTCTCGCCGACGATCTCGTTCGTCTCGTGCGAGCGGAGCTGGTAGTCGTCCGGGAGCAGCGGGTGCATCCGGTAGACGGATACGAACTCGCTGGTGATCGAGTAGGGGGCCGCGTGGTGATCGAGCGGCGACCCGACGATCCCCGAGAGCAGCTCACCGGACCCGATGTGGCCGAAGCGCCGCTTGACCCACTTCGGAAGCACGCCGTACCAGTTGGCGTTCATCCCGATCTGGAGCGCGGGGTGGGCGAGGATCCCCGGCGTCCACTCGACCGTGTGGATCTTTGCGATCAGCGCCGCGTTGATCAGCCGGGCCTTCAGGAACAGCTGCTCGTCGTCCCAGGTCGGGTGGTGGGCCTTGAGCATGTCGCAGATCGCGTTGTGCTCGTTTGCGAACAGCGTGTGCATGACCGCCAGGCCGACCCAGTAGTTGTCCGAGAACCCGGTCAGATCGACCCCGTGGAGCTCCTTCTTGGTCTCCTCGGGCAGCCGGTCGTCCTCCATCGCCAGCTTGCCGTCCTCGCCGGAACGCAGCTCGCGGTTGCGCTCCTCGGTCGAGCCGTACAGCTGCGAGCCGTCCCACCAGGGCGTGACCTTGTTGACGTAGGTCGGGGGCAGATTGCCGCCGTGATTTGTGGAGTCCGGGTGACGTGCGCCGGACCTCCATGACGCCCTCGTCCCACTCGTCGCCATCCTCGATCGGCACCTCGATGAACTCGGTCTCCGAGTTGTCGCCGTGGCTGAACCAGTCATGGTTCTGGAACTGAAGCCAGCACGCTGCCAGCACGTTGAGGGTCGTCGCGGGCTTGAACGTGTCCCGGTTCAGCAGCCGGTTGGCGACCATTCGGGGGCTCGGGTCGAGCATCGATTGCTCTTCGGGGTACGTCGCCTCGACCGGAATGTTGCGTCCGAACCGGGTCCCGGTCTTGCCCATCGTCGGGTTATCGGGATCGGTCTGCGACCCGTCGTAGGTGCGATAGGGCGGCGGTTCGAAGTGACTGCCACGCCGCCGTTCTGGGGCGCTTCGGTGTCGTACAGGTTGAACTCGCGCAGGTCCTCGCGGAACAGCGCCAGTGCCGCGAGCTGACCCGGCAGCGGCAGATCCCACCAGTTCACTCCGCGCTTGCGGGCCTCCTCGAACACCTTTCGCCGCACGCCCCGGGCCGCGCCGATGGTGGCCTCTCCAGCCTTCGAGGCCGCGCCCTTGATGGGGTTGTCGGGCATTTCTCTCCTCTCCTGCTCAACCTGGACGGGCTCGCCCCGGAGGGCGCGAGTCTAACCCGAAACGGGTGCGCCCAGCGAGATGCCGAGCAGTCCCTCGAGCTCGGAGATCGTCTGTTCGGCCGTGACGTGATGCACGGTCGCCATGCCCAGCTCGTCGGCCGGCTCGAGGTTGAACGGCAGGTCATCGACGAACACGCACTGCTCCGGCGGAACGCCGATTCGCTCGGCGCCGAGCGAGTACATCTCGGGCGTCGGCTTGCGCATCCCGACCTCGCCCGGAGATCACGACTCGTCGAACAGGTCCGTCAGCTGGCCCGGTCATAGCGGCGGGTTCCCCAGGAGTTGGAGATCAGCCCGGTACGGATGCCGGCAGCACTGGCCGCGCGGACGGCGCGATCATCGGCTGGTCGGCCTGGATCCCGCGAACAGGCGGTCGATCAGCCCGACGGGATCCGCCACGCCAAGGATCTCGGCGAACTGTGGGCTCGAACTCGGACTCGGCTCGATCCGGCCGCATCTCGAGCCCGATCAGCAGCTCTCGGCACTGATGATCCGGTCGGAAGCGTGAGGCGATGGCATCAGGCTCCAGCCGCTCCAGCTCGCAGAACGCGCGAAAGGAGTCGAACAGGTCGCTGGTCAGGACGCCGCCGTAGTCGACCAGCAGCCCGGTAGCGGCGCTCCGTAGCTGGTCTCAGATTCCATGCTCGGAGACGTCGCGGGCCCGCCGCGCAAGTTCGACGACACCCTCACCGAACGCCTTCAGGTACGGATCGTCGGTCGATCCCGAGACCGCGCGCTTGTAGTTGCCTTCCATGAACACGATCGCCTTCCACAGCGCGAGGGTCACGTACCAGGTCAGCGCCTGCATCGAGCGGCCCGAGCGCTCCTCGTACAGCGCGATCATCTCCTGTCGGGTAGGGAAGCCGTCTCGGCTCTGGTCACGCCCAGGAGCTCGTACATGCCGAGCGCTGGGGATCGTCTGCCTGCAGCCAGAACATCATCAGGTAGCCGAGGTCGGCGAGCGGATCGCCGATCGTCGCCATCTCCCAGTCGAAGATCGCGATCAGCCGCGCCGGCGGCTCCGGGGCCAGCATCGTGTTGCCGAGCCGGTAGTCGCCGTGCACGATCGTCGCCGGTGGTGATTCGGGCATGTTGGCCTTCAGCCAGTCGCCGACGGTCGCGACCTCGGGGATGTCGCGTGTCCGGTTGTGCTCCCACAGCCCGGTGAAGCGCCGCAGCTGGCGCTCGAGGTAGCCGCTGGGCTTGCCGAACCCCTCCAGACCCGCCGCCTGCCAGTCGACCGCGTGCAGCTCGACGAGCGCGTCGATCAGCTCCTCGGCCATGCGGCGGCGCTCGGCTCGGGCGTGTCGAGCGGCGCCGGGATCTCGTTGGTGACCACCGCGCCCTCCACCTGCTCCATCACGTAGAAGGGCGCGCCGATCACCGTCCGGGTCGTCACAGACGGCCAGCACGCGCGGCGCGCGCACGGGCGTCGGCTCGAGTGCCTTGAGCAGGCGCGCCTCCCGAAGCACATCGTGCGCGCTCGGGGGTAGCGGACCGCGCGGGGGACGGCGCAGGACGACCCCGGTCGAGAGCACGAAGGTGACGTTCGAGTGGCCTTCGCCGATCGGGGTGGCATCGAGGGTCGTCGGGCGCGTCGAGACCGCTCGTCGCCAGGAACTCGAGCAGCGGTTCGAGCACGAGCAGCGGCTCGCGCGCGTTGCCGGCCGCCTCGGCGTGGGTGCGAACGATGTCATCGGGTGCGAGCGAAACGCCCATACGAGAGCGGCAGCGTAGCCGCTTGCCCTGCTCGACGCCTCAGGCCGCGACGGGCGCGCCAGCTCGGCGCGAACGACCCGGTCGAACTGCCAGCCCTCGAGCTGGTCGGCATCGCCGGCGAGTCCCACGACCGTCGCGCCGGTGCGGCGTCTCGATCGCGTGCAGCAGCCTCGCCAGGCGGTCACGGCGCGCGGCGCCTGCTGGCGAATCGTCGGATCCCGAGTCGTTTGCGCCGTCCTCGAGCAGGACCGTCACCCGGTCGGGGTGGCGCCATCCGGAGCTCTTCGACCAGGTCGGCATCGCTGTCCGCGGGACCGATGACTGCGAGTAGATCGCTCATGGCCCGCAGTCTCGTGGTCGTTTCTAAGCCGATCGTCAAGGCCGGCGAACAGTCTCTTCTGAGCCCTGCGGCTTCGCTGCCCGGACGATCGCGGACGCCGCGTGTTCGTGTACGCGGTGGGTCTCGCGGATCTCGATGTTCTCGAAGCCGGCGGCTTGCAGCGCGGACCGGAACTCGGCTTCGGTGAGCGCACCGGCGATGCAGCCCGTCCAGGCGGCCATGTCCGCTCGGGTGTCTTCGTCCATGTCCGGATCGGCGATCACGTCCGAGACAGCGAAGCGCCCGCCGGGCCGCAGAACGCGCGCCGCCTCTCCGATCACGATCTGCTTGTCGGCTGACAAATTGATCACGCAGTTCGAGATCACGACGTCGACGCTCTCGTCGGCGAGCGGCAGATCCTCGAGGTAGCCCTTCATGAACTCGGCGTTCTCGACCCCGGCCTCAGCCGCATGACGGCGGGCGAGGTCCAGCATGTCGTCGGTCATGTCCAGCCCGATTGCCCTGCCGGTGGGGCCGACGCGCCGGGCGCTGATCAGCACGTCGGCGCCGGCGCCCGAGCCCAGATCGAGCACGGTCTCGCCCTTGTGCAGATCGACCACCGCCGTCGGCACTCCGCACCCCAGGGAGGCTTCGAGGGCCTGCTCGGGCGCCTCATCGGTCTCCGGATAGAGGCCGGATCCGAACACCCCGGTCTCGTCAGCCGGGCTGCAGCATCCCGTCCGCTCTCCCGCTGCGGCCGACTCAGCCGCTGCGGCATAGCGGGCGCGGACCGTTTCGCGGATCTGCTCCGTCTCTAGCTCAGCCATTGCGAGAACTCCTCCAACGCGTCGGGGATTACGTAGTAGTAGGCCCACAGCCCTTCTCGCTCCGAGCCGACGATGCCGGCCTGGCGAAGCACCTTGAGGTGGTGCGAGACCGTGGGTTGAGAGAGGTCGAACAGGGGGACGAGCTCGCACACGCACACCTTCCCTGCGTGCCGGCGAAGGACGTCCACCAGCTGCAGCCTGACCGGATCGCCGAGCGCCTTCGCGATCGCGGCCATGCGCCCGGCCTGGTCGCGCTCCACCTCGGGATACACGACCGGCTCGCAGCACCGCTCTCCCGGCGGGCGCTTTGTCTTGGGGGCCAGCTCCAGATCGATAGCCATCTATATATAAATACCGATTGAAGTGACATTTGTCAATCTATAGACTGCGCCGCGGCATGAACCGGGTGGCGATCATCACCGACATTCACGGCAACCTCCCCGCGCTTCAGTCGAGCCTGGAGGCGATCGACGCGGATGCGGTCTATTGCGGCGGCGACCTGGTCGGGTACGGCCCGCGTCCCAACGAGGTCTGCGAGCTGATCGCCGAACACCGGATCCCCACGATCTACGGCAACTACGACTACGCGATCGCCCGCGAGCTCGAGGATTGCGGGTGCGCTTACGTCACCGAACACGACCGCGAGCTTGGTCAGCGGTCCGTGGCGTGGACGCTCGAGCACACCAATCAGCGCGCGAAGGACTTCATGCGCGAGCTGCCGTTCGATCTCCGCTTCGAGCTGGGCGGCCACCGCGTGCGGCTCGTCCACGGGTCTCCTCGGAAGGTCAACGAGTACCTGTTCGAGGACAAACCCGCGCGGCTCTACGAGCGGCTGCGCGGGGCTGTCCGAGTGCGACATCCTGGTGTTCGGTCACACCCACCAGCCTTGGATCCGCGAATACGGCGGCGTGCTGTTCGTCAACTGCGGGTCGGTCGGCAAGCCGAAGGACGGCGACCCGCGCGCGAGCTTTGCGGTCCTCGAGCTCGGAGACGGCGGCGACGTGCGTGCATCGATCGAGCGCGTGGCGTATGACGCGGAAGCCGTTGCCCGGGAGGTCGTGGCTGCCGGCCTGCCCGGCGAGTATGCGGAGAAACTCATCGCTGCCGCGTGAACGCTCGATGGACGTTCGCGCTGACCCGCCGCCTGCTGGCCGAGCTGCTCGGCTCGGCGTTCCTTGCGGCGGCGGTGATCGGCTCCGGGATCGCCGCCCAGCATCTCTCGCCGTCCGATGTGGGCCTCGAACTGTTCGAGAACGCCGCCGCGACCGCCGCGGGGCTGTTCGCGATCATCCTCATGTTCGGGCCGGTATCGGGCGGTCACTTCAACCCGGTCGTGTCGCTCGTCGACGCGAGCTTCGGAGGTCTCCGCCCACGCGAGGCGATGGCGTACGTGCCGGCCCAGGTGGGCGGCTGCATCATCGGCGCGATCGCGGCGAACGCGATGTTCGCCCACGCCGCGGTGAGCATCTCGATCAAGCACCGCGCGTCGCCCGCCCACCTGCTCGCCGAGGTGATCGCCACCCTTGGCCTGCTGCTGGTGATCTTCGCGCTGGCGCGTACGAAACGGCTTGGGTCGGCCCCGGCCGCGGTCGGCGCGTACATCGGCGCGGCGTACTTCTTCACCAGCTCCACGAGCTTCGCCAACCCGGCGATCAGCGTCGGGCGGATGTTCTCGAACACATTCGCCGGCATCGCGCCGGCGGCCGTCCCGGGATTCGTGGTGGCCCAGCTGGTCGGAGGGGCTGTCGCATTCGGCGTGCTGCGGGTGCTGTACCCCGACGTGACGCCGGCAGACGCCGCCGAGGTCGTGATCCCGCACTGACGAGCGCGGGTCGATGGCGCGGCTACCCTCGAATGGATGCCGGAGCTACCCGAGGTCGAGATCACCGCGCGCCTGATCGGCGCGGAGCTCGCCGGTGCCCACATCACATCCGCGATGGCGCCGGGGATCAACGCGCTGAAGACCTTCGACCCGCCGCTGGGCGCGGTCGAAGGCCTGGGCATCGAAGGCGTCCGCAGGCGGGGCAAGCTGTTCCTGATCGAGCTCGAGCAGGACCTCGTCTTGCTCATCCATCTGATGTCGGCGGGACGGCTGCAGCTGTTCGACAAGCCCGCTTCGCTGCGGGACCGAACCTCCCGTTTCCTGCTCCGCCTCGATGACGGGCGCGAGTTGCGGCTGCGGGAGTTCGGGACAAAGCAGCGGGCATGGGTAAAGCTGCTGCGCCGCTCGGCTCTCGACGGGGAGGAGACGATCGCTGCGCTGGGTCCTGACGCCTGGCCCGACCCGCCTCCGCTGAAGGATTTACTGGACGCGCCCCGTCCCCTGTACGCGCTCCTTCGGGACCAGCACGTGATCGCCGGCATCGGGCGATCTTGGGTGGACGAGATCCTCCACACGGCCAGGCTGTCCCCGTTCAAGCGGGGCTCGGACCTGGATCAGGACGAGGCCGACGCGCTCCGCGCGGCGGTCATCGCGCGACTCGGCGCCGCGCTCGCCCACTACGAGCACGCGATCAAGCTGCCGATCCCTGACAAGCTGCCGATGCCGCTGACAGTCCACCGCCGCAATGGCGAGCCGTGCCCGCGCTGCGGGGACCGTCTGGAGGCGGTGTTCTACGAGGACTACGTGATGTCCTACTGCCCGGCGTGCCAGACCGAGGGCAAGCTGATGAAGGACAGGCGGCTGTCGCGGCTCCTCAAGTGAGAGCCACTACCGCTGGGCCGGGGGCGTCTTGTTGGCGTTGTACTCCTTGGCTTCCTGCTCGGCGGCCTTCGCCTTTTCGCTGAGGGTGCCCTCGCCCTCGGCGATCTCCTCGAGCTTCTTCGCCTCTCGCTCGAGCTCCTCCGTGCCGCCATGCTCATCTACGTACTCCTTGGCCTTGGCGGCGAGCTTCTCGAAATCCATCGACCCTCCCGTTGTCTCTACTGCAGTCCCTCGCGGGCCTCGCGGACGAGCGTAACCGCCTCCGGGAAGACGTGCGCGATCACGGATCGCAGCTGCTCGGTCTGCTGGTCGGTCGTTCCCTGGATGTTGATGCGGTTGATCGCGGCGACGGTCAGATCGACCGCGAGCTTGATCGCGTTGTCGGCCCAGGCCAAACGCTGTGCGCCCTGCATCTGCTCTGCGAACTCTCCCAGCCGGCGCTGCAGCTCGTCAGGGTCACCGAACAGATCGCCGAAGCCGCTTCCTTCCATCCTTTCTATGGTAGCCGCCGCGCGATCACGGCAATCGTCCCTCCTCGACCCGCCAGACCCGCCCCGAGCTCGAGGAGAGCGGTCACCGGGACGAGCGGCAGGGCGAGCACCGTGACACCGAGATCGCTCGAGCGTATCGGCGCGTTGCGCTTCAGCAGGTTGTAGAGATACGAGGGATGGCGGGTGACTCGGCTGACGAGCGACTGCCACATGCCGAACAGGTTGTGCTCGGCCAGCAGGTGGTGGGTGGCGACCGGCTCGAAGCCGGTGGCACGAAGCAGGGCATCGATCCCGGCCGCCGTGAAGTGCACGCGGTGGCGGGGGACGTCGAGGTGATACCAGCGCTCACCGCCGAGCCGCGCCTGGACGCTCTTTAGGTTCGGCACCCCGACCAGCAATGCGCCGTCTGGCTTGAGCCAGCTTCCGATCCGCTCGAGCGCGGCGCGGGGACGCTCCAGGTGCTCGAGCACGTGCCAGACCGTGATCGCGTCGAACGAGGCCGGCGTTATCGCCGCGTCCTCGATTCCGACGTGCTCGACCGGCGCCTCGAGTGTCTGCGCCGCGGCGAAGCCTCGGATCGACGGCTCGATCCCGCGTGCGTCGAAGCCCGCGGTGCGCGCCGAGCCCACAAACCGGCCCCGGCCGGCCCCGACATCGAGCAGCGCCGCCCCGGGCTCGATCAACGGCCTCAACAACGCGAGCCGCTGACGATCGAATGCCCGCAGCACCGGGGTCGCGGCCCGCTGAAACCGCGGCGCTCCGGGTCTGTAGGCGCCCGTCTCGTGGAGCTCGGGCGGCAGCTCTCCGAGCGTTACCGCAGTGCCACAGCTCGTGCAGCGGGCGACTGTATAGGTTGTTCCGGCGAGCCCGGGCTCCGACGGCGCCACCGACCGCCACCGCGCGAGTCGCCCCCCGCACGCGGGGCAGGCGTCGCGATCGGTGAGCATCCCCGCGAGTGTAGGCCGACCGCCGTACACTGGGCCGCGATGCCGCCGCCGGGGACAAACGTCGTGCTGCTGCGCCGAGTCGAGCGGGTGATCCGCGTGCTCGCCCCCGCACTCGACCTGATGCTGGCCGTCGGTGATCGCCTCTCCCGTCTGCTCGAGCCCGACGATCCCGACTACGTCCCCGCCCGCATGCCGCATGCGGGCGAATCCGCCCCGCGCGGGCTCACGCGACCGCCGCGGGGGACGTGATGACCACGGTGGCCGTCAGCGACCGGTTGACGTACGAGTCGCGGGTGCGTCCCCGCCAGGGTGCTGCGGCGATTGCGGCCGGCGTCCTGCTCGTGGCATCCGCGGTGATGCAGCTGTCGGGTCCCCACACCAACGTCGCGGAACTGACGCTCGGCCTGATTCTCGAGCACAAACGGTTCGCGCTCGATCTGGCGGGCTCGGTCGTCCAGGCGATCGGATGGCTCGCCGTCGCGTCGGCGCTGTGGTTCCTGATCGGGTCCGTCCGCGCGCGCGATCCGAACACGCAGAAGTTCATCGGCTATCTCGCGCTCGTGGGGGCTCCGCTCACCGCGATCGGGATCGTGGGCTACATCGCCACCTACGGGATCAAAGCGCACGAGTTCACCACGCACGGGGCCCAGACCTACCCGGAGGCGAACCACCTCATGGGCGCGGCATCGCTGGCGGTCTTTCAGGTGATGGACTACGCCGGGGAGCTTCTGCTGGCGGTCGCATTCGTGCTCACCGCGATGCAGGGGATGAGGGTCGGACTCCTGAGCCGGTTCATGGGCTATCTGGGAGTGATCGCGGGGATCCTGGTGCTGTTCGTGATCACGCCGGTGCCGGTCGTCCAGTCCTACTGGCTGGTCGCGCTCGGCGTCCTGTTCTTGGGACGGTGGCCGACCGGAACGCCGCCGGCCTGGGCCAGTGGTCGCGCCGAGAAATGGCCCACCTCGCAGGAGATGCGAGAGCAGCGGACGCGGGATGCGAAGAACGGCAGGGCGCTGGGCAAGCCCCCCGCGAAGCCCGCCCGAGAGCCCGTGGTCACGAGTACGGCGACAGAGAGCGGCAAGGGGCCGAGGACCCAAACGCCGAAGCGGAAGCGCAAGCGCCGGAAGTAGGTGGCCCCCGGGCCTTGTCGGTCCGGTTCGCCCGGGCCCGGATCGGCCGGCGGTTACCGCTCAGCCTCCCAAAAGGACCGTTCAACGTCGGCGGGGGACCGTTCAGCGATCCGCTATTGAACGGCGGTGATTGTGTCTGCAAGTTTCATGAGGTTCCGTCAACTTCACAAGGAGGAACAGATGGAAGCGAGTCACATTGGCGCTCGCGAAGCTGATGTAGCCCCCGCGCCCTCGACCGAACCGACCGGCGGTCGCCTCGCGGGTTGGACTCCGGCTGATCCGGGACCGCTCGGGCTCGCCGGGTTCGCGATGACGACGTTCGTGCTCAGTGTCATGAACGCGAACCTCGTGAGCGACAAGGGGATCGGCGCCGTGCTTGCACTGGCCATCGCCTACGGCGGCCTTGCCCAGCTGCTGGCCGGGATGTGGGAGTTCCGCACCGGCAACACGTTCGGAGCGGTGGCGTTCAGCTCCTACGGCGCGTTCTGGATCTCGTTCTACTTCATCCTGAAGGTCATTCCGTCCAGCGCGGTCACTCCGCACGGGGTGTCCCTGTACCTGTGGGGCTGGGGCATCTTCACCACCTACATGTTCCTGGCGTCGCTTCGGACCACCGGCGCGGTCTCGCTCGTGTTCCTGTTGCTGGCGGTGACGTACATCCTGCTGGCGATCGGCGACATGGGCACCGGCCACAAGAGCATCACCCACGCGGGTGGCTACGTGGGCATCGCCACGGCCGCGGCCGCGTGGTACGCGTCGTTCGCCGCGGTGATCAACTCGACCTTCGGCCGAGTGATCGCACCCGTGTTCCCGCTCAGGTCGTAAACGGGTAGACCCGCAGGAGTAGGCTCACGTACTGAAGATGAGTCTGTAGCCGGGGTGCCGCCCAGGCGGCGCCCCGGCACCGCTAAGTGTTAGCCGCCGTCCGAAGGAGAGATTCGTATGGCCAAAGAAGACGGAGCCCCGCCCTCGCCCGAGGAGATCGTCGACGAGGCTATGTCCGAGTCGTCCGAGTCGGAGATCGCCGTTCACTGGAAGGAGGAGGGGTACTACCCGCCGCCTCCGGACTTCGTCAAACAGGCGAACGCCAACGATCCCGAGATCCTCGAGCAGTTCGGCCCCGATCGGTTCCCGGATTGTTTCGTCGAATACGCGGAGATGCTCACGTGGGACAAGAAGTGGGATCAGATCGTCGACACGAGCAACCCGCCGTTCTTCAAGTGGTTCGTCGGCGGGAAGCTGAACGCGTGCGTCAACTGCTGCGACCGCCACATGGACGAGCGCGGCGACAGGAACGCGATCATCTGGGTGCCCGAGCTCGAGGAGGACGAGACCGAGGAGATCACGTACAAGGAGCTCCACGGGCGCGTCAACGAGTTCGCGGCGCTGCTGCGTGACTTCGCGGGCCTGAAGAAGCAGGACCGCGTGACCTTCCATCTCCCGATGCTGCCGGCGCTGCCCGTGTCGATGCTCGCCGCCGCCCGCCTGGGAGTGATCCACTCGGAGGTGTTCGGTGGCTTCAGCGGTACCGCCTGCGGCCAGCGGATGGCGGATGCGCAGAGCACGGTGCTCGTGACGATGGATTCCTATTACCGTGGCGGCAAGCTGGTCGACCACAAGGTCAAGGCCGACGAGGCGATCGAGGCGGCGCGCAAGGAGGGCATCGAGGTCGAGAAGGTGCTCGTGTGGCGGCGCAAGCCCGGCGAGTACCACTCCGAGTCGGAGATGGTCGAGGGCCGTGACTTCTTCGTCGACGAGCTGCTCGAGCAGTACAAGGGCCAAGAGGTGGAGCCTGAGTCGATGGCATCGCGAGGACACGCTGTTCCTGATGTACACGAGCGGCACGACCGGTCGTCCGAAGGGAGCCCAGCACGCGATCGGCGGCTACATGAGCTATGTCACCGGGACCTCGAAGTACTACCAGGACATCCACCCCGACGACACGTACTGGTGCTTCGCAGACATCGGCTGGATCACCGGCCACTCCTACATCGTCTACGGGCCGCTGGCGCTGGGAACGACGACGGTGATGTATGAGGGCATCCCGACCCATCCCGACCCTGGCCGGCCATGGCGGATCGCGGAGAAGCTCGGCGTGGACATCTTCCACACCGCGCCGACGACGATCAGGATGCTGCGCAAGGTCGGCCCGGACGAGCCTGCCAAGTACGACTACCACTTCAAGACGATGACGACGGTCGGCGAGCCGATCGAGCCGGACGTGTGGCGGTGGTACTACGAAGTGGTCGGCAAGGAAAAGGCCGCGATCACCGACACCTGGTGGATGACCGAGACCGGCGGTTTCCTCGGCTCAACCCTCCCCGGGCTGCAGCCGATGAAGCCGGGCAGCTGCGGTCCCGAGGCGCTCGGGATCCAGCTGGTGATCTACGACGAGGATGGCAACGAGATCCCCAAGGGCTCGGGTAAGGCCGGCTACATCTGCGTCCGCAACCCGTGGCCGGGCAGGATGCTGACCGTATGGGGCCAGGACGACCGGTTCATCGAGACCTACTACAAGAAGTTCAACAAGGATCCGGACAGCAAGGACTGGAAGGACTGGCCGTTCATGTGCGGCGACGGCGCCGTAGAGGCCGAGGACGGGTACTACCGGATCCTCGGTCGGATCGACGACGTGATCAACGTCGCGGGCCACCGCCTCGGGACCAAGGAGCTCGAGTCGGCCGCGATCGAGGTCGACGAGGTCGCGGAGGCGGCCGCCGTCCCGGTCGTGGACGAGGTCCGCGGCAAGATCGTCGAGATGTACGTGTCGCTGAAGCCGGGCGTCCAGGACGGTGACACGATCGTGAAGAAGGTGTCCGACATGATCGTCAAGGACATCGGTTCGATCGCGCGGCCGAAGAACGTCTGGGTCGTTCCCGACATGCCGAAGACGAGGTCCGGCAAGATCATGCGCCGCGTGATCGCGTCGATCTCGAACTTCCAGGACGTCGGCGACGTGAGCACGCTCGCCAACCCGGAGATCGTCGACCAGATCCGAGAAGAGGTCCAGAAGGCGAAGCGCGAAAAGGGCGAGGGCCCGCCGGAGCTCTCCGAGAAGGAAAAGGAAGAGATCGCGACGTACGGAGAGCAGTCGTAGCGGGCGAGCGCGGGTCCCCCTCGGGAACGCGTGTGCGCTTCACGCGACGCGTTCCGAGCGGGACCCGCGCCCCCCTACACCTGGCCCGTTAAACAGACAGGCGCTGGCGTAGCTCTGTCACGTGCCTGCGCGCGACGGGCACGGTTTGATCTCCGCTCAGCACCAGCTCCGCCGTGCTGCCCAGTTGGGGGCGGAGCTCCTTGGCCTGGCTCAGGTTGGCCACGTACTGGCGGTGGACGCGAATGAAGCCGAAGGGCTCCCAGCGGCGCTCGAGCTCGCTGAGCGTGGCGCGGAGGAGGTAGCGACCGTCGCCGGTGACGATCCGGACGAAGTCCCCGTGCGCCTGTGCGTACAGGATCTCGTTTCGCGCCACGAGCCGAATCGCGCCCGTGCGGGCGTGGGCGACTGCGACCATGTCGTGTTCGGTCGGGGTGCGGGTCTGATGGTTTCGGCCATCCCCGTTGCCGGCCTCGGGCTCGGCGTGGTCCAGCGCGGAGGAGATCCGTTCCAGCGTCTCCTCGATGCGCCGCCGGCTGACCGGCTTTCGAAGGTAATCCAGCGCCCGCAGCTCGAATGCGTCCACCGCCGCGGTGTCGTAGGCGCTGACGAACACGATCTGTGGCGGGGCCGCGAAGCGCTTGACCACGCGGGCCAGCTCGAGCCCGTCCAGGTCCGGCATCCGCACATCTAAGAAAATCGCGTCATAGCGCTGCGCCGAGGCCTTCATCAGGGCGTCGTGGCCGTCAAGCGCGCACTCGACCTCCTCGACCGCAGGGGAGGAGCGCAGGATGCGTGCAAGGTCCTCGAGCTGAGTCTGTTCGTCGTCGACGGCGAGGATCGTGAGTCGATCCGCAGTCACGCGGATCCCATCAGGGCGCGCTGCCGGGTTTCGGCTCGGAGATGCGGCACGGTCATGACCACGGTCGTGCCCTGGCTTGGCCGCGAATCGATCCTCAGCGCATACCGCTCGCCGAACGTCGCCCGCAGGCGCCCGTCGACGTTCGAGAGCCCGATCCCGCCGCCGGTCCCCGCGAGCACGGCCGGCACCCGTTCGGGCTCGATTCCGGAGCCGTCGTCGCTGATCCGCAATTCCACGTCGTCACCGGCGACCCGGCCCACGACCTCCACACGTCCGGTGCCGGCTCGCCGTTCCACTCCGTGCCGGACGGCGTTCTCGACCAGCGGCTGGACGGACATCGCGGGCACGACCGCGTCGAGCGCCTCGGGTGCGATTTCGATGCTCACATGCAGGCTCTCGCGGAAACGCGCGTGCTCCAGCCGGAGGTAGCGCTCGACGTGCTCCAGCTCTTCGGCCAGGGTCACGTACGAGCGTCCATCGCGGAACAGATAACGGGTGAACTCCGCGAAGTCGCTCAGCAGCTCGCGAGCCTCGTCCGGACGGGAGTGGATGTCGCCGGCCACGGCCGCCAGAGCGTTGTAGATGAAGTGGGGGGAGATCTGCGCTCGGAGCGCACGCAGCTCAGCTTGGGCCAGACGTTCCTCCTGCTCTGCGAGGACGGATAGCGCCACCTGAGCCGAGACGAGGCTCGCCGCTTCCTTTACGACCCGCAGCTCATCGTGGCTTGGCCTCCCGATCGAGCGGTAGAAGGTGATCAGCGTGCCGGCCCGTTTGCCCTGCACCAGCAGCGGCGCCATCACGGCCGAGCGCAACGGGCACTCCGGGTCTGACGAGATCAGCCTCGGCTCGACGTGCATCCGATCATCCGTGGTCCGCGCAAGCAGTCTCGAGAGCAGATCGCCGGGCCGCACCTGCTCACGCCCCTCGCCGTCGATCGCCAGCACGGCTCTCGTGTCAGCGAGCGCGATTGCGGCCGCGCCCGTCAACTCTCGCAGGTGCGGAACCGCTTGCTCGGCCGAATACGCGGTCAGGCCGCTGCGAAGGTGAGGAAGGGTGGAGGTTGCGGCGTGGAGCGCCGACTGCATGCCGCTTGCCTGCGGACCCTCCGCGGCGTTTGGCGCACGGAGTCCCCTCCACGCCATCGACACGATGACGAATAAACCGATCCCGACGAGAGCGCCGAGTACGAAGTCCATGGAAGCTCCGGGCAGAGATTACTCCCGCGGCAGACGGCTCTCCTGAGATGATGCGTGCATGAGCACCACCACAAGCTCCTTCTCCTCCTACGAGGATGCATGCGCGCAGCACCGCTGGGTCGTCCCAGAGCGTTACAACATCGCCGCCGACGTGTGCGACAAGCACCCGCGCGAGAAGCTGGCGATGATTCACGAGGATTTCGCCGGGAACATCCGCCGGATCTCCTGGGGCGAGCTCCAAGACAGGTCAAATCAATTCGCCAACGTGCTCGTGGCGCACGGGGTGGAGCGGGGCGATCGGGTCGCGATGCTGCTGCCGCCCACCCCAGAGACCGCCGCCGCCTTCCTCGGGACGTGGAAGGCGGGAGCGATCCTGCTCTCGATGTCCGTCCTGTACGGAGATGAGGGGATCCGCCACCGGCTGACCGATTCGCAGGCCAAGGTGCTCGTCACCAACTCGGCGAACGCCGACAGGGTCGAGCGCTCGCTGGTCGAGCACGTGCTGGTCCTCGACGACGAGCTGCTGGCGAAGGCCACGACATCGTTCGACTGTGTCGACACCGCGGCGGACGATCCCGCGCAGCTGTATTACTCGAGCGGCACGACGGGGCTGGCGAAGGGGATCCTTCATGCCCATCGCTACCTCCTGGCCCACGAGGAGTTCATCTACTGCCACGACGTCCGCGAGAACGAGTTGTTCCACGGAATGGGGGAATGGGCGTGGGCAGCCGGGATCTGTCCGCTGCTCGGGCCCTGGCGCCTCGGCGCGGTGCAGTGCGTGTACCAGCGCGAGGGCGGCTTCGATCCCCACAAGCAGCTCGACTTCCTGAGTCGCCACGAGGTCACGAACGTGTTCGGGACGCCCACGGCGATTCGCTCGATGATGTCGATCTCCGACGCCGGCCGGCGCTACCCGCAGAAGTTCCGGATCGTGTGCTCGGCGGGCGAGCCGTTGAACCCCGAGGCGATCCGCTGGTTCCGCGAACAGTACGGCGTCACCGTGCTCGACTTCTACGGCCTGACCGAGTCCTATCCGCTCTGCGGCAACTTCCCGTTCATGGAGGTGCGCGAGGGATCGATGGGCAAGCCGGTGCCCGGATGGGAGGTCGCGATCCTGGACGAGGACGAACGGCCGGTCGCGTCGGGTGAACGGGGGGAAATCTGCCTTCGGGCGCGGTCCAATCCCCATTATCCGCTCGGCTACTGGAACCGCCCGCCCGAGGATTCGGAGGAGGCATTCGGCGGCGAGTGGTTCCACACCAAGGACGCCGCGCGCCAGGACGACGACGGCTACTACTGGTACGAGGGCCGCGCCGACGACGTGATCATCTCGGCCGGGTACCGAATCGGCCCGTTCGAGGTCGAGTCGGCCTGCCTCGAGCACCCCGCGGTCGCCGAGGCGGCGGCGGTCGCCTCACCGGACGATCGGCGGGGCAACGTCGTCAAGGCGTTCATCGTGGTGGCCGATGGCTCAGAGCCATCCGAGGAGCTGGCCGAGGAGATCAAGGCCTTCGTCCGCGACCGTCACTCGGCGTACGCGTATCCGCGGGTGATCGAGTTCGTCGCCGATCTTCCAAAGACGCTGACCGGGAAGATCAGGCGGATCGAGCTGCGCCAGCGCGAGCAGGACGGGACGTAGCGCTACGACTGGGCGCCCGCGCGGCTGTGGGCGCGCATCTCGGAGAGGATCCGCTCGAGCCGCGGCTCGGTGTCGTGGTCGACATGCGTCATCGCCGCCGCCACGGCCGGGTGGACGGCCGCGATCTGGGCATGCATCTCGTGGGCAACCGCTCGGTAGCTCGGGTGCCCCTCACGCCCAGAGCGGAGCTCGATCAGCTGCATCGCCTCGCGCGCGTTCAGGTCCAGGATGAAGCGAATGCGGTAGCCGAGGCAGAGGGCGTACGGCGCCTCCGTCTGGAGTCCCCGGCCCCTCAGGTCCTCATACGCGCCGCGGGAGATCTCGAGCGCGCGGCGGTATTCGTCCCCGCAGCCGGCTTCGGAGACCTGCTCGGGAACGCCTGCGCCCAGGTCGGGGGTGAGAGCCTGCCACTGGATCGTGAGCATCCGGTGGCGCTGAAGGTCGCGGAACGCGCCGTAGTCCGCCACGATCTCGAACCGGTACCGGAGGGCCTCGAGTCCCCGGCCCGGCCGGTGACGGCGGTTCGATCGCTCCCCCACCAGGTCCGACAGAAGCTCTGAGCGCTGCGGTTCGTCGAGTCCTTCGATCGCCCGCCTGACCCCCTCCTCCGAGCAGGCGCTTGCCTCGAACAACAGCGCCGCGAGCAGGTCGTCCTCGTCACCCTCGGCACGCAGCAGCCTCACCGAGGGCCCGCGCGAGCCTTCGTCCGCTCCGAGGCCGAGGCGGTCCGCCCAGTGCCGCCCTTGCTGGGTGCGCCGCTCGAGGTAGGAGATCCATTCGCCGCCGCGATCCGGGCGCTCCACCCTGACCAGGAAGCTCGGGATCACCGCCTGTAGCTCCTCGAGGATCATCCGGCCGTACCGCCGGGCCTCGGGCAGCGGATGGGCGAGCAGGTGCAGCACGAGCTGCTCGTAGGTCTGACCGGTGGCGAAGATCCCCATGTGGGAGAGCGAGCTGGCGGGGAGGACACCTCGCAGCAGGTCGAGCGCCTTGGCCTTGATCGCACGGGCGTGGGCCGCCTCGGCCTCATCGGGTCGGGGTGGGAACTCCTCCGCCGCCCACTTCATGACCTGCGGCAGCGAGGCGGAGTAGATCTCGAACAGCGAATCCATCGCGTGCCGGTACCGCTCGCCGAGCTCCGGATCTCGGTAGTAGCGATATCCGCCCGGTGGGTCCGGCATGGGTGCGTCGTAGGCGATGTATCGCGTCGACTGTTCCAGATAGGCGCCCAGGCGCGGACGCTGGAGCAGCTTGGTGAGGACGTTCGAGACCCACTCGCACCCGACGTGAGCCCCACCGAGCTGCGCCACGGAGTCATCGCCGTAGCCGAGGAAGATCCGGTCGTAAAGCTGCGAGGCCCGCGACCCCTCGCCTGGGTCCGGTAGGCCGGATGGCTCAGGGAGGTCGGCGGCGAACTCGTCCAGGAACAGGCGCCTGAGCGTTCCGGGGTAGCGCGAGTAGCGCGCGAACAGCGCCCCCTTCACGGTCTCCGGGAGATTGACCAACGCGAACACGGGCCGGTCGAGGTTCGTGAAGTGGGGGCGAAGCCGCTCGCGCTCTTCCTCGCTGAAGCTCTCGACCGGGTAGTCCACGGGACGGCCGATCGTAGCGGTGGCTGCGGTCGCCGGTCCTCGCCCGTCCTCGCGCGCCTGGCCGGTCGATCGCCGTACCGTTCCAAAGCTCCGGCGACGCGCGCCGCTTTGGAACGGCAGGGCGAAATAATCGCCCCAGCGCTCCCCCGCGCCGGCGTCAGCGGACGCTTTGGAACGCTATGGCGACCGCAGCCGTGACGCGGTCGCGGGGGCCACCCTCGACCGCAGCACTGCGCGCGGCTCAGCCGGCCGACTCGGGGTTTCCGGTCGACTGGGTCCCTTCCCCGGCCGCGCCCTCGTCCTCCTCGGACTGCTCATCGCCCGATTCCACGGCACGCAGCCTGCGCAGCCCAAATTCGCCGTCCTCGTGCCCCGCCTCGCCCTCCTCGGCGTTCTGGTTCGAAACAGCGCCCGGTGGTTCTTCTGGATTCTGATTGTAAGGGGGAATCATGGGCGGGGCTACCCGTCTGGGTGGAGGCCGAACCGCCGGGCCGATGCGCCCCGTCAGGACACAAGCCCCGCGATTGCGTTGCCCGCGTGTGCCACCAGGTGGAAGAGCGGCCCGGGGACGATGCCGAAGAACACAGCGGCGGCGGCGAAAACCAGCGCGACCAGCGTGATGTCGGCCTGGGGGACGGCCTCGGCCGAGCGGCGCTCCCGCGTGGTCGGCCCCGATGGGCCCCCGGGCGGCCCGGGCGGGCCACTGACCTCCTGCGACCCCCCGGCCTCCGCATCGGCCTCCTGCGACCCTCCGGCGATCGGCGCGTAGCCCGCGGTCGCGGTCGCGGTTCCCGCGGCCGCCCCGGCGCTGCTCATCCACATCGTCGCCACGACCCGGAGGTAATAGCCGAGGGAGATCATCGATCCCACCACCAAGACGATCGCCAGCCATGTGTAGTCACCGTCGACCAGTCCGTGGATCAGCTGGAACTTCCCGATGAACCCCACCGTGCCCGGAATCCCGGCCAGCGAGAGCATCGCGATCGTCATCGGCCACGCCAGCCACGGCTGGCGCGAGCCGAGGCCGCTCAGACCCGAGATGTCATCGCCGCTGCCGCCGGCGCGCTCGACGCCCACGATCACCGCGAATGCCGCCAGGTTCATCAGCATGTACACGCCGAGGTACAGAACGGTGGCGTTGATCCCGAGCCGCGTCCCCACGACCACCCCGCCGAGCATGTACCCGGCCTGTGCGACGCCCGAGTAGCCGAGCATCCGCTTCAGCGACGACTGCCCGAGCGCGCCGACGTTGCCGACCAGGATCGTGATCGTCGCGAGCGCCGCCAGCATCGGCGCCCAGGTGTTCTGCGCCCCGATCACGGCGACGTCGAAGAACCGCAGAAACACACCGAGGGCGGCGGCCTTGGTCGCCGTGGCCATGAACGCGGTGATCGGGGTGGGGGCGCCCTCGTAGACGTCCGGTGTCCACTGGTGAAACGGCGCCACCGACGCCTTGAACGCGAACCCGACGACCACCAATCCGACCCCGGTCAAGAGCAGCGGGTCGCCGGCGATCCCTCCGGCGAGCTTGCCCGAGGAGACGGCTGTCGCGATCGAAGCGAAGTCCGTGGATCCCGTCGCGCCGTACACGAGCGCCAGGCCGTACACGAGCGTGGCCGAGCCGACGGACCCGATCACCAGGTACTTGAGCCCGGACTCGAGCGATCCCTCGCGCCGGTACTCGGCTGCGCAGAGGACGTACAGAGGGATCGAAAGCAGCTCGAATCCCAGAAACAGCGTGACCAGGTTCTGGGCGGAGACCAGGATCGCCATCCCCAGCACGCTGAACAACAGCAACGAGTGGTATTCGCCATGTCCCGCCTGCTCGGCCCCGTCCTCCCGGAACGAGAGCAGGACAGCGGCGATCGCCGCTACCACGAAGATCATGTCGAGCACGAGCGCGAGATCGTCGAACCGGAGCGCGCCGGAGATGATCGACGCCTGATGCTTGAAGTGGGCGATCTCGAACGCGAGCGCCACGCACAGGGTCACCAGGGTCAACAGCGGTACCAGCCGGTGGCGCGCCACCCGCCAGCCGATCAGGCCGAGCAGCAGGACGAGCAGGCCGCCGGCGGTGAGCGCAATGAACGGCGACAGCCCCGCCCAGTCGATGTGGGGACCTTGGATGCGCGCGATCAGCATCATGGCGTCGACCCTCGGAGCGGGGCATAGGCGGTCCAGCCGCTCGTCGGCGGGTCGGTGAGTCCGGCCAGCGTCGCCTTCACGGTCGGCTCGGAGCGCCGCAGCCCGAACTGCGGGTAGAACGCCAGCGCGAGGATCACGGCCACGATCGGGACGATCGCCGCCGCGTCGGCGAGCCCGATCTCCCGGGAAGTGACCTTGGGCCCGACCCGGTTGTGCATCGAGCTGATGAATATGCGCAGCGCGTACACGGCCGCGCCCACGACGCCGGCGAACGCGATGATCGCGATCGCGAGCTTGGCCTTGAACACGCCGAGCAGGATCAGGAACTCCCCAACGAAATTCGACGAGCCCGGCATCGCCAGCGTCGCCAGCGCCACGATCAAGAACAGCGCCGCGAGCACGGGTGCCCGGAACGCGATCCCGCCCATGTCCTCGAGCTTCTCAGAGCCGCCCGCCCGCGCGGCGAGCGCCGCGACGATGAAGAACAGCGGCGCCGTCACCAGGCCGTGGTTGACCATCTGTAGCAGCGCGCCCTGAGCGCCCTGCGGTCGCAACGAGAAGATCCCGAGCGTGATGAACGCGAGCTGGGCGACGCTGGAGTAGGCGACCACGAGCCGTGCCTGCCCGGTCGTGAATGCCAGCGAGGTGGCCCAGATGATCGAGACCAGGCAGATCAGCAGCATCAGGGTCTGGAAGTGGACGGTGGCGAACGGGAACAGCGGCAGCACGACGCGCAGGAAGCCGTAGGCGGCGACCTTCGAGAGGATCCCCGAGAACACGGCGACGGCGGGAGTCGGCATCGCCTCGTATCCGTCGGGGAGCCAGCCGTGGAACGGGACCAGCGGCATCTTCACCAGGAACGCGGCCGCGAAGGCGAGGAAGATCCACTCCTGCGAGGTGTGGGACAGCGGCAGATGCGTGGAGCGCGCTGAGCGCGAACGTGATCGACACCCCGTGCTGGTTCGAGGCCAGCACGCCGGTGGCGATCGCGCCGGCCAGCATGAAGAAGGACCCGATCAGCGTGTAGACCACGAGCTTGGTGGTGGCGCGCACCCGGTCGCCGCGGCCCCACATCCCGATCAGGAAGTAGAACGGGATCAGCATCAGGTCGAAGAACGCAACGAACAGCGCCAGGTCCTGGGCACAGAACGCGCCGAGCACGGCGCTCTGGGCGAGCCCGAAGTGGAAGTAGAACGTCCTCGGTCGATCCCATTCCTGGAACGAGGCCCAGATCAGCGAGGCCGAGAACAGCACGCAGGTGAGCACCACCAGCGCCACGTTCAGACCGTCCAGCCCGAGCTTGTAATGGATCCCGAGCGCCGAGACCCACACCTTGTCGGTGACGAACTGAAGACCCGCGTGCCCGAGCTTGAAGCGCGCCAGGAACGAGATCGCGACGCCGAGCGTGGCCACGCTTCCGAGCGCCGCGAGCCTTCCGGTGAGACGCGCCGGGAAGAAGGTCGCGATCACCACGGCGATCGCGAGCGGCAGCCAGATCAGGATCGAGAGCGTCATGTCGAGGAGACCAGGAAGTAGAGGGCCACGCCGAACATGCAGATGACCATCAGGGCGGCGTAGTAGCGGAGGAATCCCGTCTGGGCGCGGCGCACGGCCGCCGAGGAGGCGCGAACCGCCCCGAGCGTCCCGCCCGTGAGACCGCCGGCGACGACGATCCGCTCGAGCACCGACTCGGCCAGGCGCCCGAACATCAGCGCAGGCCGCACGAACAGCAGGTCGATCAGCTCATCGAAGTACCACTTGTTGGAGAGGAACCGGTGCACGGCCGGCACGCGCTCGCGCAGACGCGTCGCGACCCCGGGGTCCTCGACCCAGATCCGGTAGGCGACGGCGATTCCGATGACCGCGATCGCCGCGCCGATCACGAGCCCGATCCAGTCCGAGCCCGTCGACGGCTCATGGGTCGCAAGGCGAGAGTCCGCGAACGTCGTGGAGAGGAAGCGGGTGATCCCGCGGTCGACTCCGGGAATCTGGAACACGCCGCCGACGACTGCCAGCACCGCGAGCGTGCTCATCGCGACCTTCATCGGGATCTCGCGTTCGGCGATGAAGTGCCCGGGACCGGGGAAGCCCACGTCGGTGTCCTCCTCCTCGCCGGTCAACGGGTTGGTCGGCACCTCGGCATGGGCGAGGTGTCCGTGCTCGAGCTCGCGTGCCTCCTGCGCACGGCTCGCCGAAGAACGCGCGGAAGATCATCCTGAACGTGTACAGCCCGGTCAGGAACGCGCCGAAGTAGCCGAGGATCCCGAGGATCTCAAAGCCGCCGCCGCGATGGTCGAGGAACGCGATGATGTCGTCCTTCGACAGCCACCCCGAAAAGGGCGGCAGGCCCGACAGGGCCAGGCCGCCCACCATGAAGCAAACGAATGTGAACGGCAGCGCCTTGCGGAAGCCGCTCATCCGGTCGAGCGACTGGTTGCCGGCCATCGCGCCGATGATCGAGCCGGCGCCCATGAACAGAAGCGCCTTGAAGAACGCGTGCGTCATCAGGTGGAACAGGCCGGCCGAGTAGGCCCCCACCGAGACGGCCATGATCATGTAGCCGATCTGGGACATCGTCGAGTAGGCGATCACGCGCTTGAGGTCGGTGACCACGAGCCCGATCGAGGCGGCGATCAGGAGCGTCAGACAGCCGCCGATCGCGGTGATGTCTGCGGCGGTCGGCGCCTGCTCGAACAGCGGGATGCATGCGCGCGATCAGGTACACGCCGGCGGTGACCATCGTCGCGGCGTGGATCAGGGCCGAGACCGGGGTCGGGACCTTCCATCGCGTCCGGAAGCCAGGTGTGGAGCGGGACCTGCGCGGACTTGGCGAACGCGCCGACGCCGAGCAGCAGACAGGCGGCGACGAGGTCGTTCGAGTCATGGCGGAAGACGTGGTCGGTGGAGTGGAAGACCTTGAGGAAATCGACGGTGCCGGTGTGCTTGAAGATGAAGAACGTGCCGAGCACGAGCCCGACGTCGCCGACGACGTTGATCACGAACGCCTTGATCCCGGCACGCGTGGCGGTCGTGCGCCGGTACCAGAACGAGATCAGCAGATAGGAGGCGGCGCCGACGAACGCCCAGCCCACGATCAGCAGCACGAAGTTGCCGGCGAGCACCAGCAGCAGCATCGAGAACACGAAGTAGTTCAGGTACGCGAAGTACCGCGAGTAGCCCCGGTCCGAGGCCATGTAGGACACCGAGTAGAGGTGGATCAGGGTCGAGACGCCCGAGACCACGACGGCCATGAAGATCGACAGCGGGTCGACCAGGATCTGAAGCTTGGCGTCAAGTCCGGTGGTGACCGCGTAGTTCCAGATCGTCGAGGTCAGCTCGCGGTGATCGGGGGTGTGGTGCAGCAGGGCTGATCAGCGTCGACGACGGAGCACCCGAACGCCAGCCCGATCGCGGCGGTCGCCGATCCAGCCGGCGGCCCGGCCCGGCCACCGATTCCAGCCGAGGCGCGATGACGACGTCCCCACGAGCGGGCAGAGCAGGATCAGCCAGCCGAAGGTGGTAGCGGTCATCGGGGGGCCGCCCCCCGGGCGGTGGTCGACTCGCTCATCAGCCGTGAAGCTCGTTCAGCTCGTCGACGTCGATCGGCAGGCGCCGGCGATAGATCGCCACGATCAGTCCGAGGCCGACCGTCACCTCACAGGCCGCCACGACCATCACGATCAGCGCAAACACCTGCCCGTCCTCGCCGCCCCACATGCGCGCGAACGCGACCAGGGCGAGGTTGGCGGCGTTCAGCATCAGCTCCAGGCACAGCAGGATCACGAGCGGGTTGCGCCGCATCAGCACCCCGGCCGCGCCGATGCAGAAGATCAGCGCCGAGACGACCAGGTACCAGCCGATCGGCACTACCAGCCCCCCTCGTGGGAACGCGTCGAGCCCCCGACGGGCTCGGGCTGTGGCTCGCCCTCGATCTCCGCGGGCGGCAGCGTCTCGGCCACGCGCGTGCCGGCCGCCTCGGCCATCGTCCCGCTGTACGCGGGCCGGGGCACATGGATCCGTCCGCTCGAGCTCGAGGTCGGGCTCGAGCCCGCGCCGGCGCCGAGCGAGCACCACCGCGCCGATCGCCGCGACGAGCAGCAGCAGCGACGCGACCTCGAACGGGAACAGGTACTTGGTCAAAAACAGCCTGCCGATGTGCGCCGGGGTGCCGAAGCCGACCCTGTACTGCGCGCCGTAGTGCTTGATGCCCTTGAGCGCGGTGCCCAGCATCGCGATGCAGAGCTCCACGGCGAGCGCGAGCGCGAACAGCGGCCCTAGCACCTTGAGTGCCGCGCCACCGGCGTGGAGCGGCTCGTCGCCGCCGCCGACGTACGCGACCACGAATACGTACAGGACCATCACCGCCCCCGCGTACACGATCACCTGCGCGGCGGCGACGAACTCCGCCCGCAGCAGCAGGAACAGCGCGGCCAGGGAGATCAGGTGGAACACGAGCGACAGGACGCTGTAGAACGGGTTGCGCACCGTGACCACGCCGATCGCCCCGGCCAGCGCGCCGATCGCCGCGATGAAGAACAGGATGTCGTGGAAGATCACTCGCCCTCCCGCCGCAGCGGGGTGCGCTCGATCGCCTCCGCCAGCAGCATCTCCTTGGTGAAGATCAGGTCGGAGCGCGTGTAGTCGGAGAGCTCGTAGTCGTGGCCCATCGTGATCGCGTCGAACGGGCACGCCACCTCGCAGTAGCCACAGAAGATGCAGCGGCACATGTTGATCTCGTACACGGCCGCGTATCGCTCGCCGGCCGAGACGCGGTTCTCGGGCGTGTTCTCGGCCGCGACCACGCGGATGCAGTCGGCCGGGCACGCCGCGGCGCACAGCGAGCAGCCGACGCATTTCTCGAGCCCGGTGTCCTCGAAGCGATGCAGCTTGTGGCGGCCGCGGAAGCGCGGGTATACGGGGGTCTTCTCCTCGGGGTACTGGATCGTCGCGGTGCCCTCGGGGATCCGCGCGAACGTGGTCTTCAGCCCTCGGAGCGTCTCGCCGAACGCGCGATAGGCGCTCTGCACCGGGATTCGGCGACTCGGCTGCCGAATGACCTCGATCACGTCCGCGCTGGGGTCGTAGGGGGTCATGTCCGCCTCATGTGCCGACGATGATCGCGGTGACGAGGACGTTGAGCGTCGCGAGCGGGAGCAGCACCTTCCACCCGAACGACATCAGCTGGTCGTAGCGCAGGCGCGGGACCGTGAACCGGATCCAGATGAAGAAGGTGATGAAGATCATCATCTTCGCGAACACGATGAAGCGGGTCGATCCAGCCCGGGATGTGAGGGTTGCCCGGGATCAGCCAGCCGCCGAGGAACACCGTGGTGGCGATCGCCGAGACGACGATCATGTTCAGGTACTCGGCGAATCAGGTAGCCGGCGAACGGGGTGCCGCCGTACTCGGTGTTGAAGCCCGCGACCAGCTCCGCGTCCGCCTCGACCAGGTCGAACGGCGGACGGTTGATCTCCGCCAGGCTGGCGATGATGAAGATGATGAAGCCGGTGACCTGGGGGACGATGTACCACATGCCGTGCTGGGCGTGGACGATCCCGGTCAGCGACAGCGTGCCGGCGGTGATCACGGCTCCCACGAGCGAGAGGCCCTGCGAGACCTCGTAGGAGATCAGCTGCGCGGCGGTGCGCATCGCGCCCAGGAACGCGTACTTGGAGCCGGATGCCCAGCCGCCGAGCATCACGCCGTAGAAAGAGATCCCGGCGAACGCGAACACGTACAGCGGCCCGATCGAGACGTCGATCCCGTACAGGCCGACGCGCTGGCCGCCGATGTGCTGGACATTGCCGAACGGGATGATCGCCAGCACCGCGATCGCGGTCAGGCAGCGAGATCATCGGGGCCATCCGGTAGATCACGCCGATCGAGGTCTGCGGCTTGAACGGCTCCTTGGTGGCGAACTTGACGATCTCGGCCATCGGCTGCAGCAGCCCGAACGGCCCGACGCGGTTGGGGCCGAAGCGACGACTGCAGCCGGCCCATCAGCTTGCGCTCGTACACCGTGAGCACCGGGAAGACGGCCAGCACGAGCCCGAAGATCACGAGCGCCTTGACGATCTGGATCCACCAGGGCTCGAAGAAGTTGGCGTCGCCGTAGGTGATCACGGCTTGCTCACCTCGACCGTCGTCTCGGTCAGCTCGTTGGCCGAGTCGTTCGCGATCCCCTCGGCGAGGAAGGCCGTGCCCTCCGGGACGCCGGAGCGCACCGCCGCGGTGGCCTTCAGGCGGGTGCCATTCTGGGAGACCTCCACCGTCTCGCCGCCCACGACCCCGAGCCGCGCGGCGTCCTCGGGGGAGAGCTCGACCTGCTGGTGGGCGACGGCGAAGTGGAGGGCGGGGGAAATCTCGACCTCCGGGTCGGCCCAGATCGGACGGTACGTGCCGAGGCGCAGGGCGCCGTTCTGCGGCGTTTGACCGGGGCCGTTGGAAGTTGTCCGCAATAGTCCGGGACTTCTTCCAACATCCTCTGTGGTGGCGTCATGAAGCCGGCCCTCATCCGCGTGCGCCGCCGTCGGAAGGCGTTGAGACAGTGCCGGCGGGGCAGCGAGCCGCCCTGCTCCCGCTCCGGCCAGCGCACCCCGCCCCCGCCGAGCTCGTCGAGCGTCAGCCCCTCGTAGAACGGCACGGCCTCGACCAGCTGGCGAAACGCCACGCCGCTGGTCAGAACGCCGGTGTCGAGCCCGACCCGCTTGCAGACGTCGGCCAGGACCCACCAGCCGGCGCGGACCTCGTCAGGATGGCCGATCGCGGCGCGCAGGCGCTGCACACGACCATCTGGGTGTACGACCGTCCCCTCCTTCTCGGCGTGGGACTCGGCCGGGAAGATCGACGTTCGCGTGCTCGCGCAGGCCCTCGGTGAGCACCGAGGCGTGCGCGACCACGAGCCCAGCGTGGTGAAGGGCCTCGTCCCACAGTGCGCGGTTCGGCAGGTCGCGAACCGGGTCGGTCTCGAACAGGTAGAGCGCGTGGATCTCGCCGGAAGCAGCGGCCCGGCGATCTCCTGCGGCGCTCCGGCCGGTCTGCGGCCGGGTCGCGCGTAGCCAGGTCCCGCGTTCGGCAGGGCGCCCGCCTCGCGCAGGCCGCGACCGTTCGCGCCCGCGGGGAGCTCGAGCAGCCCGGCGCCGGGGCGCTCGGCGAGGCCGAGCGGCCTCCGCGATCCGTAGCAGGTGCGGAAGCGCCTCGTTGGGCAGGCGCTCGCCCCAAAGGATCACGATGTCCTTGCCCACATCGCGCAGGAACTTCGCCAGGTTGCCGACGGCGTCCGAAGTCGAGGCCTCGCCCCCGATCGCATCGGCCAGCCCGGCTATGAACTGGACTTCCTCGCCCGGCGCATAGCGCATGATCGCGCTTTGCGTTCGGGTCCAGCGCGCTCGGGCGGGCGCTGGCGATCGCGAGCTGCACGCCGTTGCGCCGCACGCCCTTGCGGATCCGCAGATCAAGAATCGGGCGAGTCGTCGAGCGGCTCGCAGCCGAGCACCAGCACCGCGTGGGCGAACTCCAGATCAGGGACGGTCGCCTGCAGCGACGGTGCGGCCAGGGCCCGGGTCAGACCCAGGTCGACCGGGCCGGCGAGGCGCGAGTCGATGTCCGCGGCGTCGAGCCCCTCGCGCAGCAGGCGCTGAAGCAGAAAAGCCCTCCTCGTTCGTCGCCCGGCCGCCGACGAGCGCCGCGACGTGACCCTGGTGCCGCCCGAGTCCCGCCGCGGCCTCCAGCGCGCGCTCCCAGGAGACCGCGCGCAGATGCGCCGCCGTCGCGCACCATCGGCTTCGTGATCCGCTCGTCGGCGTGGATCGCCTGGTAGGCGAAGCGGCCCTTGTCGCACAGCCAGCCGTCGTCGACCTCCGGGTGCTGGCGGGCGAGCACGCGCAGGACGCGCTCGTCGCGGACCGTGAACTCGACATTGCACTGCGACGGGCACAGCGTGCAGATCCCGGCCGAGCCCTCGATGTCCCATGGGCCGAGCGCGGAAGCGATAGGGCTGCGAGGTCAGCGCCCCCACCGGGCACAGCTCGACGATGTTGCCGCTGAACGGCGCCACGTACGGATGGCCGTCGTGGGTTGCGACGAACGTGTGGGCGCCGCGCTCGGCGAAGATCAGCTGGTAGTCCTCGGCGATCTCCTGCGAGAAGCGCACGCAGCGGTAGCAGAGGATGCAGCGCTCGCGGTCGATCGCGATCAGCGGGCTCAGCGCGAGCGGCTTCTGGAAGTGGCGCTTGGGCTCGATGAAGCGCGAGCGACCGAGCCCCCAGCCGAACGTGATGTCCTGCAGCGGGCACTCGCCGCCCTTGTCGCAGACCGGGCAGTCGAGCGGATGGTTGACGAGCAGGAACTCGACGATCGCGTGCTGCGCGTGGCGGACGCGGTCGGTCTGCGTGTGGACGACCATCCCGTCCTTGACGGGCGTCGAGCAGGAGGTCTGGAGCTTCGGGATTCCCTCGACCTCGACCAGGCACATTCGGCATGCTCCGACGGGGTTGCCCAGCTTCGGCTCGTAACAGAAGTACGGGATCTCGACGTCGCCCTGCTTGGCGGCGTCGACGAGCATCATCCCCTCGGGCGCACGGATCTCGCGACCGTCGACCGTCAGCTGGATGATGTTCTGCTCGGGTCTCGGCATCAGTCGCATTCAGTGAACGGGGATCGGGCCGGCGTGCGCGTCGGCCACGCTGAGCGGCACGACGTCCTCGAGCTCGAACCGGCGCCGGCGCGTTCCCGCGCCGACTCGATCTCGGCCTCGAGCTCTCCGCGGAACTTCTCGACCATCGACCCGATCGGCATCGCCATCGCGTCGCCCAGCACGCACAGGCAGTTGCCGATGATCTGCTCCTGGACCGAGGCCATGATGTCGAGGTCCATCGGCGTCGCCTCGCCCGACTCGATCCGCTGCAGCATCTTGACGGTCCAGTTCGTGCCCTCGCGGCACGGGACGCACTTGCCGCAGGACTCGTGCGCGTAGAACTTGGCGACCTTGTAGGCCACGTCGAGCACGCGATGCGAGTCGTCGACGACGATGATCGCGCCGGAGCCGAGCATCGATCCCGGCCTTGGCCATCGAGTCGAAGTCGTAGGGCAGGTCGAGGTCCTCCTTGGTCAGCACCGGCGCGCTCGAGCCGCCCGGGGAACCAGAGCTTGATCTCCCTGCCCTCGGGCGGTCCGCCCGCAAGCCCGTAGATGATCTCTCGGGAGGGGATTCCCAGCTCGACCTCGTAGTTGCCGGGACGCTGGACGTCGCCGGAGACGCTGACGAGCTTCGTGCCGGTCGAGGTCTCGGTGCCGAGCTTCGCGTACTCCGCACCGCCCATGCCGATGATGTGCCGGCACGGTCGACAGCGTCTCGACGTTGTTGATCAGCGTCGGGCCCCGCGTACAGACCCTCGATCGCCGGGAACGGTGGCTTCAGCCGCGGGTTGCCGCGCTTGCCCTCGAGCGAGTCGAGCAGCCCCGTCTCCTCGCCGCAGATGTAGGCGCCGGCGCCCCGATGCAGGACGAGCGACAGCGTGTGACTCGGAGCCAAGGATCCGCTCGCCGAGGTAGCCGGCCTGCCGGGCCTCGGCGATCGCCGCCTCGAGGATGTCGGCCTGCAGCTGGTACTCGCCACGGATGTAGATGAAGCCTGGTCGATCTCCCCGGCGTAGGCCGCGATGACGATCCCCTCGATCAGCATGTGGGGGCTCTTCTGCATCAGCTCGCGGTCCTTGAACGTGCCGGGCTCGGACTCGTCCGCGTTGCACACGAGGTACTTGGCCATCTCGCCGTGGGGCAGGAACGAGACCTTCTTGCCCATCTGGAAGCCGGCGCCGCCGCGGCCGCGGATCCCGGACTCGTTGATCTCGTTCGAGCACCTCCTCGCGGCGAGGAGCCGAGCGCCTTGCGCAGCGACTGGTAGCCGCCGCGGCGCTCGTACACCTCGAGCGTGTTCAGCCCCGGCTCGTCGATGCGGTCGAACAGGATCGTCTTGCTCACGCCGCCGCTCCCGGGTCCGCGCACCTGCGGTAGCGCAGCTGCTTCTCCTTCAGGACGTCGCGGCCCTCGTCGCAGGTCCTCGACGATCCGCCCGGCGTCGTCGATGTCGAGCGGCCCGACGTACTCGCCGTCGACCGAGGCCATCGGCGCGATGTCGCACGCCCCCAGGCACTCGAACGAGCGCACGTTGACGTCGCTCGTGGTCCGCGGCCGCGGCGAGCATCGCCTCGTAGAACTCGTCGGCGCCGCGCAGCGAGCAGGAGATGTTCGTGCACACGAACACGTCGTGGCGCGGCTTCGGGAGCGGTCGAGAACATGTCGTAGAACGTGGCCACGCGAGGTCAGATAGGCGGGCGTCACCTGCATCACCGCGGCGACCTGGTCGATCGCCTCCGGCGAGCACCAGCCGTGCATCTCCTGGGCGGCATGCAGTGCCGGGATCGCCGCCGAGTGGCGGTCGGGGTACTTGGCCATCGCCGCCTCGATCGTTGCTCGCAGCTCCGGCGGGACCGGGCGTCGTCGCCGGATCGGGGATCGTGGCCGGCGGCTTCTCGAGATCGACCGACTCGTCCCAGCCCGGGACGCGAGAGCCATGACCGAAGCGCGGGACCGGGATCGGAGGCTCACCTGTCGATCCCTCCCAGGATCGGATCGAGCATCGCCAGCGACGCGATCAGGTCGGCGAGGTAGCCGTCCCTGACCATCTCCGGCAGCGCCTGGAGGTTGTGGAAGCTCGGGTCGCGCATGTGCACGCGCGCCGGCTTGGCCGACCCGTCGGAGCGCACGAAGCAGCCGAGCTCACCGCGCGGAGACTCGATCGGGTAGTAGGCCTCTCCCGGCGGGACGCGGAAGCCCTCGGTGACGAGCTTGAAGTGATGGATCAGGGCCTCCATGCTGGTCGCCAGCTCGTGGCGCGGTGGCAGCGCGACCTTGCGGTCCGGACGTGATGAACGGGCCCTCGGGCAGCCCGTCGAGCGCCTGCTCGATGATCTTGACCGACTCGTAGATCTCCGCGTGCCGGACGCGGTAGCGGTCGTAGTTGTCGCCGACGGTCCCGACCGGGATCTTGAAGTCGAAGTGGTCGTAGCTCGAGTACGGGATGGGCCTTGCGCAGGTCCCAGGGATTGCCGGTCGCCCGCAGCAGCGGCCCGGTGACGCCGAGCTCGAGCAGCTTCTGCTGGTCGACGATCCCGGTCCCGCGCAGCCGCTCGAGCACGATCTGGTTCTTCTCGAGCAGATCCGCGTACTGGTCGGCGCGCGTCGGCATCTCCTTGCAGAACTGGCGCACCTTCTCGGCGAACCCGGGCGGGATGTCCTCGATCACGCCGCCGACCTGGAAGTAGCGCGTGTGCATCCGCTGTCCCGAGGAGTATCTCGAACAGATCGAGCACGCGCTCGCGCTCGCGGAAGCAATAGAAGAAGACCGACAGGGCGCCGATGTCGAGCATGCTCGTCCCGTACCAGACGAGGTGGGACATGATCCGGTTGAGCTCCAGGTGCAGCACGCGGAGGTACTGGGCGCGCGGGGGCACCTCGATCCCGAGCAGCGTCTCGACGGCGCCGCAGTACGCCATCGCGTTGAAGTAGTAGCTGACGTAGTCCATCCGCTCGATCACGGGGATGACCTTCCAGTAGGCCTTGTCCTCGGCGGTCTTCTCGATCCCGGTGTGGACGTAGCCGATGATCGGCTTGATGTCGCGGACGACCTCGCCTTCGAGCGTCGCGACCAGGCGCAGAACGCCGTGGGTGGCCGGGTGGTGCGGACCGATGTTGATCGACAGCAGCTCGTGCGTCTCGCCCTCGCCGACCGGCTCGGCGGAGTAGGTGATCGACTCCTCGCGCCGGCGGTAATCCTCGGTGAGCGTCATGCGTTGTCCCGGGCGCGCTCGTCACTGGAACTTCCCGTAGTTCTGCTCTTCGTTGAAGGTGAACAGCACCGGCTCGCCGCCGATCGGGAAGTCGCGGCGCTGTGGATGGCCCTCGTAGTCCTCGGGCATCAGGATCCGCCGCAGGTCCGGATGGCCCTCGAACTCGACGCCGAACATGTCGAAGACCTCGCGCTCGGGGTGGTCGGCGCCGGGCCAGATGTCGACGACCGTCGCGATGCGGCGGAGCGTCGGTGTGCACGCGCGCCTTGACGGTGATGCGGTCGACGTGCTGCATGTCGAGCAGCTCGTACAGCACGCCCAGGCGCGGCTCCTCCGGGTAGTAGTCGACGCCGTGCAGGCTCGCGAGGAACGTGTAGCCCTTCTCCCGCAGCTGCTCGAGCACGGCGTGCACCTTCTCGGGCTTGGCCATCGAGGGTGGCCCGGCCGCGGTGGAAGTCGGTGCCGATGATCGAGTCGGGTACCGCCTCCGCCAGCTCCTGCGCGTAGAGCTCGAGGCCGGTCGCGTCAGGCACCGGCGGTGTCTCCCGGCTGATACACGTTGATCGCGGCGCTCTCGCCGCCGTCCGCCGCATCCAGCAGCACCTCTTCGGTGCCGACGGCGTCGTAGCGCTCGCGCCACCCTCCGCGGGCGTTGCCCTGGATCTTGTCGCGCAGCCGGAGGATCCCGTGCAGCAGCGCCTCGGGGCGCGGTGGGCAGCCCGGAACGTGGACATCGATCGGCATGAACTTGTCCGCGGGTACGAGCGCGTAGTTGTTGAACACCCCCATCGAGGAGCAGCACGCGCCCATCGAGATCGCCCACTTCGGCTCGAGCATCTGGTCGTACAGACGGCGGATCACCGGCGCCATCTTGATCGAGACGCGACCGGAGAGGATGATCAGATCGGCCTGGCGCGGCGTCGCTCGGAGCACCTCGAAGCCGAAGCGCGCGATGTCGGCGCGCGGCGCCGACGATCGTCATCATCTCGATCGCGCAGCAGGCGAGGCCGAACGTGAGCGGGTAGATCGAGTTGCCCCGGCCCCAGGCGACCGCCTTGTCGACGGTCGTCATCAGCACGCGGTCCTCGGCGTAGCGCTCGAGCTCCTCATCGCTGAGATCGCCGCGCAGCATGTCGCGGGCCTTGAGCTGCTGAACGCGGAAGTCTGACAGCGGCTCGCGCTCTATCTCCACGAGAGCGCTCCCCGCCGCCACACGTACACGAACGCGATCGCCAGCAGCACGATGAACACCACCGTCTCGGACATCGCGAAGGTCCCGAACGATCGCAGCTCGACCGCGATCGGATACAGGAAGATGACCTCGATGTCGAACAGGATGAACAGCATCGCGACGAGGTAGAAGCTGATCCCGAACCTGAAGCCTCGCTGGATCTCCGAGGGCAGCCCGCACTCGTACGGGGATTCCTTCGAGCGGTTGGGCAGCCGCGATCGCCGCCCCGCGATCAGGTTGAGGATTCCGAACAGGAACCCGAACGCCCCACCGAGTACGAGGAACACGATCGCCGGAAGGTAGGTTCGGAGCATCGAAAACCCGTTATATCACTGGAAAGGGTGAGCTTGTAACAGAGTGTTACTTAGTGCGAAATGCGGCTATCTCGGGGCGATTCGCACCCTATGCGACAGGCGCGGCGCAGTCCAATCGCCAGTGCGTTCGACGTGGCCTTCGAACGGTGGACCGTGAAGGAGGTTCACATCGTCATCGGGACGCTGGCGATTGTGCTCAACTCGCTCGCGGCGACTGTACGGCGCGTGGCGCTGGTGGCGCGTCGCGCCTGAGGAGCAAGCTGTTCTGGTGGCTGCTGCGGGGCGGTCAGGGTGTCGTCGTGATCGAGGCGGTGCTCGGCGGCGTGCTCGACCTAGGGCACCACAAGGCGCCGGGCCTGCACCTGCTCTATGGACTGCTGCCGCTGCTCGTGGCGCTCATCGCCGAGCAGCTGCGTCTGGCCTCGGCGCAGATGGTGCTCGATGCCCGGGGGCTTGAGTCGGCGAAGGCCGTGGGGTCGTTGCCGTCCGATGAGCAGCAATCGATCGTCATCGCGATCCTGCGCCGGGAGTTGGGCGTGATGACGCTCGCTGCGCTGGTGATCGTCGGATTGCTGGTGCGAGCGGCGGGAACGGCGTAGAAAGCGGTGGGCTCCGGAACAGGCGCCTCAGAGCGCGTGGTAACGACCCTCGTACCAAAGCAACGGCGCGCCGCTGCCGAGCCCCATCGCCACGACCTCGCCGATCGCGATCGTGTGATCGCCGCCGGCGATCAGCTCTCGCAGGTCGCAGGCTGCCCATGCCAGCGAGCCGTCGATCAGCGGCACGCCATGCTCGATCCGGTGCGGCGACGCCCTCGAGCTTCTCCGCCTCGGGCAGCTTGGACGCGAACACGCCCGCGAGCTCCTCCTGCCCGGCGGTGAGCAGGTTGACGCCAAAGCGCTCTGCCTCGCGGACGATCGGCAGCGTCCGGGCCTGGTTCTCGAAGCACACGAGCGCCAGCAGCGGATCCAGCGACAGCGAGCAGAGCGCGTTGGCGGTCATGCCGCCCGACGCCGGCCGGCCCTGAGCCGGTGATCACGGCGACCCCGGTCGCAAAGCGGCCGAAGACCTCCCGGAAGAGCTCAGGATCGGCGACTGAGGACATGCGCGGTTTTATAGCGTGCGGCCGGGCGGGGAGGCCGCCGTACGCCGGGTGCGGGACGCGCGGGTCCGCCGCCGTACGCGGGACGCGCGTCCACGGAAGGGGGCGCCCCGGCGCCGACCCCTTTGGTTGCCGCCGTCGGAGGACGATCGCGCTGGCGTGGGAGGCGAACGTCTCATCAGCCGGCGCCGGGGTTGTGACCCTGTTCGTCGCGCGGGGCGGCCTTCCTTCTATTTCACGATCAGGGTTCCGTACAGCCCGAGGTCCTGGTCGGAGAGCATCGTCGACGCGAGCACATAGGTTGCCCTTCCGGAGCATCACGGTCAGGCGTCTGCGATGCCCGGGGGCGATCGGCTGGGTCGCCCCTGTGGTGTGGCCGCCGCGCGTCACCGCCAGGTTGTGGGTCAGCCGCCCTCGTTGCGGACGAACAGCGTCAGCCGGCCCGCAGTGCGCCTGCACCCGCTGCGGGCTCAGCCGGTACTCGGTCAGCGCGACGTGGACGGCCCGCGCCGAGCCCACGACCTGCGTGCTGCCGCAGGCCGCGATCGACGCGGCCAGCGGGAGCACGAGGGCGAGTGTGAGCTGTCTCCGAGCCATCGTCGAGCCGGATTCTCGTATGATCCCCGCCCGCATGAGCCGGCCGCTCAGGGTCTCCCGTATCGCGGGCGCGATCGCGTCCACCGCCGCGCTCGTCACGGCATGTCGTACGGAACCCAGAAGGTCAGCGTCCCCAAGAGCCAGGCGCCGCTCTATCACGGCGCCGTGCTGTTCTCCGAGCGCTGCGCCGGCTGCCACACGCTGTCCTACGCGGGCACGCATGGGTCGGCGGCCAACGTCCGCACGGCGCAGGCGAACAACGGACCCAACTTCGACGTCCGCTGCGAGCGGCCCGTCGACCGCGTCCTGTACGCGATCGAGAACGGCGGCTTCTCGGGCGCGATCATGCCCCAGAACGTCGTCGTCGGCCAGGACGCAATCGACGTGGCGGAGTTCGTCGCGACGTACTCCGGCCGGCCAGGCGCCGAAGATTCCTGGCGTGACTCCGTGCATCAAGGTCAACCCGGGCGCGATCAGCGCCGCCTTCACCGCGACGACCGCCACCACCCCGCCGCCAACGCCCGCGAAGACGCCGTCCGAAGAAGACCTCATCGGCGGCCACCACGGCGAAGCGCGCCCAGGGCCGTAAGCACTCGGCAACGCGCGCTAGCCGCGTGCTGGACATCAGGCTGATCCGCCACGACCCGGACGCGGTGCGGACGGCGCTGGCCCGGCGGGGCGGTGGCGCGGCCAGCGCAGTTGACCGGGCGATCGAGCTCGATGAGCGCTGGCGCGCGCTGACCGCCGAGGCCGAGGAGGTGCGCGCCGAGCTGAACCGGGCAAGCCGGGGGCGAAAGGGAGCACCGACGCCCGAGGAGCGGGAGCAGCTCGCGGCGCTGTCCGCCCGCGGGCGTGAGCTCAGCGATGAGGTATCGAAGGTTCAAGCCGAGCGCGATGCGGCGCTCGGCTCGCTTCCGAACATCCCCGCGGATGACGCGCCCGACGCGGACCAGGTGCTGCGCGAGGTGGGGGAGGCGGGTGCGACCGGCCGCGATCACCTGGAGCTGGCCGGCGAGCGAATCGACATCGCGCGGGCGGCGAGGATGTCAGGGTCGCGGTTCGCATACCTGCGCGGAGACCTGGCCCTGCTCGAGATCGCGCTCGTCGGCTACGCGCTCCAGAAGCTCGCCGGCGAGGGTTTCGAGCCGGTGATTCCGCCGGTGCTCGTGCGCGAGCAGGCGCTGTACGGAACCGGCTTCCTACCCGACACCGAGCAGCAGATCTATCGCCTGCCCGATGACGATCTCTACCTGGTCGGCACCTCGGAGGTCGCGCTGGCCTCGCTGCACCAGGACGAGATTCTGGCCGCCTCCGGATTACCCCTGCGGTACGCCGGCTTCTCCACGTGCTTCAGACGCGAAGCCGGAGCCGCGGGCAAGGACACGCGCGGCATCTTCCGCGTGCATCAGTTCGACAAGGTGGAGATGTTCTGCTTCGTCGAGCCCGGCCAGGGCCGGGATGAGCACGAGCGGCTGCTGGCGATCGAGGAGTCGATCCTTCAGGAGCTCGGCATTCCGTATCGGGTGGTTGCGATCGCCGTCGACGATCTCGGCGCCTCGGCTGCCAAGAAGTACGACTGCGAGGCGTGGCTGCCCGGGCAGGGTCGCTACCGCGAGCTGACCTCGTGCTCGGACACAACCGATTACCAGGCGCGGCGGCTCGAGATCCGGTGCCGCCCCGAGGAAGGCCGCCCGCTGCACGTCCACACCCTCAACGGCACCGCGGTCGCGGTCGGCCGGACGATCATCGCGTTACTCGAGAACGGGCAGCAGGAGGACGGGTCCATCGTGTTGCCGGACGTGCTGCGGGGGCGAGGGGCGCCCGGACGTGCTTCCGCCCGCGCCCTAGCTGCCTGAGACGGACCCTCAGCTGTCCTCGACCGCCCGCAGGCGCAAAGCCGGCGGGACGTCGAGCAGGAGCAGCGCGGCCCGCGGGGGGCCGCAGGGCGCGATCCGGATCCGGATTCGCACCCCGAACGTGTTCCAGGGGCGTGCGAACGACTGCCCCGACTGCTCATCGCTCGCGAGGATCTCCGTGATCGCCTCGGCCATGGCGGCAGGGCGCCGGGTGTCCGCGTCGGCAGCCACGAGCAACTCGGACACGGGCCGGTTGACGACCTGGTCTTCGGAGACCGAGAGGAGGCGCTCGGCCCGGCGTGAGACGGCCTGAACCAACAGTGCCGAGTCGACGACCAGGAACGCCTCATTCGGTTGAGGAGCTGCCTCGAGCGGAGTCTCGAGCATCAGCCCGAGGCCGCACTCGCCGCATACACGCGCGTAAGGCACCGGCGCTTGCCCTGTCGGAGACGGGGCCGCGCAGTGCCCGCAGAACCAGGCCCACTCGGCCGGTGCCTGTTCGTTTAATGGGGAAACCAGCCAGAGAGCCGGGGTCCCCTTGCCCCCATTAGCGTTCCTCACGGTCAGCCCACTATTACATAGCTGGGCGGAAATGAGAAGCGATTTTTCACTTTTGGCACAACCTGAAAACGCTTTCCCCAGGGAAAGGTTGGCCGCTAAGTAGAAATCTAACTGGACGGAGGGACTTGAGCGGCCGTGGCCGGCTATCCGACGGGCGAACTGGAGCCGGGGGCCTCTGGCTCTATGGGGAGCCGGGGGCCGCCTCTGGCTCTATGGGGCGCCGGGGGCCTCTGGCTCTATGGGGCGCCGGGGGCCTCTGGCCGGGGACGGGACTGCCGGCGAGCGGAGAGGGGGACGGGACTGCCGGCGAGCGGAGAGGGGGGGATTCGAACCCCCGAACGAGGTCAACCCCCGTTACGCGATTTCCAGTCGCGCCCGTTCAACCACTCCGGCACCTCTCCGGGACGGCTAGCGTACCGGGGCCGCGGTGGGTGGGCGGGCGCGATCGCTGCGGTGGGTCGCTGAGGGCGGGTCGCGGTGGGTGGTCGCTGTGGGCGGGTCGCGGTGGGTGGGCGCTGCGGGCGGGGTCGCCCGTCGCTCTTTCGTTCCAAAGCGTCGCGCGGCGCGCGCGCTTTGGCACGGTGGGGCGATTATTTCCACGTAGCGTTCCAAAGCGGCCGGGGCGGCGGGCGCTTTGGAACGCTACGGCGATGCCGGCCGCGGCGGGGCGTTGTAAGTCCACGGGCCCTGCGGCGAAGACACGCGGATCGCAGCTGACCACGCGCCACCGCCGGCCGCGCCACGCCACGCGCCCCGCCGGCCGCGCCACGCCACGCGCCCCCGCCGGCCGCCCCGCCACGCGCCCCGCCGGCCGCCCCGGCCGCTCCGAGCCCCGGAGGTAGCCTCCCGGCCATGGACCAGCGGCCCACCCTCCTGCTGAGCGTCGACTTCGAGGATTGGCATCAGCTGGCGCGCCGCAGGATCGGAGCCGGCGGATGGGAGGAGCCCGGGCCGGCGCTCCGGCGACAGGCCGAGACGCTTCTGGCGCTGCTGGATGAGATCGGCGCGCGGGCCACGTTCTTCGTGCTCGGGATGGCGGCACGCGCGCATCCGGAGCTGCTGGATCTCGTCGTCGCCCGCGGTCATGAAATCGGATCTCACGGCGACGCGCATCTCCCCGTTCACAGCCAGACCCCGGAGGAGTTCGCCGACGATCTGACCGCATCGCGGGAGACGATCGAGCGGCTCACAGGGCGGGAGCCCGCCGGCTACCGGGCACCGGCGTTCTCGATCACGCGCGACAGCAGGTGGGCCTACGACGTGCTCTCCGAGTGTGGATTCGCGTATGACGCAAGCGAGCACGACACACCCCGGTTGCGCGATCGGGCGCAGCCGGCCAGCTCGGGGCCGCACGCCCTTGGCAACGGCCTGTGGGAGTTTCCGGTGGCCGTGTGGCGCGCAGGCCGCACGCTCATTCCAGTGGGGGGAGCGTCGTACTGGGCGGTCATGCCCGAGCGGCTGATCGTTCGAGGCCTGGAGGGCGCGGGGCCGTACGCGGGGCTCTACCTGCACCCCCACGAGTTCGACCCCGAGCCGCTGGACGTCCAGCTCGAGCAGGGCGCTCCGCTGGAGCAGCGCGCAAAGGGGCGCCTGCGCCAGGTGCAGCGGAATTCAGCCCGCCGTCGCGCCCCGCAGGTGCTGAGGGCAATCGCCCGGCGCTTTCGCCTGATCCCCTATGGTGAGGCGTATGCCCACCTCCGCGACGGCGCCGGAGCGCGTTCGTAGCCGCTTTCGCGAGAAGGCGCAGGCGTTCGACGATCTGTACGAGGACGAGCGGCTGCTCGTCCGCCTGCTGCGTCCCGGCCTGCTCCGCCGCCGCCAGCTCGCGGTGGAAACGGTCCGCTCTTACCAGAACCCGCGCGTGCTCGACGTGGGCTGCGGCTCCGGCCGGATCGGCGAGTTCGTGCTCGAAGCCGGGACCGCGCATTACGTCGGGATCGACTTCTCGGAGCCGATGTTGGACCTGGCTCGCAGCCGGCTTGAGCCCCTCGGCGATCGCGTCGTCCTCACGTTGGGCGACTTCCTCGAGACTCCGGTCGCGGCGCCATTCGACGTGGTCCTCGCGCTCGGGCTGTTCGACTACATCCCCGATCCGCATCGCTTCAGCGCCCGGATGTTCGAGCTCTGCGCGCCGGGTGGGTGCGTGGTCGGTTCGTTCCCCACCTGGTCGCCGGTCAAGGGGCCGATCCGCAAGCTCCGCTACGAGGTGATCGGCGACTGCCCGATCTTCAACTACACGCGCGCCGAGCTCGAGCAGCTGTTCGGCACGAGCGGATTTGCACGCGTGGAGGTCCGCAGTCCCGGCCGCAGCGGCTATCTGCTGCGGGCGTGGCGCGAACCCTAGATCTGCCACATCCCTTCACGCAGCAGCGGCACGTCATCCCCGGAGCGCGTGCGGCCGGTCACCGCCACCTCGTCGCCGCCGATCATGAATCGCTGTGGACCTCGGATGAATTGACCCGCTCGCGGTCAGGGCCCTCCCGCACCGTGAACTCGTAGGCCTGACCGAAGGCGATGTGGCTGGCTGCGTTCTCGTCCAGCAGCGTCTCGTAGAAGACGGTGTTCAAGGGACCGATCCGGCCCTCGCGGTCGACAAGCGCCACTTCACCCAGCCGGCTCGCGCCCTCGTCCCGACTGAGCAGCCCGCGGAGTACCTCCACTCCCTCATCGGCGTCGATCTCGACCGCGCGTCCGCGCTCGAATCGAACGCGGATGCCGGTGATGAGCCTCCCCGCGGTGAACAGCGGCTTGGTCATGCGAACAACTCCGTCGACCCGCTCGGGGTCGGGCGTCGTGAACACCTCCTCGGTCGGGATGTTCGGCACATGACTGATCCCGCCGGCGGTCTCGAGCTCGACCGCGAGCCAGCTGCTGCCCTCGAGCAGGCCGACGACGAGGTCCGTTCCCGGCCCCTCGAAGCGCAGTGACGCCAGCGCGAGCTCGTCCAGCTTCCGCGCAACGTCGCTGAGCTGGGCCAGACGGGCCCGCCAGGCGGCAACAGGGTCGGGTTCATCGAGCCGGCAGACGTGGGCGACCTGCTCCCAGAGGCGTTCGAGCGCCGCGTCGGGATCCAGCTTCGGGTAGACCAGCTCGGCCCAGTCCGGCGTTGGGCACGGTCCGATCGTCCAGTTGGTCGTCCGTTCGTTGACGACCTCGAGCGACTCGCGCAGCGCGGGGAGCATGTCTCTGCTCGCCAGCGCCGGTTCGACATCGTCCATCGCGCGGGGCGCCACCGGCCCCGAGAGCATGATTCGTGAGCCGGCGGCGTCGCCGATCGCGCGGATCCGCTCGCCGTACCAGGGGGGCACGTATTCGAGCGTGTCCGGCTCGGCGTACAGCGCCCGCGCCCGCTTGAGGTGCAGATCGAACACCGACAGATCGACGAACTTCGCGCCGGCACGGTATGCCGCCTCCGCCACCGCCCTCGCAAGCGGCTCCTTGCCCGGCTCGGATCCGAGCGCAACGATCTGCCCTGGCTGGATATTCGCTCCAAACCGGACGATCAGCTCGGCCAGCGGGCCGAACGTAGTCGTTGCTCGACATGGGCGACGGACTGTATTCAGCTTCGGCTGCGCCAGTGCGGCACGGCCAGCATCGGAAGCCGGAGCTGCTTCTCCGCCACGCGCACGATCTCCTCGAGCGCCTCTGCCGGCGGCGTACCGCCGTTCAGAGGCAGGTCGAGGATCTCGGCCACGTGCAGGATCATCGTGTTGACGAGCAGGCCGGCCAGCATCTGCAGGTCCTCGGTGGTCCACTCGCGGAGGTTCGGAAAGCGCGCCAGGTCGGTCGCCAGCTCGCTGGTCACCAGCTTGATCTCGTTACTGACCGCGTGTCGGAGGACGCCGTTGCCGGTTGTGCGCGCATACGCGATGAAGGCGAAGTGCCGTCGATTGGCGAGCACCTGCTCGACCAAGAGCTCGACCGAGCGGCGGATCACGTGCTTCGGCGGCAGCCCATTGGCCCGGGCCTCGCGAAGGCCGGCCCGGAGCGTGCGAAATGACTCGTCGACGAGCGCGAGGCCGAGCTCGTCCATGCTCGCGAAGTGGCGGTAGAAGGCCGCCGGGACCACTCCCGCCGCGCGCGCGACGCTGCGAAGGCTGAGCGTGTCGAAGCTCTCCCCGGCGTCCATTCGGCCGAGCGCCGCATCGAGAAGCGCCTGACGGGTGTGAGCCCGCCGCTCGGCCTGCGTCTGCCGGGGCCTCGACTCGTGCCGCTCGCTCGACTCGTGCCGCTCGCCGGAAGCCCGTGGTGCCTGGCGAGCGCGCCGACGGCCCGGTGTACGCCTGTTCACAGTCATCGTGTGCACCTGGTCACATGAACCAGTTTACCCCTTGACAGGGCGGGAAGAAATTAGTGAACATATGTACACCGTTTGAGATGCCGACCCTGACTCGCACCCATCGCCTGCTCCGCTCGCCGCTCGTCGACCTGCTTGTCGGGCCGCACGGCGTCGATCGCTACCTGGAGCTGATCCGTCCGGAGCTCACGGTGCGCGATGCACGGGCCCAGGTGGTCTCGGTGCGGCACCAGACCCCCCGCAGCGTCACGCTCACCCTGCGCCCGAACGCGGCGTTCAGGGGCTTCCGGGCGGGACAGTTCGTCAGGGTGGGTGTCGAGATCGACGGAATCCGGCGGACGCGCACGTACTCTCCGGCCAGCTCAGAGCACGACGACGGGACGCTCGAGCTCACGGTGACGGTCCATCCCGAAGGGCTGGTCTCGGGCCACCTGCGGGCGACCGTCCGGCCGGGGACGACCGTCCACCTCGGCGAAGCGCAGGGCGACTTCGTCCTGCCGGCCGAGCGCCCCGAGCGGCTCGCGCTGATCAGTGGCGGCAGCGGCATCACGCCCGTGATGTCGATGCTCCGCACGTCTCCGCGACGAAGGCTTTGAAGGGACGATTGACTTCATCCACTACGCGCGCACCACAGCCGACTGGCTCTACCGGGACGAGCTCGAGGCGATGCCGAACGTCCAATCGAGGTTCATCGCCACCCGCGAGGGCGGCGAGCGCCTCAGCGCGGAGTCGCTCGGCGACCTGCTCGACGCCCACGCGGCGGTCTGCGGACCGCCCCCGCTGCTTCAGGCGGCCGCAAGCGATCTTCCCACCCGAGCGGCTCATCACCGAGACCTTCACCCCGCCCACCCTCGCGGTAGCCGGCGACACGGCGACCGGCACGCTCCGGTTCGTCCGCAGCGGTCGCACCTCCGAGATCGCCTCCGGCACATTGCTCGAGCAGGCCGAGGCCGCCGGCCTCGAGCCCGAGTTCGGCTGTCGCATGGGGATCTGCCACACCTGCACCTGCCGGAAGGCCGCCGGCGCCGTTCGCGACATACGGACGGGCGAGGTCTCCGAGGAGGAGGACGAGGACATCCAACTCTGCGTGTCCGTCCCCGCGGGGGACGTCGCGCTCGAGATCTAGACAGGAGCGATTGAAATGACGACGGCCCACCTGACCGAAGCCCAGATCGAACAGCTCGGCCGCGAGCTCGACGAGCTCCGAAACCGCATCACCGCCGACCTCGGCGAGCGCGACGCCGAGTACATCCGCCAGATCATCCGCTGGCAGCGGGGTCTCGAGATCGGCGGCCGCGCGCTGCTCGAGCTCGGGTTCCTGCCGCCCGCCTGGATCGGCGGCGTTACGGCCCTCTCGCTGTCGAAGATCCTCGACAACATGGAGATCGGCCACAACGTGATGCACGGCCAGTACGACTGGATGAAGGACCCGGCGCTCGATTCGAAGCGCTTCGAATGGGATACCGCGTGCCCCGGCGACCAATGGCGCCACTCGCACAATTACATGCACCACACGCACACAAACGTGCTGGGCAAGGACCGCGACATCGGCTACGGGATCCTGCGCATGTCCGAGGACCAGGAGTGGCGCCCGCGCGATATCGGAAACCCGATCTACGCCACGCTGCTTGCGTTCCTGTTCGAGTGGGGCGTCGCCGTCCATGACCTCGAGGTCGATCGGATCGAGGCCGGCGAGATCACGCTGAAGGACAAGCGCGACATCCTGCGGGCGATCTGGCACAAGGGCCGCCGGCAGGTGCTCAAGGACTACGTCGCGTTTCCGCTGCTCGCCGGCCCGGGCGCCCCGTTCACGTTCGCGGGCAACCTCACGGCGAACCTGGTCCGCAACGTGTGGGCGTTCATGATCATCTTCTGCGGCCATTTCCCCGAAGGGGTCGAGGAGTTCTCCGAGGAGGAGGTCGAGCAGGAGACGCGCGGCGCGTGGTATCTGCGCCAGATGCTGGGCTCGGCGAACCTCACCGGCTCGAGGCTGTTTCACGTCCTCAGCGGGAACCTGAGCCACCAGATCGAGCATCACCTGTTCCCGGACATCCCGGCCCACCGCTACGCCGAGATCGCCGTCGAGGTGCGAGCGATCTGCGAGCGCTACGGGCTGCCGTACAACGCCGGCCCCCTGAGCAAGCAGTTCGGCTCGGTGGTGAAGAAGATCTTCAGGCTGGCGCTACCTGGCGCGCCCGCCCCCGGGCCGGAGCCGGCCGAGTCGCCTGAGCCGGAGCTCGCCTTGGCCGCCTGACGGCTGCGCTGCGTGCCGCCCAGCGCGGCACGCGGAGGAGGGCCGATATCATCAGGACACGGCGATGGGGTTCGCCGCGGCCGCCCGCCGGCCGAAACCGCCCACCGCAACGGGCTGATGGCTCCTGAACCGACCCCACTCGAGTCAGGAGACAACCTGTGCTGCTGAATAGACTCGCGCCGCATGAGCGAACGGCCGCTGTGGGCGCCGTGGCGGATCGAGTACATCACCGGGCCGAAGAGCGACCGGTGCATCTTCTGCGACCCCGACCCGAAGTATGTCGTGGACCGGGGGGAGGAGTGCTTCTCGATCCTGAACACATACCCCTATGCGCCCGGCCATCTGATGGTCGCGCCCACCCGGCACGTGGCCGGGCTCGACGAGCTCGAAAACGACGAGCTGCTCGGTCTCATGCGGCTGGCGCAACGCGCGATCGGCGCTATGAAACGGGCGATGCGGCCGGACGGGTTCAACGTCGGCATGAACCTCGGGAAGACCGCGGGGGCCGGAATCGCAGATCACCTGCATCTTCACGTCGTGCCGCGCTGGGAGGGCGACAACAGCTTCATGCCGATCCTCGCCGATACGCGTGTGATCCCGCAGGCTCTCACCGCGACCCGGGACCTGCTCGTCGCGGCGCTCGAACGCGAGTCCTGAACCCGGAGGGATCGCGATGATCGCCGAGGACCGCCGCGAGCTGGCGGCGATCTTCGCCGGCGGAGTCATCGGCGGTGCGGTGCGTACCGCATTGGCCGAGGCGGCGCCCACGCACACGGGCCATTGGCCCTGGGTCACCTTCTCGGTGAACGTCCTGGGATGCCTGTTGCTGGGGTACTTCGTCACCCGGTTGCAGGAACGGCTGCCGATCACCGCGTACCGCCGGCCGCTCCTGGGCACAGGGTTGTGCGGCGCCCTGACCACCTTCTCGACGTTCCAGATCGAGCTGCTGAAGCTGCTCGACAAGGGAGATGCGGGACTGGCGATCGGATACGGTGCCGCCAGCCTCGCCGCCGGCTTCGCGGCCGTCGTGCTCGGAACGGCGATCGTCAGACGGGCGAGGCTGACGTGGTGATCACGGCGATACTGGTGTGCGTGTGCGGCGGAATCGGGGCGCTGGCAAGGTTTCTGCTGGATGCCGTCGTGCAGTCCGGGCGCCTGACCGAGTTTCCGCTCGGGACGCTCGGCGTCAACCTCGGCGGGTGCGTGCTGCTCGGGCTGCTGGTCGGCCTCGGCGCCCCACACCGGACGATGGAAGTGCTGGGCACCGCGACGCTCGGCTCCTACACGACCTTCTCGACCTGGATGCTCGAGACCCATCGCTCGGCCGAAGACGGCGAGCCATGGCTGGCCTGGGCGAACGTCGCCGTCAGCCTCCTCGCGGGTCTCGCCGCGGCGGCGGCGGGCAAGGCGATCGGGGCGGCGCTGTGAACGAGCCGGGCATCAAGCTGACGACATACTTCTCGGAACGCCAGCGAAGCGGCGGCCAGTTCCTCGCCGACGCGCTGTTCGACCTGTACGAGCGCCACCGAATGCGGACCAGCATCCTGCTCCGGGGCGCCGCCGGTTTCGGCCAGCACCATCACCTCCACACCGATCGCCTGCTGACGCTCTCAGAGACGCTTCCGGCGGTGTCGATCGCGATCGACGCCCACGAGCGAATCGAACGCGCGCTGAGCGACGTGACCGAGCTCGTTGGCCACGGCCTGATCACGCTCGAGCGCGCCAGGGTCATCACCGGGACGGGCTTCGGTGACCTGGAAACGCTGGCCGGCGGCGACGGCCGGGCGACCAAGCTGACCCTCTACGGCGGCCGGTCGGTGCGCGCCAATGGACAGACCGGATATATCGCTGCGATCGACCTGCTCCGGCAGGCGGGGGTGGCCGGCGCGTCGGTGCTGCTCGGAGTGGACGGGACGCTCCACGGCGAACGGAGGCGCGCGCGGTTCTTCGCCCGCAACGCCGGGGTGCCGCTGATGCTGCTGGCCGTGGGCGAGTGGGAGCGGTTCGCGTCAGTGCTGCCCCGGCTCGCAGCGGTGATCGCCGACCCCGTGGCCACGATCGAGCGCGTCCAGATCTGCAAGTTGGGTGGCGTTCTGTTCTCCGAGCCCCACCCGGTGGCCGAGCGCGATCCGAGCGGCCTGCCGATCGATCTGAAGCTGATGGTGCATGCCGCAGAGCAGTCGAGGTACGGTCGCCACCCGCTGCACGCCGAGCTGATCCACCGCCTGCGGGAGGCAGGCGCCGGCGGCGCGACGGTATTGCGCGGCGTCCGCGGGTTCTACGGCGACCGCGAGCCGTTCGCCGACCGCCTGCTCTCCTTGCGGCGCAACGTCCCGGTCCACGTCGTGGTGGTCGACCGGCCGAGCGCCTTCGAGCGCTGGTGGCCGATCATCGACGAGGTGACACGCGAGGACGGGATCGTTACCTCCGAGCTGGTTCCCGCCTCGCATCTGTTCCGCAGCGGCACAGAACGGCGGCTTCAGCTCGCGGCGACCCCGACCGCCCCGGAGAGCTGAAAATCCGCGAGCTCCGGCTCCCTCAGCAGCTCGCGATGCCGCGCCGGCGTCCACGGCCAGAGCTCAGGCAGCCCGTCCGGGCCGAGGTACCAGCTCTGACAGCCGGTCGCCCAGACGGTGTCGGGCATCGACTGTCGCATCTGGGCGTTGAAGCGCTCGGTCGCCTCGGGCGTCGGCGATGCGCTCTCGATCGCGCCCGCGCGCTGCAGCTCGATCCAGCGGAGCACGTAATCGGCCTGCGATTCTGCGACTGCAACCAGCGACTGGTTGCCGATCGGGCTGTGGGGGCCCATCAGCATGAACAGGTTCGGGAATCCCGGAAGCGAGACCGTGCGGTAGGCACGCGGGCCGTCCTTCCATCTCTCCTCGAGCGTGATGCCGTCCTGCCCCACGACCTCCATCGGGCGCATATAGGCGTGCGCGTCGAAGCCGGTGGCAAGAACGATCACGTCGACGGGGTGCAGCGCGCCGTCGCTGGTCACGATCCCCTCGCGCTCGATGTGGTCGATCCCCTCGGTGATCAGCTCCACGCCCGGCCGCTGCATGGCGGGATAGAAGCCGGCCGACATCACCAGCCGCTTACACATCGGCTCGTAGTCGGGGGTCAGCTTGCGCCGCAGCTCGGGGTCGCGGACGCCCAGGCGGAGGTTGATTCGGCACAGGGCGCCGATCAGCCGCCGCTGCCAGCCGTCCCGGATCACCGCCACCCCCAGCAGCGCCTCGAACTGACGCTGGTAACCGCGGTACGCGAACCGGTTGAGGGCGGGCAGGGCACCGAACGCGGCGCGGGCGATGCGGGAGTACTGCCGGTTGGGGACCGGCACGATCCACTGCGCGGTTCGCTGGAACACCAGCAGCCGCTTCACCTCTCCTCCCAGCGCGGTGGCGATCTGTACTCCCGTCGAGCCCGTGCCGATCACGGCCACGCGCTTGTCCTTCAGCGCTTCGAACGGGAGATCATCGGGCCAGCGAGCCGAGTGGAGCGCCCGGCCGGCAAAGCGCTCCAGCCCATCGATGGGCGGCACGCGCGGATGGTGAAGAAAGCCGGTTGCGGTGACGAGCAGCTCGGCCGTGTCCTCGGCGCCATCGCCCGAGCGAAGCTTCCAGCGGCCGTGCTCCCAGCGCGCGCTCGTGATCTCCGAGCCGAACCGGATGTGTCGCCGTAGGCGCTCGCGGTCGGCGAAGCCGGTGAAGTAGCTTTGGATCTCGGGTCCGGGCGCGAACGCGCGGGACCAGCCGCCGTTGGGGGCGAAGGAGTAGGAGTAGAAGCGCGCCGGGACGTCGCAGCTCAGCCCGGGATAACGGTTCTCGCGCCACGTGCCTCCGACTTCGCCGGCCTTCTCGTGGATCGTGAAGTCCTCAATTCCGGCGCCGCGCAGCTTCGCGCCCATGCACAGCCCGGACATCCCGGCGCCGACGATCGCCACTCTCGGCGGTCGCCCCGCCGGCACCAGCCTGCGCCTGAGACCCTCGCCGAGCTCCGCCACCGCCTCGTCCGCCTCCGCCAGCTGCCCGGCGAGAACATGGAAGTCGTGCCAGAGACCGTCGAAGCGACGCGCCTCGACATCGGCACCGGGCTTCGCCGCCAGCCGCTCGCCGTCCTCCTTCAGAGGGTCGTCGCCCGCGTAGTGAAGAACGATCGGCGGCAGCCCCTCCAGCTCTCCGAACACGGGCGAGATCTCGGGGTTGGCAGGATCCAGGCGCCCGACGTATGCCGCCGCCCAGTCGGACAGCCGCTCCAGCTTCAGGATCGGTTCGCGCGGCGCGGGCGGTCTGGTGCGGTCGAGGTCGGGCTTGAGATCGAGCCAGGGGCAGATGAGCCCGATCACGGCCGGAAGCGGCAGCTTCAAATCCCGGAGGCGCATCGCCAGCGCCAGCGCCAGCCCCCCGCCCGCGGAGTCCCCCACGACCGCGATGCGGCCCGGCGCGATCCCGCGCCCGATCAGCCCTTGATACGCAGCCAGCGCGTCATCCAATGCGGCGGGGTGCGGGTGCTCGGGCGCCATCCGGTAGTCGGCCGCGAACGCCGGCACGCCGACCGCGGCCGCGATTCGGGCCGCCGGCCCGCGATGGGTGCGCGGTGAGCCGACCGCGTAGCCGCCTCCGTGGAGGTACAGCAGCGTCCCGCTGCCGGCGACGCCGCGAGGGCGCAGCCACTCACCGCGGATGCCGCCGACGTCGGTTGAGTCGACCTGGAGCCCGCGCGGCGGCGGGATCAGCAGCCGGCTGAGCTCGAACCGCCGGCGCTGGTGTTCGATCGGCTTCCCGACCGGAAGCAGGATGGGGCTGGACGCTCGTAGGAGCACGCGCGCCACCCCTGCCGGCAGCCTGAGCACGGTCGAATCCTACGGGGAGGCGAGCACGCGTTACACCCGGGTGCCGCAGCGATCCAGCTCGTAGCCGCCGAACTGCCCGATCCGCTGGGTGAAGGCGCTCGATGAGAGCAGCTCGAGCAGCGCGCTGGTGCCTGGGTGATCAAGCCACCGGACACTAACCCACAGCTCGACGGTGTGGTCCTCGATCGCGAGGAAGTCCAGCCGGAAAGCCCGCGCTGCGCTCTCGGTGCTGACGCCCGCCCCTCCGAGCAGCGCCGCGATGCGGGCGGCGTCGAGGTGGCCGCCGGCGAGCCGGCCGCGAGGGGCGGTGTCGACGCCGGCGGCCAGCCTCGCGCGGTCGAACGCCTGTTGGCTGGCGGCGGCTTCGTGGCGCTGCGCGACCGGGGCACCGGCACCGAGCACGGCACCGACCGAGGAGGCGCGCAGCCGTGGCGAGACGGCGAGACCCACCTGCCAGCGCGCGACGTGCCAGCGCGCGACCGCCACCGGTGGCTCGGGTAGCCCGTCATCGCGTCCGTGAACGACCGCCGCATGGATCCGGTCCTCGGCGAGCGCTTCCAGCGCGACGCCGGTCGGAGCCGTCAGCGCGAGCATGCTGCGCTCCCCCAGGCCCTCGAGCATCCTCTCGGCGATGCCGAATGCCGGATCGCAGCCGGCGATCACCAGGCCGGCGGGGATCGCTCCAGTGAGCAGCTGAAGTCGGCCCGAATCCCAGATTGCGTCCGGGCTCGCCCAGCCGGTACCCGCCACGCCGTGATCGGGAAGCTCGGCGGCGACGAGGCGGCTGCCGACGCGGCCGACCCTGAGCTGCGCTCCGTCCCCCAAGCGGGCGCCCAGCGCGCTGATGACCTCAGGTTCGGCCGGCTCCGCGAACAGCTCCTCCACCGATGCGCCCAGGGCCTGCGCAAGTCCGAGCGCGGCGTCCACGGCCGGAGCATGCCGGCCTCCCTCGACCGCGGCCACCAATTGGCGGCTGACGCCCGCCCGCCTGGCGAGCTCGGCCTGCGTCATGCCGGACTCCAGTCGGCGCACGCGAATCGAGTTCTCATGCACGGTGAACAGAATCCTAGTAGGCTGCCAGGATACTGTCATCTCCGTTGAAATTGATCGTTCCGAGGGCCGCGATCGCGGTTGCCGTGGTCGCCGCGGGCTGCGGCAGCAACAAGAAGACCTCGTCCGGCAGCGGGAGTTCGAGCGCGCGGCCGACGGTGTTCGCGGCCGCCTCGCTGACGAAGGTCTTTCCCCAGATCGACCCGAGCGCCAAGTACACGTTCGGCGGCTCCGGCGCGCTCGAGACCCAAATCGAGCAGGGCGCTCCGGCTGACGTGTTCGCAGCGGCCAGTCCGAAGCAGCCGGCACAGCTGTATGCGAAGGGCCTGGTTTCGAAGCCGGTCGAGATCGCGACCAACACGCTGGTGCTGATCGTGCCCAAGAGCAACCCGGCCCACATCGGGTCGGTCAGCGATATCACCAAGCGGGGCGTCAAGCTCGTGATCTGCAACGCCACCGTGCCCTGTGGCGACTACGCCCGCACCGCCTTCAAGAACCTGGGGATCACGACACAGGCGATGAAGAACGTCGTCAGCCAGGCGACCGACGTCACGCAGGTCGTGGCCGAGGTCGCCGTTGGCCAGGCCGATGCGGGATTTGTGTACATCACCGATGCCGACGCAGCCAAGGGCAAGGTGTCGGTCGTGCGCCTTCCGGCGAAGGCCAAGCCGGGTGCCGAGGACTTCATCGCCGTCGTGAAATCGAGCAAGAACCAGGCCGCGGCGCAGGCATTCGTCGCCAAGGTCACCTCCTCCCAGGGTCAGGGTCTGCTCCGCGCGGCCGGTTTCGGGGCGCCGTGAGCGCTTTCGGCCGCGCGGCGCTCGTCGTCTCGGCGGCGCTCCTGATCGCGGTGGTGCTCGCGTTCCTCCTGCTGCCGATCGTCGCGCTCGTCAGCTATCAGCCGCTCCACGACCTGTTTCACAACTTCGGCGCCAAGGTGGCCACGGACGCGATCCTCGTGTCGCTCAAGACCAACGCGATCGCGCTCGCGATCATGGTCGCGCTGGGCACTCCGTTCGCCTACATCGTCGCCCGCCACCGCTTCCCGGGACGGACGATTCTGGTGACCCTCGTCGAGCTGCCGCTGGTGATGCCGCCGGCAGTGGCCGGTCTCGGCCTGCTCGTGGCGTTCGGGCGCTTCGGGCTGCTGGGGCACACGCTGAACGTGCTGGGTCTCAATCTGGCGTTCACGCAGGGTGCCGTGGTGATGGCGATCCTGTTCGTCGCCAGCCCCTTCTACATCCGCTTTGCGGTTGCGGCGTTCGAGGCCGTGGATCCGGATCTACTCGACGTCGCGGCGACGTTGGGCGCCGGGCCCGCGCGCCGGCTGGTGCGGATCGCGATTCCGCTGGCCTCGGGCGGTCTCGGCGCCGGCGCGACGCTGGGCTTCGCTCGGGGGCTCGGCGAGTTCGGGGCGACGATCCTCTTCGCCGGGAGCTTCCAGGGGACCACGCAGACATTGCCGCTGGCGGTCTACTCGCTGTTCGACGCGAACCTCGACCAGGCGGTGGCGATCGGCGTGCTGCTCATAATCGTGGCTGCCGCCATCCTGCTGGCATCGAAGCTGCTGGTCCACTCATGGAGCCCCTTGACATCGACATCGTCCTCCCGCGTCGCGGATTCGAGCTTTGCGCGAGGCTGACCGTCGCTTCGGAGACGGTCGCCCTGATCGGACCGTCCGGCGCCGGCAAGACGTCGTTGCTCAGGGCGGTCGCCGGCCTGGAGCGACCGCGCGTTGGGCGGATCGCATTTGGCACGCGGTCCTGGTTTGACGCTCAGCGCGGCGTTCACATCGGCCCCGAGCACCGACGCGTCGGCTATCTGCCCCAGAACTATGGCCTGTTCCCGCATCTGACCGTCGCGGGCAACGTGCGCTTCGCCGCCAGGCGCGACCGTCCGGATCTGCTCGAGCGAGTCGGGATCGCAGATCTGGCGGACGCGCGGCCCGCCCGGCTGTCCGGCGGTGAGCGCCAGCGCGCGGCGCTCGCCCGCGCGCTCGCCCGCGATCCGCAGGTCCTGCTGCTCGACGAGCCGTTCGGGGCGCTCGACGCGATCACTCGCCGCCGGGTCCGTGATGAGCTCGCCGAGCTGCTGGCGAAGCTCGCGCTCCCCACCCTGCTCGTGACCCACGCGTTCGAGGACGCGACGACTTTCGCCCGGCGCATCTGCGTCCTCGACCGGGGCCGCATCGTTCAGCTCGCGAACGCCGAGGAGCTGCGCCGTAACCCAGCGAGTCCGCTGGTCGCCGAGCTCACCGGAAATTCGGCAGCGTAGGGCGCTTCCAGGCTGGGAAGGATCCGCCGGGGGACGGGGTCTTTTCTGGTGACCCCGAATGTCAAAGGAATGAGTTCATGACCCGTCATCTGAAATCCCGAGTGGGCGGCTTCGCGGCCGTCATCGGTGTCGTGCTGACTGTGGCCGCGTGCGGCTCGAGCAGCTCGAAATCGAACTCCAGCTCGGCGCCGGCTCCGGCCGCATCTTCCACCAGCACCCCCTCGAGCACGCAGGCCAGCTCGCTGATGATCACGACGACCAAGGGCGCGGCGGGGACCTACCTCGTCGGCACCTCCGGGCGCGCTCTGTATCTCTGGGTTGCCGACAGCGGCGGCAAGTCGGCCTGCTCCGGCGCCTGCGCCGGTGTCTGGCCGCCGGTGACGACGACCGGCAAGCCGGCGGTAGCCGGTGGCGTCAGCGCCGCGGACGTCGGCACGATCTCCCGTTCCGACGGCGCCAAGCAGGTGACCTACAAGGGCCACCCGCTGTATTACTTCGCCGGCGACCCGACCTCCGGGACGGTCAAGGGCCAGGGAAGCAACTCGTTCGGCGCCAAGTGGTGGCTCGTCACCCCGGCCGGCGCGGCGATCACGTCGGGCGGTTCCTCGAGCTCGACTGTCAGCTCCTCGTCGAGCGGAAGCTCCTCCGGCAGCAGCTCCTCCTCCGGCGGCGCCTCCTCCTCCGGCGGCGGTTGGGGCTGATCGTTGAGCGTAAGTGCGGGTGCCCGCCTGAGTGCGGGCACCCGCAGACTGCAACGCCCGGCTGAACCCCCCGCTGGGGTCGAGCGCCCGATCGGTCAGTGGGCGTTCGTCGGGGTCGCGGTGGCATCGTTCGGCGGCCCGCTGGCGCTGGCGGCACTACAGGCGCCCGGGCTTGCGTCGGGCGCAAGCGGCTCGTCAGGCCTCGCCATGGTGGCCGCGGTCGTCGTGTTCACGGCGCCGATCGCGATCTGGCTTCGCTACTCGCGCCATGTCCACGGACCGGGCGGGCTGTACGGATTCGTGGAGGCCGCGGCGGGACGCAAGGTCGCCCTGGCGCAGGCTGCGATCTGGATCACCAGCTATCTGCTCTACGTGGGCTACACGACGGTGCAGATCGTGTACGACATCCTCCCGGGTGTGCTGCCCGGCGAGCGGCGCTACCAGACGCTGCTCGCGCTGCTGATCCCGGTCGCGATCGCCGGCGTGATGATCGCGGGTCGAGCCGCTGCGCTGATCGTGGTCGGTCTGATCGCCGTCGGGCAGCTGCTGCTGGCAGGAGTACTCGACGGCGTGACGCTCAGTCATGTCTCGACGCCCGTCTCCAGCTTCGCCGCGGGTGCGCAGACCGGCTCCTTGGCCAAGGCCGGCGCGCAGACGTCGCTTCTCTACGTGTGCGGCAGCCTGCCGTTGTTCCTCGGCGGCGAGGTCGCGCGGCCAGTTCGCACCATTCGCCGCGGACTGCTCGGGGCCTACGGGGCGACGGCCTTGGTCGTGACCCTGGCAGTGGCGCCGCTGGCCGCATCCCCGGGTCTGCTGAACACCGACTTCCCGGGCGTGCGCGTGGCCCAGCAGTTCTCGGGCGCCCCGCTTGCCGACGCGGTCGCGATCGGCGTCGCCGTCAGCACGGCGGGCGTGATCCTGTGCGAATACCTGGCGCTGACGAGGCTCTTCCACGCGATCACCGCCTGGCGGCCGCGTCGCGCCGCGCTGCTGATCGGCGCTGCGCTGGTCGTGGCGGCACCGATCAGCTTGATCGATCCGGGCGGCTTCTACGACGCGCTGACCAAGCCGTCACTCGTGGCGCTGTGGCTCTCGCAGCTGATCGTGTTTGCCGTGTACCCGCGCTTTGCAGTGAGGCATGGCCAGCGTCCGCTCCGGGCGTGGACGCTCAGTTTCATCGCCAGTGGCTTGGCGGTCTACGGCCTCGTCACGGCCGTGCAGCAGTCAGCCAGCTAATTGCTGGGGATCGAAAGCCACACGTCGGCGCCGCCGCGCTCGCGATTCGCCGCGTAGGCGTGGCCCCCGTGGGCCTCGGCCACGACCTGGACGATCGACAGACCGAGCCCCGCGCCACCGCGGGTTCGTGCCGGGTCAGCGCGCGAGAAGCGCTCGAACGCGCGTGGCAGGAAGTCGGGGTCGAAGCCGGCGCCCTCGTCGACGACGTGCAGCTCGACGCTTCCGTTCTGCCGCAGCGCGCGCAGGCCGACGGTGCCATCGCCATACCGCAGGGCGTTGGAGACCATGTTGGTGAGCGCCTGCTCCAGGCGATCCGGATCTGCATCGAGCTTCAGGCCGTTCGAGCCCTCGACCGCCACCGCTCTGCCGGTCCCTCCGGCGGAGGAAGCGAACCTTGCCGCGACGGCGCCCAGCACGTCGCCCACCTCCACGCGTCGCTTGTCCAGCGGCAGCCGGCCCTGCTCGGCGCGAGCGATCACGAGCAGGTCGGTGGCCAGATTGGCGAGACGGTCGACCTCCTCGGCCACCGAGCGAAGTCGTTGCTCAAGCTCCTTGCGGGGGACATCCGATGAGAGCGCCAGCTCCAGCTCGAGCTTCAGGATCGACAGCGGCGTGCGGAGTTCGTGACCCGCGTCCGCGACGAATGCGCGCTCGCGTCCCAGCGTCTCCTCGAGCCGGCTGAGCATCGCGTTCAGGGTGTCTCCCAGCCGCCGGAGCTCGTCGTTTGCCTCCGGAACCGGCAGCCGCTCGCCCTCGGGCGCCCCAGCCGAGATGCGCCCCGCCTGGACGCTCATCTTCTGGACCGGTGCGAGCGCCCGGGCGGCGAGCACGTATCCGGACAGGCAGGTCAGGATCAGCAGTGCCGGGCCGCCGATGAACAGCAGCTCGGTCAGGGTCGTGAGCGCCGCGTCGCGCTGGGAGAGCGGTGCGCCGACGACGAGGACGGTGGCCGGCTTGGTCGCCACCGGCCCGGCAAGCACGCGGGCGTTCGCCCGGCGGGGAATCGGAACCGACCCGGACGTTGCGTCTTGTAACTGACGGGGATTCAGCAGCGGAGCAGAGTGTCCCGTGGTCTCTTTGAGGACAGTGTGCGTGCGGGGATCAATGATCTGGGCGAACTCGTTGCCGTTCTCTGGCAGCGCGGGCAGGTCGGCGATGCCCTTGCCCAGCACCAGGGTCTGCAGGTCGTTGTAGTGCGTGTGCAGCGAGCGGTTGATCGTCTGGTCGAGGCTCGCCGAGAACTGCGTCCGCAGCGCCAGCGCGAGCCCACCGAACAGCACGATCATCACCCCCGCGAAGCTGAGCGTCAGCCGCAGGCGAAAGGGCACCCGTCGCAGCGATGGGGTCATGTCTGGAGCCTGTAGCCCGCCCCGCGCACCGTCTCGATCGTCTCCCGGTCGAGCTTCTCACGCAGGTACCCGACGTACACGTCGATCACGTTGGAGCGGTTCTCATAGCTCCCATCCCAGACGTGCTCCAGCAGCTCAAAGCGGCTCAGCACCTGGCCGGGGTGGCGCATGAACATCTCGAGCAGCCCAAACTCCCGGGTCGTCAGCGACAGCTCCTCGCCCGCACGCCACACCCGTCGCCCCGCGGGATCGAGACGAAGGTCGCCGACCGTGAGCACCGTCGGTCTCGGTGGCGCCCCCCGGCGCATCAGGGCCCGGATGCGCGCGAGCAGCTCCTCGAAGGAGAACGGCTTGACCAGGTAGTCGTCCGCGCCGCAGTCCAGGCCCCGGACCCGGTTCTCGACGCCGTCGAGCGCGGTGAGCATCAGCGTCGGCGACCACACCTCGTTCGCACGCAGCGAGCGGCAGACCTCGAACCCGTCCGGCCCCGGCAGCATCACGTCGAGCAGGATCACGTCGTAGTCGGTGGCGGTCGCCCTCATCACCGCGGCGTCGCCGGTACGCGCCACGTCGACGCCCATGCCATGGCGCCTGAGGCCGTCCCGCAGCAGTGAGGCGAGCTTGGCCTCGTCCTCTACGACAAGAACGCGCACCCCGCCATTTTGACGCGCGCGGGCGTGCTGCAGGGCTTCTCCCGGGTTGATCAGCTCTGAACGAGCGCCCGCAGCGACTGCTTGAGCGAGCGGGTCGTCTCCAGCACAGCCGTCGGCTCATAGCCACAGTGGGCCATGCAGTTCTCGCACCGGGGATCGCGGCCGCGGCCGTAAGCGTCCCAGTCGGTGGTCTCGATCAGCTCCTTGTATGTCTTGGTGTACCCGTCGGACATCAGGTAGCAGGGCCGCTGCCAGCCGAACAGCGAGTAGCTCGGAATGCCCCATGCCGTGCAGCCGAAATCGACCTTCCCCTCGAGGAAGTCGAGGAACAGCGGCGAGTGGTTGAGCCGCCAGCGCCTCCGTCTCCCGTCGGCGAAAGCCGCCTTGAAGAGCTCGTGGGTCTGGCGAACGCCCAGGAAGTGCTCCTGGTCGGGGGCCTTCTCGTAGGCGTACGCGGGCGAGATCATCATCTGGTCGACCTCGAGCTCGTCATTGAGGAAATCGAGCACTCCACGGACGGCCTCGGGCGTGTCGCTGGTGAAGAAGGTCGTGTTCGTGGTCACGCGGAAGCCACGGTCCTTGGCGGCGTTGATCGCGGCGACCGCCTTGTCGAACACGCCCTCGCGGCACACGGACTCGTCGTGTCGCTCGCGCAGCCCGTCCATGTGGACGGCCCAGGCGAAGTACGGCGAGGGCTCGAAGCGATCGAGCTTGCGCTCCATCAGGATCGCGTTGGTGCACAGGTAGACGAATTTCTTGCGCGCAGTCAGCTGGCGCACGATCTCGTCGATCTCCGGATGGATCAGCGGCTCACCGCCGGCGATCGACACCATCGGCGCACCGCACTCCTCGATCGCGCCCACCGCCTGCTCAACCGGCATCCGCCGGCGCAGCACGTGCTCGGGATGCTGGATCTTGCCGCAGCCGGCGCATTCCAGGTTGCACTGGAACAGCGGCTCGAGCTCTACCAGGAGTGGGAATTTTTCGCGCCGGCGCAGCTTCTGCTCGATCAGGTAGGCGGCCATGCGCGCGGACTGTCTCATCGGGACGGGCATGGGGTCACCTCTTGCTCGTGGTTTCAGGGGTCGGGGCGGGCGGGCCCCTTACTTCGGGGGGCAGCTTGAAGTGGACGTCCTCTCGGGCCACGGTGCGTTCCGAGACGGAGACACCGCCGAGCCCGTCCAGCGCGCTGAGGACGCCTTCGACCAGCGACTCGGGCGCCGAGGCGCCGGCGGTCAGGCCGACGCGCTCGCGGCCGATCAGCAGCTCAGGTGGGATGTCTGCGGCATCCTCGACCAGCGCGGCGGGGGAGCCGGCGCGCTCGGCGACCTCGACCAGCCTGCGGGAGTTCGACGAATTACCGGACCCCACCACGAGCACGACGTCGCAGTCGGAGGCCAGCGCTCGCACCGCGTCCTGGCGGTTCTGCGTCGCGTAGCAGATGTCGCTTGACGCCGGTCCGACCAGCGAGGGGAAGCGCTCCTTGAGGGCGTCGACGACGCCGGCAGTCTCATCGATCGACAAGGTGGTCTGCGTCAGGTACGCGACCCGATCCGGATCGCCGACCTTGATCGAGTCGACCTCCTTGACGCTGGCGATCACCTGGGTCTTCTGGGGCGCCTCGCCGAACGTGCCCTCGACCTCCTCATGTCCCTCGTGGCCTACGAGCACGATGTCGAATCCCGCTTTCTCGAAGCGCCGGGCCTCGGCGTGCACCTTCGCGACGAGCGGGCAGGTGGCGTCGATCACATCAAGCTGCCGCTCGGCTGCGGCGGCCCGGACCGACGGCGAGACGCCGTGGGCGGAGAAGATCACGGTCGCGCCGTCGGGAACCTCGTCGACCTCGTCGATGAAGATCGCGCCGCGATTCTCGAGGTCGGCGACCACGTGCGCGTTGTGGACGATCTGCTTGCGCACGTAGATCGGAGCGCCGCGCTCCTCGAGCGCCCGCTCGACGACCTCGACCGCGCGCACGACTCCGGCGCAGGAGGCGCGGGGAGCGGCGAGCAGGATCTCGCGGGGGCCGAGCGCCCGGGCCCAGTCCTCGACCAGCTCGCATGCGCGCCGCAGCGTCCGGTAGGCGATCGCCGCGCCCGCCACCGTGCGCAGCGGACGGTGGAGCTCGCTGCGATGGGTGTCAAGTACGACCCTCAGGGTCACGAGTGGCTGTGCACGCGTGGCCGGCGCCAGCCAGGCGGACTCCATGTCCACCGCCAGCGCGCCGCTGCGCTGAAGCGTCCGGCGGCGTTCGCGCACCACCAGGCGCTGGGAAGAGGCGATCGGACCCACGCGGACTCGCAGCCCGCCCCGCCGGAGCACTCCGGCCAGGATCGTGGGGTCGGGGCAGAGGGTTGTGCCGGTGGGTCCGCGAAGCTCGGTGGCGAGCACGATGTCCCCGGGCTCGAGGTCTGGATCGAGGGCGCCGCAGAATCCTGCGATCAGAACCGGGCCACCCTCGTTCTCGTGCACGACCCGGGCCGCGCGACGCGGTCCCATCCCGGTCCGCTGCACGCGCGCCCACGGAGCTCCGGCGCGTACGGCACGCGCCTCCACGGACAACGGGGCGAGGACCGTGAGGGTCATACGGGCGCCACCGCCCTGTGCCCGGCGCTCCGGACCGGGGCTTTCATCGCTTCGGCGGCGGCTGCGTGCCCGCTGCGCACGGCGCCTTCCATCGTGGCCGGCCAGCCCGTATCGGTCCAGGTCCCGGCCAGCACGAGCCCGGGGATCGCCGTGGCTGGTCCCGGCCGGAGCGCACGCGCCCCCGGCGCCGCGCGGAACGTGGCGGCGTGCTCGCGGGTGACGAAGAACGAGACGACATTTGCGCCGAGCGCGGCCGGCAGGAGCTCCGCCAGCGCGCCGGTGAACCGGTCGCGCAGGTCGTCGACGGTCATGTCGAGCTCCGTGTCTGCGGCCGACAGCGAGACCGCCAAGTACTGGCCGGTGTCGATGCCGGCGGTGTCCGTACGGTCGAACACCCACTGCACCGGGCTGCGGACGGCCGCAACGAACGGGAGGTCGAGCACGGGGCGGTCGTAGATCATGTGGAGGTTGACGATCGGGGAGGTGCCGAGCCGCGACAGCCGGCAGCGGTCGAGCCCGCTCCCGGCGGGAAGCAGCTGGGCGGCGCGGTCGTGCGGAACCGCCAGGATCACGGTGTCTGCCTCGAGCGACGGGACACCGCCCGACTCGAGGCGAAAGCCGCCGTGCTCGGGCACGATCGCCGCGGTGCCCCGGCGGAGCCGGACCTCTACCCCCGCGCGCCGCAGGGCGCGCTGGGCGGCGGCATCGTGAATGTCTCCCAGCGGGACGCGTGCGTAGCCGACGTCGCCGGCGGCCGGGTCGTTCAGGAGCCCCTGCTGGAACACGTACGCGGCCTGCGCCAACGACGCGTCGCCGGCGAGGAGATTGAGCGTGGGGCGAGCGATCAGCTCCCACATCGCTTCGACCGCCGCATCCGTCTGATGGCGTTCCCCCAGCCACTCGCCGAACGAGCGCGCATCGGCGGCCGGGTCGTCGGGATCGATCGCCTTGAGCGCCTGCATCGCCAGCGCCAGCGAGGCCCGCTCGCGCACGCTCAGAAAGCCATAGCGCGCCAGCGCGCCCGCCAGGTGCAGAGGCGCGGGCAGCCCGGATCGGCGCAGCCAGGCCCGCCTGCCGCCGGGTGCGAGCACCGGGATCTCCAGGCGGGACTGGAGCGTGACGAGCTCCGTCGCGTCGATCCGCTCGAGCAGGTCCCGGTAGGCCGTGCAGCAGCGCAGGAACACGTGCTGTCCGTTGTCGGCGTGGATCCCGTTGCGGGTGAACGAGTACGCGGCGCCCCCGAGCCGGCCTCGCGATTCGAGCAGCGTGACGGAGGCGCCCGCACGCGCGCAGTCGAGCGCTGCCGTGATGCCGGCGAGGCCGCCGCCGACGACCACGACTCGCTTGGCGTGCACCCGTCCGTTGCCATTGCCGTTCATATGTCCGTTGGCGCTCAAATCGTCACCTCCGCCGTTGCGCGCGCATTCGCGTGGTTCCGCGCTCCGGCAACGCTGCGGGCCGCCAGCCAGGCCTTCTCCCACGCCGGCAGGGAGATGCGTTGCTGGAGGATCACGTCAGGTTCGGATGCGATCCGCTCGAGGATCCGCCGGTAGATGCCGGTCATCGCCAGCACGCACGAAGCGCTGCGGGGGTCGAGCACGTCGACCAATCCGAGTCCTCGTTCGAACCATTCCCGCGCGCGCAGGGCCTCGAACCGGATCAGCTCCGCATTCACCTCGGGGGAGGTGCACCCGAAGCGGCGCAGATCCTCCGCCGGGAGGTAGACGCGGCTGCGCTCGTAGTCCTCGCGGACGTCGCGCAGGATGTTCGTCAGCTGCATGGCGACGCCGAGGTCATCGGCGAGCGGCGCGTGGCCGTTGCCGTCTCCCGCGGTGAAGATCGCGAGGCACAGACGGCCGATCGAGCCGGCCACGTCCCGGCAGTAGACGACCAGGTCATCGAACGTCTCATAACGGGTGCCGCGGACGTCGAGCTCCACGCCGTCGATCAGCAGCTCGAGCGCTTCAAGCGGCAGGTTGAAGCGCTCCCGCGCGTCGGCCAGAGCGACCTTGACGGGATCGACGGGCCAGCTCCCGTTGCCGTTGCCGGTTGTGCCGGGGTCGATCGCGCTCAGAGTGGCGCGCTCGGCCTGGAGAGCTCTGAGCTTCGCGTCCGGCTCTCCGAGCTCATCGCCGATGTCATCGACGCGACGCGCGAACGCGTACACGGCGCTCATCGCCTGCCGCTTGTCGCGCGGCAGCAGCCGGATCCCGTAGTAGAAGTTGGCAGCCGCCCGCCGCGTGATGTCCTCGCAGCTGCGATAGGCGAGCTCGACTTCGAGCGCCGGCATCTTCATCGCGCCGCCACCGCCTGCAGGTAAGTCCTGGTGAAGCCGCGCGACCCGCCTTCGAGCGCGTCGAGCGCCACCCTCCCACCGGCGAGGAACCCGGCCACCGCCAGGCGGGCGCGGCCACGAAGCGCCTTTACGAGCGGAGCGCCTTCCTCCAGCAGCGTGCGCGCGTGGCGACGCGCGTCGAATTGGCCGATGTACACGCGCCCCCGCGCGCGATCCTCCTCGACGTCCTGGAGATGCTCGATCACCTGGAGGGCCGCACAGATCTTGTCCGAGAGGGCGATTCGTTCGGCGGTGGCGGCCCCGAACACATGCAGAACAAGCTCGCCCACGGGAGCCGCGGACAGCTGGCAGTACTCGAGTAGTTCCTCGAGCGTGTCGTATTGGTTGACGCGCTGGTCGCGTCGGTTCGCTTCGATCAGCCTCTCCAGCGGCGCTCGCGGCAGCCCGCATTCGGCTCGCGTGCGAGCGAGCTCGAGCATCACGGGGTGCTGGGGGATGTCGAGCTCGCGCTCGACCTGCTCGAGCAGCGCGAACCGGTCGCCCGCCACCTCGTCGCCGGTGTCGTCGACGAGCCGCGCGAAACCGTAGATCGCTCGCAGGTGGCGGCGCAGCCGCGGACCGAGCAGCCACATCGCGACGGGGAAATTCTCCTCGCGCGCCTGCACCATGACCGCGTCGCGGGTGGGAAGACCGGCGGCGGCAGGAACCGAGGCGGTGCTCATCGAGCGCACCTCCCCAGTGCCATGACCGGGAACACCAACCGATAGAGGTGATAGTTGATGTAGAAGTCCGATGGGAAGCCGGTTCCGGTGAACAGCGGCTCGTCCCAGGTTCCATCGGGCCGCTGCGTGTCGACTAGCCAGCGCAGCCCCCGTTTGGCCGCGAGCGAGGCGCGCTCCTCGGCCGCCTCCAGCGCGAGCAGCGCCCAGGCCGTCTGCGACGCCGTGCTCTCCCCCCGCCCGATCCAGGCCGGATCGTCGTAGGAGCGACAGTCCTCGCCCCAGCCGCCGTCGGGGTTCTGCCGGTCCTCGAGCCACCGGACCGCGCGGCGGATCCGCGCGTCTTCGGGTGGGATACCGGCGGCGATCAGGGCTGGCACCGCGGCGCCCGTCCCGTACACGTGGTTGACGCCCCAGCGCCCGAACCAAGAGCCGTCGGGCTCCTGTTCGGCGAGCAGCCAGTCAAGCCCGGCTTGATTCCCGCCCCCGAGCGCGGCGAGCATCTCGAGTGCGTGCGCCGTCACGTCCGCGCTGGGCGGATCGATCACCTCGCCGAAGTCGCAGAAGGGGAGAGCCCGTACCACACCGCGGCAGTTGTCGGCATCGAACGCACCCCAACCGCCGTTCGAGCTCTGCATCCCCTCAACCCAGCGCGCCCCCCGCTCGATCGCCCGGTCCACGCGCTCGGCCTCGGGGTGCTTCACCCGCTCGAGCGCGAGGACAACCTCGGCCGTGTCGTCTACGTCGGGGTAGTTGGCGTTGGCGAACTCGAACGCCCAGCCGCCCGGATCGAGTCGGGGGCGCTTGATCGCCCAATCGCCGCGAGCCAGGATCTGCTGGTCGAGCAGCCAGTCGGCGGCCTTCAGGAGCGAGGGGTCATCGGCGGGGATACCGGCATCAGAGAGGGCGACAAGCGCGAGCGCCGTGTCCCACACGGGCGATTGACAGGCCTCGAGCCGGCGAACGCCGTCCTCTTCGATCGTGAATGTCTCGAGCCCGTCGAGCCCGCGGCGCATCACGGGATGGTCGAGCTCGTAGCCGCGCAGGTGCAGGGCGATCAGCGAGTACACCCAGGGCGGCTGGATCCCGCCCCATGAGCCGTCCGCCTCCTGGCGGTCGACGATGAACCGCTCGGCTCGCTGGAGCCCCAGCTGGCGGAGCGGTTTGACAGGCCGGCGCTCGTACAGATGAAGGATGCGATCCAGCGCGATCAGGCCATGACCCACCAGCGATTCGGCTTCCGGCTGCGCCCACTCGCCCGGCCCGCTGAGCTCGTCGATGCTGAAGGGGAGGGTCCGCTCCGGCCGGTAGGCGAGCACCACGCTGAGCGCGACGATCGTCTGCCGCGCCCAGCACGCGAAGTCGTACGGGTTGAGCGGCGCCCACGACGGCAGCAGCATCATCTCGGGCGGGAGCGCGGGGACGCGCTGCCACGGCCAGGCACCGAACAGCGCCAGCCAGATATGCGTGAAGACGCGGGCCTCCTCCACGCCGCCCGCGCCGCGGGCAAATTCAGCGGCCCGGCGCATCTGCTCGTCCTCGGGCTGATCGCCCGCGAGGCGCAACGCGACGTAGGCCTCGATCGTCGTCGAGAGGTCGCCATCTGCGCCTCGGAACTTGCTCCACGACCCGTCCTCGTTCTGCTGAGAGCGAATCCATTTCGCCGAGCGCTCCGTGGCGCCGTTCTCCCGGATGCCGAGGAACTCCCGCAACAGCAGGTCCTCGGCGTCCATCGTCACGTTCGTCTCGAGCTCTCCCTTCCACCACCCGTCCGGGTGCTGGAGCGAGAGCAGGTGATCCCGGGCGCTCTTCAGCGCATCGTCGGCATGCGCCTCGATCTCAGGGCTGACGGTTGCCACCACCCGCTTACTAGCGGGCCCAACATGAGAGGACCCTGAGAGGGCCCGGTACTCGCGGGTCTACACCCTGTTGCGGGGTCAGCGGGGATAGGATTCGGCCATGAGCGACGAGAGCATCGCTGCGCGGATCGAAAACCTCGTCTCAGAGGAGCAGCAGCTTCGCCGCCAGGAGCAAGCGGACGCCAAGAACGAGGCCCAGCTCGACGCCGATCAGGACCGGCTGCGGGCCGTCCAGGTCGAGCTTGACCGGTGCTGGGATCTGCTCCGGCAGCGACGCGCGCGAGAGGAGTTCGGGCAGGATCCCGACGAGGCAGAGGTCCGCGACCCCGACACGGTCGAGCGGTACCTGCAGTAGCGGCAGGGTCACGGCGGGGCGGGCCCGGCCGGAGCGCCGCCGGGGCGGCCTGGAGCGCCGTGGGGGCGCCCCCCCCGCACCGCTGGAGACGAGGGGTGGACGGATAACGCAAGCCATGGTTGCGTTATCCGTCCACCCTTGGGGCGCGCCGCGCCCGTGCGCTCGCCGGCCCACACCTGCCCCTGCGATAGTTGACATCTCAAGCATCTGGTGGTAGGATGCTTGTTGGCTCAACTGTTAAGGACACAACTTAAGGAGCGTTTGATGAGCACGACAACGATTGAGCAGGTCCCGACCGGCACGTACCACGTCGACCCCGTGCACAGCACGTTCGGCTTTGCCGTCAAGCACAACGGCGTCTCGACCTTCCGCGGCCAGTTCGAGCAGGTCGACGCCGAGCTCGAGGACGGTGTGCTGGTGGGCAGGGCGCAGGTTGACTCGGTCAAGACCGCGATCCCCGACCTCAAGGCCCATCTGCTTTCGCCTGACTTCTTCAACGCCGAAGAGGCCCCGACGATCACCTTCCGCTCGACGGACATCCGTATCGCGGGCGACGGCAGCGTGGAGGTTGACGGCGAGCTGACGATCCGCGGGGTCACCAAGCCCGTGACCGCCCAGGGCGCGATCGCCGCGGGCATTGGCATCTCCGGCTCCGAGGTCGTCGGCTTCGACCTCGAGGCGTCGGTCGACCGGCGCGAGTACGGACTCGACTGGCAGGCCGAGCTTCCGAGCGGCGGCGAGGTTCTGGCCTGGGACGTGGTGCTCGAGGCTCACCTCGAGCTTGCGAAGGCCTCCTAATGCTGCGGATCCTCGGACTCTCCGGGAGCCTCCGCCGGGGATCGCACAACACGAATCTGCTCCGGGCGGCGGGCGACCTGCTCCCGCCCGGGGTAGAGCTCGAGATCTACGACGGGCTGCGCGAGCTACCGCCGTATGACTCCGACGCGGATATCGAGCCGGCGCACCCCGCGGTGGCGCGGCTGCGCGAGGCGATCGCGGAGGCGGACGGCGTCCTGATCGCCACGCCCGAGTACAACGGCTCGATCCCGGGCCTTCTCAAGAACGCACTCGACTGGGCGTCGCGGCCGTTTCCCGACAACGCCCTGCGCGGTAAGCCGGTTGCCGTGATCGGCGCATCCACCGGTCTGTTCGGTGCGGTCTGGGCCCAGGCTGAAACGCGCAAGGTGCTCGGCATCATTGGCGCCGACGTGGTCGACGGCGAACTGCCCGTCGGCCAGGCGGACACGGCGATCAGCGCAGACGGTGAGCTGCTGCAAGCGGAGCAGCGCGTCGTGCTCGGTGATCTCGTGCACGTGCTGGCGGCACGGGCCGGCGCCCAAGAGACACAGGCTGCCTGACGCTCCGCGGGGAAAAGCACCCGCCGGGCCCTTGACGTGAAATGCTGCCGCCACCTACAAGGAGGCGAGCATGATCGTGATGTTCACGGCCCGGCGGCTGAAGCCGGGGGCATGGGATGAGTTCCGTAATGCCTGGGATCCGGGCGAGGAGAAGCCGCCTGGATTTCAGCGGGCCTACCACGCCCGGAACATCCGCGACGAGGACGAGGTGATCTCGTTCGGATTGTTTGACATGACCGAGGAGGACTACCGCCGGTGGCGTGAGGAGGAGGACGCGGGGGAGACGCAGCGCGTCGATCGGATGTCGGCGTTCGTCGAGCACGAGCCCGTATCGGGCGTCTACGAGGTGGTCGACACGCTGGAGTAGTGGGCCGCGCGTGCGGGCGCTACCGTGCGCCCGATGCGGATCGCGACCTGGAACGTCAACTCGATCAAGCAGCGCCTGCCCCGGTTGCTGCCGTGGCTGGATGAGCGACGGCCGGACGTGGCCTGCCTCCAGGAGACCAAGCTCGACAACGACGCGTTCCGCGAGCTGCTCGGCGACGCGCTGTCAGAGCGTGGCTACGAAGTGGCGCTTCACGGCGCACCGACGTGGAACGGCGTCGCGATCCTCTCGAGGGTCGGCCTGGACGATGTGACGGCCGGACTTCCCGGCGAGCCGGGGTTTCCGGACCCGGAAGCGCGTGCCGTCGCGGCCACCTGCGCCGGGATCCGGGTGTTCTCGGTGTACGTCCCGAACGGGCGAGTGCCGGACTCCGATCACTACCGGTACAAGCTCGCCTGGCTGGCTTCGCTGCGCGACGCGGTCGCCGCCGGCCCCGAGGCGACCGTCGTGTGCGGTGACATGAACATCGCGCCGACCGACGAGGACGTGTTCAATCCGGACGCATACGCCGGGCACACGCATGTCACGGCTCCCGAGCGCGCCGCGCTCTCGGAGCTACAGGCCGTTGGTCTCCACGACGTCGTCCGGGACCGGTGGCCCGGCGAGCGCGTCTTCAGCTACTGGGACTACCGTGCCGGGATGTTCCACCAGGACCTCGGGATGCGAATCGACCTGATCCTGGCAAGCGGGTCCGTCTCGGACCGCGTGCAGGCCGCGTGGATCGATCGCCAGGCGCGCAAGGGGAGCGGACCCAGCGATCACGCACCGGTGATGGTCGACCTCGACGAGGCCCCTGACGGAGACATCGGACCCGTGGTTCCACCGCCCTCGGCTCCCGCGCCGCGAGGCAAGTCAGCCAAGCTGCCTCAGTCCGAGCTCACGCCTTAGTCCCGGGGCCGATCGCGGTCCCGCGAGGGCTGCACGCGCTTGGGCTCCCCGGGCATCTTCGGGTAGTCCGGCGGATAGGGCATGTCCCCGTCGCCTTGAGCCCTGTAGAGCTCGAGCAGCGGTTCGAGCGAGTGTGCAACCTCGTCGATCGCGGCGTGGCGATCGCCGACCTGGGCGAAGCGAGCGGGCATCGTGGCGACCGTGAAATCCTCGGGCGCCACCTCGGGAAGCTCATCCCACTCAACGGGAGCGGACACCGGAGCGCCCGGCTTGGGGCGGATGCTGTATGCCGAGGCGATCGTTCGGTCCCGCGCATTCTGGTTGTAGTCGATGAAGATCCGCTCTCCCCGCTCCTCCTTCCACCAGTTGGTCGTCACCCGGCCGGGCAGGCGCCGTTCGAGCTCTCGCCCGAACGCGATCGCCGCGTGGCGCACGTCGGTGAACGTCCAGCGCGGCTCGATCCGCACGTAGATGTGGACGCCCCGGCCGCCCGAGGTCTTCGGAAAGCCGTTGTAGCCCAGCTCTTCGAGGAGGGAGCGGGCCTCCGCGGCGACCCGAACTGCGTCCGCAAAGTCGGTTCCCGGCTGCGGATCCAGGTCGAGACGCAGTTCGTCGGGATGGTCGACGTCATCGCTTCGGACCGGCCACGGATGGAACGTGATCGTCCCCATCTGTGCAGCCCAGCCGACGACCGCGATCTCGGTGGGGCAGACCTCATCGGCGGTGCGGCCGGAAGGGAACTCGATCTTCGCCGTCTGCACGTACTCGGGCGCCCCACGCGGGATGCGCTTCTGGAAGAAGGCGTCGCCGCCGCCCTTGTCGCGCGTGGAGAGGACGATTCCCGGGTGCACCCCCTTGGGCCAGCGCTCGAGGGTCGTCGGCCGGGCGCGGAGCGCGCGCATGATCCCGTCGCCGACCGCCAGGTAGTAGTTGACGATGTCGAGCTTGGTGACCTCGGCCGAGCTGTCCGTGCGCGGGAAGATCACGCGATCGGGGTTGGAGACGCGCAGGTCGCGCCCACCGGCGTCGACGGTGGTGGCCTCAGAGACGGGCATCGCGCTCGGTCTTCAGCTTGCGCCAGCCGCCGGCCCGGTTGTTGGCGATGATCTGTTTGAGCATCGCGGTCAGAGCCGGACGGTTGATCGGATCGCCCTGCCCGAACGCGATCGTCCTGGCGGTCTTGTTGTCATGGCCGCCCGTGATGAGGCCATCGGGGTCGGGAACGATCCCGCCGTCGTAGAGGAACAGGTTGACGTGATCATTGGCGGCAAGCAGTGCGCACACGTTCCGCTGGCAGACAAAGTAGGGCTGCACCGTACGCTTGATCGTCTCCGCCACCTCCGGGTCCGCGGCGTGGACCAGGTCGCGAAGCGCTTCGCAGATTGCCTGCTGCCACTGCGGCAGCCGGGAGATGTAGCCATCCACTCGCGGGTCGCGCTCGTAAGTGGGGGATTTGGACGCCATAGCGAAGAGCCACGGACGGGTGGACCGTACCGCTGAGAGCTAAGACCGGTCGCTGTCGGCGAACTCATCGCGCCGCCTCAACCTGGGTGGCCGGTCAGCAGGACCGGTTGCCCGCCGTGGGCGCGGACCGTGGGTTCGCGGTCCGCGCCCGTGGGCGTACAGCGTTACGGAACGACGTAGTTGACGGACGTTCCCCAGTTGGCGAGACCGTCGCGGGTTCCGCCGCAGGTTCCGATCGTCAGCGTGAATGCCTTTCCGGTGCAGTTGGGGTACTGGATGTACTCGTTGGCGAAGTACAACCGGTCGCTCCCATCGGGGAGGTAGATCCCCCAGCTGTAATCACCCCATCGAGGCCGGGTGGCGCCCGGGTACCCCTGGTACTCGCTGAATCCGTCTTGCGGCGACTGCCCGGCGTCCGCGACGTTGATGGCGGACCCGGTCAGGCCGAGCGAGGTGGAGGTCAGCCGGCCGTAGGCGGTACTCGGGTAAAAGCCCGCCTTGTTGCCGGCATTGGGGCCGCCGTCGCCGTTGAGCGTGAACAGCATGATTGCTTTGCCGTTCCCGCCGGTGCCCTCAGCGGCCATGGCCGGCATCTCCAGCTCTTCGTGGGCCGCCGAGGCGTACCCCTGATTGGTGATGCTGAATTTGCCGGTCTGATCGAACGACCCGGTGTTGACCACCCAGTACACGGTGCCCTGATGCAGTTCCGAGCTGTTGCCGAACGTCTGGTTGACCTGGGTCGTCATCGGGGCCCATAGCTGACCCTGGCCCTGCGAGACCTGCGTCATGAAGTCGCCGTTGGTCTCGATTCCACCTTCTGGACAGGTTTTCGGCGGAGGGCTCCCCACGCTCAATCCGGCCGCACCGCAATGGTTACCCAGCGGAATCGGCCCCTTTTTCTGGGGAGGCACGATTCCGACTCCCAACGAGTTTTCTGGGTCGTAATACTCGTCCGTGCCGGTGAACAGGTCGCCGCCGAACTTGATGCCGCTACAGCTGGCGCAGCTGCTGCTGTTCAGGTCGCTGAGCCCGGTCCAGTCCCAGACCGCCATCCGGTTGTCGCCCGACGAGGGGATCCCGGCGAAGCTGTTGAAGTCCAGGGCGCCCACCATGAAGCCAGAGCCGCCATTGTGGTTGTCGTACTGACCCGCGTCGGCCGGCTGGGATGGGATCACGGCTACCCAGCAGTCGACGCCGGCAGTCCCGCCGTGGGTGCCATTACAGTTCCCGTCCGGCGTGGGCAGCAGCCCCATGTTCTCTCTCGCCACGTTGAAGTTGGGGTTGGGTTGCGTGTTCGGCAGCGTGACGGGACGGCCGTTTTCGAGCGCGTTCTTGTCGAACGCGAACTCCTGTGCGCCGTTGAAGATCCCGCCGCCGAACCCCTTCGCCTTGCTCGAGAGCGGGAACTCGTCGTAGAACATCAGGAACGCGTCCCGGGTCACCGCGATCTTCGCGAAGTCATTGAGCAGGTACGGATAGCCCGGCTCGGCCGGGTTGTAGTCGGCGTTCAGGAAGTACACCCAGTAGGGCCCGAATGGGTTCGACCCTTGGCTCACCGCGATGCCCTCATAGCATTCGTTGGCCGCGGCCGCGAAGCAGCCCGTGAACGGGCCGCCGCTGGACTCCGGATTCGCCGAGACGATCTCGGTGAAGAACCAGTGCCCGCCGTTGCTCGAGTCGTACTCGCAGGAGGGATCTCCGCCACTGCTGTATCCCTGGCTGGTCAGCCCCATAAGGGTGTCGAGCGGGATCGGCGCGGATTGACGCTGCAGCGCGGTGTTGTAGACCAGGACCTCACCGATGTTGTTCGTCTCGACGACATTGCCGTTGCCCGCGCACAGCCCCTGATCCGGAGGCTCGATGTCACCGAGGGGATTGGTCGCCATTGAGGCGCTGTCGACCGCGTTCAGGCCCTTCACGCCGGTGGCCCCGCCTGCCGATGTGCTGATGCTGTCGCAGCCCGCGCCGAGAGGCTTGCACCTGACCGTCGGGATCATTGGGGCCTGAGCCGCCTGGGCCCTGGCCTTCTTGACGGCGGCCGCGACCGCGGAAGGCGAGCGCTTCGGAAGTGTCGGGGCGATCATCGCGTGCGGTGTGGACGGTCGGACCGCGGCATTTGGGCTGGCTGTGACGCCCGCGGTTGAGCCCGAGACGAATGGGCCGGTCAGCAGCGAGCAGCCGCTCGCACAGCCGGTGGCCGCTGGGCCGACGAACGTCGGCGAGGACGGGCCGTAGGTCGTTGTAGGGCTAGCGCTCGCGGCCCTGGCCCGGACCTTCTTGGCACTCCCGGTCGCCGCGGCCGATGTTCCAAGCACGCCGACCAGCACCACCGAAGACACGAGCAGCACGACTCGCCTGCGCAGGACGTTACGCATCGGTTTCCTCCCTCTCCAGCAAGTCCCCGGTTCCCGGCCGGACCTCGCTTTTCCGTGGGCGGGACCCTAGTCCTCTCACGGCCGATGTCAACCCCTAGCCTGCGGTGATTCTTCTCCTCGCGTGAAGCTACAGCGGCGGGACGTTCTGGTTGTGGTGAAGGACGTTGCGCGGGTCGTAGCGGGTCTTCAAGGCGCGGAGGCGGTCGAATGAATGGGGGCCGAAGGCGTCGCGAACTCGGTCGAGGGGCTCGTCTGCCTGCATGTAGTTGGCGTAGCCGCCGCTGACCGCCCAGGGCTCGATTGCCGCCGCCGTCTCGCGCGCCCAGGCGATGTGCTCGTCGTCGAGAGCGGGATCGATCCAGCTCGCCATCGCACTGACGTTGAAGGCCGCGTCGCGGTAGCCGATCGCGGCGCTGTCCGGGTCGACGTCCTTTGGCGCGCCGCGCAGCGACTCGATCAAGATCGCGCCCGGCGGGCCACCCAGGGCGGCGATGCGCTCGAGCAGTGTGTCGAGCAGCTCGTCCGGCAGCTCGCGAACGAAATGGCTCTTCCAGTAGTTCCGGTCGACGCCGTAACCAGGGTCGAACACCCGCTGCTGGTCGAGGAAGCCCTGGGATCGCACCCCGTCGCTGACGAGCCCCGGCGCCGAGCGAAGCGCCCGGCATTCATCGGGATCCTCGGCCGAGCCCGTGTAGCAGGGGGCGATGGTGAGCGCCGGGACGAGGGCCTGATCCAGTGTGAGTTGAGCCTGGCAGCTCAGCTCTTTGCCGGCGCTGGCATCGACATCTCGAAACACCCGGAGGACATCGCGGACTTCGTCTCCCGTGTACTCGAAGCGTCCGCCGATTACGCGCGCGAGCGGATACAGGCGGAACTTGAGCCGCGTGGCGACACCGAAGTTGCCGCCGCCGCCGCGGAGCCCCCAGAGAAGCTCGGGACTCTCGTGACCGTTGGCGCGAACGACTTCTCCCGCGGGAGTGACCAGCTCGGCGGCGATCAGGCTGTCGCACGTGAGCCCGTACTGAGCGGTCAGGTGACCGATTCCTCCGCCGAGAGCGAGCCCGGCGACGCCAGTTGACCCAACGACGCCACCGGGCGTCACCAGCCCGGAGGCCTGGGTCGCGGCGTCGAAGTCCAGCCAGGTTGCGCCGCCCCCCGAGACGGCGATGCGCGCCCCGGGATCGACCGCAACGTTCCGCATCAGCGAGAGATCGATCACAAGGCCGCCGTCGACGGTGCAGTGCCCGGCAGGGTTATGGCCGCCGCCGCGAACTGCGATCTCCAGATCATGGTCCCGGGCGAACGCCAAGGCAGTCGCCACGTCTTTGGCGTCGACACACCGCGCGATGGCCGCGGGCCGCCGGTCGATGAGCAGGTTGAAACAAAGTCGGGCCCGCTCGTATTCGCGATCCGAAGGCGCGAGCACGTCGCCCGTAAGCGATTCGCGGAGCTTTGTAAAGCCTTGGGTCATCGAACTTCAGACCCAATCACACCGACGAACTCATCGCTCGCGAGCGCGTCCCAGCGGAGAGGGGGGGACGACGTTCAAACCCTCAACCTAGGCCAGCTAGCCAGAAATTCACCAAGCAAGCCTTCAAGCAAATGGATCGGCTATGGCACTTACTGCTAAGGCAAGAGGATCGGGAGCTGAGGGCTAAAGCGACTAGGTAGCAATTGCTATCGCCAAATCGGAGGCGGAAAAGAACGGCGGCCCGGGTGCCCGCCCGGACCGCCGACCAACGTAGGAGCAGCGCGCCCAGGGCGCGAGGCGCATTCTGGCAGCCCTGTCGGATCGATCCGTCCGACCCCCTCGTCACACTCGGTACAACCTCCGAGCTTTGGAGTCCTGTGCCCGCAGGCGGTTCGGAGGGCCACCGACAAGGAGCAGACCGAAGTGCCCAAGGTATCCCCTTTCCATACAAACTCGCCCGAGTACCCACCGGAGCACCGGAATGTCTACCACGATAACTCGGCTTGCAAGGACGGCGCCCGCATCAAGTCGTGGCACCGTGTCGATGGGACGGATAACCGTCCCCGTTGCGATGAGTGCAACGACCTGGCTTCGGAGGGCCGCTAGTCATGGCCGATAGACGAGCCGGTAAAGGCCCCTACGTACCAGACAAGGGCGGCGGCAAGGAGCCGCGGTCTCGGAACAAGGACGGCAGCTGGCGCAAGAAGCGCTCCGACGCTGCCAAGCCGAAGCCTAAGAAGAGCAAGTAGCGGGAAAGCTGGTCGTGCTGAGGCGCGGTGTGCCGGGAACATTGGCAGGAACCGACCGCCGTCCCTCAGCCGGCCGACAGGATGCGCCTCGTTTGAGCAGCTGACCGCTCGCTCGCAGTGAGTCGTTGAGGTAAGCGGGGGTCGCTGTTGGCCGCGTCCTGGAGGTAGCGGTGAGGCGAAGATAAGCTCCATCTCTGTGGTCACTAGTCCGTGGACACTCGAGAATCGTCGCGTCTTCGCGATCGTCTCGGAGCTCTATCAAAGGGCGGATACGCCCGTCCGCACGGAGGGATGGGACCTCTCGGATGACCGTGAGCTTGCAGTCGCAGCGGCGCACGTGGTCGGCACGCACCTCCTCAGCGGCACGATCCACGCGATGACGGGACGACCGGCAAAGCCTTCGAGGCGCAGTGAGAGGGCGGCTTGGAAGAGGATCGAACGCGACCCAGGAGCTGCTGGCGCCGTCTTCCTCACACGGAGCGCAGCCGCCTTCCTCTCCGCTGAGTCCGAGAGCGAGACCGCTTGGATTGACGACGCGGCGCGCGCGCTCGAAGCGGTGTATGCACCCTTAGCCGGGGAGTTCGAGGCGATCGGGACGGTCGTCGAGCTTGTCCTCGAACGGAGGGCGTCGCCCGTAGTGAGGAAGGCGACGGACCGGGGTGGGACGGCTGCCACTGACGCGCTCCTCGATGGTCAGGCGCTGCTGAGCTACCGGGCGCTTGAGCTCGCTGGGCTCGATCCAAGCGACATGCGTGGGTTCCAGCCTGTCCGCGAGCTGAGTGAGTCGGAGTGGATCGGCGTGATGGACTCCGATTGGCGCGTAAGCGCACTGCAGCTTGGCTATTGGTGGAAGCGGGCGAAAGAGGTCTTCGCAGAGTTTGCGGCCGGTGCTTACCAGCGCTAGGACTTCCGTGCCATCGATCGCGCCCAATCGCACGCGCGGCGCGTCGTCGGCAATCACATCGCTGGCAACACAAGCGGCTCTACCTTTCGTTTTGCCCTAGCGGCGCTCCTGCTGCCTCGGCGCGGATGCACGCTGACTGTCCGCATCGACGCCAAGGGCCGGGCAGAAGTACAACTTGCCTCGACTCAGAATGACGATCTGCGTAGGTGGCAGACCGATCACCTGCGTGTGACGCGGGCAGAATGCGCAAACCCATGGCAGGACGGCCTTGAGGCCGCAATGATCGGGGTATCTCCTAGATGCTGTGCAAGCCGGATAAGGTCTTGGCTGAATCGGCCGCTTCCGAGAATCCATATGCCTGAGACTGAGCGCGACCAGAACCTCGAGGACTTTGACGAGGACTACGAACAGGACATCGAAGAGAGCGAAGAAGTCCTCGACTCCGAAGATGAACCTGACACGGTCGCCTTTTGGGAGCAAAAACAGCGCGATCTCGTTACCAGCGTTCTGGACTACAACCTCCAGACGCTCTCCGACCTGATTCAGTCCCGGAGTATAGATCTGTCGCCTCGCTACCAGAGGCGGTTTCGATGGGACACTAAGCGCCAGTCGCAGCTGATCGAATCGTTCCTGATGAATGTCCCAGTGCCACCGATCTTTCTCAATGAGGATGACTATGGCAAGTACTCCGTCATTGATGGCAAGCAACGTCTGTCGGCTGTTAGCGCTTTCATGCGCGGAAGGCTCAAGCTAAGTGGCCTCAAGATATTTGCGGATATTAACGGCCTGACGTTCGATGATCTTCCCCTCAATCTCCAGAACGTCCTACAAACACGGGCCAATCTTCGAGCGATCATCATTCTTCGTCAGTCGGATCCTGACGTTAAGTTCCAGGTATTCCAGCGGCTGAACTCCGGGGGCGTGCGTCTCAATGCCCAGGAGATTCGTAATAGTGCCTGGCCTGGTCCGCTGAACGATGTCATACTCGAGCTGTCCGTTGACAAGCGCTTTCATCGTTTGCTTGGTATCAAGGTACCCGAGCGATCGGCTATCTACAAGGAAATGCGTGACGCCGAGTTTGTGCTGCGCTACTTCACGTTCTGCGACACCTGGGACTCATTTAGCGGGCGCATGATGCGCAACATGGACACCTACATGTCTGACAACCAGCATATGGGTAAGAGGGAACTCGCTCTAATTCGCTCAGACTTTATGGAGACAATCGAAGTAGTAGAAGCCGGCTTCGGAGATTACGCCTTTAAGCGGTGGGATCCAGACAAACAGGCCTGGCGCCAACAAGTACTGGCTTCGCTATATGACGCCCAAATGTTCGCCTGCCGGGGGCAGGACTCAGCATTGCTACGGAAGCACCGAACCAAAATTGTGAGGCAACTCAAGCGACTCTTCAGTGATGGCGAGTTCCGACGCTCAATCGATTCAGCCACCAATACGCCACGGCTTTTCCGCGCACGTATCACCAAGATGCAAGAGCTCATTGATGGAGCAACAGGTAGTGGCTGATCGTGTCAGCGGCGCTCGCTGATTTCAAGGCGACCCTCAAGCAGACGGACGCCCTGATTGCTCGGGAACGACGCTTCGACGATCCGCCGAAGCCACACTCCCAGGATGCCGTGCTGGCCTTGCGGGGCGCTGCGACCGTACTAATGGTGGCTACGTTTGAGAGATTTCTCAGAGATGCCGTAGCTGAACATGTAGGCAAGCTGGCCACGCGACCGCCGCCCCTACCCTTCAACGATCTACCAGAAAAGCTGCGGACTAGTAGCGTGTTCATCTCGCTCGAAGCAGGCGATGAGGGGCCCGCTGTTGGGCCTGCCTTCCGGACGAGTTCATCGCCTACCCAGGATCCATACAGCGGCCAATCGCTTCGTCGATGGCTTTGTAGTCCGGGTGCTTTGAGCGAGACCGGTGGCAGTGCCGGGGCTGACACGGTCAAGCTCCTATTCGGCAATGTGGGCGTGCAGGATGTTTTCAGCCGCATCAAAGCCGACTTTGAGATGGCGTGGGGTCGACCCGAAAGTGTGGACTTTGCCGCCAGCAAGCTGGAGGAGATCGTCAACAGCCGGCATCGCGTTGCTCATCGAGCTGATGCCCTGAACATCTCCCGAAACCAGCTAGCAGAATGGCCTCAGTTCCTGTCGGTGCTAGCCGAGGTATTAGATAACGCCCTAGAGCAATACATCGATGATATTATTCATGGGCGGATATAGCATGATACGGAACCGATAGTTAGAAGTCTAATCCGTCCGACTAGTCCGATTACGGTGCAGGGCTTATTACCAGCGACCATGAGGAGGGCTTGTGGCCGACGGGCCAACGCGTCACGTGGTGGTGGAGGGGATCCTCGAGATCTATCGGCGATTGCGACCGAGAGCGTCCATCTTGTCTGCACCAGTCCGCCGTACGGGTCGCTCAAGGAGTATCCGGACCACCCCGGCCAGCTGGGCAATCTACCGGTCTATGAAGACTTTCTCGACGAGCTGGCCGATGTCTGGAAGGAGTGCTTGCGCATCCTGGTCCCTGGCGGTCGTGTTGCCTGCGTAGTCGGTGATGTCTGCATCTCCCAACGTCGGGGCGGTCGGCACCACGTGCTGCCACTCAGCGGGGACATCCAGGTCCGAGCCCGCCACATCGGTTTGGACAACCTGACGCCGATCCGATGGCTGAAGGTAGCGAACGTCTCGCTCGAGGCCTCGAAGTCAAGCCGGTACCTGGGCAAGCCAAACCTACCGAACGGCGTGGTCAAGAACGACCTAGAGCACATCCTGTTCCTACGCAAGCCCGGGGGTTACCGGAAGCCCACGAGCGAGCGAGAGCGCCTGTCTCGAATTGAGACCGAGGACTACATGCGCTATTTCGCGCCGACTGGACCGACGTAACCGGGCAGCTGCGTAATGGTCATCCGGCGCCCTACCCGCTGGAGATCCCCAAGCGACTGATCCGGATGTTCAGCTTCGTGGGGGACACGGTCGTGGATCCCTTCCTCGGGACGGGCACCACGTCTCTGGCTGCCATGAAGCTGGGTCGGAACTCCATCGGCTACGAAATCGATCCGGGCTACGTTGAGCAGACCGAGATCCAGTTCGGAAGAGCACTGTGAAGATGCATCGCGATGTCAGACGCAAGGCTGGCCGTATCCGTCCGATAAGGCAGACTGCGCAGGATGGCGCTGCCAAAGTCGTTTCTCAGCCACCTACAGCTCTCCGGCTACGACAGCCGCTCCAATAAGCACTCGAACGCTCTGGGCGAAGCGATCGTCGCCGACCTCGATTAGCTACCTGCCCGCTGATCGGCAGCCGGGCAGCCACCGGCCACATCGTCTACGACCTCAACTTCAACCTGACCTACGCCACCGCAACCTGGAACACGGACGTGGTGCTGGGGACGCCACCGCCCGCCACCGGCAAACCGCCAGCTGGACAAGCGATCTTGCGAGCTACACCTCCCTCAGCTCAGATTGCGATTAGAAGCAAGAGCATCTTCACCAACACCCCGGTCAGGCCAAGAACCGCAAGCGGGGATCTCGAGGCCCATCACGAGCACGTCCATAACTACAACAGCCTGGCAATCGCTGGTGGTGTGTTCATCATCAACATCGCCAAGGTCTATCAGTCGTCCTTGCTACCAACGCCTACAACGCGGCCGTCAATCAGCAACCAGGTCAAGAACGCTGTGGGAGAGGCGCGCGCCATCAGCGTGCGAGGTGGACCTCCTGGTTATGGCCTCGATGCGATGGCGGTTCTGGTGGTCGACATGGACAACATCAACCTCGCTAGCACGAAGTACCACACCGGCGCACCAGCTCCACCCGTCGGTGACCCGCTGCATTACGACAGCTTCATCCAGCGGATCTGCTCAGAGTACACCCAGCGTTTCCCATGATCTGATGGCTCAGCCGTACCGACAGGAGCTGCCGGACGTCGGACTGTCAATTCAACGAGCGACAGGTCGGACCCCTGATCCTCGAGGTTGTTCATTTACCGCGGTGATGAGCTCATAGGCCGTTACCCGTCCGAAGCCAAGGCGCGGGAGGCCTGGCGGCAACTGCTCACCGAAGCGGGCTGGCAGCCACGGAAGCGCGAGGTCGACCCCGTCGAAGCCATCCGGCGTGAGCAGTCGGAACGCGGGCCCGCAATCGCGCCGGTTAGCTAGACCTGTCCGGCCTAGCGCTTAGCTTAGTCGCATATGGCCGACGCAGAGTCCAGCAGGGAGAAGTCGAGGACGAGAAACTCGCTGAGCGGCTCGAGGAACGGGTTTTCCGGGCTGAACGTCTGTCCGACCACCTCGTCCGAGGTATCGACTTCTCTCGCACTCACTCTCGGCCAGGGGATACTGCTGTTCAGAAGCTTCTCGACGGATCCTCATGTAGCGCGAACATTCCTGTTGCGCTAGCTCTGGTCTCGGTTTACCTGACGACATTCCTCAGCTTCATCGATTGGCACCTGGCCATGGAACACCGTCGATATCTAGTGGGACGCGACATGCAAACCAAGGTTAGGCGTATCGAATGGTTCCGCGTCTGGATCGATCTGCTCATAGTAATGACCTATGCATATCTGCTTGTCAACGCTACGGATCTGCTGGGCGATCCTGACCATAGTGTGAACGCGTTCTTGCTCGGATATCCCGTGATATTCGCGCTGTATTTGATATGGGGAATCTTGAGGCGCCAAACATACTCGGGCGCTCCAACTAATCGGCTGTGGCTGCTCTTCTTTTCAGCAATTGTGTTTCTTGCCATCAGCCTCTCTTACCGCCTTATTCCCGGGGACGTCCGAGCCGGGAACGAAGCAAGTCTCAGCATAATCATTGTCGCAGTGGTGGCCTATCGGATAAAGAGCGGTCGCCTCCACTCTGGGCAGTCATGAGACGTTGGTGGTCATCATCCTCGCGCTCTCTTGCTAATCACAATACCAGCAGCGCTCCCCCGTATAAAAGAGCGGCTCCGCATCGACCTGTCGTACGCCGATGTCACGCACTTTCGGCTACCTCTGGGCGATACCGACATAGCTGAGGAGATCTTGGCGGCGATGGCGGACCCTGAGTACTTACTAAGCATGCCTGTTCATGAAGGTGCTGAAGGAACTACTCAACTGGCTCCACAGCCGCCATACCGTCAAGCTGATCACGGCCAGACCAAAGATCACACTGGACTCCACCCATCAGTGGTTGGCGGTTCATGACCTTGCCTACGACGAACTAGTACCGGCCAAAGAAGCGCTTAAAGAGCCGGCACGGTGCAGACGTGCTCGTAGATGATTACGTCGGTAACCTCCACGAGTTCCTGTCGGAGCTCTGACGGCGCAGCAATCGTGCTCCTTCAGCCTTGGAATCAAGAGTTGTCCGAGTTGGAGCGCTGGCGCGACGAAGGGCGTTTGTTTGTGGCCAAGGACCTCCGTAGGGTCCAACGGTTGATAGCTCTACTGGAGCACTCGGCGTCGACTAGGACGATGCCAGCCAGCACCCCCTGAGCCGGTTGCCTTGCTTCCTCCTACAAGGGCGAATGTGAGTGGATATTTTCACTGACCGTTGATGAGGATGCGTGGTCATATGTCTACATGCATGAAGGATCACCTGGTCATGAGGAGGCCGACAGACAGCGGCTAATCCATCTCCTCCGCTCGGACTTCACGTCGCCAGAGGAAGAGGAGCAGAGGCAGGAATACGAGCGCAAAGCCCGTGAGACCGGTAACGCCCTGAGCGCCTTCCTATCTCATGTCCAGGTTGTGGACGATGACCGGTTTGCCTCTGAGGAGAACCTCGTGTCTGCTCAAGAAGCAGTGCGTCTACTTGATGGAGCAGCGATCACTCCCGGGTTCAAGCTATACATCGGCTACGAACTCCGCAAGGCGCATGGCTACCGAGAACCAGTCGACGAAGGCGTATCTCCGGAAGCACTCGGGCTCGTCGACGGGCCCGGCATATTTAGCCCAGAGCGTGCGCCCTCAATCGAGGCGCGCACCCTACGAGAGTTTCTGCATCGAGCGAGTCTGTACTCGGGCGAAGATCTGGAAAGCTTCTCGGAGGGTGGATAACGAGCTTCAGAAACCACTATGGCGATGGCTCCGTGCAGATCCCGGAGCGGTAGACGGCAGCTCACCAACGTATCTGCCCCCCGGGATAACTTTTCCGTAAACCACTTGAAAGTCCGCAATTTGGGGCGCTAATACGTGGTCTCCATAACGCGCCAGCTTTCGGAGGCCGCCATGTCTCTCAACTGTCGTTACTCCCTGTCCCTCGACTGAGCGCGGAGGTCGATCGCGGTCTACTCGACCTCGCTGAGGCCAAGATGCTCGAGCCGGTTCGGCAAGCGCATTACGAGCTGCGCTTGCTTGGGGGCGACCGTCCTGCCTCAGGGCCAGGTGATCGCTCAGACCAAGTACGGCAAGTGGATGTTCGTCAGCCACTTTGATGATCCAACGTCCAGACGTGGCACCGTCGACATGGTCCGGCGCAAGCCAGCCAAGCTCGTCCCGCCCAGCGAGCTCGCTCGGCTGCAGGCGCTAGAGCGTGCAGGGGTCCCACCGGATCTGGTCTGGTTCGGCCATCAGCTACCGGATACTGGGAAGGGCCAGGCCGTGCCGGTGCCAAGCCCGAAGCGCCTACGCGAGAAGGATCAGCGAATGACCCAGCGGCTGAAGACGCGCACCGAGCTCTGGCTCAAAGGTGCCGGTGGCACCCTCGCGGCCGCGTTGGCGCTCCCGTCGTCGGCGCGGCAGGAGTGCTGGCGGTGTCGGAGCCGATCCGATCGTCCTCGGCGGCGTGAAGCATCCCTATTATCCCGTCGTGTAATGGGTGCTGCTGGCTCAGTGGGAATGGGAGTGAGGTGTAGGCATGACGTCAATGATCTTGTTCCCTCTGCCGGCGCGGCTGGTAATCGCCGCTCGGCCCTGACGGAGCTCCTGAGCCACGTCGAGATTCATAACCAGGGGATCATCCCGCGCGACCTTTTCCAGTTCGGCGTCTACGGCTCGGGCGTGATGATCCTGACAAGCCTGATCGCGCTGTGCTTCCCGAGCCCGCACGCGATCAGCCATGGTGACTTCTTCCTGGTCTCCGCCGGCATCGCCGCCGGCCTTGCGGGCTTCCTGCATGCCCTGGCGATCCCGGCTTGATCCCGGCCTTCCTGCTGCTCGCCGTCTACGCCTACCTCAGCCTGGTGCCGACGACTGAGCGTTCGCGCTGGGTGGTAATCGGCCAGGCGGCAGCGGGTGGCTTCGGCGGGACTGTCGGCGTGCTGTTCCTGGCGTTATTCCTATTCAACCTCGCGCTCTGGTCGTCATCGTCGCCGCCATCGTTGGCGGCTGCCTGATGATGCTCGGTGCCCTGGCCGCCGGGGGTAGGCGATGCCACGGCCACAGCTACCGCCGGTGCTATCCCGCGTCAGCCTAAGACGGTGCTCGGCTGGACGATGCAGAAGCTGCGCGAGGTCAACTTCTGGACGGTGAAGGACACCGCCAGGGCTTCGGCTGTAGTCCGAGCCACATCTCCCGCGTGGAGCATGGCTCGATGCCGAGCCGAGCGCTAGTCCAGTTCTACGAAGCCGCCTTCGGCGGCGACGGGCTGCTCTGTCGCTGTTCGAGGTCGCCGTCCATGCACCCGAACAGGAGCGCCGCCGAGCTGGCGGCAGCGGCCCAGCTGCCGGGCCATACCCGGTGACGCCTCCACGTTCGTCGACACACGATTCCACACGGCACCCTGATGAAGCCGGGCACTCTTCATCAAGACGTGGCGGATCAGGAACAGTGGCACCGTGCCCTGGAGGGGCCGGCAGCTCGAACGGCAAGGGCCGGTGACCGGGCCGGGCCTGATCGCCTCACCGCGCTACATCCCGTCCCGGACACAGAGCCCGGCGAACAGCGCGATCACGCGCCGCTCAAGGCGCCAACCTACGACTGCACCCATCGCCTACTTCAAGATGGTCGACCCCGAAGGGCGCTCTGCTTCCCCGACAATTACATGCTAGGACTAGATGTGCTCATGCTGGTACGGGGCCAGCTAGCAGGTGCTACCACTGTGCACGACGATGAGGGGTTCTGATTGACAGCGCCCGTCTCACTACCGATCAGGGACCGAGCAGCATTAGGTCGTCAATCCTCCATCGATGGATACCACTGACCCTGTCATATAGTCAGTCTGGCCGAGCAAGAGGAAGACGATTAGGTCCGCGACCTCGGATGGAGTTCCTTCGCGCTGCGAGATGGTGCGCTCGACGACCGCCCTGCGGCGTTCGGGCGTCATTGCCGACGCCATCGGCGTGTCCACTATGCCAGGCGCGACACTGAATACCGCGGTTCCGCGAGGCGCTAGTGCTCTTGCGAGAGACCGCGTAACGGCGATGAGACCCCCTTTGTGGCGGCATAGGCGAGATCCTGACTTCCACGGATTCCAGCCGCGGACGCGACATTTACGATTCGGCGGGGCTCGAGGGCCCTTGCAGCTCCGCCCACGCGAGGCACGCCTCGATCGGTGCGGCAAGGTTGATCTGAAGAACACTGTCGTAGTCAGACCACGAAAAGTCATCGAGGGTTGCTCCCGGGAAGATTGCGGCGCAATTCACGAGAAGGTTGGTCGGCCCAAACTGCTCTGTCGCGGTCCGCACGGCTCGTGACGCCTCACCCCGGACGCTGATATGGGCTGATACGGTCGGTGGATCGTGCGGTCCAGCTTGCTTGCTATCAATGGCGACGACCGGCACCTCTCGGTGTTCAAGAGCGTGACACACATGACTCCCGATCGCTCCAAAGCCCCCGAGGATGATTGCCCTCCCCCCGGCCGATTGGTCCGTCACGCTAGCGCCGTGGAGACGGTTTCTCGCACGAAGTCTTCGGGCAGCGTGTCGAATTGCACCTTGGAGATCCGCGTCTCCACGAGCCGACTTCAGCCGCGGGTAGATGATCGCCCGCGACGCCGAGACGAGGGCCCCGATGCCTTTGTCATCGAAGAACGCACGAAGTCTGCTCGGGTCGCCTCCCTGTGCTCCATATCCGGGGACGAGAAATAGCGATCGGGGGAGTTGTCCCCGTAGCGCCTTTGCATCGCTTGGGTAGGTCGCGCCAACGACAGCGCCAACGCCGCTGTACCCATTCTCTCCGACTTCTTGAGAGTCGTAAGAATCTCGGATCCATGCGCGACATAGCCCGACACCGTGCGGCCGTTCGCGACAACGTCTTGCAGGTCGCCCGCACCAGGGTTAGATGTATTACGCCAATGAACACACCATGGTCACCGTGGCGGGTCCGTGCTAGGAACGGCTCAAGGCTGTCACGACCAAGGTAGGGATTCAGTGTGATCGCATCCATGTGCAACGGATTCGCCGTGCCGTCAGGGCTGGACCCTGACAGGTATGCGGCCGCATACGCCTCTGCCGTGGAACCGATATCGCCACGCTTTGCGTCGAGCAGTACGAGTAGCCCAAGCTCTCTCGCCCGGGCAACTGTCGCCTCAGAGCTCGTATCCCAGGAGCCCCAAGAGCCTCATAAAAGGCGCTCTGTGGCTTCACGACGGGGACCAGATCATGCACAGCCTCAAGCACCATGCAGTTGTATTCGGCTATCACGTCTGCTATTGCGTTCCGCGCCGGTTCCGCTTTACATCGATCCCGGAATGAGGCAACCATCAGTTCAACTACCGGGTCAAGTCCAACGATACACGGGGCTTTATCCCGGACCGCGTCAATTACTCTATCCGCGAAATGCATAGCCCCACCATACTATCGTATTAAAATCCCTCTTTACAATTTATACTGGCTACACATTATGACCAAAGTCCTCGCGTTTCCACGCATAAAAGGCTGTCAGCGCGGGATCAGGCGATTCACAGTAATCGTATCTACTACATGAATACCTGCCCCTTCCAACACCGCACGCTTAGCCGGATTGTTAGTCATTAGAATGACGTCTGTTAGGCCAAGATCTCGCAGGATCAATACGCTTGACTGATATTGCGCGCGTCGGGATGTGCCCCGAGCGCTTCGTAGGCCTCTTTACCGCCTCGACCAGAAGCGTCTGCTTGTGCGTAGCTGCGCAGCTTCTCTACGATCCCATTTGCTCGGCCCTCGTGGTGCATGTGATAGAGAAGGACGCCTTGATCGCGCTCGGCGATGAGCTGCAGCGCCGCGTGTAACTGCCAGGTACAGTCGCAGCGCTTGTCGCGGAAGATATCGCCGGTGTAACAAGCTGAATTGATGCGAAGCAGCGATGGTGTCGCATCTCGCCTCCGATAGACGACCATATGATCGGCTTGGATGTCGTGATTCTCGGGATGCTGAGTTCTGTACGCGCCCGCTAGAAAGGGCCCAAACTCAGTCGTCATGGGCACGTCAAGTACTTTGGTGACTATGTGGATTGTCATTGGGATTGTCCGATCGTGTTCCGTGGCAAGTAGGCAGGCCGGACGCGTGCTGGGTTACAGCAGCGATAGCGAGATGTGGTCGGCGCCGACACGTATGGACCGGACGACATGGACGGCTATGTTCGCAGAGCGATTGAGGCAGGAGTTCGCAAAGAGCACATCGTCATCGCTCTTGGGGAATTGCAGCTAGGTCAATAACCCCAGGGGCACGCACCCTTCGCTGGAACCCGCCAATTGAAGGCGGCCAAGCACCAGAAGGGAGCAGCCCTATATGTCCAATCTGCCTGCGCTGTCGAACCTAGGAGAGCAGCTCACCGGGGCCGGTCGCGTCCAGCGCCGGACCTCGCGGGAGATCGCTCAGGCCAAGGGCTACGGCTCGGTGGTGTCAGCTCGCAGTGTTGCCAGCGTCGAGGCCGTGGCCCAGATCACCGAAGCGGCACTGCTGGCAACGTCGCATGTATCGGCGGTCGAGGGCTTGTTGGTCAGACGAACGCCTCATGCTGAAGCCCGCTTGCGTCACATTGCCGATGCGGGCTGCACCGGCATGGCGACCATCGTGCTCAAAACCGGAAGCCAGATCTAGATGCTGGTGATCGCGATCATCGCCCTCGTTCAGCTCGCTGTGCTAGTGATGATCCTGGCGGTGGTCACGAGCCCAAGCTCGCAGGAAGTTGAGCCCATCGAGCAGTCGCGGGAGCAGATCGGTTGGCTGGAGCACCTGACAATCGAGGCCATGATGGCCGAGGCCCAGCGGTCGCAATACGAAGCCGAGGACAGCACAACCCCAGGGACTGATGAATCGGTTCCTGATCATGTCCATCATCGGGCTGGCGGTGTTGTCTGTCGCCGGTCCGGTGGTGGTCTCAATCCTTCACGCCGCTGTCCCACTGGTACTCGTTGGTGGGGCGGTTGCATTGCTGCTACGTAGTGTGTGGTTCTTTACCAATCGCTGGTAGCTGCTGTGTTATTCACAAACATCATTGACCTGGTTCTTTAGGAAGCAGATAATCAAATGTAGCCTGGTTACTAAGGAACCGTCTAATAAGGATGACAACGGAGGTACTACAAATGGAATATAAGGTCAAAGCTTGGGGAGTGCGCCGCAAAGAGATTGACATGGAGAAGTTAGCGCTCGCTACTACCTGATCGCGCGTTCCATTCTTGAAGAGCGCCGGACGAAAGCAAGTCAACAGACCCGGACGCTGGCCGACATAAGGATCAGAAGGCGGCCTGACCTATGGAAGCCGGGCTATTACTCAGTTGCGGGCTATTCGGCGCTGCGGCTCTGGCTGGGCTCGGTGCAATCGAGCTACGCGAGCAGGCAGCCGTGCAGTCGGTTCGTCTGCACTTTGGACGTGACGTAACGCCTGAGGTCGTGGTGGCCATCGTCGACCGCCTGTCCGGTCTCCACCCCGGGGCGCGCGTGGTCCTGGATATCCACGCGGACCACGCGGCATCAATCACTACCTGCACGGCGACCAAGCGACGCTGGAGACGTTGCGCGGCTCGTTCCGGGCACTGTTGCCGAGTCTGAGGTAGAGCCGGTACAGCCGTGTCTAAAGCCTGAGTCATAGCTACCACTGGGGTCGCTCAATTCGCTTGCGGGGGCGTCTGCGGGTACTACGCGACGAACCACTATGGAAACGGGCTCCGGCTTGCTCGCCGCGCTTCAGCCGCTCGGGAAGGAGGAGCACATCATGTACCGCTGGCTGGTCCGCTCGAGCCGGCCTATCACGGTGCCAACGGCAGGTGCCGGTCAACAATTGAGACCGAGGAGCGCCGAAGGCTGCGGAACAAGAACGCCGGGTCGGTCGTTCGGGCCCGTGGCCTTATGGCAGTCAGCCGGTCACCCCAGGCGAGCGGCGCATCTTCTCGGCCGTATCACTGCAGTCCTCAGAATCCGCGCAACGGCTTACGGGCGACTGGCAACCACACCGTGCTTCGGGGCCAGATTAAGAGCCAGCTGGCGCGACGTCGTTTCTTCTCATGGATCGTTATGCCAGCGAGGAGCTGGCTGGTCTGCTGGCCTGGCCCGAGCGATGCCCGGCCTTGCCAGGCGTCACGCTTGGGACATCGCCGCAGCTGATGCCTAGCTCGCGCCTGCCAAGGCATGGGCGGGTCCTCGGGACAGCTACCTGGCCGGGATCAGAACGTCCGATTGCTCAGCCGCTGATCGGTGCGCTGTCGCACAGCCTGATCGCCGGGCCGACCGGCGTCGGCAAGTCGACGCTGATAACCAACCTGATCGCCACCGACATAGCCGCTGGTCGCGGCGTCGTCCTGATCGACGGCAAGGGCGACACCGCTCAAGCCGTCCTGGCTCGGATCCCGGAAGAGCGAGCTGAAGACGTGATCGTGCTCGATTGCGCTGCGCCCGGGCCGCAGCCAGGCATTCAGCTATTCGGCGGCACTGAGGCGGAGCTCGAGGCCGACGTGGTGCTCGGCGTCCTGGCCGACCTATTCCGGGACTACTGGGGGCCGCATCAGAGCGCTACCTCAGGGCTGGTCTGGTAGCTGTGGCGCACGATCCAGACGGAACGCTGGCCGATGTGCCGTACGTCTACAGCGATCCGGCCTACCGACGGAAGCTGGTCGGCAAGCTGCGCGATCCATTGGCTCGGGCCACGTTCGCTGCCTTCGAGGAGATGAGCGCCGGGGAGCGGCAGCACCAGCTGGCGGCTTCGTTCAACAAGCTGGGGACGCTCTTGGGCCGTCCGATCATCCGGACAGTTCTCGGGCAGCCCCGGCCGAAGCTGGACTTCTACAAGGTCCTGGGGAACCAGCAGATCGTGATCTGTCAGCCTTCGCCCAATGCGGGTCGGCTCACCAGCTGCCCGCCTAATCGGCGCCGTAACGGTCTTCGCGCTCTTTCAGGCCGTGCAGGGCCGGATAGTCGTTACCTGAGAACAGGCGCCGGCCATTCCTGGTCTATATCGATGAGCCGAAGGCGCTGGGTGATCTGCCGATGCCGCTGGATGCGCTGCTGGAGCAAGCCCGTGGTCTGGGCGTTGGTGTGACGCTGGCGCCGCAGTCGATCGCGCAGCTACCGAAGTCGGTCCGCGAGGCCGCCCTGACAAACGTGGCTACGCGGGTGGTCTTCCGCCAAGACGCAGACGATGCCCGGCTGCTGGCGCGCGATCTTCGTGGTATCACGCCAGAGGAGCTGGGCGACCTCGCCGCCTATGAAGCCGTCGCCCGGATCGGCCTTGGTCCTGGTGATCTGGCCGCGCCGGTGACGCTGAAGACTGAGCCTCTCAGTAAAGCGCTGAGCAAGCCGAGACGGCTGCGAGAGGCCTCAGCCGAACGCTGGGGTGTCTCGTTCAAGGAAGTCGATCGGACCTGGCCGAGAGACATCAGGCGACGTCTAAGAGCGGCTCCAGTGGGCCGGAAACGGAGGGCAGCATGAACTGCTTTCGTTGTCCGGTCGCTAGTCCGCTCGTGTGGTGCACAGAGCGCCATCCGGCTGCCGCTCCGGGCATTTCGCTGCCTTGTTCCCACGAATGACTTCCTGTCGGTTCGTCCTGGTCAGCTCGGTTTACGGCTGTCGGTATGGTGCTGATGCTCCTAGTCTATGCCGAGGTCTTTGGTAGCGGAGGTGGGGAGGTTGTCCGATGTCCGCTCGGACGTCCACTCCGTGCGTCTGCGCGTACCCCCTTCCTGGCCCTTCTCCTGTACCTGTCCCCGCGAAAGAAAAGAGAAAGAGGATGCAGCCTCCGCAGGAGGGGGAGCTATGAGCCGCGCTGACGATGGCCGGTCTGCTTGAGCTCGGAGGGGAGCTGAGCGAGCCGGAGCGCGAGCTGGTGCGGACCGTGGCGAAGTTGCGCCTGATGACTCATGCCCAGCTGGCGGTCCTGCTCGCGACGGAGACGACGGCTCCACTATCAGCGCGGCTCGACGGTCCGCCGGAAGCTCACGCGACTGACTGAGCTAGCGAGTCCTGGCTCGGCTCGAGCGGCGGATTGGCGGCGTCCGGGCGAGGCTCGGCTGGCTATGTCTACTACCTCGGGCCGGCCGGTCAGCGGCTGATCGCCTACTGGAACGGTCAGGGTCTGTCACGGGTCGCTTCCGCCCGGAGCCCGGCGGTCGCTACGTCCGGCATCGTCTGGCAGTCAGCGAGCTGTACGTCCAAGCCGTCCAGGCTGAGCAGGGAGGGCCTGCTTGACCTGCTCGCCTTCGATGCTGAGCCGGATTGCTGGCGGAGCTTCGGCGACGGCTTCGGTGGCCAACGCCGCTCAAGCCGGACGCCTTCGTGCGCGTCGGTCTCGGTGCCTATGAGGATCGCTACTTCGTCGAGGTCGATCTGGCCAGCGAGAGCCGGGCGTCATCGCGCGCAAGCTCAGGGCCTATCTCGACTACTTCAACTCCGGGCATGAGCAGGAAGCGCAGGGCGTCTTTCCCGAGCGTGCTGCTAGCTGACCACCACTGAGGAGCGGCGAGTGGCATTGGTCGAGGACTTGCTCGAGCTGCCGGCCGAGGCCTGGCGGCTGTTCACGATCACGAAGCTCGATCAGGCGGTGGCCGTCCTGAGCGGCAGTCGGCAGATCAGGCCGCAGCAGGAGCGGAGGCACTGTCATGAGCCCGCGTAATGCTGTCCTGATCGGTGATGCGCTGGAACGGCTGCGGGAGCTACCGGCGAGTCGGTCGATTGCGTGATCACCAGCCCGCCGTACTTCGGTCTGCGCGACTACGGCGTCAGCGGCCAGCTCGGACAGGAGGTCAGGTCGATGAGTGGGTCGACAACATCCGGGCGGTCTGCCGGAGCTCTACCGGGTCCTGGCGCCGCACGGGTCGCTCTGGCTGAACCTGGGCGATGCCTACTCGCGGCATGTGCGCTACGGCGCACCGGCCAAGTCGCTGCTGCTGGGACCGGAGCGGCTGGTGCGCGCGCTAGTTCGGGATGGCTGGCTGCTCCGGAACAAAGTCGTCTGGGCCAAGGCCAATCCGCTGCCGAGTCCGAGCAAGGATCGGCTGACCAATGCCCACGAGTTCGTCTACTTCCTGGTCAAGCGGCCGAGCTACTACTTCGATCTCGACGCCATCCGCGAGCCGCTGACGAGCGTCAGGAAGCCTCGAAGGGCTCCAGGACACCGCAGAGGGCTCTGGGCGTCCTCGCCGGCGGCCGGGATGGTCTGGTGGCCATGCAGCGCAAGGGCCTATCGGTCATCCGCTCGGCAAGAACCCGGGCGACGTTTGGCGGATCGGCTCTAGCTCCTACCGGGAGCGCACTTCGCCACCTTCCCGCCGGAGCTGGTCCGGCGGCCGCTGCTGGCCACCTGCCCGCCCAGGTCTGCACCAAGTGCGGCCAGCCCTGGCGGCGGTCGACGCGGCCGGTGAGCTTCCGGGAGGGACGAGCCGCAGCGCGCGGCCATTCGTGCCGTGTAGCTGTCGGGCGCCGACCCGGCCCGGGCTGGTCCTCGATCCGTTCTTCGGCACCGGCACCGTGGCCCTGATGGCTCAGCGTCATGGGCGGGACTGGCTCGGGATCGAGCTGAATCCGGACTACGTCGCTAGCCGAGGACGGCTGGGCATCGAGCTTCGGGAGGCGGCTAATGGATGCAGACCGCACGCCCGGACACCCGGCAATGCTAAGCCTGTGCTAACAGGCGATATATACGACCGGGAAGGCTTCGCAGGGACTGAGACCAGCGGTAGGATCGACCTTGGTCATAACAAATCAACCCAAGGAGTGATCTACCAAATGGCCGACCAACAACGACTCGTACCCCGGCGCCAGAGGGCAAGACCTGGGGCCAGGTCTATCACGAAGAAGTCGAGGCACTGGTCAGGACGGCATGAAGAACGCCGACGCCGTGCGAGCAGGTGGCTGAGAAGTACGGCAAGAACGAGAACGCCGTCCGTGGCGGCATCTTCCAGTACAAGAAGGCACACGTCGATGGTGGCGGCGCCGACAACGTCTCGCCGTCGCAGCCGTCGCAGCGACAGCCTGCCACTGTCGATGACTACGTGGCTAATGCTCGCAAGGCGCTGGAAGCGGCCCGGGATCTGATCGATCAGGAAGTGCACGAGGCTAAGGCGAGCGCTGGACGCCGCCCAGGAGCGCTATGACGAGGTGTCGACCTCTGTCAAGGAGCGCAAGGCGGACATTGAGAAGAAGCTCAAGGCATTGTCGTAGTTTTTGCAGCAAAGTGTTCACTTAACGAACAAAGCGTGAGATAATGGAGGTAAGAGTAATAGGAGTAATACACTATGGGGATGACGCCAACTAAGGCGAAGCGAACTAGGGCCACTGATCGCTAACGAGCGCAGAGCCAAGAAGGGTCTGTCCACTCGCGAGCTTGGCCGCTCAGCTCGGTGTCAGTAATGCCTGGATGACCAAGCTTAGAGGCGGGTCGGTTCCTGGACCCTTCGCCTCGACTGCTTGGCCCGCCTGGCTGAGGCGCTGGACATCGAGCCGGCCCGGATTGAACGGCTGAGCCGAGGTGCCGTGGCCGAGAGCTTGCCGGAGCATACGCACCTACTTCCGGGCGAAGTACGACCTGAGCCCTGAAGAGATCGAGCAGATTACAAGTACATCGAGCGCTACATCGAGCGACTACGGAGGGCAGCATGAGCGCCTCTCCCCTCCCACCGGCTTTTGGTGATGACGCCTGGGAGCATACCGATGTCATCCAGGCTACTGCAGGCAGCTTATGCCGAAGCGAGCAGTGACTTGGGTCGAGGCTCATTCCGTCGCTGAGCGGCAAGCCACGTTGCTGCTGCGAGCTATCGCATGTCGACGAGCCACCGGTGCCGCAGTTCATCATCTGCAACCTGCCCGGCATCTTCGTCGACTGGCGGCCGGACTGGCCGACTGACGGCATGGCCGTCAAGGCTGGCGACGCACTGGCGGATCGTTATTCGCTCGAGCGATGGCTGCCAGCGCCAGCGGTTCAGCCTGGCCCACGAGTTCAAGCACGTGCTCGACGATCCATTCATCGATCGGCTCTCGCGGCACCTGCCGAGCCGACCAGCGCCAAGAGCGAGCCGAACGGCTGTGCAACTACTTCGCGGCCTGCCTCCTGATGCCCGGGCCGTGGATCAAGCGCGACTGGTGCAGCGGCATGCAGAACATCCGCGAGCTGGCCCGGCGCTACTTCGTATCTGAGGAGGCTATGACTACCCGGCTCAGCGAGCTCGGACTAACGCCGATGACGCTTGGCACTAGAAGCGACTGCGCACGTCGAGCACTTAGGATGCGCGTGCTAACAGCTGAGCAGGACGGCTGCGTCATCTACCTGCGGGTCTCGAGCACGGGCCAGGTCAACAAAGCGCACTGATCCCGAGGGCTATTCCATCCCGGCACAGCGCGAGGCCTGCCGGCGCTATGCCGACGGCGCTTGGGGCGACGGTCGTCCGCGAGTACGTCGAAGCCGGGCAAGACCGGCACGAACACCAACCGGCCAGCGCTGCAGCGGATGCTCGCCGAACTCAGCGAGCTGAAGCCGGACTTCGTGATCTTCTACGACCTGTCCCGGGTTGCCCGCGATGACTTCGACGCGCTGTGGCTCTTCACGGAGATCGAGAGGCAGCGGTTGCAAGCTGGAGTCCACGCTGGAGCGAGTGGACGACACACCCGGCCGGGAAGCTGCTCTACACCATCATGGCCGGCGTCAATGCCTTGCGGTCCCGCGATGACGCCGAGAAGGTCAAGATGGGCATAAACCGCAAGCACGAGCTGGCGGCACCATGGGCAGGCGCCGATCGGCTATCTGAACGTCCGCGAGAACGTCGGTGAGCGGCACGTAGCAGCGATCGCGTTGGATCCCTGTCCGAGCGCCACTTGATCCGGTCGCTGTTCAAGTTGGCAGCGTCGGGTGATCTGAGCCTGACGATGTTGACAGAGATGGTCGAGAAGGCTGGTCTGAGAACGCGCCAACGACCGCCAGAGCCGTCACGTGCCGTTGGCCGCAACACCATTCATCGCATCCTGCGCGATGACTACTACATCGGCATCGTCACCCGAAACGACCGAAAGCGGGTAGGCCGGCACGAGCCGCTGATTGATCATGAGACCTTTGACCGGGTGCAAGCGGTCCTGGATGCTCACAGGTGCGGGCGACCGGACCAAGAAGCACTTCCACTATCTCAGCGGCACGGTTTACTGCCGGGTCTGCGGTGTCCGCCTCAGCTACGGCAGGCACCGTAACCGGTGGGGCAACTACTACGAGTACTACTCGTGCCTGAGCCGCATCAAACCGTCGGGGCCATGCGGCAGCTAGCGGCTGCCGTTGAGAAGGTCGAGGACGCAGTGGTTCGGCTCCATGAGTACGAATGGCTGAGCCCAGCTGAGCAGAATGCCCTGAGACAAGCGGTCAGGACCTTCGCCGGGGCCAAGACTGAGCTAGCGGCCAAGCAGGTAGATCAGCATAAGCGGCGTCTGCAGGAGCTGACTAACCAGCAACAGAAGCTAATCCAGCTCTACTACCAGGACGCGATTTCGGTCGATGCCCTTCAAGCCGAGCAGGATCGCATCGAGCAGGAACAGCTTGAAAATAGAGCGATGGGGTGAGGAGGCGAACAAGAGCGTCGACGAGGCGATGGAGGCGCTCGAAACCGCCCTTGCTCTGATCTCGAAGCCCGGCGAGACCTATCGGGTGGCGGAACCGAACAAGCGGAAGCTAATCAATCAGGCGATCTTTGATCGCGTCAAGATCCGGCGACAAGGGCCAGAGGTCGGTGCTGAAGGAGAACCAAACGAGCTCTACATCGAGGATTGCTCGAACCGTGGAGATGCTCTGGCGTCGACTCGTCGTCGGAGCCGAACGTGGTTGTCTCCTTAGCGTCAAGACGGCCGGTCACAGAAAGGGTCTACCTGAGGGCCTGGAGCGGCCCGAGGGCCGTGAGACCGGTTCTGAAAGGCGTTCAACGAACAACCCCACCCCTGTTTTTCAAGGCCAGGGGTTCGAACGTTGCACTAATGGCGGAGAGGGAGGGATTCGAACCCTCGATGGACGAAACCGCCCATACCGGTTTTCGAGACCGGCGCATTCAACCGCTCTGCCACCTCTCCGGTTGCCGGTAACACGTTAGAGGCTCGTACGCGCGCCGGCCGGCCCGGGTGGGGGTCAGCGCCTGGACGCGAAGAACGACTGCAGAAGCTCGCCGCACTCGAGCGCCAGGAGGCCCTCCTCCACCTGGGGGCGATGGTTGAGCCGGGGCTCGGCGAGGATGTCGAAGACGCTCCCGGCGGCGCCCGCCTTCGGGTCGCTGGCGCCGAAGACGACGCGCGGAAGGCGTGCCAGCACGATCGCGCCGGCACACATCGCGCACGGCTCCAGGGTGACGTACATGACCGCGTCCAGCACCCGCCAGCTCCCGGTCGCCCGGGCAGCCTCACGCAGCGCGATCATCTCCGCGTGAGCGGTTGGGTCGCTGCGGACCTCGCGCTCGTTGTGAGAGGACGCGATCACCTCGCCGTCGCGGACGACCACCGCGCCGATCGGGACATCATTGTGTTCAAGTGCCAGGGCGGCTTCCCGCAGCGCGAGCCGCATGAAGTACTCGTCGCGTGGAAAGAAGTGGGAGGTCACCGTCGGCAGTAAGACACACTACGAGGCGCCTTGACGCTTCGCTCGCAGTTGAAATGGTTGGTCGCGCTGCTGGCGGCGCTGTTCGTCACGGCGGTCGTGCTGGTCACGACCGCGGGGCAGGGAAGCGCGCGGCCGATGGCGACTGTCGCCTCAGCGAAGGGCGACTACGTGCCCGGAGAGGTGGTGGTCGGCTATCGCCCGGGGCGGATGTCCAGGTTGCGCCGCATCATGGGCGCGCGCGTGATGCCCGGCGCCGCGCCGGCGCCCGGCGCCCAGCTGCTGCGGCTGCCCCCGGGGGAGAGCGTCCCGGCCGCCGCCGCTCGCCTGCACAGGCTCCCGGGCGTCGCCTACGCGGTACCGGACTACGTGGCACACATCGCCGGATCGTTCATCCCCAATGACCCGGGGCGGAGCGGCCAGAGCGGCGGCTGGGAGAAGATGCAGTGGAACTTCCTGGCGGGGACGGGGGTCGATGCGCCGAGCGCGTGGTCGAACCTGATCGGCGATCAGCGCCCGGGAGGTCGCGGGGTCGTCGTGGCTGTGCTCGACACAGGGGTGGCGTACCGCAACTGGCGCACGTTCAAGAAGTCGCCGGATTTCACGAGGACCCGCTTTGTCGCGCCGTATGACTTCGTCAGCAGAAACAGCTTGCCGTTGGATCGCGAAGGTCATGGCACGTTCGTCGCCGGCGAGATCGCCGAGACCACGAACAACGGCTTCGGGCTAACCGGGCTCGCGTACGGCGCCTCGATCATGCCGGTCCGTGTCCTGGCCGCCGACGGGACCGGGGATGCCGCGACGATCGCCCGCGGCATCCGCTATGCGGTCAAGCACCACGCCCAGGTGATCAATCTCAGCCTCGAATTCGAGCTGGGGATCACGCCGGGAGACATCCCGGACATCATCAGCGCGATCCATTACGCCAACCAGAACGGCGTCGTGGTCGTGGGTGCCGCCGGTAACGACGAGGCGCCCCGGATCGCCTACCCGGCCCGGGCGCCCGGGACGATCGCCGTGGGGGCCACCACGCGGGACCGCTGCCTCGCGTGGTACTCCGACGTCGGCCACGGTCTCGACCTGGTCGCGCCGGGCGGCGACTACGACGCCGCGATGTCCTCCGATCCGGACTGTCACCCGGAGCGCAACCTGCCGCCCATCTACCAGTTGACGTTCACCGACGCCTCCCATCCCCGGCGCTTCGGATACCCAGCCGGGATCTACGGCACTTCGATGGCCGCCGCCGAGGTCGCTGCAACGGCCGCACTTGTGATCGCCAGCGGCGTGGTCGGCAAGCATCCGAGCCCGGGAGCGATCCTCAACCGGCTGGAGCAGACCGCGACCCCGATGGGTACCTCCAAACCGCCCAACGCGAGCTTCGGCTGGGGACTCCTGAACGCGGGCGCGGCGACCGCTCCGGCGGCGGGCGGCTGACCGCATCCGGCTCCGGGCCGGGGCAGGCTAGGCCTAGGTCGTTCTCACGATCAACACGGAGCAGGGGGCGTGGTGGGAGACCTTGTTGGGCACGGAGCCCAGCAGAAATCGCTTGGCGCCGGTCATACCCCGGTTTCCGACCACGATCAGATCGGCGCGCTGCTCCTCGGCCACGTCCAGGATCGCATCGGCAGCGTCGCCCTGGCGAGCGAAGGTCTCGACCTTCTGCACCCCGACGCTCTGCGCCTCGCTACGCGCCTGCTCCAGCAGCTGGAGCACGTCATCGCGCGGGTTGATCATCCACTGGACATCCTGAGGCACCTCGATCGTGTCGCTGCGCAGCCGCTCATCCGACACCGGCTCGTAGGCGCTCACCACCTGCAACCGGGCGCCGAGCTCCCGGGCGAGATCGATCGCGTACCGGACCGCGGTTGTGGCGGTGTTCGATCCGTCGGTGCCCACGAGGATCGTGGAGAACATCTGGCGATCCTATGCCAGCCGGACGATCGCGATCACCATTCCGGCCAGGACGAACACCACAATCGCTACCTGCATCCAGATCCAGTGGCGAGGCATCGGCTGAACGGTAGCGGGACCCAGGGGCGCGATCGGCATGGCGCTGTCACGTGCGATTGGTCATACTGCCGCGCCCTATGCGCAAGCCACTGATCGTCCTCTCACTGGCGGGGCTCGTATTCGCGGGCACCGCCGCGGCCGCGAGCGGCCCAAACATCTCGATCTCGCTGCATCCCGACAAGGTCAAGAAGAACTCCACGCTGTCGGTCGACGCCAACGGGTTCCCGGCCGAGAACTCGCTCCCGACGAGTCTCGCGCTCCAGGTCCAGAAGGGCTTTCGGACGAGCACGAAGGCCGTCAAGCAGCTGTGCAATCCGAGCGCGAGCTCCTGTCCGGCGGCCAGCAAGATCGGCACCGTGATTGTGCAGGCGACCGGCAGCTTGGCCGGGGCCAGCGTGACCCACAGCATCGACTTCACGATCTACCTCGGCAAGCCCGAGCGGAGCGGCGACATCGCGTCGGTGATCGTGAGCGGCAGGGACACGCTTTTGAATCAGACCCTGAGTGGAAGCGGGCGGCTGTTCAAGGACTCCACCGGCGGGCTCGAGCTCTTGTTCGACAAGTTCCCGTCCATCCAGGGCCTCCCGCCCGGAACCCAGATCACGCTCGACTCGCTCAGCCTTACGGCCGGAGCGAAGCGGACCGTGAAGAAGACGACGCGGGTCCATCACAAGAAGGTCACGGTCAAGACCACCTACTCGCTGGTCACCAACCCATCAAGGTGCCGCGGCCACTGGAGCGCAACTGCGACGGTGATCTTCCCGGGGAGTGCGCTGTCACAGGCGCTCAACATTCCCTGCACCAAGTAATCCTCACGCGGCGGGCATGCGGGCCTACCTAATCTTTGGGTCCGCATGCCCGACCAGCTCTCTCCTGCGCTGAAGGCCGTCAGTGACGCGGTGCTGGCCGTGGCCTCGCAGCGCTCGGTCCAGCACGTGCTCCAGCAGCTCGTGGACTCCGCCCGCGAGCTCGTCGACGCACGCTACGCCGCGCTCGGGATCCCGGATGGCGACGGGGGCTTTCGGAACTTCATCGTCTCGGGCATGAGCGACGGGCTGATCGCCGCCATGGGTCCACTGCCCAGGACCCATGGGATGCTCGGCGCGATGCTCGAGGGCCCCGCTCCCTTCCGTACCGACGACATCCACCAGGATCCGCGGTTCCGTGGGTGGTGGCCGCGTCAGCACCCGGACATGCGCTCGTTCCTCGGCGTCCCGATTGTCGCCGGCGAGGATGTGATCGGATCCTTCTATCTGACCGAGAAGCGCGGGGCCGCCACGTTCGACGACCGGGACGAGGAGCTGATCGAACTGCTGGCGGCGCACGCCGCGATCGCGATCACCAATGCGCGACTGTTCGAGCGCAGTCGCGAGCTGTCGATCGTCTCGGAGCGCAACCGCCTGGCGCTGGAGCTCCACGACGTCGTCAGCCAAAAGCTCTTCAGCCTGATTCTGAGCGCCGAGTCCGCGGCGACCCTGCTCGAGCGTGACGCCGAAGCGGCCCGGACGCAGGTCCTGCGCCTCGGCGAGCTGGCGCGCGAGGCGCTCGCCGAGCTTCGCTCCTTGATCCTGGGCCTTCGACCGCCGGAGCTCGAGCGCGATGGCCTGGAGGTCGCGTTGCGCAAGGAGATCGAGATGCTTGAGCGGATACACGGGGTGACGATCGAGCTGCGCGCGAGTGCTCCCGCCGGGGACTCCCGCGAGCGCGACCTGGGCGTCCTGCGGATTGCGCACGAGGCGCTCAACAACGCGCTCCGTCACTCCGGTGCGGAGCGGATCGGAGTGCGGCTCGTCGGTGGCGACCGCCGCCTGTCACTCGAGATCTCCGACGACGGCTCCGGCTTTGAGCCTGATCGACCCGAGCTCCGCTCGAAGCATCTCGGCCTGACCTCGATGGAAGAGCGCGCCGAGGAGCTCGGCGGACGCCTGCGGATCGAATCGTCTCCCGGCAAAGGGACGACGGTCGCCTTGGAGGTGCCGGCGTGATCAGGGTGCTGATCGCCGACGATCATGCCGTGGTCCGCGAGGGGCTGCGGACATTCCTCGAGCTCCAGGAGGGGATCGAGGTCATCGGCGAGGCCGCCGACGGAATCCAGGCGCTCGCCCAGGCCGAACAGCTCCGGCCCGATGTCGTGCTGATGGACCTCGTCATGCCTCAGCTCGACGGCGTCGGAGCGATGCGCGAGCTGCGGACCCGCCTACCCGAGATCCGCGTGATTGTGCTTACGAGCTTTCTCGACGACGATCGCCTGCTCCCCGCGATTCAGGCGGGCGCCGCGGGCTATCTGCTCAAGGACGTGGAGCCCTCCGAGCTCGCGCGGGCCGTGCACGCCGCATGCCAGGGCGAGGCGATGCTCGATCCCGCGGTCGGGGCGCGGTTGGTCGAAGCGATCGCCGACCGTCAATCGTCACGCGGGGTGCTCCGCGAGCGGCTCACTCGGCGGGAGCAGGACGTGCTCGAGCTGATCGCGCACGGCCGCTCGAACAAGCGCATCGCGCTGGAGCTGGGTATCTCCGAGAAGACCGTCAAGGCGCACGTGGGTCACCTGCTGGCGAAGCTCGGCGTGGCCGACCGCACGCAGGCGGCGCTGCTCGCGGTCCGCGAGGGTCTGGTCGGCGCGGAGTCTTAAGCCCAATTGCCGCTGGAAAGCGGGACCGCATCGCGCCTACCGTCGGCGGCATGTCACTTGCCATTGTCACCGGAGCATCCCGTGGCCTGGGACTCGCGCTCGCTCGCGCGCTGGCCGAGCGCAACTGGGCGCTGGTGCTGGACGCGCGCGGCCCAGAAGATCTCGGACGAGCCGCCGCGGAACTGGGACGGCGGACCGAGGTGCTCGCCGTCCCGGGCGATCTCGCGGACCCCCAACACCGCCGTGAGCTGATCGACGCCGCGGGCGAGCGCATCGATCTGCTCGTCAACAACGCCAGCCTGCTCGGCCCGAGCCCCCAGCCGTCGCTGGCTCAATATCCGCTCGATGCGCTCGAGCGCGTCTATCGGGTCAACCTGTTTGCGCCGCTCGCGCTGTGCCAGCTCGCGCTGTCTCGATTCGCGGACGGGGCCCGGGTCGTGAACGTGACCTCGGACGCAGCAGTCGAGGCATACCCCGGATGGGGCGGATACGGATCGTCCAAGGCGGCGCTGGAGCAGGTCTCGGCGATCCTGGCCGCCGAGCATCCCGAGCTGCGCGTCTATGCCGTCGACCCCGGGGACATGCGCACGCGCATGCATCAGGAGGCGTTCCCCGGCGAGGACATCTCCGACCGCCCGCCACCGGAGGACAGCGTTCCCGGGCTCCTGGCACTGATCGAGGGAGATCTCGACAGCGGCCGCTACCAGGCCCGTGCGCTGGCCGGCGTCGGTTCGGGGGTGCGAGCGTCCGGGGTTGGTTCGGAGATCCGGGCGTGAGCGCGCCGGCGTTCGAGCTGCCGCCGTCGCTGGAGGCGCACGAGCCTCCCGTGCGGCGCGATGCCGTCAGGCTGCTCGTGGCGCATCGCGCCGAGGGCCGGATCGAGCATCGGTCGTTCACCGATCTCCCGGAGCTGCTTTCCCCCGGCGATCTGCTCGTCGTCAACGTGTCGGCCACGCTCCCCGCCGCCGTGTCCGGCTGGCGCGCGGACGACACGCAAGTGCGGGTCCACTTCTCCACGCGGGCGCCGCGCCTGGATCCGAGCTGGCGAGTGGTGGAGCTCCGCACCGCCGACGGCAGCCGCCCCCAGCGGGCCCGCGCCGGCGAGCTGATCGGATTGCGCGGCGGAGCGATGATCGAGCTGGTCGTGCCATATGCCTCCGGCGCGCGGCTGATGCTGGCCCGCTTCGGCGGTCCAGGCTCGGTAGAGGACTACCTCGTTGAGTGGGGCGAGCCGATCCGGTACGGCTACGTGCGCCGCCGCTGGCCGCTGCGCGAATACCAGAACGTCTACGCCGTCAGACCGGGGAGTGCCGAGATGCCCAGCGCCGGCCGACCGTTCACCCCCGAGCTGATCACGAGGCTCGTCGCAGGCGGCGTGCCGATCGTGCCGATCACGCTGCACACCGGCGTCTCATCCCCCGAGCGCCACGAGCCCCCGTTCCCGGAGCAATACGAAGTGCCGGAAGCCACCGCGCGCGCGATCAATTCCGTCCACGAGGCAGGGCGTCGCGTGATCGCGGTCGGGACCACGGTGGTCCGCGCCCTGGAGACCGTGGCGCAACCTGAGGGCAAGGTCCGGGCGGACGAGGGCTGGACGAGTCTGGTGATCGGCCCGGAGCGCGGCGTGCACGCCGTCGATGGCCTGATCACCGGCTGGCACGAACCCCAGGCTTCCCATCTCCAGATGCTCGAAGCGATCGCCGGGCCGGATGTGCTCCAACGCTCCTACTCAGAGGCGCTCGAGCACGGCTATCTGTGGCACGAGTTCGGCGACAGCCACCTGATTCTCTGAGGACGGCGCTAGACGGCGGCGACCAGCTCCGCGAACCGGAGCGCAACGCCTCGTGCCACCACCAGCACGGGCGAGGTGGCCGCTTCGATCGCCCGCTGGGCCACGCCGGACACCATCACCCTGCCGTCCGGAGCCTCCGGCCGTGAGCCGACGACGAGCAGATCGACCCGGGGCTCGTCCCGCGTAATCATCGCCTCGAAGCGCTCGGCAAGTTCGCGCGCGGTGTCGATCGCCGCGTCGTCTCCGGGCGTGGCCAGCAATCCGATGGTGCGGATCCGGGCGCTGTGCTGTTCGCGGTAGCCCGCGGGCGCGATCGCCACGGCGGCTGATCCGCCCTGGAGCAGCTTGTCGGTCGAGTGTTGCGGCGCGATGTGCCCGGCCGGCGTGCGGTACTCGGACCCGAACACCAGGACGTCGGCCCCCTCCTGCTCGGCGAGCCGCTTCAGCCCCTCGGGCGTGGAGGCGGAGACGATCACGCGCCGCTCGACCTCCGGCGCCTCGATCCACTGCGCCCCGCGCTCGAGCAGCGCCTCGGCCTCATGCTCCTCGAGCTGCTCGCGCTGGCGTTCGGTCTGCGTCGTGTGCCGGACGTAGGCAAGCGTCAGCTCCACGCCGGCGTCGGCGAGCACCCGCCCCAGCATCAGGGCGTCCTGGTCGTTGGGGGTGTCGTCGTAGGAGACGATCGCTTTGGTGGACATGAGGCCTCTCCGTGGTCGAAGGTCGAAAGCCGAGTCGTTGTTCGCCGCGAGGATGACACTCGCCTCCTATCAGTACTAATGAAGTTCGATCATCCGTCATATAAGATTCACTTATGCTGCACCTGGGGCGTCTGCGGGTCCTTACCGAGGTGGTCTCCAAAGGCTCGTTCTCGGCCGCGGCCGAGTCGCTCTCGTACACCCAGTCCGCGGTCTCACAGGCGATCGCCCGGCTGGAGGCGGAGACAGGGGCGATCCTCGTCGTGCGCGACCGGCGGGGCGTCCGCCCGACCGCCGCCGGCGCGACGCTGGTCGAGCACGCCGAGCGGATCTTCGCCGGCGTGGAGGCCGCCGAGGCCGACCTCGCGGCCGTGCTGGAGGCGCGCAGCGGTCCGCTGCGAGTGGCCTCGTTTCCCTCCGCTGGTGCGACCCTGATGCCGCTCGCGGTTGCCGCGTTCAGGGCGGAGCACGCGGGCGTGTCGCTGACGCTGGCGGAGGGGGAGCCGGAGGAGATAGCTCCGCGCATGAGGGCGGGGGAGTTCGACCTCGCGCTGCTGTTCGAGTTCCCCGGGGTGCGGGAACGACCCGGCGCGGGGCTGCGCTCGACCAAGCTGCTCGAGGACCCCATGCACGTCGCGCTGCCCGCCGAGCACCCGCTTGCGGGCAAGCGGGCGCTCAGGCTGGGCGATCTCCGCGGCGAGGACTGGGTCCAGACCTCCGCCAGTCAGCCCCTGCGCCAGACACGTCGTTCGCTCCTGCCTGGCAGCCGGCTTCGAGCCGAACGTGACGTTCGAGTCGGACGACTATGAGACCGTTCAGGGTCTCGTAGCCGCCGGCGTCGGCGTGGCGTTGATCCCACGCCTCGCGTTGACGCGCGTGCATCCGGGCATCGTTGTGCGCGCGCTGGCGCCGCGCAGCCCGGCTCGCACGGTCACCGCCGCGACGATGGGCGGGCGCGGGGTCGCACCCGCGGCCCAGGCCATGATCGGGATCTTGTCGGACGTGGCCCGGCGCTACGCCGACGAGCGAACTGCCCTCGGCGGCCTGAGCCGGTCCGGTGCATGGCGCGCCGCGCGCCGCGCTCTGTGGATGGCCGCGCGGCGCGCGCCGCGCTCAGCCCTGCTCCACCCGCCGCGCCAGCTCTTTGGCGCGGGGATCGACGAGGATCGCGCGCGCGGCCCGCTCGATCGGCCCCCGCGCGAGCCTCCCGATCGAACCGGGATCGACAGCCACTCCGTAGGTCGCGCGCGTGCGCCCGTCACCGAGATCCTCGAGCTCCCAGTAGCCCTCCATCGAGTCAAGGTCGCCCTCGACCATCGTCCACGCGAGCCGCGTCGGCGCCTCGTAGCTGAAGCGAACCCGCGTCTTGACCTTGCGGAGCTTGAGGTCGCTGAGCGCGTCGCAGACGAGCGGCCGCTCCTGCTCGTCGCGCTCGATCACATCCATGCGCGCGAGACCGCCCTGCCAGTCGGGCGCGGTCGCCACGTCCTCGACGACCGCCCAGCAGCGCTCGATCGGCGCGTTCACATCTGCCGAGGCGGCACCGCTGATCACCGGCACCGCCTAGCTCCTCGGTTTGACCGTCGCCGTCAGACGCGTCTTGGGTGCTGCGCGAGTCGGTGACGGTGATCGTGAGCTTCAGCTTGCCCGCTCGCCCACGCCTGACGGCCGCGGATTCGCGCTGCGTGGCGTTGAGCGTCGCGTAGCTGACGGTGATCTTGACCCGAGTCTTCGGGCTCTTCAGTTTGATCGTCAGCACGCCGTGGCTGAGGCTCGAGCTGAAGCCCGCGTGCGCGGCCGTTCGGGCCCGTCACCGTGACCCGCCGGCGCCCGGCGGCGAACCGGAGTCCGCTCGGGAGCTGGATCGCAGACCGTCTGCAGCGCAGGCGCGTTCTGGCCCGGAGGTGACGGTGAAGCTGGAGCTTCGGGCGCGCGTGGCGGACGCCCGACAGCGACGCGCCCGACACCGTCGGCGAGCCGATCTGCGTGGCGTGCGCGCACAGCCCGGTGCGAGCGCGCTCGCGTTGGGCGTCCCCAGGCCGGACGCCATGTCGTAGCCCGGGCCGGCTCCGTAGCGGCCGCCGTTGGTGCCGGTGAAGTCGTTGTTGCCGCTGCTGACGTCGTTGAAGTCCTGGGCGTAGGCCGAGCCGGCCGCGTTGTACAGCGCCGGGTTGGCGAACCCCACGATCGAGCCTGCGCAGCCGCTCGAGGCGTTGGCGAGTGTGAACAGCGCCGCCCACAGCGGCGCGGCGCCGCTGGTGCCGCCGATGCCGCTCCAGCTCCCCTGCCAATAGATCAGAGTAGCCGGTGTTGGGGTCGGCGTCGGCCGAGACGTCGGGCGACTCGCGGGAGCTCGACTGGCGGACGTGCAGGGACGGCCGCGGCGTTCGCCTGGTAGGCGGGCATTCCCCACAGCGATGAGATGCCGCCGCCGCCGGCGCCGGGCTGGAACGCCGAGCAGTCGCGCCGAGATTGCCGCCGTTGTTCCAGACCTGCTCGGTGGGGCGCGGGCCCGAGGCGAGCTCAGCGTCGTGCCGCCGACGCCGGTGACGAACCGCTGGCTCGAGGGGTCATCGACCGCGAGCGAGAAGTTCGGCTGCAGCGGCGGGTTGTTGCAGTCCTCCGAGCCCTCGTCGCCCGAGGCCGAGACGATCGTCTGCCCCTGCGCGGCGGCCTCCTGGAACAGCGTGTTCTCATCGGTCGCGTCGGTCGGCGCCCTCGAGCGCCTCGCACTGGCCCCAGGACGCCGACACGACGCGCGCGCGGTCCTGGCTGATGATCGCGCTCCAGGTGTCGTATGGCCCGGCGCCGGGCGCGCCGGAGTTGGAGTTCGGGCCCTCGTAGACGAGCACGTTGGCCCTCGGCGCAAGCCCGATCACCTGCTCGATGTCGAGCGCCGCCTCGCCCTGCCCGAGCCGCTGCCGGCGCCGCCGTCGACGGGGACGTCCGAGACCGAGGCATGCGTCCCGTAGCAGGCCTGGTAGGCGGCGATGTCGCTCGGCGCATAGGGCTCGAGCTCGTAGACCGCGACCGTCTGGCCGGCCCCTCGTCGCCGGCCTGATAGAGACCCGAGAACCCGTACGCGGAGGCGATCTGGTCGGCGGTGTACGCGCCCTGGCCCGGCGCGGCGGACGTGGCGGCGGCGCACGGCTGCGGGCCGCCGGTCGCGACGTGTCGCGTCGCGTGCGGCGACCGACGCGCGTCGGGCTTCGCCGTCGCAGCTGGGCGCGCTCGATCAGCGGGTGTGGGGCGGAGAGCGTGCTCAGCCCTTCGATCCCCTGCACGAGGCCCGGCGATGTCGGCGTCGAGCAGCGGGGCGGCGCTGTTGACGATCGCCGCGCGTGGCGCTCGGCAGGGCGACGCGTGCAAGCGTGACCGAGAACGCCTGCTGCAGCTGGCCGGCGGTCGCGCTGACCGGAATCGAAAGGTGGTTGGCGCTGACCGTCCCGGGCGACAGGCCGTGCGCGCGCAGCGAGGCCTCGACCGCCCCGATCTGGGCGTCGGTCGCGCCGAAGCGCGTGGCGAACTGCGTGGGGGTGATGTAGTCGGCGGTAGAGGCTCGAGCCGGGAGTGGAGACCGCCGTCGCGAACTGACTCGAGCGCCGGCGGGGTCGGACGGCTGCAGCGCGACCGCGATCTGCATCCGCGTCGCGCCCGGGCAGCTGGCCCAGCACGCGTCGAGCCAGAGGGCAGGCGGGCGCGGAGCCCACAGGCGGACCTCGGGCCGGGGCGGCGGCGAGCGAGGAGGGCACCGCCCCCACGGCCAGGGCCAGCGCGCACCCGCAGGCCACGGCGAGGATCGTCCGCGTTCGGGGCGACATCGGAGCCTCGCAAGGCTAGCGAGCACGCAGGGTCTCGGTCTGCGTCAGCTCGGCCGACGAGACGAAGTAGCGGCTCTCGTTCAGGACCCGGCCGCCGCCGAGCTCAGCCGCCAGCTCCCGGGCATCGAAGTAGCGCTTGTAGACCTCGAACTCGCGAGCCGTCGTTGAGGACCCGCGTCTGCCACTCCTCGCGGCCGTGATCTGGGCGCAGCGCGGAGTCGACGACAACCAGCTCGCCGGCGACCCGGCGGGCCTCCGCCACGAACGCCGCGCTCGTCGTGTCGAGATGGCCGTAGAAGTGGCCGGTGAAGACGCGGTCAAAGGAGCCGATCGGGGAACGGCAGCTCGAGCGCGTCGGCCCGCACGAAGCATCGCCCGCCGGCAGCGCGCTCGCGGGCGATCTCGAGCATGCGCTCGCGACTGGTCGAGCGCTGTCACCTCGCCCGCGAGATGCCGCGTCAGAAAGCCCGTGCCGCAGGCGACGTCAAGCGTGCGCGCTGGCGGCAGCTCTGCGACCGCCCGCTCGAGCAGCGCGACCGCGTCGTCCCAACCGCGGTCGGTCGAGCTGCTCGAAGCGCCCCTGGCCGAGATACCACTCGTCGTACTCGGGGGCGCGGGCGTCGTAGTACTGCTTCAAAGGCTTTTGACGACCCCGATCAGGTGACCTTCGGGATCGGTGAACATCCCGATCTCGACCTGCGAGCCGGGAGGGGAGTCGGGCCCCATCGTGCGCTTGCCGCCGAGGCTCTCGGCCTTCTGCAGCGCCGCCTCGATGTCGGGGACCTCGACGTAGAACGTGACGTGTCCGTCGTAGTCCGGCATCGCCCCGATGCCGCCGGCGATCCCGGCCCCATCGGCGTTGACGTTCCCCTCGCGCGGGATCATCCCGTAGCCGATCGGGTTATCTGAGTCCACCTTCCAGCCGAACAGCTCCGCGTAATACGACTGGAGCTTCTGGGCGTCCTTTCCCATCACCTCGAAATGGATCACGGGCTGTCCCATCTCATCTCCTCTCGTTCGCCTGCATGCTCACGCTCCAGACTAGCCACTCGCTCTTGGCGCATGGCGTCCCACCGTGACACAGTGCCGGACCATGTCCGTCCCGGATGGGAGGCCCATCTGCCGCCGGGCATGCGCGGCCGAGAGCTCGATCTCCTCGGAGGCCGGCAGCTTGCCCGCAGCCTGGGCGCAGCGTCTGGGCGGACGGGCCCGCCGCGCCGGTCCTGCTTCGAACCCGGTCGCGGCTGGGTGACACGCGGCCGAGCTCGAGGAAGCGACCCGGCGCGTGGCGGGCGCCTTCAGGACCGCGGGGCTCGAGCCCGGGGACCGGATGCTGTTCAGCGCCGGCTCCTCGCTCGAGCTCGTGATCGCCCACGTCGCCGCGCTGCGCGCCGGGGTCGTCGTCGTGCCGGTGAACACCGCCTACCGAGAGCGCGAGGTCGCGCACATCGTGGCCGACGCGCGCGCCGAAGGCGGCGCTCGTCGACGATCCGGAGCGCGCTGCGTGGGTCTCCGCCGCCGCCGGCCCCGAGGTGCTCGTGCTCGGCCCCGACGTCGAGCTCCCGGATGCACGAGCCAGCTGCGCTCGACGCGGCGCTGCCCGAGCGACCCCGCGCTGATCGGCTACACGTCGGGGACCACCGGCGCGCCCAAGGGTGCGGTGCTGAGCGCACGCGAACCTGCTCGCGGGTTGCGAGTCGGTCCGGATCGCCTGGCGCTGGACGGCGGCGGATCGGCTCGTGCTCGCCCTGCCGCTGTTCCACATCCACGGGCTGGGCGTGGGGTCTGCACGGCACGCTGCTGGCGGGAGCCTCGGCTGTCCTGTGCCCCGGTTCGATGTCGACGCCGTGCTGGACGCGGCGACCGACCACGACGCGACGCTGTTCTTCGGCGTGCCGACGATGTACCACCGGCTTGCCTCTTCGCCCCGTGTCGGCGAGCTGGCGCGGCTACGTCTTGTGCGTCTCTGGCTCGGCGGCGCTTCCCGCCGAGCTTCACCGGGCGCTCGTCGAGCGCGGCGGCCAGCAGGTGCTCGAGCGCTACGGGATGACCGAGACGCTGATGAACATCTCCAACCCGTACGACGGCGAGCGCAGGCCGGGAAGCGTCGGGCTGCCGCTGCCCGGGGTGGAGATGCGGCTCGATAGACGGCGAGATCCTCGTCCGCGGCCCGAACGTGTTCGACGGCTACTGGGAGCGGCCAGAGGCAACGGCCGGAGAGCTTCGCCGACGGATGGTTTCGGACCGGCGACCTGGCGAGCGTCGATCCCGATGGGTACGTGCGCATCCTCGGCCGCGCGAAGGAGCTGATCATCACCGGCGGCCTGAATGTCTACCCCCGCGAGGTGGAGGACGTGCTGCTCTCGCATCCGGACGTCGGAGAGTGGCGGTCGTGGGGACGCCGTCGGAGGAGTGGGGCGAGGTGGTCACGGCGTTCGTCGTCGCGAGCGAGTCCGAGATCGACGAGCGAGCGCTGTCCGCGTTCGCGGCCGAACGGCTGGCACCGTTCAAGCGGCCCCGCGTTCGTGGAGGTTCGTGGACGGCCTGCCGCGCAACGCCCTCGGCAAGGTCCTGAAGCAGGACCTTCGGACGTGATCCGGCTCGCCGGCGGGCCGGTGCTACCGCGTCAACGTGCCAACTTGGCGCACCGGCCCCTTGCACGATCGCCAAATTGGTGGTTTAGTGCCTTTATGCACAAGGATGAGGAGAGTGCGCATGACTATCGCCAGCACGATGCCGGGCGCCACCCCCGGCGGTGTCCCCTCCAACGGCACCGCCGCCCACCCGCGTAGCGAGGACGAGCTCCGGGAGTACGCCGACCGCATGGCCGAAGCGGAGCGGATCGTGCGCTTCGGGGTTTGGCGATGGGAGATGGCGTCGGGGCGCGTCCGCTGGTCGGACGAGCTTCATCAAATCTACGGGCTGGAGCCGGGGGAATTCGGCGGGACCGTCGAAGCCTTCGTCGCATTCCTCCATCCCGATGACCGCGATCGAGTCTGGTCTGAGATCGAGGACGCGATCGCGATCAGGGAGCCGTTCGCGTTCGAGGAACGGATCGTCCGCGCGGATGGCCAAGTCCGCGTGCTGCTCTCGCAAGGGCGGCCGATCGTCGAACCCGATGGGACCGTGTCGGCCTTGGTCGGCGTCTGTCATGACGTCACCGACCGCGTCGAGACCGAGCGTGCACTCGGGCTGAGCCAACGCCGCATGCGCGCGATCCTGGAGCACACGCCGGCGGTGATCGCGGTCAAGGACCTCGACGGCCGCTACCTGATGACGAACTCCGAGACCGGCCGGCTCGTCAACATGTCGCCGGACGAGTTGATCGGCCGCGAGTGCACGGAGCTGTTCCCGACGATCGCAGAACAGCTGCGGGCCAACGATCGGCTTGCAGCGGCGACGATGCAACCGGTCTACGACGAGGCCGTCCTGGAGCGCGACGGGGAGCCCCGCACCTTTCTCACCGTGACCTTCGCGCTGCCGGACGATTCGGGCAGACCAGTCGAGACGTGCACGATCGCCGCCGACGTGACCGAGCGCAGAGAACGCGAGCAGGAGCGACGTGACCGGCTCGACTGGGGGCGGCGAATCGAGTCAGCGCTGAGCGAGGGACGAATGCTGGTCGTGGCGCAGCCGGTGGTCGACCTGGCAAACGGCGAGCACGCGTACTCGGAGCTCCTGCTGCGCATGTCTCTGGAGGACGAAGGAGGGATCCTTCACCCCGGGGAGTTTTTGCCGGCGGCGGAGCGCTTCGGTCTCGTCCAGGCCATCGACATCTGGATGGTGGGCCGCGCGCTGGAGCTCGCGGCCACGCTCGCGCCGGAGACGAATATCTCCGCGGTGACGCTGTGCGACCCGGCTGCGCGGCAGGAGATCGTCCGTCTGCTCGAGGGAGACCCGGCTGCGGCGCGTCGGCTCGTGTTCGAGATCACCGAGACTGCGGCGGCCGACCATCTGGAGTCCGCGCGGGAATTTGCCGCCGAGCTGACCGGACTGGGATGCGGCCTGTCACTCGACGATTTCGGGACCGGGTTTGGCTCATTCACCTACCTGCGTTCCCTCCCGCTTCGCTATCTCAAGATCGACGCTTCGTTCGTCCAGGGACTCGAGCGCTCCAAGGATGACCGGCGCATCGTGCAGAGCATCATCGGGATCGCCGAGCAATTCGAGCTGATGACGATCGCAGAGGGCGTCGAGGATGAAGGCACGCTTCGTCTGCTCCGAGAGCTCGGTGCCGACTACGCGCAGGGGTTCCACCTTGGCCGGCCGGCCGCGGTCTCCGGCGTAAACGGACTCCCGGTGAACGCTCCGGTCAGCTGACGCTGACCACGCGCGCTTCCGGAATCGCGGCGATCAGGGACTCCGTCGCGATCGCGAATACATCGTGCGGCGTGCCCGCCGCCGCCCACACGGTCTCGAAGCGACGCAATGACTCATCGACCGTGGTCGGCAGGTCCGCGTCATGCCCGAGCGGCGGGACCCCTCCGATCGAGAACCCGGTGATCGAACGCACCTGCTCCGCCGGGGCGGCCGCCAGGCCGAGGCGCTGGGCGTCGACACGGCGATCGCCGGCGCAAAGCACGATCACTGGCTCGTCGCCTTTGAGGAACAGCAACGACTTGACGATCTGTCCCACTTCGACGTCCAGCGCGGCGGCCGCCAAGGCCGCGGTTCGTGCGGAGTCGCTGAGCGTCCTGACCTCTATCTTCAGGCCGCGCTGCCGGAGCCGATCGGCCAAACGTGCTGCGGTCGGGTGCACAGTCCTGCAACGTACGGGATCAGTGCGCGTCGTAGAGCCGACCGAAGGCCAGCTCGGCTGCGTCCAGCTGCGTTCGCGCCTCTCCCACTGCCCACCGTCGCGTTTCGCGATCTACCGCGAGGACGATCCACCCGTGCCCGTCCTCGTCGCTCAGGCGCACGAGGATCGTGTGGCGGTTGTGCTCCACGCGGACTCGGTGGTCGGGGTTGCCCTCCTCATGCAGGATCCTCGGCTTCTGCGCTTTCGGGTCAGCGACGAATGAAGTCCAGCGTGAGCGGGGCGGCCGCGGCAAGCCGGACGGGCCGCTCATCCGCCGATCGACCCGGGATCCGAGGGCACGTCGACTGCGTACTGCTCGAGCACCTCGAGCGGCACGGCGTCGAGCGCTCGTTCGTGTGTTGCCGCGAGCACAACGAATGCGGCGACGCCCTCGGCGTGCGCTCGAAGCCAAGCCCGCGTGGTGACGCACCAGCGGTCGCCCGGCGCTAGACCGGGGAATTCGTACGCCGGCATGGGCGTGCTCAGATCGTTGCCGATGCTCTGCTGGTACTCGAGGAACTCCGAGCTGACGACCGCGCAGATCGTGTGGCCGCCGACGTCCTCCACTCCGGTGCGGCAGCACCCGTCCCGGTAGAAGCCGGTGAGGGGATCAAGCCCGCATGCCTCGAGCGGGCCGCCGAGCACGTTGAGCGCCATGAGCGGGCAGTATCGCGGGCGCGTACCGGTAGCGTACGGATCCAGCCGATGCCCGACGCAGGAGACACCGTCGCACCCCCGCTTCCAGATCTCCGGGTCCTGGTCGCCGAGTCGGCCTGGGTCGGCGGGCGGCCCGGCCTTCGGGAAGCGGCGGCCGGATGGCAACGACGGCTGCCCGCCACCCGGCGCGAGCTCGCGGCGGAAGCCGCCGCGCTGTCGCGCCCGCGGGTGTGGACCGACACCCTCGGGGCATTGGCATCGACGGGCTGGAAGGTCGCATCGGCGGCAGCGCCGGACGCTCCAATTGCGCTGCTTTCAGCGGCGGCCGCTGCCTCCGGGCTTCCGATCTCTCCTCCGCGCGGTGGCCGCGGGACGCTGAGCCGGGCCGAGCGGCTGGTACGCGCCGGGGGACCTGCGTACATCAAGCTCGGCCAGTTCATCGCCAGCGCCCGTGGCCTTCTCCCCGCTGAGTGGGTCGAGGCCTTCGCCTGGTGTCGCGACCAGGCCCCGACGCTGTCGGGGGACCAGGTCGATGCCGTCCTTCACGAGCAACTCGGAGACCAACGCGGCCGGCTGAAGAATTTTGATCCCGAGCCGCTGGCCGCGGCCTCGATCGCCCAGGTTCATCTCGCGGCACTCGAGGATGGCACCGAGGTCGTAGTCAAGCTCCGGCGCCCTGGCCTGCGTCGCCAGCTCCGAGCGGACATCGAGACGATGGCGCTGGTCGCGTCCGTGGCCGAGCGTCTGCATCAGGCAGCCAGGACGGCGAACCTGACCGGCTTCGTCGAGTTGTTCGCGACGCTCGTGCTCGAGGAACTGGATTTCCGGCTGGAGGCGCTGAACCTCGTGGAGCTCGGCGCGGCGTTCGAGGATGCCGGGATCGCTTACTGCACGCTGCCGCATCCCATTCCGGGGATGGTCACCGACGGCATATTGGTGATGGAGCACGTACCCGGCGTGTCATACGACAAGGCGGCGGACGCATACGGAGATTTGCTGGACGGCGAGCGCCTGCTGCGACTCGCGATTCAGGGCGTGCTCGAGATGACGCTGATCTACGGCGTCTTTCACGGCGATCTGCACGCCGGGAACGTGCTGATCGACAGTGGTGACACGTTCTCGCTCGTCGACTTCGGGATCTGCGGGCGGATCACCGCCGAGCAGCGGGCAGCACTCGTGAGATTCATGCTCGCGTTCGCCGCGATGGACGCTCGAGCCCAGCTACGCGCGCTGACGGAGTTCGGGGCCCTTCCACCTGACGCGAACCTGGACGAGCTCTCAGAGAAGCTGCAGCTCGAGCTCGATCGAATCAATCCGCAGACGGGCGGCGGGCTGACGTACGACCAAGTCGGCGAGACGCTCAGCAGTGTCCTGCGGCTTCTCTCTGCCAGTCGATTCCGGCTGCCGAAGGAGCTGGTGCTGTTCTTCAAGAACGTGCTCTACCTGACCAGCTTCACCGCCGCGATTGCTCCTGACGCCGACCTGCTCAGCCACATCGAGCCGATCCTGGCTCACTTTATGGCCAAGTACGGCGATCGCATGCCGCTGCTGTTCGCCGAACCAGCGCAGCCAATGGCGCTGTCTGCTCAAGCCATCGAGGTGCGCTGAGCGATTAGGTTGTCGCCGGGTGGAACCAGCGGCTCGGCAGGATCCTCGCCGACGTCCGTCTGTGCGCGCGGCGCTCCGGCACGAGGTCGTAAACGTCGACCGTCGCCTCGTCCGGAGTGGACTCGCAGTCGACCTCGACGCCGTTCTCGAGCGTCGCCATCAGGACGCGGTCGCGGAACCGCTCCCAGCTCTCTTTCGATTCATGGACGGCGACAACCGTCCAGCCATCGTTCGAAGCGCCGACGGAGTGGAAGATCTGTCCTTCCGGCGGGCTCTCATCGCTTGGATGGATCGCCGTGAGCACGGCCTCATACTGCTCCCGAGTGCCATTCCGGAAGTGGTGCACGATCCCATAGGCCATCTTTGCCCCCCCTTGTGTAGGGCTCCGAAGCAATCTCGGCCCGGCGCCAGATCAGCGCCAACCACGGTGGCGGCCCCCGATACGGCAAGACCAAGTGCCCCGAATACCAGATTTGTAAGAACTTTCCCATTGCTACCCAAATCTAGTCAATACAACATTCGTCCAGGCTGTGGTCGGCAACCTGGACATATCGCCGGAAATTGCGGCGTTCGCGCCCCCCAAAACGTCCAGCCGTGCGCGCTTGGTGAAAGCTTCGCTCCCCCGGAGGCGGCCGTGGCTCCCCAGGGACCGGTCAGTTCTTACGACCTCCGCCGAGGAGGCCAGCGACGTCGCGAGCATGACCTCGCCTCGTCGGTTGCGGCGTCTTTTGCCAAAGCGGCCTCGACCGCTTGCAGCTGGCGGCTGCTGCGGGACCTCCGCACGTTCCGGCGGGAGTGGCGCGGAATGTTCATGGGGCTGCCCGTCTTACCGTAGAGGTGGTCGTAGCTGAGAACGCTTGCGATTCCGCCCAGGACGCCGACGATGCAGACGGCCACCATCACGTAGGTCACGACCACCGGGATACCCCCGGGCTGTTCGGTTGCGCCTCATGTCCGTGCGGGTCGCCGGGGCGGCGACGCGGGCGGCGAGCTGGGCGCGTCGGGATTGGCTTGCTGTCGACTGCGGCGCCGCGACGCCCTCCGAGCTCAGCCTCCGCGCCGGCAGCCAGCCACAATCCGACGGCCTTGGCGGGCTCCGGGTCAGACCCGAACCGCTTCAGCTCCGCGACGGCTTCGTCGAAGTGCCATTGCAGGTGCTTGAGGCGAGGGTAACGCCGGGCAACATCGCGTTCCACGCCTCGGCGCCAGCGTTGCCAAAGCCAGAAACGCAGTCGTCCGAACTCGAACGCGTCAGGTGCAAGCTCGCGCAGCGTGATGCCGACCGCGCAGCCGCCGGAACTGTGGCCCCGGAAGAGGATTCCCGGGGCGAGATCATGTGCGTGCGTTCGCAGACCGCGTGCCATCGCCCGCAACACTTCGTCAGGCAGATGCCGCAGCGCCTGGCCGACATCCCCTGCCAGCGCACTGCTCACACCCCGGGGTGGCGCGACAAGGACCGAGGAACGAACCGGAACCGCATTCTCCGCGCCAGCAGTCATCGTGATCACTCCCGAGAGGGAGGCCCATATGATAGGTAGCCGCGCCAACATCGAGGGCACTTGCTTTTAGTCCGGCGCCGACGACGACGCGACAACCAACCGATGAGCCTCGGAAGCATCCGGCAGCGCTCGGTGAAGGTCCTTGGGTTGATTGCGCTTGTTGGCGTCGGCGGGTGCGGAACGACTGCCGCCGACAGGCACACCATCGCTGCCAGCACTCGGGCCACGCCGTCCAGCGCCCGGGCCAGGCCCCAGGTGGTGGAGCCGACCGCGGGCGTTCAGGTCCAGCCGCCCAGCACCACGGGAGCGACGCCCCTCGGTGATCCAAACGCCCACGCGCCGTCGCTTGCCGAGGTCAAACGGGAGCTGAAGCTCCTGAATCTGTGCGGCGGCACGACGAACCCCGCGCTTGCCGCTCCGGTTGCCAAGTCAAACGGCCCAGGGTTCGTCCCGGACCCCGGAACGATCCAGAATGTCGGTCAACTGCCGGCTCTCACGTCACAACTGGGCGCGCTGGCCAAGGCACTCGGGGTGGTGATCTACGGCATCAGCGGCTACCGCTCACCCGCACACAGCGTCGCCGTCGGCGGGTTCGCGGATGACCCCCACACCAAGGGGCTGGCCGAAGACATCGGCGTCAACAGCCTCCTGCGCTCGAGCGCGGCTCAGATCAGCGAAGCGCAGCTCGCGCAATTCGGGCTCTACCGACCGTTCGACCCCTCGGACGATCCGAGCAACTCCGAGGTCAACCACATCCAGCTGATCCCCTCCGGCGGCCCCCTCTCGATGTCCCAGGCGACCAGTATCTACAGCACCGACCCCCGCTGCCGCTAACTGGTCTCCGCTTACCGGTGCGGTCGCACCGAACCAGGCTTGCGGGCCCGCACCCGCGAGGTGGCGTGCGCTGGTCGACATTCGGCGGCCCTGCCGATGTAGGGTTGAGACCACGGCTCGAACATTGGGTTCGCGCCAGTTCAAAGGGGGGCTCGGATGAGTTCAGTCACGCCCGTAGGGCCGATCGCACTGCAGGCCGAGGAGGGTGAGGCCTGGTGGGCCTTTGGCGGGCTAGCGACGATCAAGGCGTCGGGCAAGGAAACCGATGGTCGGGTGGCGGTCGTGCACATGCTCGCGCCGCGGGGTGCCGGTTCGCCGTTGCATGTCCATCACCGCGAGGATGAGTGGTTCTATGTCACAGAAGGCGAGCTGACCTTTTGGGTTGGCGGCGAGGTCATCGTCGCGCCCGCCGGATCGTTCGTCTACGGACCGCGCGATATCCCCCACACCTTCGATGTCACCTCCGATGAGGCGCGCTTTCTGCTTGTGGCCGAGCCGGGTGGCTTTGATGAGTTCATGCGGGCGGCAGGCGAGCCCGCTCAGTCGCTGACGATCCCACCGCCACCGAGCGCGCCGCCCGATCCAGCGAAACTGGGTGCTGTCGCCGCCGAGTACGGAATCGACATCCTGGGGCCGCCCGGCATTCCGTCCTGATCCCCGGAGCCGGTCGGTAAGCGACTACCTTCGGCGCGGCGCCGTCAGCGAGCGCGCTGGGTGTCGCGACGCGTCTCCGTGCAATGGCCGTGGTCAGGTGGATGCAGGATCGGCGTGCGACTGGATGCTTGATGTCGTGAGCTGTGGGCGGCCGGTCAATCCGAGCAGCCAGATGTATGCGAGGGCCTGGCGGGAGTCCGCTGTCGTGTCACCGGCGGTTCTGATCGCTTGGGAAGTGAGCTCCCATGAAGCGGCGACGATGGCGCGTCCGACAAGAGGCGGCGGTGTGGGCAGCGTGGGATCGATCCTGCGGACCCATGCCGCCACCCGCTCGAAGCGGTCCACCGCGAGCCCCATCATTCGGTCACGGTGCTCGAGGCCCTCCTCGCCGACGGCGTGGATCTCGAGCAGGAATGCGCGGCAGGCGAGGGGCCGCCTCCGTGACCATTCGACGAGTCGTTCGCCGGCGGCCGAGAGAGTCTCGGCCGGTGTCGTCGCGGGGGTATCGGCGATGTCGGCAAGGAACGCCTTGCCGAATTCGTCGTAGGCGGTCAGAAATGCATCCAGCTTGTTCGGGAACTGCTCGTAGAACGTCGTTCTCGATACGCCTGCGGCCGTCGTGATGTCAGCAACGGTCGCCGCCGCGTAGCCGTGCTCCCCGACGACGTCGAGCGCAGCGTCGAGGAGGCGCTGACGTTGAGAGGCCTGAACCTGTTCGCGCGTGAGACCGTGCGGCCCCCTGGGCAGGCGTTCGCTCGTCTCAGCTTGCAAAGTCATGTACGTACATGGTACAGTACGTGATGTACAGCAGCGTCACGCCACTCTTTGGGAGGAGAGACCCCAGCATGCGCGCCAACACTCTTCGCAGTACTCCGGCCTGGGTTCGACGATTGCGAGTCTGTGCGCTGGCGGTGGGGGCACTGCTCGGGCTGGCGGTGTGGCTCTCCACGCCGGCGGCTGCCCGTGCGAACGAGCCGCAGTTTCAAAACGGCGACGGGATTTCGCTCGTGAGCCAGAGTCAGACCGGGCGCGAGATCGATCTGACGGTGAACACAACGGATGTACAGGGGCAGCACAAGATCATCGTGCTGCTGCCTGAGGGGTACGACGCCCATCCGACCACGCGCTACCCGGTGCTCTACCTGCTGAACGGGGCGCTGGCAGACCCGACCCAGTGGGTCTCGGCCGGCGGCGCTGCAGCTCAGATCACCGACCCCTACCCCTCGCTCACGGTGATGGAGGACGGTGGGGTGAAGGGCTGGTACTACAACTGGAAAAGCTGCGCCAATATCTGCCCGGAGAACTGGGAGTCGTTCCATAACCTGCAGGTGGTGCCGTGGATCGACGCGAATCTGCGCACGATCGCCAGTCGCTCGGGTCGCGGTATCGGCGGCCTCTCGATGGGCGGCTGGGGCGCGATCCACTACGCGGAGGATTATTCGCAGCTCTACTCGTACGCGGCCTCGTTCTCGGGCGCGGTCGACACGGGCAACTTCACCACGGACGTGGCGATCGGCGCTGAGGAGGCCGGGATCGTTCCTGGCTCAGGCACGCCGGTTCCGGTCGGATCGATCTTCGGCTGGGAGTTCTGGCCCGCCAACCAGAACCTGGTCAACATCTCCGGCGTGAACCCAACGAACATCGCGCACCTGAAGAACACGACGGTCGACCTGTACGTCGGCACCGGCAACAGCACCTCTGGTGACGGCATCATCGAATCAGCGGTCTACCCCCAGAACCAGCTGATGGCCTACAACCTGTGGTCCGGCGGGGTCAACTACTGGTACAGCCAGGACCACGTCAACTCAGCCAATCTCGGCTGGGGCTGCGACAACAACCACGACATCATGTGCTGGAACGCGTACCTCAACGACGCGATGCCGAGGTTCATGGCGGCGATGAACGGGAGCCCGCCTCCGAGCGATACGTCATCTCCGCTACCGGCGCCACCCGGCAACGTCGTGGCCGACGGCGACTTCATGCAATCCGGGAATGGCCCCTGGAACTGCATCGGGTACTGCGGCGTCGACCAGAACCAGGGCAACGGCTATGCCAGCCCGAACAACGGCTGGGTCCGCAACACCAGCGGATGGAACGACATCGACCAGACCGTCTCGGTCAAGCCCAACACGAACTACACCCTCACCGGCTGGATAAGGACGTCCCCGAAAAATGATGCGGGCTACTTCGGTGTGCGCGACACGAGCGGGAACGTCATCGGCGAGGACGAGTTCAACAGCCTCCCGGGCTACACGCAGCTGACCGTGAACCTCAACACCGGCAACAACACCAGTGTCGTCGTGTACGGGGGCCTGTGGCCGCCGAACTTCCAGGACACCTGGATGCAGATCGACGACGTCTCGCTGATACCCACCAACGGGTGATCGGGACGTAGGCTCGCTGCGGCGGGGCGCCGGATCCACCGGCGTCCCGCTGCGGGACGCGTGGGTGAGCGCGCGGCACCTAAGCTAACTCGGTGATCAAGCCGTGAGCGACGAAGTCTCGACCTCTCAGGCGACCGAGCACGTCGTGCTCGTGGAGTTCAACCGCCCGCCGCACAATCACTTCGATGGGGCGCTGATTGGTGCGATCGCCGACACCTACGAGCAGCTCGAGCGCGGTGGCTCATGCCGCGCGATCGTGCTGTGCTCAGAAGGCAAGCATTTCTGTGCCGGGGCCGACTTCGCCGCAAAGAACCCCGCCGAGGGCGATCTCTACGAGCAGGCCGTGAGGTTGTTTGCCTCCGGTCTGCCGGTGGTCGCGGCGGTCCAGGGAGCGGCGGTGGGCGGCGGCCTGGGTGTCGCGCTGTCAGCCGATTTCCGCATAGCCTGCCCGGACTCGCGCTTCAGCGCCAACTTCGCCCGGCTGGGGATCCATCACGGGTTCGGAATCACTGTCACCCTGCCGCTCGTCGTGGGCCCGCAGCGCGCACTCGAGCTGCTGTACACCGGCGTCCGGTTGCGCGGCGAGGAGGCCCACGCGATCGGCCTTTGCGACCGGCTGGTGACCAGCGGCCGGCTGCGCGAAGAAGCGGTGGCCCTGGCTGAGGAGATCGCGACGTCCTCGCCGCTAGCGGTCCGCGCGATCCGCCGGACGATGCGCGGGGATCTGGCGCACCGGATCCGCGAGGCCACTGCGCACGAGGCCACCGAGCAGGCCAGGCTGTTCGGGACAAGCGACTTCCGGGAGGGAGTAAGCGCGGCGGCCGAGCGACGGCCACCGCGGTTCATCGGCAGCTGACGAGCTCCGGGGCAGCGGCTTTAGTGGTTATGGCTTCTAGTCGTGGATCCCGAAGCCTTCCAAGATCCGCGGCGTGGCGCGCTCGATGCGCGCCACGCGGGTGGTATCGGCTTGCGGGCCGGACCTTGCGTCAGATGCTTTCATCTAGGCGTCGGGACCGGGCGTGATGAGTTGCCTGTATGACGAACGAGCTGACGAACGAACCAACGCCTTTCGAGGTCCACGAGTCCGGGGGCTTGCTGCACGGCACGAAAGCCGATCTCAAGGTCGGAGATTTGCTCGTGCCCGGCCGCCGTTCGAACTACGGCGCTGAGAGGACGGCAAACCACATCTACGTCACTGAAACCCTGGATGCTGCAACCTGGGGAGCGGAGCTCGCGGCGGGAGATGGCCGCGGCCGGATCTACGTCGTGGAGCCGACGGGCACGCTTGAGGACGATCCCAACGTCACGGATAAGAAGTTCCCGGGCAACCCGACAAAGTCCTACCGCACACGGGATCCCGTGCGGATCGTGGGAGAACTTGTCGACTGGGTGGGGCACTCGCCCGAGAAACTCAAAGCCAGGCGCGAGCATCTCGACGAACTCATGCGCACCGGAGCCGAGATCATCGACGACTGATCGGCGCTCAACCGTCCGTCGGCGACGATGCCCTCGCCTGTGTGGCGCGCGTGATCGAGATCCTGCCCGTGGCTCATCGAGCGAGCCAGATCTCGGCGCCGCCACCCGCGAACAGCGATATGCGGAGGTCGTGGACGCCGACCGCCAGATAGGACCCGAAGTTCCGTCTGAACACAGTGCTCCGACCTGCTGCCAGCGTCCGGCGGCCAAACGGGGGCCAAGTAACCGTGACCGTCTTGCCCGCGTGGCCCGGTGCGTTGGTCCTGTTGATGACCTGCAGCTGCTGATCCCGTCGCACTCGAGCGCATCGGGGCTCCGGGACTCCACCCACGATGGACACCGTGACCAGCGGACCCCCGCTCGGCGCTCCGCAGATGCCGGCTGCCGGCTGCTGCGACGCGGCCGGGGACAAGCCATTCGCAGGACGCGACGGCGATGACTTGGCCGTCGCGGGGCCAGACGGCGACGGCTTCGCCGTGGTGGTGTGCCTTGCTGACCCGCCGCAGCCGCCGACGAGCAGGCCCACCGACGCAATCGCGATCAGACATCTGCACGTAGGCCGGCGCATACCCAGGCTAGATGTTCTCATCCGTGAGCCAGAGTGCCGTTTCAAATCAGCACGCTCCGCCCGGCAAGATTGACGACCTCCGTCAGCGCACGCTCGCAGTGCTCGAACAAGTCTGGATGCTCGCGCAACCTCCAAAGCAACGCCGCAGTGTCCCAGGCGGCGCGACGAGCCCCGTGAATACACCACATCGACACGGCGTCATCGACGCTTCCCAGTTGCTCGTCGAGCTTTCCGATCAGGCCGACCGCGAACCACGACTTGATCTTCGCCTCCACGTCCGCCAGCACCTGGTTGACACGGAAGAAGTCGCGCTCGTATGGCGACGCGCCAAATGGCTCGACGTTCCGCTCCCTCGCCGTTGAGATGATCGCCAACGGCAGGTCGTGATTGATGTGAGCATTCATTCCCGCGAGCGCGAACTGCACCGGCGCGACGTGACTGCGCTCCCGGTGCTCGAGCAGCGGCGCCCATGCAGCGGGGCACGGCTCGCCCCGCAGGACCTTGGCACAAGCGTCGAAGTACAGGTTTGCGAACGTGACGTCGAGCGCGTTGAGGAACTCGAGATCCTCGAATGCGGCCACACGGTCGCCGCCGCGGATCTCCTGAGTCACCTTCAGATACAAGGTGTTGAAGCACGCCAGACCGTCGCGAGCTTCAAGCGCGTCATACATGTCGCTCATCCGCTGGATGACCTCGTCGATCGTCGTCGCCGGGGTCGGTGGGAGCGGCGCCGTCATTCCGCCGCACCGAGCAAGCGATCTACCAACCGGTCGAGATCATCCGACCTGGAACGAATGAGCTCCTGCGCATGGCCCTTCAGCAGCGCGATGTTCTCAGGGGTGGCGTCATCAAGGTCGTCATTGGCCTGTGTGAGCACGGTCTGGAAACGCCAATAGCGTTCCGGGCCGAGGATCGCCGATAGCTGGTGGTCGATGACCATGCTCACGCCGTCGAGGACGACGCCCAGGATCGGGCGCGCCCACTGAGCCAGGCCCCAGTGGCGCACCTGCTCGTATGGCAACGGACGGGTCGCCTCCCCGGTTCCGATCGACACGAGCAGGATGTCGCGTCCGAACCGCCCGCGCTCGGCCTCTGCAAAGGCGCACATCGCCGGGTTGTTCGCGAACAAGCCCCCGTCCACGAACAGCAGCTCGCCGCCGGGTCCGCCGCGTAGCAGCGGCGGCTCGAAGTACGTCGGCGCGGCCGATGTCCCCCGTGCCGCCAGCCTGGCCTGATAATCGAGCGACGGATCGTCGCGAGCCAGCGCGCTGTCGAAAAAGAAGAGATTGCGCTGTACGACGTCATACGCTGGGATCAGGATGTCGGTAACCGACTGGCTGAGAGTCGAATCACCGCAGTAGCGGTCGAGCAGTTCGTCGAGTCCACGGGCGTCGTACTGCTCGGCGATCACTCCATGGAGCGTCCGCAGCGAATGCCGGAGGTCCGGATCGAATATCTGCGCGGCTTCCCGCTCGTACAGCTCGACGATCTGCTGGGCGGTCCAGGCCGGGCGTCCGTCTCCATCCGGCCGCGTCAGGACCGCGGCGATGATGCCACCGGTTGACGTGCCCGCGATCAGCTGGAACAGATCCGCAACCGGGCGCGCGGCGCGACGCTCGAGCTCGGCGAGCACGATCGCAGGGATGATGCCCCGGACGCCGCCGCCATCGATCGACAGCACCGGAGTGACGGGAGCGTCAGACGAACTCAATCGATTCCCCAATATGGCCTCGTGCCGAACAGCGTGCGAATCCTAGTAGACGACCTCGGGGCGGGACGATTCAGCAGGGGGCGCTCCCCCCAGTTAGAGTCCTTCGACCGAACGGGGAGCCTTCGACGTGACAGGACGGCACGAGCCACTTGAGCCGGGACGGCCCGCGCCATCGCTGGGTTCGACGCGTCGTCCCGATCGCGAGCTGCTGCGAATCGTTCGCTCGCTGCGAATGGTCTGGCGAGACCGGGTTCGGCGGCAGTGGCGGGCGATCCGCCCCGCGGCCCTGCTCGCGCTTGGGGTCACTGTTCTGGTGCTGGGAACGATCGGGTTCGAGCAGTACAAGGAACTCGTAGGCGCCCGGCACGTCTCGCCATACGGATTCCTCGACTCGCTGTACCGGGCGATCACTTTGTTCGCCTTCGGGGGAGCGGTGGCGCCGCCGGTGCCGGTCACGCTCCAGATCGCGCGGATCATCGCGCCCGTCCTGACGGGCTACGCCGCTGTTGGCGTGATCGTCACGCTGACGCGCGAGCAGGCTCGCGTGCTGGCAATCCGCCTGTTCTTGCGCCGCCACGTCATCGTCGCGGGGCTTGGCGCGACCGGCGCGCGCCTCGCGCTGTCGCTGATCGACAAAGAACCGGTGGTGGTGGTCGAGCTCGGTCCGCCCAACGAGCACCTCGAGGCCGCGAACGCGCGCGGCGTACGCATTCTGCCGGGCAACGCGAATGACGAGATCGTGCTCAGACGCGCCGGGATCCAGCACGCCAGGGCGCTGGTGGTCTCGTGCGGGAGCGACGGCGCCAACGTCGACGTCGCGGCGGCGGCGGCCCGGGCACTCGAGCGCTCCCATCACTCCCTGACCGTGTTCGTGCACCTGAACGACGTCGACCTGTGGAGCACCCTGGCGGCGGAGGGCGCCACGTTTGGCTCGCCGCCCGCGGGGATGCGGGTCGAGTACTTCAACGTGCTTGACGCGGGCGCGCAGCTGATGGTCGAGCGCAACCCGCCGTTCGACGGGGGCCCCGGCGAAGGCAAGCCGTCGCGACCGCACATCCTGCTGGTAGGCGTGGAGGGAGTCGGCGAGCCGCTCGTGCTCCAGATCGTCCGCACCTGGCGCAGCTTGGAACACGGACCGGAGGACCGGCTGCGGATCACGCTCACCGGAGCGAGCGCCGAGCAGGACGTCGCCCGGCTGCGCCAAAACTACCCGGCGCTCGACGGCTACTGCCAGCTTGAAACCCGCGCGCTGGCCATCGCATCGGCGTCGTTTCAAGCGGGTGCAGCGATGCTCGACGCGGATCAGCGCTGCGACGTGACACGAGCCTACGTCTGCATCAGGGACCCGGCGGACGCCCTGATCGCCTCACTCGCACTGCACGCCCGACCTGACACGGTCGAGGTGCCGGTCACGGTGGCGCTGCCGGACGCGGACTCCGGCGTGGGGATCGCCCTCGCCTCAGACCGAGGACGGTTCGGCGCAATTGAACCGTTCGGAGTGCTGGGCGAGGCGGCATCTTCCGAGCTGCTGTTACGGGGCATGAACGAACTTTTCGCAAGGGCGCAGCACGCGCAGTGGCTGCGAGCGCAGGAGGCCAAGGGCATAACCGCGGAACGCAAGCCGGCGATGAGGCCCTGGGAGGAGCTCGACGAGACGGCGCGGGAGGTGAATCGCCGCTTCGCGGACGACATCCAGAACAAGCTGCGGCTGGTTGGCTATATGTTGGTTCCGATGCCGCTTGCCGATGCCAACGAGCCCCCGTTCGCGTTCAGCACCGACGAGGTCGAGCTGCTTGCCAAGGAGGAACACCAGCGATGGGTGGATGACAAATTGGCGGAGGGCTGGCGCTATGGCCCGGTGCGCGACGACGCGCACAAGATCCACGATCAGATCAAGCCATGGGAGCAGCTCGATGAGGAGAATCGCGGCTGGGACCGGGACGCCGTTCGCGGGTTGCCTTCGGTGATCGAGCTGGCAGGATTTAAGCTCCAAAAGCGGGGAAGTTGATGAGAGCCAGGTGCGTGCTTGTGGGCGCGGTCGGCGCCGCCCTCCTCCTCGGGGGCTGCGGCGGCGCGTCGCACCACGGCGTCCGCGGGAAGCTGCCGGCTGCGGCGCAGATCCGGTACTCCAGTGACAAGTCCGTCAACACCGGTGCGGTCGGCAACGCCTCTGTGCAGGGCAAGCTCCTTGCGTCGATCCCGTTCGTGCCGAACCGCGACGGTTTCGCGTTCCAGAACTACGGCTTCATCGCCGGGCCTCAGCTCACCTCGCACACCATGCGAGAGATGTTCGGCGACGTCGTCTGCGCCGGTGCTCCGTCGGACAACTGCACGCTAACGCCCGCCGCGCAGCAGTGGGCTCAGTCAGTGGAGGACAGCGTGATCGGCGGCCACTGCGAAGGGTTCTCGGTTACGTCGCTGCGGTTCTATAGGCACGAGCTGAGTCCGACGTCGTTCGGTGGTTCGACGGTCTTCTCGCTGCCCTTCTCTCCCACGCTGGAGAGCGAGATCGAGTACGGAGCGGTGACCCAGTTCCTGAGCCAGGCGGTTCAGGCGACACTCACTGGGACGCCCTCGCAGGTGATCGGGTTCCTCGAGCGGGCCCTGGCCAATCCCAACGGAGAGGTCTACGTGCTCGGGATCGCGTCGGGCAGCGGTGCGAACGCCGAGGGCCACGCGATTGTGCCGATCGGGGTGTCCAGCCAGGGCAACGGCAGGTATCAGATTCTCGTCTACGACAACAATTTCCCCGGCGTGACGCGAGCGATGACGATCAACACCGCGACCGAGAGCTGGAGCTATGACACCGAGACCAACCCGGACAAGGCGAAGAGCGTGTGGGGCGGACAAGGGTCAGACAACGAGATGCAGCTGACGCCCCTTTCCGCGCTCGTCGGCAGGCACCCATGCCCGTTCTGCGGCAACCCGAGCAGCCCCGGTCCCGGCGGTGCCCTGGGCGCGGGCCGCATGGTCCAGGTATCGCTCGGGGGAGACCCGGTGGCTCACGGGAGCTTGCTGATCACGACCAGCAGCGGCGGTCAGCTCGGCTTCGCCCGCGGCCGTTTCGTGGACACGATCAAGGGTGCCCGTGTGCTGCGGCCGTTTCTCAACGAGATCTCCGATGCGCACCCTGAGCCCGTCTACCAGGTGCCGGCATCCGCGGGCACCATCAAGGTGACGCTCAACGGCCACGGGGCCACAGGCCAGGATGCGGCCTCCGTCCATGTGATCGGCGCAGGCTACGGCGCGACCGTGTCCAACCTGCTGCCCAGCTCGAGCTCGAGCGCGGCGATCGTCGTCGGCGCCCGCGGCAGCAAGCTGTCGCTGCAGACGCTCGGCAGTCAGCCAAGCGAAGCACCGACGCTCAAGCTCGGGTTGGACCAAGGACAGGGAGGCCAGGAGCTCGCCGTCACCCCCTCACGGCTGTCGCCGGGAGGGCTGCTCATCGTCGCGCTTCGTCCCTCGGCAAAGCAGCTCAGTGTGGCCGGGACTGGCAGTTCGCCCGTCTCGCTGTCGGTGACCTCGATTCGAGCCACCGGCGTCCACACGACCCAAAAGGCAGCCGTTCCCGTATCAAGCAAGGGCGCCACATTCTCATCCTCGGGGCTGTTCCGCGTGGGCTGAGGACCATGCCCACAGAGCGGCCGGGCTCACAACGGCTGCGGCGGCGGTTTGTCGCCCGGCTTTGGCTTGCACGTCGTATGGAAGTTCTCGGCCTGCAACAACGGCGAATGCGGGCCGTCGGTCTCGAACGGCACGAACCGGTACGTGCTGCGACGCAGGTGCGCGCCGGAGATGCCCAGATGGCCGCGCCAGCATGCCCAAGCGGTGTGCGTCAGGTCAACCAGTGGGGTCGTCTCGTAGGTGAACCCGTAGTCCCCGTGCGGCGCACACACGACATAGTCGTTGATGAACCAGTACGTCCGGGGGCGGCGCTCGATGCCACAGCGGGCGTAACTGGTGTGGCTGCCAAGCGCCGCGTAGATCACCGGATGATCGCCCTCCCACTGAACGCTGGTCGAGTGCCAGGGGTACGCCTGGCCCTCGTTCGCGTGGCGGGCCATCCACAGATACAGCGGCTGCATCGTCTTCGGATCCAGCAGCACAGCCACGTGCTCCAGGTCCCCCTGGTGGTAGTCCGTATTCCCGAGCGTCGAGGTCACGGGATGCGAGAGCGCCTCGAGCGGGATCCGCACCAACGGGAAGTAGTTGAGCGGGTAATAGAACCAGTACTCGAGGCTGATCAGCCCGCCGCGAATCCCGGGGTAGGCCCGCGGCCCCGTGCGGCCCAGGTAGTAGAAGTAGATCTGGGCGGTTGCAAACGGGTCGATCGCCGCCGGCTTGCGAGTCCAGGCCCGGATCGTTCCGACGGGGATGCCGAGCGCCTCCGCGGCGGAGAAGAACGCGTCACCGACGCTCGCAAGTGGCGCCGGGTAGGCGAGAAAGTCAGACCACGAGCCGGGATGGTCGAGGTCGCTGGGCGCCGGGTTTGGTACGCGGCAGCGACCACCGCGGTACAGGCAGGTCGCGTGCCCGTCGAACCGGAACCGCAACGAGTCGAGGACCGAAACCGGCCAGAAGCGGTCATCGGCGCTGACCACGAGCGTCGGCTGATAGCGCAGCGCGAGGGTGGCGATCTGAGGAGGATCGGTCACCTGAACCGGCGCTTCGCCCGTGATCAGGTGGGTGATACTGCTGCTGGACGGCGCGATCAGCTGCGACCGCGACAGGACGCGAGGGCCGCCGGCGAGCGGGTTGTAGAGCGAGAATGCCACGACGCCGAGCGCGATCAGCGCGAGCAGAAGCAGCCCCGCAATAAGATGACGCACGAATCGCAACCCGGTGGTCTCCGGTTCAGAGTTATAGCGGCCACGCGAGCCACGATTCGCGGGAGCAGATGAGGAGCCAGGTGAAACCAGCAGTCGCATGGTCCGCGAGCGTCCTTGTGGCGTTGACCGTGCTGACGGCGTGTGGATCGAGCAAACCTTCGTCGACGCCCACGACCACGACGACGACCACGACCGCTCGCGCTCGCAACATCACGGTGCCCCTGCCCGGAAGCGCTCGGCGCCGGGGATCGCCCGCTGCTATCCGGAAGCTCCACCGGCCGGCCGGCGCCGGTGCTCACCTGACAGGTTACGAGGGACTGGCGCTACCACAGAAGCTGGCCGCGATGGCGGCCAATGTCTCCAGCGTCTGGACCAGAGGGGGGGTCAGTGCGGCGACCGTCAACGTGATCGACGGCACGCCGCTGACATGCCAGACCGATCAGGGACCGCAACAGGTCTCGGCCACCGACGCGCCCCTCTACTGCCAGAGCGCTCAGGTGATCGACCTTCCGGCGGGCTACTTCCAGAACGGGCTGCAGCCGCTCGGAGACGCCGCAATGTTGCTCGCCGTCTCTGACGCATACGGCTACCACGTCCTCGATTTCGTGGGCGATCTGCAACCGGGCGCCGGGCTAAGCCCCGCTCAGATCGCGGAGCGCGACTCGTGCTTGTCCGGGATCTACTTCGGGGTCCTGTCGAATCAGCAAGTGCTGAAGGCCGCCGACATCGACTCGGTCAATAAGGAGATGGTCGCGGTCACGGCGCCCGGCACCCAGGCTGCGGCCAATGCGGTCACTGCACAGGACCTGACGGATGCCTTCAACAAGGGAATCTTCGCGCTGGGCCACGCCCGCCGGTGCTTAAGCTAGGCGCCAGCGAGCGGCTGCTCGATCTGAGCAGCTGAACGCCGACCATGCGCGAGTGCCCGACCTGTCACCTGCAGGCGCCGGACGGCAGCTTCTGCGTGCGCTGCGGCGCGCCGCTCGCCACCGGGCTCGATCACGCCCGCCGGCGCTCGGCGTTCGCGGCCGCGCCGAGCGAGCGGCGCAATGCGCCTTGGTTGGTCTCGACGTTGTTCCCGCAGCTGCCGCATCACTCCGAGCGCCACTTTCATGCAGCGCTCGCCGCCGGTGCGGGGCTGGTGATCGTGCTCGGGGTCCTGCGTCTGTTCCCGGTGGCGCTGATCAGCGCCGCGATGTTGATGCCGCTGCTCACGATCCTGTACTTCTACGACGTCGACATTTACGAGGGCCAGCCGGCCTGGGCGATCGGCTGGACCCTCGCCTGGGGCGCGGCGGCTGGCGTCGGCGTGGGGCTTCTGGCGCGGGCACTGGAGTCCAGCGGGACCTCGCTGCTGGATCGCTCGAGCTCTGCCCAGGTCCTCCTCGGCGGAGTCCTGATCCCCGCGATCGGTGTGCTCGCGATGCTGGTCGGACCGCTGATGCTGCTCCGCTACCGGCGCTTCAACGAAACGCTTGACGGCGCGGCGTTCGGGGCCGCGTCCGCTGCGGCATTCGCGGCCGCCGAGGCGGTCGTGGTCGGCGTCGGGGTGCTCAGCGGTGGCCTGCGTCCGGCTGGTAACGCCGCGCCGTGGGTCGCGCGGCTTGTCGGAGTCGCCATCGCTAGCCCGGTCGTGTCGATGAGCGTCATCGGCGCCGCCGCCGCCGCGCTCTGGCTGCGCTATCGCGCGCCCGCCAAGGACCGGGCAGCGCTCGGGTGGGCGGGGACTCCGGCGGTCGCGCTCGTGCTGGCGGTACTGCTGGTAATCGCGGGCTCCGTCGGCGAGACGTTCATGGCCGCCGGGGTATGGCTGGCGTGGAATTTGCTGCTTGGCCTGTTCGGGCTGCTGCTGCTGCGGCGCGCGCTCCACGTCGGGCTACTCGAAGAAGCATCCGAGCATGAGATCGGGCCCGAGGTCCGCTGCGCGAACTGTGCCGCGATGACGCCGAGCCATACGTTCTGTGCCGACTGCGGGATCGCGCTAAAGGCGCTGCCTAAGGTACGCGCGCGCACCGAGGGTGCAGCTGCCGCCGGGAGCTTCGGCGGCCGCCTCACCACCGAGGCGGCTGGGCGAAGGTCTGGCCGTCGCCGCCCGGCGGCCGCGGGCACGGCGATCGCGGTGGTCGCGGCAATCGCCCTCGTCGCGGCGGCGATCGCCGCTCCGCTGAGGCACAAGCCGCGGTGTGGGGCGAACAGACCGTGCGGATCGCCGCCGATTCTCGGCGTGTCGCAGGCCGTCTTTCCGGGGTACACGGATTGGCGCAGCCCAGCCTACGGCTACTCACTGCGGTTTGTCTCGGGCCAGTGGAAGATCGCGAACGACAGCCGGACGGACGTCTCGCTCGAGAACGGCGACGGCATCAGCACGATCTCCTTCCACGCTGCCCCCGCCACGCGAGCTACGCCCTCCGAGCTGATCGACCAGACGCTGACTGCGCTGCGCGGCCAGACGCTCGGGTTGGTCTCCGACACCGACCCGGGTGACACCTTGCTTGGCACCGGCGTGGGGTTGCGCCCGGGTCCAGGGAGCGCGTACTCCGCGACAACGACCACCCCACAAGGGCCGAACACGCCGGTTTCGATCGCGCTGATGGGCGCCACCGACGGCAGGTTGAGCATCGTGGTCAGCGTCACCGCGTCGGCCAACGACCCCGACTCCAGGCAGCGGGTGTACGAGCAGGCGGATGACATCGTCAATTCCGTGCGGTGGGGGCCGTCGTGAGGACCCGGCGCGCCGTGTGGGTCGCCGTCGCGCTTGTCGCGTCCGCGGCCGCCGTCGGGGCGGTGTACGCGAATTCCGATGGCAGCAGCCGCGGGGCGGCCACGCGGACGGGACTGCGTGTGGCTGGGCCGATTTCGCCCAGCAGGCCGGTCCGCTTCACGCTCATCCTTCGCCTGCCCGGCGCCACGCGGCTCGACGCCTCGCTTCAGGCGATCAACGACCCGCGCTCGGCGCAGTACCACCACTTCATCCCCCCAAGCCAATTCGGCGCGCGCTTCGGCGTCGGAGCGAAGCAGCTGAGGTCGCTCGAGCGCCGGCTGGCGGTGCGTGGGCTCGAGCTGACCGTGAGCTATCCGCAGCGGACCGCGCTCCAGTTCGCCGGCACCGCGAGCGCGGTTGAGCGTGTGTTCGGAATTCGCCTGCTGAGCTTCGCGGACGGGAGGGGCCGGCGATTCCAAGCCCCCGATCGTCAGCCAACGATCCCGGCGTACATGCGATCGATCGTCATCGCCGTGAACGGGCTCGACACGCGACCGAGCTGGCAGCCGCTGGATGTCCCGATGGGCGGGCTCACGCCAAAGTCGATCAGCAGCGCCTACGGCCTACACGGCCTGAGCCGGCTTGGGATGCGGGGACAGCGCCGGAAGATCGCGATCATCTCGTTCTCCGATTACGACCACAGCGACCCACAGGGCTACGCCGGCCAATTCGGTCTCCCGGGGCCGCCGCCGCGGGTGATCTCCGTCGACGGCGGTACAACCGACATCTCGCACGCCGACGAGGCGAACCTGGACATCGACGTGGTAAAGGCCGTGGCACCGGATGCGCAGATCCTCGTCTACGAGGCGCCCGACACCGACTCGGGCTATACCGACGTGATCAACAGGATCGTCAAGGACCGCCGGGCGACGATCATCTCCTCGAGCTGGGGGCAGTGCGAGCCGCGCTTGAGCCGGTCACGCCTCGCCGGCGACCTGACTGCGTTGAAAGCGGCAGTCGCGGCCGGGATTTCGATGTTCGCCGCCACGGGTGACCAGGGAGCCTACGACTGCCAGGCACAGGACCCAACCGACCTGCACCTGAGCGTCGACTGGCCGGCGGCGAGCAGCTATGCGGTGGCTGTCGGCGGAACGCGACTCAACCTCACCTCGAACGGCACGTACGAGAGCGAGTACGCATGGGACGACGTGCTCGAGGCAGGAGGGGGCGGCGGGGGGTTCGCCGCCGGGCCGCGTCCACGCTGGCAGATCGGTCCAGGCGTGCCGGTCACAGATCGCCATCGCGGCCTGCCTGACGTCTCCGCCGACGCCGACGCCGGCACCGGCTGGACGATCTACTGGAACGGCGGCCCGGTCACCGGGGTCGGCGGCACCAGCGCGGCGGCCCCGTTCTGGGCCGCGTCGACGCTGCTGGTCAGCCAGTACGCGGCCGCCCACCGCACCGGCGCGCTCGGGTATGTGAACCCGATGCTCTATGCGCTGGCCGCACGCCCCCGTCCCCGGCCGGCCTTCAACGACGTGACCTTCGGCGGCAACCGCTACTACCAGGCCGGTCCCGGTTGGGACCCCGCCACGGGCCTTGGCTCGCCCAACGTCTACAACCTCGCCGTCGACACGGTCGCCTACCTGAGGTCGGTGGCGCGAGGCCGAAGCCATGGCCGTCACCGACGCGCCCGGCCCTGAGTCAGGCCGGGCGCGTCGCTCGATTCTGGTCGGCTTCAGCTCAGGGCGTGGTCATCGCCTGCAGCGAGCAGCTGGAGAACGAGCCGCCGTGGTAGCCGTCCTCGAATGCCTTTGTCAAGCTCTGCGGGGTTACGTCCGGAGCGGTGATCTGATCGACCCCGCCGAGGCTGCCCAGGAACTTCGACGCGAGCTGGGAGTCGCCCGTCTCGAACAAGCTCCGCGCACCCAGCGTGCGGAAATAGAGCCCTGTGAAGCACAGCGATTGGTTGCCGTACTGGGCCTTGGTCACCTGTCCCGACTGCAGCGCGCTCGTGTTGCCGAGATTGTCCTCGGCATAGAGCGACCACAGGATCGACGCGGTGAACGTGAGCGCCACGCCACCCTGTGGGTTGACGTTCTGCTGGATCCATGGGACCGTCCAGAAGAACACGTGATTGCACAGCAACGGCGGGTCGGTGGGCGCGATCGTCGGCTTCGCGCTGCAGTTCGTCGAAATGGGTGCGTTTTGAACGATCGCCTCCTGGGTCTGCGGCCACTTGTACTTGGATCCGGCGAATGCCTTGCTCCAGAACTGGTTCAGGTCTCCGTCCAGCGCCGAGACCTGGACCGCCACCGGCTGTCCGCTGAGGCCCTTGATGTGCGCCGTCGGCCCGCTTGGCTTCGGGACGCTCGGCAGCAGCTTGACCGAGCTCGGCGTGGCTTGCCTCGCGCCTGCCGGCGCCGGCACCCCGGGCACCGTTCTCAGATGGGCGGCCGCGGCCTTGGTCGTCGTCTGCGCAGACGCGGTCGCGCTCGACGTCTTCGTGCTCTTGCTCGAGCCGCATCCGGCCGCGAGCACCGCGATCATCGCCGCACAAACCGTGACACCTGCTGCCCCGCAACGGGCACGGGTTAGTCCATGGTCCAGCCGTGTTCGATACATCTGACCCCCTCTTATGTGATTGACGCTCGTGATGTGGAAGATGTGGAGCTACACCGGCTCAGCTCGCCGGCAGATACGCCTTGCGCTCGGACACGGTCAGCCCTCGTGTCAGCCGTGATCTTGCGATCTTCTCGATTGCCGAGAGCGGTCCTGCCAGCTCGGTTGACCAGACCTCGGCCCCGCGCGCGCTGACGGTCTCAACCTTGCTGCCGTCTGGTGACAGAGCGACGCCGGACACCGTGCCGCCGACGCTGAACTCGGTCAGCTGCATCCCCGTGCGGGCGTCCCACAGCCGAGCGGTGCCGTCGCCGGCCGCGGTCACCAGCCACCTGCCGTTCGAGCTGAACACGGCGTCGGTGATCGGAGCTCCGCTGGGCGCGGTGATCGTCCCAGTCATCGCACCGGTCTTCGCATTCCAGATGTGAGCCAAACCATCTGTGCCGGCGGTCAGCACCTCGCGTCCATCGGGACTGAAGACAGCGCTCTGCAGCTCGCTGCCATCCCCCTCGCTGAGCAGCATCAGCTGTCTGCCGGTGAACGGGTCCCAGATGCGCGCGGTGCCGTCCTCGCTGGCCGTGACGAGGCGTTTTCCGTCAGGACTGAATGCCACTGTCCTGATCGCGACCCGACTGGGCTCCTTCATCGTCGGGCCGAGCAGCCGCCCGCTCCGCGCGTTCCAGATGCGGGCCGTTCCGTCGCCGGAGGCCGTGGCCGCCAACCTCCCTCCGGGGCCGAACGCGACGCCGTCGACCGGTGATCCGGATGACGCGGCGAGCTTGACCGGCCGTTGGTTCGTGTGCGGGTTCCAGACCCAGACAACGCCGTCGTAGCCGCCCACCAGGACGTGAACGTGATCGGGACTGACCGCCAGCGCCTCCACCGCACTCCCCGCCTGGAAGGCGGGACCTGGTCTTCCGGTCGAGGCATCCCAGAATCGGATGCCTCCGTCGTCATGGCCCGTCAGCAGGTCCCTCCCGTTCGGGCTGAACACGGCGGTGGTCGTGTCGGTCCCGGCGGGGCCGCTGACAGCCGCGATTTCCTCTCGCGGCCTCGAATTCCAAAGCTCGAGTGTCCCGCGGACCCCGGCGGTCGCAACCAGCTTGCCGTCCGGGCTGAACGCGGCCCCGAGGGCGGCGCCCGTGTCACTGGCCAGCGAGAGCAGCAGGGTCCCGCGCTGAGCGTCCCAGACTCGTGCGGTCCCGTCCCAGTCGGAGGTGACCACGCGCTTGCCATCGGGGCTGAATGACGCATCCGACATCGCGCCGACGGTCGGCTCGGTCAGCACGGCCAACTGCCTGCCGCGCGTATCCCAGATTCGCGCGGTGCCATCGGTGCTTGCGGTGACGATGCTGGTTCCATCAGGGCTGAAGGCGGCGCTGCTGATCGGAAACCTGCCGGGCTCGCGCAGAGTCACCAGAGGCCTGCCGCCGTGAAGCGCATCCCAGACGCGAGCCGTTCCATCATCGCTGGCGGTGACCACCAATCGGCCGTCGGGACTGAACCGGGCGCTCTTCACGCTCCGGCTGTTCGGTTCGGTGAATGTCAGCAGCAGACGGTCATCGAGCGCATTCCAGATCCGCGCGGTGCCGTCGTTGCTGGCGGTCAGGACCCATGGTTTGCTCGGACTGAACGACGCGGTGTTGAGAGCCCCGCCACGCGGCTCATCGACCTCGGAGACAGATCCATGGGTGCGGCTGTTCCAGAAGATCGCCCGTCCATCAAGTCCCGCGGTCACAATCCCGCTACCGCTAGGACTGAACTCGGCGTCGGCCAGCGCGTAGTCCGCCGGCTCGAGCAGGACCGCCTTCTGAGCACCGGTGCTCAGATCCCAAACCCGTGCGGTCCCGTCCCTGGCCGCAGTGATCAGCTCCTTGCCATCCGGGCTGAACGAGACGCTGCTGACCGGGGTGTGGCTTTGCTCGAGGATCGACTCGGGCTTGCCCCCATGCCGCGTATCCCACCTTCGCAGATACCCGTCGACGCTCGCGGTCCATATCCGAGCACCGTCTGCGGCCACGGCCGCGGCGCTCACCGCTGCCCCGCCCGGCTCGGTCGAGACGCCGAGCGGGTTGCCCGTCGCGACGTCGAAGCGCCTGGTCGTCCCGTCGAAGCTCGTGAGCACGATCTCGGACCCGCCCCGGGTGTATGACGCTCCGGTCAAAGCAGCGTGCCCGGGTCCCGCGAAGTGTTTGATCTGTTGACCGGAGCCGGCATCCCAGATCCTCGCGGCGCCGTCGTAGCTCGCCGTCAGAACCCGATGCCCATCGGGCGAGAACTCCACGTCGTCGATCCCGGCCGATCCCGGCTCGGACAGCAGGACGCTCTTATGCGTTCTGACGTCCCAGACCCTGCCAACCCCGCCGGCATCCCCGGTCGCGATGCGCTGGCCATCCGCGCTGACCGCGACTCCGACCGGATAGCTCGGCTCCGAGAACGGCCTACCGATCTGCCTTCCGGTGCGAGCATCCCACATGCGGGTAGTCCCGTCGGTGCTCGTGGTGACCACGTCTGCTCCGTGGCCGCCATAGGCGGCGTCGTCGAGCGCGTAGCCGGTCGGCTCGGTGATCACGGTCGATGGCTTGCCGCTGCTCGCGTCCCAGATCCGGGCGGTACCGTCGTCACTGGCTGTCAGCACGTGCCGTCCGTCCGGGCCGAAGGTCGCGCTCCTGATCGCGTAGCCGGTCGGCTCTGTGATCCTGAGCAGCTCGCTGCCGTTGCGCGCGTCGAGAATGCGCGCCGTTCCGTCGGAGCTGGCCGTCACCAGTCTGGTGCCATCCGGGCTGAACGCAAGGTCGCGGATCGGCACACCGGGAGTCAGCCGACGGCTGATCTGCAACTCAGGCAGCGCATCCCGCAGCGCCTCCTGGGCCTGGGCGGTGTCCTTCACCTTGAGCGCGCGCAACGCGAGCAGCACGCTGAGCTCGGGATTGGACGAGAGGCTCACCTCTGCATCGGCGGCGAGTTGCCGCGACTCGGCGTTCTGGCTCTGGGTGATCGCCGTCCCGCGCTCCAGGAGGGCGGCGACGGACAACGCCACTGCCACGAGCAACGCGACCGACGCCGCTCCTCGTGTGATCCGAAGCCTGCGCGTGGCGCGCTCCCTGCTGGTGTGGATGTAATCGACCAGCAGCGACGTCGGCTCGGGGTGCTTGCCCGGCGACCGGCGCAGCCACTCCTCGGCCGCCCTTAGCTCACTGCCGGAGATCAGGAACGCGCGGTCGCGGTTGTTGCGGTCCCATTCCAGCGCCTTCTCGCTCCAATCGGTGTGCTCGCGGACCCAGTCGAGGTCGGTCTCGATCGCGGCGACCAGACGCTCGAGCGACGCGTCGAAGTCCTGCTCGAACACGCCGCGCGGCGGGATCAGCTGCCGCTCAGCCAGCGCGGGCGGCAAATCCTTCGGATCGACCGGGCCGATGCGCACCGGAATGATCCGCTTGTTCAGTCCCGAGGCATGGTCGAGCTCCTTGCCGCACTCGAGCGAGGCAACCGACTCCGGGCTGATCAGGAACACGATCGCGTCTGACTCCTCGATGCCGCGGGATAAGTCTTGGGCCCACTTCGACGCCGGCGCAATGTCCTGCTCATCCAGCCACACATGCTTCCCGCGGTCGGTCAGTGCCGTTCGCAGCCGGGCCGCGAACTCGCGGTCATGGTGGGAGTAGGAGATGAAGGCGTCCGGGCGGGCGCCCGCGTCCTCAATCTGATCGGGAGGCTTATCGGCGGTCGTGCTCACGATGCACCGATCGCGCGTGGTCCTGCTTGCGATCCGCCCCCGGACCGCTGGAATCCGTCGTCCATGCCCCCAAGCTGAAGACCTTTCGTCAGAAATGTATCGGAATGGGGCGGCCCTTACCAGCCCCGCTGACGATTCGAAGCCGGTGGCCTCCATCCGGGCGCTTGGATACCTTCGCGGACAGTGTCCGCGATCTGTCGTCGACTGGGGGGTACAGCGTGATGCACGTCCTGTTCGCATCGGGATTCCACGTTCAGGACCTCTTCCACCCGCTGCGCTACTGGGGCTACCAGTTCTGGAGCGGGATCGGGAGTGATATCGGCGAGGTCGCGATCATCGGCGGCCTTGTGACGATCGTCCGCCATCTCAAGTGTCAGGCGAGGGGCTGCATGCGCTTGGGCGGTCACCAGGTGGTGGGCACGCCGTTTCGCACCTGCCGCAAGCACCATCCGGCCATTCCGAACAGAGGAGCCACGGCCGAGCACATCTCAGCGGCCGCCCATGGGGCGGTTGCGGCCGGCATCGCGCCGGGGTGGGCCGAAGAACCCGGGGGGTCGGGAACGGATGCAAGCAGCGGTGGGACCGAGTCGTGAGTGAACGCGGGCAGCCCTAGGCGGTGCAGGCGAGGATCGTGTCGGCCGCGCCGACCGCCCAGCCGTGCGAGGCGTCCTTGAAGACCATTGCGTGGATCTCCTCGGAGGTGGGGCTGGATCGGCTGCCCCAGCTCTTGCCGCCATCGTCGGTGTACCAGAGGTCGCCGTTCAGCGGACTGGCCACCCAACCATGGTCCGGATCGGTGTAAGAGACCGGTCCGAAACGTTCGTCGTCGAAGCCGGTGGCCACGTAGTGCCTCCAGCTCTTACCCCCGTCGAGGGTCCGCGAGACGGTGCCGTAATTGCTCTCGCCCTGATCCTGTGAGCCACTTGCCCAGACGTGCATGGGGTCGAGCACCGAGAGACCGGCGACCTCCTCGTTGTCCTTGGACGAGCCCGCATACGCCGGTGCCCAGCTCGCACCGCCGTCAGTGGTTCGCAGCACCTGACTGTCGCCGGTCAGGATCCAGCCGTGGAGACGGTCCGCGAGCGTAACCGCGTCGAGATCCGCGCTCGTTCCGACTGTCTGTGTCGTCCAACTCCTGCCCCCGTCGGAGGTGACCTTGACCAACCCCTTCTCCCCCACGATCCACCCATGGCTTTGGTCGACGAACGAGACGCCGTTGAGGTTGCCGTCGCGGGCGATGCGGGGATCCTCAGATCGCCACGTAACTCCGCCGTCGGTGGTGGTGATGAGCGTGTTGTGGATCCCGACCGCCCAGCCATGAGTGTCGTCGACGAATGACACGGCCGCGAGGCCGTCGTTCCCCGGGGAGCGCTGCGCCTGCCACGTCCGGCCTCCGTTGGAGGTGACGCGGATCACGGGTCCACCGATGCCTCCCACCACCCAGCCGTGGCTGGTGTCCGCAAACGTCACCCCGAATAGGTCCTCGTCGACCCGCGGCCCCGGCCGCTGAAGATGCCAAGCGCAACCAGCCCTGCCGGGCACATGGCCGCCACCCCCGCAACCGGCAACAAAAACGAGCGCTGAAGCGGCGACGATCAGACATCCTCGACGCACAGCATTGCTCACGGGCAGGGCGCGGACTTCCGGATCCTCGACACCGATTGTCTATTCGTCAGCGCGCTGTCGAGCCGTCCGACAGCGGCCTCATCGACCTCGGCACAGATGCGATCACGGCCCGGCGGGGCAGGCCCGGCCAGTGACGCGGCATGCTCTGATTGGGCACCGTCGGTTGCAGGAACCCCGACGGCGCGCCGAGCCAGACCAGCAAGCGGTCGAAGTTCTGCCCCTCGATCGCCGACCAGCCGCCCGGATCACCGCAGGTGCACTGGTGCCCCCGCTTGATCGCCAGCGTCTCGGCCCCATGGCCGGCAGCCCAGCCCGTCTCCATGTTCGGCGATCCCAAGTGCTCGATCGCGATCGTCTGTCCAGGCTTGACCGTCTGGCCGGCGTGGACGGTGGGCGTGATGTTCTCCGCCACGTACACGTACTTGCCGGCGAACGGGCCTTCCAAGAGCTTGTAGACGACGATCCCGCCCCCTGGCCAGCAGCTGATGCCCCAGCAGCTCAACGGGCCGGCGTCGTGGTCGCTGGCCATTGAGATCCTGGCTTTGCCGAGCGCTTGGATCGCGCCTGATCCCGCGTAGTCGACGCCCATGTCGACGCGCCCTACCTGCAGGCCTGGCACCGCTCGAAGCGGATTTACGTATTGCCAGACCTTGTAGTGGACGGTCTTCGTGACCGTGTGGCCGCTCGCGTCGGTCGCGTAGACGGTGAAGCCCTTGGTGCCATTCGAGCGCGTGTTGATTCTGTCACCGCTCCGGACAGTTCCGTGACAGCGGGTGATCAGCCTCGTGCTGCCGGCCTCGGTACAGCGAAACCGTGCGATAACCCGCGAATGGCGCTCGTAGGAGCGGCCATGGAAGGGCGATCTGATCGTGATCGTCGGAACGGCCGCGGTCCCGACCGGCGGCGTCGCGGCGCCAGCGCCGGCCGGACCGGCTGCGAGCGCCGCGCCCGCTCCGGCGGCCGTCGCCAATACGCGCATCACGTTCACTTTCGCCATTTGTCTCACTTTCGTCGCCGCACTTCGCGGCGCGGCGAAGAGTAACGGCCAGGCGGAGAAAAGCGCACATATCACGGAGTCCGTTGTACAGTGCCCGCTCGTTGCGGCATCCAGAAGACGGGGCATCGAGGTGACGCGGCGTGGTCCCGCGCGGCGCATGACGCCACAGCCACCGACGCCTGACGCGGCATCGGACGAGCGCTGCGAGGCCTTCATCTCCTACTCCCACCTCGATCGGGACGAGGCGCTGGCGCTCAAGGACGGATTGCGCCGGCGCGGCGTGGATTTGTGGATGGACGAGTCGGAGCTGCACAGCGGACGGTGGGACGAGCAGCTCGAGCAGGCGATCGCGACGTCGGACACGTTCGTCTTCGTGCTAAGTCCAGCTTCTGCCGCCTCACCGGAGTGCGGCCGTGAGCTCTCGCACGCGATGCACCTCGGCAAGCGCATCCTGCCCGTGCCCATCCGCGACACGCCGATCGCATCGCTGCCAGACCGGCTGTCGTCATACCAGTTCATCCCCTCGCGCGGGCTGTTCGGCGAGGACGCCGACGCGGCGCTGAGCCAGCTCGTCACCGAGATCACGACCGACCGCGAGTGGGTCCGCGAGCACACCGAATGGAGCGAGAAGGCCCGCGAGTGGGAGCAACACGACCGCGATGCGAGCTACCTGCTTTCGGGTGCCGAGCTCGAGACGGCAGAGCGCTGGCGCTCGGACTCCGCCGGCAAGCAGCCTGGTCTGAGCGCGCTCCACAACGAGTACATCGACGCCAGCCGGGCCGGGGCGACGAAGCGGCTGCGGCGCACGCGCGCCGCGACCGGCGGCGCGCTCGTCGTGGCGATCGCCTTGTCGGTGATCGCGCTCATCTCGCGCCAGGCGGCGGTGAACTCTCAGCATCAGGCGAGCGCCGGGGCGCTGGCGGCCCAGTCGGTGCTGCAGCTCGGCAACGATCCGCAGCTCAGCTTGCTGCTCGCCGACCGTGCCGCCCGCACCAACGAGACGGCGGCGGCGCTTGACGCGCTTCGGCGGGCGCTGCCGGCCAACCACCTGATCCGGACCCTCGCGTCCTCAGACGTCCGGCCACTGTCATCGGCGGTCTGGTCCCCGGACGGGAAGCGCGTCTTGACCATGAGCCAGGACGGGAGCGCGCGCCTGTTCGACGCCGCGACGGGCACGGTACTCCACACCTTCACAGCACCGGGGCGCGGCGAGGCCGAGAGCGGCGAAGGCGCGACGTTCGGCGCCAGCGGGCACGAGATCTTGACGTGGGGGTACGGCGCCGCCCGGGTGTGGAACGCCGCCACCGGGACGCTGATCACCACGATCGCCGCACCCACGCTGTCGTTCCAGTTCGCGATGGCGGTGCTCAGCCCAGACGGCAGCACGGTGGCCACCGCGAGCGGGCCCGGCGCGAGCGGCTCGGATGTCCTGTGGAGCGCGGTCACGGGTGCGCGTCTGCACACGCTCGCTCAGTCCACTCAGCCCGACGCGGGCGAGGACATCGCCTTCAGCCCGAACAGTCAGCTTGTCGCGGTCGGCGGCAACGGCGGCACGGCCGCGGTGTGGCAGGTGAGCACCGGGCGTTTTGTGCGACGGCTCGACGTGACGCGCGGCAGCGTCGCGGCGTCGAGCCCGCTGCTCGGGATCAGCTCGGTCGCGTTCAGCCCTGACAGCGCCCTCCTGGCTACGGGCGCGGGACTGCCTCCGACGTTCGTCACCGAAGGTGAGCAGAGCGAGAGCGCGATCTTTGACATCGCCAGCGGCGGCCGGGTCGGGGCGTCGCTGGCCGGCAACGAGCCGAGCTGGAGCCCGGGCGGGCGCTACGTGGTCACGACCAGCCCCGACGGCACGGCCAATGTGTGGCAGGTCAACCGCGGAAGCGATGTCGCTCAGATGAAGACTTCGTACGGGATCACCGAGCAAGCGCTGTTCGGGCCAGACGTCTACAACCCACAAACGAAGGTGAGGGACATCGCCCACGTCGTCACTGGTAGCGCGACGGGGAAGGCGACCGTCTGGGACGCGCTCAACGGAACCGAGATCTCGCAGCTTGCCGGGGATTCCGGGACGGTGACACCCGCTGGGTTCTCGCCCGACGGATCGCGCGTGCTCACCTACTCCAGTGACGGCGAGGCTCGGATCTGGGGAGACGGCGTCATCGCGCCGGCCCCGGCGCCGGTTCCCGCCCCGATCAAGGCCGCCGAGGCGGCAGACGGCTCTGTCGTCGACACGGGATTCGACCGGCCGCTCGATCCCCTGTTGCCCGTCGTCGCGATCGGGCTCACGGACAAGGGCGTGCCCAGTGTCGGTCCGCCCGGGTCACTGGTGGTCCTCAATGCACGATCCGGCCGAAGGCTGGCCCGGATGCCTGCGGACCCCACCGACCACGTGGCGTTCGATACGCGAGGACGGGTGATGCTGCAGATGCGCACCGTCTACTCGTCCGGGCAAGGGACCAATCTCCCGGCGCAGATCCGGCGGACCGCTGGGGGCGGCCTCATGCACACCCTGTCGGGGCCGGCCGGGCGAGCCACCGCGGGCGCCGTCAGCCCTGACGGCACGCTGGCCGCGACGGTTGACGTGCGGGACGAGATCGCCGTCTGGGACGTGCGCAGCGGACGCCGGCTCGTGCTGTTCCGCGGCCATGCCGGCCGTCGCACGCAGTTCGGGAACGTCGACGTGGTTCTCACGTTCAGTCCAGACGGCCGGTTCGTCGCAAGCAGCGACGACGGTGGCCTCACCGAGGTGTGGCGCGCCCGCACCGGGCAGGTCGTGAACGCCATCCAGGGACCCGCCGCCCCCGCCGGGATGCATGGTGACTGGGGGGCCACGGTCAGCCCGGACGGGCGATACGTCGCGACCTTCGCCGGGTGGGACACGAACGGCCACGTCTATCCCGTCGGTCGCGCCCGCGAAGTCCTCTCGCTGCCCGCAGGGGCCAGCGGCATCAACGGCCTCGCGTTCAATCAGGACGGCTCCCTGATCGCGACGATCTCCACCGGCGGCGTGCAGCTGTGGGACATCCGCGAGCCGAGCGCCATCGAGTCGATCCCCGGGAACTTCGGGACCGGCATCGCATTCTCGCCGGACGGGCTGACGCTCGAGATCAACGACTTCGACACCGGCACGTCCACGCTCCCGTGCGCAATCTGCGGCGGCTTTCCCCGGCTTCTCTCCGAGGCCAAGAAGCTCGAGGCGCGCGGCTTCACCCCCGAGGAGCGTGCGCTCTATCTCGGCGGCTAGCGGGCCGGTGCGGTTCGCCCGGTTCCGACCCAGCTTCCGGCGCGCCCGCCTTGTTTGCGAGCCCTCCCGCGAGGAGCAATTTCCGCGGCGCGTCCGACGAGATTTTGCGAACGCTCGACCGGAGTAGGACCCGGCCGAGCGTCGCGCGTCACAGCGCTGTGAGGACGCCGACGAGGAAGATGCCGAGACCAGTTGTCACCGCGACTGCGCCGAGCGCCGCCAACGGGGTGGTCTTGGTCTTTTCGGTGAACTCGTCCTTCACGCCGGTGAGCCAATTGATGGTGTCCTTAGCGTCGATCACCGCGGATTCGGCAACGACCAGACCGGCGGCCACATCAAGCCAGCCCGAGCCCAGCGTGGACAGCCGAGCCGCCCACACCAAGCCGAGCAGAACCGCCGCATGCAGCAACGCGCCGAGGTGCGCCGCCATCAGGTACTTCGGGGTGGCGGGCGCGCCTTTCACGCGAACCGCCACGACGGCATACCCCAGCAGCACCCCATAGGCCAGATTCACCACCCCGCCGACGATCAGCACCTTCTCCGCGACGGTGAAAGCCATCGTCCGTCACCCTACCAGCCTCGTTAGGTGGGGCACCTACCATTGGACTGCGGTGTCCCGCCACCCGGGGCTTCCTGACGCGCCCAGAGAGATTCGAACTCCCGACCCTCGGTTCCGCCGCTATGGCGTATCTTGACCCGATGGCAGTCCGGGCCCTCGGCGATCCTGACTTTCCAGGAGGCCGCCTCGGAGCTGTCGCTTGGCATCTATCTCATCGCCCTCCAAACCAGCACATCGAGAAAGGGTGACCATGCTAGGTCCCGACGGTCCCGCCAGCGGCAACACTCCCGACAACGCTCCACCTCCTCCGCCCGGTGCACCCGGGACTGAGACGGCATACCCGATCCAGTACTCGGTCGACTATCCGGACCGTCCGCTGAATCGGCTGACGACCGGTCTGCGTGTCTTCACCGCTATTCCGATTCTGATCGTGGTGGGGACGGTTAGCGGTGGGAGCTATGCGGGCGGAGGGCCGCTCTTCCTTGGCCCGTTGCTGATGATCCTCTTTCGGCAGAAGTACCCACGTTGGTGGTTTGACTGGAACCGCGAACTTCTGCGCTTCCAGAACCGCTGCGGCGTCTACGTGGCGTTGATGGATGACCGCTATCCGTCTACCGAGGAGCAGCAGTCAGTTCATCTTGACTTCGAATATCCCGATGCGGCTGATGCGCTTAACCGCTGGCTGCCGCTGATCAAGTGGCTGCTCGCGATTCCCCATTACATCGTTCTCCTGTTCCTGTACCTCGGGGCGATCATCGCCGTTGTGATCGCGTGGTTCGCGATCCTGTTCACGGGACACTTTCCACGCGGGCTCTTCGATTACCTCGTAGGGGTTGGCCGCTGGCACAACCGCGTCGTGGGATACGCACTCCTCCTGATCACCGACGAGTATCCACCCTTCAGGCTTGCACCGTAGACGTGGTCGCGGAGCGCCCGCGAGGTCCGGCCCATGCGTACAAGGTCGGTTTGATCGACGTGCGAAAGTCGTAACAAAGTTTCCGCGGAAACGTCCCGGCGGCGCTTCCGCGACGATCGACCAGCGGCAGCAAGACCCGGTCTACCTCAGCCGACTGGGAGAACGTAGACCACCATCGTCCAGTCGTGACCGAAGCGGTCCGTCTGTAGTCGGGTCGGGCTCCGCCGTTCCGCCCCGAGGCGCTCCGCCACGCGGATCGAGGCAGCGTTTTCCTCCTCGATGTCAAGGACCACGGACTGCAGCCCTGCGTCGGCGGCGACCTTCATCATCTCGGTAACGGCGGCGAACGCCAGTCCCCTCCCACGCGCGCCCGGAAGGAGCCAGTAGCTCAGTTCCCCAGCTGGCTGATCGCTTGTTCGCACCGCAGCGCAGCGGACCGCGTCTGAGGCGAACTGGGGCAAACGCACCGCGACCCTTCCGATCGCGCGATCGTCGTCAGGGAGACAGATTGCCCGCGTGGGGCCACGCTCCTCGGAGATCTCCCTGCGGAGCCACGCTCGGAGATCATCTGCCAGCCACCACCAAGGACGGAGATATTCGTCGTTAGTCATCAGGGCGACCCGGTCTACATCCGCGAGCCGCCAGCGCCGAAGCCTTACTTCTGGCACGGCGAGGCAAGCTAGCGGATCCTCGGAGCTCTGCCGAGCGATCGACCCGCCCAGGCGTAATGACGGGGCGTTGGTCGGGGCCTGGGATGATGGTCAGGTGCGCGGGAAGGTTGCGGCCATTGGAGTGTTCGCTGCGCTCGTTGTGGGGTGCGGTTCGAGCAACCACCGGACTGCGCTCGTTCTCGGGCCGGCCGAGGTGGTGAGCGGTTCCTGCTCAGCCGTCGCTGGCGCGGGTTCGCCGGTCAAGCAATCCTGCGTGATGGTCCTGAGTGATGGGCAGCGGTTCAGCTGCAGTCTCGCCGTTGCGGAGTCCAAGCCGAGCGCTGCCGCGCTGGAGCACATGAAGGGATGCAGGCGGCTTTCGTCGCTGGTGCCATCGCCCGGTATGCGGTCCGTGATAGGTGCGATCCGTCGGGTGCGGACGTGCTTGGCCCAGCACGGCGTACATGGGCTCGGCGGCCCGGTGCTACCGCGGAACGCCTCTGGCTCGAGCGGTCCCGATGGGGAGCTGATCATCGGCCGCGCTGGCGCCCCGACGTTTATCGCGTTTTACACAGATCCGGCAAAAGCGACGCGACAGGAGCCGGCCGTTGAGCGGAACGCCAAGCACCTCGGCGCCCAGGTCGAGCGGCGAGCCGGGATCACGATTCTCTGGCGCCGCCCATCTGCCAGCGAGCGGCGGCACGTCGAAGCCTGTACGGCCAGCTGACGAGACGACAACTACCCACGCGCAATGCCTGCCGGGGGACCAGTCACACTGCGGCTCAGCACGCGATGAGTGATCCGTTGTATGTCAACGAGCAGGTGCAGATTCCCGGAGCGGAGCTGATCGTGCGAACAAGCCGCTCCACGGGCGCCGGCGGCCAGCATGCGAACGTCACGGACTCTCGAGTGGAGGTGAGCTTTGACATTGCAAGCTCGTCGAGCCTGCCTGAGTGGGCGCGGTCGCGACTGATGGAACGGCTCGGACCGCGCGTCAGTGCCGTCGCCCAGGACGAGCGCAGTCAGCTACGCAATCGCGAGATCGCGAGATCTCGTTTGGCCGAACGGCTGCGCTCAGCGCTCGAACGCCCCCGTGCGCGCCGTCCTACGCGTCCGGGGCCAGCCGCGCGCGAGCGTCGGCTCGACTCAAAGCGCCGACAGAGCCAGCGCAAGCAGGCGCGGCGTCCCCCAGCCGAGGAATGAGTGCAGTGGCAGGGCCGAAGCCGCGCGGGCTCGCTGGCCATGCACACCGAACGCGGTGCCCGCTGCTCATGGTCGTCGCCGAGCACGACACCATGGCGCCCACCGCCCCCGCGACACGCGCCGCCGCCCGATCACCCCGAGGCGAGCTATACCGAAGCCGCGGTGGCCACTACGACGTCTACGCCGGCGGCCTGGACCACGAGACAGTCCTGCACATCGAGACCGACTTCCTCCTTCGCCACTCTCGCCAAGCGGGGCTTTCCTGACGCGCCCGGAGAGATTCGAACTCCCGACCTTCGGTTCCGTAGACCGACGCTCTATCCAGCTGAGCTACGGGCGCCTGGCCGATCGATTCTAGCCTCGGCTCAGCGGCGCTGCGGTCGGGTGGAGGGGCCTACGGTCTCGGCCAGCCATTTGACCAACGGGCGCGCCGCCTCGAGCTCGGAGCGCACCCGCTCGACACAGCGGCGATCGTGCAGCCACGGCTCCAGCTCGTGCCGCCGGGACACTGTGAGCTCCTTCATCCGGAGCCGCTCGATTCGCGGGTGATCGACCGGGAATCCCTTCGGCGCTCGCTTGAGGGCCGGCGGCGGTGGCATCAGCCCACCTGCCTCGGCTTTTGACAGAGCTCGCTCGAATCCCCTTGCCAAGCGTTCGTCGTCGATCGCGGCCCGAAAGCGCTCGAGCTGGTCGGTGGCGGGACGGTGTAGCCCGGCGGCGACCAGGAAGCCGTCGAGGGAGATGTCGAAGTGGAAGCCGCCAGCGGCCCCGTAGCCGATCGCGACTCCGACGTTCTCTTTCAGCGGCGGACCCGGGCGGAAGCGAAGGTTGTTGTACGGCCGGAAGTAATGCGGCTGGCCGAGATGCGAGAGCTCGCCGGCAAGCCGGCGAGCGGGCTCGAGCAGGTCCCGGTCATACCGATCGCGGTTCGCCCTGAACCAGCCGGCGTCGTTGTTCTCCTCCAGCTCGCGGAGAAACTCGAGTGCTGCCGGCGGCCACACGGCCCGATGCTACGGCTACCGCTCGCCCGGCTCGAAGTAGCGTGCGACGGTGAACCCGACGAGGGTCGGGATGTGGATCGTGAACACAGCAAGGGAAAGCGTCAGCACGACCAACGTGGCGCCCGTGAGGTGGTTCTGTACGAACGCATACTCGATCATCCCGCTGATCACCAGGTACGCGAGCAGTGACCATTTCGCGACCTGGAAGAACCGATCCCAGTTGAACTGCTTGACCCGCGCCAGCGAGGCGACGTTCCCAACCATCAACACCGTCGAAGCAGCAAGGAGAACCACGGCAGGTGCCAGTGGCACGTGACGCGGGAGGTGAGCGGAGAGATAGATGCCACCGGCCACGATCAGGGCCAGCGACAGCATCGCCACCTCCGTCACGGGCGGGAAACGGCGCTCGGTCACGACGAGCCGAGCTTGGTCATGATCACCAGTGTCGCCACCTGCATGATGCCGAGGGCCCCGGCGCAGTAGATGAAGCGCTTCATCAGCTGCTCGATCACCTCGGGTCGGGGACGGGGCTTCTTCAGCTCGATCAGCACCGCGATGTTGGCCGGCTCGAGCAGCCCGAGGGCCAGCACCGACATCACTCCGACGACGATGAAGCTTGCGAGCACCCAGCCGTGATTGGGGCTGTTCGAGAACACGTTGCCCGTGTGGATGCCGAGCTGCCATCCGGCCGCCAGCGTGATCGTCACGACGATCGGCATGATCACGACCATCTTCGGCATCAGCCGGGTCGTGAACTGGACCCGGGCAGGAGGCGGCATCTGACCCATGATCGGCCCCAGGACCAGTCCCAGGAACAGGTCGATGATCGTCCAGGCTGCCCCACCGGCGACGTGCAGGAACATCAGCGGCCACAGCTTGTCGACCGCGATCGCGACTACGACCGCGGCAACCGCGAGCGCGGCGAAGATCAGCCCCGCGCGCGGAACGATTTCGAAGTCAGGGATCTCGAACGGCGGTGCCGCCGGTTCAGCCACCCCGCGTGCATCTTCAATCGAGAGCGCCCCTTCGACCATCGCACGCAAGCTTAGCCGCTAGGGAGGACACCTGGCAAGAGGGGGTCCCTCAGAAATCCGTCAAGCCGGCGGGTTTGCAGCGGAGGGGGCGGGATTCGAACCCGCGGTCCGGGGTCACCGGACTCCGGTTTTCAAGACCGGTGCATTCGACCACTCTGCCACCCCTCCAGGTGCAGGAATCCCGATCGTAGCCGTGCCGCGGCCGCCCGACACGGGAGGACCCAGCCTCTACACTGCCCCAGACCCCAGGGAGAGGTGGCCGAGTGGCTGAAGGCACTCGCCTGCTAAGCGAGTATGGGGTTCACGCTCCATCGCGGGTTCGAATCCCGCCCTCTCCGCTCGAGAGCCGCTGACGCACGGGCCGCTGGCGGCGGGCGCGCGCCGGCCTAACCGTGTCTGCGGTGTTTGGCCTTGAAGCCGCGGTTGAAGCCCGGCTTGAATCCCGACTTGAAGCCGCGCTTGAAACCTTTGTCAAAGGCTGTGTCGAAGCCTTGGTTGAACTGTGCGTTGCATGCGGGGTAGGTCGGCGTCGCCGCGATCGCGTGCGAACCGAAGCCCCGCTGGAAGCCGACGCGGTACCCGGCGTTGAAGCCTTTGCGGAACCCTGCGTTGAAGCCGGCCTTGAACCCCTGGTTGTATGCGCCGGCCTGGTCCTGGCAGCCGGTGCCCACGGTGAACGGGGCACTCGTCTGGTTCGCCGAACCGGCCTGATTGGTGGCCGTCACGATGCAGGCGTAGCTGCCTGGCGAGCTCGCCGTGATCGTGTTCGTCGTCCCCGAGACCGGGTTGCCGTTGAGCTGCCAGCTGTAGGAGAAGCTCCGCGGTGCGCGGTAGAGGTAGGCCCCCACTAGGTCCGGGGCCCAGGATCCCTGCGAGCAGGTCACGGTGCTGCCGGGAGCAGACGCTCCGGAGATCGTCGGCGCGCCGCCGCCGACAGGCGCGCGCAGCACGACCGGCGAGACCGGGTCGGACTCGCCGCTGAACAGTGTCTGCGCTCCGGTGCCACCGAGGCTGCCGACGCGAACGGTGCCAGCCGCCAACTGGTCGGCCCAGTAAACCTTGCCCGCGGACGGATCGAGCGCCAGGCCAGTGGGGTCGCCCTCGCTGTCGAACAGCGTCTGCGCTGTGCCGCTGCCGTCGAGGTTACCGACCCTCACTTGGCCCGTTTGCACGGCCCAGTAGATCTTGCCGGCGGCGATGTCGATTGCGACCCCGTACGCCTCAGACTCGCCGGAGAAGAGTGTCTGTGGCGTTCCCGTCCCGTTGAGGTTGCCCTCGCGAATCAATCCCGAGCTGTAGTCAGCCCAGTACATCTTGCCCGAGGCAGGATCGATTGCCACGCCGATCGCCCCGTCCTCGCTGCTGAACAGGGTCTGGGGGGTTCCCGTACCGTCGAGGTTGCCGACCCGCACCAAGCCTGACCCGTAGTCCGTCCAGTAAAGCTTGCCCGCCGCGACGTCGATCCCCATGTTTCCGAGCGGCTGGTTTTCAGCGGTGAACAGGTCAGTGGGTGTGCCGCTGCCGTCCAGGTTCCCGACGGTGATCGTGTTCGCGTCGTTGTGGTCGTAGTAGATCTTGCCGGCCGCGGCATCGATGGCCTCGCCGGTCGGGAAGTTCGAGTCAGAGAAGAGGTCCATCCCAGTCCCCCCGCTCAACGGGCCGAACCGAACGGCACCCCCCGTGCCCCAGTAGATCTGATCAGCGGCGCTCGCCGCGGCGGCGCCCACCAGACACGTGGCGAATGCCGCGGCAAGTACGAACCCGGTCAACCCCATCCGACGCATCTCATCCCCCAATCACAGAACGATCCCGGAATAATCCTTGCGTGCTGCGGCGCCGTTGTCAATGGGCGCCGCTAGCCGATGACGCTCCATCGCGGGTTCGAATCCCGCCCTCTCCGCTCCCGCCCGTGCGAGGCTCGTCAGCTGAATCAGGGGTTCGCGTCCGCCGCAGCCCTCGCCGCCCGGGTGTCCTGCGCCAGGACCCCGGGGTCGGCGGCCTCGAACGCGCGCCGGTGGAAGTACTCGGTGAAGAACGGCCAAGAGGCGAACATCAGAATGATCCCGAGGATCATCCCGCCGATGCCAACGAGGATCGGCGTCTGGATCCCCAGCAAGGCCTTTGAGTAGTTGTTCCCGCCGGTGTTGTAGTAGCTGTAGGCCTTGACCGCGATGTAGGCCATCATCCCGCCGCCCACGAACGGGATGAGGCCCGCGAACAGGAAGTTGCGAGCGCTGCGAAACAGGTCGCGCCGGAAGTAGACGGGGCACGCCAGCCCGGTGAAGCCGTAGTAGAAGCAGACCGCGAACCCGAGCGCCGAGATCGTGTCGCCGAGCACGTCCTGGTTGGGGTTGAGCGCCAGCAGCGCCACGGTCCACACGATCGACAGGGCGCCCATCAAGACCGTTGAGAAGCTGGGTGTCAAGAAGCGCGGATGGATCCGTGCGAACGCCTGCGGGATCGCCTTCCAGTGAGCCATCGACAGTGTCGTGCGGGCGGTCGGCAGGATCGTGGTCTGTGTGGAGGCCGACGCCGAGGTGAGCACGCAGATGATCAGCAGCTTGTCGAGGCCCGAGCCGAACACCCCCTTACCCAGGGCATTGAGGACGTCGCTCGAGTGGTTGGCGAGAAATCCCGGGCCGTGATAGGCCTGTGCGGCGACGGCCACGAGCACGTATGTCAGCAGCAGGATCAGGGTGGATACGACGGCGGCCTTGCCCGGCCCGTGATGACGGTCGCGGGACTCCTCGTTGACGGCCACGCCCGAGTCCCACCCCCAGTAGATGAAGATGCCGAGCAGGACTGCGTCGACCAGCGAGCTCCAGCCGAGGTCGAAGGGGTTGAACCACGAACCGGATACGTGGAGCGAGTGCGCCGGGCTGTTCGCATACACCTTGACCAGGGCGACGACGACGAATAGCGCGAGCGTGAACAGCTCGAGGCTCAGCAGAAACTGCTGGATCCGCGCCGAAAGCTCGATCCCGCGATAACAGATCCACGTCATTACGACGATCCAGATCACGGCCCCGACGATCAGCCAGAAGTTCCCCGGCGCACCGCCAGAGCGGAACAGCAGGAACGTGTAGTTGCTGGCGATCGCCGCCAGCGAGGCCATCACGATGATGTCCGCGAGGAAGATCGCCCAGCCGTTGATCCAGCCGATCTGCGGGCCATACGTCCGCGTGACCCAGGCGAAGGTGGTGCCGGCGTCCGGGTCGGCGAGATTGAAGAAGCGATAGCCGACCGACACGAACAGGATCGGGATGAACGAAACGATCAGCACCGCCGGCGCGTGCACGCCGACGCCGCCGACCGCCACGATGAAGCCGAGCGTCGCCGCCAAGCTGTACGCCGGTGCGGTGGACGCTACGGCGATGACCAGGTTCGAGGCGTAGCCGAGGGCGTCGGCCTTGAGCCCCTTGTGGCCCGGGGCCCCCTCAAGCGGGACTTCAGTTGCAGCTCCTGCGAGCGTCGTGCTCTCCAAGTTGAAAGGAACGTTATGCAGACCTTCGCCTGACTGCAAGAGTGAGGCGGCACACGACTGCGCCAAATCTTGTACAGCAGGTACAACCGGCTGCAGGTAGCGTGCCTTGCATGGTCAGCGATGGCAGCCGTCCGCTTGCGGTGGCGGTGCTCGGGGCTGCGGGAACGATTGCCCCGGCGATCGTGCGCGACCTGGCCGAATCACAAGAGGTCGATCGCATGCTGCTGCTCGACCTCGACGGCGAGCGGGCGCGTGCCGCGGCCGAGGCGCACGGGGGCGGCAAGGCGACTGGGGAGGGCGTCGACGCGCGGGATCTCGAGCAGCTGGCCAGTGCACTCGACGGCCTCGACGTGCTCGTCAACACCGCCTCCTACCGGGTCAACCTCGACGCCATGGGAGCGTGCCTGCAGGCCGGCTGTCACTACCTGGACCTCGGCGGGCTGTACTGGATGACCACGCGGCAGCTCGAGCTGCACCCGAAGTTCGAACGGGCGGGGCTGATCGCAATCCTCGGGATCGGGTCGAGCCCCGGCAAGACGAATTTGATGGCGCTCCGCGCCGTGGGCGAGCTGTCCGGGCGGCCCGAGCAGATCGAGGTCGCCGCGGCGGGCCGCGACCCCCAGGCGGCCGATGACGGCCGGCTCCGTCCGCCCTACGCGATTCAGACGCTGCTCGACGAGCTGACGCTCGCGCCGGTCGTGCTGCGGAACGGTGACCCGGTCGAGATCGAGCCGCTGAGCGACGGCGGCTCGCTTGACTTCGGCGAGCCGATCGGCACCGCCGAGACGATCTACACGCTGCACTCTGAGCTGGCGACGTTCGGCGAGAGCTTCGGCTGCCGGGAGGCGAGCTTCAGGCTGTCGCTGGCGCCCCGCCTGCTGGCAGGCCTTCGCGAGCTGGTGGGAGCCTCTCCGGAAGCAGTGGGCCAGGCCGCTCGGGACGCGGCGCCGCCGTCATCCCACACGGTCTCGGTGCACATCGTCACCGTCAGGGACGCGAACGGCTCCACGATCCAGGCGCGCGCTGTGACGGCGCCGCACTTCGGCCTGGGCGGCTCGATCGTCTCCACCGCCGCGCCGATCGCGGCCGCGGTTCGTCTGCTTGCGCGCGGCGAGGTCACCGCGAAGGGCGTGTTCCCACCGGAGCGATGCCTCGATCCAGAGCTGATGTTCGCCGAGCTCGAGACGCGCGCGTGCGCGTTCAGCGTCGGCTGAGCGGCGAGGCGGCTAGCGCTTCGTCGTGGTGGTGCGGAAGACCCAGTCCCACCACGGCGCGCTGATTCCGTAGCCGCGCTCGTGGTCCTGGAAGTGGTGGCGCATGTGCAGCTCCCGCATCCAGCGCCCGACCTCCGTCGTGGGCCTGTGATGGTGCACGTGGTAGTGCAGCATGTCGTAGAACAGATAGCCGCCGAGGAAGCCGGCGGTGAACGGCAGGAAGTCGGGAACGCCCAGCACGGCATAGAACCCCAGGCCGAACAGCGTCGCCAGCGGGACGCTGACAGAGGGGGGCATCACGAGCCGCATCGGGTCGTTGGGGTGATCGTGGTGGACTCCGTGGATGATCCAGTGAAGCCGGGCTCCGATGCCCTTCTCGGGCTCGAGGTGGAAGACGCCGCGGTGGATCCAGTACTCGGCGAGCGTCCAGAACGCATAGCCGCCGAGGATCAGATACAGCGTCGCCCAGCCGCTTCCGCGAACCAGGCCCTCGACGAGCATGAACACGATCGCGGGGCCGAACAGGATCGGCGGGACCGCCGGGTGGACCCGCGAGAGCTTGTCCAGCAGCTGCGATTCGAACATGCGCGGCGAGGCGCGCAGCACCTCGCTGCGGCTGAGTCCCTCCAGTTCTGCAGGCCGGACTGCCATCGCCCGGAAGGATAGCTAGAGCGCTCGGAGGAGAAACGTGCGCGGCGTCACTCGTCGGCTTTGGCCGCGTCTGCCGGCATCGCCAGCACCACGTGGCTCAGCGAGAGCGCGAGAAATGCCCGACGCTCCGCCTCGCCCGAGCCGCCCAGCGGCTTGAGCTCGACGTTGGTCAGCGCGATGAAGGCGCGCTCGGATGCGTTCAGGTAGTCCGTCAGCCGGCTGCGATAACCGTCGCGCGGCATGCTCAAAAGTCCGGTGATCCGGTAGCGGTCGGTCTCGATCACGACGCGTTCCTCACGCTGTTCCATCTCCCCGACCATAGCCGCCCGAGCCGCCCTTCGCTGACATCCTTGGACGAATGACCCAGCCGCGATGGTGGACCGCCCGCCGTGCGCAGAACCGCAAGCCGGCGACCTACACCTGCCCGCTGTGCGGCAAGCTGCTCCCCTCGCTCAGCGAGCACATGCTGATCGCGCCCGAGGGAGACTCCTCGCGGCGCCGCCACGCGCACACCCGGTGCGTGCTCGATGCCCGCCGCGCGGCAGGCTCCCGACGCGCGAAGAGTGGCTGCGCACCCAGCCCAGAGAACCCGGTGCCTGGGCCCGCGCCACCAGTAGGGTTCTCGGGCGATGGCGAAAGACCTGAAGCTCGGCCTCAACGTCGGCTACTGGGCCGGAGGCCCGCCACCGGGGGCGCAGGAGTCGGTGCTGGAGGCCGAGCGGCTCGGGTTCGAGTCGATCTGGACGGCGGAGGCGTACGGCTCGGACGCGTTGATGCCGCTCGCGTGGTGGGGCGCGCACACCGAGCGCATCAAGCTCGGCACGGCGATCGTCCAGATCTCCGCGCGGACGCCCGCGGCGACGGCGATGGCCGCGATGACGCTCGACTATTTGTCTGGGGGACGGCTGATCCTCGGGTTGGGCGTGTCCGGGCCACAGGTGGTGGAGGGGTGGTACGGGCAGCGGTTCGACAAGCCCCTCGCGCGCACGCGCGAGTACCTGGGGATCCTGCGCGACATCTGGGCGCGGAAAGGGCCTGTCACCAACGACGGCCCCCATTACCCGCTGCCGCTCCCCGACGGGACCGGATTGGGGAAGCCGCTCAAGTCGAGCATCCATCCGCTCCGGGAGGACATCCCCGTGTACCTGGCCGCCGAGGGGCCGAAGAACATCGCGCTCGCGGGCGAGCTGTGCGACGGCTGGCTGGCACTGTTCTACTCGCCCCACCACGACGACTTCTACCGGGAGGCGCTCGGGGAAGGACTCGCCCGCCCGGGGGCTCGCCGCTCGAGCGATCAGTTCGAGGTCGCCGCGACCGTGCCGTTGATCATCACCGATGAGATCGAGTCCGCCGCCGATGCACTGCGGCCGATGTACGCGCTCTACTTTGGCGGGATGGGGGCGCGGAGCGCCAACTTCCACGCCAACGTCGCGATCCGGATGGGCTACGAGGAGGACGTGGCGAAGATCCAGGAGCTCTACCTGTCCGGGAAAAAGGACGAGGCGGCCGCGGCGGTCCCGACCAAGCTGCTCGAGCAGCTGACGCTCATCGGCCCCGCCGAGAAGATCCGCCACGACCTCGACGCATGGCGGGACTCGATCGTCACCACGCTGCTCGTGGGCGGCGATCCGGCGACGCTGCGCGCCGCGGCCGACCTGGTGCTGGCCGGGTAGCGATCCGCCGCTTACGCGTCGTGGTACAGCGCGAACTCCCAAGGATGCGGCCGCATCCTGATCGCGTCGACCTCCTCTTCTCGCTTGTAGCGGATGTAGGCGTCGATCAGCCCACTCGTGAACACGTCTCCCTCGATCAGGAAGTCGTGATCTGACTCGAGTGCGTCGAGCGCCGCCTCGAGCGAGGAGGGAACGGTCCCGATCTGCTCGAGCCGCTCGGGCGGGAGCTCGTAAATGTCCGCGTCGAGTGGGTCGCCCGGGTCCAGCTGACGCTTGATGCCGTCGAGCCCGGCGAGCATCAGGGCGCTGAACGCCAGATACGGATTCGCGGTGGGGTCGGGCGAGCGGAACTCGACCCGCTTGGTCTTGGGAGCCTCGTGGTACATCGGGACGCGCACGCACGCCGAGCGGTTGCGCGCCGAGTAGACGAGATTGACCGGCGCTTCGTAGCCGGGCACGAGGCGGCGGTAGGAGTTGGTCGTGGGGGCGCAGAACGCCAGCAGCGACGGGGCGTGTGTCAGCAGCCCGCCGATGTAGTGCCGGGCCAGCGGGGACAAGTGTGCGTAGCCGCCCTGGCCGTACATCAGCGGCTGCTCCTCCTTCCACAGCGACTGGTGCACGTGCATCCCGGACCCGTTCTCCTCGAAGATCGGCTTGGGCATGAACGTGGCGGTCTTGCCGGCCTGGGCCGCGGTGTTCTTGACCACGTACTTGTAGATCATCATCTGGTCCGCCATCCGCAGCAGCGGCTGGAAGCGCATGTCGATCTCGCCCTGCCCGCCGGAGGAGACCTCGTGGTGGTGGAACTCGCAGCGGATCCCGAGCGACTCCATCGTCAGCACCATCTCGCCGCGCAGGTTCGCCAGCGAGTCGGCCGGCGGCACGGGGAAGTACCCCTCTTTCTGGCGGAGCTTGTAGGCCAGGTTGGGGGTGGTGCCGGGCAACTGGCCGGTGTTCCAGAACCCCTCGGCGGAGTCGACCTCATAGAACGCCCGGTGCTCGCGCTGCTCGTACGCGATGTGGTCGAACACGAAGAACTCGGCCTCCGGACCGAAGTACGCGACGTCCGCGACCCCGGTCTCGATCAGGTGCTTCTCGGCCTTGTGGGCGACGAACCGCGGGTCGCGGGCATACGGCTCGCCCAGGACCGGGTCGGCAATCGAGCAGATCAGCGACAACGTGGTGGCGGTGTAGTAGGGATCGATGAAGGCGGTGCTCGGATCCGGCATCAGCAGCATGTCCGACTCATGGATCTCCTGAAAGCCGCGGATCGAGGAGCCGTCGAAGCCGAGCCCCGCGTCGAAGTCGTCCGCCCCGATCGCCGCGAGCGGGAGCGTCATGTGCTGCCAGGTGCCGGGCAGGTCGACGAACTTCAGATCGACCAGCTGAACGCCTCGCTCGGTCGCAAACTCGAGTACCTCGGCCGCGGTATTTGCGCCGGCCGCCGCCGCGGTGTGGGCGTTCTCTGTGGTGGTTGTCACCGTGCGTCCTCCTTTGCGTGTCTGGCAGGCGCGAGCCTATCCAGGTTTGATTTCGAAAGGTGTTCGTGGGCGGTGAGAATGTGGTGCGCCTTGAGTCCCAGGCTGAGCCGCTCGCGCCCCTCGGATTCGTACGGCGACAAAGCCGAGACTTCGTGCACGCGCGCGAGGCGGTAGCCCACGGTGTGGCGGTGAAGCCGCATTGCCTCGGCCGTCTCCGTCGTGGAGCCGTGGTGGAGCAGGAACTGCTGAAGCGTCGCCAGGAGCTCCGTGTCGTGGTCGGCGTCGTAGGCCGTGAGCGGCGCGATCGTCTCCGCGCGCAGACGCTCGAGCTCCTCCGGGTCGCGGAACAGCACGCCGACGAGCAGGCGGTAGGTCTGCTCCTGGTCGTGACCCTCCGACCCCAGCTCCAGCAGCAGCTCGGCCTCGCGCAGCGCGTCGTGCAGACCGGCGGGGTGATGCCGGGGCGCGGAGACCGCGACGTCGACGCCGCCCTCGCAGCCGGGTTGGCCGTCGGTCGCCGCCAGTGGCATCAGGCCGTAAACCCGTCCGCAGCCGAGGTCCGCGGCCAACGCGCCCGGCAGCTCGACCGCGGCCCCGCGCGCGCAGACGGCGACCGCGCCGGCGCTCAGGTCGAACCCCAATCTCTGGGCGTGCATGACGAACGCATCGACGTTCGCGGGTGGCCCGGCGCGCAGCGCTTGCAGCAGTGCGCGCCGCGAACCCTCTCCTCCGCCCTCGTGGGCGGAGCTGATCAGCGCCTGCGCGTAGCGCACGAGCTCGCCGTTGCCGATCGGATCCCCGAGCGTCGGCACGACGATCGCGACCGGGCGCCCCAGCGCCTCGGCCGCGGTGCTCGCCAGGACCTCGAGGTCCTCGCCGGCGACCGCGGCCGAGACGAGCTCGAGCGGGGTGAGAGAGGGGGAGGAGGGGCCTCGCTTCGCTCGGCATCCGTGGGGCCGTGCGACCCCGTCCGGACGGGGCTCGTGGCCCCATGGACGCCGGCCGAAGGCCGGCCCCTCCTCGACCTCATGCCGTCGATGGCGCCGCCTGAGCCGGATCCGATGCCAGGCCCGGAACGCCCGATGGGAATCCGAGCGACGGGATGTCGGACGGGTAGACCTCGTGGCCATGCTCCGCGATGTCACCCTCCTCCATGTTCTTCTCCGACATCCGCAGCGGGATGAACACGCCGACCAGCTTCAGCAGCACGAACGTGATCGCCGCGGTCCAGACGATCACGAACAGGGCCGCGAAGAACTGCCATTTCAGCAGCGTCCAGTTGCCGTGGATCACACCGGCGACGCCGCCGGTAGCGGTGTAGCAGGTGCCTGGGGCTGCCGGTGGTCTTGTACCCGAGCGCCATCTGGGGATCGGCGAAGATCCCGACCAGCAGGCCGCCCGCCAGCCCCGCGATCCCGTGCGTGTAGAACACGCCGAGCGTGTCGTCCACGTTGCGGAACGGACGCAGCCGGCTCAGGTAGTTGAGCGCGAAGTACACGATCGTCGAGGCGATCACGCCCATCGCGATCGCGCCCCAGCCGTTCACGTACCCGGCGGCCGGTGTGATCGCGACCAGGCCGACGATCATGCCGTTGACGCCCGAGATCAGGCCCGGCTTGCGGCCGGTGAGGTAATCCCACCCGACCCAGACCAGGAACGCGACCGCGGTGCAGAGGTTCGTGTTCAGAACCGCCGCGCCGGCGGACATGTTCGATGCGTACGGGTCGCCGCCGTTGAAGCCGTTCCAGCCGAGCCACAGCAGCCCGGCCCCGACGGCCACCATCGCGACGTTATTCGGCGCGTCGATCTCCCGATCTCGCTGGAGTCGCGGTCCGATCACCGCCGCCGCGACGAAGCCCGCGACGCCCGCGCTCAGGTGGATCACGTAACCACCGGAGAAGTCGACCGCACCGTGGTGGGCGAAGAAGCCGCCGCCCCAGATCAGGAACGCATCGACGCAGTAGACGAACGTGATCCACAGCAGGCAGAACGGGATCCACGCCTTGAAGTTGACGCGGCCTAAGACCGAGCCCAGCGCGAGGATCGGCGTGATCGCCGCGAACACGAACTGGAAGTAGACGAGCGCCGATTTCGGGAACGACTGGCGACCCGATCAACGGGATGCTCGACTGGTGCTGGAGCTCGGTGTGCGACAGCACGGGTCCCGGTTTCCCGATGAAGTTCCCGAAGAAGCCGGAGTGCGACAGCCCGTGCCATGGCGTCCCGAAGCCCATCTTGAAGCCCCACAGCACCCACACGATCAGCACGATCGAGAACGTGGCGAAGGTCAACATCATGCTGTTGACCGACCAGCGCTTCTGCATCACGCCGCCGTACAGGACCGCGAGGCCTGGAACGCTCATCAGGCCGACCAGAGTCGCCGCCGTTATCTGCCAGGCGGTGTCTCCGGAGCTCAGCCATGTAGGTGCTTCAACTGGCATGGATCTCCTCGTCCGTTAGGGGACATTTGAAGTAACCCACCGCTGTTGCGATGGTCGGCCTGGTATGGCCATGGTCTGGGCGAGTGTCGCTGGCGGGGGTCATAACCGCCATGGCCGTGCGTCTAGGGAGTCCTGCGATCGTCTGGACATTACGGATAAACGGATCCCGCATGGTGCGGGAACGGCCCCCCGTCCGTGCGCGTGGTGCGTTTACCAACGCGACGCGCCCGGACGGGGGCGCGTCCCCGCCTACGTCAGCGCTTGACGGGAAGCCCCGCCCGGCGGCACTCGGCCGCCACGGTCCTGGCGGCCCCTGACGTGAATGCTCCAGCTTTGAATACCGTGGCGCACGTGGTCCGCGCGGTGGGGCCGCACTCGTGGACCTGCTCCGCGCCCACGGGGCCCGGGATCGTGGCGTAGATGCACCCGCGTGAAGACGATCGGGCCGGCGGTGACGAACGAGACCACGAGGACGATCGCGATCACCCCGACCGCCGCCGCGACGGAGCGGACCATCCACCTCTCCCGGCTTGACAGGCGGCGCAGCCCGGCGGCGGCGTGGGCATGACCGGGAGGCAGGATCAGCATCGAGCGCGAGTCTACGGCGGCGCTGCGCTCGGGCACTCAGAGGACGATCGACGTCTCGGCCGGCAGCACGAGCACGGAGCTGCGCGCGTTGTCGAGCTCGTGGCGCACATCGCCACCCACCACGACCTGACCAGCGGGCGCGCCGGGCTGCGAGCCGACGACGATGAGATCGACGCCCGCACCGGGGGAGTCGACGACCGTCGCCCCGAGCTTGTCGGCGAGCGAACTGGCCGTCTGGCGAGCGGCGTCGTTCGTGGGTCCGGCGAGCGGCACTGCGATCGACTTGATCCCGCCGTCTGCCTGGGTGCGCAGGCCCGCGGCCGCGATTGCCACGGCCACTCGTCCGCCATCCAGGAGGCGTTGGGCGGTCGTCCCTGGCTCGACATGCCCCGGCGCGGTCCTGTAGTCGGAACCGAACACAACGACGTCGGCGTTCTCGCTGGCGGCAAGCTCCGCCAGGCCTTCCGCCGTCGCACCACCGATGACCACATGCTGCGGGGTCTGCGGGCCGCCCAGCGTGGTCGCCCCGCGAGCCAGCCGCTGCTCGGCATCGTGCGCCGCCAGCTGCTCGCGCTGGGGGTCGTACTCGCGCGAGTGACGGACATACGCCAGCGCCAGCGAAGCTCCGGTACGTCCGAGCAGCCGGCCGAGCGCCAGCGCGTCGTCATCGTTCGGGGTCCCGTCGTAGGAGATGATCACCAGGCTCATTGGACTCGGAATCCTCCGTGAATGGAGCGCGGAGTGCTTTGGCCATCGGGCCAAGGATCGCGCGGGGATTGTGTCCAGTGGGTCAGGGTCGCCATCCCTGCCGTGTGACACGATCGGACGGTGGAGCGAGTAGGGGAAATGGGCAAGGCGGCCGTGGTGTTGGTGTTCGCGCTCCACATCCACCCACAAGTTCCACGGGCCCCCCGTCGACTACGCGACGCTCGCCGTGGCGTCGTTCGCCAGCTGGGCCGGAGCGCCCGGTCCGGGGGAGCCGGTGCTGTTCGCCGGCGGGGTGCTGGCAGCCGACCACAGGCTCGACATCGGCTCGGTGCTGGCGGTGGCGTTCGTGACCGCGGTCGCCGGCGGCGTGGCTGGTTGGGCGGTTGGACTGAAGGCCGGGCGCGCGCTCTTGACCGCGCCCGGGCCACTGCGCCGCCTCCGGCTGGGTGCCCTGGAGCGAGGGGAGGAGGTCTTCAAGCGCTACGTGGCGTGGCCGATGTTCCTCGCGCCGAGCTGGCTTGCGGGATACACCGGGTTCCCACGCCCGTGTATATGTGGTGGAACGGGTTCTGGGCGCTGATCTGGACGCTGGGGATCGGACTGGGCGCGTACTACGCCGGACCGCCGATCCTCGACGTGGTCGTCGATTTGGGGTGGGTCAGCATCGTCGGCCTCGTGCTGCTGGTGGTCGCAGCCGTCCTGCTCGAGGTTCGTCGCCGCCGCTCGCGTCGCACCCGGCGGGCGGCCGGAGCGAAGACCTAGCGGCGCCCTACAGCCCACTGCCCGCAAACGAGACCGTGTGGAACGGCACGAGCGGGTTGCCGACGTCAAGCTGGATCACCTCGTGGCTGCGGAGCGGGATGCTTCGAGGGCCGGCCGTCCAGCGTTGTCCGTTTACGAACGCGGTCACCTTGCCCGCGGAAGGACCGACCTCGTTGGCGCTCAGCGGCTGTCGCCATTCGTCGAAGAAGTTGCCGAGCGTGTAGATCCTCACGGTCGGCGACTCGATGTGGATCACGCCGTCCTGCGCGTGTACGTGGAGCCAGTAGTAGCAGCCGAGCGCGCCGAAGAAGAATCCGTGGCTGGTCCGCTCGTATCCGGGTTTGACCATTCCGATCGCCGGCGGCAGGGCCCTGGGCTGGCCGTTCACGTACACCTGAAGGTGTGAGTGGATGTGGTAGGCGACCTGCTCGCCCGCCTGGCAGCGGATGCCGTCGACCGGCTGGCCCGGCGTGGAGGTGGCAGGCGAGGCCAGCAGCGGACCTCCTTCGATCGGGATTCCTTCCGGACCGGTCGCGCCGGCCGGGGCGCCCGCGAGCGACTGCGGGGTAGGGGTGCTGTTCGTGCTCGTCGAGGAGCTTGCCGGGGCGGTGGAGGAGGACGCCTTCTTCGAGCTGCCGCAGCCGGCGAGCAGGCCGGCGATCAACACGAGGCAGGCGAAGGCGCGGAGCTTCATCGGACGCGGAACGGTAGCGGGCACTTGCTTGCGAGGCGCGAGGGCTCCCGGACGAGTATGGATATTTGGGGCCAATATGGCCACCAATATCCGTAGAGCTTCCGGTGGGCGGCGGGCCGTGGGAGCGTCGGCGTCCGGTGGGCGCCGGGCTGCGGGGGTGCCGAGGCGCCGCCGCGCCCCGAGCAACGCCGGCGTGCGCTAGTTGCGCCCGCCGCCTCCGAACAGCCTCAGCATGAACAGGAAGATGTTGAAGATGTCAAGGAAGATGCCGGCCGCGATCGGGACGGCGCTGGCCATGTTCGCGCGGCGCAGGCGGTTGAAGTCGAAGATCGTGAACGCGCCGAACACGACCAGGCCGAGCACGGCGTAGATCACGTTCCCGTGCGGGATCGCGACGAACAGCCCGACGATCCCGAAGGCGATCAGCGCCAGCAGCGCCCAGAACAGGGTCCGGGCCCAGGACGAGAGGTCGCGCCGGGTCGCGTACCCGAAGGTCCCGAGGGCGGCGACGAACGCGCCGGTCGCGCCCGCCGCCTGGTAGAGCGCATCGGGGTTGGCCTTCGCGTACAGGGCCAGCACCGGGCCCACCGCCATCCCGAGCAGCAGCCCCAAGCCGAACAGCAGCGCGATCGCAAGCTGCTCGTGACCACGCGCCGAGGCCATGTTGAGGCCGAAGATGCACACGAACGCCCCGATGAAGAACGCGATCCAGACGTGGCCCGTCGTGTTGCGGGTGATGTAGGCGCCGAGCGCCGTGCATCCGACCGTGAGGGCGACGAGGCCCATCACCTGGCCGAAGACCGTTCGGGCGCGATCGCCGGCGAGCGCTGTCGGGCCGCCGACTCCAAGCTCCTGGTATGTGGGCATCCGTCTCTGCTCCTCGGTCCGTGTTCGTTCTCGAACCGCCAACGGTAGACGATCGTGGGGCCGGTTTATCCCGATTCAACCGGGGGGTAGGATCGGAGCCCGCGGATGCCGTTCCCACGTCAGCTTGCCGGTGACCTCTTCGGCCTCGGACGCGCCGCACAGTCGAGGCGCTCGAGAACGCTGACTCCGCGGACGCAGACGGCCGACAAGGTAGTGCAGTCCGTGTGCCCGTACTGCGCGGTAGGCTGCGGGCAGAAGGTGTACGCCAAGGACGGCAAGGTGATCCAGATCGAGGGCGATCCCGACTCACCTATCTCCCGTGGGCGGCTGTGCCCCAAGGGCGCCGCCTCCGAGGGGCTGGTGAACAACCCCAACCGGGTGACGGATTGCCTGTATCGCCGTCCCGGCGCGACGGAGTGGGAGAAGATCAGCATCGAGCAGGCGACCGAGATGGTCGCCGAGCGGTTCCTCAAAGCGCGCGCCGAGACCTGGGAGGAGCAGAACGAGGACGGTAAGCCGCTCAAGCGCACACTCGGGATCCACGCCCTCGGCGGCGCGACGCTCGACTCCGAGGAGAACTACCTGATCAAGAAGTTCTTCTCGGCGGCGGGCGCGGTGTCGATCGAGAACCAGGCCCGGATATGACATAGCTCGACGGTCCCCGGTCTGGGGACCTCGTTCGGGCGCGGTGGCGCCACCACCTTCCAGCAGGACCTGCAGAACTCGGACTGCATCCTGATAATGGGCTCGAACATGGCCGAGCAGCATCCGGTCGGGTTCCAGTGGGTGATGAAGGCCAAGGAGCGCGGCGCCAGGTTCATCCACGTCGACCCGCGGTTCACGCGCACCAGCGCGATGGCCGACCGTCACATCTCGATCCGGGCGGGCACCGACATCGCGTTCCTCGGCGGTGTCGTGAACTACATCTTCGAGCACGACGCGTGGTTTGAGGAGTACGTCCGGCACTTCACCAACGGGCCGGTGCTGATCCGCGAGGACTACGTCGATGCGGAGGACGCGGCCGGCATGTTCTCCGGTTGGGATTCGGACAACGACGCTTATGAGATCGAGAGCTGGGGCTACGACGAGACATCGCACGAGGCGGCCGGGGGCAAGAAGGAGCAGCAGGGCGACGTCTCCGGCGAGCAGGCCCACGGCGCGCATGGGATGAAGCTCGAGGGCGGCAACCCGCCCAACATCGACAACTCGATGCAGGACCCCCGCTGCGTGCTCCAGATCCTCAAGCGGCACTTCGCCCGCTACACGCCGGAGGTGGTCGCAGACATCTGCGGCTGCTCGCCCGAGCACGTCGACCCAGGTCGCCCAGGCGCTGTGCGAGAACTCCGGCCGGGAGCGGACCTCGGCGATCGTGTACTCGGTCGGCTGGACCCAGCACACGATCGGCGTCCAGAACATCCGCACCGCGTCGATCATCCAGCTGCTGCTCGGGAACATGGGGCGTCCCGGCGGCGGCATCCTGGCGCTCCGCGGACACGCCAACATCCAGGGCTCGACGGACATCCCGACGCTCTACAACATCCTCCCGGGCTACATCCCGATGCCCCACCCGACGGCCGGGCGGCGACCTGGACAAGTTCATCGAGCTGAACGGCCCCGACACCGGCGCCTGGGGCAACCTCAGGAACTACATGGTCTCGCTGCTGAAGGCCTGGTGGGGCGACGCCGCGACCGCGCGAGAACGACTACTGCTTCGACTACCTGCCGCGCATCGACGGCGACCACTCCCACTACGCGATGATGCTCAAGATGCTCGACGGCGGCGTGCAAGGGCATGTTCTGCCTCGGGCAGAATCCGACCGTCGGCTCGGCCAACTCGCAAGCTGATGCGCCTCGCGCTGGCGAAGCTCGAGTGGCTCGTGGTGCGCGACTTCCAGCCCACCGAATCGGCTCTGTTCTGGAAGGACTCGCCCGAGCACGAGTCTGGCGAGGTGCGCGCGGAGGACATCCAGACCGAGGTGTTCTTCCTGCCGGCGCCGCGCACACCGAGAAGGACGGCAACTTCACCAACACGCAGCGGCTGCTGCAGTGGCACTGGAAGGCGGTCGAGCCGCCCGGCGACGCGCGCTCGGAGCTTCACTGGATCTACCACCTGTGCAGGGCGGTCCGCGGAGAAGCTGGCCGGCTCGACCGAAGCCGCGGGACCGTCCGATCCTCGACTTGACCTGGGACTACCCGCTCCGGGGACCGCACGACGAGCCCGACGCGCAGGCCGTGCTCCAGGAGATCAACGGCAGCGGCCCCGACGGGCTGCTTCCCTCACTACGACGAGCTCAAGGACGACGGGTCGACGTCTGCGGCTCCTGGATCCACGCCGGCATCTTCAAGGACGGCGTCAACCAGTCGGCGCGCAAGCAGCCGGGCCAGGGACAGAACTGGATCGCGCATCGAGTGGGGCTGGGCGTGGCCCAAGGACATCCGGATCCTCTACAACCGGGCCTCGGCCGACGCCGACGGCAAGCCGTGGTCCGAGCGCAAGCGGTACGTGTGGTGGGACTCCGAGGAGGAGAAGTGGACCAGCCTCGGGGACTCGCCGGACTTCCCGCCGACCAAGGCGCCGGACTTCGAGCCCGAAGACGATGCCAAGGCGCTCGAGGCGATCTGCGGGCGACAAGCCGTTCATCCTCCATCCCGACGGCCGAGGCTGGCTGTACGCGCCCTCGGGACTCGTGGACGGGCCGCTGCCCGACGCACTACGAGCCCGAGGAGAGCCCGTTCGAGAATCCGCTCTACCACCAGCAGCAGAATCCCACCCGACAGGAGTTCCCGCGGCCCGAGAATCCCTACCACCCCCAGGGGCTCACCGGTGTTCCCGTATGTGCTCACCACCTATCGGCTGACCGAGCACCACACGGCCGGCGCGATGTCCCGGAACGTGCCCTATCTGGCCGAGCTGCAGCCCGAGTTCTTCTGCGAGGTCTCGCCGGCGCTGGCAGCCGAGCGCGGCCTGGAGCACGGCGACTGGGCGACGATCGTTACCGCACGCCAGGCGGTCGAGGCGCGGGTGATGGTGACCGAGCGGATCAAGCCCCTGCGGGTCCAGGGACGCACCGTGCACACCGTGGGCACTCCCTACCACTGGGGCGGCGTGGGGATCGTGACCGGCGACTCGGCCAACGACCTGCTGCCGGTGGTGCTCGACAACAACGTCCACATCAACGAGTACAAGGTCGCCACCTGCGACATCAGGCCGGGCCGCAGGCCCCGCGGTCCGGAACGGCTCAAGCTGGTGGAGGACTACCGCCAGCGGGCGGGGGTGAGGACGTCATGAGCGGGCTTGAGATAACGGCCTGGCCCGCTGGCTACGGGGGGGAAGCCAAGCCCCGGATGGGGTTCTTCACCGACACCTCGATCTGCATCGGCTGCAAGGCGTGCGAGGTGGCGTGCAAGGAGTGGAACCAGATCCCGATGTCGCTCAAGGGCTACAGCGGCAAGTCCTACGACAACACGCTGGCGCTGGGCGCGAACACGCTGGCGTCACGTGGCGTTCGTCGAGCAGAAGCTGCCTGTTGATGCCACCGACGGCGCCTCGCTGGTGCAGGCGGCGACTCGCGGCCGAGGCCATAGACGGGGGTGTTCAGACCTACCAGGAGGGCGACGGCTTCCGCTGGCTGATGGCCTCCGACGTCTGCAAGCACTGCACCGATGCGGCGTGCCTCGAAGTATGTCCGACAGGGGCTCTGTTCCGCACCGAGTTCGGGACGGTGGTCGTGCAGGAGGACGTGTGCAACGGCTGTGGTTACTGCATACCCGCGTGTCCCTTCGGCGTGCTCGACCAGCGCGAGGACGACGGCCGCGTGTGGAAGTGCACGCTCTGCTACGACCGGCTCAAGGACGACATGGAGCCGGCGTGCGCCCAGGCATGCCCCACGGACTCGATCCAGTTCGGCCCGCTCGACGAGCTGCGCGAGCGGGCCGAGCGGCGCGTCGAGCGGCTTCAGGACGCGGGTCAGGACAAGGCCCAGCTGTATCTCGCCGACGGCGATGATGGCGTCGGCGGAGCGGGTGCGTTCTTCCTGTTGCTCGACGACCCCGAGGTGTACGGGCTGCCTCCCGATCCGGTCGACGCGCGCCGCGATCTGGGATCGATCTGGGCGGCGGCCGGCGCGGCGGCGGTCGCGCTCGGGATCGCGGTCGCGACGGCGGTGTTCGGAGGCAAGCGATGACCGCGACGCAAGGCACCGCGCCCCGTGCGGTATGCCACCCCCGCCGACGGCGCGATCGCCGGCGACGGCGGGATGCGTTCGTATCACGGCCAGCCGGTGCTCAAGGAGCCGATCTGGAGCTGGGAGATCCCGGACTACTTCTTCGTCGGCGGCATGGCCGGTGCCTCGGCCGGGCTCGCGTTCTGTTCCGGCCTGCGCGGAAACGACGTGTTGGCGCGGCGGGCGTGGACACTTGCGTTGGCTGGCGTCGGGGTCAGCCCCGCACTGCTGATCTCCGACCTGGGCAGGCCAGAACGGTTTCTGAACATGCTGCGGATGTTCAAGGTGACCTCCCCGATGAGCGTCGGTTCGTGGGTGCTGTCAAGCGCTGGCGCGGCGATCACGTTCGCCGCCGCGGACGCATGGACCGGCTGGTTTCCGCGGATCGGCCGCCTGGCGCGTCCGGCCGCCGCGCTGCTCGGGCTACCGCTTTCGACCTACACCGCCGCGCTCGTCGCCAACACCGCCGTGCCGGTGTGGCACGAGGCGCGACGGACGCTCCCGTTCTTGTTCGGATCCGGCGCCGCGCTGAGCGCGGGCGCCGGCGCCGTGGCGCTCACGCCAACGGCCGCGGCCGCGCCCGCGCGACGGCTCGCGCTTGGGGCGGCGGTCGCCGAACTGGCGGCGCGCGACGCTGATGGAGACACAGCTCGGTGAGCACGCGGCGCCGTACCGCGAGGGCGCGGCCGCCCGCTTTAAGCAGCTGAACCGCGCGTGCGTCGCGAGCGGAGCGGCACTGCTCGTGTGGCGCGGGGGGTCCTCGCGCGCCACCGCGGTCACGTCCGGGGTGCTGCTCGCCGCTGGAGCGCTCAGCGCCCGCTGGAGCGTTTTCAAGGCGGGTGCGCAATCGGCTGCCGATCCCAAGTACGTGATCGGTCCGCAGCGCGCGGGGGTCGAGCGCGGCGAGCGCCGGGGCGCGGCACGTCGGACGCCGCGCGACGCCCCGACTTCTGCGCGCTGAGCGGGCGATCCTCAGCCGTTCGAGCTCGAACACGGGCGGTTTGGCAGCCCGATCGCGCGGGTAGCTTGGCGCCGCTCTTCGAATCGCCGCCGCCACCACGTGCCAGCCGAGTCCCGCGATCCACGCCGCACCCCGAAGCGGCGGAGCATCGCGGTGCTCCTCGCGCTCTGTGCCCTCGCACTCGCCGGTTGCGGCAAGCAGTCGATCTTCACCACCCATAGCCCGCAGGCGCACAACATCGCGCTGCTCTGGTGGTGGATGCTCGCGGCGGGGGCGATTGTGTTCTTCGGCGCCGTGGCGCTCCTGGCGATCGCATGGTTCACGCGCCACAAGGAGGGCCTGCCGTTTCTCGGCCAGCGCGAGGGGGTGACCGAAGGGATGGTGCTCGTGTTCGGGATCGCGATCCCGGTCGTCGCGCTGGTGGCGCTGTTCGCGGTGGCGAACATCTACCTGATCAAGCAGACATCGCCGCCGGACCCGCGCGGGACCGCGATGACCGTCGACGTGATCGGGCACCAGTGGTGGTGGGAGGTCCGCTACCCGGGGACCGACGCGGTGACCGCGAATGAAATCCACATTCCGCTCGACACCCGCGTGAACGTGGTCGCCACCACCGCGGACGTGATCCACAGCTTCTGGGTGCCGGCGCTCAACCGCAAGATCGACGAGGTCCCGGGCATGCAGAACCGCGTGCTGCTGTACTCGTCGAAGGCCGGGAAGTTCCGCGGTCAGTGCTCGCAGTTCTGCGGCCTGCAGCACACCCACATGTCGATGTGGGTGTTCGTGCAGAGCCCGTCGGCGTTCCGGGCCTGGCTTGCGAACATGGAGGCGCCCGCCCGCAAGCCCGTCGGCGCACGGGCGCGAGCGGGCCAGCAGGCGTTCTTCAGCGACGGCTGCGCGGGCTGCCACGAGCTCCGTGGCACGCCGGACAACGCAAGCGTCGGCCCTGACCTGACCCATCTGGAGACACGCACCTCGCTGGCGGCGCTGACGATCCCCAACAACCCCCGCGCGCTCGCGTCCTGGATCCGCAACCCGCAGGCGATCAAGCCCGGTGACCGCATGCCCGACCTGGGGCTGTCCCGGCAGCAGGTCGCGGAGCTGGTCGCCTACCTGGAGGGGTTGCGTTAGTGGCCACGGTCGTATCACCGAGGGCGCAGCCCTACGTCGACCGGCTCGAGCGGATCTGGGGCGAGCGCGAGGGGCTGCTCGGCTGGCTGACGACGACCGACCACAAGCGGATCGGCCTCATGTACTTCTTCACCGCGCTGGCGATGTTCGGGGCCGGCGGCGTCGAGGCGCTTCTGATCCGCACCCAGCTGATCGGTCCGGGCCAGCACGTGCTGGGCCCTCAGGCCTACGACGAGGTCTTCACGATGCACGGGATCACGATGATCTTCCTGTTCGTGATCCCGATGACGACGGGGGCGTTCGGGAACTACCTGGTGCCGCTGATGATCGGGGCCCGGGACATGGCCTTCCCGCGGCTCAACGCCCTCTCGTACTGGATCTACCTGTTCTCGGCGATCTTCATGTACAGCGCGCTCGTCCAGGGGCATGCGCCGAACGCCGGCTGGTTCGACTACGTGCCACTGGCCTCAAAGCACTACGACCCCGGAAACAACATCGACTTCTACGGCTACGGCCTGATCTTCAACGGCATCTCGAGCACGGCCGCGTCGATCAACTTCATCGTCACGATCTTCAAGTTGCGGGCGCCCGGGATGTCGATCAACCGGATGCCGCTGTTCTGCTTCGCGTTCCTGGCGGTGGCGTTCGCGCTGCTGTTCGCGCTGCCGTCGCTGTCGGTGGCCTGCCTGTTCCTCGAGCTCGACCGGCAACTCGGCTTTCACTTCTACGACGCCGCGTTCGGGGGGAGCGCGCTCTTATGGCAGAACCTGTTCTGGATCTTCGGTCACCCGGAGGTCTACATCATCATCTTGCCCGCGTTCGGGATCGCCACGGCGATCATCCCGACGTTCTGCCACCGCAAGATGGTGTTCTTCCCACTGGTCGCGCTGGCGGAGATCCTGGTGGCGTTCCTCGGCTTCGGCGTGTGGGTGCACCACATGTTCACGGTGGGGTTCGCGAGCTCGGTGACCGTGTACTTCGCCGCGGCCAGCCTGATCATCGTGATCCCCTCCGCGATCCAGCTGTTCTCCTGGATCACGACGATCCTGACCGGCAAGCCCGAGTTCAAGACCCCGCTGCTGTGGATCTTCGGGTTCATCGTGTACTTCATCATCGGGGGCCTGTCGGGGATCACGGTGGCGGCGATCCCATTCGACCAGCAGGTCCACGACAGCTACTACATCGTCGCCCACTTCCATTTCGTGATCTTCGGCGCGGCGGTGTTCCCGATCCTCGGCGGGATGTACTTCTGGTTCCCGAAGGTCACCGGGCGGATGTACCACGAGGGGGTGGGCAAGCTCAGCTTCTGGCTCACGTTCGTGGGGACGTTCGTGACCTTCTTCCCCATGCACATCCTCGGTTTTCTGGGGATGCCGCGGCGCAACTACACCTACCCGCCGGGGCTGGGCTGGACGGCGCTGAACTTGATCGAGTCGATCGGCGCCTACGTGCTCGCCGCAGGCCTCGTCCTGATCGTCGTCAACCTGCTGGTCAGCCTGTTCCGGGGACGGGAGGCGGGCAACGACCCGTTCGGCGGCGACACGCTCGAGTGGTCGACCACCTCTCCGCCGCCTCCCTACAACTACCCCGTCATCCCGACGGTGACCAGCCCCTACCCGATGTGGGACGAGCAGGATCGCGAGCGCGACAACCGCCGCCTGGAGCGCGGCGAGGGGCTGCTGTCGCTCGGGCACGAGACGCCCGCCTCAAGTGCGCAGGACGCGAGCTGGGACGAGGTGCTGTCGATGCCGCCGCACTCCATCTGGCCGCTCCTGACCGCGCTGACGCTGACGGGCATCTTCGTGGCGCTCGTGATGGCCCACTACTGGATCGCGGTCGGATTCCTGGCCGCCGGTGCCCTGACGCTGATCGGATGGCACCGCAAAGGGGTGGCGGCGTGACCCCGTCCGTCACCCGGAGCACGCGCGCTCGCTCGGCGGCGGGGGCCGCCGTGGTCGCACGCCAGCGGATCGCACAGCCCAACGGCTGGTGGGGCATGGCCCTGTTCCTGTGCGCCGAGGTGGCGCTGTTCGGGACCCTGATCGGCAGCTATTTCTACCTCGACTTCGGCGCTCACCGCTGGCCGCCGGCAGGGGTGAAGGCGCCATCGGTGGTGCTCCCGCTCCTCGGCACCGGCGTCCTGATCGCGATCAGCATCCCGCTGTGGCTCGCGGTGCGTGCCTCCCGGGCCGGCAGGCGGCGCGAGGTGATCTGGCTGATCGTGTTCGCGCTCGTCGTCCAGGCCTGCTACCTCGCGCTCCAGATCCTGCTCTTCCGTCACGACCTGAACGACTTCAAGCCCACCTCGACCGCTTACGGGTCGATCTACTTCACGCTGCTCGCCGCCCATCACGCGCACGTCCTGTTCGGACTGCTGCTCGATTTGGTTGTCCTGGGGTTTGTGATGGTCCGAGGCCTGACGAACTACTGGCTGATCGGCGTGCGCGGTCTTGCCCTGTACTGGCATGTCGTCAATGGCCTCGCCGTGGTGGTCGTGCTGACCCAGCTCTCGCCCTCGCTATGAAGCACGAGCGCTCGAACCTCGTCGTGTGGTTCGCGGTTCTCGGCGGCGCGACCGCCTGGGTCATTCAGTTCGTCGCGAACCTGATGCTCGGATTCGCGCAGTGCAACGCCCACCCGGGGCGCTGGTCACTGCCACTCCATGCGCTGCAGATCGTGATCTCTGCAGGGGCGATCGTCGTCGGCCTGCTCGCCGAGGGCGTATCGATGTGGCTGTACATGCGGACCGCCGGGTTCGACCAGATCGCAGCCGACGAGCGAGAAGGTGAGGGAACCCCGCCGCCGATCGGGCGGGTGAATTTCCTCTCGATGATCGGATTGACGGTCAACTTCCTCTCGCTGGCGATCATCGTCATGACCGGGATCGGTGCGCCCCTGCTTCCCGTCTGCCAGCAGTCATGAGGGGGCGTGGACGAACAGCTCTGCTGGTGGCGCTGGTGGGACTGTGGGCCGCCGGGCTCGCCGAGGCTCAGCCCGGATCGGGAATCGTCCGGCCCACGAGCGAGCCGCCGAGCCCCAGCGCGAAGCTGGGGGCGGAGCTGTTCGAGGGCAACTGCTCGAGCTGCCACGGCTTCGCCGGGCAGGGCATCTCCTCACCCCGGCCGGGCTCGGGCGGAATCACCGGCGAGGGGCCACCGCTGCGGGGGGTCGGCGCCCAGGCGGCCGACCTGTATCTGCGCGCGGGGTTCATGCCGCTGTCGAGCATCCACGACGAGCCCGGGACCGACCGCGTCCTGTTCTCCGACAAGGAGATCCGCTCGCTGGTCGCCTTCGTCGCGTCGCTGGGGCCGGGGCCGGGGCCGGGGATTCCGCGGGTCGACCCCGCTTCGGGGTCGATCTCGAGCGGGGTGCTGCTGTTCACCGAGCACTGCTCGGGCTGCCATCAGGAAGTGGCGCGGGGCGGGTTTGTGACCGGCGCCCGGGTGCCGCCGCTCCAAGGGCTCTCGGCGACCGAGATCGCCGAGGCCGTGCGGGTCGGCCCGTACGAGATGCCGAGGTTCTCGAGCAGGCAGATCTCCGAGAAGGATTTGAACTCGATCATCCGCTACGTGCTCTCGACCGACCATCCCGACAACCGCGGCGGGTGGGGGATCGGAAACATCGGACCGATTCCCGAGGGTCTCGTCACGTGGTGGATCGCGGTGCCGCTGGTGATCTGCGCGTGCCTGGCCGTGGGGAGGAGGTTCCGGCGCGAATGAGACTGTGGCGGTGGCTGGTGGCGCTTGCAACGCTGCTGTTCGGATGGATCGTCCGCCGCAGGGAGGACGAGGGCGAGGAGGGCGACCGGATCGTGCCCGAGGGGACACCGGAGCGCCGCGCCGAGAACGTCGTGCTGGCGCTGCTCGCGCTGGCCGTGCTGTTCGCGGTCGGGTTCATCGTCACCTACGCCGAGTTCACCCCGCAGGCGATTCCCACCGAGCTGCTCGGCATCTGCATCGGCGGCTGCCTTGTGTGCATCGGCTTGGCGTTCACCGCGATCGCCAAGCGGTTGGTGGTGACCGAGGAGCTCGAGGACGAATACCCCGAGGAGCATCCCCGCGAGCAGCACGAGGTCGCGGAGATCGTCCATGAGAGCGGCAGCCGGATCACCCGCAAGCGGCTCCTGCTCGGGGCGGGTGCGGCGGCGGGCGGGGCACTCGGGCTGGCTGCGCTGACGCCGGCTCTCTCGCTCGGACCGCTGTGGGACACCGGCCCACTCGACCGCACTCCGTGGCGGTGGGGGGTGCGCTTGGTGGACGAGCACGGGCGCCCGCTGCCGGCCGCGGACATCGAGCAGTCGACCTTCTACACCGCGTTCGCGGAAGCAGCCGATCGCGAGGACATCGCCTCGGACCTGGTGGTGGTGCGGCTCGATCCGGGCAAGCTGAAGCTGCCGCCGGACCGGACGAACTGGGCGCCCGGCGGGATCCTCGCGTTCTCGAAGATCTGCACCCACGCCGGCTGTGCGGTGGCGCTGTACCGCAAGCCGACATTCCCCGCGCTCGAGCCCAAGCCCGCGCTCGTGTGCCCCTGCCACTACTCCACGTTCGATCCCTACACGGGCGGTAGCGTGACCTACGGTCCCGCCGGGCGGCCGCTGCCCCAGCTGCCGCTGATGATCGACGGCGCCGGGAACCTGCGCGCGGCGGGGAACTTCTCGGGCCGGGTGGGGCCGGGCTGGTGGAACGTCAGGGGGCGTCCGACATGAGCGACCCGATCGAGGATCCGGTCCGCTTCATCGACGAGCGCACCGCCGCCGCGCCGCTGCTGCGCAAGGGCCTGCGCTACCTGTTCCCCGACCACTGGTCCTTCCTGCTGGGAGAAGTAGCGCTGTATGCGTTCATCGTCCTGATCGCGACCGGCGTCTACCTGACGCTGTTCTTCGATCCCAGCACGGCCAAGACGGTCTACCACGGCCCGTACACGCCGCTCGACGGGCAGACGATGAGCGCCGCATACAAGTCGGTGATGGACATCTCCTTCACCTACAAGGCGGGGTTGCTGATCCGTCAGACCCACCACTGGGCGGCGGACGTGTTCATCGCCGCGATGGCGATTCACCTGATGCGGGTGTTCTTCACCGGCGCGTACCGCAAGCCAAGAGAGCTGACGTGGATCATCGGGCTGATCCTGCTGTTCACCTCGCTGCTCGAGGGGTATCTCGGGTACTCGCTGGTCGACGACCTGCTCTCGGGCATGGGCCTGGCGATCGGCTACGGAGTCGGGCTCTCGCTTCCCGTGATCGGCGGCCCGTTGACGCTCGGCATCTTCGGGGCGCCGTTCCCCGGAAAGCCCGAGCTCTGGTCGCGGATGTTCATCGCCCACGTGCTGTTGATTCCGTTGCTGCTCGCCACCCTGATCGGGATCCATCTGGCGCTGATCGCGGCACGCCACCACACCCAGTTCCGGGAGTCAAGGCGCCACACCGAACGGAGGATCGTCGGCGTGCCGCTGTTCCCCGGCCAGACCCCGCGCTCGCTGGCGCTGATGTTCTTCGTCGCGGGGATCCTGTTCCTGCTCGGCGGGCTGATCCAGATCAACCCGATCTGGCAGTGGGGCCCGTTCGAGCCCTGGCTGGGCACCAACGGCGCGCAGCCCGACTGGTACCTCGGCTGGCTGATCGGTGCGTTACGGCTGATGCCGAGCTTCGACCTCACGGTCTCGCACTTCACGCTCGTGCCCAACCCGTTCTGGGGCGGGGTGCTGTTCCCGCTGCTGGTCCTCGGAGTGCTGCTGTCGTTCCCCTGGATCGAGCGTAGGTTGAGCCGCGATTACGGAGTCCACAATCTCCTTGACCGCCCCCGGGACGCGCCCACTCGCACGGCGTTCGGGCTCGCCTTCTTGAGCTGGGTGTTCCTGATCTTCGCGTTCGGCGCCGCCGATCGGATCTTCGTGCTCGCGGGGCTCAGCTACGACACGCAGCTGTACATCTTCCGGATCGCGATCTGGGTCGTTCCGCCGATCCTGTTCTTCATCGTGAGGCAGTTGTGCCGGCAGCTGCAACACGCGGATCGGATCGAGGAGATCCGCGAGGAGGCGGAAGAGGAGGCCGCCGAGCATCACCGGTCGCTGATGCGAAGGGCGGCGGGTACGGAGCGGGCGTGACGCGCCCCCCCCGAGGGCAAACGGCAGGCGCGCGCCCCGCAGGACGCGCGCCTGCCTACGGGATCAGGTCCGGCGCTCGAGGTCGGCGACCTCGTCGGCCTTCTCCTCGGTCTGCTGCTGCTGGTCGGTCAGCTCCTCCTTGGCCTCTCCCTTGCGCTCTTCCTTCTTCCCCTCCCGGCGCAGCGAAGGATCGCCCGCGATGTCGCCGGCTGCTTCCTTGGCCTTGCCGCTGATCTTGTCGGTGATTCCCATGTTCGGCCTCCTGTGGTTCGGGGAGCGGAGTCCTTGGGCTACCCGGAACGCCTGTGGTCTATTGGATGGTCGGTGGCGTCCGGCCACCGGCGCCCGAGGCCAAGCGGTCGCCCACCGCCGGGCACAGCTCTGTGACCACCCTCACGCCCGCGAATGTGCTGCAAATCACGCGAAGAACCGTCAGTCCGGCCTATGTTTTCCTTGTCCAGTTATTTCAAGCCGAGAGGCAGGGCATCATGAATTCGTTTGAGATCGTCACGATTGCGGTCACGCTGATCGCGCTCGCGCTCTGCCTGACGCGCTACTTCCGGACCGGCCGCGTGGTGGCCGATCTGGGGCGCCAGGGCAGCATGTGGTTCGAGCACTCCGAGGACCGGCAGGTCGACGACCGGCCGACGGAGGATGCGGTCGACTCGCCGCTCCCGCATCGTCCGCTGCGCACGCGCTACTGATCGAAAACGCGGACCGAGCGGAATCCTCAGTTCATTTGCAACCGGCCGTCTTCAGCGGCCGCTTGTTTGAGATATATATCGGTGACGGCGTGCAGCGACTTGGTTGCGGGGCGCCGATCGGCTCGAGTCGGGACGGTGGCAGCGCGACTCGACGCGCTGCCGCACCGGACCGCTCCACATCGAGGAAATCAGGAGATCCTCAATGTTGTCCGAGTCCTTTCGTGAACAGCTCGTCGACGGGCTAAGCGATCAGATAGCGAGCTGTCTCGACCGCGGTGCACAGCTGGACGCCGTCGAGCGTGGATTGTCTTCGCCGTCGCTCGGGCTCAGCGTCCGCGAGGAGGATTCCCTGCGCCTGTTCGCATGGTGCTATGCGCACGCAGGCGATCCGCCGCCCCCCGGTCAGGGATTCAGAGCCACCGCCGCCTCCGGCGTCGCGACCCGGAAGCTGAAGCTCTCCTCGAGGTAGAGCCTGACGACTTCCGCGTCATGTGACTCGTAGCCGAGCGACAGATCCTGGCCCGAGTCGAACAGGAAGTCCCCGCCGCGGAGGCTGAGGACGACCGCACCCTTCACGCCCGGCGCCCACACGATCGGGCCCTCGAGAATCTTGCGCAGATGGTCGAGGACCAGGTAGCCGCCGTGCTCGGCGGTCTCGACCACGCGCCGGTACTGCTCGCGCCCGAGCGCAAGCCCGTACGGGCCCATGACCCCGTCGCACAGCAGACGCTCCAGCGCGCCCGCGACGTGGTTCGGATAGCGCTCGGCGTCCTCTCCCAGCGAGACCTTCTCGTGGGGGGACGTCTCGGCGATCCCGGTCACCGCGCCTTCCCACCCGTGGAAGACGGCCACGTTCTCGGCGACCGCGATCTGATGGGCGGCGCGATCGAGCGCGTCGAGCGCCACGTCCTCGGCTCCGCGATCGCCGTCCCGCAGTTCGGCGCGCGAGAGCTCGAAGTCGGCACGGAGCTCGACCAGCGGAAGCACCCGGCGCTTGAGCCCGGAGACGCCTTCGGACGGCCCCGATGCCAGCGGCTCGGTGCGGCCCAGGTTCGTGGCCGCGTGCTCCCAGCCCTGCGGGCCGGAGAAGTCGACCAGTTTGCGCGTCGCCAGTGCCGGGGCCAGACGCTCGCGAGCCTCCTCGTCGAGCAGCTTCCAGCCGGCGTCGCTGATCGGCGCGTGTGAGCGCAGGAGGTGGCTCATCGTGCCACCCCCCTGAGGCTCCCGATCCCGAGTGAGCCGTCCTGGTAGGCGCCCTCGGCTCCCGCTCCGTCGCCCTCGAACGCCTCCGCCTCCGCCTCCTCGCCGTGCTCGACGATGTCGCCGGCCTGGAACAGGATTCCCTGCGCAACCTCGCGCCAGGCCGGCGTGCGGCGCAGCAGGAATTCGAGGTCCATCGAGAAGTGCTTGAACTCCTCGCCCTGCGCGTCGCGCATCACCGCCACCGCCTCCGGATCGGTCTCGATCGCGAGCCGCTGCTCATACCAGCCGATCGCCTCCGCTTCCTCCGTCAGCGACGCGCACAGCCTGGCAAAGGTGCGGGTCGCGGGGGGAAGCTCATCGGGGGGCTCGTGGTACTGGTCGAAACCCATCGGATCTCCTTGGCCGGGGTGGGGTTGCGCCCGTCACTCTATGCCGCCGCGACTGGCGCGCGCGGGCCGGTCGCTGTCGGCGGCCGGCCCGAATCCGGGACGAGCCCGGATGTCTCTCCCTGGCGCTGCTACGAGCTGAGCCGCTTGCGGAGCAGGTCCTTGCCCTGCTCGGCGCCCTTCTTGCTCTCGCCCTGGGCCCGGCGGAAGAAGTCCGCGAGCTCGTTGTCCCCGTCGCGCTCCGCGTCGTTGATGTACGTCTCCAAGCGAAGGACGTTGCTCAAGCACTGTTCCGTGAACCAGATCACGTTGTAGTCCTTGTCCTTGGTGCCGGTGACTTGCCCGGTCTCCTGAGTGGACGCCATCGCGCGCTCCTTTCAGATGGTTGCCTTTGCTCCGAGCTACCCGTTCGGCGAGCTCTGAAGCAGACGGCGGTCGAGCGCTCCTCGGGGGTGGGCGACAACCCGGGGAGTGGGCGCGGCTGGGTTCGAACCAGCGACCTCTCGCGTGTGAAGCGAGCGCTCTCCCACTGAGCTACGCGCCCTGCGGGCGCCGATTCTACGCCGCGCCCGCGGCCGTCCGGATCCGGCGATTCCTCGATCTGAACGTCGAGGCGGCGCGCGAGGCGGAGGCCAGGCCGGCTATGACAAAGGTCACATAACAAATCGCTTGCACTTCGCGCCTGGGGCGGTTATCTTAAGCTTTCTCTTAGAACGAAGGACGCATCCGCGGGGCCGGGTGCTTACAAAGGGGGCCGGGTGCAGGACCGCAGTTGGCCGACGGTGCGCCGTTCGGGCGCGGGGAGTCAGAAATGCTGAACGCGATGCTGGCTGGGGCAGTGCGTTTTCGTGTCCTGGTGCTCGGGCTGGCGGCGGGCTTGATCGCCGTCGGCGTGATCTCGCTGCCGAAGATGCACAACGACGTGGTGCCGGAGCTGAGCTCCGGCCCGGTGCTGGAAGTCCAGACCGAGGCGCTCGGTCTCTCGAGCCAAGAGGTCGAGCAGTACGTCACCGTGCCGATGGAGAACAACCTGCTCGACGGAATCATGGGCGTCTGGAACGTCCGGTCGGACTCGATCGCCAACCTCTCGAAGGTCGACCTGTACTTCGAGCCGGGCACCACGGAGCTGCACGCTCGGCAGCTGGTCGAGGAGCGGCTGACGAACGCGTTCTCGCTCCCCAACGTCTCAAAGCCGCCGCTGCTGATCCAGCCGCTGTCGACGAGCAGCCGCACGATGATGATCGGGCTGAGCTCTCGGAAGGTCGATCCGCTGGAGCTCTCCTACCTGGCGCGCTGGATCGTGAAGCCGCGGCTCTCCGGGGTTGCCGGTGTCGCCAACGTCGCGATCTACGGCCAGCAGGACCGCCAGATCCAGGTTCAGGTCGATCCACAGCGGCTCGCTCAGAACCACGTCACCGTGCAGCAGGTAATCGACACCGCGGGCAACTCGCAGCTCGTCTCGCCGCTGAGCTATCTCGAGGGCGCCGCCCCCGGCACGGGCGGCTTCCTGGACGGCCCCCAGCAGCGACTCGACATCCGACCCGTGCTCCCGCTCAGTGCGCCGCGCAACCTTGACTCGGTACCGATCGCGGGCGCGCCCGGCCATGTCACGCTCGGGCATGTCGCGAACATCGTCGAGGGCCATCAGCCGCTGATCGGCGATGCGCTGACCCGAGACTCCCAGGGGCTTCTGCTCGAAGTCCAGAAGCTCCCGTCGGCCAGCGTGGTGGGCGTCACCAAGGGAGTGGAGCGAGCGCTGACCGAGCTGAAGCCGGCGTTGCCCGGAGTCAAGGTCGATACCTCTGTGTTCAAGCCCGCAAGCTACGTCTCGAACGGTCTTCATAACCTCGCGCTCGGGCTGATAATCGCCGCGGCGCTGGGAATCCTCGCTTTGGTCGCAGTGCTGCTCGATCTTCGTGCGGTGATCGTCGCGGCCGTCTCGATCGCCCTATCGCTGCTCGCGGCGCTCCTGATCCTGCAATTGCGCGGCGAGACGCTGAACGCGCTCGTCGTGCTTGGGCTCCTGATTGCGAGCGGGGTGCTCGTCGACGACGCGGTGGGCGGCACCCAGGGGCTGCTGACCTCCGTGCGCGACCGCGTGTCGATGGATGGCCGTGCCCTGTCGACCGAGCAGACGCTGATCCATGCAGCGGGCCGGCTCCGGCGGACCGTCGGCTTCTCGACGCTGATCCTCCTCCTGGTCGTGGCCCCGGTGTTCGTCGCGAAGGGTCTGACCGCGACCTACCTGCACCCGATGCTGCTCTCGCTGGGGCTGGCGGTACTCGCCTCAGCCGTGATCGCGGTGCTCGTGACGCCGGCGATCTGTGTGCTGGTGTTCGAACGCTGGGCCCCGCGCCGTACCCGCCGCAGCGCGATTCGCGCTGCCCGGCTGGTCGTGGCCCACGACCGCGTCATCCGGGCCGCATTCAAGATCCCGGTCGACGCCCTGGTCGTGGTGTGCCTCGTGGGCCTGGGGGCGTTGGTCGCGATCCCGTTCCTGCACCAGCCGGCGCCGCCACGCTTCAAGGACCGGAACCTGGTCGTGCAGTGGGCAGGCCCGGCCGGCGCCGGCCTCAGCGAGATGAACCGGCTCACGACCCGGACGGTCGGCGAGCTGCGGGCCCTTCCCGCGGTGGCCGACGTGGGCGCGACGCTCGGCCGCGCGGTCAGCGGGGACCAAACCAGCGATCCCAGCTCCGGCGAGATCTTCGTGGCGCTCAAGTCGAGTGCCGATTACGACGGGGCCGTGCGGCAGGTGCGCGAGATCGTGGAAGGGACGCCGGGGATCAACGCCTCGGTGAGCACGTATGAAGGCGATGTCCAGTCGGGCGTGCTGACCAAGTCGAGCAAGGATGTAACGGTCCGCCTGTACGGCGAGAATTACCCGCTGCTCGGGCAGCTTGCTCAGGAAGCAAGGGCGAACCTCGCTCGCGTGCACGGGCTCGGTCCGGCGCGCGTCACGATGCCCTCGCAGGAGCCGAACATCGAGGTCGCGATCAACGACGCCGAGGCCCACAACGCGGGTGTGCTGCCGGGCGACGCTCGCCGCGAGGCATCGACGTACGTGGAGGGTCTGACCGTCGGGAACTTCTTCGAAGACCAGGCGGTGTTCGACGTCACCGTGATCGGGACCCCGCAGGTCCGGGCCAACCTCGCCGCGGTCGGCGCACTGCCGATCGATACCCAGAACGGCGGGCACGTGCCCCTCTCGAGCGTCGCCCGGATATCGGTCCTGCCGGATCCGATCGACGTCCAGCATCAAGCGCTCTCGCGGTACGTGGACGTGATCGCCCCGGTCCGCTCAGGCAGCATCGGCTCGGCGCGCTCCGCGGCCCAGGCGGCGCTCGCAGGCATCCGCTTCCCCCTGACATACCACGCCGAAGTGCTCGGCGGCACGCCGGACGACCCGACGCCGCACTGGGTGTTCATCTCCTATGTCCTGGCCGCGCTCATCGGTGTGCTGCTTCTCCTCCAGGCGGCGTTCAGGAGCTGGCGGCTCGCGGCCGTCTTCCTGCTCAGCATCCCAATCGCGCTCGTCGGTGGGCTGGTGGTCGCGCTCGCCACTGGTCAGGCGAGTTCGCTCGGCGCCGACGCTGGGCTGCTGGCGGTGTTGCTGTTCGCGGTCCGGCAGGGGATGCTCCAGGTGGGAGCCGTGCGTTCGGTGCAGAACGTGGACCGTGGGCCGGTGCGGCCGACGGTTGTTCGGCGGGCGGGAGCGGAGCGGATCGGACCCTCGCTCGCTGCCGTGCTCGTGACCGCAGTCATGCTGATTCCGTTCGTCGCGGTCGGAGATGTCGCCGGCAACGAAATCACTCACACCGTCGCGGCCGTGATGCTGGGTGGCCTCGTCACCTCCACGCTGTGGAGCGACCTGCTGCTGCCCGCGATGTGCCTGGCGCTCGCGCGCGGCGAGCCGGAACCGATCGACGAGCCGTTCGACGGCCTGGATCCGGTCGGGTTGACGGCGCCCGCGCCAAGTCTCGTCCTGAAAGGAGATCACTGATGCCCAATCGCTCAGGCCTGCTGGCCGCCGGCGCCGCGATCGCCGCTGCGGCGGTCCTCGGCGGCTGCGGCTCCGCGAACAACGCTTCCGTCCCGCCGTCGTTCCGGCTCGAGGCCGTGCCCGGCAGCTCCGCCGGGCGGATCGTTCTCACCCAGCTCGGAGCACAGCGGATCGGGCTTCAGACCGCTCCTGTGCTCGGAACCGCGCAGCCGAAGCCGACCGTCACGAGCCGGGTGGGGCCACCCGGCGTGACGCACAAGGTCGTGACGTATCCGCGGCGGACCTCCACGGTCGCGATCCCGTACTCCTCGGTGATCTATGCCCCAAGCGGGCGGACCTACGCATTCGTCGCCATCGGTCGTCTCACCTACGTCGAGACCCCGATCGCGATTGACCACATCGACGGCAACAGCGTCTATCTGCGCACCGGGCCGCGGGCCGGGGCGCACGTCGTCTCGACCGGCGCCGAGGAGCTGTACGGCGTCCAGACCGGAGTGCTCGCGCAGACCTGAGCGATGCGCGCGATCGTCGGCCTCAGCCTTCGCTTCCGGTACCTGGTGATCGCCGGCGCGGCGGCGCTGATCTTCTTCGGCTCGCAGACGCTCGGCCACCAGAAGGTCGACGTGTTCCCCGAGTTCGCGCCGGTCACGGTCGAGGTCCAGACCGAATGCCTCGGGTTGTCGCCGAGCGAGGTCGAGCAGCTGGTGACGGTCCCGCTCGAGAACGCGCTCCAGGGCGTACCACGTGTGACCGAGGTGGAGTCGGAGTCGGTCCCGCAGCTGTCTGCGATCTTCCTGTACTTCAAGAACGGCACCGACGTGCTCCAGGCGCGCCAGCTGGTCCAGGAGCGACTGACAGCGGCGTCGCCGACCCTCCCTTCATGGTCGGCGCCCCCCGCGATGTACCCGATCGTCTCCGCGACCAGCCGCGTGATGCAGGTTGGGATCACCTCGAAGACAGTCGACCCGCTCGACCTCTCCAAGATCGCGTTCTTCAACATCCGCGCGCGGCTGCTCCAGGTTCCGGGAGTGGCCAATGTGGCGATGTGGGGAGAGACCAAGAAGGAGGTCGAGGTCCAGGCCAAGCCCTCGAGCCTGGTCGCCGACAAGATTCCGCTCGAATCGCTGATCAGCGCTGCATCGGACGCGGTCGACAACGGCCTGCTGTCGTTCACCACCGGATCGTCCATCGGGAGCGGGGGCTTCGTCGAGACGCCGAACGAGCGGCTTGGGATCCGCAACCAGCAGGTGATCAACACGCCGCAGCAGCTGGCCAATGTTCCCGTGGCGCAACGGGCGGGTCACACCCTCACGATCGGAGATGTCGCACGCGTGGCGTACGGCACCCCGCCGCTGATCGGCACCGCGGTGGTCAACGGCGGTCCCGGGATCATGCTGGTGATCGAGAAGTTCCCTGGCGCGAACACGCTCGATGTCACGAACGGGATCCTGAAGGCGTTCGCGCAGATGGAGCCGGGCCTGCCGGGCATCCACATCGACACGCACATCTTCCGGCAGTCGACGTTCATCCACACCGCGATCAGCAATTTGTTCAGCGCGGTCGTCCTCGGCTGCATCCTGGTCGTGTTCGTTCTGTTCGCGTTCCTGTTCCAGTGGCGCGCCGCGTTCGTCAGCCTGCTGGCGATCCCGCTGTCGCTGGCGGCCGCGGGGATCGTGCTCGATGCCGAAGGGGCCACGATCAACACGATGATCCTCGCGGGCTTCGGGGTCGCGGTCGGAGTCGTGGTCGATGACGCGATCATCGACATGGAGAACATCGTCCGCAGACTGCGGATCTGGCGGGCGTGGGGCCGGCGAACGACGCCGCTTCACCTGCTCCTGGCGGCCTCGATGGAGGTGCGGACGGCGATCCTGTACGCGACCCTGATCAACATCGTCGCGGTGCTGCCGGTGGTGTTCGTGGGCGGCCTGACCGGCTCCTTCTTCCAGCCGCTGGCGATCGCCTACGCACTCGCGGTACTCGCTTCGATGTTCGTCGCATTGACCGTGACGCCGGCCCTGGCGATGATCCTGATGCCGAGCGCGCGGCTCCAGCCCCGCGACCCGCCGGTCATCGGCTGGTGCAAGCGGACCTACGCCAAGCTGCTGGCACCGGTGCTGCGCCGCCCGCGCTACGCGATCGCGGCCATCCCGGTGGCGATCGTCGCCGGCGCGCTGGTGCTGCCGCGAATGGGTCAGGACCTGTTCCCGAACTTCAAGGAGCAGGACCTGCTGATGCACTTCGACACCAAGCCCGGGACCTCGCTGCCTGAGATGAAACGGATGGTCGAGCGCCTCCAGCAGGACATTCTGAAGATTCCCGGCGTCGCGCAGGTCGGCTCGCACATCGGCCAGGCGCTGCTCGGTGAGGAGATCGCGGGACCCGAGTTCTCTGAGCAGTGGATCACGCTCTCGCCACACGCGAATCTCGCCAAGGTAGAGAACGCCGTTCGTGCCGTGGCCACGTCGTTCCCGGGCACTTTCGTCGATCTGACCAGCTATCTGCACGAGCGGATCGACGAGACGATCACGACCGATACCGAGGACCTGGTGGTCCGCATCCTCGGCCCGGACTTCGGCACGCTGCAGCGCGTCTCGCAGCAGGTGACGAACAAGCTCCAGGGCACGCCGCACCTGATCGATCTGCATCCGCAGTCACAGGGGTTCGTTCCCCAGATCCAGGAGACCGTCGATCCCGCCGCGGCTGGTCGCTACGGGCTGACGCCCGGACAGGTCCGCCGGCAGGCGGCGATCATGTTCGGGACCGTCGAGTTGGGCGAGCTGTGGAGCGGGGGCGTCGCGATCGGCGTGACCGGATTCAGCGTGCCCTCCGCGCGGCGGAACCTGAGCGATCTGCAGAACCTGCTGATCGACAAGCCCGGCGGCGGCCACGTGCCGCTCGGAAAGGTTGCGACGCTGACCGTGAACTCCACTCCCAGCGACATCACCCGGGTCAACGGCTCGAACAAGATCGACGTCGACGCCAACGTCGCGGGCAGCGGCAACCTCGGCTCGGCGACCTCGGCGGTCGAGTCGCGGCTCAGCCAGGTCAAGCTTCCAAGCGGCTACCACGTCGAGCTGCTCGGCGAAGGCGCAGAGCGCCAGGCGGCGCAGAAGCGCCTGCTCGAGATGGGAATCGGAGCTGCGGTCGCGATCCTGTTCCTGCTGCAGGCCGCCTTCCAGAGTGCGCGGCTCGCGACGATCATGTTCGTCACCTTGCCGGTCGCGCTCTCGGGAGGGATCCTCGCGGCATTTCTGTTCGTCGGCAATATCTCCCTCGGCGCCCTGGTCGGCCTGTTCGCCGTCCTGGGGATCGCGGCCCGCAACGGGATCCTGATGATCAGCCACCTCCAGCACCTCGAGGACCGCGAGCACGAGCAATTCGGATTGCCGCTGGTGATGCGAGGGGCCAGCGAGCGGCTCTCGCCGGTGCTGATGACCGCGCTCGCGACCGCGCTTGCGCTGGTGCCGTTCGTGATCTTCGGAGGCAGGCCGGGTCAGGAGATCGAGAACCCGATGGCGATCGTGATCCTCGGTGGGCTCGCCACCTCGTCGTTCATGAACCTGTTCGTGCTCCCGACCCTGTATCTGCGCTTTGGCAGCGGGCCGGGCGGGCCTCCGGTGAGGTCAGAGCCTGATCAGGTTCTCGACCCGCAGCCCCCGCGTCGTCCCTCGGAGGTCGACGAACAGCGCCGCGTCACGAGCGATCGCGAGATGGTCGATGCCCGGATGCGCGGTGACGAGCACGACCGCGTCCGCGCCGGCTAGCGCATCCTCCAGCGGCAGGCCCTGAAGCCCCAGCTCCGGCAGCGCCGGAACGTACGGATCGTGGTACGCCAGCTCGGCGCCCCGCTGGGCCAGCACGTCCATGATCCGCAGCGCCGGCGACTCGCGGATATCGCCGACCCCGCCCTTGTAGCTGACTCCAAGAATCGCGATCTTCGAGCCCTTGACCGGCTTCTCCGCCTCGTTCAGGGCCCGCTCGATCCGCTCCACGCAGTGGTAGGGCATCTGCTGGTTGATCTTGCCGGCGAGCTCGATGAACTCGGTCGACATGTGAAATTCGCGCGCGCGCCAGGTCAAATAGAACGGGTCGACCGGCAGGCAGTGGCCGCCCATGCCCGGTCCGGGCTCGAACCGCATGAAACCGTAGGGCTTTGTCGCGGCGGCGTCGATCACCTCCCAGATGTCGATCCCCATCCGCTCGGACAGGATGGCGAGCTCGTTGACGAGCGCGATGTTGACAGAGCGGAAGATGTTCTCGAGCAGCTTGGTCATCTCCGCCGCCTCGGGCGTCGTGACACGAACGATCTCGTCACACACCCGGCCGTACAGCTCGACCGCTCGCTCGGTGCACTCGGGCGTGATCCCGCCGATCACCTTGGGCGTGTTCTTGAGTGTGAAGTCCGTCCGGCCGGGGTCGACGCGCTCGGGCGAGAAGGCCACGTTGAGCCCGTCGCCGACCCGCAGGCCCCGGTGCTCGAGCAGCGGGATCAGCTGCTCACGCGTGGTTCCCGGGTAGGTGGTCGATTCGAGCACGACGAGCTGTCCGCGCTGCACCACTCCACCGAGGGCCTTGCCCGCGGCGAGCAGGGGACCGAGGTCCGGCTCCCGGTTGGACGTCAGCGGCGTCGGCACGCAGATCAGCACCGCGTCGGTGCGCGCGAGCGGGGCGAAATGGGTCGAGACCTCGATCTGCGGGAGGGCGGCCTGCAGGCGCTCGGAGGAGATGTCCTCGATGTACGACTTGCCGGCCTCGATCGAGGCCACCTTTCCTTCGTCGACGTCGACGCCCACCACGCGCTCGCCCGCCTCCGCGAACGCGACGACGAGCGGCAGCCCCACGTACCCCAAGCCAATGACTCCGACCGACATGAGACGGCGGACGATAGCGGGGCCAATGGCCGGCCGCGCACGATCCGGCCCGCCAGCCACTACGATTGCACTGGATCGTGCTAGGCGGGGTGCTAGCGGTGCCCTGTAACCCGCAAACCGCTCTAGCGGGGCTGAATCCCCTCTCGAGGGGCCCAGGCCCCGGGGTCGACGCCCCGCTCGTGGCGTTGATGGTCCGGTCCCGTGACGATGGAGACCCGTGAACCAGGTCAGGTCCGGAAGGAAGCAGCCTTAAGCGGTCACCTTCAGGCGTTGCGGGGTCGCCAGACCGGAGTTGCGAGCGATGGCAGCGCCCTGGGTACCGGCTTCGAAGGAGGGTGCACGATCCATTAGTCCCGGTCGCCGTTCTAGACTCGATTCCCCGTGTCGACCGGCCCCTCGCTCTACCGCCGCCACCGTCCCCGCACCTTCTCCGAGGTCGTGGGACAGGAGCCCGTGGTGCGGACGCTTCGAAATGCGGTTGAGCAGGGGAAAGTCCATCACGCCTACCTGTTCGTGGGCTCGCGGGGGACCGGGAAGACGAGCATGGCGAAGATCCTCGCGGCCTGCATGAACTGCGAGCAGGGGCCGACGGTTGAGCCGTGCGGTAGATGTGAGTCCTGTATCTCGATCGCCAACGCGACCTCGCTCGACGTGATCGAGATGGACGCCGCGTCCAACAACTCGGTCGACGACATCCGGGAGCTCCGCGACCGGGTCGCGTATGCGCCCGTCTCGGGCCGCCACAAGGTCTACATCCTGGACGAGGCGCACATGCTCTCCCCACAGGCGTGGAACGCGTTCTTGAAGACGCTCGAGGAGCCCCCGCCGCGCACGATCTTCGTGCTGGCCACGACGGAGGCCCAGAAGGTGCTTCCGACGGTCGTCGACCGCTGCCACCGGTTCGACTTCGGGCGACCCTCGGCCGATCAGGTGGCCACGGTCCTGACCCGCGTGGCCGGGCAGGAGCGAATCGAGATCGACGACCGTGCGCTGGCACTGATCGCGCGGCATGCCACGGGCAGCTTCCGGGATGCGCTCGGGACGCTCGAGCAGCTGCTCACCTACAAGAGCGATCAGCGGATCGAGCCCGAAGACGTCCTGGCCGTACTCGGGGTGGCGGATGACCAGCTGCTGTTCGAGGCGGTCAAGGCGGTCGTGGATCGCGACCCGGCGCAGGCGCTGCGGATCGCAGCGAGCTTGTCGGACTCGGGCAGGGATCCCGGCCAGGTCCTGCGTGACCTCGAGCGTTATGCGCGGGAACTCCTCGCCGTCCAGATCCTCGAGGAGGTTCCCTCCGAGCTGCGGGTCACCCCGGATCGCGACCGCCGCCTGGAGGAGCAGGCGCGGGCAGTGCCTCGCGTCGACGCCGTGCGGCTGCTCGACCTGATCGCTGCCGCGCTTGAGGCAAGCGCCAACGGCGCCCAACCGCGGATCCAGCTCGAGCTCGTGCTGATCAAGGCGGCCGCGCCCGAGATCGACCCGAGCGTGAGCGCGCTGCTTCAGCGTGTGGAGAGGCTCGAGGGAGGGGCGAGCACGCCGCCGTCGCTCCCGTCGCCGCCGCCGGTGCCTCCCGAGCCGCCGGCAGCCGACGCCGCCCCACCCCCAGCCGCGGGGGACTCGCTGCCGCTCGACTCGGCCGCCGCGCTCTGGCCCGCGGTCGTGGAGCAGGTCCGGGAGCGGAACGCCATGCTCGCCGCGCTGCTTCAGGACGCGAGGCCGACCGCGGTCTCCGAGCGGGAGCTGACGGTCGCCTTCCCGGCGGGAGCCGATTTCCTCAAGCGCAAGGCCGAGCAGGACGAGCACCGCAGGGTGGCCGCCGGCGCGCTCAAGCAGGTCGCGGGCCGGCCGCTCGCAATCAGCTACGAGCTCGGGGAGTTCGACGCCGATGAGGGAGATGGGGGCCAGACGCTCTCGGGCGAGGAGCTCGTGCGACGCTTCATGGAGGAGTTCGACGCCGAGGAGATCCTGGACGAGGACGAACACGACCAACGAGAGGCCCACAGCTGATGCCCCAGCCCAACATGAATCAGATGATGAAGCAGCTCCAGAAGGTGCAGGAGGACATGCTCGCTGCGCAGGACTCGCTCAAGGACGAGGTCGTCGATGCGTCGGCCGGCGGTGGCATGGTGAAGGTGGAGGTGACCGGCGATTTGAACGTCAAGTCGATCACGATCTCCAAGGAGGCGGTCGACCCGGACGACGTCGAGCTGCTCCAGGACATGGTGCTGGCGGCGGTCAACGAGGGGATGCGCGCAGCTCAGGAGCTGGCGGCGTCGAAGCTGGGCGGTCTCGCCGGCGGGCTCGGAGGCCTGGGTCTGCCCGGGCTCTGAGGCGAACGTGTATGCACCACCCGTTCAGCGCCTGATCACCGAGCTCTCGAAACTGCCGGGGGTGGGGGGCCGCACGGCCCAGCGGCTGACGTTCCACCTCCTTCGCGCGAGTGAGGAGGATGCGCTCGGACTGGCTGAAGCGATCCGCGAGGTCAAGGAGCGGATCGGCCTGTGTGAGACCTGCTTCAACCTCGCGGATGGTCCCGTTTGCCGAATCTGCGCCGACCAGCGGCGCGATCCGGATCTGATCTGCGTCGTCGAGGAACCATCCGATGTGATCTCGATCGAGCGCACGCACGAGTTCCGCGGGCGCTACCACGTGCTCGGTGGGGCCCTGTCGCCGATCGACGGCGTCGATCCCGAGGATCTGAAGCTCTCAGAGCTGTACGAGCGGGTGGCCAGCGGCGGCGTCAATGAGGTAGTGATCGCCACGAACCCCACGACCACGGGCGAGGCGACCGCACTGCACATCGCCCAGGAGCTTCGCGACCGCGCGCCGGACGTCACGGTCACGCGGCTCGCGAGCGGCCTCCCGGTGGGCTCGGATCTCGAATACGCCGACGAGCTGACGCTGGGGCGAGCGCTGGTCGGCCGGCGGGCGGTTTAGCGCAGCAGCTCCATCAGCAGTACGTCGTGCCACCCCCGCCCGTCGGCATCGCGCTCGGCCTGCCGCATCACCCCGACGGGGCGGAAGCCAACCTTCTCATAGCAGCGGATCGCGGCACGATTGCCGGTCGCGGGGTCGATCGTGATCCGGTGATGACCGCGCTCGTCGAACAGCGTGTGGACGACCCGGCGGATCGCCTCCGCGCCGATGCCCTGGCCGTGGAGCGTGGGATCCACGAACAGGTCGATGCCCGCATGGCGGTACTTGGGCTCCGGCTCCTCGGAGTACTGGATCAGGCCGGCGATCGTGCCACCGTTGACGATCGCGAGCCTGGTCGACTCGGGCTCGTCCCAGGGAAAGCCCTCGGCGGGCTCATCCCACCACCGTCTCACCTCGGGGGTGCGGTGGATCCGAAGCAGCTCGTCCTCGTCCCCGGGGGCCAACGGCCGAAGCTCCAGGTTCATCGCACGATCCCGTAGCGCGCCTTCAGCGACAGCACCCGCAGGAGCCCCTCGTGCACAAGTGTCCTCACCGAGTCGCTGCGCTGAGCCGCGGCGAGCACCGCGTCGTACGCCGCGGCATGCTCGCTCGGCGGACCCGAGATGTAGAGCAGATCGTCCCCCGCCTTCAGCGCCTGGACCGCGACGGCTCCGGGGCCGAGACCCGTGGGCTGCAGGGTCGCGTCGAGATCGTCGCTCATGACCACGCCCTCAAATCCATATTCGCGGCGCAGCAGCTGCACCGCCTGCGGCAGGAGTCCCGCCGGCGTGACCCCATCGAAGGCGGCGTAGCTCGCGTTTGACATCACGATCACCGGCGCCTTTGCGGCCAGCGGCGCGAACGGGATCAGGTCGCGTGACTGCAGCTCTCCCAGCGAGCCGCCCACGGTGGCGGTCATCTGATCCGGGTCCGCCGACGCGGCACCGGTGCCGGGGAAGTGACCCGGCGCGGTGATCATCCCGACGGACGCATATCCGTCAACCGCCGCCACGCTGAGCCGCGCGACCGCGCTCGGGTCGGAGCTGAACAGACGGCCGCTCAACACGCCCCCGCCCGGGACATCGACATCCGCCAGCGGCGCGAGCGTCATGTTGAAGCCGAGCGCCTTCAGTTTCCCTCCGGCGAGTCGAGCCTCGCTCAGGGCCTGTCCGGCGGTGGCGAGGGAGGATTCGGCCGGCGGTGGGAGGTCGGACAGCGCCGTCCCGGAGCCGCCCGGCTGGTCCACCGCCAGCAGCGGCGACACGGCGCCGTGCATCGCGGAGTCAACGTCCCCCGCCAGGGCGCCGATCTGGCCGTCGGTGACGAAGTTCTGGGCCGTGAAGACGACCCCGCCCCAATCGATCCCGCTCAGCGAGCCGACGGCGGGCGCATCGTTGCCGTCGAGGGAGACCAGGAACAGCTGCGCGACCTGGCGGTCGAGCGGCATCGAACTCGCGAGCCTCACCGCGATCGGCGCGGGCACGAATGGATGCACATGGCGGGCGCTGGGCTTGGGATGGGCCGGGGTGGCACCCGGCGCCACGCTGGCGTCGACCCCGGGACCGAGTCCCAGCGAATGGCTGTGGCTCCCAGATCCGCTCGCCACCGCCACCACGACCGCCACCACGGCGGCCAGGGCAATGGCGGCGCCGACCCAGATTCGGCGGCGCAGTCTCAACCCGTACCCTTCGTCGCCGTGTCCCAGAGCGTGCCCCAGCCAGAGACCGCGGCCCGGCCACAGACCACCCCGACGGTCGTGATGAAGTTCGGCGGAACCTCCGTCGCCGATGCCGAGCGGATCAAGCGCGCGGCGCGGCGCATCGTGTCCCAGCGCGAGGCGGGCAACCGCGTCGTGGCCGTGCTCTCCGCCCGCGGGCAGACGACCGACGAGCTGATCGCGATGGCCGAGGAGGTCTCGCCCCTGCCCGATCGCCGGGAGATGGACATGCTGCTCTCAACCGGCGAGCGAATCTCCTGCGCCCTGTGCGCGATGGCCATCAACGACCTCGGCCATCGTGCGATTTCGCTAACCGGCTCCCAGGCGGGCATCGTCACGGATACCTCCCACACAAAGGCAAGGATCCTCGATGTGCGCGCGGATCGCATCCAGGAAGCGCTGGGCGAGGACAGGATCGTGCTCGTCGCGGGGTTCCAGGGGGTCTCGACGAGCCGTGACGTGACGACCCTCGGCCGCGGCGGCTCCGACACCACCGCTGTCGCCGTGGCGGCAGCGATCGGGGCCGAGGTCTGCGAGATCTATACCGACGTGGCGGGGGTCTTCAGCGCCGATCCGAGGATTGTCCCCGACGCGCGCAAGCTTCCGATCGTGAGCTTCGAGGAGATGCTCGAGATGGCTGCGTCCGGCGCCAAGGTCCTGCAGCTGCGCTCGGTCGAGTACGCCCGCAACCACGGGATCCGGATCCACTGTCGCTCCAGCTTCGAGGACGGTCCGGGTACCTTTGTGCTCGGAGAGGACGAGACCATGGAACGCCCGCTAGTCACAGCCGTCACCCACTCGACCGACGAGGCCCGGATCACCCTCCTCGGCGTGCCCGACCGGCCGGGTGCGGCCGCGAGGATCTTCGGCGCGCTCGCCGACTCTGGCTGCATCGTCGACACGATCATCCAGAACGAGCCGCTCGAGCAGGGCCGAGACGCCGAGGTGTCGTTCACGATTCCGCAGGAGGACCTGGTCGAGGCAGAGCGGGCGCTCTCGGAGGTCGCAGCCGAGCTCGGGATTTCGCACGTCGACACCGACCGCCAGATCGGCAAGGTCTCGATCGTCGGCGCCGGGATGCGCTCCCACCCCGGCGTTGCGGCCAAGGTGTTCGACACGCTCGCCGCCGAAGGGATCAACATCGAGATGATCTCGACCTCGCCGATCAAGATCTCGTGCGTGATCCGTGCGGACGCGGTTCCGGAAGCTGTACGCGCGCTGCACGGAGCGTTCGAGCTCGGCGAGGGCGGGATCGAGGAGGACCACGGACCCCGATAGGGGCCTGAGAGCCTGTCTCAGCTGATCGCGTGGTGGCCGAGCGTCGCCAGGCTGAGCAGCAGCAGAACCGCGAGCGTGATCCCCGCGTAGGCGGCGCCGGACGAGGTGCGGGGCCCTCGCAGACGGGACAGCGCGTAGGCCGCGAACAGCTCGCAGGCGCCGGTCAGGCAATCGAGCACCCCGAAGGACTCCGGCGGCCCGGGGTCGATGCCGAACGGAAGGCCGAGCGTGCGCGACATCAGCCACGCCACCGCCACGGAGACCAGCAGCGCCTGGCCGGCAAGCACAACCGTGGTCGTGCAGCCCCGCAGCACGATCACGCCCCAGGCGACCTCCGCGGCTCCCGCCAGCGAGAACAGCACCGCCAGCGCCACGGACTCCCGCAGGTGCGGCACGATCAGCGCCAGATGGACCACGCCCGAGGCGAACGCCAGCGCGGCCGCGGCGAATTTCAGCTCTCCGGCCGGGTCGGTTGCGGGCGCCGCGCGCGGCATCCCGTACGGCATCTGGATGGCGCGCCTCATGCCCGCGTCACCTGCTCGCTGGCTGCCCGCAGCATCGCCCCGCGATTCCAGTCGCGGAACGCGCCCCGGAACAGTCCCTGGACAACCCACAGGAAGTACGCTCCCGCCGGGACCGCGAGCCAGTCGATCACCGTGGTATGCGCGGAGGCCTGGTAGCGGCCGCTGACCGCGTAGTAGGCGTAGACCGCATGCATCATCGCGCAGGTGGGGAAGATCACCGCGAGCGCCAGCCCTGATGCGGACCATCCGCCGAGCGGTCGCCGGTTGGCGATCTGGGTCCGCGCCAGGTAGTAGCCGATCGTGCAGTAGATCGCGACCAGCAACAGGTTCGGGGCGACCGCGGGCAGCTGATCGCCCCGGAGGCGCCCGGCGCCCGCGACGATCGTGATGATCGTCGCGAGATACGCGCTGGCGATCGCGGGCAGGGCGAGCACCCAGACTGGCGTGCCCTTGATGAACCGATCGCCCGCGCGCCCCGTGAACGCCTCCACCCGGAGCGCGAACCAGACCACCCCCGCCGGGAACCCGATCAGCACCGCGGCCAGGTCGAGCGGGCCGGCCCGGCCGTGGGTTGCGAGCAGGTGCAGCCCGTGGACGAAGTGATGCGGACCACACGTGAAGGCCATCGCGATCCAGGCCGCGCCGAAATGGGAGAAGCCCATCGTCTTCCACTGGCGGCGCATGTCGAGGAACGTCATCGTCCCGTACTGGCAATAGATCAGCCCGAGGACGAGGTTGAGAACCCCGACGGCGACGGTCATGGCCGCACCCGCGCGGGAATCCCGATCTGGCGCATGAATTCTCTGATCACGAGCGGATCGCCCACGCCCGGACGGAGCCGCGAGGAGTAGCCGTCGAGCGAGAGATCGGCGGGGGGCTGCGGCACGTCATACAGGAATCCCTGAGCCAGCGGACACTCCAGGGCGACCAGCTCGGCGTGCTGGGCTTCGGTCTCGACGCCCTCGGCGATCACGGCGCGATCGGTCTCCCGCCCCAGCATCACGATCCCCGCCACGACGGCCCGATCCTGGCTGTCGGACACGATCCCCGCCACGAACGACTTGTCGACCTTGATGATGTCCAGCGGCAGCGAGCGGAGATACCGCAGCGACGAGTAGCCGGAGCCGAAGTCGTCCATCGCGATCTGGACTCCAACCCGCCGCAGCGTCTCGAGCCGCGGCGCGACGCGCTCCATGTGGCTCATGATCTCCGTCTCGGTGATCTCGAGGCACAGAGCGGCGGGCGGAAGCTCTGATGCCTCGAGCACGCGTCTGACGGTGTCCGCGAAGTCCGGCTCGCCGAGCTGCCTGGTGGAGACGTTGACCGTGATCGCGATGTCCCTGCCCTGGCGGCGCCACTCGCGGGCCTGCTTGCAGGCCTCCTCGAGCACCCACTCGCCGATCCGGATGATCAGCCCTGACTCTTCGGCGGAGGGCAGGAAACCCGCAGGCGGCAACAGCCCCCGGACCGGATGGCGCCAGCGCAGCAGCGCCTCGCAGCGGCTGACGCTCGCCTCCGGGAGCGCGACGATCGGCTGGTAGTAAAGGACGAGGTCGCACTCCTCGACCGCCGCGCGTAGCTCGCGGCCGGTCGTAACACGCTCCTCGACCGCGTCGCGCAGCGCCTCGTCGAACAGCTGATAGCAACCACCACCCTGGGCCTTGGCCTGGTACATGGCGATGTCGGCCTCGCGCAGAAGCGCCTCCGGCGATTGGGCGTGATTGGCAGTCACGGCGACGCCCACGCTGCCTCCCACCCACATCTCGTCGCGGTCGATCGCAATCGGGCGCTTGAGCGCCTCCACCACGCGACGCGCCACCTCGACGACGTCCGCGACGTCCTCCAGGTCCTCGATCAGCACCACGAACTCGTCGCCCCCGAAGCGCGCGACGGCGTCCGCCCCCCGGACGGTCTCGAGCAGCCGCTCGGCCGCGGCGCACAGGAAGCGGTCTCCCAGCTCGTGTCCCCGGGCGTCGTTGATCACCTTGAAGTGATCGAGGTCGACGAACAGGACGCCCACCAGCCCGGGATGGCGCTCCAGCCTGCGCACGGCCCACTCGAGGCGCTGCGTGGCTGCAGCGCGGTTGGCGAGGCCCGTCAGCGGGTCGCGGGCGGCTTGGACCTCGAGCAGCCGGCGGTCGGTCACGTCCCGGGCGACCGTGTACCACGTGCCCTCGAACAGGCGTGCGTTCCACTGCAGCCGGCGATATGTGCCGTCCTTGCAGCGGTAACGGTTCTCGAACTCGACGATGTCGGGCACCACGTCGCTGGCCGGATCGTCCAGCGCCAATGTGCTGTTGAGGTCCTCGGGATGCAGAAGATCCACGGCCCGGGTTCCGAGCAGGTCCTCGCGGCTCCAACCGAGGGCCCGCTCCCAGGCGGGATTGAGCGCCGTGAAGTGCCCGTCGCGGTCCAGCGTCGCGAGCAGGTCGTCGGCTAGCTCGAACAGGCGCCTGATCGCGACCGATTCCTCGTCGGCGGACAGGCGTTCGGTGCTGTCAACGGACGCACACATGGTCCGTTATCGGCGTTTCGGCCCCGATTCTGCAGCCGGAGCCGCCGAACGTTCGTCCAGCTGTGCGCCTAGTCCTCAGGTGGCGGGATTGCGGCCTTGAGCCGCTCGCGCGCCGCCTCGATCCGTCGCTCGAACTCCGCCCCGCGAACCTCTTTCGTCGCGCTCAGCTGCTCATGAGATCGCCACCCGAGCGCCGATCCGAGCACGCGACGCAACCAGGCGATCACGCCGCCGAGGCCACCACCGAGGTCGACCAGTCGATCACCGATGTCGGCCTCACGACGTGCTTGCTCATGCCGAGCTCCTTGGGCGAGAGCCCGAGCGCGAGGCCGACGAGCTGCGGCAGATGGAGCACCGGGAGACCAAGGTCGCGTCCCACGACCTTCGACGCCGCCGGCTGCTGGAGGTCGAGGTTCAGGTGACAGAGGGGGCAGGGGACGACCAGGCAGTCGGCCTCTGCGTCAAGCGCATCGCCGACGTGGCGGCCGGCCTGGGCGAGCGACGCTTCCTTGTTCATCGTGATGATCGGAAAGCCGCAGCACTTATACACGCCCGCGTAATCGACCACGGTGCCGCCGAGCGCCTCGATCAGCATGTGCAGGTAGCGGTCGCGGGGATGCTCGTCGTCGATCTGCAGCCGGTCGACCGGACGGACGATGTAACAGCCGTAGAAGGGGCCGATGCGCAGATCGGTCAGCGGGCGCTTGACCTTGGCCTTGAGATTCTCCAGCCCGATCTCCTCGACCAGCAGCCACAGGAAGTTCTTGTTCGTAAGGCCCTTCTCGTAGTGCAGGTTCTCGGCGTCCAGGTTTGCGTTGATCTGCTCGCGGTACTCGGTGTTTGCGTCGAGTCGCTCCTGGCACTCTGACTGAGCGCCCTGGCAGGTCGAGCAGATGTTCATCATTATTTCTTCACCGGTCTGTTGCGCGAGCGCGAACGTACGCGCGTTCAGCGTGTCGGCGAGCTCCTGGTTGTGCTCGGCGATCACGCCGGCGCCACAGCATGCGGCCCGATCGAGTTCGATCAACTCGATGTCCAGCAGTGGGGCGACCTTGGCCATCGAACCGTGGAGTTCGGGCGTGAACCCGCGGCTCACGCACCCGGGCCAGTAGGCGACCTTCATTGCTCGTCCTCCTGAGTCGGGATCTCCTGCGGCGTCGGCTCGTCGGAGTGGGCCGCGTGCTTGGGATCGTCCTCGTACCCGGTCACGTACAGGTTGAGCTCGTTGCGCTCCTCCTTGCCGTCGATCTTGTCGAACAGCGCCTTGACCTCCTTGGGCGCCTTGTGCGAGTGCAGCAGGGCCTTCTGGGGGGTGACCTTGCCGCGCGCGAGCGCGGTGGTGATCGTCGGCAGCGAGCTCAGCAGCTCGGGGACTGCCCGGGGATGGAATTTGCCGCCGTAGGAGTCCGGCAGGAGGTCCGCCTCGTGCAGGAGACCGTTCTTGCGGATGTTCTTGACGAAGGCGTGCTCGTGGCGGTGACCGTTGTTGCGGTCGTCGATCTCGTAGTCCGAGCCGGCCTTCCGCCGCAGGCGCATGATCTGGCTCATCGGATCGACGCCCTTGGGGCACGCGTCGATGCAGTTGAAGCAGTGCGTGCAGTCGTAGATCCCGTGCTCGTCCTCGCTGAGGTCCTTCAGCCGTTCGTAGTGCTCTGCGTCGCGTGGGTCGCCGACGAAGCGATATGCCTTGGCCAGAGCTGCCGGCCCGATGAACTCGGGATCGACCTCCATCGAGAGGCAGTCGGACACGCAGGCCCCGCATTGGATGCAGGCCATCGTCTGCGTGACGTCGACCATGTTCTCGTGGGGGACGATGTACTCGCGCTCGGGGATCGGCTCCTGGTTGATCAGCCACGGCGTGACGCGCTGGATCTTGCGCCAGTGCACCGCGTCCATGTCCACGATCAGGTCGCGGATCACGGGGATGTTGCCCATCGGCTCGACCGAGATGATCGGGTTCTCCTGGCCCTCCTCGGGTGGGTTCCAGCCCGTCCCATGGCCGCGGCTGGCGGCCTCGTCGAGATGGGTGTTGCAGGCAAGCCCAGGCTGTCCGTTCATCCGCACCCCGCATGAGCCGCAGATCCCCTGCTGGCAGGAGCAGCGGATCCCGAGTGAGCCATCCGTGTCGGCCTTGATCTTGAGGATCGCGTCGAGCACCGAATTGTGCTCGCGCATCTCGACGGTGTGATCGTCCCAGTAAGCGGCTTCGCCGGATTGGGGGTCGAAGCGCCGGATTCGAAGCGTGTACTCGGGCATCAGGGTCAGTAGGTCCTTTCCTCGGGCTGCCAGCGGGTGATGGTCACCGGGGAGTAGGTGACCGTTGGGGCCTCCGCGCCGTTCTGGGACAAATCGATGTGCTTCAGCCACTCGTCGTCGTTGCGCTCGGGGAAGTCGGTCCTGAACTGGGCGCCGCGGGACTCCTTGCGCTCCTCCGCGGCGACCACGATCGCCTCGGCGACATCGAGCATGTAGCCGAGCTCGATCGCGGCGATCACGTCCTGGTTGAAGATCATGCCCCGGTCGTCGATCGCGGCCTGGTCGGCCTCCGCCTTGAGCCGCCGGATGATCTCGTGTGCCTCGGCCAGGCCCTCGGCGTCCCGGAACACGGCCACGTACTGGTTCATCGTGTCGCCGAGCTCCTCCTTGATGGCTGCCATCCGCCGCCCGCCCTTGTCCCGCTGGACGATGGAGTCGATGTAGCGCTCCGTATCGGTGACCCGCGAGGCGGGGGTCGAGGGCATCGGCACCCGGTTCGCCTGGCCTGCCGCGTGCTCTCCCGCGCGGCGCCCGAAGATCAGCGTGTCCAGGAGAGAATTGGCGCCGAGCCGATTGCCGCCGTGGACGGAGACGCAGGCAACCTCACCGGCGGCATACAGACCCGGGATCGTGGTGCGGCCGTGGATGTCGGTCTTGACGCCGCCCATGATGTAGTGGTTACCCGGCTTGATGTGGATCGGCTGTCGCGTGATGTCGACGCCGGCGAAGTCGCGGCCGATGTTCACGATCTCCCGCAGCGCTTCGAGCGTCCTTCGCCGTGGAACCTTGGTGATGTCAAGCGCGACCGTCCCGTCGGGGAAGCCGCGGCCCTCGTTGATCTCGGTCTGCTCGGCACGCGAAACCACGTCGCGGGAGGCCAGCTCGAGCTTGTTCGGCGCGTACTTCTCCATGAACCGGTCGCCCTCGGCGTTCAGCAGCCACGCCCCCTCGCCGCGGGCGCCCTCGGTGATCAGAAGGCCGTTGCCCGCCAGCGTGGTCGGGTGGTACTGGACCATCTCCATGTCCTGCAGCCGAGCGCCGACCCGGTAGGCCTGGGCGATCCCGTCGCCGGTCACGATCAGACCGTTGGTGGTCGGCTGGTACACCTGGCCCGCGCCGCCGGAGGCGAGGATCACGGTCTTGGCATTGAAGACCTCCAGGCGGCCGTCGCGCAGGTCGCGGCAGATCGCGCCCGTGCAGCGGCCCTCGTCGTCCTGGAGCAGATCGGTGGTGAACCACTCCTCGTAGCGGTCGAGCTGCTCGTGGTGCTTCATCAGCTGCTCGTAGAGCACGTGCAGGATGGCCTGGCCGGTGATGTCCGCGACGTAGTACGTGCGCGCCGCGGAGGCGCCGCCGAACGCGCGCGTGCCCAACCGGCCGGTCTCGTCGCGGTGGAAGGTGACCCCGGCGTGCTCCAGCCACAGGATCTCGTCGGGTGCCTCGCGGCACATGATCTCGATCGCGTCCTGGTCTCCCAGGAAGTCCGAGCCCTTCACCGTGTCGAACGCGTGCGACTCCCAGGTGTCCTCCGGGTTGAGGGCGGCGTTGATGCCGCCGGCGGCGGCGACCGAGTGCGAACGGACCGGGTGGACCTTCGAGACGATCCCGACGGTGGCGCCGTCCTGGGCGGCGGCCAGGGCGGCCCGCTGCCCGGCGAGGCCCGCGCCGATGATCAGGACGTCGTGAGAAGGCACGGCGGGCGATTGTATTGATCGGCGGGTTTCGGCTTTCGCCGGACGCGCCGGGGCCCGGGCGCGCTCCGGGCTGAGGGCTCCGGGCTGTGAGGGCCGCCCGGGCGCGAGGGCCGCCCGGCTCTGAGGGCCGCGAGGCCCGCGAGGGCCGCCCGGCTCCGAGGGCCGCCCGGCTCCGAGGGCCGCCCGGCCCGCGCCCGGAACGGGCCGCGATCGCCGTGGCGTTCCAAAGCGTCGCGCCGCGGTGGTGTTTTGGAACGCTGGGGCGATTATTCGGCCATAGTGTTCCGAAGCGTCGCGCCGCGGTGGCGTTTTGGAACGCTGGGGCGATTATTCGGCCATAGCGTTCCGAAGCGAGCCGATCTGGTGGGGCTTTGGAACGCTAGGGCGATCGCCCGGGTGACGTCCGGAAGCGGCCCGCCACGCGGCGGCCGCCCGCTACTGCGGCTTCATCCCACCCCGCGGGTTGCGGGGGTGGTACATCGTCCCCACCAGGAAGTCCCGGTTCAGCCGCCCGATCACTCGAATCGAGATCTCCTTCGGGCAGGCGGCCTCGCACTCTCCGTAGTTCGTGCAGCCCCCGAAGCCTTCGCCGTCCATCTGATCGACCATGTCCTGCACCCGCGTGTAACGGCCAGGCTGGCCCTGAGGGAGGTCGCCGAGGTGGGTGACCTTGGCGCCGGTGAACAGCATCGCGGCGCCGTTCGGACAGGCGGCCACGCACGCTCCGCACCCGATGCAGATCGCCGCGTCGATCGCTTCCTCGGCCTTCTCCGGGCTGACCGGGTTCGAGTTCGGCTCCGGCTTGGGGCCGGCGCCAACGCCCGTGTAGCCGCCGGCCTGCTGGATCCGGTCGAGCGCCGTGCGATCGACGATCAGGTCGCGGATCACCGGAAAGGCGCGGGCCCGGAACGGCTCCACGGTGATCGTCGATCCGTCCTTGAACTGGCGCATGTAGATCTGGCAGGTGGTGGTGCCCGTGCCGGGGCCATGGGGCCGGCCGTTGATCGTCATCGAGCAGGCGCCGCAGATCCCCTCGCGGCAATCGTGATCGAACGCGATCGGCCGCTCCCCGGAGACGATCAGCCGGTCGTTCAGGCCATCGATCATCTCCAGGAACGACTCGTCGGAGGCGACATCCGAGACCTCGTAGGTCACAAAGCGGCCTTTTGATTCATGGTCCTCCTGGCGCCAGATACGGAGCTTGAAGTTCACGCGTAGCTCCGCTGCTTGGGCTTCAGCTCGTTGAACTCGAGCGGCTCGACGTGCCGCTCGGGAGCCGCCTCGGATCCGTTGTACTCCCACACCGCCACATGGGCGAAGCGGTCGTCGTCACGAACGGGCTCGCCGCCCTCCGTCTGGTGCTCCTCGCGCAGATGACAGCCGCAGGACTCGTCGCGGATGAGCGCATCGCGGCACATCAGCTCCCCGAGCTCGAGGAAGTCCGCCACTCGACCCGCGTACTCGAGGCTCTGGTTCAGGGATCGGGCGTCGCCGCCCACCTTCACGTCGGACCAGAAGCGCTCACGGATCCGCGGGATCTCGTTGATCGCATGCGCGAGCTTGGTGCCGTCGCGGGAGACGCCGCAGACGTCGAGCATCAGCTTGCCGAGCTCACGATGGAAGTGGCTGACCGGCGTCGTTCCGTCGATCGCCAGCAGACGCGAGAGCCGGTTCTCGACCGCGGACTCGGTCTGGGCAAATGCCTCGTGGCGAGGATCGACGTGCGGCTCCTCGAGCCGTGCCAGGTAATCGGTCACCGTGTGGGGCAGCACGAAGTAGCCGTCGGCCAGGCACTGCATCATCGCGCTGGCGCCGAGGCGGTTCGAGCCGTGATCCGAGAAGTTCGACTCGCCGATCGCGAACAGCCCCGGGATCGTGGTCTGAAGGTTGTAGTCGACCCACAGGCCGCCCATTGAGTAATGGGGCGCCGGATAGATCTGCATCGGCACTGACCACGGGCTGTCGCCGGTGATCTGCTCGTAGAGCTCGAACAGGTTCCCGTAGCGGTTCTCGATTTCCCGCTCGCCGCGAAGGTTGATCGCGTCACGGAAGTCCATGTACACCGCGCGCCCGGTGGGGCCGACACCCAAGCCCTGATCGCAGACGTGCTTGGCCGCCCGCGAGGCAACGTCGCGGGGCACGAGGTTCCCGTAGCGCGGGTACATCTCCTCGAGGAAGTAGTAGCGCTCGGTGTCCGGGATGTCATTCGGCTCGCGGGTCTCGTCCGGCTTGCGCGGGACCCACACCCGACCGTCGTTGCGCAGCGACTCCGACATCAACGTCAGCTTCGACTGGTGCTCGGCGGTCTGTGGAATGCAGGTGGGGTGGATCTGGGTGTAACAGGGGTTGGCGAACCCGGCACCGCGCTTGTACGCCCGCCAGATCGCGGTCACGTTGCACCCCATCGCGTTGGTCGAGAGGAAGTACACATTCGAGTATCCACCGGTGGCGAGCACGACGGCGTCGGCGGGGAACGGCGTGGTCTCGCCGGTGACGAGGTCGCGGGCAATGATCCCCCGCGCGCGCCCGTCGACGATGACGAGATCGAGCAGCTCGTGCCGGGTGTGCATCCGGACCCGGCCCGCTCTGATCTGGCGTGAAAGCGCGCCGTACGCGCCGAGCAGGAGCTGCTGCCCGGTCTGGCCCCGGCAGTAGAAGGTCCGCTCGACCAGAACGCCGCCGAACGAGCGGGTGGCCAGCAGACCGCCGTACTCGCGGTTGAACGGAACGCCCTGCGCCACGGCCTGGTCGATGATCGACGTCGAGAGCTCGGCCAGCCGCCAGACGTTTCCTTCCCGGGCGCGGAAGTCGCCGCCCTTCATCGTGTCGGCGAACAGCCGCTGGACCGAGTCGCCGTCGTTGGAGTAGTCCTTGGTGGCGTTGATGCCGCCCTGGGCGGCGATCGAGTGCGCCCGCCGAGCCGAGTCCTGAAAGCAGAAGCACTCGACCGTGTAGCCCATTCCGGCCAGGGTCGCGGCGGCGCTCGAGCCGGCCAGGCCGGTGCCGATCACGGCGACGACGTGGTCCGCGCGCCGCAGCGGGCTGACGAGCTCGTGGTTGTCCTTCCAGATCCGCCACTTCTCCTCGATCGGCCCGTCGGGGATGCGTGCGTCGAGGATCATCAGTGCGTAACCGGCTTGGGCAGTGCGCCGGCGATGAACAGAATCGGGATCACGGCAAACCCGACGACGGTGAGGACGGTGATCGCATTGGTCGATCCGGCGCCAGAACCAGTTTCGGTCCGGGTTATCGATGCCCGCGGTCTGGGTCCCGCTCCACAGTCCGTGGTTGAGGTGAAAACCCAGCAGTGCCACCGCGCCCACGTAGATCGCAACCAGCCACCACTTCTGAAAGGCGTCGTACATGTTCGCGTACACCGCGCCCTTGACCAGGTGCGTCGGGTGAACCGTGCGCGTGGTGAAGTGGAGGATGTGAAAGATGACGAACGCCAGGAGCAGCAGTCCCGTCCACGGCATCGTGCGGGCGTACCAGGTGGCCGTGACCAGCTTCGATCGCTGATGACGCGGTCGCGCTCGCCGGTTGCGCACCCACAGCTGGACCACGACCACGATATGCAGGACACTGCCAGGATCAGCAGCCCCCGGACGATCCACAGGATCATGTCGTGCGGGAACACGGGGGAGAACAGGGTCCGGAGCGTCTTGGCGTAGCGGTCGATCGAGGCATTGCCGTGGCCGGGACCCTCGATCGCCTTCAGGTTCCCGAGCATGTGCAGCACCACCCAGACGGCGATGATCACCCCGGTCACCGCGGCGACGTACTTCTTGCCGATCGTCGTGCGCCACAGCGACAGCAGACGGTGAGGCCGGTAGTCGATGTGCGCGCCTTGCGTTGCCATGGGCGCGGGCGATTCTATTCGCGGGGCCCGCCGCTTAGCCTGGCGTGAAGACGGACTGCAGCGCTCTGCGGACCTGCTCCACGGTCACCACACCCCGGAGCACACCGAGATCGTCAACCGCCATCAGGGCTCCCAGTCTTCCCAGCGGCTCGGAGGACAAAAGCTCGGTCAGGGGACGGTCCATGCCGACGCGCCAGCTGCCGGCCTCGCCGGCGTCGAGGGCCGAGCCGATCGTCAGCCACCCCTCGCCGCCGTCGACGACGGCCTGGACGCGCTCCTGGTGGGCGATGCCAACGAAGCGGCCCGAGGCGTCGATCACCGGGAACCAGGACCAGCCGTAGCGGAGGAAGTACTCGTCGAGCGCCTGCGCCGCCGGCGTCTCCGCCGGGAATCGCCACCGGCTGGCTGTCCATGATGTCCGACACGCGCACGCCCTCGATCCGTTCGGTGAGCGCGGTCTGGAGGATCGCCCCGCGCGCGGCCTGACCGAGAAGGAACGCCACCGCGATCAGCCACAGCCCGGTGAACGTGCTCCCGGACTCGACGGTCAGCACCAGCCCGGCCGCGCCGACGAGCATCGCGAACCCGCGCCCGAGCTGCGCGGCGGTCCTGGTGCCCCGCGCCTTGTCGCCGGTGGCCCGCCACACGGCGGCGCGGGCGATCCTTCCGCCGTCCAGCGGAAACGCCGGCACGAGGTTGAAGCCAGGATCAGGATGTTCATCAGCAGCAACCAGCTCAGTGACAGCAGCACCGGCGTGATGCGAATCGACTCGCTGAGCCGCGCGGCATCCACAGCCGATGCGGTCCGACGATGATCAAATCGACAATCACGCACACGACCACGAAGCAGAACGTGGCCAGCGGCCCGGCCGCTGCGACCTTGAACTCCTCGCTAGGCGTCCGCGCATCGCGGCTCATCTGCGTCATGCCGCCGAACAGGAACAAGTCGATCCGGCGAATCTCGATTCCCTGGCGCCGGGCGACGAGCGCGTGCCCGAGCTCGTGCATGATCAGCGAGGCGAAGAACAGCAGCACCGTCGCGACGGTGGTCGCATATGCCGCGCCATCGGACGAGTGCAGTGTCGTGCCGGAAGTTCGGCGTGAGCCAGAAGATCATCACGAACAGCACCAGGAACCAGCTGGCATCGACGCCGATGCGGATCCCGAGCAGGTCGAACAGCTTGATCGATCCCGTCCGGCGCAACATGCTGCAATGGTGGCATAGCGTGATGCCGCCGACCGACAGGACAAGGAGCAATCAATGACAGTCGCCATCAAAGAGCTGCGCGCAAGGCTCGCGGAGCTCGCCGACCTGCGCCATGTCGGCTCGTTGCTGGAGTGGGACCACCAGACGATGATGCCGCCGGGTGGGGGAGGCAACCGGGCGGAGTCGATGGCTACGCTCCAGCGGATCGCCCATGATCTGCTGGTCTCCGAGGACACGGGCCGCCGCCTTGCCGCAGCGGCAGCGGAGGTGAACGGCGGCTCGCCGGATACCGATGAAGCGCGGATGGTGAAGGTTGCGACGCGGCGCTACGAGAAGGCTCGGCGTGTCCCGACCGAGCTCGCGGCCGAGATGTCACGGTCCGCCGCGATTGCCCACAACGCTTGGGTCGAGGCCCGCAAGGCGTCGGATTTCGCTGCCTTCGCTCCCCATCTGGAGCGCAACTTCGAGCTGATCGCTCGCTACGTCGATTGCTTCGACAGCTACGACTGCGCCTACGACGTGCTCCTCGACGACTACGAGCCGGGAATGAAGACCGCCGAGGTGGCCTCCCTGTTCGACCAGCTCCGCGCGGAGCTGGTGCCGCTGATCGCGACCCTGAGCCAGCACGCAGACCGGGTCGACGACGCACCTCTACACGGCACGTTCCCGCTGGATGCGCAGCGCAAGTTGGTGGCCGACGCAGTCCAGCTGATGGGCTTCGATCCACACAGCTGGCGCATGGACGACACGGTCCATCCGTTCGCGGCCAACATGGGTGCCGGGGACACCCGGATAACCAATCGCTGGGATGAGACCTACTTCGCGTCGGCGCTGTATGGCGGGATGCACGAATGTGGTCATGGCCTGTACGAGGCTGGTATCGCCGAGGAGCTGAAGCGCACGCCGCTGGGTCACGGCGATTCGCTCGGCCTGCACGAGTCACAGAGCCGCATGTGGGAGAACATGGTCGGGCGCTCCCGCCAGTTCGCCGAGGTGCTCGCTCCGCGCCTGAGCCGGCTCTTCGATGCTGACACCTTCGAGCCAGAGACCTTCTATCGCGCTGTCAACAAGGTCAAGCCGTCGCTGATTCGCGTCGAGGCGGACGAGGCCACCTACGGGCTTCACATCGTGCTGCGGTTCGAGCTCGAGCAGGAGCTCGTCGAAGGCCGGCTGAAGGTGTCGGAGTTGCCCGAAGCCTGGAACGCGCGTGTCAACGAATATCTCGGACTCCACGTGCCAGACGACGCCAACGGAGTCCTCCAGGACGTTCACTGGTCAGGCATGAGCGTGGGTTACTTCCCCACCTACGCACTCGGAAACCTGATCGCCGGCCAGCTGTGGGAGCGGGCCCACGCCGACATGCCGGAGCTCGATCAGGGGATCGCCGCGGGCGAGCTCCAGCCCCTGCGCGAGTGGCTCCGCGAGCACGTGCATCGCCACGGCGCCAAGTTCAGCGCCCGCGAGCTGCTGGAGCGAGTGGTCGGAGGCCCGATCGCCGTCGCTCCATTCGTCTCCTATCTGAAGCGAAAGCTCTCCGACGTGTACCAGCTCGATCTGGCTGAATAGGCTTTCCGTAGCTGGACAACCTCGAAGAAAAGGAACCCAATGCCCCCAGTAACCAAGGTGGCCGTCACCGGCGCTGCCGGACAGATCGGCTACGCAATCCTGTTTCGGATCGCCTCGGGCCAGCTGCTTGGTCCCGACACCCCCGTACAGCTGTCCCTGCTCGAGATCCCGGATGCCGTGAAGGCCGCCGAAGGGACCGCGATGGAGCTCGACGACGCCGCCTTCCCGCTGCTGGCCGGCATCGACATCCACGACGATCCGAACAAGGCGTTCGATGGCGTCAACATCGCACTGCTGGTTGGAGCTCGCCCGCGGGCGAAGGGGATGGAGCGCTCGGACCTGCTCGAGGCCAATGGCGGGATCTTCAAGCCGCAGGGTGAGGCGCTCAATGACAACGCCGCCTCCGACATCAGGGTGCTGGTGGTGGGTAACCCCGCCAACACGAATTGCCTGATCGCACAGTCAAACGCGTCCGATATTCCCCGCGAGCGTTTCACGGCGATGGTGAGGCTCGACCACAACCGCGCAATCGCTCAACTGGCGAAGAAGACGGGCGCCGCTGTGAAAGAGATCACCAACATGACGGTTTGGGGTAACCATTCGACCACCCAGTATCCGGACATCATGCATGCCAAGGTGGGCGGCCGGAACGCCGCCGAGGTCGTGAACGACCAGCAGTGGATCGAGAACGAGTTCATCCCCACGGTCGCCAAGCGAGGCGCGGCGATCATCGAGGCTCGGGGAGCGTCGAGCGCGGCTTCGGCCGCGAGCGCCGCCGTCGATCACGTTCATGATTGGGTGAACGGCACTCCGGATGGGGACTGGGTGTCGATGGCGGTTCCCACCGACGGCTCCTATGGAGTCGATGAAGGAGTGATCTCCGGCTACCCGTGCACGTGCAACGACGGTGCTTACAAGGTCGTCGAGGGGCTCGAGATCGACTCGTTCTCGCGCGAGCGAATCGACGCCACGGTCAATGAGCTGCGCGAGGAGCGCGCGGCTGTCGAGCAGCTCGGTCTTCTATGAGGCGGAGGCGGAGGCGCCCGGCCCTCAGGCCGGGTTCCAGCCCTTGCCGTCGCGCTTGACGAGCCCCTCCTGCTCCAGGCGCGGCAGCACGCGATAGAGGTAGTTGGGCTCGATCTTGATCTCCGTGGCGATCTCGGGAATCGTGATCCCGGGGCGTCCGCGCACGAGATCGAGCGCCTGCGTGGCGCGGGTCTTGCCGCGCCGCCGCCCCCGTGGCCGCCCGGGACCGCGCCGGCGCGTGGTGGTCGACGAGGTTGACCCACGCGGCCGCCCGCGGCCGCGGCCGACGAGTGCCGAGCGTGCCGCCTCCAGCCGCGTGACCTCCTGCTTGAGTTCCCGGAGCCGCTCGTCGATGTCTCTCACTGTGCTGTCAACGAAGCCTGCCAACTGATATCTCCCTCTGTGGGATGGAATTGGTGACGGCAACGATACAGGCAGTTACTCGTCGCGCTCCAATATCTGTTTCAGCCGCTGCAGTGAATTGCGAGCTTCACGATCGGATGCTTCGCCGACGATCACCCTTGTCGCCATGTTTCCCAGGCGCCCACCCGGGGTGGTGAACTCGTTGAAATACTCAAATGCGGTGGCATGATCGCCGTCACCCGTAAGTTCGTATCTGATCCGCGCGCGTGAATGTGCCGGGCCCCGGCCGTCCCATTCGGCGTGAGTGGGTGCATTCACATCCACGAGTGTCCAGTGCACCCGAAAATTGAGTCCGCGCATGTGCATGACCTGATCCATCTTGGCCCCTTGTCGCGTGGGCTCGTCTGACACGTTCTCAACCGAGCGATGGATGGTCACCCACCGCTCCAGGCGCCGAGGATCCATGATCGTCTCCCACACCCGCTGCACGGGGGCCTCGATCCTGATCTTCACCTGCACGAGGCTCATGCTCGGGACCCTAACCGGTTAGCGATCCGCGGTGTGGCCCCCTACGGTGCGATGGCTCAGCGGGCCTTCAGCGGCTCGGTCTTCTCCCACTCGCGGAGCGCACGCTCGATCGCCGCATCCAGCGAGTGGAGCCGGACGCCGAGCAGCTCGGCGGCCCGGTCATCGCGGGGGAGCAGATCCTCCTCGAGGCTTTCCATCAGGGGCCCGATCAGGGCGTGATCCTCGCCGGCGATCACCGCCGAGACGCGGCTCGCGATCGGCGTCGCCGTGATCCGGCGGAAGGAGATCGTGGGACGGGCCACGAGCATCTGCTCACGGATCCGGTCGACCAGCTCCCCGTAGGTCACGATCTCGGGCCCGGCGGCGTCCAGGGACTGACCGCAGACGGCATCGCTCGTGGCGGCGCGGGCCAGTAGCTCGAGCATGTCGCGCTCGTCGATCGGCGCGGAGCGGTGCGTGCGCCAGGCGGGGACTGCCAGCACCGGGAGCCGCTCGACGAGCCGCACCAGGAACCGAAACGACCTGTTGCCCGCGCCGATCACCACCGATGCCCGGAAGGCCACCGAGCAGGGCGAGGCATCCAGCAGAATCTTCTCGACGGCGAGCCTGCTGAACAGGTGCTCGGACACGCGGGCCCCCTCGGGAGGTACTGGGCCGCCGAGGTAGACGATTCGCTTGACCCCTGCGTCCTGCGCCGCGCGGGCGAAGTTCTCCGCAGCTCGGCGCTCGCGGACGACGAATTTCCCGTCTGGAGAGGCGGCGGGCTCCATCGAGTGGATCAGGAAGTAGGCGACGTCGATGCCCGCAAGCGCCTCGTCGAGGCCGGCGCCGGAGACCGCGTCGCCTTCGACGACGGGGACCGGCGCCACGACGCGCCGCGGGTCGCGGGCGAAGGCGCGAATCGTGTGTCCCTCGCGTTCGAGTCGCGCCACCAGGCGCGCGCCGACATAGCCGGTGGCGCCGGTGACGAGCATGTTCAGGCAGGCGGCCTGGCGCATCGTGTGGCAAAGCTACGAAAATGCGGGCCTTAACGCGTCCCGCCGGTGAAATACCTGCAATTTGGCGGATTCCGTAGATGTGTCAAAGTTGTTGCGTTTTCCGGAAAACGTGGTTGCAGGGCCCCCCGGAAGTCGCTTTGATTGGGCTCGTCGTCGGTCACAGATGGAAGACAGAGAGAGGGCTCATACGCATGGCGAACGGATGCTCAGGGGCAAGCAAGGCAAGTTGCGAAAACTGCTTCTTTCACGTCAATCTCTTGTGCGCCGTGGTCGACGCCGAGCCGTGCGCGAGCTTTCGCCCCGCGCTCCCCGGTGGGCTGCGCCCCCCGAGCCAGCTGCAGTTCGTGTTCCGTCAGGAGCGCAGCCTCCAGGTCGCCTGGAAGTTCCCAACGCCGACCGAGCAGGTCGCGTTGCACTCGGCTGCGTAGTGCACCGTCCGGCAACTGGCGCCTCCCGGTAGAGTTCCGCCCGTGTACTGGCCCCTCATCGGCGGGTTCATCGGCTTTCTGATCGTCGCCATGCTCATCGGCTGGGCGCTCGAGTCATCCGAGCGCCGATCGGCTCGCCGTCAGTAGCACCCGTCTCGGCCCTCGGCTCCTCGGTTCGCCTCGCCAGCCACTCCGCACCCGGGGTGTCGGTGAGCCCGTGGGCGAGGATCGAGCAGAACACAGCGAGGGCGGCCAGGTTGAAGATCCGGGTGCCCGCGCTGATGTTGTCCGAGAGGACGAGCAGGGCGAACGTCATCGTCGCAACGCCCTTCGGACCGAACCAGGACATGAACGCCCGGGTGGCTGTATCGGTCTCGGTTCGGGTCAGCGCCGCGAACACGGCCACCGGGCGGGCGATCAGGAACGTGACCGCGACGATGCCGACCGCCGCCCATCCGTCGCCGAACAAGCCATGGATCGTCAGCACAGAACCGAACACGACGAAGATCCCGAGCTTGACGATCTCGACCAGATCCTCCGACTGACGGGAAAAGTGTCCGCGCAGATCGGGTCGCCGGATCCCGAGCGTGATCGCCGTCACGTACACCGCGATCAGCCCGTTCCCGTGCGGAGGCAGCACGGCGATTCCGTAGGCCGCGAAGGCGCTGCCCAGCATGTAGAGCGCCTTCTGGTGCCCGGGAATCTCCGGCTCGAGTCCCTCTTCGCGTGGCATGAGCCGTGACGCGACGAAGCCGACCACGATCCCGGTCGCGAAGCCGATCGCGAGGTCCTCGAGCACGAAGCGCCACCAGACGAAGTGACCGCCTCCGGGCGTGAGCACGGCAGCGAAGGCGAGCACCGCCGGAAGGGCGAGGCCGTCGTTCAGCCCCGACTCGAGATTCAGCGAGTGCCGGACGACCTGCGGTACGCGAGGGTTCGTCACGACGGTCGAAGACAGCACCGGGTCGGTTGGGGAGAGCAGCGCTCCCAGCAGCAGGCACTCGCTCCAGCTCAGGTCGGTGAAGAGCTTCGCGGCGAGCGCGACGATGCCGAGCGTCAGCGGCATCGCCAGCACGATCTTGCGAAGTGGCAGATGCCAGTGCGTCTGGAGCAGCTCGGCATCCACGTCGAGCCCGTCGCGAAACAGGATCACGACCAGTGCGACGATCGCCAGATCGTTTGTGAAGGAGGACAGGGCGTGGAAGTGCAGGACATTGAGTCCGCCGGTGCCGAGAACGAACCCGGTGAGCACGAACACCGCCGTCAGCGACAGGAAGCTTCGCTTGGCCAGCCCGGAGACCAGCGCGCCGGCGACCAGCAGCGCGCCGAACACGAGCACCGTCGTGTTCAGATGGCCGGCCGAGATGGCGCCCAGCAACGGCATCTGCAATCCCGTTGCGGCCACAGCATTAGAGTGTCAGATGTCACAAGAGAGAGGAGCGGCGTGGTGGAGACCGGAGCCGCGTGCAAGTAACGGTGCTGGGCAAATCGCCGTCCTGGCAGGACGCGGGCGGGGCCTGTAGCGGATACCTCGTGCAGGAGGACCATTTTGCACTGGTGCTCGACTGCGGAAACGGCGTCTTCTCCAAGCTGCGGAGCTTCTGCGACTACGTCGACGTGGGCGCGGTGCTGGTCTCGCACCTGCACGCCGATCACTTCCTCGACCTCGTGCCGTTCTCCTACGCGCTCACCTATGCCCCCCGTCAGCAGCCGGTGCCGGTGGCGGGCTGGCCCGGGACCGCGGCGCCCGCGCGGCCCCGCCTGTGGGCCCCGGTCGGCGCCGGCGATGCCTTCCGGCAGATCGTGGGCTGCTGGGGCAACGACGACCTGATCGAGAAGGCCTTCGACCTGCACGAGTACGACGCGCCCGATGAGCTCCACGTGGGGCCGTTCCGGGTCCGCTTCTGCGAGATGCCGCACTACATGCCCGCCTACGCCATCGATCTCACGTCCAACGGCAGCCGGCTCACCTTCAGCTCCGACTGCGCCCCGAACGACGAGCTTGTGCAGTTCGCGATGGACACCGACATGCTGCTGATCGAGGCGACGCTCCCGCGTCCGGAGCGCGATGGCGTGCGAGGCCATCTGACTCCGGGCGAGGCCGGCGAGCATGGTCGACGTGCCGGCGCCCGCAGGCTGGTGCTCACCCACTTCTCGGATGAGCTCGATGCAGAGTGGGCCCGCGGGCAGGCCGGCGACGCGTTCGGCGGACCGGTGGAGTTGGCCGTCGAGGGCGCCGTCTACGACGTGTAGGCCCCCGCAGGGCAACGCGCCCGGCGCGACCGCGGGCGGCCGCTCAGCTGGTCATCCCTCGGAGACGTATAGCTTGATCTTGGCGCCGGGCTTCAGTTTCTTGCCGGCCTTGTGGTTGGTCTTGACGGCGTGGCCCTTCTTGATCTTCGACTTGACCTTTTTGATCTTCCCGACCTGGCATCCGGCGGCCCGGATCGTCTTCTCGGCTCCTGATCTGCTCTGGCCCTTGACGTGCGGGATCACGCAGGCCTTGGCGTAGATCACGGTGATGTGCGCGCTGGCGGTCAGGCCGGCGTTATCGAGCGCGGTGGCGGTGATCGTCTGGGTGCCGCGCTTGAGCGTGACCGTGGTGCTCCAGGCGCCGTTCGAGCCGACGCTGACCGCGTGCCCGGCGACCGTCAGGGACTTGATCCCCGAGCCGGCGGTGGCGGTGCCCGAGACCGTGATCTTCTTGGTCTTGGTCTTGTTCTGGTACTTCGCGCCATTGCCCGGCGAGGTGATCGAAACCGCCGGGGAGTGCAGCAGATCCTGCGCGGAGAGCGCCAGGGCCTGCACCTGCTCGAGGCTCGTGCTGAACGAGTAGACGTAGCTCAGCTTGATCGATCCGCCGGCGGGGACGGTGAATGCCTGATGCTCCTCCAAAGCTCCGAAGCCCGAGAACACGAAGTACGACGGCGCGCTCGAGAACGTGATCGCGCCGTAGTTGTTGTCAGGATCGTTGTCGGCGGCCGAGACGTCGGTGTGGACGAAGACCGAGCCCGGGGCGCTCGATGCGCCGGCGACCACGTCCCCCAGGGCATGACGGGAGAAGCCCGTCTCGCCCGGGAACTGATATCCGCGGCCCGATCCTCCGTTGGAGTTCGAGTCGTCCTCGTACAGCGCATCGAGGTTGTGGGCGTTGCCGTCGGTCGAGGTCCAGGTGTCGGTCATCAGGATCTGGTTGGTCCCGATCATCGAGCTCGAGCGCTGGAGGGCCAGGCCCGAGGGCGTGAAGCTCGGGCACGCCGTCTGGTCTGCGGGGCGGTATCCGTCTGCCCCCGTGCAGTCGGCGATCGCGTCGGTCTCCTGCGTTGACTCAAAGCCGTTCGCCGGATTCCAGCTCTGGCTGACGCTCAGCGATGGGAATCCGGCGTTGTCTACCGAGCCGTCGCAGCCGGGGTCGAACGGGGGGGTGCTGGTCGTGCACGGGCCCGTCCTGTAAAACAAGTCGTACGCATCCCACGCGGGATATGCGTTCTTCCCGTCCACCTGGAGCTCGGAGCGCGAGAAGCCGTCGTCGTAGTAGAACCAGCCGTCGCAGCTGAGCGCCGCCGGGGCCTGGGTGTAGGTGGGGTCGATCGTGTTGCCGTACGGCCCGCAGTCCCCTGCGGAGTTCCAGCCGGCGTAGCTTCCGAACGTGGTCCCGTTGGCGAAGTAGTCGTACAGCGTGCCGTTGTTGGGGCCGTTGAAGATGCGGTTTTTGCTCCCGGTCGTGCTGAACTCCGAGACCGCGATCCGCGGGCCGGCGAAGACGGGGCTCTCGTCGGAGCTGCCGGCGGGCTCGGCTCGCAGCCGGCAGTCATTGCCCGCGATGGCGGATAGCGGTGCTGTGACGGTGAACGAGCCGCCTGCGTCCACGTTGACGCCCGTGGCGAGTTGGTTCGCATTGCCGTCGTTGTAGAAGCAGTCGATGTCTACCTGGTCGCCGGTGGTCCCGTTCGACGTGCCGGTCACGGTCAGGGTCGTGGCCACGTCGTCGTTCGCCTGGAGGTAGGCGCCGTTTGCGGGTGAGGTGATGTTCGAGGTGGTGACTGTGGCTTGGGCGGCGGCGGCGCAGACCAGGAACGCTCCGGTGGTCACGAGCATGGTGAGGATTCGGATTCTGGGCATCGCGCTACCTCCCCTCGGAGACGTACAGCTTGATCTTGGCGCCGGGCTTCAGTTTCTTGCCGGCCTTGTGGTTGGTCTTGACGGCGTGGCCCTTCTTGATCTTCGACTTGACCTTTTTGATCTTCCCGACCTGGCATCCGGCGGCCCGGATCGTCTTCTCGGCTCCTGATCTGCTCTGGCCCTTGACGTGGGGGATCACGCAGGCCTTGGCGTAGATCACGGTGATGTGCGCGCTGGCGGTCAGGCCGGCGTTATCGAGCGCGGTGGCGGTGATCGTCTGGGTGCCGCGCTTGAGCGTGACCGTGGTGCTCCAGGCGCCGTTCGAGCCGACGCTGACCGCGTGCCCGGCGACCGTCAGGGACTTGATCCCCGAGCCGGCGGTGGCGGTGCCCGAGACCGTGATCTTCTTGGTCTTGGTCTTGTTCTGGAAATGCGCGCTGTTGGAAGGCGAGCTGATCTTCACCGCCGGTGACTTCAGCGCATCCTGCGCCGCCAATGCCAACGCCTGCACCTGCTCGAGGCTCGTGCCGAACGAATACACATACGTCACCTTCGCCGACCCGCCCGCAGGCACCGAGAACGACTGATTCTCGGTGAACTCTTGTGGGGCGTTGAAGACGAACCCGAGTGGGGCGCTGGCGAACGTGACCGCGCCGTAGTTGTCGTCCGGGTTGCCGTCGGCGGCGTCGACGTTGTCGTGAACGTAGATCGACCCCGGCGCGCTGGCAGGCCCGGCCACGACGTCACCGGGAGCATGACGGGAGAAGCCCGCCTCCCCGGGGAACTGGAATCCCGCGCCGGCGCCCGTGTCGCTGAAGTCGTCGTCGTACAGCGCGCTGACGTTGTGCGCGTTGCCGTCGGTCGAGGTCCAGGTGTCGGTCATCAGGATCTGGTTGGCGCCGATCATCGAGATCGCGCGCTGCAGCTGGACGCCCGAGGGCACGAAGCTCGGGCACGCCGCCTGATTGGGCGGCTGGTAGGCGTCCGCGCCTGTGCACTCGGCGATCCCGTCCGTCTCTTGCGTTGACTCAAAGCCATTGGCGGGGTTCCAGTTCTGGCTCACGCTCAGCGCGGGGAGGCCCGCGTTGTCCTGCGAGCCGTCGCAGCCGGGGTCGAACGGCGCCATCGTCGAGGTGCACGACCCGGTGCGGGCGAACAGGTACTTCGCCCCGGTGGGGTCATAGGCGTTCTTGGTGTCGACCTGGATCTCCGAGCGCGAGATGCCGTCTCCCTGATAGAGCGAGCCGACGCAGTCGAGCGTCTCATTCGAGTATGAGTAGCTCGGATCGACCGTCTCGGCGTAGGGACCGCAGCTACCCGCCGAGTCCCAGGCGACGTAGCTACCGAACGTCTCACCGTTGGCGTAGTAGTCGTTCAGGGCGCCGTTGTTCGGCCCATCGACGATCGTGTCGCTTGAATAGGCCGTCGTGCCGTACTGCGAGACCGCGATCCGGGGCCCGGTGAACTGTCCCTGCTCGCTGCTCGACCCGGCGGGCTCGGCTCGCAGCCGGCAGGTGTACCCGCCCAGCGGCTGGAGCGGCGCCGTGGCGCTGAACGAGCCGTCCGCGTTCACGGCCACGCCCGTGGCGAGCTGCCCGTAGTCGTTACCGCTGCTGTCGTAGAAGCAGTCGATGTCTACCTGGTCGCCGGTGGTCCCGTTCGACGTGCCGGTGACCGTGAGCGTGGTCGGCGACGGCGGATCGTCGTTCGTCTCCAGGTAGGCGCCGTTTGCGGGTGAGGTGATGTTCGAGGTGGTGATCGTGGCTTGGGCGGCGGCGGCGCAGACCAGGAACGCTCCGGTGGTCACGAGCATCGTGAGGATTCGGATTCTCGGCATCGCGCTACCTCCCCTCGGAGACGTACAGCTTGATCTTGGCGCCGGGCTTCAGTTTCTTGCCGGCCTTGTGGTTGGTCTTGACGGCGTGGCCCTTCTTGATCTTCGACTTGACCTTTTTGATCTTCCCGACCTGGCATCCGGCGGCCCGGATCGTCTTCTCGGCTCCTGATCTGCTCTGGCCCTTGACGTGCGGGATCACGCAGGCCTTGGCGTAGATCACGGTGATGTGCGCGCTGGCGGTCAGGCCGGCGTTATCGAGCGCGGTGGCGGTGATCGTCTGGGTGCCGCGCTTGAGCGTGACCGTGGTGCTCCAGGCGCCGTTCGAGCCGACGCTGACCGCGTGCCCGGCGACCGTCAGGGACTTGATCCCCGAGCCGGCGGTGGCGGTGCCCGAGACCGTGATCTTCTTGGTCTTGGTCTTGTTCTGGTACTTCGCGCCATTGCCCGGCGAGGTGATCGAAACCGCCGGGGAGTGCAGCAGATCCTGCGCGGAGAGCGCCAGGGCCTGCACCTGCTCCAAGCTCGTGCCGAACGAATAGATGTAAGAAAACTTCGCCGACCCGCCCGCAGGCACCGAGAACGACTGATTCTCGGTGAACTCGTATGAGGCGTTGAAGACGAACCCCATCGGCGCGCTCCCAAACGTGACCGCACCGTAGCCCTCGTCGGGCGCGTTGTCGGGGTAGGCGACGTCCGAATGCAGCAGAACCGACCCCGGGGCGCTCGAGGGCCCGGCGATCACGTCACCCGTCGTGTGGCGCGAGAAGCCGCTCTCGCCCGGGAACTGGAATCCGGGGTTGCAGCAATGAGACTCGTCGTCGTACAGCGCGCTGACGTTGTGCGCGTTGCCGTCGGTCGAGGTCCACGTGTCGGTCATCAGGATCTGGTTGGTGCCGATCATCGAGATCGCGCGGCTGAGCGTGACCCCGGAAGAGACGAAGCTCGGGCAGTCGGCCTGACTGGCGGGCTGGTAGGTGTCCGCGCCCGAGCACGCGACGATCGGGTCCGTCTCGGAGGTCGACTCGAAGCCGTTGGCCGCGTTCCAGTTCTGGCTCACGCTCAGGGCGGGGAAGCCGGCGTTGTCCTGCGAGCCGTCGCAGCCCGGGTCGAACGGCGCCATCGTCGAGGTGCATGGTCCCGTCCGGTCGAACAGGTTGGATGCGCCTTGGGGGTCATACGCGTTCTTGGTGTCGACCTGGATCTCCGAGCGCGAGATGCCATCCGCGCTGAACAGGGATCCCACGCAATCCAAGATGTATCCGGACGAGGCGTAGGCGGGGTCGAGCGACCGCGCGTATGGCCCGCAGCTGCCGGCCGAGTCCCAGCCGACCGAGCTCGCGAACGTGTTTCCGTCGGCGAAGTAGTCGAACAGCGTGCCGTTGTTCGGCCCGTTCTGGGTCACGTCGCTGCTGCCATAGGCGGTTGTTCCGTACTGCGAGACCGCGATTCTCGGTCCGGCGAACGCCGCCTGCTCGCTGCCGGCAGTCGTGGGCTCGGCCCGGAGCCTGCACGTCCGATCGCCGATGTTCTCCAGGGGCTGCGTGGCGCTGAACGTCCCGTCCGAATTCACCGCGACGGCGCTGGGGTCGAACGTCCGGTACTCGTTGTCGTCGTACCAGCAGCGGATCCGGACGTGGTCCCCGGTCGTGCCGTTCGAGGTGCCAGTGACGGTCAGCGTGGCCGACGCGTCGTCGTTGGAATCCAGGTAGGCGCCGTTGGCCGGCGAGGTGATAGCCGAACTTGTCACGGCCGCCTGCGCGGCTCCGGCGGACAGTGCCCCGATGGCGATGACCAGCAGGCTTACCTTCAGCAGTCTCGGCAGCACGCGAAGACCCCCCCTCGTTTCTTTGGTGACCCCAGTCGCGCCGCGCAGGCTAGTCCTCAGCTTTACCGCCGTCAAGTACGCCGGCCCGGCACCAGGTGGTTAACCTGATTCAGGATGCCCGAGCGAGACCTGTTCGCCAACTTCGAGCGGATGCGCCGGGAGGTCGACGAGCTGTTCGGCGACGTCTTCGAGCGCACCGGGCTGACCCGAAGGCGCGGGTTCTCGCCGGCGGTCGACGTCGCGTATGTCAGCGATCCGCCCCGCGCGATCGTGACGGCCGAGCTGGCCGGCGTGGAGATCGATGAGCTCGAGCTGGAGGTCCAGGGGCGCAACCTGATCCTCGGTGGCCGGCGTGGTCCCGCCGCGGTCGAGGGCGACGTCTACCAGCAGGTCGAGATCGAGCGCGGAGCGTTCCGGCGCGTGATCGAGCTCGGACGCGACGTCGTCGCCGAGCAGGCAAAGGCCTCGTATGCGGATGGGATGCTGCGAATCGAGCTGCCGCTGGCCTCGGCGGAGGCGCGGTCGCGCGCGGTGCCGATCGAGAGCCCCTCGCACGAGCCGTGATCGAGATCGGCGCTCCCGACGGCGGGGCCCGAGACGTACCCGTGGGGGCGTCGCGGGAGCTGCCCACGCAACTCCCCGTGCTCCCGCTCCGGGACACGGTCACCTTCCCGGACATGTTCATCCCGCTCAACGTCGGCCAGGAGCGCTCGATCGAGCTGATCAACGACGTCCTGCGCGGGGACCGCGCGATCACGATGGTCGCCTCCCGCAATCCCGAGCTCGAGGCGCCGGGGCCCGATGACCTGTACACGGTCGGCGTGGTGGGCGTCGTCGCGCGGATGATCCGCGTCCCTGACGGCACGCTCAGGGTCCTGATCCAGGGAACCCAGCGCGTCCGGATCACCCGATGGATCCAGACCGATCCCTACCTCGAGGCCGAGATCGTCGAGAGCCCGGACGTGGTGAAGCCGTCCCCCAAGCTCACGGCGTTGATGCGAAACGTCCAGCAGACATTCTCGAACATCGTCGAGCAGGTTCCGTATCTGCCCGAGGAGTTGCAGGTGATGGTCGCCAACGTCGATGAGCCGAGCGCGCTCAGCCATCTGATCGCGGGCGCCCTGCGGCTGGGGACCGAGGAGAAGCAGTCGCTGCTCGAGGAGCTCGATGTGGCGAAGCGGCTCCGGCGGCTATCCGAGGTCCTGGTGCGCGAGGCCGAGGTCGTGGCGATCGGCTCCCGCATTCAGTCCCAGGTCCAGTCGGAGCTCGAGAAGGGACAGCGCGAGTACTTCCTGCGCCAGCAGATGAAGGCGATCCAGGAGGAGCTGGGGGAGGCCGACGAGGCCCAGGCGGAGGTCAACGAGCTGCGCGAGCGGCTCGAGGCGCTGGAGCTGCCCGAGGAGGTGCGCAAGCAGGCCGAGCGCGAGCTCTCGCGTCTGGAGCGCCTCCAGCCCGCGATGGCCGAGCACGGGGTGGTGCGCTCCTACCTGGAGTGGATCGTGTCGCTGCCGTGGAATTCCTCCACCGAGGACAACCTCGACCTGAGGCATGCCCGCCAGGTGCTGGACGAGGACCACTACGACATCGAGCAGGTCAAGGATCGGATCCTCGAGTTCCTCGCGGTGCGCTCCCTGAAGCCCGACGCGAGGGGATCAATTCTGTGCTTCGTCGGCCCCCCGGGTGTCGGCAAGACCTCGCTCGGCCGGTCGATAGCTCGGGCGCTGGGGCGCAAGTTCGAGCGCATCAGCGTGGGCGGTGTTCGCGACGAGGCGGAGATCCGCGGCCACCGGCGCACGTACATCGGCGCGATGCCGGGCACGATCATCCGCGCCCTGCGCGATGCCGGGTCGAACAATCCCCTGTTCATGATCGACGAGATCGACAAGATGGGCGCCGATTTCCGCGGCGACCCCTCGAGCGCGATGCTCGAGGTGCTCGACCCGGAGCAGAACTCGTCCTTCCGCGATCACTACCTCGATCTCCCCTTCTCGCTGGAGCACGTGATGTTCGTCACCACCGCGAACAACCTGGACACGGTCCCCGGGCCGCTGCGCGACCGGATGGAGGTGATCCAGCTCGCCGGCTACAGCGAGGAGGAGAAGCGCGAGATCGCCAAGCGCTACCTGGTGCCGCGGCAGATCGAGCGAAACGGGCTCCGGCGCAGCCGGATCGCGTTCTCGGACGCCGGCCTGAAGACGATCATCTCCGATTACACGCGCGAGGCGGGCGTGCGCCAGCTCGAGCGCGAGATCGGCTCGGTTTGCCGCAAGGTCGCCCGGCAGGTCGCGGAGGGCAACGGCGGGCGGCGCCGCGTCAGCATCACCGAGCCGCGCGTTCGCGAGCTGCTCGGCAAGCGGAGGTTCTTCTCCGAGGCTCGGCGGCGGACGACCCGACCGGGCGTGGCCACCGGCCTGGCCTGGACCCCCGTCGGCGGCGACGTGCTGTTCATCGAGGCCACCGCGATGCCCGGGAAGGGAAGGCTGACGATGACCGGGCAGCTCGGTGAGGTGATGCGGGAGTCGGCGCAGGCCGCGCTCTCATACGTGCGCGCGAACGCCGCACAGCTCGCCCCAGATCTGGACGAGGACTGGTTCGCCTCCCACGACCTCCATATCCACGTACCTTCGGGCGCGACTCCGAAGGACGGACCGTCCGCCGGCGTCGCGATCGCCGCCGCGCTGGCTTCGCTATTGACCGGTCGTCCCGTGCGCAGCGACGTGGCGATGACCGGCGAGATCACCCTCACCGGGCAGGTGCTGCCGATCGGCGGGCTGAAGGAGAAGGCGCTCGCCGCCCAGCGCAACGGGATCAAGCGGGTGATCGCGCCAGCGCTGAACGAGCAGGACGTGGACGAGATTCCCGCTCACCTGCGCTCACGCCTCGAGTTCGTGTTCGCCTCCGAGATCGGAGACGTGCTGGACGCTTCGTTCGCGGCCCGTCGGGGAAGACTGCATCGCGTATCCTGAGCCTCTGACCGCGAACCGCCCCGAGGAGAGCGCTATGCCAAGACGCAAGAAGAACAAGGCCGTTCCGTTCAACGCCGCCGATCTCGCCAGCATCCGGGAGAACCCGTATGTCCAGCGGCTGGTCGACGACGCGTCGCTGCGGGACAGGGTCAAGGAAGCCGTCGACTCGACCAAGAACGTCTACGAGCGGCTATCCGATGGCAAGACTTCGGCCAAGGCGCTGCTGGAGGACAAGAAGGTCCAGACCGATCTGCGCAAGACGATCGAGGCCATCCGGGACGTCACGGTCGCGCTGACCGAGGCGCCTCAGAAGCAGGCCAGGAAGGGGCTCACGTTCGGCCGCACGCTGCTGATCGCGGGCGTCGGCGGGGGCGCCGCGCTGGTCGGATCCGAGAAGCTCCGCTCCAAGGTGCTCGACGTCCTGTTCGGCGCCGAGGAGGAGTTCGAGTACACGCCGCCGGCGACGGCGCCGCCGGCTTCAGGGGAGACCACGTCCGCCGAGCAGACCCCCGCAGGAGCCGCATAAGCGGCACTCCGCCGCATTACAATCCGCTCGGTGGCGGCTGTAGCCCCCGAGCGAGAGCTCCCTTCTGATAAGGCATCGCTGATCGTCGAGGCGATGCGCTCCAGCGTGGCGGCGCGCGGGATCGCGGGTTCCACATTCGACCACGTCGCGCGCGAGGCGGGCGTCTCCCGGGGGCTCCTGCACTACTACTTCGGCACCAAGGAGCGGCTGCTCGTAGAGGTCGTTCGGCGCGAGTGCGATGTCACCCGGGAGCAGCTCGAGCGGACCGTATCCACCGCTGCGAGCCCCGAGGACGTGCTCGCTGCGTTGGTGCAGAGCTTCGAGGAGTTCATCGGCGAAGGCACGAACCGGGTGGTGACGTTCTTCGAGATCCTGGCCCTCGGCCAGCGAAATGAGGAGATCGCGGCCGAGCTCGCGGAGCTCGGACGCCTGATCCGCCTGCACCTCGCGGGGCTCCTGCGCGCCAAGGCGCAGGATGGCGTGCTCTCGCTGAAGGCGGATCCGGAGGCCACGTCCGGGGTACTGCTGGCGCTCGCCGACGGGTTGACCGTCAGGATGCTGAGCGAGCCGGATCTGGACATCGGGCCGCTGGTGGAGCTCTCGGTGGCCGCCATCCGGCCGCTGCTCTGAGCCGACCGGACATGCGCCGGATCACAGCCCTCGGGGTCGCGCTTGCGGTGATCATCGTGCTGCTCGGGATCGGGCAGCTCGTACTGCCCGGGATCGCAGCCGACAACCTCCGCGATCGGCTCTCGAAATCCGGCAGGGTGCTGGACGTGGAGGTCAGCGCGTTCCCTGCCATCGAGCTCCTGTGGCATCAGGCGGACAAGGTCGTGGTCCGGATGTCCAGCTACCACTCAAACCCCGGTCACCTGAACAGCCTGCTTGACGAGGCCAGCGACGCGGGCACGATCGACGCGAGCGCGAAGCAGCTGAACGCCGGCTTCGTCACGCTCCAGGACGCGACGCTGAAAAAGGCCGGAAACGAGCTCACCGGCGCCGCCACCGTCAGCGCGGCTGCCCTGCGCTCGGCGATCCCGGGCGTGCAGGGGCTACAGCCGGTGGCCTCGGGCAACGGCCAGCTCACCTTCCAGGGGACCGTGTTCGGCGTGACTGCCGACGCGACGCTTTCGGCCCAGGACGGGAAGCTGGTCGTCCAGCCTGACCTCCCGCTGCTGAGCGTCCTGACGCTCACCGTCTTCAACGACCCGCACGTTTATATAGAGGGCGTGGCGGCGAGCGATTCCCCCGCGGGATTCGCACTCTCGGCCCACGCCCGGCTGCAATAGGGCGCCTGTTAAGTTTGAGTCGGTGCCCGATCTGGAGCTGACCGTCAACGGAGTCCGCCGCCAGCTCGACATCGACGTGCGCACCACCCTGCTCGATCTGCTGCGCGAGCAGCTCGATCTGACCGGGTCCAAGAAGGGCTGTGACCACGGGCAATGCGGCGCCTGCACCGTGCTGATCGACGGCCGGCGGGCCAACGCCTGCCTGGTGTTGGCGGTGACACTCGAGGGCTCCGAGGTGACGACGATCGAGGGTCTCTCGGAGAACGGGCAGCTTCACCCGCTGCAGCGCGCGTTCGTCGAGCATGACGCCTTCCAGTGCGGGTACTGCACGCCCGGCCAGATCTGCTCCGCGGTCGGCATGCTGGGCGAGGCGCGCGCCGGGATGCCGAGCCACGCCACCCGGGACCTGGACGCGCCGGTGGAGCTTGACGCGGACGAGATTCGCGAGCGCATGAGCGGCAACCTGTGCCGCTGCGCCGCCTACGTGAACATCGTCGCGGCCATTAATGACGTGGCCGCCGCGGCCATCACCGAGGACGCCGAATGAGACCGTTCGCCTACGACCGGGCCACGACCGTCGACGAGGCCGCGGGCGCGGCGGACGCGACGTTCCTGGCAGGCGGAACAAACCTGGTGGATCTGATGAAGCTTGGCGTCGTAGCGCCCGATCGGATCGTCGACGTCTCACGGCTGCCGCTCGACCGGATCGAGGAGCTGCCCGGCGGTGGGCTGCGGATCGAGGCGATGGTGCGCAATGCCGATCTCGCCGCCGACGCGATCGTCCGTAGGCGCTACCCCGTTCTGGCCAGGGCGCTCCTGGCCGGCGCCTCGGGCCAGATCCGGAACCTGGCCACCGTGGGCGGAAACCTGCTCCAGCGAACGCGCTGCGCCTATTTCCAGGATGTCTCCAAGCCCTGCAACAAGCGCCAGCCCGGGTCAGGCTGTCCGGCCCGCGAGGGGGAGCATCGCAACCTGGCGATCCTCGGTCACTCCGAGCATTGCGTCGCGACCCACCCCTCGGACATGGCGGTCGCCCTGCAGGCACTCGATGCCCAAGTGGAGACGAGCACGCGCACGCTGCCGTTGAGCGAGCTCTACCGGCTGCCGGGCGACGCGCCGGAGCGAGACACGGTGCTCGAGCCCGGGGAGCTGATCACCGCGCTCGAGCTGGATCCGCCGCTGCCCGCCGCTCGCTCCGGCTATCGCAAGGTCAGAGAGCGTGCGTCGTTCGCGTTCGCGCTCGTGTCGGTGGCGGCTGTGGTCGCAGTCGAGGACGGGGTCGTGGGTGACTGCCGGATCGCGCTCGGCGGTGTCGCGCACGCTCCCTGGCGCGCGCACAAAGCCGAGCAGGCGCTGCGCGGAGCGCCCGCCACCGAGCAGGGCTTCGCCGCCGCCGCGGACGCGGAGCTCGAGCAGGCACGGCCGCTGCGCGACAACGCCTTCAAGGTCGCGCTCGCGCGCAACACGCTGATCCGCACGCTGAGCGAGGTGAGTGCAGCTTGAGCATCCTGACCCGGACCGTCGGCACCCCCGTCGACCGCATCGAGGGCCGCCTCAAGGTCACGGGCGAAGCCAGATACGCCTACGAGCACCGTGCCGAGAAGCTCGTCTACGGCTGGATCGTGCAGTCACGCATCGCCCGCGGACGGATCAAGAACGTCGATGCCGAGGCGGCGATGCGCGTGGCGGGGGCACTGCAGCTCATGTCATATGCCAACGCCCCGCGCCTTGAGGGAGACACCGACAACGCCGAGCTGAAGGTGCTCCAGTCCGACGCGGTCGCGTACCGAGGTCAGGTCATCGGATGTGCGCTGGCCGAGACGTTGGAGGCCGCGAGGGAGATGGCGGCACTGACGACCGTCGAGTACGAGCAGGAGCCGCACGATGTCGTCCTGCGCCCTGAGCACCCGAAGCTGCTGGAGCCGGAGGTCGTGAACCCTTCCTATCCGTCCCGCACCGAGCGGGGTGATCCCGACGGCGCCCTGGCCGAGGCCGAGGTCGTGATCGACCGCACCTACTCGACCCCCGCCCAGCACAACAACCCGATGGAGACCCACTCGAGCCTGGCGATGTGGGACGACGGCTCCCTGACCGTGTACGACTCGAGCCAGGGGGCGCCAGTCGAGCGCGACGTGCTGGCGGAGCTGTTCGCGCTCGAGGCAGATCAGGTGCGGGTGATCTCGGAGCACGTGGGGGGAGGGTTCGGCGCCAAGGGCATGCCGCGGCCGCAGGTGGTCCTCGCGGCGCTGGCCGCCAAGGCGCTGAGGCGGCCGGTCAAGATCGCCACCACGCGTCAGCAGATGTTCGTCTTCACGGGCTATCGCACGCCCACCATCCAGCGGCTGCGGATCGGGGCGCGCCGCGACGGGACGATCACCGCGCTCGTCCACGACGCCGCCGAGCAGACGTCCACGATCAAGCAGTTCGCCGAGCAGACGGCGGTCTGCTCGCGCTACATGTACGCGGCGCCCAATGCCCGCACCACCCACCGCCTGGCGGCGCTCGACGTCCCGACCCCGTCCTGGATGCGGGCTCCGGGCGAGACGCCCGGAATGTACGGCCTCGAGTCGGCGATCGACGAGCTCGCGGTGGCGTGCGGCATCGACCCGATCGAGCTGCGGATCATCAACGAGCCCTCCGTGGACCCGGAGAGCGGGTACGCGTGGAGCTCGCGGAACCTGGTCGCGTGCCTCACCGAAGGAGCGGAGCGGTTCCGGTGGCGGCCCCGTGACCCGACCCCCGGTGCTCGCAGGGATGGCCGGTGGCTGGTCGGCACCGGCGTCGCGGCCTCCACGTTCCCGGCCTTCCGCCGCCCGTCGAGCGCGACCGCGCGGGCGGAGCCGGACGGCACCTACACCGTGAGGATCGGCGCCGCCGACATCGGCACGGGCGCGCGGACCGTGCTGACGCAGATCGCAGCGGATGAGCTCGAGCAGCCCCTGGATCGCGTTCGGGTGGAGATCGGTGACAGCGCGCTGCCGTTCGCCTTCTTGGCCGGAGGCTCGGGCGGGACCGCGTCCTGGGGCTCGGCGGTCGTCCTGGCGTGCCGGCAGCTGGGCGAGCGCCTGGCGGCCGGCGAGGTGCCGCCGGTCGAGGTGCAGGCCGATACGAGTGCCGAGATCGAGGCCGAGCGGCAGGATTTGTCGAAGCACGCATTCGGAGCGCAGTTCGCCGAGGTGCGCATCGACGCGGACACCGGCGAGGTGCGGGTCCCCCGGCTGCTCGGGGCCTTCGCGGCGGGGACGATCATCAATCCGAAGACGGCACGCTCCCAGTTCATCGGCGGAATGACCTGGGGGCTGTCGATGGCCCTGCACGAGGAGAGCCTGATCGACGCCGAATTCGGCGACTACCTCAACCACGACTTCGCTCAGTACCACGTCGCCGCGTGCGCTGACGTGCTCGACATCGACGCCTTCTGGGTGGACGACCCGGACGAGAACCTCAACCCGATGGGCTCGAAGGGGATCGGCGAGATCGGGATCGTCGGCGCCGCAGCCGCGATCGCCAACGCCGTCTTCCACGCCACCGGCAAGCGCGTCCGCGACCTGCCGATCACCCCGGCGAAACTCGTGGGGTAGGGGGCCGGGCGCTCTGCGCAGGGAGACGGCGCCCCGGCGAATCGGCGCCGCGCCGGGTCATGAGGCCCGTTTTTGCTAGGAAGCAGTTCCCACCGTGAGCGTCAGCGCTCCCCCGAGACCACCAGAAGCTCCGCCGCCGAACGCGGCCCCCGCTGCCGGACCGCCATCAGGGCCCTCGCCCGCGCCGTCGCGCAGCGGGATCGTCTGGCGCGTCGTCCTCGGCTGCCTGATCGTGTTGTTGTGCAGCGGCGGGGCGGCGGCCGTGTTCGCGCTCGGCGAGCTGCACACGCTGCGCGACGATCTGAAAATAAATCCAAGCCTCGACACAGGGAGCTCGCTCGCGCCCGCCGGCTTCGGTGACCCCCAGACGCTGCTGCTGGTTGGCAACGACCAGCGAAAGCACACCACCACGAGCCCGGTGCTGCCGCACTCAAACGAGATGCTGCTGGTGCGCTTCGACCCGGGCAAGCCGTACATCTCGATGATGTCCATCCCGCGCGAGCTTCAGGTCCGCATCCACTGTCCGCACGGCGCCGTGACCAACCGCCTGAACTACGCGCTCACATGCGGCGGCATCGGGACGCTCGTCAAGACAATCAGACAGCTCACCACGGTCCCGGTCAACCACGTGGTCGAGATCGACTTCAACCAGTTCAAGCGCGCGGTCGACGACATCGGCTGCGTGTATTCGACGGTCGATCGCCGCTACTACCACGTCAACGTCCCGGGTGGTGAGCAGTACCAGGAGATCAACCTCCAGCCCGGCTATCAGAAGATGTGCGGCACGCAGGCGCTCCAGTTCGTCTCCTACCGCCACGGCGACACCTCCCTGGTCCGCGACGCTCGCGACCAGAGCTTCCTGCTCGACGTCAAGAAGGAGTACGGCCCGACGCTGGTGGACAACGTCCACAAGTTCGAGAAGATCTTCGGGCGCTCGGTCGAGGTCGACAAGGGGCTCCAATCGACCGGCGGGATCCTGAACCTGCTGGGGACGCTGATCAGCTCGTCGTCGCTCAGGGTCCGCCAGGTGCAGTTCCAGGTCAACCTCCAGCCGACGGGCGCCAACCCCTGCTCCTGCGACACCGCGTCGGCGAAGCAGATCGCGGCCAGCGTCCATGCGTTCCTGTACGGCGGCTCCGGACTGCCCCCCAAGCGCAGCGTGACGGCGGTCGCCAATGCCGTGCACAAACGCCGGGGCGCGTCGGCGCTGCCGCTCGCTCCGCTCGAATCGGGAGCGCGGACCAGGGCGGTGTATGCAGCCGCGGACATCCCGTTCCCGCTCGAGATCCCTCGCGTCCAGGATCGCGCGGGGAGCGGGACGGCGGTGCAGGTGCGCGATTACGCGGTCAAGGCGCCCGACGGCACCGCCTACCCGGCCTATGTGGCGGTGTTCAGCGGCGCTGGGCTGGGCCAGAACTACGACGTGCAGGGCACGTCCTGGACCACCGCTCCGCTGCTGGACAGCCCCGAGCAGACGATCCAGGTCGGCAGCCGGACGTATTACCTCTACTACGAGGGTCAGCACCTGGAGCTCGTCGCCTGGTACGAGCACCACGCCGTCTACTGGATCCGCAACACGCTCACCCAGGCCGTCGGCAACGGCGAGCTGCTGGCGATCGCCGAGCAGACCGCCCCGGCGACCTCCCAGATCGGGCATGCGGTCACCCTGGGCGCGGCGGCGCTGCCGCAGCGGACCATCGAGCAGCCCAAGAACAAGCTCGAGCACACGCTCGGATCGCTCGGCGGCCTGGTGGCGCTCGTCGCGTTGCCGCTGCTGGCGATCCCGCTGTTCAGGCGCCGCCGCGAGGTGGCCAAGCTCCGCCTCCAACTCGCCGCGACGCTCCACTTCGAGTCGCATCTGACGGCGCTCGCGCCCGCCGCCCCCGCTGCGCCGCCTCCGAGCGAAGCCGCGCAGCGCGCCGCCAGGCGAGCCGCCGGGGGCGCGCCCGCGAGCGGCTGGACCGCGCCCGTCTACAGCTCCGCGCGCCTTCCGTTCCGGACCCGCATGGCTGCGGCCGCCGGCGCGTTGGCACTGGCGGCGGTCGGCGTGGTCGGCATCGTCGTCAACGTCGGCGGCGGGCAGTCGGTGCGGCACGTCAAGCGACACGTCGTGCAGACCGTTCCCTCGGTTCCGGTCGGGGTGCTCAACGCCACGAGCGCCCAGGGAGCCGCCGGCCGGATGGCGCGCCAGCTCCGCCTGCGGGGAGTGAAGGTCTCCACGATCGGGAACCTCGCCGAGTCCCTTCCTCCGGGCGTGTTGATCCTGTACGCCCCGGAGGACCGCGACCAAGCATTGCTGCTCGCCCACGTGCTGGCCGCGCAGAAGCCGACGATTCAGCCGATCAACCCGATCGCCCAGGCGGCGGCCGGGAGCGCGGCCAAGCTCGTGCTCGTGGTGGCCTAGCGCTCCTAGGAGTCTTCGAGCTTCGGCGAGCGCCAGGGCTCGCGCAGCCGGCGCTCGATCTCCGCGCCGAGGTCGTCGATCGCGACCCTGACCTGGGTCAGGCTGTCGCGGTCTCTGAGCGTGACGGTCCGATCCTCGAGCGACTGATGGTCGATCGTCACCGCCCACGGGGTGCCGATCTCGTCCTGGCGGCGGTAGCGGCGACCGATCGCGCCCCCCTCGTCGTACTCGGCCTGCACGCGGTCGCGGAGCGCCTCGTACACGTCGCGAGCGAGCTCCGGCTGGCCGTCCTTGCGCACCAGCGGCAGAACGGCGACCTTGACCGGCGCCAGCAGCGGGTGCAGGCGCAGCACTGTGCGCTGCTCTCCCTCGATCTCGTCCTCGTCGTAGGCATCGATCAGGAACGCCAGCAGCGCACGATCCACGCCGGCGGCGGGCTCGATCACATGCGGGACGTAGCGCTCGCCGGATGCGCTGTCCACGTACTCGAGCTTCTGCCCCGAGTGCTCGGCGTGGGCCTTGAGGTCGTAGTCGCCACGGTTGGCGATCCCCTCGAGCTCCTGCCAGTTGATCGGGAACAGATACTCGACGTCGCTGGTGGCGCTCGAGTAGTGGGACAGCTCGTCCTGCTCGTGGGCCCGCAAACGGAGGTGGTCAGGGCGGATCCCGAGGTCCACGTACCAGTTCATGCGCTGCTCGAGCCAGTGCTCGAACCAGCTCCCGGCCTCGTCCGGGGGCACGAAGAACTCCATCTCCATCTGCTCGAACTCCCGGGTGCGGAAGATGAAGTTGCCCGGCGTGATCTCGTTCCGGAAGCTCTTGCCGATCTGCGCGATCCCGAACGGCGGCTTCTTGCGCGCGAACTGGAGGTACTGGCGGAAGTTGAGGAAGATCCCCTGGGCGGTTTCAGGGCGGAGGTAGGCGACCGAGCCCTCGTCCTTGACAGGGCCGATGCTCGTCTCGAACAGGAGATTGAATTCGCGGGCCGCTGTAAGGGAGCAGTCCGGGGTCTCTCCGGGGTGCTTAGAAGGCTTGCGGCCACAATGCGAGTCCTCGAGCTTGTCGGCACGGAAGCGGAGCTTGCAGGTGCGGCAGTCGACCAAGGGGTCGGTGAAGCTCGCGACGTGACCGCTCGCCACCCAGGTCTCGGGGTGCTGGATGATCGCGGAGTCCAGCGCGACGATGTCGTCGCGCTCCTGCAGCATCGAGCGCCACCAGCGGCTCTTGACGTTGTTCTTGAGCAACACTCCGTAGTGCCCGTAGTCGTAGCTGGAGCCCAGTCCCCCGTAGATCTCGCTGCTCGGGAAGACGAACCCGCGGCGCTTGCACAGCGAGACGATCTTGTCCATCGTGACGACGTCATCGGCCACGGCGCGGCATGCTATCCGCGGCCGCGTCGCTGGCACTCTCCGCTTGAGAGTGCCAACCGCGTCCCCTATACTTCCTGAAGCGATGCCGATCTACGAGTACAGGTGCCAGCAGGGACACACATTCGAGGAGATGCAGCGGATCTCCGACGATCCGATCGAGGTCTGCGACACCTGCGGCTCGCCCGCTCAGCGCGTCTTTCACCCGGTCGCGATCCACTTCAAGGGCTCCGGCTTCTACAACACCGACTACGGGACGCGTAAGCGCCAGCGGGAGAACGGCGAGAAGAAGGACTCGGGGTCTGAGTCGGGCTCGTCGGACTCGAAGTCTTCGGACTCGAAGTCCTCGGACTCGAAGTCCGATTCGAAGTCCTCGGACTCGAAGCCCGCGAGCAAGGCCGCCGCGGCCTAGCTCAGCCCGAGCGCTCCTACCAGGTCGTCGAAGACTCCCTGGCGGTCGAGCTCGAAGCGCGTGTCGGTGATCCGCAGGACGCGGATCCGCTTCAGCAACAGCTTGGCGTCCTTGTAGCGGTCGCGCTCGATGTCCTTGACCGCGACGTGGTATGGCCGCCCATCGAGCTCCACGGCAAGGCGGTGCCCGGGCCAGTAGCAGTCGATCTCCCAGCCGTCGATGTGGACGTTGCGCTCGGGCTCGGGGATCTCCGGGTGCTCGGCCAGAAACTCGTCGAAGGCGACCTCGAGGCTCGATTTGCGGTCGGGTTTCGGAAGGTAGGCCGCGAGCGCGGCTCGGAGCTTCGCCGCTCCCCGCCGCCCGTCGAGCGCTCTCCGCACCTCCGCCAGGTCGAGGATGTTCTTTCTCACGCACGCGGTGATCAGGCGGTCGAGCTCCCGCTCGGTCTCCTGCGGCGCCAGCTCGATCAGCATCTGCGGTACCGAGCTCACGCGGAGGCCGTTCCAGGTCCTGACCTGGGGTCGGCGCTGGATGCCGTGAACGTTCAGCGCTCCACGCGAGCGACGCGTGCGGCCCGGAGCCGTCACGTCGATGACCTTCGTGTTGACCTCGCGCAGGCCATACACGGCGGCTGCTGTTCGGTGGCTCAGGAACGCGTCCGGCCCCACGGCCAGCAGCGCCGCGATCAGGTAGGCCTTCCTCAGGAGGGGCCGGTGGCCGACCGCGTACACGCCGCGGTGCAGCGGGATGAGAACGCCGCGCTGCACCAGCCCCCGCACCTGGCCGTTGGTCCCCCCGGCGCCCAACAGCTGCTCGAGCGAGACAACGCCACACTGGCGCCGGGCGGTCTCGGCAACGACCGCCCACAAGCGACGTTTCTGCTCAACATGAACAGAAACGTCGCTTGAGTCGCGCATCGCCTGGACCCTGGCAGGAAACCCGTGCCGCGCGGGTCACGGCCCGTGCCAAAACGGCCTCAGCCGTGCATCAATTGTGCGACGGCGGACTGGACCGCCCCCGGCGTCACCGTCAGCGCCGAGCCGCCGCCCGGCAGCGTCTCGCCGCCGGGGGGCTTCAGCACCTTGACCGGCGCATTCCCGCCGATCTCGGAGGCGAAGAACAGGCTCATGAGCGTCGGGCCGCCCATGTCGGTGCGCACGACCTTGGGGGCCTGCCAGGACGCCCATGGCAGACGGAAGAACGTCCCTAAGGAGAACAGCTGTGATTTGATCGCGTTCAGGATCTGCTGCTGGTGCTGCACGCGCGTGAGGTCGTTATCGGCTGGGTTGCACGGGTTCTCGCGGATGCGCGAATAGAGCAGCGCCTGCAGACCGTTGAGATGGTGCTGGCCGGCTTTGAGATTCAGCGTGAAGCCACCGTTGGCGCTGCCGCCGGAGACGTTGGCGCACACATGCTCGGTCTTGACGTCGACGCCGCCGATCGCGTCGATGAACGGCGGGAACGCCGCCAGGTTGATGATGATCACGTGGTTGATCTTGATCCCGGTGAAGCTCTCGACCGTCTTGATCGTCAGCGCCGGGCCGCCTTCTGCGTACGCGGCGTTGATCTTGTCGAGGCCGTGACCCGGGATCTGGGCCGCCGTGTCGCGCGGGATCGACAGCCGGCGCGACGTGCCGCCGCCGATCCGCCACAGCATCAGCGTGTCCGAGCGGGAGCCGGCGTCGTTGTAGTTGGAGCCGGGCTCCTTGGACCCGGGCCCGGTGCGCGGCCGCTGGTCGGTGCCGATGATCAGGACGGTGTCGGTGCCGGTCAGCATGTTCGGCCCGGAGCTCAGCGCCGCCTGTGCGTCCGACGGGATCCCAGGGGCGGTGGAGGAGCTGATCATGAACAGCACCAACGAGAGCAGCAGCCAGCAGACGATCGCGATCGCCAGATACTTGAGCACCCGCCGCCACGTGATCCGCCGCCACCATTCGCCCGGCGGGCGCTCCTGCTCGGGCCGGAGGTCGCGGTCCAGCCCGGCGTCCTCCTCGCCGCGGAGCAGCGCCTTCAGCCCGCGCGGGCGCGCGCGATAGAGCTTGTAAGGGCGCTGTTGCTCCTGCGAGCCCGGGCGCTCCCCTCGCCCGTAGACCCGGTAAGGGCGGTCCTCGACCGGCGCCCGGCTGTCGCGTTCGTCGGACATCGGGTACTGCATATAGTGACGGCTATGCCGGCCCGACGCACCATCGGCGTCGACATGGGCGGGACGAAGCTGCTTGCCGGCGCGGTCGGGCCCGGACTCGAGGTGCACCACCGCGCCCAGCGCACCGTGGTGGGTCTCGACCAGTCCGCCCTCCTCGACGTCGCCGTCGACGCCGTCACGGAGGCGCGCGATTCGGCGGGCGACGACGTCGCGGCGGTGGGCTTCGGGATCCCGTGCCTGATCGACCAGCGGAGCGGGCGAGCGGTGATCGCGGTCAACCTGCCGCTGGCCGACATCGCGTTCGCCGACGTGATGGCGGAGCGGCTCGGAATGCCGGTGTTCGTCGACAACGACGCGAACGCGGCCGCGCTCGCCGAGCACCGCGCCGGCGCCGCCCAGGGCGCCACCGAGGCGGTGATCCTGACGATCGGGACGGGGATCGGCGGTGGCCTCATCCTCCGTGGCCAGCTCTACCGCGGCGCATTCGGCTCCGCGGCCGAGCTCGGGCACACCGTGATCGACATGGACGGGCCGCCCTGCCAGGGCAACTGCCCCAACCGGGGCTGCGTCGAGTCGCTTGCTTCCGGCACGGCGCTGGCCCGCGAGGCGGCCCGCATCGCCGGCGAGCAACCGCAGTCGGGACTGGCGGTCGCGATGAAGGCCGGCCGGGCCCTCAGCGGCCCACTGGTGACCGAGCTCGCTCATGACGGCGACGAGGCGGCAATCGAGGCCATCTCCCTGATCGGCCGCCGGCTGGGGGTGGCGATCTCGAGCTTCGTCAACATCTTCAACCCCCAGGTGGTCGTGATCGGCGGCGGCGTGATCGCGGCCGGCGAGCTGCTGTTGGCGCCGGCGCGCGCGGAGATGAAGGCACGCGCGCTGCCGCCGAATCGCGATCAGGTCGAGATCGTCGCTGCGCGGTTCGGCGTCGAGGCGGGGATGATCGGCGCGGCCGCGCTGGCGTTCGACGGGCTCGGGGAGTCGGCCACATGAGCGGGCGGCTGGTGGTCTGCCCCACGCCGATCGGCAATCTCGAGGACGTGACGCTCCGGGTCCTGTCCGCGCTTCGGGACGCGGACATCGTCGCGTGCGAGGACACCCGCCGCACTCGGGTGCTGCTGGATCGCTACGGGGTCAAGGCCCGGTTGATCTCCTACCACGAGCACAACGAGCGCGAGCGGGCCGGCGAGCTCGTGAAGGCGATGCGCGAAGGCGCCGTGGTGGCGCTCGTCTCGGACGCCGGCATGCCGCTTGTGTCAGACCCGGGCTTCGTGCTGGTGCAGGCGTGCATCGCGGCGGGGCTCGCCGTCGAGGTGCTGCCCGGGCCCTCGGCGGCCGTGGCGGCCCTGGTGGCGTCGGGCCTGCCCGCCGAGCGATGGCGCTTCGAGGGATTCCTGCCGCGCAAGCGCTCCGAGCTCCTGGCCGTGTTGGGCGCGCCCGAGACCGTGGTCGCGTTCGAGTCGCCTCGACGGCTGGCGAAATCGCTCGCGATCCTGGCCGCGGTGGATGCCGAGCGCCCGGTGGCGGTGTGTCGGGAGCTGACCAAGATCCACGAGGAGGTGGTGCGGGGCAGCGCCGCGGAGCTGGCCGCTCGTTACGGGACCACGCCGCCCAAGGGAGAGGTAGCGATCGTCATCGCCCCCGCGCCCGCCCGTGCGTCGGACGATCTCAGCGAGGCCCTCGAGGCCGTCCGCCGCCTGGTCGAGGCGGGAGCCAAGCCGCGCGCAGCGGCCGGGGTCGTCGCGGAGCTCACGGGGGCGAGCGCCAACTCGCTGTATCGCGCGCTGACGCCGCCCCCAAGCTCATCGACTAGAGCTTGACCCGGAACACCTGCCCGGTCAGCTCACCGACGTACACGTATCCGCCGTTGACGCCGAGCCCGACTACGGGAGCGACGAATCCGGTCAGCAGCGTGGTCGGCGTGCCGCCCGATGCGGGCATCGACACGACCAGCCCACTCTTGCCCTGGTTGCCGAGAAACTCGGACATGTACAGCCGTCCGCCTGCGAGCCCCAGCCCCATCACGTCGGTGTGGGGCGGGAACAGCTTGAAGGGCTTCGCAAAGCCCTTGCACTTCTTCGGCTTGATCCAGTTGCACTTCGGGAACCCGTAGGCCTGTCCGGACTTGACGCGGTCCACGAAGTCGGGCGCCTTGTTCGCGACGGCCGTGGGCTCGTCCTGCCCCAGGTCGGACACATACGGCGAGTTCGAGCCCGCCGGGAAGGCCATCTGCCACGGCTGGCGGATGCCCGTCGCAACGATCCGCAGGTCGCCGCCCTTCTTGTTGGGGTTGAACGAAAGAACGTCGTACTGGTACGGCGTCTTGGGCGGCCCGTGGTCGTACTTGGCCGGGTTGCCGAGGAACACCCCGGCGTACAGGCGGCCGTTGGCTCCGAAGCCGAGGCCGTTGAAGCCGGTGAAGTGCTTGGGGCCCGAGTACACCACGCGGTGCTTCGAGAACGAGCTGCCGTTCCAGCCGCTCCACGCGAGGATGCGGGGCCCGGCACTGACGTACAGGCTGCCCTTGTGCCACACGACTCCGAACGAGGCCGACGGCGAATGCGGCACCAGCGTGGCGGTGCCGTTCTTCAGCACGTACACGCCGCCCCGGGGGGAAGTGGGCTGGCCGCTGGAGGTCATGCCCCCCTCGTCTGACTCGAACACAGTGCCGTCGCTGCCGAACGCGAACCCGGTCGGCGTGCCCAGCCCGCTCGCCACCTGCTCGGCAGCGTTGCCGTTCATGGACGTGGGCGGCGGCGGCGGACCAGCCGCCTGCGCGGCGCCACCGAACGCGGCCGCCACCGCGATCGCCGCGGTCGAGCCCTTGACTGCGCGTGAAATCATCGATCCTCCTCTTGTCGAGACTGCCGCTTGCTGCCCCCGCCGGCCCCGCGGGCGCTGGGACGGTACCAGACGCTCGTGGCGCGACGGCATCAGGCGTTGGCGACGACCTCGCGGACCTGGACGTCGTCGATCGTCACGCCGTCGGGCTCCATCCCCCGCATGCGCTCGCGGGCGGCGTTGGCCGCGTCCTCGTCCTCGAAAACCACGAGCGACGCTCCGCTGTTGGCGCTACGAGTCCAGTAGCCCGTCACGAATCCCGGTGACTGCGAGATTCGGGGCACGAGCTCTTCGCGCAGCCCTCTGAGGGCCTGCTCCTCGTCATTGATCGTGACGCTGACCGTGATTGCGTGCATCTGCTGCTCCTTCGTAGATTCCCGGCCCCGCGCGCCGCACCCTGGATGCCGCGCGCGCTGCACATCCGGCGTTAGGCAAACACCCTACCAGGTGTGATCGCGTGCCCACCGTGGAGGCCGGGGCGCGGCGGATAGCCTTCTCCGTCCGGCCCGATGTCCTTCTACATCACCACCCCGATCTACTACGTCAACGCCCAGCCCCACCTGGGCCACGCCTACACGACGATCGCCGCCGACGTGCTCGCGCGGCATATGCGCCAGCGCGGCGAGGACGTGTTCTTCCTCACGGGCACGGATGAGCACGGCGAGCCGGTGGCCGACGCGGCGAGGGACCAGGGCCTCGACCCAAAGGAGCTGGCCGATCGCAACGCCGAGCGCTTCAAGGCACTGATGCCCCAGCTCGAGGCCTCAAATGACTTCTTCATCCGCACCTCGGACGAGCAGCACATGGCCCGGGTGCAGGAGGTCCTCCAGCGCGTCCATGACAAGGGCCACACCTACAAGGGCGTCTACGAGGGCTGGTATTGCCCGCGCTGTGCGGACTTCAAGGTCGAGAACGAGATCCTCGAGGGCAACCTCTGCCCGATCCACGAGATCCCGCTCGAGCGCCACCGGGAGGAGAACTGGTTCTTCCGCCTGTCGACGTTCCAGGAGCCGCTCGAGCGGCTGTACGCCGAGCGGCCCGACTTCGTGATGCCGCCACATCACTTCAACGAGGCACGGTCATTCATCGCGTCGGGCCTCCAGGACGTCTCGTTGAGCCGCGAGCGGCTGAAGTGGGGGGTCCCCGTGCCGTGGGACCCCGGCCACGTGTTCTACGTCTGGTTCGACGCGCTGCTCAACTACTACACCGCGCTCTCGTACGCGCGCCCGGGCGAGGACTTGACCGAGCGCTTCTGGCCGGCGACCTACCACATCATCGGAAAGGACATCCTCAAGTTCCACACGGTGTTCTGGCCCGCGTTGCTGTTGGCCGCGGAGCTGCCGCTGCCCCACCACGTGTTCGTGCACGGCTTCCTGCTCGGCGCGGACGGACGCAAGATGAGCAAGTCGCTGGGCAATGTGCTCGACCCGTTCGAGGTGATGGACGAGCTCGGGGCCGACGCACTGCGGTTCTATCTGATGCGCGACGTGGCCTTCGGGGCCGACGGCACGGTCGGAATGGACGCCGTTCGCGCGCGCTACGACGCCGAGCTGGCGAACGAGTACGGCAATCTCGCGAGCCGCACGATCGCGATGGTGCTGCGCTACCGCGACGGAGTGGTGCCGGCTGTCGCCACCGATCCGGAGTTGGACGCCGACCTCGACGGACTGCCGCACGACGTCGCGGCGCTGATGGACCGCGCCCAGCCCACACAGGCGCTCGAGCTGATCTGGCAGCGTGTGCGCCGCTTGAACCGATACGTCGAGGAGCGGGCGCCGTGGCAGCTCGCCCGCGATCCCGCCGACGCGGACGCGCTCGACCAGGCGCTCGCTTCGCTGGTCGAGGGGCTCCGCACGCTGAACACCCTGCTGCACCCCTACATGCCGGCGAGCACCGAAAAGCTGCGCGAGGCGCTCGGTGCCCCGGGCGCGGCGATCGCCGCGCTGGCGCCGCTGTTCCCGAAGCGTTCGTGATCGACAGCCACACCCATCTCAGCTTCTGCGAGCCACCTGACACCGAGCTGATCGAGGCGGCGACCGAGGCCGGCGTCAACCGCATCCTCACCGTCGGCACGACGGGCGAGAGCTGTCGCGCCGCGCTGCAGGCCGCGGACGATTTCCCCCAGGTGTACGCGGCGATCGGGCGCCATCCGAACGAGGCGACCGGGTTCGACGACAACGATCTGGCGGAGCTCAAGGCGCTCGCCGCCCACCACAAGTGCGTGGCGATCGGGGAGACCGGGCTTGATTACTACCGCGACTACGCCCCCCGGACAGACCAGGAGCGCGCGTTCGCCGCCCAGATCGAACTGGCGCGCGAGACCGGGAAGCCGCTCGTGATCCACACGCGGGCCGCCGAGGACGACACGCTCCGGGTGCTCTCCGAGCGCGCCGAGGGCCTGAAGGTGATCCTCCACTGCTTCACGATGGCCGATCGCGTCGAAGAGTGTCTCGGGCACGAGGACTGGTGGTTCTCGTTTGCGGGCAACGTCACCTACCCCAAGGCCCCGGAGCTCCGCGCAGCGGCGCTGCGCGTCCCCGCCGGGCGGCTGCTGGTCGAGACCGATGCGCCGTTTCTCTCGCCCCAGCCGGTCCGCGGCAAGCCGAACCAGCCCGCTTACGTGACCCACACGGCGCAGGCATTGGCGGTCGAGCGCCGGCTCCCGTACGCCGAGCTCGAGGCCGCCGTGGAGCACACCGCCGCTGTGCTGTTCGGATGGTGAGGGCACGCGAGCTCGGCCAGAACTTCCTGGTCGACCGCAACATCCTTGACGTGATCGAGCGGCTCGCCCGCCTCCAGCCCGATGACGTGGTGCTCGAGGTGGGGGGCGGGCCCGGTGTGTTGTCCGAGCGGCTCGCCGAGCGCGCCGGTCATCTGCACGTGGTCGAGGTCGATCGCCGGCTGGAGGAGCAACTGCGTGGGGCGCTCGGCGGCCACGACAACGTGTCGGTGCACGTCGGCGACGCCCTCGAGCTCGACCTGCCCGGGTTCGATCCGGCGCCCACCAAGATGGTCTCGAACCTCCCGTACGGGATCGCCGCCACGATCGTGCTGAAGACGATCGATGAGCTTGAAACCGTGACCGACTGGGTGGTGATGGTCCAGCGCGAAGTGGGCGAGCGTCTCGCCGCCGCGCCGGGCACCCCGGCGTACGGGGCACCCTCGGTGCTGGCGCAGCTGGCCTGCGAGGTGCGTGTGCTGAGGCCGATCAGTCGCACAGTGTTCCGGCCGCAGCCGAGAGTCGATTCGGTCCTCGTGGGACTGATGCGTCATTCGAAGGCTGCGCAGCCGGCCCTGCGGGCGCTCGTCCACGATGCATTCGCCCACCGCCGGAAGGCTTTGGCCGGATCGCTCGCGCTCCGCCCCGGCGCTGCCGAGGGCATCCGTGAGCGGGCGCGGAGCGCGCTGGAGGAGCTCGGTCATCCAGCGGATGAGCGGGCAGAGCGCCTCAGCCCGAATGAGTTTCGCCGCCTCGGGGAGCTCCTGTGGAGCTGAGCGCACTCGCCCCCGGCAAGGTCAACCTGTGCCTGTTCGTCGGGCGGCGCCGCGAGGACGGACGCCACGCGCTCGTGACCCTGCTCGAGTCGGTGTCGCTTGCCGACGAGCTCATGCTCTCGACGGAGGGCGCGTCCGATGAGGTCCTCTGCGCCGGAGTCGACGGGCCCAACCTGGTGTCCGCCGCGCTCGACGGGATCCGGGCCCGGGGCTGGCGCGGTCCGGCCGTGCGGGTGGTGGTCGCCAAGCGGATTCCGGTGGCGGGGGGGATGGGCGGGGGGTCCGCCGATGCGGCGGCGGCGCTCAGGCTCGCCAGCCACCTCGAGCCGCTCCCCGACGGTCTCGTGCATGACCTTGCGGCTGAGCTCGGCGCCGACGTGCCGGGCCAGCTCGAGCCAGGCGTCGCGCTCGGAACCGGCGCCGGGGACGATGTTCAGCTGCTGCCGGCCTTGATGCCGCATGCCTTCGTGATCGTCCCCTCGCCGCATCGCTTGTCGACTGCCGATGTGTACGCGGAGGCGGACCGGCTCGGGCTGGCGCGCGATGCCGACGAGCTGGCCGAATTCGAGCAGCGCTTGACCGCGTCACTCGAACGCAACGGCCGCCCGTCCGGGGAGCTGATCGTCAACCACCTCGAGCCGGCCGCGCTCTCCCTGTGTCCCGAGATCGGCCCCGCGGTGGACGCGATCCGCGAGGCCGGCGCCGAGGACGCGCTCGTGTCCGGCTCGGGACCTACCACGTTCGGAATCTTCTGGGGCGATGCCGCCGGTGAGCGAGCCGCAACGGCGGCGGCGGCGCTTTCGGCGAGCCACGAGGGCGCAACGTCCGCGGTTCCCGTGGGTGCCGACTTCGGTCATCCACGCGTTCGGGCACAATCTGTAGCCGACCGATGAGCAATCAGGACATCACTTACCTCGTCGGGGCCTGCCTCGGCGTGTTCGGACTGACCGCGTTCTGCGCGCTCGTGCTCGTGCCCGCGGTCACCGCCTACAGGCGGCCGCTGGAGCGCGTGGCGGTGGTGGTCCTGTCGCTGTACGTGCTGGCGGCTCTGATCGGCGTCGGCGTCGTGGTCGGCGGCCTGATCGTGCTCGAGTGGCCGAGGCTGTTCTGATGCGTCTCGGCGGCTGGAACGACGGGATCAGCTAGGTGTCCGACGTGACCGAGCGACCGACTCGCCGCCAGGCGGGTGCACCTGACCTTCTCGCACTTCAGGCGATCACCGACGCCGTCGAGGCGGGCGCGGGCCTGCCCGAGATCCTGCGGGCGGCCGGACGTGCGCTTGATGCCAGCCTGATCCTGATCGACCGCTCGGGAGCTGTCCTGGCCGTGGCCGCGCGGTCGCCCGCGGACGAGCGCTCGCTGATGCGGGGTGGCGAGAACGTCCAGACCGTCGAGCTCCGCGTCGCCGAGACGGCGGTCGGCCAGCTGCGGATGCGCCCACGTGAGCAGGAGACAGAAGCGTCGGTGCTGCGGCTGGTAACCACCCTGATCGCCTCCGAGGTCGAGCGAGTCCGGGCGCCGGAACGCGCCTCGGAGGAGGCGGCGACCAGCTTTCAGCGGGCGGCGCTCGGCGGCCGGATCGACAACCGCGACGATCTTCTCGCGCGCGGAAAGGAGCTCGGAATCGACCTGGCCGCGGGAGGTAGCGTCGTCGTCGTCAGGGCGCATCCCCGCACGCCCACGGAGGACGATTGGCGCCCCCGGCTTCTCGCCGTCGGCGGCCGCGGCGCCCGCTCGATTGCGCCCGGCGCGATCGCGGCGCCGACCGAGGCGGACGCCGGTGAGGTGATCGTGCTCGTGCCGGATGCGGACGGGGAGACCGGGCGCCGAGTCGCCTCGGCCGTGACCCGCGAGCTCGAATCTGGGCTGCCCGGGTTCGCGTTCGCGATCGGGCGAAGCCGACATGCCAAGGATCCGTTCGAGCTGCACCGCGCGCGAAACGAGGCGCTGCTCGCTGCGAACGTCGTCGAAGGTGACACGGAGCGCTCGGAGCTCGGATACGAGGAGACCGGCACCTATCAGCTGCTGCTGCCCCATATGGACGATCCGGCCGAGCTCGGCCGCTTCTACGACGAGACCGTCCGTCCGCTGGTCGCCTACGACGAGCAATACGAGACCGATCTGCTCGGGACGCTGTCGACGTTCCTCGAATGCGACGCGAACGTCAATGCCACCGCCGCGCGACTGATCACGCACCGTCACACGATCCGCTACCGCTTCGAGCGGGTGCGCGAGCTGACCGGGCTCGAGGTGTCCTCGACGGACGGGCGGGAGAAGCTCTCCCTCGGCTTGAAGGCCATGCGGGTCCTCGGGATCGCGGCGCCGCGCGGACCGGCGACGGAGCCCGGGGCCGAGGGCGGCCGCGTTCCGCGGTAGGGCTTACGCCGCGCGGTCGGAGAGCGGCTCGTAGGCGAGCGCCAGCTCGAGCGCGCGGACGTTCTCGTCCTCTTCGAGCGCAGCCTCGAGGCAGTCCCAGTGGCCGCGCATGATCTCGAGGACCTCATCGAAGTCGAGCGCCTCGACCTGTACGGCGAGCTCTTCGATCGCGTACGTGACCTGCTCCTCGGGGGTCTCGCTCAGCATTTGTCTATCTAGACACCTAGACACCGCTGAACTCATCGGTGTGACAGCAGGCCTCAGTCGAGCGCCGACTCGACGGCACGCGCGGTGAGCTCGCCGGCGATCTCGAGCGGCTCGGTGCTGCGCAACGCTCGCGCCAGCACGAACGCCCCTTCGAGCGCGCACAGCATCCCGATCGCCAGCTCGCGTGCCCGCTCCTCGCTGATGCCCGCACCTCGGTGCCGAGCGGCGCCGGCCCGGATCCAGCTCTCGAACACCTCCGCGCACGCTTCCCGCATGGTCTCGCTGGAGCTCGACACCTCGAGTGCGACCGTCGCGATCGGGCAGGCGTCCGCATAGTCGGTCTCGCGCAAATGCTCGGCGGCGCCGGCGAAGAAGTCGCGAACTCCGGTGACGGGGTCGGGAGCCGGGTCGAGCACGGCCGGGATCAGCAGCTCGTAGATCGCCCCCGAGACCCGGATCGCCTCGGCGCCGAGCTGCTCCTTGCCGCCGGGGAAGAAGTGATACAGCGAGCCGAACGGTGCCTGGGCGGCCTCCACGATCTGCTTGACGCCGGTTGCGCTGTAGCCCTGACGGCGAAACAGCTCCGCGCTGGCGTCGACGATGCGCTCACGAGTATTTGACATTCCGATAGTCTATCGCTAGAGCGATCAATCTAGTAAGGAGGAGACCGATGATCCTGTCCTGGATCGCAAAGCAGATCCTGACCCGGGTGATGGCGCGGACGCGTGCCGGTGACATCAGGCCCACGTTGGCGCTTGACGCCAAGGACGTGGAGCTCACGTTTCCGGGGGACAACTCGTGGTCGGGCACGTTCCGGGGCAAGCCGGCGGTCAGGCAGTGGCTCGAGCGGCTGGCGCGAGTCGGGATCCAGACCTACGCGGACGAGGTCGTCGCCGTCGGCCTCCCGTGGAACACCACCGTTTGCATCCGCGGCCACGACCATCTGACCTCGGCGCAAGGGGAGATGGTGTACGAGAACCGGTATGTGATCTGGGCCAACCTGAAGTGGGGCCGGCTCAAGCGCTACGAGGTCTACGAGGACACCCAGAAGGCCAAGGCGCTCGACGCCTGGCTGGAGCAGCACGAGCCTCAGCTGGAGCTGGCGTCGTGAGCCTCAGTCGCTGCGCGTAGCGATCCGCTCGTCCGCTCGCCGCTTGGCCCGCTCGGGGATCAGCTTGCTGAACACGGAGCGGTGGTCGGCGACCCAGCGATAGGCGCGGTCTGTGAACATGGGGGCCGCGCCGAGCACCGCGGCGGCCAGCCGCCCGCCCGGCAGGAGCCGGAGCAGCGGCGGCGCCGCGTAGCCCGCCGACCAGCGGCGGCCGTCCGGCGCTGCGAGGTGCCAGGAAGCCATCCTCTGCTCGGGGCTGAGGTCGGCGAGCAGGCGATCGGCCTCGGCTGTCTGAAGCCCGAGTGGCCTCAGGCGGCGGTGCCGATCGGCCCTCAGGACGACGGCGAGGGACCAACGGCAGAAGCCGCAGTCCCTGTCGTAGAGCAGGATCCACTCAGTAGCATCGCGCCGCATGTCGATCGGGATCATCACCGGCTCCGGCACCTATGCGCTTCCCGGGTTCGAGGGGCCCGAAGCGGTGGACGTCCAGACGCCGTTCGGTGCGGTCTCGGTCACTCGGGGGCGTTATGGGGGCGCTGCGGCGCTGCATGTGTCCCGCCACGGCGAGGGGCATGTGCGGCTCTCCAACCACGTGACCCATCGGGCGAACATCTGGGCGCTGAAGGAGCTCGGCGCGAGCGCCGTCGTCGGGTGCACGGCGTGCGGCGCGGTGGACCCGTCGATCGCGCTTGGCTCGCTGATCGTCTTCGACGACCTGCATTTCATCTCCAACCGCCTGCCGGACGGCTCCCTGTGCACGTTCTTCGTGGAGCCCGAGGATTCGCAGCGGGGCCACTGGATCCTCCACGGCGGACCGTTCTCGGAGGGGATCCGCGCTGCGCTGCTCGAGTCCGCGCTCCAGGCCGGGCATCCTGCCCGCGACGGGGGCGTGTACGGCCACGTCGATGGGCCACGGTTCAACACGCCCTCGGAGATCGCGCAGCTCGCGCGGTGCGGAGTCGTGGCGGTCAGCCAGACGGCGGGGCCCGAGACGGTTCTGTGCGGGGAGCTGGAGCTTCCCTACGCGCTGATCGGGTTTGCGACCGATTACGCCAACGAGGTCAGGCCGGGTGAGCCCACCCCTGTCGCGACGCTGATCGAGCTGATGGGGCGGAGCACGGCGATCTTCGGGGATGTGCTCCGTGGGGCGCTCCCCGCGCTGGCCGACTCGGTGCTGTCCGCCGCCGGCACGCTGTACCGCTTCGAGCAGGCATGAGCGAGGCGGCTGCCGTACTGGTGATGGCGCGCGCCCCGCGCCGCGGCGAGGTCCGCCGGGCGCTCGAGCCGCTGCTCGGGGCCGAGCGCTGTGCCGCGCTGCAGGCCGCATTAATTGTTCAGGCGGCGAGCTGGGCCCACAGTGTCGCGCCGGAGCGGGTGCACATCGCCCACGACCCTCCGGATGCTTCGCGGGATATCAGGGTCCTCGTCGGGAGCAAGCCTGCCCTGTTTCCCCAGAACGGCGATGGGATCGCGGCCAGACTCGCGGACGCCGCGGCGCGTGTCTACGTCCACCACCACGGCCCCCTGCTGATCGTGTGGCCCGACCTGCCACGGCTGCGCACCGAACATGCGCGCGCCGCACTGGATGACCTGGCGGCGGGGTGCGACGTTGTGCTCGGACCCGCCATCGACGGTGGCTTCTACCTGATCGGAATCGACCGGCCGATGCCGAAGTTGTTCGCGCTTCCCGAGAACGCCTGGCGCAGCCCCGACGTGATGACGATGGGCCTCGCCATCGCACGCGACGCGGGCCTCGAGGTCGGACTCCTGCGTGCCGAGCGAGCCCTGCACCGGCCCGGCGATGTGCGGGCGGCGCTGGCCGATCCGCTGCTGGCGCCGGATATGACCCAGATCCTGCGGCGCTCCTAGCGCGAGTCGCGCCGCATCTGCCAGACAGGGGGACCCAGCGGGCGGGGCCTACGCCCCGAGCGCAGCCCGCTTCCGAGGCGCGCCGCGGGCCCATTCCCGCGCGAGGAACTCGTCGATCACGCGCACGAAGCGGGCGGGATCGTCACGATGGGGGAAGTGCCCGGCGCGCCGGAAGGTGATCAGGTGTGTGTCGGGGACGAGCTGGTGCGCCCGCTTGCCCTGGCTTGCGGGGACGATCCGGTCCTGCTCGCCCCACACGATCAGCGACGGGATCCGCGCGGCCGCCTCGATGCGGTCGAGCGCGCTCACCCGCTGCCCCTCGTGGTCGACGACGGAGCGCAGGGTGTGGATGAACGCTCTGCGGCTGGCGCGGTCGGCCAGCATCGCGTAACCCCGCCCGATTTCCTCCAGGTCGGTGTTTCCGTGCAGGCCGAGGTGGCCGAGCGCGTGCGTGAGGAGGGTGCCGGCCTCGACGATCGGCCGCCAGGCGGCCAGCGCCAGCACCGGACCCGAGCCCGGGATGCTTGCGGCGCGGAGCAGAACGCTCACCTCGCGGCCGAAGCCGCCGGGGGCGACCAGCACCAGGTTCTCGACCCGCTCGGGGTACTGGTAGGCGAGTTGCAGCGCGACGCCACCGCCGAGCGAGTGGCCCACGAACGTCGCCCGCTCGTGCCCGAGCGCGTCGAGCAGGTCACGGACCGTATTGGCGTGAGCGCCGACCGAATAGTCCCCGCGGCGCTTGTCCGAGCGGCCATGGCCGAGGAGGTCGGGGGCGAGCACCGTGTAGCGGCGGGCCAGGCGAGGCAGCACCCGGTCCCAGGTCGCGGAGTTGGACGTGATCCCGTGGATCAGGACCAGCAGCGGACCCGAGCCGCCGGTGCGGTAGGCGACCGTCCGGCCGCCCAGCGCGATCTCGTCCTTGCGAAGTGAGGGCAAGCTGGCCGTCTTGCGCCGCTTCCGGGTCGGCCGCGGCTTCGCGGCCTGCGTCGAGCCACCTGAGACGAGCTGCAGCCCCCGACGTGCCGCTCGAACGGGATGTCGATGCTTCGGCATCGCCGCGGCAGGTTTTCACATGTGTCGGAGGGAAGTCCGGGTTCGAGGCGGAGTTGGGCGGAAGTTGCGGGAAATTGCGGGAGTGAGCGGCACCGTCCGGCCTGGCGGCCTTTTGGATAACGTCAAATCGAGCCGCAGATTTCCGTCTGGGGAGTGGTGTAACGGTAGCCCGCCGCCCTTTGGAGGCGTGAGGTCCAGGTTCGAATCCTGGCTCCCCAGCTGGCCTCAGCGCGAGACGAGCGACATTTCTGCTCTATATGGGCAGAAACGTCGCTTTCGTCGCCGGGTTGGGGGTGAGTGGGCTTTGCGATGATCGCTGACATGGGAGCCTTTCTGAACCGTCTCGGCGTCGAATGCCCGATCGTTCAGGCGGGGATGGGCGGGGGCCTCTCGCGGCACGAGTTGGCGGCCGCGGTCTCCGCCGCCGGCGGGCTCGGGACGATCGGGATCCTCGATCCTGAGCCGTTGCGCCGGGAGATCGAGCTCGCGCGGGCGCGGCTCGACGGAAAGCCGGTCGCGGTCAACCTGCTGCTTCCGTTCGCGCGTCGAGCGCACTTCGAGGTGGCCTCGGAGGCGGACGCTGTCGTGACCTTCTGGGGAGAGCCGGCGCGACGCACGGAGAAGCCGTGGGTCCACCAGTGCGGCTCGGTGGACGAGGCACGGGCCGCGCACGCCGCCGGAGCGGATGCGGTGATCGCCCAGGGTGTCGAGGCCGGCGGTCACGTGCGCGGCAAGACGCCCGCGCTCGAGCTGCTCGAGCGCACACGCGACGCGCTTCCGGACGGCTATCCCGTCCTGGCCGCGGGCGGGATCGCGACGGCTGCCGACGTCGCCACGCGGATGCAGGCGGGCGCGGAGG
>CAWGIR010000002.1:0-471295 GCA_963822725.1 uncultured Actinomycetes bacterium
ATTTGAACCGGGGACCTCACCGACCCGAACGGTGCGCGCTACCAGGCTGCGCCACGCCCCGATGGGTCCAGTTTGCCACAGGATCGCGCTGGCCGACCGCGGACCCCGGTCGGACCAACGCCGGAACGCCTACAGAAGCCCCTTGACCGTGTTGACCGCGTTCCCGACGGTGTGGCCCGCGCCATTGAGGGTGTTCTGGACCGTCCCGGGGACGTTGACCTGAGGCAGGTTCACCTGCGGCAGCGTCGGCACTTTGACCGGAGGCAGCGAGGGTGTCGTGGGAAGCGGGAGCTTTGGCAGCCCGCCGACGGAGGATCCAGCCCCGCCGCCGCCCGTATGGGTCGATGCCACGGACCCGCTCGTGCCGCTGCCGGCTGAAGATCCCCTCGAACCGGCAGAGGACGAGCCCGATCCGGCAGAGCCCCTGGTACTCGACGCGGCAGAGGACGCAGTCCCTGCCGTCGAGCGCGCGGTCGCGCTCGAGCTCAAGCTTGCCGCGCGGGTCGCCGCGCGCGCTTTGGTGGCCGCTGCCCCAGGCTGGCTGGCGCTCGCGCCGGGAGAAATGGCGGGCAGCACGTGCGCCGGCGGCTTGGCCGCGTGAGACTTCCCGCTGCTCGTCGCGCTCAGGCCCCCGACCACGCCGCCCCCCGCGATCACGACTGCTGCGACCGCCGCCCCGACGCGCCCGAGCCCCACCGCGGGCGAGGTCGGGTCGATGTACTGGGCGACCGTCTGTACCGAGCGCAGGGCGCTGAAGGAGTGGCTCCCTGCACTCGAAGCAGTCTCCGGATCGCCGGAGCCTCCGCCGCCCCCGCGGCGCCAGCGCAGGAAGGCGGGAATCGGCAGCAGTGCGGCGATCTTGCCAGCCAGCCCCGGCGCCTGGAAGGCGGAATCGTCGATCCCCTCGGCGCGCGCGAAGCGCCGGCAGGGCTGGCAATGGGAGACGTGGCGGGCCAGGCGCCGTCGCTCCTTGATCCCGAGAGAATGAATCGTTTTGGCGCCGGCCTCGATCACCGCATGCACCTGTTCGCAGCGACGGCCGCTGGCGATCTCCTGATACTCCTCGTTCAGCCTCCGTCGGGCGCGGAACAGGGTGCTCTCTACCACCGGCCGGCTCATCCCCATGCGCTTGCCGATCTCCTCGTAGGAGAGACCTTCCAGCTCGCGCATCACGATCAGCTTGTGATGGTTGTCCGACAGCCCGCGGAACGCTCCCCGCAGGTCGTCGAGCTGCTGCCGGCGCTCGAATGTGGCGTGCGGCAAGTGCGTTCCCGATACGAGCCGGCGGTCGGAAGGCCCGGGCTCATCGTCGTCGGTGGCCAGGGGAACCTCGCGGATGCGCTTGGCCCGGCGGAATTCGTCGATGCAGGCGTTCCGTGCGATCTCGTAGATCCAGGGCTTGAACGCGATCGGACGGTCGGTCTCTCGCATCCGCCGGAGTGCCGAGATGAATACCTCCTGCGCTATGTCCTCGGCCCGGGCGTGATCCCCCACCATTCCGAACACGTAGGAGACGATTCGCCTGCCGTAGCGCGCGTACAGCTCGCCGAATGCCCGCTCATCGCCTCGCCTCACGGCAGCGACCAGATCGTGCTCGCTGCACGTCGGCACCGCGGGGCTCGATATGAGAGCTGACATCGACGACAACTACCCCCTCGAGGCGTAATGCCCCTACCTGGGACTTTGGTGAACTCTAGCGTTTATTAGTAATCGGGTCCAGCTAGAACTATCGACTGGTTGCTTCGCAACCTTGACGCGAAAGGCTCCTGCGTAGGCCGCTGGAGGAGAAGAATCCTCGAAATTTTCGTTGAGACCATCCGCCCGGCACGGCATACTTCATAACATGTAGTCCCCGGCAAAGGAGGAAGAGGCCTGATGGCAAATCACTTGACGCCCACCGAGCTAGCGCGAGAGTCCGGGTTGGAACGCAAGGACGTAATCGCCAAGTGCATCGAGTTGGGCGTCCCGATCTTCCAGGGTCGGATCGACAAGACGCTGTTCCTCTGCAGCCTGCGCGAGGCGCTACCGCAGAGCTCCCAGCCGCAGCCGGCCAGGGTCTAGCGTCACCGGGCGCCGCGCGGCGCCCCCCAACTTCGGTAGGTGCGCCTACTCCTCTGTGGACTGGCGCAGGAGAGCGGAGGTTGTCTGCTCGAGGATCTTCCGCCACGCGCGCGTCTGCTCGCGTTCGGCCTCGAAGTGCCTGACCACCTTCCGCACCCGCGAGGCTGAGATCTCGATCCCGTGGCGGGCGCAGATGCGCTTGTAGCGCTGGTATTCGTGCGCCAGCTGCAGGGTCACGGACTGGAAGCCGTGGCGGGCGATGTCAACGCGCGAGGTGTAATTGAGGATGCTGGTCTGGAACATCAGCTCGTCGTTGGGCTCGGGTTCGATCAGGATGATGTCGACGCCTGGGTAGCGCTCCTCCCAGCGTCGGGTCATCTCGTGCAGGCGCTGGTAGGCCAGGAGCTTGAACGCCTGGTAACCGATCTGAGGAAACCCCATGTCGGACACACGCCGGGCCCGCGATCCACCGATGGTCTGGATCCGCTTCTCGAAATCGTTGACGAACGGGACCAGCGGGTTGACCACGACGACGAACTTGGCGCCGGCCTCAACCGCGATGTCGACGTTCGTCGTCGAGAGGATGCCCCCGTCGATCAACTCACGATCCTTGACCTTGACGGGCTTATAGACCATCGGCAGAGCGGTCGACGCGCTCACCGCGGTCGAGATCGGGACGTCATCCCAATCCTCGGCGCCGAACACGATCCGCTCGCACGTGTCCAGGTCGGTGGCAGCGAGGTACAGCTCGTTCTCGAGCAGCCGGAAGTCGTCGGTGCGGTCGGGATCGGACAGAATCCGGCGCACGTAACGCTCGATCCCCTCGGCCGAATAAAGCCCGGACGGCAAAGTCTCGGCGAGCCCGATCACGAGGTCAACCGCCGAGACCTGGCCGAGGTCGCGGACGAGGGTGCGCAGTAGCCCTGCCACGCGCCAGGGCATCATCAGCGCCCTGGTCAAGAACTCCGAGTAGTTGGGCCGCAGCAGCGAGTTGACGCGCGCATCGGGGAACGGCGTGGGGACCTGCTGCACGATTACCCGCATCATCTCCTCGGGCGTGACCCCGTTGGCGACAGCCGAGGCCACGAACGAGCCGGCACTCGTCCCGACGTACACGTCGAACTCGTTGACGGTCCGGTTCACCGACAGCAGATCGAGCGCCCTCAGTGCGCCGATCTCGTACACGCCGCCCGTGAATCCCCCGCCGCCCAGGACCAGCGCGGATTTCGAGCGCCGGGGACGACGCCGCTGCGTGCTCCCGCGCTGGCCGGCCTCCGTGTCGAGCTTGACGACCTTGCCCATCGGTGATGGAGAGTGTAGGCCCAAAATCACCGCATCTTTTGCCATCTTGAGCTGTTAGGTGTGTTCGATGCCTGGGGTTCGCAGGGCGATGCTCGCTGTCGCGGCCACGTTGCTCGCCGGTCCGGCGGCAGCGCTGGCCCAGACGCCGCAGCAGGCGCTGAAGAAGGCGCTAAACCGCGGCATCCACGCCGCCGGGAGCTCCAGCGGCGCTTACGTGGTTGACCTCAACACCGGCTCGCCGCTGTACGCGTACAAGCCCGGCACGGGACGGCTGCCCGCCTCGGTCGAGAAGCTGTACACGACCACGACGGCGCTGTTCGAGTTCGGGCCCAGCGGGGCGCTGTCCACCCGCGTCTTGGGCGTCGGCTCGCTCGATGCGAGCGGGACCTGGCACGGCACGCTGTTCTTGAAAGGGGGCGGTGACCCGACGTTCGGCTCGAGTGGATTCGACCAGGCCATGTACGGGACCGGGGCGACGGCGCAGACACTGGCCGCCGACCTTCGGGCGGCCGGAATCCGGGCGATCCAAGGCCGGATCGTCGGGGACGGGTCCTTCTTCGATTCGCGGCGGGGCACTCCCGCGACCGGCTTCGCCCGCTCGATCTACGTCGAAGGCCTGCTCGACGGGCTGTCCTTCAACCGCGGCTGGCTGAACTCGAGCGGCACCGCGTACCAGGCCCAGCCCACGCTCTACGCCGCGCAGCAGTTCGCCGCCGCGCTGAAAGGCGCCGGGGTGCATGTTCCCGCGGGCACGAAGATCGCCTCCGGGCCGGCGCCCGGCTCCGCAGCGCAGCTCGCGGTGGTCCTGTCGCCGAGCGTCGCAACGCTGATCCGGCTCACCAACGCCCCGTCGGACAACTATTTCGCCGAGACCCTGCTGAAGGACATCGGGGCGCGGTTCGGAGGCGCCGGCACCACGGCTGCCGGCGCCTCCGTTGTCCGCTCGCTGATCGCCGGCCAGTTCGGACTCCGGCCCCGTCTGAACGACGGCTCGGGCCTCTCGTACTACGACTCCACCAGCCCGCGCCAGATCGTGACCCTGCTCGAGCGCATGGCGAGCAACGTCACCTTTGTGAGCTCCCTGGCGATCGCGGGTGAGACAGGCACGCTCCAGGGGATCGGGGGCAAGGTCTCCCGCGGTCGCTGCCGCGGGAAGACCGGCACGCTCGCGACGGTGGCCAACACCGTCGGCTACTGCCAGGCCCGGGATGGTCACACGCTCGCGTTCGCCTTCCTGGTCAACGGCAACGGCGCCACCGACTACGTGCACAGCGCCGTCGAGGGCAGCATGATGGCCGCGCTGGCACGCTACAACGGCTAGGGCACCAGCTCCCTCAGCCCGTCCTCGTCGACGACCTGCACCCCCAGCTTTTCGGCCTGCGCGAGCTTTGATCCGGGGCTTTCGCCCGCCACCAGATAGTCGGTCTTGCGGGACACCGACCCGGTGACCTTGCCCCCTGCGCGGACGATCAGCTGGGTTGCCTCCTCACGGGTCAAGCTCGGGAGCGTGCCCGTGAGCACGAACGTCTTTCCCGCCAGCGGTCCCTCGCCGGGCGGCGGTCCCTCCTCCTTGAACTGAAGCCCCTGTTCGCGGAGGTCCTCGATCAGCGAGCGCATCTGCGGATCGGCGAGCTGCTCGTGGATCAACACCGCCATTTTCGGCCCGACCCCGGGCGTCTCCTCGATCTGCTCTGGCGTCGCGGCGAGTAGCGGGTCGATCGACCGGAATTGCTGGGCGAGCGCGCCTCCCGTGACAAAGCCGACCTCCTCGATCCCGAGCGCGTACAGCACGCGTCCGAATGGCTGGCGCTTTGAGTCCTCGACCGCCTTGACGAGCTTTCCCGCCGACACCTCGCCGAACCCGGTCTGCTCTGCGATCTGCTCCGCCTTCAGCCGGTAGAAGTCGGCGGCGGTCCTCACCCAGCCGAGCTCCATGAACAGGTTGACCTGCTTCTCGCCGAGGCCGTCGATGTCCATCGCGCCCACAAAGTGCTTGAGAAGCTGCCAGCGGCGTCCGGGGCAGTCGCGGTTGGGGCATTTCGTGAACACAGAGCCCTCCGGCTTGACCGTGGGCGTCTTGCAGATCGGACACTTCTTCGGCGGCCTCGGAGGCTTCGGACGGTCGCTGCGCTCCGCCACGTGCGGCGCGGGCGAGAGGACCTGTGGGATCACGTCGCCGGCCCGCAGCACGATCACCTCCTCGCCGGGCCGGATGTCCTTGCGGTGAAGATCTTCCTCGTTGTGGAGGGTGGCGAGCTTGACGGTCACGCCGCCGACTTGGACGGGCTCGAGCATCGCGTATGGGTGAAGATCGCCGAACTTGCCGGGGTTCCAACCGATCTGGTCGAGCTTGGTGACCGCAGTCGTCGGGGCGAACTTCCACGCGATCGCCCACCGGGGCTCCCTCCCGACGACACCCAGGCGCCGCTGCAGCTCAACGTCGTTGACCTTCACGACCACGCCATCGATCTCGAAGTCGAGCGACCCACGGCGCTCCTCCCACTCGCGACATCGCCGCACGACCTCTTCCTCTTCCTGCACCAGCGCCACGCCCTGATGAACCGGGAACCGATGCGCCCGCAGCCACTCGAGCGCATCCCAGTGTGAGCGGAAGCTGATCCCTTCGGTGGCGCCGATCTGGTAGGCCCAGAACGACAGGGGCCGGTCGGCCGAAAGCTTCGGGTCGAGCTGCCGGATCGTCCCGGCCGCCGAGTTGCGGGGATTCATGAACGTCGAGAGCCCGGCCTCGGCGCGGCGCTCGTTCAGGGCGGCGAAGTCGGACAGGGACATGTAGACCTCGCCGCGGACCTCGATCATCGGGGGAACGTCCTCCCCGTCGATCCGCAGCGGGATCGCGTTGATCGTCCGCAGGTTGTGGCTCACGTCCTCGCCGATCTCCCCATTGCCCCGGGTCGCACCCTGCTCGAACACGCCGTCGCGGTAGATCAGCGAGATCGCGAGCCCGTCGATCTTCGGCTCGGCGACGAACTCGAACCTCGGATCTTCGATCCCCTCGCGCGCCAGGTGGTTGCGCATCCGCTGGATCCAGGCCCGAAGCTCCTCCTCCGAACGCGCGTTGCCCAGCGACAGCATCGCCTGGGGATGGCGGACCTTGACCAGGTCTGATACCGGCTCCCCTCCCACCCGCTGCGTCGGCGAGTCGGGGGTGACGAGCTCGGGATGGTCGGCCTCGAGCGCGCGCAGCTCGTCGAGCAGCGCGTCGTACTGGTCGTCGCCGACCTCGGGATCGTCGAGGACGTAGTAGCGGTAGCCGTGGTATTCGAGCTGCTTGCGGAGCTCTGCGGCGCGGGCGGCCGGGTCGTCGTCGGGACCGGGCCGGCGTGCCGGCGTGGCCGCCACTACTCGACGACCTCGCTCGCTGCGGGCGCGATCAACCGTCCCAGGTCGTACCGCTCGAGCGCGCTCAGGCCCTCCTCATCCGTCAGATCGAAGTGGATCGGCGTGACGGCGATCTGACCGCGCGCGATGGCCTGAAGATCGGTCCCGGTTTCGTCGCGCTCATAACTGGCGTCGCCATAGATCCGGTACAGCCGCCGTCCCTTGGGCTCCTCCTCGACCAGCGCCAGCTCGTCGCTGTAGACCCGCTTGCCGAGTCGCGCCACCGCGACACCACTCGGCTCGCCACCGGGCACATTGATGTTGAGCAGCGTCCCGGTCGGCAGCGGAACGCTTTTGAGCTCGGCCACGAGACGGGACGTGAACGACGCCGCCACGCCGAAGTCGAAGCCACTCCCCGCCCGGAAGTCGAGCTCGCGCGCGATCGACTGCTGCGAAACCGCGAGCCCAGGGAGGCCGAGCACGATCGCCTCGAGCGCTGCCGCGACCGTGCCCGAGTAGGTGATGTCGTCCCCGAGGTTCGAGCCGTGGTTGATCCCGGAGACCACGAGCTCCGACACGAAGCCCTCGATCAGCCCGAGGTTCGCCAGCCGCACGCAGTCGACCGGCGTGCCGTCCGTCGCGTACCCGACCGTGCCGTCCCCGAAGTCGACCTCCTGGACCCACAGGGGGCGACGGGTGGTGATCGATCGCGCCATCGCCGAGCGATTGCCGTCAGGGGCGACGACCGCGAGCTCAATCCCCGGCAGTTCGAGCAGCGCCCTGCGCAGGGCCTGCAGGCCCTGGGCCTCGATCCCATCGTCGTTTGTGAGCAGGACTCGCATGCGCTTCTGATCCTAGTGGGGGGCCCGGCGCGGGCTGGTGAGTGCGCGTGCGATCGTCGCCACGACCGTGAACGGCTCCTCATCGAGCTGTCTGAACGTAAAGCGGATCACGGTATAGCCGACCGAGAAATGTGCCTGGTCGCGGCGTCGATCGCGCTCGAACGCGTACCGATGGCCGTGGAATTGGTAGCCGTCGACCTCGACAATCAGCCGCGCCTCCGGCCAGGCGAAGTCCGCAGGCCAGCCGGCGATCCTTAACTGGGTTCGGGGGAGCGGGAGCCGGGCCGCCCGCAGGAGCCGCAGCATCCGCCGTTCGGCCTCCGATTGGGTCCACTGGGGACCGCCTTCGCGGTCGAGCTGGGCCTTCAAGGCCGCCGCGCCGGGGCGCCGGGGCGCGCGGTCGATCGCGCCCCGCAGCTGATCTTCGGTCACCAACCTGACTGCGTATGCCTCCGCGATCGCGCGTTCTAGCTCATATGTGGTTGCTCGGCTTGCAAAGTCGAGGAATGCCCGGGCGGGCGCAGTGACCGGAATCCCGCGCCGATCGCCGCGGTCTGCGTCGCAGAGCGAGGTCACACGGTGAACCCGGATGCCGGAGCGACATGGTTGTCGGCCGACCACGGTCACGTCCACGTCGTCGTCAACTGGCGAAGCCAGGCCCCAGAGCGCGATCGCCGAGCGGTGGCTGATCATCGACTGCTCGCCGCATGCCAGGATGGCCGCCAACTCCCGAGCGCAGGGGAGCATGATCTGGCTCCCCCACGAGAACACGCCGTGGTGAACACGAGTGAGGGTGCCGCGTTTACGCCGGGTGGCGGCGGCATCGTGGCTGATTCCGGCGGCGAGGAGCTGCCGCGTCGTGATCAGCGCGAGCTGCTGAGCCGCGACCCAGGTGGCGGCCGCGTCGCCCTCGCCGTGAGCCCGAACAAACTCACAAATTGAGTTGAGTGAGACGAGCTTGGCGGAAAACTCGGGCTCAGCCCGAGTTTTCCAGCTCGCCGGGCGCCGGCTGACGTGTTTGTGAGGTTGCTCGGCCTTTTGGAGTGCCACTGCCGGCAAGCATGCGTCACCCGAGCGCCCGGCGCCAGCGAAAGTCCCCGATTGGCACGGAATCGCTACGCGCCGTCACTCGCGCGTAACCCTCGCGCCGCGAAAACCCGGACTACCGCGCGGGCGCCCCGCTCGACCCGGCGGCGCCCGCACGCTTCCCCGCCCCCGCGCCGGAGCCGGAGCCGGAGCCAGTCGAGCTCGAGCAATGGCTCTTCGACGAACGACCCCGGCCCGCCGAGGTGCAGCTCGAGCGACCCTTGGCTCCCGAGGACCTGACCGCCTCCATCCTCACGCCGGTCCGAGCGGCGCTCGCCTTGCCTGCGATCGAGCTCGACCGTGCCGCATAAGCCTCAAACAAGGGCGTCCGCGCTCCCTGGCGCAGGAACCGGTGGCCGTGCAGGCTGGCGATCACGACGCGATTCACGGACCGGCGCTCACTGATCGCAACCAGGCGCCGACTGTGCTTGGCACTCCGCGCGTGTTTCGGACCATTCCGTCCCGCGACGCGCTGGTCGGCGTAACGGTAGGTCGAAGAGGCGGTCGGCTGCGAGGCGGTGCCGGCGAAGGCGCCCGCAACCGCAGCGACCACGGCGGAGGACGCCGCACACGCCACGAGTACCGCTCCGCGTTGCCACCCCATTCCGCGCCCGAGCGTACGGAGCGCCTCGAGCCCGCGAGCCATTCGCCTCGAGTCCTCGGCCCGCTGGGACGCGATCGCGGCGATCGCCTCGCGGCCGCGCTCGGTGATCGTCCACTCGCCCCAGTCGTTCCGGCGAACCTGGCCCCGCACGTGGGCGTGGAGCATCAGCAGCCGCGCGTCGACCGGATTTAGCCCGAACAGCCGTGCGATGTCGGCGGTCGGCAGCGGACCCCTGTCCCGGAGCCTCACAAGTACCTCTTCTATGCCGACCAGCATGTTTGACATACAGCGCGCGCCCCGTCACCGATTGGATGGACCCTTATCAGGGTACGGAACTCGCGCGTTCGCGCAAGCGTGAGGTAACGAATGCGACATGTCTGCGGAGCTAAGTGCCCGCCAGCACCCGCTCGCCGCGATACCCCACGCCGGCGAGGTAAAGGCCGCAAGCCGGCGCGGTCGGACCCGCCTCCGGCCGGGGCCGGCCGCGTAAGAGCGACAAGAACCCCTCCAATGAGCGTCGGCCTGAGGACACCTCCAGCATCGTGCCCACCAGCACGCGGTTCATGTGGCGCATGAACGCGTCGGCTTCGATCCAGAACTCCACCAGCTCATCACAACGCTTCCAGTACGCGGCATAGACGTCACGCGAGAAGCGCACGTGCCCGGTCTCGGTGGGCGTGAACGCGGTGAAGTCGTGGCTGCCCACGACCGCAGCCGCGCAGCGCTCCAGTGCCTCGAAGTCGACCCGATGCGGCCAGTGCAGAGCCTGGCCACGCAGCAGGGCATTCCGTCCTGGGCGCGCCAGCAGCCGATAGCAGTACGCGCGCGAGGTCGCATCCCGACGCGCGTCGAACCCCGGCTCGGCCTCAGAACAGGCCAGCGCCGCGACGTCCGCAGGCAGCAGCGCATTCAGCCCGGCCAAAGGCACGGCCGGGCCGGAATACGAGGCCACCTGACCCCATGCGTGAACGCCGGCATCCGTCCGTCCGGCGACGGTCAGAGGGACCGGATCGGCCCGCAGCAGCACGCCAAGCGCCCGCGAGACCTCATCCTCGACCGTTCGCTTGCCCGGCTGCCGCGCCCAGCCGGCAAATGCCGTCCCGTCGTACTCGAGTAGCAGTCGAGCGACGGCTACTAGACCAGCTCCAGCAGCACCATCTCTGTCGAGTCAGAGCGGCGCGGGCCCAGCTTGAGGATTCGGGTGTAGCCGCCCTGACGCTCGGAGTACCGCGGTGCGATCTCCTCAAACAGCTTGTAGACCGCGAACTTGTCCTGACCGAGCGCCGAGAGCGCCTGGCGCCGAGCATGGAGGTCGCCCCGCTTGCCGAGCGTGATCAGCTTCTCGACCTCTGGCTTGACTGCCTTGGCCTTGGCCTCAGTCGTCTGGATCCGCTCGTGATCGATGACCTCCTTGCTGAGGTTCATGATCAGCGCCTTGCGGTGGGAGGCGCTTCTAGAGAGCTGGTATCGCTGACGCTGGTGGCGCATGGCCGCACTAATCCTGCCGCAAGGAAAGCCCGCGTGCGTTGAGCGTCTCGACGACCTCGTCGATCGACTTCTTGCCGAAGTTCGGAATCGCGTTCAGCTCCGCCTCGGTCTTCGAAATCAGATCACCGACCGTCTGGATCCCGGCGCGCTTCAGGCAGTTGTACGAGCGCACGCCGAGCTCGAGCTCCTCGATCAGGATCTCGTCCATCTGATTCGGCGCACGCGTCGGCGCGCCCGGCGCACCGGCACCGCCGAGTCCCGCCTCCAAGGTGCCGGGGCCGCCGGTCTCGCGGAGCTCGACGACCCGGTCGGCGTCGGTGAAGATCGCCAGCTGGGAGATCAGGATCTCGGCCGCCTCGCGCAGTGCGGCGTGGGGATCGATCGATCCGTCGGTCTCGATGTCCAGCGTGAGCTTGTCGAAGTCGGTCCGCTGCCCAACGCGGGCCTGCTCGACGTTGTATGCCACGCGCCTGACGGGCGAGAAGATCGAGTCGATCGGGATCACGCCGATCGGTTGGTCTGGAGACTTGTTCTCCTCCGCCGGGCGATAACCGCGGCCGCGGCCGACCGTCAGATACACCTCGAGCTTGGTCTTCTTCTCAAGCGTCGCAATGTGGGCGTCCGGGTTGAGGATCTCAACGCCGGAGGGCAGATCGATGTCCTTGGCGGTGATCTCCCCAGGGCCGGTCACAACCAGCGGCGCCTCGATTTCCGTGGCGTCGGAGTGCATGCGGCAGACGACGCCCTTGAGGTTCAGGACGATGTCGGTCACGTCCTCCTTGACGCCTCGGATGGTCGAGAACTCGTGCGCGACGCCCTCGATCCGGACGCTCGTGACCGCCGCTCCTGACAGCGAGGAGAGCAGCACGCGTCGCAGCGAGTTGCCGAATGTGTAGCCGAAGCCCCTGTCGAGCGGCTCGATCGTGAACGAGCCCTTGTTGTCGTCGACAGACTCAGCGGAGATTCGGGGGACTTGGAAGTCGAGCATCGGGGTCCTAACGTCGTTGGGTGTTCAGGCGCCTTCTCCCCTCAAGAGAGGGAGACACGGCGATCAAGCTTTGGTTACTTCGAGTAGAGCTCAACGATGAGCTGCTCCTGCACCGGCGCCGCGATCTCCCGGCGCTCGGGCTTGCGCAGCACTTTCGCGGTGAGCGAATCGTGGTCGGCCTGCAGCCACGCGGGCACTTGGCCGGTCAGCTCGGTTGCGTCGCGGATCACCTGCTGAGCGCTGGAGCGCTGGTGGATCGCGATCACGTCGCTGTCCCGAAGCTGATAGCTCGGGATGTTCACGCGCTTGCCGTTGATGGTCCAGTGACCGTGAAGAATCAGCTGACGGGCCTGGCGGCGGGAGGCCGCGAACCCGAGCCGTACCAGCACGTTGTCGAACCGGCACTCGAGCATCCGCAGCAGGTTCTCGCCGGTGATCCCGGCCTGGCGCGAGGCCTTGTCGTAGTAGATCCGGAACTGCTTCTCGAGCACGCCGTAATACCGCTTGGCCTTCTGCTTCTCGCGCAGCTGGACCCGGTACTCGCTTTGCCGCTGGCGGCCGCGGCCGTGGTCGCCCGGCGGGTAGGAGCGCCGCTCGACCCCGCACTTGTCCGTCAGGCAGCGCTCGCCCTTGAGGAACAGCTTCTGCCCCTCGCGGCGACACTGCTTGCACTGGGCTCCGGTGTCGCGTGCCATCAGACGCGCCTGCGCTTCCTGGGCCGGCAGCCATTGTGCGCCTGGGGGGTCACGTCACGCACGCCCGAGATCTCGAGTCCGGCGGCCTGGAGCGACCGGATTGCCGTCTCCCGGCCCGAGCCGGGGCCCTTCACGAACACTTCGACCCTTTGGAGGCCGTGCTCGATGCCCTTGCGGGCGGCGGCGTCCGCGGTCACCTGAGCGGCGAACGGGGTCGACTTGCGGGAGCCCTTGAAGCCGGCGCCGCCGGCCGACTCCCACGCGATCACGTTGCCCTCCCGGTCGGACAGCGACACGATCGTGTTGTTGAACGAGGTCTTGATGTGGGCCTGGCCCACCGGGATGTTCTTCCGGACCCGGCGACGGCCCCGCTGAGGTCTGCGCGGTGCGGGCATCTATTTCTTGGCGGCCTTCTTCTTGCCGGCCACCTGCATTCGCTTCGGCCCCTTGCGCGTGCGCGCGTTGGTCTTGGTGTTCTGGCCGTGGACCGGAAGTCCGCGACGGTGGCGCAGGCCGCGGTAGGAGCCGATCTCCTGAAGGCGCTTGACGTTCTGCTGGCGGTCGCGGCGGAGGTCACCCTCGACCTGGAGCTCGCCGTCGATCAGCTCGCGGAGCTTGACGACCTCTTCCTCGGTCAGGTCGCGCACGTAGGTATCGGGCGAGACGCCCGCCTTGCCCAGCAGCTCGTTGGCGGTCGAGCGGCCAATTCCGAAGATGTATGTGAGGCCCACCTCGGCCCGCTTGTTCAAAGGGATGTTGACGCCTGAAATTCGTGCCATGACCTAGCCCTGTCGCTGCTTGTGACGCGGATTTGAGCAGATCACGAGGACCCGGCCCTGACGCCGGATAACCTTGCACTTCTCGCACATCGGCTTGACCGAGGGTCGTACCTTCATTGCTCTCTTCTCGTCGATTCTCGAATGTTCCAGCGGTGTCGGCTCTGGCGACCGCTTCAGGTCGCCGCTACCGCGCCGAGGAGCGACACGCAGCGCAAAAAATGCGCTGAGAGCGCACCGCTTGATACTAGCAGGGTCGTTTTGCAGGCTTGACCCCGTCTGTAGCCTCTCCTGGTAGGGGACCACCTACCGCCATCACCTGCGGCAACGTAGGGGTCCGGGACCGAAATGGAGGCATCCCAAATGGGCGCCGTTGAGCAGGAGGACGCGACTGGGCAGGACGCGGGGGCCGACAACGCCGAGGCGATCGAAGCCTGGGACGGTCCGCTGTTCGAACGCTTCGCCCAGTACCGGCACATCGTCGTAACGGGCCTGCGCGGCCACGGGGACGAAGCCATCCGCGTGAGCCCACCGCAGCGAGGAGACCGTGTACTCGACCTAGGCTGCGGGTTCGGCGACACGACCCAGCAGCTGGCGGAGATCGTCGGCTCGGACGGCTTTGCGCTGGGCGTCGACGCCGCCCCGCGCTTCATCGAGGCCGCCCGAGCGGAGGTGGATGTCGACAACGTGCGGTTCGAGGTCGCCGACATCGAGACCACGAAGTTCTCCGAGCGGTTCGATTTCGCGTTCTCCCGCTTCGGAACGATGTTCTTCGCCAATCCGGTCGCCGCGCTGCGCAACGTCCGCGAGGCACTGGTCCCGGATGGGCGTTTGGTGATGGTGGTTTGGCGAGCCAAGGTGGACAACGACTGGCTTTACCGCGCCCAGACGATCACCGAGCAGTTCGTAACCAAGCCGGAGGAATATGACCAGCCGACCTGCGGGCCGGGGCCGTTCTCGATGGCCAACGCCGACACCACCAGCGGCATCCTCCTGGCCGCCGGCTTCGATCAGATCTCCCTGCGCCGCTGCGACTTGCCGATCAGGATCGGCATGAACCTGGACGAGGCCATCGAGATCATCATGAGCCTCGGCCCCGCTGGCGAGATCCTGCGCCTCGCCGGCGACCGGGCCGCGCATCTGCACGAGCCGATCGCACAGGCCCTCCACGAGGGCCTGGCCGAGTGGGACGGATCCTCGGGAGTCCTGGCGCCCGCTTCCACCTGGATCGTGTCCGCGACGGCGGCCTGATCGCCGCAAAGAAGACCTTTCGCGCCCCGTTCACGCTGCCTCCACGAAGGGCTGAGACCCTTTTGGCGTGGTCACCGTGATCCTCTCCCCCCATTTCGACGACGCCGTGCTCTCGTGTTGGGACCTGCTCACGCAACCAGGCGAGGTGACGGTCATAAACGTGTTCGCGGGCGTGCCGCAGAAGCTCGACACCCCCGCGTGGTGGGATCGGTACACGGGGGCGACGGATTCGGGAGCGCGGGTGCTCGAACGCATCGAAGAGGATCGCAAGGCCCTAGCCATCGCCGAGCGCATCCCGCAAAACCTCGACCTTCTCGACGAGCAGTACCGCGACGGGGAGCAGCCGTTGGCGCCTCCGACCGAGCAGATCGCGCGGCTGCTCGTGCCGGGCGCGCACATCTACGCACCGGCCGCCTTCGCCGGCCACCCGGATCATCTGCTCGTGCGTGCTGCGGCACTCGAGCTGCGCGACGAGGGATACCCGGTCTCCCTGTATGCCGATCTCCCGCACGCGACGGTCTACGGATGGCCAGCCTGGATCGGCAGCAGTCACAGCCGTCCCGCCAAGGACATCGCCACCGCGATGTGGGAGCGTGCGCTCTCGGCGACGGGAATTTCTCACCAGGCGATGACCCCTCACCTAGTCGAGCTCGACGCCGCGACGTATGCCCGAAAGGTGACGGCGCTTCGGGCTTACAAAACGCAGGTCAACGCGCTCGCCGAACTGCTTGACCGCCCCCTCTCGGACCGCGAAACGCTCGGTTATGAGGTGGTGTGGATGCTTCCCAGCACGCTCAAAGCTTCGCCCGTGCCCGCAGCTGATCACGCAAGTCCTGGCTCTTGAGATCAGCCGCCACCCGCCCGACGGTCGCCGCCGCGCTCGCCACGTGCTTGTCCGCGACGTCCGGGCGACCGGTCGCTCGGAGGACGCGCCCCAAACCAGCGTGAGCCTCCCACGAGGGTGCGGGGATCCCGAACTCGTCCGCGACCTGAGCCGCGCGACCGAGCGTCGCGGCAGCCCGGCTCAGTTCCCCGCGCGACTCCAAGCACAGCCCCAGCACGAGCTCGGTCACTGCGGCCACCTCCTTCCAGCCCGAGCGCTCGGCTGCACGGAGCAGCGGCAGAATCAGGGCTTCGCCTCGCTCGGCCTCGCCGGAGGCGAGATGGACGCGTGCGACTGCTGCATAAGCGTGGGCACCGAACAGGAACGCGCCGCCGGGCGGCGTGCGCACCTGCTCCAGCAGTTCCGTGGCGCGCGCCGCGAGCACGCGCGCCTCGCGCTCGTCGCCCTGAAGCGAGCGAGCCCACGCGAGCTGACCCAGAGAGCGCGTCGTCTGATTTGCCGAGCCGGCACGCTCGGCGCTCGCCAGACCGCGTTCCAGGACCTCGGCGGCGGCGTCGGCCGCCCCCAGCTCCAGCAGCGCGGTGCCGAGCGTGGCCGCCGCCCACCCCTCCCAGACGCTCGTCGCCGCCGCGTGCGCCATCGCGCGGCGACCGGCACCGAGCGCCTCTTCGTAGGCCCCGCGGCTCCGGTGTAACCAGCAGAAGCCATCGTCGATCAGGACCTCGGCGGCACGGTCGCGAACCCGCCGGTTGATCGCGGCCGCCTCCGCGAGCCGCTCGGCCGCCTCATCCCAGCGCGCCTCGCCGATGGGCACGAACGCGGCCTCGAGCAGCGCGAACTGCAGGTACCAGAGCTCGCCTCGCTCGCGCCAGATCGGCTCGAGCTCGGCCGTCAGCTCCTTCAGGCGCGCCAAGTCGCCAAGCTGCCAGACCGCCAGCTTGATGCTGTCGATGGCCCTCGCGATGACGTTCGCATCCTCCGTCGCCCGCGCCAGCTCGAGCGCACGCTCTCCCAACTCCAGCCCGCGACTGAACTCGAGCACGTTGGATGAGATCACCGCCAGCCGATCCAGCGCGTTTGCCTGGGCCACCGCATCTCCAAGCTCCTCGGCGATTCCGAGTGCCGCCTCGTGCAGCGAAGCCGCTGCGCCAAGGTCCAATCCCATTTGCACGATCCCCAGCTCGTTCAGCGTCTCCATTTCGATCGCCCGATCGCCGGCGGCCCGAGCGCTCGCAAGTGCCGCATCGAGATCGACGGAGGCGCGCTCCCAGTCGCCCGTTCTGCAGCGCATCCGGCCACGTTGCAGCAGGAGCCGCCGCAGCGCGGGTTCGCGATCTGGGTCCAATCCCAGCTTTTCGCCCGCCTCGAGCGCCGCTGAGTAGTGGGACAGCGCGAGCTCGGTCGCGTACACGCGGCTCGCGCCGACCGCCGCCAGCGAGTGGTACTCATACGCCTTGGCGACATCCCCGGCGGCCGAGAAGTGGTAGGCAAGTGTGCTCGCCTGGCCGGGGGCCTGCTCTTCCAGCCCGGCTTCGATCGCCTCCCCGATCTGGCGGTGCAGCTGCGCCCGCCGCGTCGTTGAGAGCTGCTCGTAGATCGTCTCCCGGATCAGCGCGTGAGCGAAGCTGTACTGCCCGATCGACCCAGCCAGCTCCCTGATGATGTGGGCCTCGATCGCTTGCTCCAGGAGCTCGGCAACCTCCTCGCCGTTCGTCCCGGCCACCGCCTCGACGACTTCCAGCGAGAACTCGCGCCCCGCGATCGCGGCGATCGTCAGCAGACGCCTGCAGCCGTCGTCGAGTCGACGCATTCGGCGCAGGAGAAGGTCCTTGACACTCTCTGGCACGCCAACCGACTGCAGCGCCTCGCTCCAGTCCTCCTCGGCGGCGACATCGCGCAACACCTCCTCGACAAAGAATGGGTTGCCCTCGGTCCTGCTCGCGATCGACCGCGCGACGGTCGCCGGTGGCTTCAGCCCGGCGCGCGAGGAGATCAGGACTGCCACGTCCTCCTCGCCCAGCCCCCGGATCGCGAGCGTCTCGAGCGCCCGGGCTCGGCGCAGCTCGGCGAGGGTCTGCGCGAGCGGATGTGACTGATCCACCTCGGTCTCGCGATACGTGCCGAGGATCAGCAGCGGCGCATCCTCGGTTGCGCGCACGAGGTGCCGTACGAGCAGCAGCGTCGGAGCGTCGGCCCATTGCAGGTCGTCCAAGACGAGGATCAGCGGCTGCTCCTCGGCGACCGCCCGCAGCAGCGACGCGACGGCGTCCAGGAGCACGAACTGCTCGCGTTCGGAGACCTCGAAGCCGCCATCTGCGCTCGGGCTCTGCTCGTCCAGCTCGGGGACGAGCCTGGCCAGCGTCGCTCGATGAGATCCGACGTGAAGCCGCAGCTCATCGAGTGGCGCCTCGGAGACGTAATGGCGCAACGCCTCCACGATCGCTTGGTAAGGGACCAGCGATTCCTCATAACAGCGTCCCAGTAGGACCAGCGCTCCCTCCTCATGCGCGGTGCGGCAGAACTCTGCCGCCAGTCGCGTCTTGCCGATGCCCGGATCGCCCACGAGCAGCGCCACCCGCCGCCGTCCGGCGCGAGCGTCCTCCCACGACTCGCCGAGCCGTTCCAGCTCACGATCGCGGCCGACAAGGGGCGCGGCGTCCTCGAGCACCAGAGCCCTCGGGAGCGCGATCCGGCGCTCCGGGGCCGGCTCCCATTCGATCTGGACCGTCGGCAGCGGTTCGGAGATTCCCTTCAGCGCCATCGACCCGAGCGAGCGAAACCCGAAGCTCCCGCGCGAGCCGATCAGCGCGCGCAGCAGGTCGGAGGCAAGTATCTGCCCGCCCTCGGCTCGGTCGCAGAGCCGCTTAGCGACAACGACCGGCGTGCCGAAGTAGTCCTCCTCGTCACGGATCGGCTCCCCGACGTTCAGCCCGACGCGAACCTTCAACCGATCGTCGCCCTGGCGAGCATTGTGGCGGTAAACCGCCTGCTGGATCCCGACCGCACAGCTAACCGCATTTACGGCGCTTGAGAAGGCGACCATCAGCCCGTCGCCCAGGTTCTTGACCTCCTGGCCGCTGTGTGCGCCCGCGACATCTCGGAGCAACCCGAAGTGCATCCGCCGCAGCCGCTCTGCCTCGTCGTCGCCGAGCGCGTCGAGGAGCTCGGTCGAGCCTACGAGGTCGGTGAACAGCAAGGTCACGACAGCCGGCCCCGGTTCCTGAGCCGCGGGCGCCGCCGGAGGCGTCGCGACCACCTCGACCGCCGCCCCGGCAGCCGCGATCGGGGTTGGGGCCGCAGCCTCCCCTCCACGCCGGAGCGCGTCTGCAAGCTCGCGCGTCTGGAGCGACGGAGCGATTCTCAGCTCCGCCCTCAGCCGCTGGGCCAGCCGCTCGTAGACCCTGATCGCGGCCCCACGATCTCCCGCCTCGGCCAGGCGTCGCATCAGGTCTCGCTGAGGCTCCTCGGCGAGCGGATCGAGGGCCGCCTGCCGCCGGGTGAACCCGATCGCGGCCGACAGATCCTGGTTCTGTTCGGCGCGGGTAGCGAGCTGTGCGAGCACGTCTGCCACACGCTCCCGATGCTCGTCGCGGCGCTCGTAGGCCCAGTCATCGTCCAACCCGGCGAGCAGCTCCCCCCGGCAGAGCTCGAGCGCGTCCTCCGGCCGGTCCTCACGGACGCATCGGTCGAATTCGGCGACATCGGTCCACACCAGCTCGTCGTCCGCGAGGCCCACCTCATCGCGACCCGCGATCAAATATCGATCGCCTCCCGGGCCGAGCGCCCGACGCAGCGCAGACAGGGCGCTGCGAAGGCTGGTGCGGGCGCTCTCGTCGAGCACGTCCGGCCAGAAGCGAGCCGCAAGCCGTGAGCGTGCGTGCATTCCGCGTTCGAGCGCGAGCAACGCGAGCAGAGCCCGGGCCCGACGGCTCGCGGGCGGCCCGACAGGCTCACCGTCGATCTCGATGCTCAACTCCCCGAGCAGCCGCATCCGCAGCATGCGAGCAAGCGTACGGCTTCCCGGGGCCCTGACCCGTTTCACGCTGTTTTCGCGCTTCGGCCACGCGAGCGTGGGAAGCTGTGCGTGGGCAAAACGAAAGGGACCACGCAATGAGTACTCCAGCGCTAGCCGCTCGCACGGCCGGGTTGGACGATCCGGTCACCCGGATGTTCTCGTCAGTTCTCGTCCGTCCGGGAATGATGTCGTTCGGGGCCGGGTTCATGAATCCCGCCGGCTTTGACCTCGCCGGCGTGCGCGCCGCGTTCGCGGCGGCGCTCGCGGACGATCAGGCACCCAGCACGCTTCAGTACGGGCTGGCGGAGGGCAGCCCGCGGCTGCGGGCCGGGATCGTGGAGCGGATGGCCGCGCTCGACGTCCCCGCTGAGCCGAACGAGATCGTCGTCACCACCGGCGCGACGCAGGCGCTCGATCTACTGTGCAACGCGCTGCTGGACCCGGGCGACGTCGTGCTGGTCGAACGCCCGACCTACGTCATGCCGTTGAAGCGGTTTGTGCTCGCGCAGGCGCGGCTGATCTCGGTTCCGGGCGACGAGCACGGGCTCGACCCGGTTGCGCTCGAGGCGGCCGTGATCGAGCACCGGCCCAAGGTGATCTACACGATCCCGACGTTCCAGAACCCCACCGGCACGACGCTCAGCGCCGAGCGGCGGGTGGAGGTGGCGCAGATCGCCGAGCGTCACGGCGTGTGGGTGATCGAGGACGAGCCGTATCGCGAGCTCTACTTCGGCGGCGAGCCCGCGCCGGCGCCGATCGCCCGCCACTCGCGCGAGCATGTGATCTACATCGGCACGCTGGCCAAGACCGTCGCGCCGGGCCTGCGAGTCGGATGGGTGCTGGCGCCCCTCGAAGTCGCTCAGATGCTGAGTCCGGTCAAGCAGGCGATGGACCTGAGCAGCTCGACCATCGACCAGGCGGCCGCGGCCATTTATCTCGAAGGTGTCGATTGGCAGCGGCGCACATCCGAGCTCCGCGCCGTGTACGCGACGCCGATGCGGGCGATGCTCGAGGGCCTCGCCGACGTGCTCCCCGAGGGCTCCGCCTTCACTCATCCCGACGGTGGGATCTTCGTCTGGGCCCAGCTGCCGACCGGGTGGTCAAGCGCGGCCCTGCTCGAGCGCGCCGTGGATCAGGGCATGTTCTTCATGCCCGGCTCCTCCTTCTTCGCGGATGTCGAGGACGACGTCTCGCTCAGGCTCTCGATCTCCAACCATTCTCCGGAGACGATCGCCGAGGGCATGAGGCGACTTGCAGCCGCGGTCGCCGCCACGCCGACGCCCGCGGGAGCCGGCCGATGACGACCGTCGAGCGCGCACCATCCACCGGCGAGCAGACTCGCGGCCGCTACCCGGACGAGACGGGCTACATCGAGCGTGATGGCGTCAAGGTCTTCTGGGAGCGTTTTGGCGAAGGCGACCCCAAGATGCTGTTCCTGCCGACGTGGTCGATCGTCCATTCGCGCGTCTGGAAGGCCCAGGTGCCGTACTTCGCCGGCCACGGCACCGTCGTGACGTTCGACGGTCGCGGCAACGGCCGCTCCGACCGACCATCGGCGCCCGAGGCCTACGCGACCGAGGAGTTCGTGATGGACGCGCTGGCCGTAATGGGTGCCACCGCAACCGAGCGCGCATGGGTCGTGTCGCTGTCGATGGGAGCTCCGCGGGCGCTGATGCTCGCAGCGGACCACGCCGAGCGCGTTGAGGGCTTGGTGTTCATCGGACCGGCGGTGCCGCTGCCGCCATCCTCGCCCCGAGCCCTGGCGCCCCGGTCGTTCACCGAACCAAGACAAACGTATAACGGCTGGGAAAAGTTCAACCGTCACTATTGGCTCGAGTCCTACGAGGACTTCGTGACGTTCTTCTTCGAGCAGATCTTCACCGAACCGCACTCGACCAAGCAGATCGAGGATGGAGTCGGTTGGGCGCTCGAAACCGACCCGGAGACACTGAGCGCCACCATCCTCGCCCCGGCGCTTGATGAGACCGCAGTCCGCGAGCTGGCGTCGCGCATCGACAAGCCCGCGCTCGTGATCCACGGGACGGAGGATCAGATCCGCTCGCACGGCTCCGGCGCCGCGCTGGCAGAGCTCCTAAATGGACAGTTGGCGAGCCTTGAAGGCTCGGGTCACAACCCGCTGGCCCGCGATCCCGTGAAGGTCAACCTGATCCTGCGTGACTTCATCGACCCGCGCGGCGCGCCGACCTCGGCCTGGACCCGCGCCAAGGCGCGCCCGCGCCGTGCGTTGTACGTCTCGTCCCCGATCGGCCTCGGCCACGCGCAGCGGGACGTCGCGATCGCCAGAGAGCTGAGAAAGCTCCACCCGGATCTCGAGATCGACTGGCTCGCCCAGGACCCCGTCACCCGCGTGCTCGAGGCAGAGGGCGAGCGGATCCATCCTGCGAGCGCGGAGCTCGCTAGCGAGTCCTCGCATATCGAGTCCGAGTCGGCGGAGCACGATCTGCATTGCTTTCAGGCGTGGCGGCGGATGGACGAGATCCTGGTCAACAACTTCATGGTCTTCCACGACCTCGTCGAGGCCGAGCCGTATGACCTCTGGATCGGCGATGAGGCCTGGGAGCTCGATTACTTCCTGCACGAGAACCCCGAGCTCAAACGCACGGCGTACTGCTGGCTGACCGATTTCGTCGGCTGGCTGCCGATGCCCGACGGCGGCGAGCGCGAGGCGTTCCTGACCGCCGACTACAACGCAGAGATGGTCGAGCACATCGACCGTTTCCCGCGGCTGCGCGACCGGGCGATCTTCGTCGGCAACCCCGACGACATCGTCCCCGACCGGCTCGGCCCCGAGCTCCCATTGATCCGCGAATGGACCGAACAGCACTTCGACTTCGCGGGCTACGTGACCGGCTTCGACCCCGCGGCCTTCGCCGACCGCGAGGCACTGCGCGCCGAGCTCGGCTACCGACCCGGCGAGCGCGTCTGCATCGTCAGCGTCGGCGGATCGGGCGTCGGAGCGCATCTGCTCCGCCGCGTGATCGACGCCCACCCACTCGCGGCCGAGCACGTGCCCGGACTCCGGACGATCATCGTCGCCGGACCGCGGATCGACCCCGCCTCGCTGCCACACCACGAAGGACTAGAGGTCGTGGGCTACGTCCACAACCTCTACCGCCACCTCGCCGCCTGCGATCTCGCCGTCGTCCAAGGGGGCCTTACGACCGCGATGGAGCTGACCGCCAACCGCCGCCCCTTCATCTATTTCCCGCTCGAGCACCACTTCGAGCAGAACTTCCACGTCCGCCACCGCCTCGGGCGCTACCACGCCGGGCGGTGCATGGCCTTCGACCAAGCGACTCCGCCGGCGATCGCGGACGCGATCGCAGCTGAGATCGGACGTGACGTCGGCTACCTCCCCGTCGAGACCGACGGCGCCCGCCGCGCCGCCACGCGCATCGCAGAGATGCTGTGAGCGAGCCGACGCGCGCACGCTACCCGGACGACCAAGGATGGGTCGTCGACGAACAGGGAGTGCACGTCTTCTACGAGGTCTACGGAGACTCGCCGGACGCGGTCTGCATGCTGCCTCCGTGGGCCCTGATGAACTCCCGCTTCTGGCGCCTCCAGATCCCGTACCTGGCGCGTCACTTCCGCGTGATCGCGATCGACCCGCGCGGAAATGGGCGCTCCGACCGGCCGGCGCGGCGGGACGCTTACTCCCGCGCGGCCCATGTGCGCGACGTGATCGCCGTGTTGGACGCCGTCGGCGTCGAGGCGGCGATGATGATCTCGTCGAGCCCGCGGGCGGCGCTGCTGCTCGCCCTCTGCGTCCAGCACTCCGAGCGGGTGCGGGCCGCCGTCTTCATCACCCCGCAGATATGGATCGAGGAGGGGTTCGCAAAACCGTTCACGTCTGCTCCGCGCGAGCGCTACGAGGAGATGGAGAGGATGAGCCCCCACTACTGGCGTGAGGATTTTCGGGGCTTCGTCGAGTGGTTCGCTCGCTGGACGGCCCCGTACCCCCACTCGAGCCGGCTGATCGAAGAAACGGTGCGGCACGGCCTCGAGACGGATGCCGAGACGCTGATCCACGCGACGAGGGGGTTCGAGATGTACGACCGCGACGAAGCGCTGAGGCTCGCGCGCGAAGAGGTTCGCTGTCCGGTGCTGGTGACTCAGAACGGTGGCCACGCGAAATACCCCAAGCACACCAGCGGCCCACTGGCGGAGGCGACCGGCGGGCGCCTGCACGTCTTCGACGGCCTCGGCCCGATCGTCCACGCTCGCTGGCCGGTCGCGATGAACATCGTGTTGCGAGAGTTCTTGGAGGCGGTGCGGTCCGGCGCCGTCTCGGGCCGGGTGGCGGCGAAGCCGTGAGGGCGCGCTTTCACGGCGGATTCGCGCGAGCTTCGCGGTGTCCACACGGGCGCCTGAGATCGTCGGTGTCGTCAATCGACCTACTCAGGAGGACACCATGAGTGCAGTCCAGCAGGCCGTCGAGGTCGACGGCGACAAGTTGATGCAGTTCGTGTTTCGTGCGGTGGACGAGGTCGGCGCGACCTTGAACGCAGCGCTGGTCGTAATGGGCGACAAGCTCGGCCTGTACCGCGGGCTCGCGGGCACGGGCGGGCTGACGCCTGAGGAGTTGGCGGAGCGCACGGGGACCGCGGAGCGGTATGTCCGCGAGTGGCTGAACGCTCAGGCGGCGGGCGGCTTCGTCGCCTACGAGCCCGACAGCGGCCGCTACTCGCTGCCGCCCGAGCAGGCAGTCGCACTCACCGACTCGAGCAGCCCCGCCTACCTGCCGGGGTTCTTCCAGATCGCGCTCGGCTCGGTGATGGACTCCCCTTCGATCACCGAGAAGGTGCGAAGCGGAGACGGCTTCGGCTGGCATGAGCACGTGCACGACGTGCACGAGGGATGCGAGCGGTTTTTCCGCCCGGGATACAACGCCCACCTGATCGCCGAATGGCTGCCCGCCCTCGACGGCGTGGTCGAGAAGCTCGAGCGCGGCGCATCGGTGGCCGACGCCGGGTGCGGGCACGGCGCCTCGACGATCCTGATGGCAGAGGCCTACCCGAACTCCACGTTCGTGGGCTCGGACTACCACCAGGGATCGATCGAGACCGCGCGTGAGCGGGCGCGGGAGGCTGGGGTCGCCGACCGGGCGTCCTTCCAGGCGGCACCCGCGGCGGGATATGAGGGCAACGGCTACGACCTCGTGACGATGTTCGACTGCCTGCACGACATGGGCGATCCGGTCGGCGCCGCGCGCCATGTGCTCTCGACGCTGAAGCCGGACGGCACGTGGATGATCGTCGAGCCCAATGCCGGCGACCGGACCGAGGACAACTTCAACCCGGTCGGCCGCGCGTACTACGGGTTCTCGACGCTCCTGTGCACCCCGGCATCGCTCTCGCAGGACGTCGGGCTCGCGCTCGGCGCCCAGGCGGGCGAGGCGCGGATCCGCGAAGTGGTCGAGGCCGCCGGCTTCACCCGTTTCAAGCGGGCCGCCGAGACGCCGTTCAACCTCGTGTACGAGGCGCGGCCGTAACGCTGCCGTAGCCCGCGGGCCCTCCGGGGCCCGCGGGCGCGCCGCGACCCTACGTCCGCGGCCGCACGAACCCCTGCAGCATCTTCCCCACCACCATCTCCGCGGTCCCCGTGGTGACGACCGGGTCGCCCGCCGCGAACGCGCGCAGCTCCTCCTCGTCCTCGGCTTCGACGATCCCCAGCCCGTACGAGCCGGTCTCATCGAGCACCGGGCCGAAGAACACCATCTGCCCCGACTCGAGGTATGGCTTCCAGTAGGCGGCGTGGCGACCCATGACCTCGCGCTCCTCGTCGGTCATGTCCTGGGCGAACGTGGGCCGGGGGGCGATCAGCCTGAAGACGAAGGTGCTCACGCCGCGGACCAGCGGTTCATCACGCCGCCGCCCGGCCCCCGCCGGCCTCGTGCCAGGGCGTCAGGATCCGCGGGCCGTCCGCGGTGATCGCGACCGTGAACTCAAAATGGGCCGCGAGCGAACCGTCCTGTGAGTAGATCGCCCAGCGGTCATCGGCGACCCTGACCGCGTGGCGCCCGGCGGTGACCATCGGCTCGACCGCAAGCACCATCCCCGCTTCCAGCGGAACCCCCGTGCCCGGGTTGCCGTAGTTGGGGATCTGGGGATCCTCGTGCATGTTGCGCCCGATCCCGTGTCCAACGAGCGTGCGCACGATCGAAAATCCCGCCGCCTCCACGTGCTCCTGAATCGCGTGCGAGACGTCGCCCAGCCGGTTGCCGACGCGGCACTGCTCGATGCCCAGGAACAGCGCCTCCTCGGTCACCGTCAGCAGCTTGCGCGCGATCGGGGTGATCGGCGCAATCGGGAAGGTGCGCGCGGCGTCGGCCACCCAGCCGTCGTGGACTACGCCGATGTCCACCGAGAGGATGTCGCCGCGCCCCAGCTTGTACGGCCCGGGGATGCCGTGGACGATCATCGAGTTTGGGGACGTGCAGATCGATCCCGGGAAGCCGCGATAGCCCTTGAATGCCGGCTCGGCCCCCTGGGAGCGGATGAACTTCTCCGCTGCCTGATCCAGCTCGGCAGTCGTGACGCCCGGGCGCATCTTGCCGGCCAGCAGGCTCATCGTCCTGACGAGGATCGTCCCGGCGGCCGCCATCTGCTCGATCTCTGCAGAGGTCTTCTTGATGATCACGGCCGCCTCACACGTCGTCTTCGAGCCGCAGCGTGGCGATCACCGCCCGGATGTGGTCGTTGACCTCCTCCGGGCTGCGGGTTCCGTCGATCCGCCGCATCAGTCCTTTGTCGTCGTAGTAGTCGATCAGCGGCTCGGTCTGATCGTGGTAGACCTCGAGGCGCTTCTGGACGACCTCGGGCTTGTCGTCGTCGCGCTGGACCAGGCGCGACCCGTCCTGGTCGCAGACCCCCTCTCGCTTGGGCGGGTCGAACTCGACGTGGTAGTTGTGACCGGCCTTGACGCACACGCGCCGTCCCGAGATCCGGCGGATGACCTCTTCGTCGGGCACGTCGATCAGCAGCGCCGCCGTCACACGCCGCCGCATCTCGGTCAGCTGCTTCTCGAGCGCCTCGGCCTGCTCGATCGTCCGCGGAAAGCCGTCCAGGATGAACCCGTCCTGGGCGTCGTCCTGGCGCAGCCGCTCGGCGGCCATCGCGACGATCAGCTCATCCGGGACCAGCTCGCCGGCGTCCATGAACTGCTTGGCCCGCTGGCCCAGCTCGGTGCCTTCCTTGACGTTCTCGCGCAGCATGTCGCCGGTCGAGATGAACGGCAGGCGGAAGTCTGTTCTCAGTCTGTCGGCTTGCGTTCCCTTGCCCGCGCCGGGCGGACCGAAGAGGATCAGGTTGAGCTCGGGCACGGGGGCTCACTGTATCGGGCGCGCGCCGTCACTGGCCTGTGGGAACGGGAGCTTTCTTGCCCCAGGCCGCGACCACGCTTGGACCTGTGATGAATGTTCCCGGCTGGCCGAAATAGTCCCGAATCCGTTCGACCCCCTCGTCGGTGAGTATCCCCGCTGCGACCAGCCTGGGCGCGGAATCGAGCACGGTCCTGCTGGCGAACTCGTACGCCGGCTCACCGGGTCGGCTGACACCGGTATCGACCTGAGCGCGCAGAAACGTCAAGCCGGCGTCCATCAGCAGGCCCGGCAGGCCGCGGCCGAACGAGGCGTCGACGATCCCGGCCGCAGTGAGCGCATCGAGTGACTGGCGGGCGACGCGGTTCAGCTCGTCCGCATCGGGATGGCCTCCGTAGTGGTAGAGGCCATAGTCCCCTTCCTCGGCCAACAGCAACCCGCCGGGCTTGAGGGCCTCCGCCATGCGCTTGACGACATCACCAGGACGGGGAAGGTGCATGAGCAGGGCCCGGCAATGCGCGAGGTCATAGCCACCGCGCTCGACGCCCTGCTCGCGAATGTCGAGCTCCCGCACCTCCACGTTCCGCGGTAGGTCGGTCAGAAAGCGCGTGTCGATGTCCACGGCCACCACCGAGCCGCCCGGGCCCACGGCCTGGGCCAGCCAGCGAGCGATCGAGCCGTGCCCGGCCCCGACCTCGAGGCACCGCCAACCGCTGGCCACCCCCAGGTAGGTCAGCCGGCGTACCGTGGACGGATCGCGGTTGGCCTCGAGCAGGCCCAGCCGGCGGCTCTCGGACTCCGCCTCGAGCCCTCCCATGACGTACTCGTCCCTCTGGGCCACGGCCCGCGAGGGTATACCTCCGCGGGGCCTCCTGCCCCGCGTTCTGACCCCCGGCTCGGCCTCCGGCCTCGCTACTTTAAGAAGCCCTCGTAATTGCGCATCATCAGCTGCGCCTCGAGCTGTTTCATCGTGTCCAGCGCGACCCCGATCACGATTAGGATCGAGGTACCGCCGAACGCGAAGTTCGAGTTCGTCTGCGTTATCAGGAAAGTAGGTAAGGCCGCGATTGCGGCCAGGAATAAGGCTCCTGGAAACGTCAGGCGCGCGAGGATGCGGTCGAGGAACTCGGCCGTGGGCCTACCTGGTCGAACCCCCGGGATGAACCCGCCGTACTTCTTGAGGTTGTCGGCCTGGTCGACGGGGTTGAACGTCACGGCCGTGTAGAAGTAGGTGAACAGGATGATCAGGATGCTCTCGCCCGCGACGTAGTGCCAGCCCGATGGGCCGAAGAACGTCGCCATCCAGTGGCCGAAGCCGTGCGTGGAGTTCTTGCCCACGAGCTGGCCGACGGTCGGTGGAATCGCCATCACGGAGGCGGCGAAGATCACGGGGATCACGCCGGCCATGTTCACGCGCAGGGGCAGGTATGTCTGCCCGCCGCCGCTCATTCGCCGGCCGATCACACGTTTGGCGTACTGGATCGGGATCCGGCGCTGGCCCTCCTGCACGAACACCACCGCCGCAACCACGGCGAGCGCGATGAACGGCATCGCGACCTTGAATGTCGCGTCCGGGTTGTTCCACCAGGACTGCAGCCCGCTCGGGATCCGCGCGACGATGCTCGCGAAGATCATCAGCGAAATCCCGTTGCCGATCCCGCGCTGGGTGACGAGCTCCCCCATCCACATCACGAGCACGCTTCCGGCGGTCAGGGAGATTGCGATCAGCAGCACCTTGCCGAAGTTGAAGTTCGGGATCAGGGCCACGCCGGCCTGGGACTCGAGGCTCTTGAACAGGAACACGTACCCGATCGACTGGGCGAACGCGAGCCCCACCGTCAAATAGCGCGTGTACTGCGTGATCCGCGCCTGCCCCACCTCGCCCTCCTTCGAGAGCTTCTCCAGCGACGGCACGACCACCGTCAGGAGCTGGAGGATGATCGAGGCGGTGATGTAGGGCATGATCCCGAGCGCGAAGATCGCGATCCGGGTCAACGCCCCACCCGAGAAGAGGTTGAGAAGGCCGAGGATCCCGTTGCCGCCGAGGTTCTTCTGAATCGATGAGACCGCGGTCTGGCTGATCCCCGGCGCGAGGATGTGAGTGCCGAACCGGTACAGGCCCAGCATCAATGCCGTGAACAGGACCTTGTTGCGGATCTCGCGGATCCTGAACGCACCGAGGATCGTCGAGATCATGGGGCGGCCACCGGCCTCACGACTCGATTGTGACGCAACTGCCGCCGGCCTTCTCCACTTGCTCGCGGGCGGCCTTGCTGAACGCGTGCGCGTGGACGGTGAGTCCCTTGCTCAACTCGCCCTTGGCGAGGAGCTTCACGGGGATGCCCTTGCGCGTGGCGAGACCACGCGCTTGAAGCGCCTCCAGCGTGACCTCCTGGCCTGCCTCGAATCGCTCCTCGAGATCCTTGAGGTTGATCGGCTGAGTGTACGTCCGGAACGGCTCGAACGGCATCGACTTCTTCATGTGCGGACCGCGGAGCTTGCGCATCCGCATGTGAATCGGGTTCTGGCCGCCCTCGAACCGGGCGCGGGACTTGGCGCCCGAGCGCGAGCCCCAGCCCTTCTGCCCACGTCCCGAGGTCTTGCCGGTCCCGGAGCCCTCTCCGCGGCCGATGCGCTTGCGCTGTTTGCGGGCCCCCCGCGGCGGCTTCAGGTTGTGCAGCCCAATCGGCTCCCGCTCAGGCATCCTCGGAAACCTCCACCAGGTGCCGGACCTTGTAGATCATCCCCCGGACCTGGGGAGTGTCCTCGCGCTCCACCGTCTGGCCGATCCGGCGCAGCCCGAGCGAGCGGAGCGTGTCGCGCTGCCGCTTGTCAGACCCATTGCGCGAGCGTCGCTGCGTGACTTTGAGCGTGCTCACGACGCGGCCTCTTCCGCACCGGCGGGAGTCGTCGCCTCATCGGAGGGGGATGCATCTGCATCCGCATCCGACGACAGCCCCAGGACCTGATTGATCGAGAGCCCACGCAGCTCAGCCACCTCGGCCGGCGTTCGAAGGGACTCCAACCCGGCCATCGTGGCCTTGACGAGGTTGATCGGGTTCTGCGATCCGAGGCTCTTGGAGAGGATGTCGTGGATCCCAGCAAGCTCCAGCACCGCGCGGACCCCGCCACCGGCAATGACGCCGGTACCGGGAGAGGCGGGCTTCAGCAGCACGGACCCCGAGCCGAACCGGCCGGTCACCTGGTGCGTGATCGTGGAGCCGTGCCTGGGGACGCGATAAAGATTCTTCTTGGCCCGCTCGACGCCCTTCTGGATCGCAACCGGCACCTCGTTGGCCTTGCCGTAGCCGATCCCCACCACCTCGCGCTCGTCGCCCACGACGACGAGTGCGGTGAAGGAGAACCGCCGGCCGCCCTTGACCACCTTGGCGACGCGGTTGATCTCGACCACGCGCTCTTGGAGATCCAGGCCGGTATCGGAAACTGTGCGTTCGCGGGCCATCAGTCGATCCAGAGTAGCGGGGTCAGAACGTCAGCCCGCCCTCGCGGGCACCGTCGGCGAACGCCTTCACGCGCCCGTGGTACTGATAGCCGCCGCGATCGAACACGGCGGACTCGATCCCCGCCGACTTGGCCCTCTCGGCCAGGACGCCGCCCGCGCGCTGTGCCTGTTCGAGCCGCGGCAACCCCTTCAGGTTGTCCTCGGTCCAGGTGACCGCGGCCAGCGTCCGGCCGCTGTCGTCGTCGATCAACTGGGCGAAGATCCCGCGGTTCGAGCGGAATACGGAGATCCGCGGCCGCTCGGCGGTGCCGTGGATCTTGGCCCTTACGCGGTGGCGGCGCTTCAGTCGCCGCTGGGGCTTCGTGAGAACGGTCACGCCCGCTTCCCGACCTTCCGCGGGACGTACTCGCCCTCATACCGGATCCCCTTGCCCTTGTAAGGCTCGGGCTTGCGCTGCTTGCGGATGAACGCCGCGAGCTCGCCCACCCGCTGCTTCGAGATCCCCTTCACCACGATCCTCGTGGGCTGCGGTACCTCGAACTCGATGCCGTCCGGCGCCTTCACCGACACGGGGTGCGAGTACCCGAGCGCCAGCTCCAGGTCGCGGCCGCGCAGCTGCGCGCGGTAGCCGACGCCCTGGATCTCGAGCCGCTTCTCAAAGCCGTCGGTGACGCCGGTGACCATGTTCGCGACCAGCGAGCGCGTCAGACCGTGAAGTGCCCGGTGCTCGCCGCGGTCGGTGGGGCGGGTGACGCGGATCTCCTCGCCCTCCTGCGCGACCGTGATGTCGCGCGGGATGCGCTCGAAGAGCTCGCCCTTGGGGCCGTTCACGGTCACGCGGCCAGGCTCGATCGCGACGGTCACGCCGGAGGGAACGGTGATCGGCTGTTTTCCGATTCGAGACACGGCTACCAGACCCTAGCTACCACTTCTCCCCCGACGCCTTCGCGCCGGGCGTCGTGGCCGGTCATCACTCCCTTGGAGGTCGAGAGGATCGCGGTGCCCATGCCACCCTGAATCCGCGGGATGTGGGCGTGGTCGACATAGGTGCGGCGGCCGGGACGCGAGACTCGCTCGAGGCCGGTGATCACCGGCTGGCGGTCGCGCGTGTACTTGATCGTGATCCGGATCTCCCCGCCCGGGGTCTCAGCAGTGGGTTCCGCCACTGCGTAGTCCTCGATGTAGCCCTGCTCCTTGAGGATCCGGGCGAGCTCGCGCTTGAGCTTCGAGGCCGGGATCGCGACATCGTGATGCTGCGCCGCGGCGGCGTTGCGCAGCCGGGTGAGGAAGTCCGAGACGGGGTCGGTCATCGACATGTGCTCACCAGCTGCTCTTCGTCATCCCTGGGACGTAGCCGTTGTGCGCAAGCTCGCGCAGGCAGATGCGGCAGACGCCGAACTTGCGATACACGGCGCGCGCACGGCCGCAGCGGCGGCAGCGCGTGTACGCCCTGGTCTTGTACTTGGGGGTCCGCTGCTGGCGGACTCGCTGTGAGGTCTTGGCCATGTGCTCCTTAAGTCTGTGTCGTGTCCCTGGCGAACGGCATTCCGAGCGCCTCCAGCAGCGCCATCGACTCCTCGTCGCTGCTCGCGCTTGTGGTGATCGTGATGTCGAGACCGCGGACCTGGTCGATCGAGTCGTAGTCGATCTCAGGAAAGATGATCTGCTCGCGCACGCCCAGCGAGTAATTCCCCCGCCCGTCGAACGAGCGCCGGCTGAGTCCACGGAAGTCGCGGATCCGCGGAATGGCAACGGACATCAGCCGGTCGAGGAACTCGTACGAGCGCTCGCCGCGCAGCGTCACCGCGACGCCGACGGGCATGTCCTCGCGCACCTTGAACTGCGCGATCGACTTCCGCGCCCGGCGGACGTTCGGTTTCTGGCCGGTGATCGTCGCCAGCTGCTCGGTCGCGGCATCGAGCATGTTCGAGTCCTGCTTGGCGTCGCCGACGCCCATATTGACGGTGACCTTCTCGACCTTCGGGGCCTGCATCGGGGACGAGTAGCCGAAGCGCTCGATCAGCCGCGGCCGGATCTCCTCGAGGTAGCGCTGTTTGAGGCGCGCTGTGGGCACTAGTCGAGCCTCGTTCCGCTGCGCTTGGCGACGCGGTAGCGCTTGCCGTCCTCGATCTCCATCCCTACGCGCGTGGGCTTGCCGTCCTTGGGGTCGGCGAGCATCACGTTTGAGACGTGGATCGGGCCTTCCTTCTCGATCACGCCGCCTACCTGCTCGGCACGCTGCGCGCCGGCCACCTGCTGCGGCTTCTGGTGACGCTTGATGATGTTCAGGCCCTCGACGTAGAGGCGGTCCTTACGGGGGTCCACACGCAGCACCTTGCCGCGCTTGCCGCGGTCCTTGCCGCCGATCACGATCACATCGTCGCCGGTCTTGATCTTTGCGGGCATCGCTAACGCACCTCCATCCTCAGAGGACCTCCGGGGCCAGGGAGACGATCTTCATGAAGTTCCGGTCGCGCAGCTCGCGCGCCACGGGGCCGAAGATGCGCGTCCCGCGCGGGTTGTTCTGGGCGTCGATCAGCACCGCCGCGTTCTCGTCGAACCCGATGTACGTGCCGTCCTCCCGGCCGTAGGACTTCTTGGTGCGCACGACCACGGCGGTCACAACTTCTCCCTTGCGCACACCGCCCTGCGGGATCGCCTGCTTGACGGTGGCCGTTACGACGTCGCCGACGCCGGCGTACCGCCGCCGCGAACCGCCCTTGACTCTGATCACAAGGATTTCGCGGGCGCCGGAATTGTCTGCCACCCGCAGCCGTGTCTCGTTCTGAATCATTACTCAGCCTTCTCAACCACTCTCACCAATCGCCAGCGCTTGCTGCGCGAAATGGGGCGCGACTCCCGCACGATCACGGTGTCGCCGACGCCGGCCTCGCTCTTCTCGTCGTGGGCGTGCAGCGTGCGCGATGTGCGGACGATCTTCTCGTAGCGCGGGTGGCGCCGCGTGGTGTCGATCCTCACGGTGATCGTCTTTGCAGCCTTGTCCGAGACAACGATGCCCTGGCGGGTCTTCTGCTTGCCGGGCTGGCGCTCCCGCGCCGGCGTCTCGCGCGCCTCACCACGCCGCGCCCTCGCCTTGTCCCGCGCCTTGACCCGATGCGCGCGCCGCACGACCGCCTTCCGCCGCCGCCGGGCAACCCGCTCCTCCTGCCGCTCCTCAGCGGAGCGCTCGGGCCGCGCCGCCTCGGCGGCCGCAGCGGCAGCCCGAGCCCGACGCCTGCGCTCCTTGGGGTGGAGCCGCTCGGCGGGTTGCGTAGGCGCGTCGTCTGCTGGCGCCTCGGAGGTCACGTCCGCGTCCGAGGCAGTCGCGTCCTGAGCAGGGGCCTCCCCTTCGGTCTCATCCGCAGTTCCTGCTTCGGGCGCGGACGTGTCCTCCGGGGCCTCGGGCGCGGGGGCGTCCTCCGGGGGTGTCGTCTCTTCTTCGTCAGCCATTGATCTCAATTCCTCGTTCACGCGCAACTGTCAACGCCCGCGCCACTTCGTTTTTCGCGCTACCCAGCGACGCCGTGTTATCCAGCTCACCAGTCGCATGCTGAAACCTCAAACCAAACAACTCACGCCTAGCCGTCCGCACATGCTCCACCAGCTCACCTTCGCTCAAATCACGCAACTCGCCCGCGGTCACAGCTCCTCCCGCGCAACGAACTTCGTCTTCACCGGAAGCTTGTGCCCCGCCAGCCGCATCGCCTCGCGGGCCAGCGGCTCGGGCACGCCGGCGAGCTCAAACATGACCCGCCCGGGCTTGACGACCGCGACCCACCCTTCGGGGTTGCCCTTGCCGGATCCCATCCGGGTCTCGGCCGGCTTCTTCGTGTAGGGCTTGTCCGGGTAAACGTTGATCCACACCTTGCCGCCGCGCTTGATCTTGCGCGTCATCGCAATTCGCGCAGCCTCGATCTGGCGGTTCGACAGCCAGCCCTGCTCGAGCGCCTTCAGCCCGAATTCGCCGAACTGGACCTTGGTCTGTCCACGCGAAAGACCGCGACGCCGGCCACGGTGATGCTTACGATGAGCGACACGCTTCGGGGCGAGCATCAGGTCTCACCTCCGGCCGGGGGCGCCTGACCGCCGCCGGACTGACCGCCGCCGGACTGGCCGCCGCCGGACTGGCCGCCGCCGGACTGGCCGCCGGGGCGAGGTCCGCGGCCGCCGCCACGACCGCCCTGGCCTCCGCGACCACCGGGGCCGCCACCTGGGCCGCCGCCACGACCGCCCTGGCCTCCGCGTCCACCGCCGCCGCCTCCGGGACCGCCGCCACGACCTCCCGGGCCACCACGGCCGCCCGGACCGCCACCGCGGCCGCCCCCTCCACCCGGTCCGCCGCCGCGACCGCCGGGGCCACCGCCGCGACCACCCGGGCCACCGCCACGACCCCGCCCGCCATCGCCGCCCTGACCGCCGCGACCACGGCCGTCACGTCCGCCGCGACCACCGCGCTCGGGAGCTTGGGGTGCCGGCTCGTCCATGCTCGTCAGATCGGCGCCGGTGTAGCCCTCGGGCATGATCTCGCCCTTGTTGATCCAGCACTTGACGCCGATCCGGCCGAAGGTCGTGCGGGCCTCGTGGAAGCCGTAGTCGATGTCGGCGCGCAGGGTGTGCAGGGGGACCCGGCCGTCCGAGTAGCCCTCGGTGCGAGCCATCTCGGCGCCGCCCAGGCGACCGGAGACCTGTACGCGCACGCCCTTGGCGCCGGAGCGCATCGCGCTCGTCAAGGCACGCTTCATCGCCCGGCGAAACGCGACGCGGTTCTGAAGCTGCTCGGCGATCGACTGGGCGACGAGGCGCGCGTCCAGCTCCGGGCGCTTGATCTCGAGGATGTTGACCTTGACCTGCTTGCCGGTGATCCGGTGCAGGTCACGGCGCAGCTGGTCGACCTCGGAGCCGGACTTGCCGATCACGATGCCGGGCCGGGCGGTGTGGATGTTGATCTCCACCTCCGTCGCGTTCTTGCGGATCGTGATGTCAGACAGGCCCGCGTGCGAGAGCCGCCCGATGATGTGCTGGCGGATCTGCGTGTCCTCGTGCAGGTAGTCGGAGAAATGGCGCTCGTTGAACCAGTTCGACTTCCAGTCGTGGATGTAGCCGACGCGCAGCGACTCTGGATGAACTTTTTGACCCATCTAGTCTCTCTGACCCATCTAGTCCTTTGGTGTAAGCAAGATCGTTAGGTGACTGGTGCGTTTGCGGATCCGCGTGGCACGTCCGAGCGCCCGCGGGCGGTAGCGCTTGATCGTGGGACCCTCGTCCGCATGGACCGCCTTGACGTACAGGTCCTCGCCGACGAGCTCGTGGTTGTGCTCCGCGTTGGCGATCGCCGACTCGAGCAACTTGCTCCAGTCCCGCGCGACCGCGCGCGGGGCATGAGCGAGGATAGCTCGCGCCTCATCAACGCTCTTTCCGCGGATGTGGTCGCACACAAGCCGTGCCTTACGGGCCGAAGACCGCACATATTTCGCCTGGGCCCGCACCACCGGCGGCGGAAGATTCGGATCCCGCGGGGCCCGCCGCCGCCTGGGAGCGGGAGCAGCCGGCGGCTCCTCAGCAGCCTCCTCCTCAGCGGCCGCCCCCCGCCTGCGACGGCGTCGCGCAGGAGCCGGAGCTTCCCCCTGCTCTTCCTCTTCAGCGACGGGCGCGGTGTCCTCCTCGACCTCTGCTTCAGCCTCGAGAACGACATCGGCAGCCTCCTCGGAAGCTTCGACCTCCTCCGGAGTCGGCTCGATTTCATCAACCGAAGGCTCGGAGGTCACGTCCGCGTCAGAAGCAGTCGCGTCCTGAGCAGGGGCCTCCCCTTCGGTCTCATCCGCAGTTCCTGCTTCGGACGCGGCCGTGACCTCCGGGGCCTCTGCAGGCTTCGCACGCCGACGCCGGCGCGGCTTGGGCTTCTCTTCAGGCGAATCAGCCATTACCTTCTCCGACCGCTCCCGGCATGGCCCCTGAACAACCGTGTAGGCGCGAACTCACCGAGTTTGTGACCGACCATCGACTCCGAGATGAACACCGGGACGTGCTTTCGCCCGTCGTGGACGGCGATCGTATGACCCACCATCTCCGGGAAGATCGTCGATGTGCGCGACCAGGTCTTCAGCATCCGCTTGTCGCCGGAGGCGTTCATCGCCTCGATCCGTGCCATCAGACGCTCCTCGACCCAAGGCCCTTTCTTACTCGAGCGACTCATCGCTTCTTACCTCGTCTCCGTCCTCGCACGATGTACTGATCGGACTTCTTGTTCTTCTTGCGCGTCCGGTAGCCCAGCGTAGGCACACCCCAGGGGGTGACTGGGTGGCGGCCCGGCGTGGTCGAGCCCTCGCCGCCGCCGTGCGGGTGGTCGACGGGGTTCATCGCGGTGCCGCGGGTCTGGGGACGGACGCCCATGTGACGCTTGCGACCGGCCTTGCCGATCTTGATGTTCTGGTGATCGGTGTTGCCGATTGAGCCAACGGTGGCGCGGCACTCGCCGCGGACCAGCCGCATCTCGCCGGAGGGCAGTCTCAACGTGACGTACTCGCCCTCCTTGGCCAGCAGCTGCACGCCGGCTCCGGCCGCGCGCGCCATCTGGCCACCGCGCCCGGGAACGAGCTCGACGTTGTGCACGACCGTGCCGGAGGGCATGTTCTGAAGCGGCAGCGAGTTGCCGACCCGGATGTCGACGTTCTCTCCGGACTCGACGGTCGCGCCCACGCGCAGTCGCTGCGGCGCCAGGATGTAGCGCTTCTCGCCGTCGGCATAGTGCAACAGCGCGATGTACGCGGAGCGGTTCGGGTCGTACTCGATGTGAGCCACCTTCGCCGGCACCCCGTCCTTGCGCCGCTTGAAATCGATCTTCCGGTACAGGCGCTTTGCCCCGCCACCACGGTGGCGTGAGGTCTTGCGCCCGCGGGAGTTGCGCCCGCCCGACTTCTTCAGGCCCTCGGTGAGCGACTTCTCGGGCTCGGAGCGCGTCAGCTCGGCAAAGTCCGGGTAGGTCGCGAACCGACGGCCGGGGGAGGTTGGCTTGGGCTTGCGGATCGGCATCAGCAGGCCTTCCCAAGTCGAACAATCCAACAAACTCGTGCTCGGCGGCCGGACGTGTGCAAAAACTCGAGCTCACGCCGAGTTTCCTCACGAGGAGCGAGCGCTCGGGGCAATTTGTGGAGTTGTTCGGGATGCATGGGGCTCATTCGCTCGCTTCCAACGCCGTTCCGAAGATCGGGATCGTCTGGCCCGCCTCCACCTGAACGATCGCCTTCTTCCACTCGCGCGTGCGGCCGGAGGTGTACCCGCGCCGCTTTGGCTTGCTCTTGACCGAGGCGGTGCGGACCTCGACGACGTTCACTTCGAACAGCTGCTCGATCGCCTGGCGGATCTGCGTCTTGTGGGCCTTGTCGTGCACCCGGAAGGTGTACTTCCCGGCCTCCGCGAGCGCGTAGGTCTTCTCGGATACGACCGGGCGGATAATCACCTGGCTCGGCTCCATCACTCGTCCCTCCGGACGCATCCGCCTCGGAGTCAGGGCGCACCTCCGGTTCCGACTCGGAAGCCTCTGCATCGGGCGCGACTGACTCCGACGCGGCCGCGTCCGCAGTGCCTCCAGCGAGTGCGACCAGCCGGGGCAGCGCCGCCTCGCTCACAAGCAGGGCAGCCGCTCGGATCACATCGGCGACGCCCGCGTCCGACACCGGCATCACGTTCACCCGCGCGATGTTGCGGAATGACTTGCCGGCGGCCTCCTCAGAGGCATCCAAAACCACCAGCACAGACTTGTTCGCCGCCTCCCAGGCGTCGATCAGATCCGCCGCCTGGGCGGTCGAGGGCTCATTGAATTTCGACGCGTCGAAAACCGCCACCGACCCTCGCCCGGCGTGCTCGGACAGAGCGCTCCGCAGCGCGCCGCGCCGCGCCTTGCGGTTCACCTTGACCGTGTAGGAGCGCGGCTGTGGGCCGAACACGATGCCGCCGCCCGCCCACAAGGGCGAGCGCGAGGAACCCGCGCGGGCCCGGCCGGTGCCCTTCTGGCGCCAGGGCTTGGCGCCGCCGCCGCGCGTCTGCCCGCGGGTCAGAGTCGAGGCCGTTCCCCGCCGGCGCGCGTTCAGCTCCGCGCGCACGGTCTCGTGGACCAGAGCCATGTTGAACCGCGACTCGAAGGCACCCGCATCAAGGGTCACCGATCCGCGGCCTCCGAGCCGAGGCGCCTTAGCGGCCATCGGTGCGCACCTCCACCACGCCGCCGCGCGGCCCGGGGACGGCGCCGCGCACCAGCAACAGATTCTGATCGCCCATGACCTCGACCACGGTCAGCCCGCGCTGGGTGATCCGGCCGCCGCCCATCCGCCCGGGGCCGCGGATCCCCTTGAAGACACGCGAGGGCGTCGCCGAGGCACCGATCGAGCCCGGAGCGCGGACGTTGTGCGAGCCGTGCGAAGCAGGGCCGCGGCTGAAGTTGTGGCGCTTGATCGTGCCCTGAAAGCCCTTGCCCTTCGAGATGCCCGAGACCTTGACCTGATCTCCCGGCGAGAACGCCTCGCCGACCGTCACGGTGTCGCCCATGGTTAGCTCGCCGGCCTCGTCGCGGAACTCGCGCACGACGCGGTGGGCCGACGACGGACGCCTTGCGAAGATGGCCCGAGCTCGCCGCCCGTCAGCGCCTTCTCCTTGCAGCGATCGAAGGCCAGCTGCACGGCCTCGTACCCGTCTCGGTCGAAGGTTCGGATCCCCGTCACCGGGCACGGACCAGCCTCGAGCACGGTCACCCGCTCAACGCGGCCGTCGTCGCCGAACCGCTGGGTCATACCGAGCTTGCGCGCCAGGATCGCAGCCATCACAACTACGAGGCCAGGCGGATCTCGATATCCACGCCCGGCCGGCAGATGGTCGAGTCGCTGGAGCGAGTCGACGGTCTTCGGCGTCGGCTGGTGGATGTCGATCAGGCGCTTGTGGGTACGGATCTCGAAGTGCTCGCGCGAGTCCTTGTCCTTGAACGGCGAGCGGATCACGCAGTAGACGTTCTTCTCCGTGGGCAGGGGCACGGGGCCGGAGACGGTCGCGCCGGTGCGCGTCGCCGTCTCGACGATCTCCTTCGCCGCAGCCTCGATGGCCGAGTGGTCATAGGACTTCAGGCGGATTCGGATTTTGTTCTGCGCGATCGTTGCCATTGCTCACGTGACAATGGGGCGAGCCGGGGGCCCGCCCCAAAAGGTCGTATCTCGTTGGACAAAAAACAGGGGCGGCTTCGCCGCCCCCTTAACTACTTGACGACCTCGGTCACGACCCCGGAGCCGACCGTGCGGCCACCCTCTCGGATCGCGAACCGCAGTCCCTGGTCCATGGCGATCGGCTGGATCAGCTCGATCTCCATCTGGACGTTGTCACCGGGCATGACCATCTCCGTACCTTCGGGGAGCTTGGCGACGCCGGTGACGTCGGTGGTGCGGAAGTAGAACTGCGGCCGGTAGCCCGTGAAGAACGGGGTGTGACGACCACCCTCCTCCTTCTTCAGGACGTACACCTCGGCCTTGAACTGGGTGTGCGGCGTGATCGAGCCGGGCTTGCAAAGCACCTGGCCACGCTCGATCTCCTCACGCTTGGTGCCTCGAAGCAGGCAGCCGACGTTGTCGCCGGCGCGGCCCTCATCGAGGATCTTCTTGAACATCTCGACGCCGGTCACGACCGTCGTCTCGGTGTCCTTGATCCCCACGATCTCGACCGTCTCGCCGGTCTTGATCACGCCCTGCTCGATGCGGCCGGTCGCGACGGTGCCGCGGCCGGTGATCGAGAACACGTCCTCGACCGGCATCAGGAACGGCTTGTCCAGGTCGCGGACGGGCTCGGGGATATAAGTGTCGAGTGCCTCGGCGAGCTCGAGGATCTTGGCCTCCTGCTCCTCATCGCCCTCGAGCGCCTTGAGCGCCGAGCCGGTGATGAACGGGATGTCGTCGCCGGGGAACTCGTACTCGGTCAGAAGGTCGCGGATCTCGACTTCCACGAGCTCGAGGAGCTCGGGGTCGTCGACCATGTCGGCCTTGTTGAGGAACACGACGATGTACGGCACGCCAACCTGACGGGCGAGCAGGATGTGCTCGCGCGTCTGGGGCATCGCGCCGTCGGCGGCGGACACCACGAGGATCGCGCCGTCCATCTGCGCCGCGCCCGTGATCATGTTCTTGACGTAGTCGGCATGACCCGGGCAGTCGACGTGCGCGTAATGGCGGTTCTCGGTCTGGTACTCGACGTGGGATGTTGCGATCGTGATCCCGCGCGCCTTCTCCTCAGGAGCGTTGTCGATCGATTCGAACGACCGCACCTCCGTGCCGCCGAACTTCTCATTCAACACCTTCGTGATGGCAGCGGTCAGCGTCGTCTTGCCATGGTCGATGTGACCGATGGTCCCGACGTTGACGTGGGGCTTATCGCGCTCGAACTTGGCTTTCGCCACTTTGCTTTCGCTCCTTCTGGTTTCAGGTTTTGTCCGCCCTGTAAGAGGGCGAACCTCAAGAATCTATCGGACAGAACTCCTAGGCGGGCTGTAGCTCGCCGACCACCTTCTCTGCGATGTTCGTGGGCACTTCGTCGTAGCGCTCGAACTGCATCGTGTAGGTCGCCCGGCCCTGGGTCGTGGACCGCAGATCCGTCGCGTAGCCGAACATCTCCGCCAGCGGCACGTAGGCGCTCACGACCTGGGCATTGCCGCGCTGCTCCATGCCCTGGACCTGGCCCCGGCGCCGGTTCAGATCACCGATCACATCGCCCATGAACTCCTCAGGGGTGACGACCTCTACGGCGAAGATCGGCTCGAGCAGGACCGGCTTGGCGCGCCTGACGGCCTCCTTGAGGGCCAGCGAGCCCGCGACCTTGAACGCGATCTCCGAAGAGTCGGTGTCGTGGTACTTCCCGTCCGTCAGCGTGACGCGCACGTCGACCATCGGGTAACCCGCGCGCGGACCGTTCTCCAGCGCCTCCTCGACGCCCTTCTCGACCGCCGGGATGAACTCGGTGGGGACCGAGCCGCCCCTGATCTTGTTGACGAAGTCGAAGCCCTCGCCGGGGGCCGGCTCGACGTCGATGTACACGATCCCGAACTGGCCCGCGCCGCCGGTCTGGCGCACGAACCGGCCCTCGACCTTCTCCGCGTGCCCGCGAATCGTCTCGCGGTAGGAGACCTGCGGCCGTCCGACGTTCGCGTCGACCTTGAATTCCCTCAGCATCCGGTCGACCAGCACCTCGAGGTGCAGCTCGCCCATGCCCGAGATCTCGGTCTGGCCGGTGTCCTCGTTGGTTCGCACCTGGAAGGTCGGGTCCTCCTCGGCCAGGCGGCCGAGCGCCGTCGACATCTTCTCCTGGTCGGCCTTCGTCTTCGGCTCGATCGCGACCTTGATCACCGGCTCGGGGAACTCGATCGTCTCCAGGCGGATCGGCTTGTCGGGCGCGGCCAGCGTGTCGCCGGTGGTCACCTGCTTGATGCCCACGGCGGCGGCGATGTCGCCGGCGTAGACCTCCTTGACCTCCTCGCGGTCGTTGGCGTGCATCATCAGGATGCGCCCGATCCGCTCGGTGCGCCCGGTGGTGACGTTCAGCACGCGGGCGCCGGCCTCCAACCGGCCCGAGTAGACGCGGAAGTAGGTCAGCTTGCCGACGAAGGGATCGGCCATGATCTTGAACGCGAGCGCCGCGAACGGCTCATCGTCGGAGGCGTGGCGCTCGGCCGTCTCCTCATCGCCGTTGCTCGAGCCCCTGGCGGGCTCGACGCCGTGGACGGGGGGCACGTCGAGCGGGCTCGGGAGGTAGTCGAGGACAGCGTCGAGCAGCGGCTGGACGCCCTTGTTCTTGAAGCTCGAACCGCACAGGACCGGGGTCAGCTTGATGTCCAGCGTGGCCTTCCGGATCGCAGCCTTTAGCTTGTCCTGCGGGATCTCCTTCTCCTCGACGATCAGCTCGACGAGCTGATCGTCGTAGTGGGAGACCTCCTCGAGCAGGTGCTCGCGCGCAGCGGCGGCCTGCTCTGCGTACTCGGCCGGGATGTCGACGATCTCCTGCTCCTTGCCGAGCTCGTCCTTGTAGATGATCGCCTTCATCCCGATCAGGTCGATGATGCCCTCGAACTCGGACTCTGCACCGATCGGCAGCTGCACCGGAACCGGGTGGGCGCCGAGGCGGTCGATCATCGTCTGGACACCGCGCTCGAAGTCAGCGCCGATCCGGTCCATCTTGTTCATGTAGGCGATGCGCGGGACGTGGTAGTGGTCGGCCTGGCGCCAGACGGTCTCTGACTGAGGCTCGACACCCGCGACGGAGTCGAAGATCGCGATCGCGCCGTCGAGCACACGCAGGGAGCGCTCGACCTCGACGGTGAAGTCGACGTGGCCGGGCGTGTCAAGGATGTTGATCCGGTAGTCGCGCCAGGTGGCGGTGGTGGCCGCGGAGGTGATCGTGATCCCACGCTCCTGCTCCTGGGCCATCCAGTCCATGACGGCGGCGCCCTCGTGAACCTCCCCCATCTTGTAGGTCCGACCGGTGTAATAGAGGATGCGCTCAGTCGTCGTCGTCTTACCGGCGTCGATGTGCGCCATGATCCCGATGTTGCGAATCTTGTCTAGGTCGAATGTGCGAGGCATGAGGTCTTGTAAATCTCGGGGGGTTCAGCTTCCGGTTCCGGCGGTTGATCCCGAGCATGAAAAAAGGCCCAGAGGGCCCGTTCACGACGCGGTTCTCGGCGACGGGCGTTCGGCTATGCGGTCGGGGTCTCCATTGCTCGGATACTGCCTGCCCGGGGACGCGCACACGTGAGCGCCACGCCACCCGAGGCGAGTTCCGAATATAGCAGAGGGTTGGGGGCATCCCGAGCCCCTGCAACGGGACATTTCAGGGACCGTTCGGGCCGGCGTCCTGGTATGCGCCTTGCTGGCTGCCCTGCTGCTGATCGTCTCCGAATTCACGGAGCTTTTCTCGATCGCCACCTCCGCCGGCGGCGCCCCGATCAAGACGGTCTCAACCGGCTCCCATGACTCCTACGCGTTGATCCCGATCGCGCTGGCCGTGGCGGGCCTCGCCTACCTGGCGGCGATGAAGGGCAGCTGGCCGGCGCTCCTCGCCCTGACCGGACTCGGCATCGTGACGCTCCTGATCGCCCTGATCGGCGACCTGCCTGACGCGCAGGCCACGGGCGTCATCGGCAGCTCGGCGACCCATTTTGCCAGCGCCAAGGCAAAGCCGAGCACCGGTCTCTACATGGAGACCCTTGGGGCGATCCTGCTGATCATCGCGGGCGGATGTGGTCTGCTGCTGAGCACGGGCGGTCAGCCGTCACAACAGCACCGCTCGCGGTCCGGATCCTGACAACTGGCTCCCAGGTGGATTTCGCCGGCCTAGCCAGCGGCTACGCTTCCGGCGAGGGTTGTCCCGCCGCAGCCCCCGGTCCCGTGCGGTGGGCGGCCCTCTTTTTAATGCCCTTTTTGCGGCCTCGGATCGCCGAGGGGCCCACTCAGGGGGGGCGAACCTTGGCCCCCTCGGGGCTATGGGATGTGGTGGCGAATTATTCGAACTGGCATCCCACGGCCCCCGACCACGCGCTCGCCGCGATCGCGAAGCATGGCAACGTGACCCGCGAGCAACTCCTTGCGCTGGGCCTGAACAACGGACAGATCGCCTACCGCATCAAGGTGGGGAGGCTTCATCGCGAGTTTCCCGGCATCTACGCGGTGGGTCGTCCCGCCAAGACCGCGCTCGAGCGGGCTTCGGCTGCGGTCCTGGCCTGCGGGCCGGGCGCCGCGCTCAGCCACGCGGCCGCGCTCGCCCTCTGGGGCCTTGGCCGCTGGCCGCCGCTGATGCACGTGAGCCTTCCGGGAGACCGCCGGCCCGCTGGCATCAAGGTCCACCGCCCGAAGGGGCTGCTCGGCCGCGACTTTCGCACGCGCGAGGGAATCAGGGTCACTAGCCCAGCCCGCACGATCCTCGACTGCGCACCGAACCTCAGCGACAAGGCGCTCGCGCGCGCGGCGAACGAAGCCAGGCGAACGCTCGGGCTGCGGCCGGCCCACCTCGCAGACGTGATCGCACGTTTCCCCAACCACCCGGGCGCGGGGCGTCTCACCGAGTTCGTCGAGGTCAGGGGCGGTCCGACCCGCTCGGAATGGGAGGACACGTTCCCCAAGTTCTGCCGGCGCTACGGGCTACCGGAGCCGGTGATGAGCGCTCGCGTTGCCGGCCACGAGGTCGATGCCCTGTTCCCCGCGGAACGGGTGATCGTCGAGCTTGACAGCTGGGAGTTTCACCGCGACCGCCAAGCGTTCGAGTCCGACCGCAAGCGCGACGCCGACGGGCTCGACGCGGGCTACGAAACGGTCCGGCTCACGTGGGAGCGCATGCATCGCGCTCCGGAGGAGGCGGCTGCGCAGCTGCACCGGATCCTTCGTCGGCGCCGGGCCGAGCTTGGGAGCTACCAGCGATAGTGGGCGAAGGCCTTGTTGGCCTGCGCCATGCGGTAGATGTCGTCCTTGCGCTTGTAGGCGTTGCCCTGCTGCTGCTGGGCGTCGAGGAGCTCGTTCGCCAGCCGCTGGGCCATCGTCTTCTCACGCCGCTGGCGCGCGAACAGGACCAGCCAGCGGACGGCGAGCGTACGTGCCCTTCTGGCGGGAACCTCGACCGGCACCTGGTAGGTGGCGCCACCGACCCTGCGTGACCGGACCTCCAGCACCGGCGTCAGCGCCTTGATGCCCCCTTCGAGCTGCTCGACGGGGTTCTTTCCGGTTCGCTCGCCGAGGATCGCCAGCGCGTCGTAGACGATCTTCTCCGCCACGGACTTCTTCCCGTCCAGCATGACCTTGTTGATGACCTGCTGGACGAGTCGGCTCCGGTGGACGGAGTCGGGCTCGACGGGGCGGACTTGAGCCTGGGCGCGACGGGGCACTACTTGGCCTTCACGCCGTACATCGAGCGTGACTTCTTGCGATCGGACACACCGGCGGCATCAAGCGTGCCGCGAATGACCTTGTAGCGGTAACCGGGCAGGTCCTTGACACGGCCGCCGCGGACGAGCACGACCGAGTGCTCCTGAAGGTTGTGGCCCTCGCCCGGGATGTAGGCGTTGACCTCCATGCCGTTCGTCAGCCGGACGCGCGCCACCTTGCGAAGCGCCGAGTTGGGCTTCTTGGGCGTGGTGGTCTGCACTCGGGTGCATACGCCGCGCCGCTGCGGCGCCGCGACCTTCTTCTTGCGCCCCTTGCCGGACTTGAGGCCCGGCGTGTCGAGCTTTTTCTTCGGGGCGGTGCGGCCCTTGCGGATCAATTGGCTGGTGGTCGGCATGCGGAGCGCAGGGTAGCAGGGGCCGCTCGGCCCGGTCCCTGGCCGTCGCGAGACCAGATCGCCACGACCGGGCGGAGCGTAGGAGGCGAAAATCTGAACGGCTGTGCGTCCTCGTCTCCCCCGCCGTCCCCCGTTTGCGCTGGTGCTCGTCGCCCTAGTCGCCTTGTTCGCCGGCGCCGTCGTGCTGTTCGCGGGCGGCGGGAGTCGCTCCGGCGGCACCCCCGTCAGGCTCCCTCCCGGCGCAGGAGCCGCCGCGCGCGTCTGCGTCACGACCCACGCCACCGCGGCGGCGACCGTGCGCTCCTCGGTTCGGGCTTCCGCCTCGGCATCCGCGCCGCTGTCGGTTGTTCAGACCGCAACCGTTGGCGGCGCCACGGTGGCCGCGCGGCTGTCGGAGACGGTGGTCGAGCGAGCGGTGATCGCACGGCCTGTGCTCGTGCGGCACGGCGCGGTCGACTCCTCGCGCGCGTGCGCGCGCGGGAGCACCCTGGATGCGGCTCGAGGCCTCGCCCTCACGCGCGCCTATAAAAAGGCGCTCGGGTTGGCCCGTATCCGGGCGCGGGCGCTGGCTGCTTCGAGCCTCCAGTCCGTGATCGCCCGGCTGACGCCTTCCACGGATGCCGCAGCCCAGGCGGCGGCGACGGCCCGCGCGCGGGCCGCGGCCGCCTCGGCCCGGCCGGCGCTCGCTTCTCGGGCGCGGTCGGAGGCTTTGGCGCGGGCGCGGTCGGCTTCCGCCGGCCGGCGAGGGTAGCTTCCGCCGGGCGCCGGGCGGGACGGGACGGGCGCGCGGCTCTTCCCCCCAGCGAAATCGCCATAGCGTTCCAAAGCTCAGCCTTCCGACCGCGCTCCGGAACGTCAGGGCTAAATAATCGCCCTAACGTTCCACAGCTCCGACCTACCGGGACGCTTTGGAACGTTAGGGCGATTGCCGCGCGCCCCCGCCCCCAACCCGCGTCCGGGCACCGGTACCCTGATCAGACCATGGCGACCAGACCGCGCGCGATCACCGACGAGTCCGAACTGCGGGACGTGATCGGATGGCCGAAGGCAGGCACCACCGACAAGATCACCGACCGCCTGAATCTCCTGACTAGGCAGTTCATCGAGCGATCGCCGTTTGTGTGCGTCGCGACCGGGCATCCCGAGGGCGGCCTGGACGTCTCTCCCCGCGGCGACCCGGCCGGGTTCGTGCGGGTCGTCGACGAGAGGACGCTGCTGATGCCCGAGCGTCCCGGCAACCGGATTGCGGACACGCTCAGGAACCTGCTGGCGGATCCCCGGATCGGGCTCCTGTTCCTGATTCCGGGCGTCGGAGACACCTTCCGCGTCAACGGCACCGCCACGATCGTCGACGATCCAGAACTCCTGGAGCCGTGCGCGGTCGAGGGCAAGGTCCCGCGCCTGGGCCTCCTGATCAACATCGAGGAGGCCTACACCCAGTGCTCGAAGGCGTTGATCCGGTCCGAGCTCTGGAACCCCGACAACCACATCAAGCGCTCCGACCTTCCGAGCTCCGGCGCGCTGCTGCGCGAGATCAAGAAGGACCCCTCCTTCGACGCAGACGGGTACGACCTGGAACGCGCGGCGCGCTACGCCCGCCGCGAAGGCTTCTACTGAGGTTCGCCCTCCAACTTGACCCGGTCGAGATACCGGCGCTCGCTGCCCGTTTCGGCGCGGCCGAGGACGAACGGGTGGTCGCGGCCGGCAAGGCCGCTCGCGCGCGCGGGAACTACACACGGGCGGAGTTCCTGACTGTCTGCAGATGGAAGACCGCCCGCTCGAGGACGAAGGTCGCCGCCAATTCAGCGGCCGCCGTCCGCACCGCGACCCGGCGCGCGTTCGCGACGGACGACGTATCCGAGCAGATCGCCCACATCCTCGTGCTGAGTGGGGTGGGCCTGCCCACCGCCTCGGTGCTGCTCCACTTCGCCTTCCCCGAAGCGCTCCCGATTCTCGACGTCCGGGCGCTCGAGTCCCTCGGGCACACCCGGGGCTCGAGCTACACGCCGGCGTTCTGGGTCGAGTACGTCGAGGCATGCCGGGCGATCGCAGCCGAGCACGACGTCTCCCTCCGCACGCTCGACAAAGCGCTCTGGCAGCACTCGAAGGAGCGTCATCAGAGCACGGCCTGATCCGTAGTTGACCTCGCTCGGCTAAAGGAGCATGATCCGCCAGCTGGGGGGAAAGGAGCAGGGTGATCGGACAGTGCCCTCCGTCGGCTCATCGCGCCTCACGCCACTGAACCGGAGGCAGTTCTTCGCGCTCCCGTGGTCTGGCGAGGGCGAGTGACCAGATGGTCGAGGCGCCAGCCCATTCCACGGAAAGGCACGGCTCGCCGCCGGGACCGCGACTCCCGGCCGCGGTGCAGGGTCTGCTGTTCGCCGTTCGCCTCGAGCCATTCAGCCAGTGGCTGCACCGGCGGTTCGGCCCGACGGTCACGCTTCGCGTCCCAGGCTTCCCGACCGCGGTTCTGAGCAGCGATCGGGAGATCGTCCAAACGCTGTTCACGGGCGATCCGCTGGCCAAGCGGCACGGCAACGACGCGCTTCGTCCGCTCGTGGGCAATCGGTCGGTGATGGTCCTCGAGCCGGAGTCACACCTGGCCAGGCGAAAGCTTCTGCTGCCGTCCTTCCATGGCGACCGGCTCGCTGGCTACGGCACGCTGATGCAACGCCTAGCCGAAGAGGAAGTGGCGCGCTGGTCGCCCGGCGAGACGATCGTGGTCCATACCCGCGCTCAGGCGCTGACGCTGGAAGTGATCATGCAGGCCGTCGTCGGAATCGCCGAACCCGGAACGCGCAAGGAGCTCGCGGCGGTGTTCGAGGCGATGCTTCGCCCACTCACCGCACTCGGGTTCGCGATCAGCAGAGCCGCTGGTCCCTGGGCCCGGCCGCTCGGTCGCAGCTACTCCCGCCTGCGCCGAAGACTCGACGAGATCCTCCACGCTCAGATCGCAGCGTCGCGCTCGGACCCTGCTCTGGGGGACCGCGACGACGTCCTCGCGCTCCTGATCCAGGCCCGAGGCGACGACGGGACGGGCCTGTCCGACGAGGAGTTGCGCGATGAGCTCGCCACGCTGATCGCAGCCGGATACGAGACCACCGCCACGGCGATCGCGTGGGGCGTCGACCTGCTTGCCCACAACCCGGTTGCGGCTGCACGCGCCCGTGAAGCAGCAAGGATGGACGACGACGCGCATCTCGACGCACTGGTGAAGGAGATTCTCAGGATCCGACCACCGGTACCGATCGCCGCGGCCCGCCATCCTCTCGCGCCGCTCAAGCTCGGCACGTGGACCGTGCAGCCCGACCAGCTCGTCGCGATCGATGCCTGGGCGATCCACCACGACCCAGAGCTCTACCCCAACCCGGGCGAGTTTCGCCCCGAGCGGTTTCTCGACTCAAGACCGGACGGCTACACCCTGCTCCCGTTCGGTGGCGGAGCCCACCGCTGCCTCGGCGCCGCGCTCACGATCCTCGAGGTCAAGACCTTCCTCCGCGTGCTCCTCACGACCGTCGAGTTCACGCCAATCCTTCGCCGTCCGGAGCGATCAAGGCGCCGCAGTACCACGCTCTCGCCGGCGCGGGGAACGCGCATCCGCATCGGTCGCTGATGCTCTCGCCGCGTCAATATGCCGAGTCGTGAACGCCACGCGGCTTCGAGCGCTGTGCCTTAGCTTCACGGGCGCTGCCGAGACATTTCCCTTCGGACCCGAGACCTCGGCTTTCAAGGTCGCGGGGAAGATCTTCGCGATCTCCCGGCTCTCTCAAGCACCGCTCGAGATCAGCCTCAAATGCGAACCGTCGCTGGCCGAGCAGCTGCGCGAAGTTCACCCTGCAGTCCGGCCCGGATACCACCTGAACAAGCGGCACTGGAACACGGTAACCGTCGATGGCTCGATCGCCGACCGCGTGATCGCGGACATGGTCGAGGATTCCTATGACCTGGTGGTCAGCCAGCTGCCGAAGTCGCGCCGCCAGGCACTCGGCTGGGAAGGCTGAGAACCCGGTGGGCTGTGGGAGCTCGCGTGACGCGGATCACACAACCGGCGGCGAGCGGAGCGCAGAGTACAGCGAGGGAGGTTTCTGATCTTGGCCGTCGAGCCAACACCTGCGGTTCTGCCGCTGTCGCCCCCGGTGGGTGACGGTACTGAGGCGCTCGAGCGCCCAGGGCGGGCCGAGGGCGCGCGGTTGGCGTCGACGATCACCCGCCGCTGCAACATCCTGATGCCGCTGATCAATGTCGTCGAGGCGGCGATCACGTATGTGTTCATCGTGTACGTGTTGCCGCTCCCTGGTCACGAGCCGGCTCATGCCCATCGCACCGACCTGATCGCGCTGCTCGTCGTGTGCGCGCTGGGGTTGACGGCCTCGGCGATCTGGGGCACACGGACGTTCCGACCCGTCCGCCGATGGCTCGTCCGCGGCACCGAACCCAGCGAGGCCGAACGGGCACGGGCGATCCGCATCCCGGTGCACGCCAGCGCCCAAACGCTCGCGGTCTGGTCGGTCGTGGGTGTGGGCTTCGGCGTCTTCGACGTCGCCGCGCTCGACGGCTCGGCGTGGGCGGGGGCGCTGATCCTCGTCACGGTCACCCTCGGTGGACTTGTGGCTTCGGCGCTCACCTATCTCGCCGCCGAGCGGATCATGCGCCCGGCGATCGCACTCGCGCTCAGGCACACCACCCCGGTGCGCCCACTGTTGCCCGGCATCGCCGCCCGCATCTACCTGGCGTGGGAGTTCGGGACAGCGGTCGCCGTCTGCGGCGCCGCCGTGGTGGCGATCGCCTACCTGGCCGGCGCAGGCATCTCGCCGCGGCGCCTGGCGACCACCGTCATCTTCCTCGCGGCAATCGCCCTGTCGGTCGGCGCGATCACGCTTCTGACAGCGATCCGCTCCGTCGTGGACCCGGTGCGCGCCCTGCGACGCGCGATGGCCCGCGTCGAGGAAGGGGAGACGGATGTAGCGGTCCCGGTCGACGACGGCGGCGAGGTCGGCGTGCTGCAGGCCGGCTTTAACCGCATGCTCGCCGGCTTGCGCGAGCGCGATCTCGTGCGCGACCTGTTCGGCCGACACGTCGGCGAAGAGGTCGCCCGCTCGGCGCTGGCACGCGGCGTCGAGCTCGGCGGCGAGATACGCGAGGCCGCGGTGCTGTTCGCCGACATCCTCGGCTCGACCCCGTTCGCCGCCGAGTCAGACCCCCGCGAGGTGCTGCAAACCCTCAACCGGTTCTTCGCGATCTGTGACGAGACCGTCACGCTGCACGGCGGCTGGGTCAACAAGTTCGAAGGGGACGCGGCGCTGTGCGTGTTCGGCGCGCCCACCGACCATCCGGACGCTGCCGGCGCCGCCCTTGCGGCCGCCCGCGAGCTGCGTCAGCGACTGTGCCGCGAGCTCGACGGGCTGGAAGCGGCGATCGGGTTGTCCGCCGGTACGGTCGTCGCCGGCAACGTCGGCGCCGCCCGCCGTTACGAGTACACGGTGATCGGCGACCCCGTCAATGAGGCCGCCCGGCTAACCGAGCTCGCCAAGGCCCGTCCATCCCGGCTGCTCGCATCAGAGAGCATCGTGCGCCGCGCCGGCACGTCCGAGGCGGCGCGCTGGCGACTCGGCGAGCACGCCGCGCTCCGGGGGCGCTCAGTCCCGACGGAGATCGCCGAACCGATCTGAGCGCTCGGCTACCGATGGGAGTCGAACCCCGGCACGACTTGGGGTCGCGGCTACTCTGGTGGCCAGGAGCCTTTGGCTCCGCGACATGGCTCCCAAGCTGAGAGGACCAGGATGACCAGAAGAGCCGACTTCAATGCGGAGGAGTGGTCCACCGTCGTCGACGGTCCCGTTTATGCGGCCCTGCGGGTGATCGCTGCCTCCCACGGAGGGACGCTGCGCGAGAGTCTCGCGATGGGCCGCGTGTACCAGGAGGCGCGTGCACATCACGGGGAGAGCGAGCTGCTCGATGAGCTGATCAAGTCTCCGCCCGCGATCGATGCCGACGAGCTCCGCCACGCTCAGGGCAACATCGCGGACGTCACTTCGCAGCACTTGCGCGACGCGATCGGGATCGTCGAAGCAAAATCGACGCCTGCGGAGACGGACTCCTACAAGACCTTCGTGATGAGCGTCGCGCAGTCCGTCGCCAGCGCACACAAGGAAGGCGGCTTTCTCGGCATCGGCGGCAAACAGATCAGCGATACCGAGAACCAAGCGCTGGATGAGATCTCGGCAGCACTGGGGGCGCCCCCCGCTCCCTGAAGCCCCGCGCGCTTCCTTGCTCGTCTCCGACACGACGTGCGTCCCACCGGGACGCTTCCTCCCGTTCCGCTCAGAGCAGGAACGGCCCGCTCCCCGCGGGACGCCGAGCGAACCGACCATAGTTGGCCGCGTCACGGGCAGTTGCCGCGCCGGGGGTCGAACCCGAGCCACGGTGTGGCACCCCGGCACGATCAGCCGGTACTGACTACAGGCCGAGTGCGCCGGCCAGCGCGGTCCACTCGGCGCGCGGAATCCCGCTGAGGCCGACCGGCTGCAGGCAGACGTGATCGGCGCCGGTTGCCAGATGCTCCTGCGCGACGCGCGCGACCAGCTCGGCGCTGCCGTGGGCGATGACCGCGTCGATCAGCCGGTCAGAGCCCCCATCGGCGATGTCCCGCTCGGTGAAGCCCAGCTCGAGCAGGTTGCGCGTGTAGTTGCCAAGTCCGAGGTACAGCTTCGCGTAGCCCCGAGCGGTCTGGCGTGCGGAGACCGGGTCAGGATCGATGACGCACGCTAGCTCGGGGGCGAGCACGGCGCTCGGGCCGAGCCGCTCCCGGGCAAACCGGGTGTGCTCCACCGGGACGAAGTACGGGATGGCTCCCCGCGATCGGGCCGCCGCCAGCTCCAGCATCCTCGGACGCAGAGCCGCCAGACAGCGACGGTCGGCGGGCAGCGGCGAGGGCGCGGCGTCCAGCCCGTCGAGAAACGAGCGCATCGTCGCGAGCGGTCGCTTGTAGTCGCTCGTGGCCTCGGGGTGCCCGATGCCGATCCCGACGAGCAGCCGATCGCCGAACTCCGGCTCAAGCTCGGCGTACTCGGCCGCCAGGTCCGCCGGCTCGTACTGCCAGACGTTGACGATGCCCGTCGCCACCGTGAGGCGGTCGGTGGCGCTCAGCAGTGGGCGCACCGATGGGAGCCGCGGAGAGCCGCCGAGCCAGAACGTCCCGAACCCCAGGTCCTCGACGAGTGCCGCCGCCTCCGCGGCGTTCTCCTCGCCGATCGTTCGATGCGTCGTCCAGACTCCGAAGCGGCCGAGCTCCATCACACCTACACGGGTTAGCACATCCCGTTGCGTGCCTTCCGTCCCCTAGAACACGGAGCAGCCAGGTCCCGATCGCGATCGAACGGATCGGCCGCGCGCCGGCGAATGTGCACTGGACCGATGACATTCGACCTGAGCGGATACGGCCCACCGCAAGCCGGAAGGTAGAAGGTCGTCTGATAGCGCGGCAGACTGAACCCATTGGCGGAGGACGGAGGGAGCGCCTCGCGCAACCGGGTGTAGACGTGTCTGCCGCAAGCTCTCTGTCGCCGGAACGCCGACAGAGATGCAGGCCGGTTGATGCAGCTCCCCATGTTGCAGTAATGCGAGTTGGCGGTTCCCGTGGCGGTGGCGGCGCCCCACGCACGCCACCGGACCCCTTGCATATCCACCTCATCGGCGTGGTCCACGCGCTTATGCAGATACTCGATGCACTGCTTGGGCCGCCGCAGCAGCGCGAACACCGTGTCGCCGTATGGTCCGATGTTGGGATCGAAAGCGCCGGCACACGGGATGAACGTGCTGCTGCTCGCCGGCCCTGCCAGAGGGCCGGGCCGCTGTTCGGCATGCAGGTTTGTCGCGCTAGCCCCGAGTACCGCGGTCGCCGTCGCGGCAACCACTCCCCATCTGACCCGACGAACGCTCTTCGCCCAAGGGGCAACCCGTGCGTTGAGCATCATCCCCTCCTCTGCCAGCCGGAGGCCCAGCGATGGCCGCCTGGGCCAGATGGCCTTCACCCTACTACCGTTCGCGCACCTATCCTCACCTGATGCTTCGGCGACGGGTGCTCACTGCCGCGATCGCGATGCTCTGCCTGGCAGCGTTCGTCGGCCCCGCGCACTCGGCGCAGCGAAGCGGCTCAACCCGCCCTTTCTCGCGCCCGATCGTGGTGTCCGGACCGCGACCCGCGGTGAAGGCCTTCGTGCGCGTGACGGTCGAGGGCCAGCCGTACTACTTCATCGTCGATACCGGGGCGGCACGCACGATCATCGACTCCAGCATCGCCAGCAGGCTGCGCCTGCGTAACGATGGCTCGCGCCAGGTGTTTTCGACGTTCGGCTGCGACATCGTCGGGCAACCGGTCGCGCTGCCGCGCTGGCGTCTGGGCAACGTAGCCCTGCCCGCGAGCACCGTGTTCAGCCAGCGGCTCCTGCTGCCGGGCAGCGTTTCCGGGCTCCCGGTCGGAGGCCTGTTCGGCGCGGACCTGCTCTCGCATTTTGGAGCGGTGTCGGTCGACTTCACCCACCGCCGGCTCACCCTGGCTGCAAAGCGTCCCATCGGCGGCCGCGCCGTTTCGCTCACAGTCCTGCGCAGCGCGGGCGCTGTCGGCGCGGTCACAGGGGTGCGGTTCGATGGACGCCGCGCGCGGTTCCTCGTTGACACCGGCGCACCAATCTCCTTCATCGACTCAGCCGCGCCGGGGGCCAGCCGGCTGCGGGCCGTCGGACCGAGCACGAGCCTGGCTGGCGCCGCGTGCAACGGTGCGGCCACCCCGGTACTCGTACACAAGTGGGGCCTCCCCGGCCTTTCGCTTCGAAACGGCGTGATCGGCCGTGCCCCTCATCTCCTCCCCGCAGGCTTCCTCCACGCCGGGATCAGCGGCGTCCTCGGCACCGCCACTCTCGCCCGCTTTGGCGATCTCACGATCGACTACGCCCACTCCCGGATGATCCTCGGCGGGACGCCCGGCTGAACGGCCGCGCATAGCGCGCGGGTTCACGACCACCGCGTCCCGGCAGGCAACCGGCCTCGCCGGCGGTGGCCCGATGATCAAACAGCCCCGGGTCCCCGATCCGGGCCGGGCGCGTCTCTCACTGAACGGTGATGCGGGTGGTGGCGATTCCGACGAGCCCGTGCCCGAAGTAGTCCCAGACCGTCAGCGCATGCTCGCCGGCGCTCAACGGCCTGATCAGGAGCACGGGGCCGCTGGCGGCCATCCGTCCATGTGTTCGACCGGGAACGCCGACGAGCAGCTTGGCGCTGCCGCGGCTGCGCCACAGCCACACCGCATAGCCCTCGTGCGCGCCGGCCGCCGTGACGCCCTGCGCGACGATCGCCACGGCGTGCCCGTGCCCGTGTCTCACCACCTCGGCGATTCCCGCGGCCGAACCTCGCCCGTGGGGCGGGTTCAGGTTGATCTGGGTGACCGGTTGTGCAATTTCGGTGGTGCGTGAGCCCGCGCATCCGCAACCTGTCTTGCCGCTCAGCTCCCCCGCAGGAGCGGCGGCGAGCGACGGCCCGGCCGCGACGAGCGCCAGAGCGAGAGCGCTGCCACACGCGAGGGCTATCGCCACGCCTCCTCGCCCTACGTGTCGTCGCATCCGGAACGGCATCGCGTCCCTCCTCGATCTGATCCCTTGGGCAGCGTAATCCCACAGCATCATCAGCACAGGCAGACGGCCTCCAGGCGGCGGCCGGAACCTCACGACAGCCGCCAGTAGCATCGCCCCAGTGACGGATCTCAGCTCCACACGCGCGCTGGTGACCGGCGCCACCAGCGGGCTCGGGCGGGCGATGGCCGAGGCGCTCAGCACAGCCGGCGCGCGCGTCGCGGTCACCGGCCGCGATACGGGGCGGGCCGAGGCGGTCGCCGCCGAGCTCAGCTCCAAAGCGCTCGGCCTCGCGCTTGACGTCCGCGACGAGGACACGGTCCGCGCCGGCGTCGATCATGTGTACGAGCGGCTGGGCGGGCTCGACCTGCTGGTGTGCAACGCCGGGATCGGGATGCGGTCGGTCAACCCGCGGTTCATGACCGACCCCCAGCCGTTCTGGGAGGTCTCCCCGGACGGCTTTCGCGACGTGGTCGCGACCAAGGTGACCGGCTCGTTCCTCATCGCCCGCGAAGTGGCGCCGCGGATGCTCGCGGACGGAGGCGGACGGATCGTCGTGATCTCGATGAACGCGCAGACGATGACCCGGCAGGGCTTCGTGCCCTACGGCCCGTCCGGCGCGGCGGTGGAGGCGCTCGCGCGTGTGATGGCCGCCGATCTCAAAGGCACCTCGGTGACGGTCAACATCCTCCTGCCGGGCGGCCCCACGGCGACCGGGATGCTCGCCGACGAGGTCCCCGAGACGATGCGAGACCGGCTGCTCGACCCCGCGATCATGGGGCCGCCGATCGTGTGGCTGGCCTCCGAGGCCGCCGCCGGAGTTCACGACCAGCGGATCATCGCCACCGAGTTCGAGGACTGGCTCGCCCGCCGCTCAGCCTGACGGGCGACGGTTTGCACCCCTCGCAGGAACGCCGCGCGCGCCGTACGCTGCCGCGATGCTAAGCGCCGAGCCCAGCACGGTCGACCGGCTGGTCGCGACCCTCGTTGCCCGCCGCGTGCGCCGCACCTGGCCGCTTCTGACCGTCGTGCCTCCCCTTCTGCTTCGCCGGCTCCTCACGCCGACCGTCACGCGGCTCCGTCGATCGGTCGAGCGCACGGTCCTCTGGCTGTCGCTGAGCGCCGGGGCCACGATCGTGGTGCTCGAGCTCATTCGCTGAACGCCGAGCAGCAGCTAGCCGGTCACGTACGAGGGACGAGGGACGAGCGTCACCTTGCTGCTCAGGCTTGGCTGGCCCGTCAGGAGCGTTGCCGTCAGCTTGCCAAAGAGCTCATGCTTCGAGGACTTACGCAGGAGCCTCCGACAGGCGCCACTGATCTTCGCTTTGAGCGGCTGTACGACGGCGGCGTTGAGCGCGAACGGCTTGCGGCTGACGCAGCCGCGATGCGATCCCGCAATCGTGAGCTTGCCGCGACACGCAACGGAGCTCAAGCACCACAGCGCAATCGTGGCCTTTCCTTTGCTCACCTGGAGCGTCCTGCCGACCAGCTTCAGGGTGCCCTTTCCTGGGCCGTGGCCACGGACACCGCTGGTGGACGCCGTCGTGAACGTCTGATCGCCGCCATTGAACCTCCCCACGTAAGGCACCCCCCCGATCACCGCGACCAGCTCGAAGTGGTAGGTGGTCCCGGGGGACAGACCGGTGATGTTCGCCTGAACCTGCGTCAAGCTGATGCCGGGCGGTGCGGGCACCGAGGCGGTCTGTTGCCCGTAGCTACTCGTCGTGCCATACACGAAGTAGTAAGCCGTGACCGCCGACGGCGGGTTCAGGTAGCCGTTCAGAGTCGCCGATACCTGCGTGATGCTGGTCGCTGGACCCGTGGTGGCGATCAGCGTTGCGGCATCAGCCGTGGCCGGCGGCGACGCCAGGAGCAGGGGCGAGCATGCAGCAATCGCCGCGAGTGTGCCGAAGATCCTTTTCATGGCCGCCGATTATCGACCACACCGGAGGTCGCCGCGGCGCAACCATGAGCGTTGAGCTGCGAGCGGTTCGCGGCGGGCGCCAAGCGGATACCTGTCGCGGACGCACGAATGACGCTTGGCGACGAGCGTCGAGGGGTATATCCGTTGTTGCTTGGTCGACCTGCGCGATCGGAGGAGGCGGTGATGGTACGTATCGGGTCACTTCTCGCCACGGCTGTCGCAGTCGCGCTGATCGCATCCGCCCCGGCTGAAGCCGCCCGAAAGGCCGGGCGGGAGTCGCAGGCGGTGGCGATCGGCACCGGCGGCGCGGTCGCCTCCCAGGACCAATACGCCAGCCAGGCCGGCATCGACGTGCTGAAGCGGGGCGGCAATGCGATCGACGCCGCGGTGGCCACGGGAAGCGCGATGGGAGTGAGCGTGCCGTTCGTGGCGGGCCCTGGCGGGGGCGGCTACATGGTGGTCTATCTCGCCAAATCGCATCAGGTCGTGACCCTCGACGGTCGTGAGAACTGTCCCGCGGCCTGCACTCCGACGATGTTCGTGGACCCCGCCACCGGTCAGCCGCTCGATTACACCTTCGCCTCCGACCAGCCGATCTCCACCGGCGTGCCGGCGATGGTCGCGCTGTGGGACAAGGCGGTGGCGCTCTACGGCCGCGAGGGTCTGGCCGCCGACCTGCGGCCGGCGATCTCGCTCGCCCGCCATGGCTTCCGCGTCGGCCAGGACTTCCAGCAGCTGACGGAGTCCGGGCTCTCCACACTCCGGGACTACACCGCAAGCCGCAAGCTGCTGCTCACGCCGTCCGGCGATCCGCTGCCGCTCGGGTACCTGCTCAAGAACCCCGACCTCGCGCGGACCTACGAGCTGCTCGCCAAGCGCGGACCCTCCTACTTCTACGACGGGCCGATCGGCCAAGCGGCGGTGCAGGCCGACGACCATCCGGTGCTCTATCCCGGGACTACCTCGATCACGATGCCCGGGATCCTGACGATGAACGACCTGCGCTCCTACCAGGTCAGGACTCCTCCGCCCACGCACGTGAACTACCGCAGCCTGGACGTGTACGGCATGCCGCCGGCGTCGAGCGGCGGATCGACCGAAGGGGAGATCCTGAACATCCTCAACGGGTTCAATCTGGGCAGCGAGCCGCGGGTCACGGCGCTCTTTCACTACCTCGAGGCCTCGCGGCTGGCCTATGCGGACCGGAACGCCTACGTCGGCGACCCCGCCTTCGTCAACGTCCCGCTGAACGGTCTGCTCAGCCCCGACTTCGCCGCCACACGCCGCTGCCTGATCGGCGACAGCGCTCTGACCTCCCCCGTCGCACCAGGCAACCCGTTCCCACCGTTCAAGCCCTGTGTCACGTCCTCCTCGGCGAGCGGGGCGACCGCCTCGCCCGAGACGCATCACACCAACAACATCGTCGCGATGGACAAGTGGGGCAACATCGTCGCCTACACGAACACGATCAACTTCTTCGGCGGCAGCGGTGAGGTCGTCCCCGGCTACGGCTTCCTGCTCAACGACGAGATGACCGACTTCGACTTCGCGCCGCCGAGCCAGGGCGGATATGACCCGAACCTGCCCGCCGCCGGAAAGCAGCCACGCTCAAGCATGGGGCCGGTCATCGCGCTGCGCGACGGCCAACCGGCGTTCAGCATCGGCGCCGCTGGCGGCTCGACGATCATCACCACCGTCGTGCAGATACTGATCAATCACGTCGATTTCGACATGTCGATGCCCGCGGCGCTGGCGGCACCCCGGGTCAGCCAACGCAACTCGCCGACCTCGCTCGCCGAGCCTGACTTCTACAACAGCCAGCTCGCCGCTGAGCTCGAGCAGACCTACGGCGAGAAGTTCACTCTCGCCACCGGGCCGATCCTGCCACTCGACAACTATCCGGGCGACGCGACCGCCCTCCAGGTTCTGCGCGACGGGCGCATGGAGGCCGTGGCCGAGCCCGTGCGCCTGTTCGGCGGCAGCGCACTGGCGGTTCACCCCTCCCCGTAGCTCGACCGCCGGGATGGACGATCCTCACGATGATCAGCTGACGTGCGCCGAAATTTCCTCGGCGGTCTTATTGGCGAGGCCCATGCGTGCGAGCGTGAGGCCTTCTCGGGCATAGTCCACGCCGTTGAGGAGCCCGGCGAGATGGGTCAGAGCGGTGATGGTCGGGGTCGGGACGTTCGCGTTCTCCGCCAGCTGGGTCCACGGAACCAGACCCCAGCCCACATCTTCGTGGAGGTAACGATGATCGAGCGTGGGGGGTGATCTGATCGGGTAGATCAGCTCGCTGTGCTCGATCGCTTCGTGTGCGCGTCTCGCGGTCGCGTGCGTCGAGAAACCGAGCTGATACATGAGCTCGGCGAACGGAACGGCGGGGACCTGGAGGCGCTCCGCCAACGCAAGCCGCTCATCGTCGATCGCATCGATCACCGTGGTCACCGCCGGTGGGGCGCCATCGGAGTAGAAGCCGAAGTCTCCGCCGGTGGCCTGGATCCAGCCCGCGTTGCAGACCATGCCTGGCGGGTGCATGATCGCGTTGATGTTGGCCAGGTCGTTCTCGAGGATCGACCCGGCCTTGCCGAACTGCCCCGGCAGCAGCGCGTCGAGCCGCTCGTGGCATTCATCTAGATGACGTGAGGGAAGGGCGGCCACCGCGGCACGCGGCAGCAGAAACGCGCGAACGGCTGCTGGGCCAGTCACTCGGCTGACGTGCGAAGTGGTCGTCAGCTGGCATAGCTTGCGGGCCCCGGCCCCACTCGAACGCGACCACTCGGCCGCCAGGTAAAGCGCACCGCCGCTGTGTCCGGGATTCAGCCAGATCACCTGCTCGGACGTCGATGCCTCGGCGATCGCGCTCGCGTGGGCTGGCAGCGCCATCGTCGACAAGCAGACCGCGACCACCCCCGCGCCCTCAACGGCCTCCTTCAACGATTGAGTGACCAGGCCAAGCGTCGCGAACCCTTCGACCTCGCCGCTGACCGTGATCCCACCGGCCTGGCTGATCGCCTCCAGGCGCTCCGGCGACCGGCTGAACAGCCGGACCTCTACCCCTCGGAGCGCTAGGTCCCCAGCCAGAGCATGGCCGACGTTACCCGCACCGATCACCGCAACAGCAGGAGCATCTCCCACGACACGACCCTAACGCGCGCACGCGCGGCCGTCCTGCTCTCATCCCACCACGAGCATCGCGGGCGTGGTGCCGAGCGTCCCGCTCAGCGCAGACAACGGGGGCCGGGGCCGCGCCCAAACACATGGCCGGAGCCGATATCAAGCCACCGCTTTCTTGAGGAGCCCGCGGATCTTGGCTTCCGTCGAGTCGTCCAGCGCGGTGAGAGTCCACGCGACCGGGTGCATGCTCTCGCCCTCCTCGCGAGCGGGATTCACGACTTCGGCAAAACCGAATGCGATGAAGTCCTTGTCTGGCTTGATGTAGCAGATGTCCTTGCCGTCCTTCACGTAGAAGGGCAGTCCCCACCGCACGATCGGTTCTAGCGACGGCGCGCTTTCCCGGATGACGGCGTGCAGGCGTTCCCCAATCTCCCGGTACTGAGCGGGGGCATCGCCGAGCTTGGCGAGGACTGCCGCATCGCCCTTCTTCGTGAACATGTATTCAGGCCTCCTTCGAGTTCGCCGTTCGGATCACCAAGAGTGACGGCCGCGACCATCGCTCGCAAGCTTCAGACATTAAGCCCACGTCCTCGGCCAGACAGGTCACCAAACCGATCAGGAATCGAGAAGCGCGGTCGCCGAGGCAGACCTAGCATGACCGTCGATGTGCACCCCATTTCAAGCGATAGGAGCAACCATGGCTAAGACAAAAACCGCGAAGAGGAGCTCGCGTCCTCAGAAGTTCACGGCCGAGGAACGAGCGGCGATGAAGGAGCGCGCCCGGGAGGCGAAGGCGGCCACGGACGAGGCGGACGTGCTCGCGAAGATCGCCGAGATGGAGGAACCGTCTCGCACGATGGGACGGCGCATCCACGAGATCGTCAAGGCCAGCGCGCCAGAGCTCACACCGAGGACGTGGTACGGGATGCCCGCGTATGCCAAGGACGACAAGGTCGTCTGCTTCTTCCGCAACGCCGGGAAGTTCAAGTCCCGCTACGCGACGCTCGGCTTCAGCGACAAGGCGAACCTCGATGCCGGCAACATGTGGCCGACCGATTTCGCTCTGACGAAGCTGACCGCAGCGGACGAGGCGAAGATCGCCAAACTCGTAAAGCAAGCCGTCAGCTAACAGCGTCAACTCCAGCCCAGTCCAGGTCGCTGACTCGCGCCGCGCGACAGCGGAGCAGCGCAGACCGCAACGCGCGGGAGGCACGGCTGCGGAGGCTGCGGCACGAGTGTCCACCCGTCGCAAAGATGTCAACGATGAGTTTGCCGGCGCGGGCAGGTCCGTATCAGCAGACACCCACCGAGAGGAGCAGCTGTGACCGAGCCGACCATCCACACCCTCGACGTCCCCGGCGCCGTGCTGACCTACGACGTGCGCGAACCAGCGGACTCCGGCGACCACCGGCCGCTGTTCATCTTCGGCTCACCGATGGGGGCGTCCGGCTTCGAGCAGCTCGTGAGCCACTTCGGTGACCGTACCGTGATCACCTACGACCCACGGGGTATGGATCGGAGCACCCGCACGCCCGGGGACGAGCTCACCGCTGAGACCCACGCCGCGGACTACCACCGGGTCATCGAGGCGGCGGGTCTCGGCCCGGTGGACGCATTCGGGTCGAGCGGGGGCGGGATGTGTGCGCTGCACTGGGTGGTCGCTCACCCGCAGGACGTCCACACGCTCGTCTCCCACGAGCCCCCATTGGTGACCCTGCTCGAGGATCGCGAGATGGCGATCAAGGTGAACGCCGACATCGTCGACACCTACGAGCGCGCTGGCTTCGGTCCGGCGATGGCGAAGTTCATGCAGCTGGTGATGCGCCCGAGCCCGCTGCCCGGCGATTACCTGGACCGACCCGCACCCGATCCCGCACAATTCGGGCTGCCGACCGAGGACGATGGGTCACGCGACGACCTGCTGCTCAGCGGGAACCTGGCCATGCCCCCCTTCGAGCCCGACGCCGAGGCGCTGCGCGGCTCGTCCGTGCGCATCGTGCCTGCGATCGGCGAGGCCGGGGAGGGCAGTCTCGCCCGTCGAGGCGGCGAGGCGCTCGCCGCGCTCCTGGGCGTCACACCCGCGGTCTTCCCCGGCGACCACGGCGGCTTCGCCGCCAGCCAGTGGTCGCCAAACAACGACCCCGGCGCGTTCGCCCAGAAGTTGCGCGAGGTGTTGGACTGAACGGCGAGGCGGGCTCCGCTCCGCCAAATAGCCGACAAGTCATCTGCCCAGCCGAACGTCGTCCACTCTTCGTCCACCTCGGGGTGGCCCAGCCACATGCGCTTGACTTTCCTGTCTGGAAAGTCTAGGCTCACTTTCCCGACAGGAAACTGAACCGTGAGAGGAAGGAACCGACATGCAAGCTCCAATAACACCCGACCAGGCGCGCCTGGCCCTTGATGCGGTCGAGCGTGGGCGCCTGCGGGTCATCGACGAGATCGGGCTCCCGCGCTGGTACTGGTGGGGGCTCGCGCTCGGCTGGATCGCCCTCGGCCTGATCACAGATCTCAAGAATGCTTGGGCCACCGGCACGGCCACGCTCGCTTTTGGTGCAATCCACGCGTCCGTAGCGGCGAGAGCGGCGAGCGGGCGGCGCAGAACTCGGCGCCTCAGCGTGCGCGCGGAGCTCGTCGGCCGCGACACGGCACGAATCGTCATCGGCATCGTCGCCGCGCTCGGATGCCTCACCGTCGGGCTCGCGCTGGCCGCGACCGCTGACGGCGCGCGGCACCCGGTCACGATCGCGAGCATCTTCATCGCCACGATCATCGTGCTCGGACGCCCCCAGCTGATCGCCGCTGTCCGGCGCCGCGCCGCGCGCACGTCCGGGCGATGACGGCAGCGAAATTCGACGAGCTGATCCACCCCAGCACCCGGCTCTCGCTCGTCGCTCTGCTGGCGGCAGCCGACTGGACGGACTTCGCGTTCCTGCGCGAGGAGCTCGCACTATCTGACTCGGCCCTCTCAAAACAGCTCGCAACCCTCGAGGATGCCGACTACGTGGAGATCGAGCGGCCCGTGCGCGACCACCGCCGCCGCGTCCGCGCCAGGCTCACCCCGACCGGGGCCTCCGCATTCAACGCACACGTCGCGGCGCTCCACGCGATCGTCGAAAACGACGGACGCGGGCGCCCCCGGAGCACCTGAACCGCCCGCGAGTCCGAAGGTCGCGGCTGCTATCGGCGTATCGCGTGCTTCAGGTACACGACCCGGTCCGCGATCTGCTCCTCAGCGATGGCTTGGATCGCCGCCATGAGCGGACCGATGCCAGCTGGGCGACGTGAGAAGCGGCTTGACAGCGCAATCAACACGCCCTTGTGGTGGCCCCCGACCGTGCTTTGCTCGGCGGCGATTCGCGCGAAGTCACCGACGTTCTCGGTGAGCACCGAATAGCCGCCGGCGACAGCCGCCGCCCCCTGGGAGCTGACCCGGCTCTAACCGCCCGTCATGTCGACCGCATAGATGTTGGCAGGCTCGATCGTGACCACCACCCGGGTCTCCCCTGGCCGATCGTGAGCAGACAGGTCGGCGTCGTACTTGGCGCCCAACTTGCGTGCGAAGGCGTAATCGTCGTCGGGTTCGAGCTTGGCGTGGCCTCGGACCTCGAGATACCGGTATGGGTTCTGGAGGTCGAGCAGGAGCACGCTGCACTCCGGGCGCTTGACCAGGTTGCGGGTCTTCAGGCGCGAGCGGTTGAGTGAGAGCTTCAGCTCGCCGTCGTCGTGGAGGAACCAGACCTCGGTCAGCTGCGGAAGCCCGTCGCCGCCGATTGTCCCCAGCGACGCGAACTGGCCATCCAGCAGGTCTCGATGAGAATCAGGGAAATCAGTCATCCAGCCATTGTCTCCTGGAGCAGGGGGCGCGCGCTACCGAAGATGTGCGGGATCGCCGGCTCGATCCGGCCGTCGGCGTGGAGGAACCGCTCGCAGCGCTCGATCGCGAACCCAGCCTCGGCGATCGTCGTCTCAGTGTCGCGGTCGATGCGGCACCCGCCGGGCAGCCGCGCGTAGACCGGGGCGACCACGGCCCGTGCCGGCGCCAACCTCCACGACGCGGCCACGGAGGCCCGCCGTCAGTCGCCGGCGTCGCTCATCCAGCGCGGCCACGGCCTCAGTCCGCCCGCCGCAGGCTGACGGTCACCGCCAGCGTGGTCGGCGTTCTCAGGGTCACGATCGGGCTCCAGGTCATGCCCAGCTCGCGTGCGTCGAGCCTCGTGCGAGCCCTCAGTTCCAGCTGGTGCTCGTCGCCCTCGATGGCGGCGTCAAGTTCGAGGGGTACCGACCGGCCGGCCGCCTCGAGCTCGCCGAGGAGCGTGAGCCGGCCCGCCGTGGCGGCGGCGATCGCCGTGGCCACGAAGCGCACGAACGGGACGCGGTCGGAATCGAAGTAGTCAGGCGAGCGCAGGTGACGATCCCGACGGCGGCTGCCGGTACGCACGCTCGCCGCGGCGATCCGCAGCTCGCCGCAGGGGCACCCGTCGCCGTCGACCGCCAGCTCGCCCTCAATGCGGTCGAAGCTGCCGTGCACCGTGCGTAGGAACAAGGGCCGGGTAACGCTGAACCGGGCGCTGGACCCAGTCGGGTCAACGGCCCAGCGGGTCCGGCGCAGCGCTTCAGGCACTGAAACTGTGACGGCGGTCATGAATCCTCCTTGGCTATACGGTGTATAGGACGCTGGGGATGGTAACACCGGACCTGTACGCCGTATAGTGCGGGTTCATGTCGCGGACCTCCGCCCGGCACGCCGACCGGCCGCACCGCCTCACCCCGGCCGTGATCCTCGACCGCGCAGTAGCCATCGCCGACGCCGAGGGCCTCGAGGCTCTCAGCGTGCGCCGCGTCGCGCGCGAGCTCGGCGTCACCCCGATGGCCCTGTACTGGCACTTTCAGGACAAGCAGGCACTGCTTTACGCGCTCGGCGACCGGCTGCTGGCCGACCTCGACCTGACCGTCGACGAACGGCAGCCCTGGCTCGAGCAGCTGCGGGCCCTCGTCGGCTCGCTGACCGCAGTGCTCCGCGCGCACCCATCCGCCGCCGCGCTGATCGGCTCGCTCCCCACCACCGCCTCCGAGCACGCGCTGGCCGCGACCGAAGCCGCGCTGGACATCCTGCGGCGCGGCGGCTTCTCGCCCGAGGAGGCCGCCCACGTCACGCGCCAAATCGTGCGCACGACGACATCGATGGTCCTGGCCCGGTTCGCAGCCCCGCAGGCCGCCGATGACCCCCGGGCCACCCGGGCGCGCACGGAGGCGTTCCTGCACTCGCTGCCGCCCGAGCGCTTCCCGAGAATCATCGAGGCCGCCGGAGCGCTCAGCGCCACCGACGACCCCGACACCTACTACGAGCTCGTCATCGAGCTCCTCCTCACCGGCATCCACGCCACCGCGGCGCACCGCCGCCGGCAGTCGCCTCGGTCAGACGCATCGGCGCCACCCACCCTCCGTTAGGCTTCTCCCGACCATGGCGGTTGAGCTCTATTGGATGGCCATCTCGCACCCCTCCCAGGTGGCGCGGAAGATGCTGGACCTCAAGGGCGTCGAGTACGAGGTCGTCAACGTCCTGCCGCTCAACCAGAAGGTTCATATGCGGCTCGCCGGCTTCCGTGGCGGCACCGTGCCGGCGATCAAGATCGACGGCAAGCGGATCCAAGGCACACGCGAGATCTCCCGCGAGCTCGACGCGCGCTGGCCCGAGCCGCGCCTCTTCCCCTCGGATCCCGACCACAGGGCGCGGGTCGAGGACGCCGAGCGATGGGGCGATGAGGAGTTTCAGCCGGTCCCGCGGCGGGTCTTTCGCTTCGGCGTCGCCCACGATCCCGAGCTTCGGCGGTGGATGGCCAAACGGCAGGGCCTGCCGGCGCCCGCCCTCATGGCCGTAGCGATGCAGCCGGTAGTGGCCCATTACGCGAAGACCGTCGAGGCCGACGGGCGTATGGGTACCGAAGCCGGCGTGCGGGCCGACATTGCGGCGCTTCCGGCGACGCTCGACCGCGTCGATCACCTGCTTGAAGACGGCACGCTGACGCTCGACCCGCCGAACGCCGCGACCCTTCAAATCCTCGCCACGGTGCGGCTGTGGGCGGCGTTTGAGGATCTGACCGAGCTCGTCCACGCCCACGCCTGCGCAGCGCCCGCGATGGAACTGTTCCCGCGCTATCCCGTCGAGCTGCCCCCGTTCCTGAAGCAGGAATGGCTGGAGCCGATCAGGGCCACCGCTGTATAGAGCGGGGCGCCCTCACGCGCGCGCTTGCCTCCGAGGCTCCACGAACGGTTCCTCGGCGGCGGGATGACCTCCCTCTATCTGCCGCCCCCGCTCGATCTCGGCGTTCCATTCCGCGCCCAGCAGCACGGCGATGTTCGAGACCCAGAGCCACACGAGGAAGATGACCACGCCCGCGAGGGCCCCGTAGGTCTTGTTGTATGAGGAGAAGTTCGCCACGTACAGAGCGAACGCACCGGACGCGATCACCCACACGGCGACCGCAAAGACCCCGCCGGGGCTCAGCCACCTGAACCCGGGGTGCCTGACGTTCGGGGCCGCCCAGTAGAGGATCGAGAACATGAAGCTCACGACGAGCAGCAGCACCGGCCATTTGGCGATGTCCCAGACGGTCACCGCGCTCCCCCCGATCCCCAGCACCTTGCCGATCTGGGTCGCCAGTCCGCCGGTCAGCACGACCGCGACCGCGCTGATCGCGAGCAATACGAGCAGGACGATCGTGACCCCGAGCCGGACCGGGATCGTCATCCAGATCGGACGCCCCTCCTCGATGTCGTAGATCGCGTTCGAGGCCCGCATGAACGCCGCGATGTAGCCGGACGCCGACCAGACCGCGCCGCCGAGGCCGACGAAGAACAGGACCCCCGCCGCCCCCCGGCTGTGTTGGAGGTTCGTGATCGCGCTGGTGAAGATCTGCTTGGCCGGCCCTGGGGCGACCTTGCCGAGGTTGCTGATCAGCGGCTGGGTTGCCGAGTGGCCCACCAGTCCCAGGATCGAGACCAGCGCGATGAGCGCCGGGAAGATCGCGAGGACGCCGTAGTACGTGAGCGCGGCCGCCCAGTCGGTCACATTGTCGGCCTTGAACTCCCTGACCGTCCGCTTCAGGACGCCTGACCAGGACCGCCCGCGCAGGTCGGTCGGCTTCTCGGGGGTGCGCTGGGCTGTCTGGGTCGCCATCGCTCGGTCCTGGACCGCTCGCGCATGAACTTCCCAGCCGGGTGTCCCGTAAACACCTACGGCCCCCTACTACACCCGCACGATCACCTTGCCCGTGTTCCCGCCGGTGAACAGCATGTTCAACGCCTCGGGCGCCCGCTCGAGTCCCTCGACGATGTGGGTCCTGAACTTGATCTTCCCCTCGCCGACCCACTTCCCGAGCTCGGCCTGAGCCTCGGGGTAGCGCTCCGCGTAGTCGAGGATGATGAAGCCCTCCATCCGCCCCCGCCGGGGGATCAGGTTGCGGTAGTTCTTCGGGCCCACGATCCCGCCGCGGTCGTTGTATGAGGAGATCGCACCGCACAGCACGACGCGTCCGCGCAGTGCGAGCTGACCCAGGGCGATGTCAAGCAGCTCGCCGCCGACGTTGTCGAAGTACAGGTCGATGCCGTCTGGACAGGCCTCGCGCAACCGCGCGCGGACGTCATCGGTCTTGTAGTTGATCGCGGCGTCGAATCCGAGCTCGTCCACCACCCAGGCGCACTTCTCGGGCGACCCCGCGATGCCGACCACCCGGGACGCGCCCTTGATCCGCGCGAGCTGGCCCACAACCGACCCGGTGGCCCCAGCGGCGCCCGACACGACCACCGCGTCGCCCTCGCGCACGCGACCGACGTCGATCAACCCGAAGTAAGCGGTCACGCCCGTGAGCCCAAAGACGCTCAAGGCGGCGGTTGGGTCGGTGTCCGGCGCGAGCACCCGGAAGGCGCCCTCGTCGGCCAGCGCGTAGTCCTGCCAGCCCGTCAGCCCGAACACCATGTCGCCTTCCTGGTAGCGCTCGCTGTTTGAGCGCTCGACCTCTCCGATCCCGCCGGCGCGGATCACCTCCCCAATCCCGATCGGGGGCAGGTAGCCCTGCACGTCGTCCATCCATGTCCTGATCGTGGGATCGATCGACACGTAGCGGTTGCGCACGAGCGCTTGCCCGGGCCCCGGCTCTGGCACCTCTGCCTCCTCGAGCCGGACGATGTTCTCATCTACCTCGCCGGTCGGCCGCTCGGCGAGGATCAGGCGGCGGTTGCGCTCGGGCACAGGTGAGACCCTAACGCCTCACGCCTCCGCCGAGACCCCCAGCACCTCGTCCACCGGCACGTACGGCACCCCCACCCCGGCGGCGACCGGCTCGTAACACACCTGACCGTGCGCCACGTTGACCCCCAACCGCAGCCCGGGGTTGGCCGCCACCGCCCCCAGGATCCCGTCCGAGGCCAGGTGAAGCACGTAGGGCATGGTCGCGTTCGTCAACGCGTAGGTCGAGGTGATCGGGACCGCGCCCGGCATGTTCGTCACGCAGTAGTGCGTGATGCCGTCGACCTCGTAGGTGGGATCGGAGTGCGTCGTGGGGCGGGAGGTCTCAAAGCAGCCGCCCTGGTCGATCGAGACGTCGACGAGCACCGCTTGGCGCTTCATCAGACCGAGCTGGGGGCGCGTGATAACCCGGGGCGCACGGGCGCCGTGAACGAGGACGGCGCCGATCACGAGATCCACGTCCGGCAGCCGGTCCTCGATCGACAAGGTGGTCGCGAAGCACGTGTCGGCCCGCCCTCCGAAGGCGATGTCCAGCTCCCGCAGCCGGTCGACGTTCCGGTCATAGACGTACACCGTGGCCTCCATGCCCAACGCGATGAAGGCAGCGTTCATCCCGACGACCCCGCCCCCGATGATCATCACGTTCGCCGCGGCAACCCCCGGCACCCCGCCCAAGAGGATTCCCCGCCCGCCGAGCGGCTTCTCGAGCATGAAGGCGCCGGCCTGCGTCGCGATCTTGCCGGCCACCTCCGACATCGGCGCGAGCAGCGGTAGCCGACCGGAGGCATCCTCGACCGTCTCATACGCGATGCAAGTCGCCCCCGACTCCATCAAACCACGCGTCAGCGAGGCATCGGCCGCCAGGTGCAGGTAGGTGAACAGCGTGTGCCGGGACTCGAGCATTGAGACCTCGGAGGGCTGCGGCTCCTTGACCTTGACGATCAGCTCTGCGCCCTCGAACACCGCGGCGGCATCCGGGACGATCGATGCTCCCTGGGCCGCGAACGCTTCGTCCATCAGTGCCGAGCCGGCACCCGCCCCGCTCTGCACCAGGACCTGATGCCCGGCGTCGACAAGCTCGCGCACGCCCGCGGGCGTCAGCGCCACTCGATATTCGTCCGGCTTGACCTCGCTCGGGACCCCGACGATCACCGGACCGCCTCGGAGGACCGGTCGAACGCCACGAGCTCCCGCCCCCTCAAAGCAAGCCAGAACTCGATCCGATCGCGGGCGTTGGCGAGGCTCCGTCCGGTCAGCGTCTCGACCCTGCGGATCCGGTACCGGAGCGTGTGCCGATGGCAATACAGGCGGCGGGCGGCTCGCTCCCACTGCCCGTTCTCCTCGATGAACGCCTCCAGCGAGCGGATCAGCTCACCGCCGTAGCGACCCTCGCTTGACTCGATCGGGCCGAGGATCGAATCGCAGAACAGTCTGAGGGCCTCGTCGTCCTGGAGCGAGAGCAACAGCTGGAACGAGCCCAGATCCTTGTACGTCGCGATTCCGACCGAATCCGAATCGCCGGCGCCGTTCTGGCGCGCGGAAACCCCGAGCGACAGCCCCTCGAGCGCGCACCGAGCCTCGTGGAAGCTACGCCGCGCCTCGCCCGCCGGAACCCCTCGGCCCACCCCCAGCCGCACCGAGGACCCGAGCCGCTCCGCCACCCGGTGCGCGAGCGCAAACAGCTCGTCCTCGGCCATGCCGACGACAAGCGCGCACGCCAGGCCCCGGGCCGTGGCCACCAGGGCCGCCGCCGACTCTTCCCGCAGCGCGCCGTTCAGCATCCCCTCGAGCGCGCCCGCACCGCTGCGGCCGTTCTCCTCGGGACGCTCCGCGACGATCGTCGCTACCTGGTCGCCGAGTCCGAACGGCTCGAGCCTCCGGGCGAGATCGGTGCCCGCCAGCTCGCCGCCGACTACCGCTCGCAGGATGTCGCCGGCCAGCCGGCGCTCGGTCTCGCCCGCCACGCGCCCGCGCAGCAATTCGAGCGCGACGATCGTCACGGCCTGATGGAGGGTGAGGCGGTCGAAGTCCGACAGCGGCCCCGAGTCCTTGATCGCCACCAGCCATGCCTCCGGCGCCTTGGACGTGGCGCCCTCGCCGGCACGTGGCGCTCCTTCGGCGGTCACGGGCAGCGCCAGCGCAGCGCCGTCTCCGTGCGCGGAGGGAACGAATGCCCGGGCCTCGCGACGACGGGCGCGCTCGCGCACCTCGTCGCACAGGATCGCGACCTCCTCGTCGGACAGCGGGCGACGGAAGCCGCGCTTCACGCGCGGCTCGCCGCGACCGTCGAACACCAGAACTGCGCCCCCGATCAAAGAAGCAAGCGCAGAGCCCAGCGCGTCGAGGCCCTGCTCGGTCAAGAGGATCCGCTCGAGCCGCTCGTGGGCGGCGATCGAGCGGCGAAGCACCGCGAACTGCTCGTTCACAAGCTGCGTAAACGCGGCCTCGGTGATCGCGATGAATGGCGTTTCGTAAGGCACCTCGAACACCGGAAAGTCCCGCTCGGCCGCCGCCTCCAGGAGAGCCTCCGGAACCTTCTCGTGGCGAAAGCCCGTGCCCACGCCGAGGCCCGCCAGATGGTGATCCGCGAGCCGGTGGACGAATTCGCGCTGACGCTCGGCCGAGTCAAGCTGCATCCCGGTGGTCAGGAGGAGCTCGCCTCCGGACAGCCACTGCGTCGGGTCGAGCAGCTCGGAGATGTGCACCCAGCGGACGGGCAGGTCTTGGCCGCCCTTTCCGGCCAGCACCTCGAGCTCCAGCTCCTGTATGAGGTCCCCCACTGTCAGCATTGCTAACCCGAAGACACCCGCCGCCGATACGCGGCGGCGTCCCCGTGGACGTCCATCCGCTCGGTTGCCTCCGTCAGGACGGGTCTCAGCACGGATTCGATCTCCGCGAACTGCTCAGGCCCCGCGATCAGCGGCGGTGAGAGCTGGATCACGGGGTCGCCACGGTCATCGGCACGGCAGATCAGCCCGCGGCGGAACAGCTCGCCCGAGAGGAACCCGCGCAGCAACGTCTCTGACTCCTCGTCGGAGAAGGACTCCTTCGTCTCCTGGTCTTTGACGAGCTCGATCGCCTGGAAGTAGCCGGCGCCGCGAACGTCACCGACGATCGGGATGTCGCGGAGCGACTCGAGCATCCCGCGCAGGTCGCGCTCGTGGGTGCGGACGTTCTCGAGCACTCCCTCGCGCTCGAACGCGTCCAGGTTGGCCATCGCGATCGCCGCGCTCATGGGATGACCGCCGAACGTGAACCCGTGGGTGAAGCTGTTCGTTCCGTGCAGGAACGGCTCCGCGATCCGGTCCGACACGATCACGGCGCCCATCGGCGCATACGCGCTCGTGAGCCCCTTCGCGGTCGTGATGATGTCCGGCTGGTAGTCGTAGCGGTAGGCGCCGAACCACTCGCCGAGGCGCCCCCACGCGCAGATCACTTCGTCGGAGATCAGCAGCAGGTCGTACTCGTCGCAGATCTCGCGCACGCGCTGGAAGTAGCCCTCGGGCGGGGTGAAGCAGCCACCGGCGTTCTGGACCGGCTCGAGAATCAGCGCCGCGATCGTGTCCGGCCCCTCGAACTCGATCCGCTCGACGATCGCGTCGGTGTACCAGTCGTCGGTGAGACCCGGCCTCAAGCGATAGCTGTTGGTCGCAGGGACGTGGCAGCCGCCGGGGACGAGCGGCTCGAACGGCTCGCGCAGCCCGGTGATCCCGGTGGCGGACAGCGCGCCCAGCGAAGTGCCGTGGTACGCGATCTCCCGCGCAATCAGCTTGGTCTTGTTCGGCTTGCCGGTGAGCTTGAAGAACTGCCGGCAGAGCTTGAGCGCGGACTCCACGGCCTCCGACCCGCCGCTCGTGAAGAACACCCGGTTCAGGTCACCGGGCGCCAGCGAGGCGATCCGCGCCGCCAGCTCGATCGCCGGCGGGTGCGCGTAGGACCAGTTGGTGAAGAACCCGAGCTCCTTGGCCTGGTCGGCCCCGGCCTGGGCGATGTCCGCTCGGCCATGCCCGATGTTCACGCAGAACAACGCCGAGAGCCCGTCCAGGTAGCGCTTGCCGTGCTCGTCGTACACGTAGCACCCCTCACCGCGGACGAGGATCGGCACCTCGTGCGCGTCGTCGTAGGCCGACATGCGCGTGAAGTGCATCCACAGGTGGCGCTTGGCGAGGTCCTGCAGCGTCCCCTGGGCGGTCGAGGTGATCGTGTCCGTGCTTGCCACCCTCTCTCCAATCGATTGGCTAGCCGTTTTGTACAACAGTATCCGCCGTTTCGGCGAAGCGCAACTGGCCGGAATGGCACAGTGCCTGTCCACTCCGGATAGAGCAGCAAATCGCGGCCGTTCGGCGGCCGCTCAGCAGACGTTGAACCTGACGCGCAGCGTCTTGGTCACGGTGATCGTCCCCTTGTGGTGGTGTCGCTTGACGGTCTCCTTGTAGGAGATCACCACCTTCAGCGTGTGCGACCCGGACTTCAGCCCTCTGAGCCTCAGCGACACGTTGGCCGGCAGGTGACGGACCACAACGTTGGCCGTGTAGGTGACGACGGTGACCTTCTTCGTCTTGCCGTTCTTCAGGTGCTTGGTCTTCTTGTGAGTGTGCTTGACACCCTTGCCGAGGAAGAGCCCCGCACTCGAGAACCGCACCTTCTTTCCGTGCGACAGCCTGGTCGAGGTCAGCCTCACGGGGAGCGTGCTCGTCCGCGCCGTGCACGTCTGACGCGACGGGGTGGTCAGCGTGATCAGCTGATCGTCGAACCGCACCGTTGTCACGTGCGGGTAGGCAAAGCGGTCCGCGGCAACCACGGCGCTCTCGCCGCCCGGCGTAAACACGCGTACGTCGACCGTTCCAGACCCCGTCGGCGCTTTCGCGACGACCTGACCGTTGGCGTTCACGGTGAACGTCGCGGGAGTCGATCCGAACAGGACCTCCGTCGTTCTCGCCAGACGCGTCCCGGAGATCACGACCGACGTTCCCGCCGGACCGGATGCGGGCGAGATGCCCGAGACGATCGGCGCGACCTCGCCGGGCTGGAGCTCGGCGGCGCCGATGTCCGTCCCGTCGCCACCCGCCGCGTTCGGAGCGGGCAGGTCGACGGACCGGGGCAACCCACGCTGATCGACGGATAAGCCGAAACTCTTTCCCTTGTCGACCACGGGGCTGGTGAACGCAGGCGCCATCGTGGCCGTCGGGCCGCCGTTTGACTGCAGCGGGCCCAGTTGGGGATCGACCCCGATGATGTCCGTGGCGTCCGGCGTGATCCCGGATCCGGAGTCGGTCCCCAAAAGCGAGAACGCCGCCGTTGGTGTGGGATGGCCTCCACCCGTGGAGGTGAACACGTCAGGTCCGCCCTTGCCGGCACTGTTCCCGGACACGATCGTGTTCTGCAGCGCAGCCGAGGTCGCGCTTGTGCCGATGTAGAGCCCGCCGCCGTCACCGCCGTTTGGTCCGGGCGCATGATTGCCCGAGATCGTCGAGCCTGTGACCGTCAACGGCCCGCCCTCTTGGTCGAGGCCACCGCCCTGGAAAGCGGTCGCGGTGTTCTCCGCAATCGTCGAATCGGCAATCGTCATCGCCGAGCCGAACGACCCGATTCCCCCCGCGTTCGTGGCGGCGCTGTTGCCGTTGATCGTCGAGCCGGTGATCGTCGCCGAGCCGAAGCTGGCGATGGCGCCGCCGTAGCCGAACTGGGTACCGGTCGCCTGGTTGCCCGAGATCGTCGAATCCTCGATCGCCAGCTGCTGAACAGCGAAGATGCCGCCGCCGCCGTCGTCTGTCGAGGTGTTGCCGCTCATGATCGAGTTCTCGATCGTCAGTGGGGCGTAGGCGTTGATGGCGCCACCTTGCTCGGCAGTGTTGCCGGAGATGTTGTCTCCGACGAGCGTTAGCGGCGCCCCCTGCGTGTCGATCCCGCCACCGTAGCCGGTCGCAGCGTTGCCGCCCGTCAGCGTCAGCCCCGAGATCTCGCTTCCGGCGCTCAGCGCGTTCGGGAAGTTGAAGATGCGCCCAGTCCCCTCGCCGTTGACGGCCAGCACGTTGGCACCCGGGCCGGAGATTGTCAGCGGAGCGGTGATGTTGGGCAGCGCCGAGGCGAGGTCGATCGAGCCCGACAGCCCCGACTGGAACAGGATCGTGTTCGAACCGCCGGCGGTGTCGGCGTCGGAGATCGCCTGCCGGAGGCTGCCCGTGCCGGTGTCGTTCGTGTTCGTGACCGTGAACGTTCCGGCCTCGGCCACCGAAGCCGAGACCAACGACCCGACGACCGCAATCCCCCCGGCGGCTCCAATGGCGGCCGCACGCCGCCGCCGCTCGTGCCGAGCTCGCCTCTGCCGTTTACTCACCCTGCCCCTCCTCGCTTCGTCGTGCCCCGCCGGCCTCGGGCCCGGCGGAAGTATATGCCCGCGGCCAGCCGGCAGTGGTTATCGTCAGCAGCCTCGATGGAGCTCAACCACCACCGCGCCGGCACCGGGCCGCCGCTCGTCCTGATCCACGGGATCGGCAGTCGCTGGCAGGTCTGGAACCCGGTCCTCCCCAGGCTGGAAGCCGAGCGCGAGGTGATCGCGCTCGATCTGCCCGGATTCGGAGCCTCGCCGATGCCGCCACCCGAGACGCCGCCAGGGATCCCTTCTCTCACCCGGCTGGTGGCCGAGTTCATGGACTCACTGGGCCTCGAGAAGCCCCACGTCGCGGGTAACTCGCTCGGCGGCTGGATCTCGCTCGAGCTCGCGAGGCAGGACCTCGTCAGCTCCGCCACCGCCCTCTCGCCGGGCGGCTTCTTCAACCAACGCGAAGCGGATTACGCCCGTGCGTCGCTTCGCTCCACGGTTCGGCTCGCGCGCCGACTGGCGCCGCGAGCCGAGCGCCTGGTTCGCTCCCCGACGGCCCGAAGGATGCTGTTCAGGCAGGTGGCCGCCTATCCGGCCCGGATTCCGCCGGAGGATGCCGTGCTCCACCTGCGCGGGATCGCCGAGGGGCCGTGGTTCGACGAGACGCTCGGCGCGATCGCCTCGACCGACAGGTTCACCGGCGGCGAGCAGATCGAGGTGCCTGTGACGATCGGGTGGGGTGAGCGCGATTGGCTGCTGTTGCCCCGCCAGGCCCGTCGCGCACAGCGCCGGATCCCCAGCGCACGAGTGATCATGCTGAGCCGCTGCGGTCACGTGCCCACGTATGACGACCCGGAGCGGGTCGCCGCACTGTTGCTCGAGGGCAGCGCCGTGCCGCTCAGGGCGACTGCCGCACCGGCCGCGCGCGCACCCCGACGAACACGACGGTCAGCACGGCCAGCGCCAGCGTAAGCAGCAGGCCGTAGTTCGTGATCGCCTTGGCGATGTGGACCGCGGAGCGCCCGATCGCATAGCCGAGCCCCACGACGAGCCCTACCCAGGCCGCGGTCCCCACCAGGTCGAGCAGGAGGAAGCGGCGCAGGCGCATTCCGGTCCAGCCGGCGGCGGCGTAGATCAGGCCGCTCGGGACCGGCAGAAAGTAGGCGAGCAGCACCGCCCAGGAGTCGTAGCGCTCAAGCAGCCGGACCGCTCGCGCCGTCCGCCGCTTGGCGCGAGGACTGCGGCCGGAGAGGTACTCGCCGACGGTCGGTCCCCACAGGCGGCCCGCCCACCAGATGAAGGGGTCGGCCAGCATCATCGTCGGCAGCGGCGCGAGCAGCGCGAGCACCAGCGACGCCTGGCCGACGCGTGCAAACGCGCCACCCGCGACCATTGCCGCGGTCGAGCCCCGGATCGCCTCGAGCAGCACCGGGTTTCGGCCAAGAAGCGACGGGACGGCGGGCAGCAACGCGAACGTATAGACCCCGTCGAGCGCAAGCACCGTGATGCAGATCGTGCGGGCACGGCGAAGGCGGCGGTCGGCGGTGATCGGCATCTGCCGGATGGTTCTTAGCAGGCGGGCGCGTGGCGCCCCCGGCGGCGGGCGCGCCCAGACGGCCGGATCCCGGTCGCTAGGCCCCCGTGGCTACCGGCCGTGCCGGATCGGTGATCCACTCACTCCACGAGCCGGCGTACAGCGCCGCGCGCGGAAAGCCCGCGAGCTCGAGCGCCAGCACCTCGTGTGCGGCGGTGACACCCGACCCGCAATAGGCGCCGAGCGCAGCGCCCTCGCGCGCGCCCGCGCGCGCGAAACGGTCGCGCAGCTCCGCGGCCGGACGGAACCGCCCATCCGGGCCGACGTTTTCGGTGGCTGGACGGTTGCGGGCGCCGGGGACGTGACCGGCGACGGGATCGATCGGCTCGTGATCGCCTCGGAAGCGCTCCGCGGCACGGGCATCAAGGAGGACTCCATCCCGCGCGAGCGCGCCGGCCGCGCGCGCGTCTATCAGCGGCATCCCTCCCGCCCGCGCGGAGAAGTCCCCCTCCCCCAGGGCTCCCTCGCCGAGCTCGAGCGGGCCTCCCTCCGCGGCCCAGGCCGCGAGGCCGCCGTCGAGCACGGAGATCTGGTCGTGCCCGAAGTAGCGAAGCAGCCACCAGGCGCGCGCGGCCGCGAGCGACGTAGCCGCGTCGTAGACGACGACCGGCCGGTCGTTCCAGACGCCCGCGGCCCGCATGCTCGCCTCGAATGTCTCGCGCGAGGGCAGTGGGTGGCGGCCGCCGGGTCCCGGCGGCGAGGCGAGCTCGGCGTCCAGGTCGACGAACCGCGCGCCGGGGATGTGTCCCTGCTGATAGGCGTCGCGCTGTGAGGGCTTGCCGAGCTCCCAGCGGACGTCGAGGATCGTCGGGACGGGGTCGGTCCTCGCGAGCAGCTCTGCTGCGGAGATCAGGGAATCCACGGGCCCGGCGCCCCTAGCTAGTAACTAGGCTGAGGACGGGGTTCGCGGCCGGGGCCGCGATCTTCCGTACGAGGCAATACGGATATTTGTGGTCATATTGGCCCCTCATATCCATACGTAGGCTCGAGTGCCCCGATTTTTACCCTCGGTGGGTGGAAAATCCCGCGCGCTCCGGCTTCGACCGCCGTGATCGCGGGATTTCCCCAGTTCCTGGAATTTGCTCATCTAGGGGAGCGAATGGATGTTCTTGCAGCCGCGCGCCGGCGTGGTGTTGTACGTGCCAACGCAATACCCCTGTGCGTCCGGCGGTCCCCAGCCGTAGCCGCCACTGGCGTATAGATCGGTGAACGTGTAGTGACGCGGCTCGCCGCGCGGACGGCCCTTCTTGTAGAAGATCGTCATGCGCGTGAAAACCAACCTCCCGGCCAGCGTGCGCGGGCGCCACAGCTCGACCTTCACCCGGTAGCTGTGGAACGCGCCGCCGGCACAGTCTGGGGTGCAGTTGTTCAGCTGGTTGTAGCCGGTTCCGAGCGCAACCTGCGCCGTCCACTTGGTCCAATGAATGCCGGAGCTCCGGTTTCGCGCATTCGCGCCGCCAATGAAGCCGGTGCCATCCCCGGTGTACGTGATGGTCGCCGGTCTGACCTGCAGACCGTTAGAGGCGCTGCTCGCCTGGAGATAGATGGGAGACACCGGCAGCGCGCCATCCGCCGAGACGCTCGCCGCGGCAAGCATCGATCCGAGCACCGTGAGCGCCGACCATCCGAACACCCAACAAGACCGCGTAGTCCACGCCGCACGCTCCAGAGCATCGTTACCTCCTCGATTGGACGGGGAGCGTATCGCTGGGAGGGCACTCATGAGCAGCCTACGATGGTGTCATGCCGGCGCCCACGCCCGACGACATCGCCCGTGCGCTCCGCCTCGGCCCGGCGACGCCGGACGCGCTTGCGATGCGGCTCGGCGACGTCGACCGCGACGCGATGTGGTGGGCCGTCGACGAGGCCGTGCGGCTGGGGCTCGTGTCATCCACGGCCGAAATCGAGTGCGGGCCCGACGGGCTTTGTGGCACGTCTGTCCCGACGGTGTTCTCGCTGGCCCGTCGCTAGGACCCGCCGGTTCCGAGGTCGTCCGAGCGCCCGGCCTCCAGGCGCGGCCACTGGGAGATCGGGCGCCCGTTGAGGCGGTAAGCGTTCGGCTCCGGGGTGTCCCGCCCCCAGCGCTGCGGCCAGCCGGCGGGCGAGTCCTCCCACCTCTCCTGCCGTCCGTAGACGGTCCGGTCGAGCAAGCCGGCGTAGCCAGGGGCCATGGCCTCGACGCCGCGTCCGGTGGTCCAGTAGGTCTCGAACACCCGGTCGCCGTCGCGGAGATAGCAGACCAGCATGAACCGGTTGAAGGGACGGCCGGCCAGGAGGCGGCCGGCCGAGTCCTGCACCGAATACCACGGCATCTCCCAGCCCATGAAGTCGCGGTACCGGGCGCTCTCCTCGTAGGGGCCGTAGCAGAAGGTTGCGTACGTGACGTCGCGCGAGTGCAGGTACGACAGCTCCCTGATCTGCGAGGTGTACAGGGTGCAGCCCTCGCACTGCTCCGGGGCGGGCTTGCCGGGATACCACATGAAGTAGTAGGCGATCAGCTGTCGCCGGCCATCGAAGGCGTCCAACAACGTCACGGGCCCGTCCGCGCCGACGACCCCGATGGTGGAGTCGACCTCCACCATCGGGAGCCGGCGACGGGCGGCGGCGATCGCATCGCCGGCGCGGCTGTGTGCTTTTTCGATCAGCCGCAGGACATCGAGCTGGGACTGAAATGTCCCGCGGTCGACTACTGCCGGGATCGCTGTGCTCTCGTCGATGCGCATTGCCTCGTCGCTCATGTCAGTCCTTTCGCTCGATGTCGGTTGATTTTCTTAATTTGTGGCCGGGACGGCCTCGCGGGTCCCGCTCGTCTCCACGGTCTGCGGGGACCGCGTCCTACGTGTGATCGCAAACACGGCCGGCGGTGCGATCAGCGCGATCACTCCCAGCACCAGGAACGTCTCATGGAAGCCGCCGGTCAGCGCCGTGGGTACGGTGTGACCGGCCCGAAGCAGCGCCTTGGTGCTGCTGGCTGCCACACTCGAGGCGATCGCGGTCCCGATCGCGGCGCCGAACTGCGTGGAGGTGTTCAGCAGTCCTGACGCGAGGCCGGACTGGCGCTCGACCACGCCGGTCAGCGCGGCCACCGAGATCGGAATGAACGAGAACGCCGTGCCGGCGCCGGCCACCACGAACGGGCCGGCAAGATTGGGCAGGAAGTGCCCGTGGACCGGCACCTGCGTCGCCCAGATGATCCCGGAGCCGATCAGGGTCATCCCGATCGCCATCACGATCTTCGCTCCGATCCTGGTAACGAGCAGCTGCGAGAGGGCGGCGAGCGCCATCGAGGTCACCGAGGCGGCCAGCCACGCGGCCCCCGTCTGAAGCGCGCTGTAGTGCAGCACCTCCTGCATGAACAGGGTCCCCGCGAACACGAACGCGAAGAAGCTCCCGCCGAGCAGTAGCCCGGCCACGTTCGCGGCGGTGAGCGTGCGCTGGCGGAAGATCGACAGCGGCAGGACCGGATCCTCGACGCGGCTCTCGATCACGAGGAAGGTGACCAGAACGGTCACCGACGCCGCGAGCAGGACGAGCGTGCGCGTCGCCCCCCAGCCGTACTGGGGTGCCTGCGAGATCGCGTCGACCAGCAGGACCAGCCCGCCCGTGCCGGAGATCGCGCCGGCCAGGTCAAACCGCCGACGAGCTCCCGTGAGCCGGCTGTCGGGCACGAGCCGCGGCACGAGCGCCAGCGCGCTCACCCCGATCGGGACGTTCAGGTAGAAGATGTACTGCCATCCCAGGTACCGGGTGATGACGCCGCCTGCGATCAGCCCGACGGTTCCGCCGCCGGCGCCCAGGCCGCCCCAGATCCCCAGCGCCTTGTTGCGCTCGGCGCCCTCGTCGAACATGTTCATCACGATCGACAGAGCGGCGGGGATCATCAGCGCCGCGCCCAGCCCCTGCGCACCTCGCATGACGATCAGGACCGCTTCGCTCCCGGCAAGCGCGGCCCCCAGCGACGCCGCGGTGAACGCGCCGAGTCCCAGGATCAGGATCCGGCGGCGGCCCAGCAGATCTGCAAAGCGGCCGCCGAGCAGCAGGAAGCCCCCGAACGTCAGCGCGTACGCGGTGGCGACCCATTGCAGGTCGGTGGCGCTGAAGTGCAGGTCGCGGCCGATGGTCGGCAGCGACACGTTGACGATCGTCAGATCGATCGTGGTGATGAAGTACGACACGCCGAGCAGGGCGAAGGCCCGCCAGCGGTGGATGTTCTTTCTCCGAATCATTCGATCCCTCCAATCGGTCGTTTCGAATAAGGAGACGGGGCGTGGGCGAAATCCATCGCCCCGCCGAGCAGCCCGCTGACACTGGGCGCGAGCGGGATCTCCGGACGAAGGACGGGCGAGGGCTCCGGCGGGCCGTAGCTCGTGACGATCGGCAGCACCCCGGCCCAGGTGTCGAGCTCCGCGTCGGGCGAGTCGTCGTCGTCGGGACCACCGGTCTTCGTCTTGACCGACGCCTCGTCGATCTCCAGCTCGAGAATCGCGGTGCCCTTCAGCTCCTGGCGCGTCGGGGGCCTCGCCTCTGACCACCGGCCAGGCAGAACGGCATCGACGAGCGACTTCAGCGCTTCGAGCTTCTGCCGATCGCCGGTGATCGGCCGAAAGCGCCCCAGGAGCATGACCGAGTCGTAGTTGGCGCCGGTTTCAAACACCGAGCGCGCGAGAACCAGACCGTCGAGCATCGTGACGCTCAGGCAGGCGGGCGCGCCCGATGCGAGCACGCGGAGCATGCGGCTGGCCGCCGAACCGTGGATCAGCACCCGGTTGCCGACCCGCGCGTACAGCGTCGGGATGCAATACGGCTGGCCATCGTGGTCGAAGCTCACATGGGCGATGAGTCCACGGTCGAGAACCCGGTAGACCGACTGGCGGTCGTAGCGCGCGTTCTTCGGAACACGGCGGACCCTGTTGCGCGGCTTTGGCTGTCTTGTGCTTGTCGACATGACCGATAGTCTTGGCGCTGACTGGCCTCATGGCTAGAGCCACGGACACCTCATTTGATGAGTCCAGCGCCTGGGCGCTCGCGCGCCGGCCGGAAGAGACGCTGCGGGCGTGCGTCGAGCGCACCTTGCGCGAGGCGATCCACGAGGGGTCGCTGCGCGCGGGGGTCGAGCTCCCCGCCTCCCGCCGTCTGGCCGCCCAGCTCGGGGTCTCGCGCGGGGTGACCACCGACGCCTACGCCGAGCTCGAGGCACAGGGCTACCTCCAGGTGGTCCCGCGCCGGCCCCCGGTTGTGGCCGAGGTCCCGAGCGCGACGCCAAGACGCGTCTCGCCGGCGGCGCCCGTCGAGCCCCCGCCGCGGTTCGACATGAAGCCGACCACGCCCGACGTCACCTTGTTCCCGCGGCGCCAGTGGTCCACTGCCCTCGCCGCGGCCGTCCAGGAGGCCGATCCGAGCGCGCTCGACTACGGCAGCGCGCAGGGAACCGAGGCGCTGCGCCACAGGCTGGCCGACGAGCTTGGGCGCACTCGCGGGGTGATCTGCGAACCCGAGAACATCATCATCGTGCAGGGGGCGGCCCAGGGTCTCGATCTCGTGCTCCGGCACCTGCGCGAGAGCGGGACGACCAGGGTCGCCGTCGAGGACCCGTCGCTTGACCGCCAGCAGCAGCAGGTCAACGGTCATCAACTCCAGCTGATCGGCCAGCCCGTCGACAGGGAAGGCCTCGTCGTCGACGGCCTCGAGGCCGACGCGGTGATCGTCTCACCGGCCCATCAGTTCCCCACCGGCGCCGTCCTGTCGGGCGCACGCCGGCGCCAGCTGCTGGCCTGGTGCCAGCACACCGGGGGCCTCGTGATCGAGGACGACTACGACGCAGAGTTTCGCTACGACCGCGAACCCGTGCGCGCGCTCCAGGGCCTCAGCCCCGATCGGGTCATCTACATCGGGACGACTTCGAAGACGCTGGCTCCGGCGTTGCGGCTCGCGTGGGTCGCCGTCCCCGATCGTCTGGTCGAGCAGCTCTCGACGGGAAAGCTGCTGCTCGACGACTTCTCTCCCACGCTCGAGCAGCTGGCGTTCGCGCGCCTGCTCGAGCGCGGCCACTACCAGCGCCACATCCGCAAGACCCGCGCTGTCTACCGGGCGCGGCGGGACGCGCTGATCGCGGCGCTCGGCCAGCACCTGCCCGAGCTCGAGATATCCGGCGTGGCGGCCGGTCTGAGCGTCACCCTCGAGCTGCCGCCGCACGTCGACGATCGCCAGGTCGAGCAGGCCGCCGCGAGCGCCGGCATCCGCCTCGAGGCGCTCAGCCGGTACGCGATCGTCGATCGCGGCAACCGGGGACTCGTCATCGGCTACGGGCGCATGCACGAGGCGGCGATTCCCCGCGCCATCGAGGTCCTCGGCCGGGTCATCCACCCGAGCGTCTAGCGGAGGTGCGGCGGTATCGGTTCGAGGACGCCGCGGATCCGGCCGACCGTCGAGGTGGTGCGAGCGTAGGAGGAGCGCAGCACCGACGCGGGTGCCTGGTGGCGAGCGAGCGCCACGGCGATCGGCAACGCGGTGTAGTCCGGGTGCCTGTTCCAGGTCGGCATGTAGCTGATGCTCGTCACCCTGGATCGTTTGCCGCTGACCGTGATGTGAAGGAACACGAGCATGCCGTCCTCGGTCTGGACCGGACAGCAGGACGCGCCGTCGTCGGAGAGCACCTGTCCCTCGCCGAACACGACCAGCTTTCCGTGCACGCGAACGATCGGCTGCACGACGTGGACGTGCTGCCCGACGATCGCCGTGATGTCGGGATCGCCGGCGAGCGCGCGAGCCGTGCTCTCCTGGAAGGCGTCTGGCGCCGACTGGTATTGGGTGCCCCAGTGGAAGTTGACGATCACCACCTGTGCCCCTCGCCGCCGGGCGATGCGCGCGGCTCGCCTGACCCGGGCCACGTCGATCAGGTTGACCGACCAGGGGTGGGGCAAGGGAAAGCCGTTCGTCATCTCGGTGTAGGCGAGAAACGCCACCCGCACGCCCTTGACATTCAAGATCAGGGTCCGGCCCCGGGCGGCGCGTGACGGAAACGACCCCGTGTGCAGCACGCCGGCGCGGTCAAGCGCGCGGCCGGTCTGGTCGATCCCGTACTGCCCCTGGTCCAGGGAATGGTTGGACGCCGTGTCGCATACCCGCCATCCCGCTCTCCTGATCGCCGCGGCGAGCGCCGTCGGGGTGTTGAACACCGGGTATCCCTGTGGCGGCCGTGGCGTCATCGGCGTCTCGATGTGACAGATCGCGAGATCGGCGCTCCTCAGGTAGGGGGCGATCTCGTGGAGCATCGGGTAGAAGTCGTAGTGGCCGTGGCCGTCACGGAGTGCCTGTTGCCACACCGATGTGTGGATCAGGAGATCGCCGTTGACCTCGACCGTCAGCTTGACCGGCTTGGTCGGTGCGAGCGGCGCGGCGTGCAGCGACTTGGGTCGCGTGGCAGCACTCGCCAGCAAGGCGAGCACCACGACCGCGATCAGCCGAGCGAACATGCGCAAGTACTACAGGATGCGCGAGCCATCGCGCCATTGGACCCAGGTCGGAGCGTTCCCCATCGGTGAACGCTGCGCGCAACTCTCTGGGCGGGCGCTCGTTCTAGCGTTCATGCGTGCCGTTGGGGTGAGGTTGCTGTCGGTCGTCGCTGTCGTGGCCGCGGTCGCTTGGTCGGATCAGTCGGTCGCGTTGGCGTCTGGCTTGGTTTCGTTCGGGGCCCCGACGGTGGTTGACCACCAGCCGCCTTTCGGGCAGACGCCCACGCCTGAAGCGGTAGCGTGCGCATCGTCGTCGTTCTGCGTGGCGTTCGCGCCTGGCAACGGCTTCGCCGACTCGGTCTTCACTTCCAGCGATCCTCTCGGCGGCTTCTCGACTTGGTCGCATACGACGCTCGGCGGCTTTTTCGGCGGGCTGACGGGCGCCTCGTGCTTTTCGCCGTCGCTGTGCGTGGCGGTCGACGGATTCGGCGACGTGATCAGCTCGAGCAGTCCGGTCGGGGGCGCGGACACGTGGAACGTGGCCCACGTCGAGGGCCAGCCGGTCAGAAGCCTCAATGGCATCTCGTGTCCCGCGGTGTCGCTGTGCGTGGCAGTCGACTCGGGCGGCAACGTCCTGACCTCCACCGACCCCACCGGGGGAGTGGCCGCCTGGAGCGTGACCCGCGTTGGCAGCCCCGCGTTGAGCGGCGTCTCCTGCCCCTCCGTGTCGTTCTGCGTCGCGATCGATGACCAGGGCGAGGTCCTGACCTCGAGCAATCCAACGGGCGGTGCCGGGGCCTGGACGCCGTCACAGGTGCTCGGCAGCGGGACCTTCAACTCCGTGTCCTGCCCGTCGACCTCGTTCTGCGCGGCGGTCGGCGGCAGCATCCCCGAGCCTGGAAACGTGTTCACCACGACGGATCCGGCCGGCGGTCCGAGCGCGTGGACGGCTGCGCCGGTCGACCCCCACGAGTACGTGTGCGGGGAACACGGAATGGTCTGCCCCGCCGTGCTCGAGAAGATCTCTTGCTCCTCGCCGCAGCTGTGCGTCGCGACGGACGACACCGGCGCCGTGTTCGGCTCCGCCGACCCGGCCGGTGGGGCCGCCACATGGAGCAACAGCGCGAACGCCGGGTACAACAACACGACCGTCTCCTGCGCCGCGGGGCCGCTATGCGCAGTGACGGCCGAAGGCGGACTCGACGTCTCCAGCGACCCCGCCGAAGCGACGAGCGCCTGGATCCTCGAACAGGTCGGCGGGAGCAACTTGCTCTCGGGGATCTCCTGCGCCTCCGCGCGGTGGTGCCTGGCGGTCGATAACGCGGGCCGCGCGCTCACATTCGACCGCGACGGCCGCCCGACCGGGAGCGCGATGATCAACCCCCACGCCACCCCCGGCTTCCCGATGGACGTCTCGTGTCCGGACCGGTCGTTGTGCGTCGCGATCGACAACCAGCATGTGCTGACCTCGAAGCACCCCGCCACCGACCGATCGGGCTGGAACTCATTCGCGGTGGGCCCCACGCTCCGCGGCGTCACCTGCCCGTCGAGATCGTTTTGCGCGGCGTTCGATCAGACAGACCACATCTGGAGTACCACCAGGCCCCTCGGTGGACGATCGGCGTGGCACAAGACGGCTGTTGCGAGCTGCATCCTCTGCCTCATCGGCCCATCGGTCACCGCACTGTCATGCCCATCCCGGTCTCTCTGTGTGGCGGTCGACAACCAGGGCCGGGTGATCGTTTCCCGTGACCCGACGCGCAGAGCCCCGACTTGGAAACGCGCCCTGATCTCCCCCCACCACGGCCTGAACGACGTCGCGTGTCCATCGGCGTCACTGTGCGTGGCGATCGACGGCGACGGGCGCGCGTACACCTCGATCGACCCGGCCGCCGGCAAGTCGGCCTGGAGGGTGACCGCTCTCGGCCCGGCGAGCCCATTGCAGCACGTCTCCTGTCCATCGACCTCGCTCTGCTTCGTGACGAGCGCGACAGCGACCGGATCCTCCCCCGCCGTCTTCATCTCCGAGAATCCGACCGGGGGGTCGTACCGCTGGAGCGTCCAAAACCTCCCGTTTGCGGTCGCCAAGGTCTCCTGCCTCTCGGCCACGCGCTGCGTCGCGGTCGGCGGCGAGAGCGCCGCCATCGTAACCGTGCCCCGGCATTCGCTCAGGAGCGCGATCGCCTCCAGCCTGCGCGCCGATCTCGCTCCCCCCGGCATGCTCCCGAGCATCGCGGCGCTGCTGCGCCACGGCGGTTCCCGCTACAGAGTCACCGCCCGAAGCGGGGGGCGACTGCGGATCGCCTGGCACACGACCGACGCAGCCCGGACGCTGATCGCCACCGGAGAAGCCGTGTTCAGCCTCGGTGGCAGCAAGCTCCTTACGCTCAAAGTCACCCCGGCGGGACGCGCGGTCCTCGCAAGCCGCGGGCAGCGAACCGTCTCGGCACAGGGCGTGTTCGAGTCGGTCAGCGCACCGACGATCCGGGCTCGGAGAACGCTCACGCTCCGCCCCTAAGCCAGCAGCCCCCCGAGCGCCAGCTCCACCACCTCGGCCCGCCGGCGCCCAGGGTGCTCGGCCGCGATGAAGCTGCTTCCCACGAACAGCGACAGCACCATCAAGCTGCGGGCCTCGACCTCGTCCTCATCCGCGCAGAAGGCCCGAAACAGCGGACGCATGTAGTCCATCCTGCGGTTGTCGATACGGCGGAGCCGCCGGGCGACGGCCTTCTCGCGCCGGGCCCAGTCGCGGATCGCGAGCTCGATCTTCCAGAGATCGCCGATCGATCCCGCGAGGGTGAACAGGCGCCGCAGCTTCGCCCGGGCGTCGCCGCCACCCGCCTCAACGCGCTCGATCGCCTCGTCGACCACGAGCTGCTCCCACGAGTCGAGCATTTCCTCGAGCAGCTCGCCCCGGTCGTTGAAGTGCCAGTAGAAGCCGCCCTTGGTCACCCCGAGCGTCTGCGCGAGCTTCTCGATCCGGACCGCGTCAGGCCCGCCCACCCCCAGAGCGCGGAGGCCCTCGTTCACCCAGCTAGCGCGGGGGGTGCGAACCGGCGCGGCCATTGCCCTGTGCTGAGATTTGACAGCCGATGATCCATACCTTACCGTATGGATACGCCGCCGTATGGATCAACAAGCGCGATGAGACTGCCAGACAGCGCGTACACCTCGCGCCGCTGGCGGATCCACGAGGTCGCCTACGACTTCCGCCTCGAGGACGTTTGGCTGCTGCCCGGGCGCGGCGGCCCCCACGACTTCCCGCGGCTGGTCGAGATGATCGCCTCCCAGGACCCCTCGCGGAGCTCGTCCCTCCCCGTCCGCGCGCTGTTCGCGCTCCGCTGGGCGATCGGAGGGCTGCTCGGGTGGGATCGTGCGGACACGGGGCTCGGCACCAGGGTCCCCACGCTCGGCGACCGGCTGCCGGCTGATCTCCGTGACACGCCCACGCCCCAATTCGAGGCGCTGCCGTTCACGCCGCTCTATCTGCTCGACGACGAGTTCGCCGCCGAGGTCGCCAACCGCACCATGCACGGCCTGATGCACATCGGGCGGGTGCCCGACGAAGCCGGAGGGTTCCGCGCGCAGATGGCGGTGCTGGTCAAGCCGAACGGTTTCTTGGGGGACGCCTACATGGCGGCGATCAGGCCCTTCCGGCACCTGATCGTGTACCCGGCGATGCTCCGCGGCGGCGGAGAGGAGTGGGCGAGGCGCTCGGACGGTGGCGTGCCTTCGCTCCGTGGCGGCCTGGCAAGACCCTGATGGCGGCGCCGAGCAGTCGGCTCCCCCCGGGCCAGCAGGCGGTCGCTGGCTTTCCGCGCTTCGGGACCCACTTTCACCAGCCACCACCCGAGATCCCCTCTCAGCCGAAGCTCGAGATCGCCGGTGCCGCGCTCAACACGACGGCCGTACCGGTGGCTGACCTTGCCGGGCTTCCCCGGAGGGAGCTGACCGCGGACCTCCACTGCGTGGCCGGCTGGTCGGCGCTCGACCTGCGGTGGGAGGGCGCGGCGTTCGACGCCTTCTACAAATCGATGATCGAGCCCTCGCTCGAGCCTGGGGCGGGGATCACGCATCTCGTCTTCGAAGGCCTCGACGGGTATCGCGCGATCCTGACGATCGAGGATGCGCTGACCGGTGACGTCCTGATCGCCGATCGTGTGAACGGGCAACCGCTCGACGGCGACCACGGCGCGCCGGCGAGGCTCGTCAGCCCCCGCCAGTACGGCTTCATGAGCGTCAAGCATCTTTGCCGAATCGAGCTCCACAGCACCCGCCCGCCGGAGCGCTACCACGACTCGCAGCTCACCCTGAGCGGCCTCCAGCTCGTCAAGCCCCACCAGCGCGCAAGAGTGTGGCGGGAGGAACGCCACCGGTACCTGCCGGCTTTCCTGGTGAGGCCGATCTACCGCCTGCTGATCCCGCCGATCATGCGTTTAAGCGCCCACGGCGGCGGCGGCGGCCGTGGTACCCCGGATGTACCCTCCGCCTAGCGAGGAGGACGGCGACCGATGACCGGGCTTCAGCGGCTCAAGCGTTCACTGATGATGTTGGTGTGGCGGATCATCAATCCGCCCAACCGGGCGCTCGCCCGGGTCGCGCCGTGGTGGGTCGTACTGGAGACGACGGGTCACCGCACGGGCCGGACCCGCGAGACGCCGCTCGCCCGCGGCCCCTCCGACGGTGACACCACATGGCTGATCTCGGTTCACGGCAGGCACGCCTCCTGGGTCAGGAACCTCGAGCGATCACCGACGGTCAGACTGCGGCTCAGGCGCAAGTGGCGCACGGGCACCGCGGTGGTCGTCGACTATGACCCGGAGATCGCCGGCAGATTCAGCCGCTATGCGCGCAGCGGCCCGGCGGCGCTGGGCATCGATCCGGTCCTGGTTCGGGTGGATCTAGAGGGGGCGTAATTGCCTTACGGCAGCAGCTCGACCGTGTCTCGATGCCGCGGCTTCACGGCCGCGAAATGCCGGTGGTCGAGAGTCACGATGATCGGGGCGTCGATGCGCTCCGCCAGCGCGATCACGGACGCGTCGGTCCCGCCGAGCGGGAAGTCCGCGTATTGCTTGACCAGCTCCGCGATTCGGTCGAAATCCGCGGGGGTCGGTCCCTCGACATCAAACGTCCCTAGGCCTCGTAGGAATTCAGACTCGGCCTCCGGCCCGAGCCGACTTCCCACGAAATACGTCGCCTCCGCGACAGCCATTGCCGGGACGACGAGCTGCAGATCGCCCCGGGACAGGGCAGCGACGCAAGCTTGGTGGTCCACATCATCACGGTCAGCCGCCGCATACAGCGGGCCGGCGTCAACGATCGCCAGCACGTCCACGCCACTCTGCGGCTAGGAGCGCCTCTAGGTCTCGTGCCGTCGTGCGGTGGCCGCTGTGGCCGACGGCGGCGAACGGGAGATCCCGGCGATCCGAGGCGCTGCCGTACCCCAGGTGCTTGGCCAAGGCCTCGCGCGTCACCGCCGATACCGACGTCGCCCGCCGCCGTGCCTCGCGCTCGAGGCCCTCAGCCAGCTCGTCTGACAGGGAGATCGTGGTGCGCTTCATACTGTCATACTAGCATCACGACCGTCGGGCGAGCCTCTCTCCCGACCTACGCGCGTGGCCGGGCCGTGTGCACGGCCCGGCCACGCGACTGCCTCACTTGGTGATGCGGATCATCCGCTCCATTCCGAGCTGGGTGTGCTCGCGCCCGTCCTGGGTGTTCATGAAACACACCTGGACGTACACGCCGGGCTTGGCGCTCACGAGCTCCTGCTGGATCCCGCCGGGCGAGACCGGGCCCTGGAAGGTGACCGGGGTGCCCCGGACAAGCTTGAACACCTTGTTGTCCTTGCCGGCCTTCAGCAGGCTGATCGCCTGCTTGGCGGCCGTCGTGTTCTTGACCCTGAGGGCGATGTCCATGTGCACCAGGTAGCCCTTGTTCTGGAAGCGGACGAGCTCGCCGTCCTTGAGCTTCGCCGCCCCCCGGAAGCCGAACTCGATCGAGGAGATCGTGGCGCCAGGTGTCGGCAGCGTCGCCGGCGATGAGGCCTGGGTCACGGTGAACGGCACCGCCGTCGGCGGGCCGTTGCCGGTCTCGTTCAGCGCCTCGTAGTTGCCCGGGGTCGCGAGCAGGGTCTGAATGCTCCCCGGAGCGCTCGCGGACACGATCAGCTCTGCCAAGCCTTGAAGCGCATTGGGATCGCCGTTGTGGCTCTTGACCGCCGCCGCGACCTGAGCGAACGTCACCCCCGGGTTCAGGTGGGCGATCCCGAACGTGGGGCCGTTCGCGTTCGGACCGGACGGGGCCTTGCCGGAGAACGTCGCGGTGACGCTCACGGGCCCCGACGGCACCGAGGTGCTCGAGACCGAAACTCCCGTGGTCCCGGTAAGGGCGATCGTCAGTGTCGGCAACGAGCTCGTCACGCGTGCGCGGCTTGCACTCGCCGCTCCTGGCGCGAGGGCAACGACCAGGGCCGCCGCCAGCGCTCCGGCTCCGACGACAAGCGATGTGAATCGCTTCATGAGAACCACTCCTCTCGGTTGAGAACGAATGGAGGCTCCGACCGCGCAAGAGCGCCCCGGCCAGGTCACTGATGCCGCTCGGTTCCCGCCCGCCCACGGCCGCGTTTCCCGGTCCGCGCGCAGACCGCGACGAGCCTACCACCGCCCGTCAGCTCGGACGGGCCGAGACTGGCTTCGGTCAGGCGGTAGCCGCGGCCGGCGCGGCGCGCAGCGGCGCGGGCATCAGCCAGGCCGCGACGAGCACGAACACGAACGCCAGGCACTGGATCGCAAGCGAGACGGGGTTGGCCGAGATCGGATCACCGAACACGATGATCCCCCCGACGATTCCGGCCACGTTCGCAGCCGTGCCCGTGATCGCGATCACCGGCACCGCATCCCCGTCCTGGAGACCCTTGGCCGAGGCGTAGAAGGCCGCGATCGACGCCGCCACCGTGACGAGCGTCCAAGGCGACAGCAGGCCGAGCGCGCCATGAGCGCCGATCAGCCCCGAGATCGCCTTGATCGAGATGTCGGAGACGCCGAACAGGATGCCGGCCGCGGCGCCCAGCATGTACCCGTGATGGTGCGCGGGCGCCCCGATCCGGGGGCCCATGATCAGCAGGGACCCGGTGGCGATCAGGCCGGCCTCGAACCCGATCATTCCGGGTACCGAGAAGCGCGAGTGAGCTCCGTGCATTGCCGGCAGCGTCACGCCGAGCAGGACGAGCCCGGTCGCCGTCAGCGCCAAGCCGATCCACTGCTTGCGGCCGACACGGAGGCCAAGCGTCCGCTCGGCCATCACCGCCAGGAGCACGACCCCGCCCGCGAGCACGGCCTGCACGAGCGACAGCGGCGCGAGCGCCATCGCGGCGACGTGGAAGGCCCAGGCGCCCGAGGCGATCAGCATGCCGAGCGCGAACAGCTTTGACCCGAACAGGGACTTGGCGGTCCAGAGCGGGCGGCGGATGTCGACGGCCGGCGCCGCACACGCCCCGCGGTGCTTGTAGAGAAAGCCCACGTTGGTTGCGAGCGCGCATGCGAGCGCAAGCAGGATGCCTAGAGAGACAGTCATTAGCGATTAGGTCGGACGGTGGGGCGGCGAACCGGAGCGACGCCTAGGGCTGCTCATCGACAGGTACGCCAGGGGCCTTGAACCCGCACTCGAAAGTACACCACATGTCCGCTCCCGTGACAGCCAGTACCGGGCGCGTGCCAGCATTCCTACGTGGTTCTTAGGCCGCTGCTGCTCGTCGATGTCGATGGCGTGATCTCCCTGTTCGGGTTCGATCCCTCCCGACCGCCGGCGGGCTCGTTCCTGCTGGTGGACGGGATTCCCCACCTGATTTCGCAAGCCGCGGGCGAACACCTGCGCGCCCTCTCCACTGCGTTCGAGCTTGCATGGTGCACCGGCTGGGAGGAGAAGGCGGACGAGTATCTCCCCCGTGTGCTTGGCCTCGAAACTCCGCTGCCCCACCTGGCGTTCGGTACCCCCGCCGAGAGCGACGGCCACTGGAAGCTCGCCGCGATCGACGCCTACGCCGGCCCCGAGCGCCCGCTGGCCTGGCTGGACGACGGCCACGACGACACCTGCACCGCCTGGGTGGCAGCCCGGCCCGGCCCGACGCTACTTGTGAGCACCGATCCCGCGGTCGGCCTCACCGAGGATCACGTGGCGCAACTGCTGGCGTTTGCGGCTGCGTGCGCGTGAGACCGTCCGCCCACGACCGCTAGAAGCGGTGGCCGTACCTCTTCTCGTACTCCTCGGCCGCGTCGTGCCCATAGTCGATTCCCCCGACGTCCCAGCGAGCCATACCCAGCCCCCGGCGCGACGGAAAACTCGATCCGAGCAGCAGCGCCCACAGGAGGATCACCGCAGCCAAGCCCACAAACACCCCGGTGCTGGGAGCGGCAATCGTCAGCACGATCAGCGCGACAAGCGCGACGGCAAGTACCCATCCCAACGGAGTGAGCCTGAAGCTGGAACGGCGATGACCGCGGACGCCGGTCATGACCAAATGCTACCCCTGCGGCGCCGGATGCAGACGACGTACTCAGCGCGCGGCGTAAGGTCTCCCTTGTGTTCTTTGCGGTGCGTCTCGAGCAGGGCGGCCCGTGGGATTGGTCGCGTGATCTACGCGAGCAGAACGGCTGGGATCAGCACGCGCGATTCATGGACTCGCTCGTACACGAAGGGTTCATCGTCCTCGGAGGACCAATCTCCGGCGAGCGCGAGGTTCTCCACGCGATATCGGCTCCCTCCGAACAGGCCGTCCGAGAACGACTGGCGGAGGACAACTGGCATCAGAACGGCATGCTCACGATCAAGTCGATCGAGCCCTGGACGATCCTGCTCGACGGTCGAGGAGCGTAGGTCCGGATCACGCCTCGACGTAGGTGAACTGCTCGTGCCAGTCGGGGCGCCCGTCGGGCACCAGGTCGAAGAGGTTCCAGAGGGGCTCGAGCGTGGCTACGTGCCGAGGCTCCTGTCCGGACTCGGTCGGCGCATAGAAGAGTTCGGATCCCCAGAAGTGGCGAACCGTGTCGTCATCGCGGCGAAATACGTTCAGCATCGGGGTCTGGGTTCCCTCGCTCGTTTCGGCGAGATAGTCGCGGTTGTACGTGTTATTGGCTGAGGACAGCAGCCGGAGATGACGCCAGCCGCGCTCGCGCCCGAATGCGAGCAGCCGCGACAGTGGCGTCTTGGCGACGACCACGAGGTTGATGTGCTCGCTTGCGTGCGCAGCGGCCCCGTCGAGCTGATCCAGGAGCGCAGTGCACGACGGACAGGGGCCTTCGGCGAGTGGTAGCTGCGCCGTCTGACCGGTGGGCGGACCAGGGCTATCGTCGCGCGGGTCGCGCGGGAACATGAAGCTGTAGATCACCAGCGACCGCTTGCCCGCCGCGAACAGCTCGGAGAGCCGCACCGGAGTCGGCGCCCCGTCCGCCCCTGCTCCGTCGAACACGTAGTCCTCCGGGACCACCCCGCCCGGCGGCAGCGAGCGCCTGGTCGCCGCCACAGCCTCCATCGCGCGGCGCAGATCGATCTCCTGCTCGAGGAGTCGATCGCGGGCCGCTCGATACTCCGCGGATTCCCCCGGGAACTTGACGCTCATCTGTGGCCTCCTCGTTTTCTGCTGTCAGCTACGCCCCGCGACGCAGTCACGCCCGTGGGACCATCGCACAGCACAGAACTCATCGCCCAAGAACACGGAAATTGCGGACGCGCAAGTTTCGCCGGTGCCGAGCGTTCTAGAGACTGTGGACCGGGATTCAAGGAGGCAAACGATGAGCCTGTACCACGGATCGGTTATGTCCGACTGGGACCGCGAGCCCCCGCGCTGCGGCCCGTCCGCGCACGACTTCGCGATGCGCGAAGAGCTCGACTTCGTTCGCCGCGAAGCGCAGGCCGAGGCCGACCTCGCCTACGAGGACTGGCGACACCTGCGATCCAGAGATGCGTACGCGGTCTACCGCGCTGCGCAGGACCGCGCTGACGCCGCCCAGGACGATCTGGCGTTGGCGACCGAGCGCCTCGCGGCGTAGGTTCCGCCTGCCCGGCCAGGGCTACGCGCACCCGTACCGAGTTACAGCCCCGTTACGCGCCGCGCGGTAAAACGCAGCGATGCCTCACTCGCACCGAGTCCGCTGGCTGCTCGGCTGCCTCGCCTGCACGCTCGCGCTCGCGGCCTGTGGCGGCAGCGCGAAGCCCACCGCGACCGCGGCTTCGGACCCCCAGTTCGCACTCGCGAAATGCATGCGTGCCCACGGCGTTCCCAACTACCCCGACCCGGTGGGCGGGGCCGGCGGTGAGGGATTCTCGATCACCAAGGCCCTGGGCAGCGCGGTCACAAGCGTCAACGGGATCCCTTTCAGCGGGCCGGCCTTCGAGTCGGCGGTGAAGACGTGCAAGCTGTTCGGCGGCGGCGGTGCCCCCCCGCCGGTCTCCGAGAGCCAGAAGCTCCAGCTGTTCGCATTCGCCCGCTGCATGCGAGCCCACGGCGTCCCGGGCTACCCGGACCCGACGTTTCCTCCCGGCGGCGGGATAGAGCGGAACTTCCCCGCGGGCGTCAACCCGGACTCGCCGGCGTTCCAGCGAGCTGTGAAGGCGTGCAACGCGCGGTGACGATCCCCCGAGCGGCGCGTAGAGTTGTCGGGGTGGAGAAGCCGGGAGACATCAAGGCGTTTGCCCGTCGTAACGAGCAGGTGCGGATCGCTCGTCTTCGCGAAGACGCGAAGCTACCCATCGCCGAGCGCCTCGATCAGGGGATTCGCCTGAGCAGGCTCGCGACCGATTTGGCCGAGGCCGGGCGTCTCGCCCGGGAGGATGCTGGACGCTGATCCGCTCCTCCGGCGCCTGACGGAGGATCGCGTCGACTACGTGATCGTCGGCGGTTTTGCGGTCATCGCGCACGGCGTGGTCCGAGCCACCAAGGATCTCGACATCTGCCCGCGGCCGGACCGAGCGAACCTCGAGCGCTTGGCTAACGCCCTGCGGGGCCTCCACGCGAAGCAGTGGAACGTCGGCGATTTCGAGCCGGACGCGCTTCCATACGATCCGACAAACCCAGACGATCTAGCTCTGGGAAGAAACTTTCAACTTGAGACCGACCTCGGCCGCCTCGACATCATGCAATGGCTCTCCGGGATCGACGCGGATCAGGCCCATCCCGTGCTCGCCGAACAAGTAATCGACGTCGACTGGCACGGCACCCACCTCAAGGTCTGCTCGCTGGAGCACCTCCGCGCGATGAAGCGCGCGGCGGGGCGCCCCCAAGACCTCCAAGACCTCGCCGACCTCGAGATCGCCAACGGCTGACGACCCCCCTGCCCGCGCGGTCGGCGTTTCTGCCCTTTGTGAGCAGAAACGTCGACCTTGCGCGGTTCAGCTCGTGGCGGCCTATGGGCGCGAGGATCTGCTGCTGCGGATCACCGCCCAGATCGAAGCCGCGCGGTCCTGGGCGGACCGGATCGTGGGGGGCAGGCCGCCTAAAGCCGCCCTCAGCCCGGAAGGCCCAGCCCGACCTTGCCGAACTCCTCGGCCATCCTCGCCCCGACCACCTGGATTGCCGACGCCGGACGGATCAAGACCTTGAGCTCGGCGATCAGACCGGCATCGTCGAACGTAAGCTTGTCGATCCCCTCCACGCGCTTGCCGTCGACCGCCGTTTCAAATTCGAGAAACGCCACCCGGTCCTCCGGATTCTCGACTTGGTGCACGTACCGAAATGCATCCCCCAGCCCGAGCACACGCTCCGCCGCGCGGAGGACCTTCATCACCTGCTCGCGGCCCTCATAGGGCTTGAACAGAACCGGGCTTCGGAAGACGGCGGTCTCGGTGAACAGGTGCGCTGCTTGGTCCACGGTCCCGCGTTCCACGGCGGTTCGAAACGGATCGGACAGCATCAGAGTTCAAGAGCCTAACGCCAGCCCGTCGCCCCCGCCTACACTCAAGTCGTGAGCTTCCGCACCGACTGGGGACCGACCAACACGCGCGGCGCGAACGGCGGCGAACGGGCTGCCCAGGAAGAGGTGCGGCGCGCCGCACGCTCGTCTCCGCTCGCCGTCGGGACCCTGGCCTGCAGCCGGTGCGATGCCCCGGTGTCTCCCGGAGGCACGCCGCGCCTGCTGACCGATCTGCTGGCGTGCCCGTTCTGCGCTCACCGGGCGCCGTTGCGGGAGTTCCTGACGCTCGGGGCCCCCACGCGGCCCGCGCGCGTTGTCCTCCGGATACGCGTCCCTCAAGCCGTCGTCGGCTGATCTTCGCCCGCCCGGGCGTCGATCTGCTCGATCAGGCTCTGCACGTTCTCGTCGCGCTCCGCCTGCGCGTCGGTGAGGGGATTGAGCACGCCTCGGAGCACCGACATGACAGTCCAGCGTCGCGGGCGGATGATCCGCGGCTGGCGGCGCTCGATGCCGCGGACGATCGCCTTGCCGGCAGCCGCCGGCGGCAGCCGCTTGCGCAGCGGCGAGGGCAGGGCGTCGACCATTTTGTCGGCGAGCGGGTCCTGGTCGATCGCCCGATGGACCATCTCCGTGTCGATGAACCCGAAGTAGGCGACGCTGGCACTGGCACCATGCGGGACGAGCTCGAGGCGGAGGCCGCGCCCGAATTGCTCAACTGCCGCCTTGCTCATCGCATACGGCAGCGCGCCGCCGCCATTGGTGAAGGCGTAGATCGAGGAGATCACGACCACGTGACCCTTGCGGCGCACGATCTCGGGCAGCGCGGCGTCGACCGTGCGGTACACGCCCATCAGGTTCACGTCGAGCACTCGTTCGAAGCTCTCGGTCGCCATCGCGCGGAAAGTCGCCACACGGGAGGCGATGCCCGCATTCGCGACGACGACATCGAGGCCGCCGAAGCGCTCGACCGTCGTCGCGACGGCCCGCTGCATGGCGCCCCGGTCCGTGACGTCGGCGGCGATCCCGACCGCCTCGGTGTCGTGGATCTCGCTTGCCGCGCGCTGGGCGGACGCGGCATCCAGGTCGACAATCACCACCGACGCGCCGCGCGACCGCAGCGCGCTGGCGGTTTCAAAGCCGATCCCCCGAGCGCCGCCGGTCACCAACGCAACTTTGCCTGCCAGCTGAAACCGTGGCACGGCTGAAGTCTCTCAGACCGCCAGCACGTCGCAGAACACGAACCCGTCCCGCTGCACGGTCTCGCCGACTTCGCACCCGATCGGCTCGCCGAACACCGGGCCGGCGTGGACGAAGGTGTGAAACTCGCCGTTCTCGCCGCAGGGGTCCACGTCCGACGGGAGCTCGGCGAGCAGCTTGCCGTCGTACCGACGCCCGGCGAACGATGGGTCGAGCTTCGTCGGATCGACGCACACGAGCACCGCCTCAAAGCCCGCGGCGATGAAATCGCGAGCCAGCTCACCGGTGTCGCGCCCCCAGAGCGGGAACACCGCTCGCTTTCCGACGCGCGCGAGCCGCTCCTCGCGGTAGGCGCGGATATCGGCCAAGAACAGATCCCCGAACGCGACCGTCTCCGCCTCCAGCAGTGGCGCCTCGGCGAGCGCCTGACCCATCCGCTGCTCGTAGACGTCGTTCGAGCACGCGGCCGGAATCTCCACCTCGACCAACGGCAGGCCGACCGACTGCGCCTGCGCCAGGAGCAGCTCGCGCCGCACGCCGTGCATCGAGATCCGCCGGTAGTCGGCGGTGACGGTTGTGATCAACGCGTTCGGGCCCGCGCCCCTGCCCGAGCGCAACGCGTGCAGTGCGAGCGCCGAGTCCTTCCCGCCGCTCCAGGACAGGGCGGAGACACGAGCCTGGGGCATGGGACCTAGGCGCCGCCGTTCGGTTCGAACCCCGCGAACGGCTTCGCGTTGGTGAGGTCGCTGATGATCTCGAGGCCGGCGACGTCATGTGTCAGAAGCGGCAGGCGATGTACGTTTGCAGTTGCGGCGATCGCCAGATCAATCGCTCGGCGACGCGGCTGCCCTCCACGATGACTGACGGCTGCGGCGAGCCGGCCCCACTCGCGCGCAATCTCGGGCGTAATCGGAAGGGGATCGAACGTCGCCTCGATCGTTCCGAGCCTTTTGGTCCGAAGCGCCCGCTCGTCATTCTCTGGCGCGACCAGAACGCCGAAATAGAGTTCGGCTAGCGACGCGACGCTGATCGCCGCCTCGAGGTCCGGCGGTGGGACGTCCCCGATCAGCACCGAGGTGTCCAGTAGGACGCGCATCCGGCTACGAAAATGGATCGCCGAGCGCGCCCGGGAACCGCTCGAGGTCCTCCCTCAGTGTGCGCGGCGCGGGCGTCTCCCAGACGCCGCGGAGCGACTGACCGCTTGCCCACCGGCGCCGCGATGCTGGGCCGAGCTCGGCGACTGGCCGACCCGCGACGGTGATCGTGAATCGCTCGCCGGCCTCCGCCCGCCGCAGCACTTCGCCGACGTTGTTTCGGAGCTCCTTCTGAGGGATCGTGGACATCGTCAACGTAGGGTAGCAGAACTGCTACCGCCACGTGCGGAACGCCAGTGTGCCCCGAGCAAGCGGTTCAAAACGCATCCGGGCGGAGCGAGCGCCGCTTCCCCGCGAGCTCCAGCTCGACCTCGACCACCCCCGGCGCGCGCTCGTCGCCCACGAATCTGCACCCGGGCACGGACCCGCCCGCGACCGCGGACCAGCGCTCCGAGACCGCCTCCGGATCTACAACCCCGACCGTAACGCCACTGACGGCGCCGGGGACGGCGCGATCGCTCCAGCCTTCGCCGCCCCACCGCCACGCTCCGGCGGGCGTCGGGACGCTCAGCGAGACGAGCGCGCCCCTCATGTCGCCGGGGTGCAGGTGGACCTCGGCGATGTCATCGAGCTCGAGCTCGAACACCTCGCGGACCGCCGCGTCCCGGGCCCGCTCCCGGGCGGCGGCTAGGTCATCGACCTGGAGCATCACCATGTAGCCGCAGACCCCGCCGCCGGATCGCTCGATCTGGCGGGCGGCGGTGCGGGCGCCGGGTACCTCGGGGCTGACCGGAGACACGACCTCCAGGAACGTGTCCCCAATGGCGAACACCGCATTCGCCAGGCCGAAGTGCGCCACGCCGGGATCGCGGTACGGCTCCCCGAGCCCGAACTCCGCCCGCAGCCGCTCGATCGTCGGCTCGAGATCCCGCGCCGCGAGGACTGCTTGTCGAAGCCGGGGCACCGCTCCTACCCCCCGAACGCCCCGTGCCGCCCGGCGCCGCCCCGGAACCGCTCGAGCCCCGCCGCCACGTCCTGCAAAGAGCGCAGCCCGTGTTGGAACTCCCCGGCCATCGCCTCCTCGACACCCAGCCCCACCGACTCGAGCAGCGACAGCCGGTCCTCGCGCATGCACGTCTGCGGGAACTGGGCCAGCGAGCGCGCCAGCTCCTCGGCGGCCGAACGCGCCGAGCCCGGCTCGACCACCCGGTTCGCCAGCCCGATCTCGAGCGCCTCCGCCGCGCCGACCGCCCTCCCCGTCAAGACCATGTCCATCGCGCGCGAGACCCCGATCAGCGCCGGCAGCCGCATCGTCCCGCCGTCGATCAGCGGTACCCCCCACCGCCGGCAGAACACCCCGAACACGGCCTCCGAAGAGGCGATCCGCAAGTCGCACCACAGCGCGAGCTCGAGCCCGCCCGCCACCGCATGCCCCTCGACCGCGGCGATCACGGGCTTCGACAACCGCATCCGCGTGGGACCCATCGGTCCATCCCCCGATGCATCAACCCGGTTCCCCTCCGCAGTCCCCACCGCCTTCAGATCGGCTCCCGCGCAGAACACACCGCCAGCACCCCACAGCACGGCCACCGCCGCCTCCTCATCCGCGTCGAAGGCCCGGAACGCCTCGGCGAGCTCCAGCGCCGTCGCACCGTCGACGGCGTTTCGCCGCTCCGGCCGCGAGAGGACGACCGTGTAAACCGGTCCCTCGCGCTCGACCCGCACGGCCTCGCTCATGACACGGACACGGCCGAGCCGACCGCCCGGCGCACGAACGCCCGCAAGGCCGAGACCACATCGCCGACGGGCGGCCCTGACCCGACCGGAGACAGCGGCCCCACCAAGGCCTCGCCGCACCCACCGACCAACGCCGCTGAGATGAGGTATACGTCCTGCTCGGGCAGCTCGCCGTCAGCGATCCCGGCCCGCAGCACCTCGGCCACCAGGGCCGCGTATCGCTCCCTGTAGGCCAGGCGCTCGGCGTCGACCAGCGGATCGACGGGCTCGGCCAAGAGCGCCCAGGCCAGGCGCCGGCGCCGCAGGGCCCGCTCGGCGAAGGTCGCGAACACGATCTCGAGCCGCTCCACCTCCGAGGCCCCGTTGGCAGCGGCGGCCGCCGAGCGCATCGCCTCGACCTCCCGGTCGCACACGGAGCGGAACACCTCCACGAACAGCTCCTCCTTGGAGCCGAAGTGGCGATACAGCGTCCCGGCGGCGAGCCCCGCCCGGGAGGAGATCGCGACCACCGACGCCGCCGCGTAGCCGCCCTCCTCGATCAGCTCGGTCGCGGCGCGGAGCAGGCGCTCGCGGGTGGAGGGAGTCATTTCTGCAGGCCCCAGTCCCCGAAGGGCTCATCGCGCTGCCGGACCGCCTCGCGGAACCCCTCGCGCGCGGCCAGCTCCTGGAAGGCGTAGCCCTCCCGGGTGTGTCGGGTGATGCCGTCGAACACCGTGCCCAGCATCTGGGTGGCGAACAGGCCCTGGGAATAGAGCGACTGGTTGACGAGCAGCTTCATCATCTGGAGCTGGTTGACCGGCAGCCGCGCGATCCGCTCCACCAGCTCCTCGCAGACCCCGTCCAGGTCCCGGGGATCGGGAGCCTCCACGGCAAGCCCCCACTCCGCCGCCTCCGCACCGGAGAGCGAGTCGCCCGTGAACAGCAGCCGCTTGGCGCGCTGGGGACCGAGGCGGTAGGCCCACATCGAGGTGGTCGGCGAGCCCCACACGCGCGCCGGCGGGTACCCGATCTTCGCGTTCTCGGCGATCAGCAGCAGATCCGAGCACAGCGCCAGGTCGGTTCCCCCCGCGACGCAGAACCCATGCACCTTGCACACGACCGGCTTCGAGCAGTGAAACAGCGACATGAACGCCCGCACGTTGCGGCTCATCATCTGGTAGTCGATCATCGGGTCCCAGACGTCGGCGGGGTTGTGGTTGCGCGCCATCACCATCGGGTCAAGCGCCGACCCGGGCTCTGCGCCGTCCGCCGGCTCGGAGACCCCCATCCCCTCGGCCGAGTCGACGAGGTCATACCCACCGCAGAACCCCGTTCCCGCCCCGGCAAGCAGCAGCACGTGGACCTCCGGATCGAGGTCGGCGCGCTCGACCGCCTGCTCCAGCGCCGAGAGCAGCGCGCGGGTGAGCCCGTTCCCCCGCTCGGGACGGTTCAGCGTCAGCCGCGCGACCCGTCCGGTCAGCTCGTACAGCAGCTCGTCGCTCACGACGACCCCTAGACCGGCAGCGCGCGCTCGACGATCGCCTGCGCGTCGACCCCGGGCGGGAGCGTCCCGTACACCCGGCCGCCCTCGCCGCCGAGCCGCGCTGCGCAGAAGGCGTCCGTGACCGCGGACGGCGAATGCCGCACCAGTAGCGAAGCCTGGAGCGCGACGGCCAGGTCCTCGACGACGCGGCGGGCCTCGAACTGCGGGTCGGAGGAGGCAAACACGGCCTTGGTCTCAGAGCGCACCCGCTCCAGGTGTCGATCGAGCCGGGCGTCCCCGCCGGAGGCGAGCTCGCATTCGGCCAGGAACGCCGGCAGCCCCTCGGGCTCCTTGGCGATCGCCCGCAGCACATCCAGCGCGGCCACGTTCCCCGACCCCTCCCAGATCGAGCCGAGCGGCGCATCCCGATACAAGAGCGGCATCCCCGAGTCCTCGACGAAGCCGTTTCCGCCCAGGCACTCGAGCGCCTCCGCAGCGTGCGCCGGCGCCCGCTTGCATGCCCAGTACTTCATCACCGCGGTGGCAAAGCGGCGGAACGGCGCCTCCTCGGCGCCCATGTCGTAGCTGCGCGCGATCCGCATCGCGGCTACCGTCGTTGCCTCCGACTCGATCGCCAGATCGGCGAGCACGTTTCGCATCGCCGGCTGGTCTGCGAGCCGCGCTCCGAACGCGGAGCGGTGACGGGCGTGGTGGATCGCCTCGACGGTGCCCCGCCGCAGCCCCGTGGTGGCCCCCAGCAGACAGTCGAGCCGCGTGTGGTTGACCATCCGGATGATCGCCGGCACGCCGCGCCCCTCCTCGCCGATCAGGCGGCCGGCGGCGCCGTGGAACTCGACCTCGGAGGACGGCAGCGAGCGCGTTCCGAGCTTGTCCTTGAGCCGCTGGAACTCCATCCCATCGCCCCGCTCGACGAGGAAGCATGAGAGCCCGGCCGGGGCCTGGGCCAGCACCAGGAAGACATCGCAGGGCGGGTAGGAGCAGAACCACTTGTGGCCGTGGAGCTCGTAGACCCCGTCGCCGTTGACGGGCTCCGCGCGGGTGATGTTGGCGCGCACGTCGGAGCCGCCCTGGCGCTCTGTCATCGCCATCCCCGCGAGCGCGCCGCGGTCGTAGTCCGGGAGCGTCAGCCGCGGCTCCCACTCGGCCGCCAGCTCCGGCGCGGACTCCCGGAGTGCGGGGACCGCGGCGTAGGTCATCGAGACCGGGCACATGACGCCGTCGTTGGCGTTGCCCCAAAGCGTGAACAGCGTCGCGCGGACCACGTGGCCGCCGGTATCGGTGTGGGAGCGCCAGGGCAGCCCGTGGATCTCGCGCTCGACCGCCGCCCGCAGCAGCCAGTGCCAGGAGGGATCGAGCTCCACTTCGTCGATCCGCTTGCCGTACCGGTCATGGGTGCGCAACACCGGCAGGTTTCGCTCCGCCCGCCGCGAGTGCTCGAGCGCCTCGGTGCTGCCCGCAACCTCCCCCGCCTCCCGCGCCCGGTCGACGCCCCAGCCTCCCCCTTCCCGCGCGAGCGCCTCCTGCAGCGCCAGGTCGGCGTCGAACAGGTTGATCGGCTGAAGCGGCGGCGCCTGGTTGAGGACTTCGCGGGCGGGGTCGGTGATCTGGGTGGTGGCGGCCATGGCTCTCCTCTGGCTTTCGCGGGCGCGTGAATCGAGATTCACGATCTTAGTGAATCTCGATTCACGCTGCAAGGCGGTCGGTAGACATACCGCACGGAACAGAACGGATCCGCACGGGTATGGGCCAGCGCATATCTTTTCCGGTATATTTTTGGCCGTGGGACAGCAACCTGGGTCGGTCATCCGTGCGCGTCGCCTCGCAAACGGTCTGACGCAAAATCAGCTCGCGATCCGCTCGGGCTCGACGCAGGCCGCGATAAGTCGTCTGGAACATGGCGAGGTGTCGCCGACCTTCGAGACGTTCGACCGCCTTCTCTCGGTGATGGGCGAGCAGGCCAGCGTCAACGTCCGTCGCGAGAAGTGGGACTACGACCCGGCCCGGCTCGCCTCGCTCCGCAAGCGGTCGCCGAGTGAGCGACTCGCCCTCGCGATCAGCTGGAACCGCCTGGCGGGAGAGTTCGCTCGTGCCGGCGCCCGAGCCCGCGCACCCGTCAAGTGACCCGCCGGGACGTACCGCTGGCCGCCGACGCGATCCTGCGGACGCTCGCCGAATTCGGCGTCGACTATGTCCTCATCGGCGGTCTGGCTGTTCAGACCCATGGCCATCCGCGCACGACACAGGACCTAGACCTGATTCCGGAACCGAGCACGCGAAATCTCGAGCGGCTCCGAGGCGCGCTCTCAGCCCTGGGGGCCAGACCAGTCGGAGCACCGGAACCCGAGCCCACCGAGATCCCACCAAAGGGAGTGCTCGAACTCGACACCGATGCCGGGGGCGTTGACATCCACCTCGACCCGCCGGGTGCCGCCCCCTATCCGGCGCTCCGTGCCCGCGCCCTCGAAATCGACGTCGACGGGGTCGTCCCGGTGGCCGGCCTCGACGATCTCATTTCGATGAAACGCGCCAGCGGTCGCGCCATCGATCGGAGCGACATCGTCGCGCTCACCGGTCGCTCCTGATCCAGCCGAGCCGCGGTTAGATTGTGATCCGGGATGCCGACCCTCGATCAGACCTCGCTGAGCCCAGACGAGCGCGCTTTGCTCGAGCGCTTCGCGGTGCTGGCCAAGCAGCAGCTCGGGACATCGCTCCACGCGATCTGGCTGTTCGGCTCCCGCGCCCGCGGGGAGCCGCCGGGACACGAGGGCTCTGACGTGGACGTGCTCGTCCTCGTCGACGACGCCTCGCGGGATGGAAAGGAGCGCGTCTGGAGGCCCTTCCTCGAGGCCGCCCGCGAACTCGATCTCGAGCGCCTGACGCCCTGGTTCACGCTCCATATCCGGACGCCGGAGTGGCTCGTGGGCCGCCGGGAGATCAAATCGTTCTTCATCGCGGAGGTGGACCGAGACAAGGTCGTGGTGGTGGAGGGGTCGCCGTGAGCCCTCGATCGGCTGAATTCTTAGCCGCGGCGCACAGACGACTGGCGCTCGCTCGAGCCGCGTTGGGCGATGGGCTTCCGGGCGCCGAGCTCGTAGCGCGCGGCACCGACGACCTCGCGGGGCCGGGTCTCGGCCCGGACGCCCGCTACGTCCGGATCGTGAACCGCACGCTGACTTTCAGACGGATCCCGCCGGCGCCCCGCGCCACTGCGGTCAGCACGTAGTTGCCCGGAGCCAGCGCCTTGTGATTGAGCCGACCGGTGAAGCCGAAGCTCACCGCCCCAGCCTTCGAGGTCCGCTTGAAGCTCCCCTTGAGCTTCACACGCCGCGTGCCGTGCTTCGCCTTGAGGACCAGCTGGACGGTGAACGTCACCTTCGCTCGCTCACCGAGCCGGTAGCGGACCTTGGTCCCCTTGTTCCTGCCGATACTCTGCCCGCTGCTTGCTGGCTTGAACGCATTCGGAGTGACGCGCAACGCAGCGATCAGGGGCGCGGCCTTGAAGGTGCGATCGGCGCCGTACGCGGTGCCTGCAGTGTTCGTCGCCACGACCCTGAAGTGGTAGGTCCTTCCGGGCCTGAGACCGGCGATCCGCTGCGAGACCCCGTGGTTGTTCGCGTCGGATCCCGCGTCGCCGTAGCCCGCGGGGATGCGCGCGCTATAGGCGGCACTCCTGCCGTACTGGAAGTAGTAGCCGGTGGTCTCCTGCCCCGGGTTGACGGTGCCATTCAGCACGGCGGTCGCGCTACCCACAGGCGACGCTTTGCCCGTCGCCGCGCCCGGGAGGGCGCCGACCACCGACACCGACACGCTGCTCTGGCTTGCGGAGCCGGCGTGGTTGGCGGCGCTCACCGTGCACGCGTAGCTGCCCGCTACCCGCGTGGTAAGCGTGCTCGAAACCGCTCCGGCGATGGGCGCGCCGTTCAGCGTCCAGGCGTAGCTGAACGTCTGGGGAGCCCGGTATAGGAACGAGCCGAGAAAATCCGCGCCCCACGTTCCTGTGGAGCAGGACAGAGCCGAGCCCGTAATGCGCGTGCCGCTGACAAACGGCGCTGCCTCGGGGCTCGGCGCCCGCAGGAGCGCCGGGTACGTGGGGAAGTTCGTGGTCGCTCCCGTGGTGTCGAGGTTTACGCCACCGCCGGTGTTGTCCAGGTTGGCATACGAGATGCCGCCCGACCCACCATTCGCCCAGTAGACCTTGCCGCCGGTGGGGTCAATCGCAAGCGCCTGCGTATCCGCCATCGTGGCCCCGCCCGCGTTCAGTACGCCGCCCCCGCCGCTGTCGTCTAGGTTGGCGAAGTTGATCTTGCCAACCTGGTTTGCCCAGTAGATCCGACCGTTCGTCGGACTGATCGCGACTCCGATCGCGTTGCTCGAAGTAGTGCCGGTAACGTTGAGATCGCCGCCGCTCCCCGTACCGTCCAAGTTCGCAAACGCGACCGGGTGCGTCGGGTCCGAGGCGTTAGCCCAGTAGATCTTGTTCGAAGCCGGATCGATCGCGACTCCGTCGGGACTGTTCACCGTGGCGCCGCTGGTCGTGAGCGCCGCTGCTCCTGATCCGTCGAGCTTGGCCACGTCGATCGTGTCGTCGCCGTCGTTGCCCCAGTAGATCTTCCCGGCGGCTGGGTAGATCGCAATGCCTTCAGGGTCGCTGACCGTTACCCCGCTGATCGTGAGGTCGTGAGCCCCCGTCCCATCCAGGTTCGCCACAGAGATCGCATTGCCATTGAAGTTGGCCCAGTAGATCTTGCCGGCGGCGGCGTCGATCGCGATGCCATACGGGTCGTTCACCGTCGCCCCGGTCATGGTGAAGTCGCCGCCGCCCCCGCCGCTCAGATTGGCGTGGGAGATCGTGGTGCCCGCGTAGTTGCCCCAATAGACCGTATCCGCGGCGAACGCCGGTGAGGATGCGACCGCCACGGAAGCCGCCAGAACACCAAACGCCACCCACATCGCACGCACCATCGCCACCCTCCTCATCGCGCGGTTCATCTCAGCGCCCCAGAGACGCTTCGCGAAGGCAACATACGCGATTCCCCGGGTCCTCGTCAACGCTTTGTAGCGCCTAGGCCGATGGTCACGATCCGCGCCGCCGATGCTCGGCTCTCTCCGCGCGGGTAACACGCGCGCTGGCCCAGTCCAAACCGCACACGCCCCCTTCGACAACCAGGCTAAAAGCTGGTAGGTTTTGTGAGAAATAAGGAGCTATTGAGGTTATGCACTGGAAGTTCGGCTGATCTAGAGCAGGTAAGCTCGGGCACGGAATGCCAGGGGCGCAAAGAGGGGCAACGACACGGAGACTCCGTGAGGGGAGTCGGTGGGCGTTGTGGGCTGGGCTAGTCTCGGCGGCCGCGCTTGTGCCTGGTTTCGCTGCCGCCCCGCTACGACTTGGCGCCGGCGACGCGATCGTTGTGGTCGCGGTGCTCGTTCTCGCCGCGGTCGCATACGCGAACCAGGCGGTTCTGGCAGACCGCGTCGTATTCAGTGCGCACGCCGCCCTCGCCGTTGTGCTCGTCGTGGTCGCCGGACCGATCGCGGCGTTCGTGATGGAGGCGGGCGACGAGGTGCTTGCGTGGATCCTCGGCGAGCGCCGCCGACCCCTTGCGCGTGCCGCGAACATCGCCTCGACCGGATGGGGTGTACTGGCAGCCGCGGGTGTCCTTGCCGCATTGGGTCATCCCGCCGCTTCGCCGGCGGCTACGCCGGGGGAGCTGGGCGCCGTCGCCGCTGCCGGCGGAGCCTTCTTCGCCGTCAACTACGCAATCGGTGCCGGGATCGTCCGGGTCCTCGCCGACGGCCACCGCCTGGTCACAGTGCTCCGACGCGAGTTCCTGCCGGCGCTTCCCGCCCAGGTGACGATCGTCGTGTTCGGCGCGATCAGCGCGACGCTCACGGCCTGGATCGGAGTCGTCGGATTGCTTCCGATCGTCGTCGCGATCATCGCGCCCCAGACCGCGCTGATGATTCTCAAAGCGATGGCCCGCCCCGCGAGCGAGCTCTCCAAGGACCGCGCCGCGACCGTGTACGCACATGCCCTCGCCGACACCCAGGGACTCTCGCGCCGCTCCCGCCGCCAGATCGCCGTTCTGCAAGCCTCCGGCGGGCTCGATCGATGGGGCGCTACCAAGCGGATGGAAGCGGCCTTGAAAGCCCATCCCCTCAAGCGCGGCGACCACCCCACGATGCTTCCCCTCCTGATCGCCTCAACCGAGCGCTGGGACGGCGACGGCTGGCCCGGCGCGCTCAGCGGACCGCGGATCCCGCTCGAGGCGCGGATCGCACGCGTCGCCGACCGATGGGCGCAGCTCACGTGCGCCGGCGGCCCGGAGCTGAGCCAGGCCGAGGCGCTCACGCGCCTTACCCAGCTCAGCGAAACCGAGCTCGACCCGACGCTCGTCGAGTCCGCACGCGAGGTTCTCGCGACCGAGCCCCGGCTCGGCTCGCTCCCCTCCCCTGCCCCCGTGCTTCATCGGCTGCCGCGGCCGCGTGCGATGCCCCGAGCGCAAGCCGCCCGCCTCGTCGCCGCGATCCGTTAGCCCCCTGAGCCGTCCGTACCGCGCGCCGCTGCTGCAAGATTCGCGGCAGCACGATGCTGACCACCCGCCGCGCCCGCATAGAGGACCTTGACATCGTCGTCGCTGACGTCCAGGCTGGCTTCGACTCCTACGTCGACTTCGCGCCGCCCGGGTGGCTGCCGCCGAACATGCAGACCGACCGGCAGATGACCGCCGACCTGCTCGCCGACCCGGCGACCTGGGGCTTGATCGCCTACGAGGGCAACGAGCCGGCCGGCCACGTAGCGTTCTTCCCGGCGCGCGAGCGACCGGCCCGCGGCCGCCTCGGCGAGTGGCGTACGAGGCCCCTCATCCCCGGCCTCGCCCACCTCTGGCAGCTGTTCATCCGGCCTGCATGGTGGGGCCGCGGCGTCGCCCCGACCCTGCACGACGCCGCGATCGCCGAGATGAAGGCCCAGGGCTACAACCGCGCCCGCCTGTACACACCCGCAGCCCACACGCGCGCGAGGCGCTTCTACGAACGGCGCGGCTGGACGGCCGGTGAGCACAGCTTCAACGACTACCTGGCGCTCGTCCTGACCGAGTACTGGCTGGACTTGCCATAGAGCGCGCTCCCAGCGATTCCCGCGGACCTCCCTCGGAAACTTTGGTTGGCCACTGCGTAACCAAAGGAAAACGCCGAAACCTTTGCTAGCGTCGTGCACAAGCAAGGGGTTCCCGCTATGCAGAAAGCGCTCGGACACCTCACCGCCCTCGGCGTGCTCGACGAGATCACGGGCCGGCCCCGGCACAAGGTCTTCGTTTACCGCGAATACCTCAATGTGCTCGGCGAAGGCACCGAGCCGATCCCGTAGCCGCAAAGGCCGGGCGCAGGTGGGCGCCCCGATTGCGGGTCATGATTGCGCGGGAAGGACGGCTGACGTGGACGATGTGATTCACGCGCAAGGCCACGATCCTCGAGCCAGCTGGAGGACAACGAGCCAGCCGGGCACGTCGCGTTCTTCCCGGCGCGCGAGCGACCTGCCCGCGGCCGCCTCGGCGAGTGGCGCACCAGGCCCCTAATCCCCGGCCTCGCCCACCTCTGGCAGCTGTTCATCCGGCCCCCATGGTGGGGCCGCGGCGTCGCCCCGACCCTGCACGACGCCGCGATCGCCGAGATGGAGGCCCAGGGCTACGAGCGCGCCCGCCTGTATACCCCCCCATCACACGCGCGCGCGAGGCGCTTCTACGAACGGCGCGGCTGGACGGCCGGCGATCACAGCTTCAACGACTACCTGGCGCTCGTCCTGACCGAATACTGGCTCGCGCTGTGAGCCGCCGATGCTACGAAGCGTATCCCCGGTTGATCCGGTGAGGCGGTTGCCGCTGTCGCGAGCGGCAGCTGAACGCATCATGATGCTAAAACGCTGATGCTATGATGCGTCCATGCGCACGACAGTCACGCTCGACGACGACCTTGAACGCAGCCTTAGAGACCGGGCTCGCGAGCGCGATGTCCCCTTCAAGCAGGTCCTCAACGACGCGATCCGAGTCGGGCTTGGATCCGCTGGACGGCCAGCTAGGCGCTACCGCATGAAGCCGCGGGCGCTGGGCAGCCGGCCCGGAGTCGACCTCACGAAGGCACTTACCCTCGCCGCAGAGCTCGAGGACGAGGAAGCTTTGCGCAAGCTCGAGCAGGGCCGTTGAGGATCCCCGACGCCAACGTTCTGCTCTACGCGATTGACTCCACCTCGTCGCACCACCCGGCCGCGCGAGCCTGGATAGAGAACGCACTATCAGGAACCGAGGCGGTCGGGTTCGCGATCGTCGTCCTGCTGGCTTTCGTGCGAATCTCGACCAATCCGCGGGCGATGGCCGCACCGCTCCCGCCGGATGAAGCATTCGATCAGGTGGAGGAGTGGCTGGCCCAGCCGCCATCGACGATGCTCCACCCCGGCCGGCGCCACGTTGCGATTTGGCGAGGGCTGGTTGAGGCGTCGGGTACGGCCGGGAATCTCACGACGGACGCGCACCTGAGCGCGCTCGCGCTCGAGCACGGGGCGACCCTCGCGAGCTTCGACGGCGACCTACACCGTTTCAGCGGCCTGAGCTTTGAGTATCTGCGCGGGTAGCACGACGCGCCGCCCGCCGCACTCGCCACGAGCCGAGCTCCGAGGCCCGCACCCTCCACGAGCGCAGGCGTTCAATCTGACGGCGTCGCGACATCGAGTTCGATCGCGATGACCTCCGCGACGCGGGCGAGATCGGCATCGCACGTGAGCAGCTCCGCCCGGTGGCGTTGGGCCACCGCGGCGATCATGCAGTCGATCATGCGTGAGGTCACCCCGGCGGCGCGGCACCGGCGATAGATGCTCGTTCCCCCGTCGAAATCGACCGCGGCATCGAAGGGAAGCAGCCGGAAGCGGCTCAAAAGTCGCCGCAGCGCTCGTTCGCGGCGCTCGTCACGTGCGCCCGCCACCACTTCCATCACGACCGGCTCAGTGACCGCGAGCGGTCCGTTCAGCTTGATCAGCTCGGTGACCCGCAGGTGCACGGAGCTGCCACTGGCTCGGTCGAACTCGACCCACGCAGACGTATCGGCGAGAATCACGCCAGTCGGGGCGGCGCGTCAGCCGGCGTCTCCAGTATCGCCCGCACTCCCTCCATCGCCAGCGCCTCTTCGCGCGGCATCGGCTGACCGGCGAGATGCCGCAGTGCAAGGTCGACGGCCTCAGTCTTCGTCCGCAGCCGGTAGCGGTCCATGATCGTCTCCAAATAGCTGTCCTCGATCTCGATGTTGGTCCTTACCTTCGCCATACACGTATTATACACGTGACGTGTATTAGACGTGTATCGGGCGGACGAGCAACTCCCCAATCCGGAAGGTCTCCACTTGGTGGTCGGCGACGGCTCGGACTGGCGTCGGCGACTACCAAGTAACTCGATGACGGCCGGCACTCCGCCACAGCGACGATCGCGGCGCTGAGCTGCGACCCAGCGGTCGGGACGAGGATCGCCATCCACGCGGCTTCAACACCGCCAGCAGTCCGTTAGACAATTGCTAAGGCCCTCCTGAGCAGTCAAGCCACTCTGCTGACACTTCACCGAATTTTTGTTGCATGCCCCCAGCCGGTGTGCATAGGATGCGACGTTGCCTAACAACATGCCTTTGGGGAGGCGCCATAGGGGGCCGACTCGAACCGAAAGCGGGGCGCGTTTTCGGACGGCTGACTTATGGGTTGGAGGAGCCGTGTCAAATTTGAGGTACGACAGCAGGAGGGGTGAAAGCACCGACCCGTCGGTCGCTCTCTGTCTTGACCACGACATGCTTCCTTGGGACCGGGGGCCGCGGGTTCATCGGATCGGATCTGGCCGAAGCCTGTTTGAGCATCACAACGACGGCGAACCGGTGGTGGCTGCGTGACCAGCGGCCTTATCGAGGCAGCGAGTTTCCCCATTGCGCTCGCCGGATCGATCACTGCGACACCCATGGCGATCAAGATCGCCCGCGGGACCGAGTTCCTCGATTATCCGCGCCAGTACCGCAAGCATGCGAAGCCAACGCCGTTCCTCGGCGGCGGAGCGGTCCTGGCCGCCTTCCTGCTCGCCGCGCTGGCCGTCGGCCAACTCAGCGGACGGCTGCTGGTGCCCGTCGGTTGCGCTGCTGGTCTTTGGCTGCTCGGGACTATCGATGACCGTATCGCCGTGGCTCCTCGCTGGCGGATCCTCGCCGAAGTTGGAGCAGGCGCTGCGTTGTTCGCCGCTGGTTTCGGTTGGAGCACGAGACTCCCGGGAGTCGGCGATCTAGCCTTGACGATCCTGTCCATCGTTATCGCGGTCAACGCGTTCAATCTCATGGACAATCTTGATGGGGCGTGCGGCACGGTTTCCGCGGTAGCTGCTGCTGGGATCGGGGCACTAGCTGCGATCAGAGGCGAGACGGCCGTCGCCGGCTTGGCCTTCGCTCTGTCCGGGGCGTGTGCAGGTTTCCTCCCGTGGAATCTCGCTGGTCCGGCGCGGATCTTCCTCGGCGACGGCGGGAGCATGCCCGTTGGCTTCCTGATCGGGGCGCTCGCGATGGCGACCTGTCGGCATAACCCGGAGGGGAACGCCGGCATCCTGGCGGGCGCACTGCTGGCCGGCTTGCCGATCTTCGACACTGCCCTCGTTAGCTACTCACGTATCCGGCGAGGCGTACGACTGGTGACGGGTGGTCGCGATCACCTCACTCACCGGCTGCTGCTGAGGCTCCGCGGCCCGCGGGCGGTTGCGGCCTCGATCGCCGTACTCCAGGCGATGCTCAGCGGGGGCGCAATCCTGGGCTACGAGCTGGGGAGCAGCGTCGCCGTCGCGCTAGCCCTTGGCGCCTTCTTGTTAGCTGTGGCCACGCTCGTCTTCCTTGACACCCCGCGCTGGCGCCCGGCTGAAATTGCCGTGGCGCGTGAGCATCCGCATCCGCACGCAGCGCCGGGTGCCGAATCCATCGGCATCGACTGATCCCAGCGGTAGCGGCCACCCGGGGCGTCCCGCAGTTGTGTGCTGCCTCCGGGATCAAGTTGTGGCCGAGCGTCCCTCCCGCTACTCTGCGTTGAGGACGCGACTGGATAACGCGGTTAGGGAGCAATGGGGCCGGGCGCCTGCTCTTCGCAGGTTCGACACTGGACAGGTGTGGTTTGACCATCAATCGGACGGGGGATCGCAGGCTCGCCATTCCTCAGGGGCAAAACGAGCGGCCGTGAGCAAGTCGATGCGATGGCGCGGTGCGTCGTGTTACGCGGCAACGATGGCAGTCGTGTGCACTGCACTGTTTGTTGGGGTTTGCGGGTCTGCCTACGCCAAGCTGCACCCAGGCATTGCGCGCAATCTGCCGAGGTTCGCCCACTCGCGCTACCACCGCCAAGTATGCGGCGCGGCACAGACCCGCTTTGCCCGGTGCGACGCCGATCTGATGACGAGCTCCAGCGGATCGCCACTGGCGACCTCTGGCCCCTCCGGTTACAACCCCACCGATCTCCTGAGCGCGTATGCGCTCGCGTCTGCCGCCGCGACGAACGGCACGGGACAAACGGTTGCGATCGTCGATGCGTACGACGATCCGAACGCCGAGTCGGACCTTGGTGTTTACCGGTCGCAATTCGGCCTGGCAGCCTGCACCACGGCGAATGGATGCTTTCGCAAGGTCAACCAGACCGGCGGCACCAGCTATCCGAGCGCAAATCAGGGCTGGGCCGAAGAGATCTCACTCGACTTGGACATGGTTTCCGCGATCTGTCCGAATTGCCACATCCTGCTCGTCGAAGCAAGCTCAAACTCTGACGCCAACCTCTACAGAGCTGAGAACGAGGCTGCGACGCTCGCCGCGACGCAGATCTCAAACAGCTGGTCCGGAGGGGAGTACTCGGGCGAGACGAGTGATTCGTCCACGTACTTCAACCACCCAAGCATCGCGATCACAGCAGCTACGGGTGACAGCGGCTATTCCGCCGGAACGCAGTTCCCAGCCTCGTCCCAGTACGTCACTGCTGTGGGCGGAACGAGCCTGAGCAAGGCCTCGGGCACGAGCCGCGGCTGGTCTGAGACGGCCTGGTCGGGCGCCGGCAGTGGATGCTCGGCTTACATCACAAAGCCGTCATGGCAGACTGATTCTGGCTGTCCCAAGCGTACGGAGGCCGACGTATCGGCGGTTGCGGATCCGAGCACGGGCGTGTCTGTGTACGACACCTACGGGGACAACGGGTGGCTCGTATTCGGTGGCACGAGCGTTGCAACGCCGATCATCGCCAGCTACTACGCGCTAGTCGGCACGGGTGCCGGAGATGATTCCGCCCACTACGTGTATCAACACTCGACATGGCTCAACGACGTCACTGCGGGCAGCACCGGGTCCTGCAGCGGGAGCTATTTGTGCACGGCTGAAACGGGCTATGACGGGCCGACCGGGCTAGGTACACCCAATGGTGCTGCCGGAAGCATCAGCGTTTCCCAAGCTCCGCAGGGCAGCTGGGTGGGGACCTATGGCGGGTCGGGGTATGACCTGTTGGGTTGGAGCGGTGGTGCTGATGTGGCGTCGATGCCTGGGGTCTCAGCGAACGTGACCGGTGGCGGCCGGTATGTGTGGGCGGCGAACACCAGCGATCAGCGGGCGCTGGAGAACGCCGGCGGTACCGCCCGTACCGCGTCCTGCTACTACAGCGGCGGCAACCAGATGCAGGTGCAGCTCACGTTCAGCTCCGCCTACAACGGCAACCTCGAGCTCTACGCCGTCGACTGGGACAACGCCGGGCGCACGGAGACGATCAGCGTCGGCGGCCAGAACGCAAACCTGAGCAACTTCAGCCAAGGCGCATGGGTCACCGTCCCCATCAACCAAGCCGCCAACTCGACGCTCACCATCACAATCACCAACACCGGCCCCGTCAACGCCGTCCTCTCAGGCATCTTCCTCGGCGGCGGAGGCACACCTCCCAGCCCGCCATATCCGAGTGCTCCGCAGGGCAGCTGGGTGGGGACCTATGGCGGGTCGGGGTATGACCTGTTGGGTTGGAGCGGTGGTGCTGATGTGGCGTCGATGCCTGGGGTCTCAGCGAACGTGACCGGTGGCGGCCGGTATGTGTGGGCGGCGAACACCAGCGATCAGCGGGCGCTGGAGAACGCCGGCGGTACCGCCCGTACCGCGTCCTGCTACTACAGCGGCGGCAACCAGATGCAGGTGCAGCTCACGTTCAGCTCCGCCTACAACGGCAACCTCGAGCTCTACGCCGTCGACTGGGACAACGCCGGGCGCACGGAGACGATCAGCGTCGGCGGCCAGAACGCAAACCTGAGCAACTTCAGCCAAGGCGCATGGGTCACCGTCCCCATCAACCAAGCCGCCAACTCGACGCTCACCATCACAATCACCAACACCGGCCCCGTCAACGCCGTCCTCTCAGGCATCTTCCTCGGCGGCGGAGGCACACCTCCCAGCCCGCCATATCCGAGTGCTCCGCAGGGCAGCTGGGTGGGGACCTATGGCGGGTCGGGGTATGACCTGTTGGGTTGGAGCGGTGGTGCTGATGTGGCGTCGATGCCTGGGGTCTCAGCGAACGTGACCGGTGGCGGCCGGTATGTGTGGGCGGCGAACACCAGCGATCAGCGGGCGCTGGAGAACGCCGGCGGTACCGCCCGTACCGCGTCCTGCTACTACAGCGGCGGCAACCAGATGCAGGTGCAGCTCACGTTCAGCTCCGCCTACAACGGCAACCTCGAGCTCTACGCCGTCGACTGGGACAACGCCGGGCGCACGGAGACGATCAGCGTCGGCGGCCAGAACGCAAACCTGAGCAACTTCAGCCAAGGCGCATGGGTCACCGTCCCCATCAACCAAGCCGCCAACTCGACGCTCACCATCACAATCACCAACACCGGCCCCGTCAACGCCGTCCTCTCAGGCATCTTCCTCGGCTAGGGGGCGCGGCAGCGCCGAGGAACCAGCGACCGCCGTGAGGCCGTGGGCATCGTTTGGGCGCCAGGCTTCGGGGCGCGAGGGGCTCAATTGTTGTCGTCCGCATCATCGGCGGAGTGGAGAGCGTCCAGCTTGTGACTGGGTCGGACCGTCTCGGTCACTAGATTTGGGAGCGCGATGGACACCCTCGATGGCACGTCCCAGCGTGCGGGCCACCGCGCGTGCCGGATCCAGCTAGCAGGACGTCTCCTGAACACAGACGCATCTCCGCACGGCGACTGAGTCGGCCGCTTTACCCATGCCACCATTTCCGAGCGAGCGCGTGCGCATCCTCCAGATCATCGCTCGTCTGAACATAGGCGGCCCGGCGATCCACACGATCATGCTCACGCAGCTGATGGCCCGGCGCGGATATCCAACGACTCTGTTACGCGGTGTCGAGGGGCCTGACGAGGGGAACATGGATTACTTAGCTAACGAACTGGGCGTCGAGCCCCTCCTTGTCTCCTCTATGGGTCCTCTGCCGAGCTGGCGCGACTTTCCGGCCGTGGCCGAGCTGATTCGGCGCATCCGCAGAGAGCGTCCCACGATTGTGCACACCCATACGGCCAAGGCGGGAGCTCTTGGTCGCGTGGCGGCGGTGCTTGCTTTCCCACTGCGCCACTCTCGACCGATGCTTGTACACACGTTTCATGGCCATTCGCTGAGCGGTTACTTCTCCCCTCGGAAGGCGATGCTGTATCGCGGGATCGAGCGGATACTCGCGCGATCGACAGACCGCCTGATTGCGGTCAGTGACGAGGTCCGAGATGACCTCGTGTCGATGGGCATAGCTCCCCTTTCGAAGTTCAAGGTCGTTCCTCTCGGGTTCGACTTGTCGCGGTTCGCAGCTGACGACATTGCCCAGACAAGTGCGCGGCAAACGCTTCGCTCCGAGCTCGGGATTCCGCCGCTCGCACCAGTGGTGACCCTGATCGCCCGGCTCGTGCCAATCAAGCGGGTCGATAGGTTCCTCCAGGTAGCCGCGCTTCTGCGCGACGTGCCCGACGCCCGCTTCCTGATCGTCGGCGACGGTGAACTCCGCGACGACCTGCAGCGCTCAGCCGCCGCCCAGAGCCTCGGCGAGCGTCTGATCTGGACCGGATTCCGTCGCGACATGCCGGCGGTGTACTTCGCGTCGGACGTGGTGGTCCAGACCTCGGACAACGAGGGTACACCTGTCAGCCTGATTGAGGCCCAGGCCGCGGGCGTACCGGTCGTCTCAACGCGGGTCGGCGGCACCCCGAGCGTCGTCCTCAACGGTGTCACCGGCGCACTGGTTGAGCGGCATGACCTCGATGGGCTCGCGGCCCACGTCCGGCGGCTCCTCGACGACCCGAACGCGCGCAAGTTGTTAGGTGACGCGGGTCGCGAGAGAGCGCTCGAGCGGTTCAGGCTCGATCGGTTCGTGGAGCAGATGGATGAGTTCTACGAGGAGTTGCACGCAGGACTCGATGGGGTTCGTGCACGCCTCACCGGGCTGGCGTCGTGACGGCACCTATGCACGGGATTTCGGTAGTGGTGACGGTCCGCAACGATCGGGAGGGACTGGTCGAGCTGCTGCCCGGGCTGGCCGCACAAACCCTGAAGCCGGACGAGATCCTGATAGTGGATGGGGGATCGATTGACGGGACGCTCCAGGCGCTAGACGACTTCAGCCTTCCTGGGACCGCGATTCGGACTGAGATCGTCGCGGGCGCAAACATTGCCGCCGGACGCAATGCGGGCGTGCGGTTGGCGCGCCATGAGCTGATCGCGTGTACCGACGCTGGCTGCCGGCCGGATCCGGGCTGGCTGGCCGCACTTGAGGCTGCGCTGGACGAGGCCGACATCGCGAGCGGCGTCTTCGTTGCCGAAGGGAAGACGGAGTTCGAACGGATCGTAGCCCTGACCCATTACCCCGTTGTCGAGGAGCTTGGTCAGACAGCGGCGCTAACCCGGCTATCACACCGCCTCTTTGGCCGGCGCTTTGTCGCGAGCCCCGGGAATGGTCGCTCGATCGCGTTCCATCGGCGTGTCTGGGAGACGGTGGACGGGTTCCCTGAGCGTCAGTACACCGGCGAGGATCTGGCGTTCGCACGAGCTGCGGCTGACCGGGGCTTCAGGGCGGCCCTCGTTGAGGATGCCGTAGTCCGATGGCGGCCGCGCGGCACCTGGGCCGCAAACGCGCGGATGTTCTTCCGCTACTGCCGTGGCGACATCCGCTCGAAGGGACGTTGGCGACATTTCGTGCGGCTGCTCGCATGGACTCTCGGCCCGTTCGGACTCGTCCGGGGCGGCTGGCACACACGAGCATCGGTTATCTCCGGAGCAGCGGGGTACATTGGCTTGCCGGTGCGGCGCGCGCGGATCGAAGGGTTCACAGTGAGATCGATGTGGCGTATCCCGTTGGCCGTGGCCGTCAAGGACCTTGCTCAGCTTGCGGGCGCGTTCGCGGGGCTTCTGGATGCGGCACGGGGTGTGCCTCAACCGACGCCGCATCCGCCTTCGCCTCTATCGGGCTCGTCGCTGGACCAATCCGCGATAACGCAAAAATGAGCTTCTTTTCGACGCGGATCAACTGTCGAGATGCCCCGCCGCTGTAGCGAGCACCGCCTCAACGCGGTGTAGCTGTCGCGAGCGCGCGTGCTCGCGGGCTGCAAGACGACCTGCACTGCCGAGATCGATCGCCCTGTTGGGGTCGCTCGCGAGACTCATCACGGCGGTAGCGAGAGCGTTGCCGTTCTCGGGTGGAACGATCATTCCAGCCCCAGCCTCGCGCACGAGCGCGGCGGCCTCGCCTCTGGCAGCGACGATCGCCGGGCGCCCGATGGCCATCGCGTCGTAGAGCTTGGAAGGCACGAAATCGGCCAGCAGCGGTTGTCCTCCCAACGGAATCAGCATTGCGTGGCACGATTGCATGAAGTCCGCGAGCTCCGACAGAGGCATGGAGGGTCTTAAGTCGATCGCATCGAGTCGCCGTCGATCTCTTTCAGCGCGCAGTTCGGCGGCGAGCGGACCGTCCCCGACGAGTACGAACCGAACTTTCTCGTTCCGCAGCTGCTCCGCCGCGTCGAACACAATCCTCAGGCCTTGTGCGATCCCGAGGTTGCCTGCATACCCGAGCACGAACGTCCCGTCGTCCGGCGGCGGCTTGTCGGGAACGAGCAGCAGCTCATCGAGCGCCCCGTTGGGGACGTGAACGGCCTTCGATTCGCCGGCTATTCCATCTATGTGCGCGCAGAAGGGGCGCGTGGTCGCCGTGACCGAAGCCGAGCGGCGGTAAATCCACCGCTCGCCTCGCTCAAGCGATTGGACAACAGTTCGACTGGACAGTTCCCCCAGCGCCACGGCTGCGGCGGGCCAGATGTCGCGAACGTCCAGCACGAACGGGATCCTTCGAAGCCGGGCAATCGCCGCCACAGCCAGCGGCCCCGGAAGCGGGGGAGAACTCGCGAAGACCACATCGAACCGCGGCGCCACCGCAAGCACGGCCGCCGCTCCAACCGCGAAACTTGAATAGAACGCGAGCCGGAGCGCCGTTGTCTTGCGAGGAGAAGTGACCACCCAGACGCGGCGGACCGTGATTCCACCGCGGTGCTCTGTCATCAACGGACGCCGTCCGAAACCCGGCTGAAACACTCCCGCTGGATGGTTGGGCTGCTCGCAGACCACGGTGATCTCGTGGCCGCGGTCCGCCAAGCCGTTGGCGAACGCCCCCACCCGGTTCTGCGTTGCCCCGCGTTCCGGGGGGTAATACTGGGATACGATCGCGATCCGCAGTGCCGATTAACCTCCTGCCACCGTGCCATCCCTCACACGCGGCCATGACCAAGCGCACCAGTCTGCCCTACCGAGGAGTCGGCTTTCCACGCGGGAAGCTTACGAGGTGCGAGCTGGCTCGAGCCCACGTCCTTGCTCCCCGTTCGACGCGTAATGGTGCCTCCTCGGGGTGGTTGCCGTCGGGAGCTGAGCTTTCTCGAGCGACCTCTGCATTCGAATGGTCGGACTGAAATGGCCTGATGCCAGAAACTGCTGAGCGCAACAAGCAGCATGTCCGGAACTTCTGGGAGGAAAGCCCATGCGGCAGCCAGCACGCGAATGCGCCCGAGGGGACGCCCACCTTCTTCGATCAGGTGTCGCGCAAGCGCTATGAGCTGGAGCCGTTCATTGCTGACTATGCGGATTTCGAGCAGACGCGCGATCAGCGCGTGTTGGAGATCGGCGTGGGCTTGGGAACGGACTTCCTGCGCTTCGTTCGCGCCGGCGCGCACGCGACTGGGATCGACCTCACGTCGCATGCGATCGAGCTCGTCCGCGCTCGTCTCGAGCAGGAGGGGCTGAGAGCCGAACTTCAGACGGCTGACGCCGAACACCTGCCCTTCGCGGAAGCCAGCTTCGATGTCGTCTACTCCTGGGGCGTCCTCCACCACACGCCGGACACCGAAAGAGCCGTGGCCGAGGCAATCCGAGTGCTTCGCCCGGGAGGTCGCCTCTGCGTCATGCTCTACGCGCGGCGCTCATGGGTCGGCTTCGCGCTCTGGCTTAGACACGCGCTCCTCGCCGGTCGGCCTGGACGAACCTTGAGCGACCTGCTCGCGCACCACATGGAAAGTGATGGCACCAAGGGCTTTACCCGTGCCGAGCTCAAGTCGCTGTTCGGCACGCTCGCCGACCTCTCTATTGAGCATGTAGCCACGCCATACGACCGCCGGGTAGCCGGGCCGTTGGCCTATGCGACCGGCCGTCGCCTCGGCTGGTTCATCGTTGTTCGAGGGAGACGGCCTTGAACAACGACCGGCGATCAGCGTGCCCGTCTATCACTCGGCAGCAGTCGCCGCTGCTTCGATCACACTGGCTCGATACGCTCCAGTCCGGCGGCAGGGACCTCGAGTAGCGACACCTTTCAGTCTGTTATGGCCACGACCCCGCAGTCCAACCAACTCCGAGAATACGTCTGGCTCCTGTGGCGACGGAAGTGGGAAATCATCCTCGTCGCTGCCATTACTCTCGGGTTGACGCTGTTCTTCACGCTGCGGCAGACCAAGATTTACGAGGCTTCCACTGAGATTCTGGTCAATGCCACCGCAGACCCGAACTCGTCGGTAGGACCCCAGGCTCCCGACTTGCCGACAGAGCAACAGGTGGCCTCCTCCGCCGCGGTGGCGCAACTCGTCTTGAAGTCCCGCCACTTCTCTATGTCCGAACCAGATCTGGTGAGTGGACTGCAGGTGACCCCGGTCGCGGGGACAACGAGTGTGCTCTCGATCGCGTATCAGAGCGCGTCGCCACGGTTCGCTGCTACTGCGGCTAACGCATTCGCTCGAGCTTACGTTGACTTCCGCAACGGGAACCTTGCTAGCGCTTACCGAACGGCGTTAGCTGCCGCTCAAGGGGACGCCACCTCGCTGCGCAACCAGATCTCACGGCTCGGCCGCAACGCTGGCTTCAAGCACGACAATCTTGTCGCACAACTCGGGGTCGTCACACAGCAGATATCGACACTTCAGAACGCAGCAGTAACGAACGAGAACAACGCAGCGCAGGTAATCCAGGGCGCAACGGTGCCCGCTTCTCCAATTCGACCCCAAAAGGTGAGGAATGTAATCCTGGGCCTGCTCGGTGGGTTGGTGCTCGGATTGATCGTCGCACTCTTCCGCCACCGCTTCGACGTCCGGCTGAAGGATCCCGTGCAGTTTCAAGAAGAGCTGCGTGCGCCGGTATTCGGCGCAATCCCGCGCATACCGGGCAGGCGGAAATCTCAAGACGCGATCGTCTTGCTGAACGACTCTCGCTCACCCGTCGCAGAGATGTATAGGACGCTTGCGACCAACCTGCGCTACGCCGCACAGGAGCATGGACGTCGCGTAATCCTCGTGACGAGCGCGCAGCGAGGCGAGGGGAAAAGCACAATCGCGGCAAATCTTGCCGTCGCTATTGCGCAGTCGGGTCAAAGGGTGCTGTTGGTGTCAGCGGACCTTAGGCGGCCGCGGCTGCATGCCCTGCTCGACGTCTCAAACGCAGGGATCGCCGATGTCGTGTCAGGCGATACAGCGCTCCATGAGGTCATTCACGATCCTGGTATTGCCGAATTGCGGTTCATCGGATCAGGACGAACGCCCCGAGACCCTGCGGCGCTCCTGGGAAGCCGACCGATGGGCCAGCTCCTCGAAGAGATTCGAAACGTCCAGTGCGACATTGTGCTCATCGACGCCCCGCCGGTACTACCGGTCGCTGACGCATCGATCCTGGCAGCGCATGCGGATGCCGTTCTCTTCGTCCTAGATGCGCATGAGACCACCCGTTCGGCGCTGTATCAAGCACGAGAGCAGCTGCGAAATGCTGGCGGCACGGTGCTCGGCGGCGTGCTGAACAATTTTGACCCCACCGCCCTGTATAGCGGCGGCTACTATGCGTCAGCCGGAGCGGAGGATGGAACCGAAGCGGCCGATGTGCCGGGCAACGGACAGGCGCCGGGGCCTATGCGACGTTCGATTGGCGTTTTGCGCAGGAACTGACGCTGTTCGCCACATTGTCGCCCTGGTCCGCTCGACTGATCGTCGTTTCATCTGACCGCTCAAACGAACAACGACTGGGTACGCGCTAAACCGAGGAATGTCTGCCGACGCCGACCATGCTGCCGATGCCACCGGGTGGGTACGGACAAGCACGCCGGCGGAGTGGTCCCGCCGCGCTCTGGCCGGCGGGCCCGATCACGTTGTCGCGGACTGCGGCTCGCCTGAATCTCACGAGCTTCGGTTGCGCGCCGTACTCCACCTCCCGTTTAGGACCGGAGATACCTTGGTGGAACTTGGCTGTGGGACCGGGCGTTTAGCCGACCTACTCCCCTCGGAAGTGTCCTACCAAGGGATCGACTGGTCGCCCGCCGTGATCGACGAAGCCCGAGCGCGACGACCAGCTGTCCGTTTCAACGTGGGCGTAGAAGATGATCTGCCCGCCGCTGACTGGGTGGTCGCATCCGGACCTTTCAACTACCGAGCTGGTTGGTCGAAGCAGCGCACGACGAACGCTATCCAGAAGATGTGGCGGGCAAGCCGAGTCGGCATTGCCGTAACTGCGCTCAGGACACCGGCACCTAACCGTCTCCACTATCAGCCCGGCGAGTTGCTCGGCATGGTTGAGGGACTGGACTGGTCCGAACTCCAGGTCGACCGATCCTACCTGCCAAACGACATCTGCCTCAGTGCATGGCGAACGCGGTAAGTCAGGTCATTCAGCATCGCGTTTTCGGGCTCAAGTCCGCTATGGCCCAGGCACTCACCACAGAATATGTCGGCAAGGTCGTCGAGAAATTGACAGGCGACCGTGTAAGAAGTAGGGGCATAACATTCGATACCAGTCACCCGTCCTTTACTCCATCGATTAAGGCGGCCCTCCTCTTCGGAATTTACGAATCTGCCGAGATACGATTCATTCGGAGGTATCTGCGTCCGGACGTTGACGTGGTGGAACTCGGTTCAAGCGTCGGTGTCACAGGTGCGCACATTCTCAGCGTGCTTGGGAGCGGTCACAGCCTGACATGCGTCGAGGCAAACCCCTACCTCCTTGATGCTTTGAACCTTACGCTGGGGAGGGCACGGAGACAGAGCGGGAGCGATTTCAGAATCGTTCATGGGCTCGTGTCCCCTGATGCCACTCCGGTCCGCCCGCTAACGGCCCGGCTTCAATTTGGCAGCACGAATCTGAGCGCCAGGCCATTTGAGGACGAGAACTCACGAGCGTCTCTACCTGAGACGGTCGAGGTTCCCCGGCTAACACTGCCTTCGCTCGTGGCGAATTTGCATCGCTACGCCCTCGTGATCGACATCGAAGGTACAGAGGTGGGGTTGATCGCTGAAGCGGAAGCTGTGTTTCGTCACGCCAAGCAGTTGATCATCGAGCTCCACCACGGTAGCTATGGTGGCCGCCGGGTGACGGTGACAGATATGGTGAGACGACTCACCGATGGGCTCGGCTTCAATTTGGTAGATCGGCATGGGCCGGTTCTCGCTCTTGACCGTTGATCTCCACCGCCAATTCCGCGTTACCTCCCCCGGGTCAGGAGGTAAGCGATGGCTGACATAGTTGTGTTGGCTCCCCATATGGACGACGAGACGTTGGGCTGCGGCGGTGTGTTGGCGGCAGCCGATGATCCCGTCGTTGTGTTCGGCATGTGGTCGCGCGACGAGGGCATTGAGGTTGAGAAGGTGGCGAGCATCCTCGGCTTCCGCTTTACGGTTCTCTACGGCTCGGAGTACGAGGCGCGCATGCTGACGATCGATCGGCGAGAACTCGTGGGCCGACTGGAAGAGGTCTTGGACGAGGAATCGCCAGCTCGTGTTTTTATCCCCTCCCCCTCCTATCACCAGGACCATGTCGTGATGTTCGAGGCTGGTTTGGCCGCGACCAGGCCCTTGTCCCGCCACGGCTATCTCGCACCTACGGTGGTCGCCTACGAATATCCCGGCTCGGCGTGGGGCTACGAGGGACGCGAACTCGATCTCAATCACTACATCGACATCACGGGCGTCATGCCTGCAAAGCTTGCCGCTGTTGAGCTGTACAACAATGGCTCGCAAGCGGGCCGCGCAATCATCGAGCCGGAGGTAGTCACCGGATGGGCTCGCCTTCGTGGCTCGTTCGTCGGTGTCGAATACGCCGAGGCATTCCGCTTGTTGCGCATGGTTGAGGGCCCGGGGAAGTGAGAGTTTCGATCCTTCAACCGACCTACTGGGCTCGTGCGCACGTCTGGAATAGGATCTTGACGAGCGACGTCTTTATATGGCTTGATTCCGTCAAGTTCTCACGCTCTTCGACGAAGTGGGAAGACCGAACGGTGATCGAGTCTCCCGATGGACGCCCCATCGTGCTTCGACTGCCACTTCGCGGCTCTCGCACGGTGCTGTGGTCAGAAGCCAAGCTCAGTGAAGGCTGGCAGAAACACCTAACGACGATCACGCAGTGCTATTCGAAACGGCCCCGCTGGCCCGAGATCAGCGATCTGATCGAGTCTGTCTACCGCGAGGACGCGGAGACGATCGATGAGGTTTGTCACCGTACGTTTGCGGCAGTCGCTTCCGTCCTCGAGCCGCCCTGCCGGTTCGTCCGCAGCTCATCGCTCGATGTAGCGGCTAGCAAGGGGCAACTTGTCCTTGAGCTGGTACAGGCGGTCGGCGGAACCAGCTACGTTTGTGGCGGCCCAGGCGTTACGTATCTACCGCTCGAGAAATTCTCAGCAGCCGGCGTTGACGTCTTGGTCCAGAACTGGAACGCCCCAAGAGCTCGGAAAGGGCTTGCAAACCCCTCTGTGATCGACTTGCTCGCCGACGCCGAGCCGGGGACGGCAAGGACGACCCTGGCTCGAGCCGAACTCGAACCGGCGCACACGTACGTATGATTGCTGGCCCCCGACACCTCGACCATGCGGCAAGATGACTGTGGTTTCGCCGCCAGCGTGGATCCCGCACTCCCGTCCATTGCTCGGGGTTGAAGAACGCCTCGCGGTCCTACGCACAATAGAGGCAGGATGGGTGGGAGCAGGAGGTGAGGTTTCCGAAGCGTTCTGTCGGGACCTTGCGGCCTACCTGGGACGCAAGAAGGCAGTCGCCGTGTCGTCGGGAACGACCGCATTGGAGATCGCGCTGCGAACCATTGGCGTTGAGGGCGGTCGCGTTGCCATCCCGGCTTACGCCTGTCCATCCATCCATCGCGCGGTGACTAGGGCGGGCGCCTCGCCCTTACTCGTCGACGTCGATGAGGACGACCTCTCCCTGCCTTCAGCTTTCCTCGACTCGACCTCTGCGGACTGCCGCGCGATAGTTGTCGTTCATCAGTTCGGCTTGCCAGCCTCATGTGCGAGATATGCGTCCAACCTTTCAGCGGCCGTCATCGAGGATCTGACAACGGCACTTGGAGCGAAGCTGGGGCAGGATCCCGTCGGCCGGGTTGGGCGACTCGTCATCCTGTCGATGGCCGCAACGAAGCTGATCTGCAGCGGAGTAGGTGGCGCATTGGCGGGGGATTCGGTTGACCTAAACGAAGCTCGGCGCTGGATCGATCCGGAGTCGTCCTTGCCAGATGAGGCACCTGTCCCCAACGCCCAATTGTCCGAAATGTCATGCGCCATGGGCCTGGCACAACTGAGAAAGCTTCCTAGCTTCCTGGCCCGCCGATCCGCGATCGCCGCGCACTACGATCACGTACTGCAGGGCCGCGCCCAGCGGGTGCTCCGTCCGAGGGAGGGCGATCAGGGAACCTGGTGGCGCTATCTGGTCAACGTCTCGCCCCTCGACCCCGCCGCTGTCATTGAGCAGGCCAACGAACGCGGCGTGGGCTTTGCACGACCCGTGGTAGCCCGTAGGTGGGCGTCGCACGGGGCGTTTCCGGTTGCCGATCGTTTGCACGGCTGCCTTGTATCAATTCCAATTCATCCCTCACTCACCGACGCGGAAGTGGAGACCGTCGCGGGAACGACGGCGGACCTGTTGTCATGAAGCAGCTGCCGCGATCTCAGTTCCTGATCGTGCTTGCGATCGCCATTCTCCTAGGCATCGCCATTCCTCAGATAGCCGATGCCCGGGCAACTTGGCTTGTCGTCCTCTGGGCCGGCTGGGGTCTAACCGTCCTGGGGTCAGTGACATTGCCTGTTTTTTCCGTTCCGCTCGCTGCGATCAACGGCTCGATGCTGGTCTTCGTGATCATCCCGGCGACGATCCACGTCGCGTCGCACCGAGCCTCACTCGGTCCTGGGTACGACTTCACGGCGGGGATGAAGGCTGCACTGGAGATTTCCGCTCTTGCGCAGTGGTCATTCTTTGGTGGGGCGTTGATCGCACGGAGCATCCGCCCGCTGCCACGCCTCGCATCGGTTCGCGTGGCCTTGTCTCGGCCAAGGCTGGAATGGACTGCATTGGTCTGCATCGTGGTCGGCCTGCTTGGCTTGGCGGGCGAGGTAGCTTCTGGCGCCAGCCTGAGCCAGTTTTTTGTTTTCCTGACACAGAAGGGTTACGGTTCATTTTACAGCTCGGCGACGAGCCCGGTCAATGGCTATTTGCTCCCAGTGCAGCTCACCGCGGGGGTGGCACTCGTGCTGGTCGTACTGCGGTTTACCTCCGCTCAGGTGAAGTCAGGGTATTGGCTGTCCTTGGGCATCCTGACGCTATCTACCCTCCTCCTGCTCGGTAACGGGCAGCGCGTGCGGTTTCTCGTCCCGCTGGTAGCCGCGGGTCTGGTGTGGATCAAGACAACCGATAGGAAGGTCGGGCTTCGCCGGACGATGCTGCTCGCTTTTGTCGCGATTCTTGGATTATCAGCCGTAATTGGCATCGTGAGAGGCGTTTCGGGCAGTCGTAGTGTCACTCTTCAGTCCGTTTCCCAGCAGGCGTTTGAACGCGATGAGCTATTCGCTCCGCTTGCGGGTTTGACTATCGTGCTCCCGTCTGAGACTCCGTACCTTCATGGCAAGAGCTACACCGAGACCCCAGTCTTTGTGGTTCCGCGCGCACTATGGCCCGGGAAGCCAAAGGGCGAGATCTCGTCCGTGACCAAGCTCTTCGATCCCGGCAATGCCGGCCTAGCGTTCCCGGAGTACGGTGAGATGTACGCCAACTTTGGCCTTCCGGGCGTGATCATCGGCTCGATCCTGTTTGGCTTGCTCGTCGAGTGGCTCTGGATCCGATTTGCGACCTCGGAGAGTTTGCCGGAGGCGGTGCTTCTCGCGGTAGTGTTCAGCATCCTTGCTGAGCTGTTCGTCCGTGGAGCGACGGCGCCGATGCTGGTGACTTTCCTGGGCTACTTTGGCGCCACTGCTTTTATCTGCAGGCGTGGCTCACGAATCCTGGCTTCGCCCGACCGTGCTACTGAGCCGATCGTTCCGAACTGGCGGGCGCATCCGCAGTCGCTAGGAACGACCGCCGGGCCATGGATACGCCGATGAGCGCAGCTGACCGCACCGATGCCAGCGTCAGCGCGGTTTTGATAGCTGCTCGAGCGACCGCACGGCACACAGCAGAACATGGGGGCTTGTGAGCAACGGATGTAGCCAAGTCCGGGTACCGGTGCGCTTGGGTAACGTCGCGCCGAGCGACAAACTTTCCCACGAACGGAACTCAGAAAGGTTGTCGTAGACGCTGTAGCTGTACGCAACACCATCGCCGTCGGAAAAGTGATGGCGCGCACCACGATTGCGGAGTCGCACCAGGGGCCACCAGAGCCCGAGCTTGTAGAGAGCAAGCTTCGTGAGTCCCGCCAGTGTGGTGCCTTGGCCGAAGCGGTTTGCGTCCGAGATGAAGACGGCGTTCCGGGAGACTCGCCGCATTTCCCGGACCACGTCGTCCGGCTGCCTCACGTGATGCAAGACGCCCAGGGCACACACAACATCAAAGCTGCGATCCGCGAACGGCAGCGCATCGCCACTCCCTAAGACAAGCGCGGAGCGCTCTACGCCCCGCGAGACGGCGACGTCAAGCAGTTCAGACACCGGATCTAAGCCGATAACCGTTACCTCTGGATTCTCTTGGCTCAGAAAACGCACGGCGCGGCCGGTCCCAGTGCCAACATCAAGGATGCGCTTAGCGCCGGTTGCTCGTATGAACTGCGAAATGATCTGAAGCGAGCGGTCATGCTCGGGCGCATCACCATGCACCGAGTCGTAACTGCCTGCGGTGCGAGAGTAGTACTCAGCTTGCCGTCCTTGCAAAGGTGCTCTCCTTATTGTTGAGGCACGAGACGGGATGCCATCGTTGCTGCACTCGTCTGTGGCGAGAATGCGGTCCGCAACGCCCCCGGCGCGCTTTGGGCTCTCGCGGCCACGGCGGCGCTCACTAAGCTCGATGCATCTTCCGAGTCCATCCTGACGACGGCGCCATTCGCAACGGACCGAAGGTCTTCGTACGAGCCCACGCCCGGGCCAACGACGATTGGCCTTCGAGCCACGAGTGCCTCACAAGCCGCGAGAGGCCACGGATCCCGTCGGCTTGGGAGTAGAACCACTGAGGAGCGTTCCATACAGCGTGCGCGCACCTCTCCTTCTACAAACCCCACATATTCAAAACCTGGTACCTCTCGTGCCTTGTCCGCGAACGCGCTCCGAAGTGGACCATCTCCCGCGACGAGCAAGGTGGGAAACACCGAAAGCAGCTCGTCCGCGGCACTCAGGATCAGGTCCGCCCCCTTGCGATCGGATAGTTCGCCCAGAAAGAGAAGCGCCCCGTTCGACGGGGGTGAAGCCAGGTCACGCAGCTCGGGAGAGTCAATTGAGTTTGGCACCTGTACGCAAGGAAGCGCCGGACTCAGCGATCGCACAAAACGCTCCGCAGCCACCCCCGGAACGATCGCACTCTCGCAACGACTTAAGAACAGGGTCCTGGCAGCGGTGCTCGGTGGTCCGCGCCATTTACCAGTGCGTGCCGAGCTCTCGACCCAAGCGTGTGCCGGCACAGACCGCTTTCGGCACCACCTCAGAGCCGCCCAGCATGCGGGCACATCCCATCCGGCCAGCAACACGGATCCGGCGTTGACACGATCGAGCACTCTTCCGACACCCAGCGACAACTCGCGCGTCTTTCCTTTGATGCTCACCTCGTAGCTTCGAAGCGTCTGATGGTCGAAGGCCACATCTGCCCAGGCCACCGTCCACCGCCGCTCTCGGGGTGCCCCGGCTTGAGTGAACAGAACTGTCAGCCGCCCATCTAATGCCTCCGAGAGGTTGTTGAACAGAGAAATCCGATATGGCCCGAGCGTTCGCTGGAACAGCACCACTCTCCGTGCGGTCCCCCCAACGGCTCCTTCTGGCGTGGTTCCGGTCCCGCGCCTTCTCGTGTTCCGAGTGGAGATCTGCAACGGGCTCACCCGATAAGCACTGCGCGTGAGGATTTGATGTAACGGTAGAGGGCCGCCGCTGCAACGGTTGCCCACCCGGCCGCAAGGATCGCGCTTGGCACTACCGTCCAAGTGCCCGAGACGGCGCGCAGCCACGCGAGGATGAGTAAGCCGGCACAACCCAGGACTGCGATTCTCCACTGCCATCGCGAGGTGTCGCCCTCGCCCCCCTCCGTGCCAACGTGCCTACGCAAGCTCCAAACGACTGGTGCAGCTTCAAACGCCACGCTGGTCGTAAGCACCGCGGCCGCCATGCCCACTACTGACCAGCGACTGGTCAGGAGCAGGGCCACCCCAACGTGAAGCACGAATCCCACGGCAAACCATCGAGGAAGCGTTCCTAGAGCGCCATCGGCTTGTATACGCCGAACTGCGGGCATGTACGCAGCCCGAATTGTGGCAGCGACCGTCATGACGATAAGCGCCACTTCGGCCCGCCCATAGCCGTGGCCGAAGATTAATGTCAATGCGCCCCGACCGACAGCAGCGACTCCGCAGCCTAGAGCCAGGCCTGCGGCGATGATGACCCAAGGAAGGACCGCAGCGTGTCGATCAACCAAAGCGCGATCGGCCCCTCCGGAACGACAAAGCGACACGAAGAGACTCTGCGTAAACGGCGTAAAAAACCGCCGAACGAAATCGGCAGCTCGAGCGGCAACAGCGAAGATCGCGACCGATGAGGCGCCGACGACATGCCCGATGATCGTGGCGTCGACGACCAGCATTAGCTGCGAGATCAGCTCGATCACCAGAACCCCCCACGACTCCTGCGCCATCTCCCTCCACAGGGCTCGTGACAATCCCGGTCCGCGACGGTCGGAAACGCTCGAAGATGCCGACCGCCGGGCCGTCCTCACGAGCGCTGCGTCGAAAGCGACCTCAGTCAGCGCATAGGCGGCCCCAACAGCAAGGGCGGTCTTGAACACGTATGCCGCCACAATGGTCGCGAGGGTTCCGATCACGGCCGGGCCGGCGCCGAACGTCTGCGCAAGGTCGAGACGCCCGCGTGACATCAAGTGGATCGCATACGGTTGACACGCGAAGTTGACAACGATTGCCGTAATGATCACGAGCGCGGCGAGATCGGGCGCTTGTGTTTTTCCGTCGAACGGAGCGACCAGGCCTCCTGGCGTCAAGCACACAACAAGCAGCACGGCCGCCAGCAACACGCTGCTCCCGCGATAGAACTGAGATGCGCCCTTCGTCATATCCGCGTGACGGCTGGCTTGGGGCGCCGCTATGCGGCGGAGGAAGACGGACGACATTCCAAAGTCAGCAAGATCTGCGAGCGCGCTAAGGGCGAGCAGTTGAGCCCACAGGCCGAACTCAGGCTTGGGTAAGACGTGGGTGAGCAGCGGAAGCGCGATGACTGACGTCAACAGCGTTGCCTGACCCCACGCCCACGCCACCAACGTGTTGACGTACAGCTCACGACGGGGCCGTGCAGCACGCGGGGCTGTCATCTTCGCGAGCCTCCCCTCAGCCCGAAACGATCGCCGTGCCGACTCCCGTCATCTCACTGTTTTGCGTGATCGGGGTGGCAACCGCCACTGCGATTAGACCATCGCCAACCGGACCCTGGAACAAACAATGACTGACTCGAAGCAGCGGATTGATCACTGCCTGCCCAAATGTTGCTACCTCCGGCTGAAGATATGACGCCAGCGATCGTTGCTCGAACCCAGCGCCCCGGAGCGTCCGGCCAAGCGTTCGTGGTCCGTAGTAAACGCGGTGATCAGGATGGACGAGCTCCCGTCCCGTCAGAGACCGAAGCCCGATCTTGGGTGAGCATGCATTAGGTACAGTGACGCATAACCGCCCGCCGTCTGTGAGCAATGCGTGGCAGCCGCGTAAAAAACTGTCCGCGTCGGGGACATGCTCGAGCACCTCGCCCGCAATCACGAGATCGTAACGCCGCCGTTCCTCCGTGGGGACCTCCTTGCTGATGTCAGCGCAGACGAACCGTTCGCCGGGATGGCTCTGGCGCAGCATTTCCAAGCCCGCGGTATCGATGTCGAATCCGGTTACGTCAGCAACCGAGACCAGCCGTGAATGGACCAGGATGTCAGCACCGAGCCGTTCCTCCGTGTAGGGGCTATCGGTGCATCCGACGTGCGCGACATGTCGAGCGCTGCTCGCGAGCTTCACCAACAACTTCCCACGATCAGCAACGAGTGGAACACGGATCCGCTCTTGCGCATGCATCTGGTCACCGCATGACCCCCCGGCTGGGCTTTGGCGGTTGAAAAAGCGGTTCGTCATTCGGAGATTGTGTTTGCCGAGCCGTCGTCGAAAGCGCGCTCGGCAGCCCAGCCGTCGAGCTTCATTTCCTCCTGGCCGGCCAAGTCAAGCAGACCGCAGGCGGTCCTTGTGATGGCCGGGATACCCTAGCCAGCCATGACCCTGGAACCAGCCAGTCAGACGCCCGTTCTCTACGTGGCGGGCGTTGGCCGGAGCGGCAGCACCCTACTGGACCGGCTGCTCGGCGCCAATCGCGGATTTCATAGCGGTGGAGAGGTTCAGGGCGTGTGGCAGCTGGGGGTACTCGACGACAGAATCTGCTCTTGTGGTTCTCGCTTCAGTGAGTGCCCGTTTTGGACGAAGATTCGCCAAACGCATCCCACCGTCCTGACTGCGTGCCGTGCAAGGAATGTCCTTTCCTACGCCGATCACGTCCTGCGCACCAGAATGATGGGCTACTCAGCCACCGGCAACTTGCGCGCTAGGACATGGGCCAGACGGCCGCCAGGGTATGACGCTGCAACCGTTGAGCTGTATCAGGCGTTGCAGCATGTCAGCGGACGTCCTACCGTCGTCGACTCGTCTAAGCATCCCATCTACCTCTATCACCTGGCGCAGATGACGGCGCTCAGCGTCAGGGTGGTGCATTTGATCCGTGACCCTCGTGCCGTGGCCTTTTCATGGGCTAGGCGCGCGGCCAGCGATCCCGACGGTCGTAACTCGATGTCACGCTTTGGACCCGTCCAGGCATCCGCGATCTGGACGCTCTGGAATTTGATGACTGAAGCCGTGTGCCGTGACGAGCGATTGCCGTATTTGCGCGTCAGGTACGAGTCACTTGTGGCGAACCCCGACCGAGCGATCGCCGAGATCGTTCGGTTCGCTCAGGGGGATTCTCAGTCGCGTGTTTCGGACGTGATGAAACCGGACTCTACCTACCTTGAGTCCAGCCACATCATCTCGGGCAACCCAATGAGGTTTACCCAGGGTGACGTCCGCGTTCGTGAGGACCGTACCTGGCAATCGGAGATGGAGCGTCTCCATCGCATGACTATCGGTCTGCTGGCGTCTCCGCTGATGACCCGTTACGGGTATGTCAACCGGATGAGCAAGGCCAACTAGCGATCGGGTGTAGCTGCGAAGCGCTCATGCCTCGGCCTTGCGCCCGCGAATGACCGTGAACCAGCCGAGATGATTTCCAAACAGGCGGACAAGCGGTCCCGCGACGCGCCGGTCGTAGGGCGTGGCGACTTTATCGATCCGGATGTCAGTCAGCTCGTGGAAGAGTGACCGCAGCTCGGACGTGCTGTACGCCTTCATTCCCCGACTCTCCATGTGGTTAGCGATCACGTCATCAATGCGTCGCCAGGGCCGGCCTGCGAGCAACGCGTACCTAATCCAGAGACCGTAAGCCACCCAGGACTGTCGCGAATAAATCATGGCGCAGAGCTCGCCGCCAGGTCGAAGCACGCGCATCGCCTCGCGGACTGCCTTGGGGGTATCGGGCGTCACCATCAGGACGCCCCAGGAATACACCCGATCGAATGAGCCATCGGGAAATGGGAGCCGTTCCGCATCTGCCCTCAGGAGTTCCGCATGCAGGCCTTCAAGCTCAAGACGCCGATTCACAAGGTCGATCGAGTGCTGGGTCAGGTCAACGCCCGTTGCTATCGCACCTGCACGCACAGCCTGCATGAAGTCGGTACCCAGTCCGACGCCGATCTCTAGGAGCCGTTTTCCTCGCGAGCTCTGAAAGTCCGCGAACGCATGAATGAAGGGCTCGAGTTCGTAGCGAGTGCGCTCTACTTGTGCGAAGAACTCGGGTGAACCTTCAGCAGCGCTTGCGTGCTTCGAGCCACAGGGAACGTCCTCCCAGAACTCGCGGATCTCGTCTTTATCCCCGGCAATCTGCGCACCTGTGCTCACTGTTGGCAGCGTACCAAGGCGATTCGGTAATCTGCCGAGCCCGCTGTGCCGCCGATCTGTCCCTGTTTGGACCTTCCTGGTCAGCGCCGCGCGCGAGGGCCAGTGGAGTTCACGTGAGACTCACCTTTCTTGCTGATCTTCGAAGCCCGACGGCCCGCCAGTGGATTCGCGGCTTCATCGCACGTGGCGATGATGTGCAGGCGATCTCCTCTTACCCGGTTTCGCCAGACGTGCTTCCCGGCGCGGAGGTCGTCGTCGTACCCCTCGTGCTTGCGCGGAACCCTGCTCCTCAACTCAAGCGGGTCGCTACACCGAAGCGAGCATTCGCGATGCGGTCGTTGATCGGCCCGCCGATCGTCCGACTCCGGCGACGCCGCCTCCAGCAACTGGTCAACGGGTACAAGCCGGACTTGATTCACGCAATGCGCATCCCGTTTGAGGGCATGGCCGCCGCCTGGCTGACGGGTCCTCCGCTCGTCATTTCGGTATGGGGCCTTGACTTCACGATGTGCGCCTCGCGGAATCGTTGGATGGGGGTGGCGACCCGCCTAGCACTTCAACGATGCGAGGCGCTTCACTGCGACTGTCACCGCGATGAACGGCTCGCTCGAACCTGGGGATACCCAGACGATCGACCTGTGTGGGTACTGCCGGGCAATGGTGGCGTTGACGATTCAGTCTTCGGCCCTGGGCCCAGCCACTTCTTTGCCCGGCTGGGCATTCCGGACACGGCGCGACTCATCATTGACCCGCGGGGGACGCGCGAGTACGTGAGTACCGACTTCTACTCCGAGGCTCTGCCGGCAATCTTAGGTCAGCTGCCCGATGTTCATGTCGCCTGTCCCGGCAAGGCGGGCGACCCACACATGAATGCTCTCGTCGATCGCCATGGTTTGCGCGGCCGCGTGCATCTATTGCCGCTGCTCCAACACCATGAGATGGCAGAGCTGTTTCGGGCTGCCAGGGTCTCTGTGTCCCTGAGTACGCACGACGGTACGCCGAACACGCTCCTCGAGGCAATGGCCTGCGGCGCGCTTCCCGTCGTGGGGGACGTGGAATCGGTGCGTGAGTGGGTGACCGACGGCAGCAACGGCCTAGTGGTCGATCCCGCTCACCGGTCCGCCGTCGCTGCGGCGCTGATGAGAGCGTTGACGGACGACGACCTTCTACAAACCGCGCGCGAGCGGAATCGTGCGATCGTCTCCGAGAGGGCGCGTTATGGATCGTCCATAGTCAAGATCGCCGCGAACTATGAATCCATCATCCAGTCGCGAAGGCGGAGGGTGGCTGGATCAGTCAGATAAGCCCGGCGACCGCGCAGACCCATTCCTGAGGGCCTCGCGGGCGACGTTCGCGAGGCTTTCGTCGAAAGCGTCGATCGTCTGACGTCGAGCCTCTGCAATACCAGCATGAGAGGCCTCTTCGAACGTTTCGGGATGTTCTAGGAGCAACTCCAGGGACCGTCTGATGGCCTCTGAGCTCCGGGCGTCAATCAGGATTGCACTATCAGGGGGTCCCGATTGTTCGGTTGCAATCACCGGAAGCCCTACTCCAGCGGCCTCTGCGGTGACGAGTGCGCTCCCCTCGGAAAGTGACGGGAACAAAAGCACATCACTACGAACGAACTCGTTCATTAGGACATCGCGGGGTACGGCGCCATGCACCGTTCCGACTTTCGCCAGCTGCGCAATCCCGTGTGCAGTCAGCTGACTAGGACCGAAGAAGTGCATATCGATCCGAGAGCGATTCCAGCCTCGCAGGGCCTCGTAGATGTATTGCACACCCTTCGCGAGCATGAGAGTTCCGGCAAACACGACGCGTAGATTTCCCGGCTGAAGCGGCCGCTGCACAGTCCGATCGCCGACGAACGTCATTGGGAAGCGCACGACGCGGAACTTGGTTCTGTCGGCTCCTAGACGCTCGCACATGCAGATCAAGTGTCTCGATGGCACCCAGATGAGGTCGGCTTCGTCCCATTCCTGAATCATTCGGTCATCCCACGGTGCCGGACGCCAAACCCCTGAACGAGCCCAGCCCTTGAATCGGCGCGCCTCCTGTTCGGCAATGGAGCGTTCGAGTTTGAGCGGCGGCGAGAACTGCTCCATCACCCGACTCTCGCGATCTGCAAACAGCTCAAGCGATGAAGATTGCATCCCGAAGACCGCTGGTGACTTGCACTGACGCGCGATTGTGCCGAATTGTTTGATCAGTAACTTGTCAATCGGCGTGGTGTCCCGGCCGGCCAGCAGGAGCCTGTGACGAGCTCGAGCAAGCACGAAGAGCTGCGGATGAGCGTGGATCTTCTGGCGGCAGATTTCGCTGATGATCCGACCCTTGACTCGGCCCCCTACCGCTCGGACAGCTAGTTGGGCCGCCCGACCCGGCGGCAGCCATGCGTCTACGTGAAGGCTGTTCAATAGCCCCCGCGACTCGAGGCCTAGCGGAACGCGATATGCCATGCGTGGGCCCGTAGCGAAGTAGTCGAACCTTGACATCTGCAATGCGGAAGGCTAGTAGTGACGTCCCCTCCCAGAAGTTCAAAGATCCCGGCTTAGATTGAGTTTCCGTGGTTTCGGGGGCCACGGGTACTCTTACCCCAGATGTGCGGCATCGTAGGGGTCTACGCCCGCGACGGCTCTTCATTGGACGAGAGCCTTGTCGAGCGAATGCGCGACAGCATGGTCCACCGCGGTCCCGACGACTCGGGCCTGTGGAGGTCGCCCGGCGGCCACGCGGTGCTGGGACACCGCAGGCTCGCGATAGTCGACCTTACCCCCGCCGGCCGCGCGCCGATGGCGAACGAGGACGGTTCCGTGCAGGTCACCTTCAACGGGGAGATCTACAACCATCGGCAGCTGCGGGCAGAGCTCGAGCGCAAGGGCCACCGTTTCCGCTCCAAATGTGACACCGAGGTGCTCGTGCATCTGTGGGAGGACTCGGGGCCGGAGATGGTCAAGCGCCTCACCGGAATGTTCGCGTTTGCGATCTGGGACGACAACCGCGAGACCATGTTCGTCGCTCGCGACAGGCTGGGCATCAAACCGCTCTACTGGCTTGACGACGGGCGTCGGTTCGCGTGCGCATCCGAGATCAAGGCGCTGCTGCCGCTGCTGGAGCGAAACGAGATCGACGAGACCGCGCTCGCCAACTACCTGACGTTCGTCGCCGTCCCCCCGCCGCGGACATTGATGGCCGGCATCCGGAAACTCGCGCCGGCAACGATGATGCTCGTGGATCGCGGTGGACCCGCGGATCCTCATCGATACTGGGATCCGATCGCAAACCGGGTTGACTTCCAAGGCGAAGCAACGGACTGGGAGGAAGCGCTCGAGCTCCGACTCGAGACGCTCGGTCCAGCGGCGGATGATGAGCGACGTTCCGGTCGGCGTCTTTCTCTCGGGTGGCGTCGATTCCTCGACCAATGTTGCGTTGATGTGCCAAGCTCGTCGACCACCCTGTCAACACGTTCAGCATCGGCTTCCACGGGACGGAGCAGTTCAATGAGTTTCGGCTGGGCCCGACGAATCGCTTCGCAGTTCGGGACGAACCACCACGAGGTCAGGATCGACGAGGAGGACATGTGGCAGTTCCTCCCGTCGCTGGTCCATCATCAGGACGAGCCGATCGCCGACCCAGTCTGCGTGCCGGTGTATTTCGTGGCGAAGCTGGCAAAAGACAACGGCGTGACGGTCGTTCACGTGGGCGAAGGGGCGGACGAGCTCTTTGCGGGCTATCCGACCTACGTGACCGCCGAGCGGATTGCACGGCGGTACTGGCGGCGGTTTCGTGCGCTCCCCGGCCCTCTGCGTTCGCTCATCGGAGCACTCGGAGACCGGGCGCTGGGATCCAACCCGAGCTACGAAATCCATCGCGAGGCTCTGCGTCGGGGCACTCAGGCCGACGGCCATCTCTGGTGGGGTGGAGCGGTGGCGTTCTATGAGCAGGCGCTTGGACGCGTCGCCACGCCTGAGCTGTGGCGAAAGCTCGACGGTGAGCAACCCCGGGAGGTCGTTGCGAGCATCTACCGAGATGCCGTGTCGGCGGGGGCTAGGGACGAGCTTGACCACATCATCTACCAGGATCTGCGCCTGCGCCTGCCCGAGCTCCTGCTGATGCGCATCGACAAGCTGACGATGGCGAACGCCGTGGAGGCCCGCGTCCCGTTCCTCGACCATGAGCTCGTTGAGCTCGCGATGGCAATGCCGCGAGGCGAAAAGATCCGCGACCGAGTCGGCAAGCACGTGCTGAAGCGAGCGGTGAGCTCGTCTGCTGCCCGAGGACCTGGTTTGGCGACCAAAGCAGGGCTTCGGGACACCCGTCTCGCAATGGTTCCGCGGTCCGCTCGGAAGCCAGCTCGAGCATCAGCTCCAGGAATCGTCGCTGAACGACCTTGGATACTTGAATCGCGAAGGGGTCTCCGACCTACTCGAACAGCATCGCAGCGGACGGAGCGACCGTTCCTTTCAGCTCTGGAACATTCTCAATCTCTCGGTCTGGTTCGATTACTGGATCGCGGGTCGCCGAGAGAGCCTCGTGTAGACCTTCCCGCCATGCGCCAGCTTCTTCAGAACGTCTCTACGGGCGAGCTCACCGTCGAGGAGGTGCCACCCCCGAGCGCGGATATGACATCGCTACTCGTCGCAACCCGCTTCTCCCTGATCAGCGCCGGTACAGAGCGTGCGGTCATGGCGCTAGGCAATCAGTCGCTCCTCGGCAAGGCGCGCGCGCGGCCCGACCTCGTGGCGAAGATGATCGAGAATGCGAAGGCGGAAGGGCTGGCGACGACCTACGCCAAGGTCCGCGGTCGGCTGAGCGAGCCAAATACGCTCGGATACAGCCTCTCCGGGACGGTGCTCAGGGCGTGCGAAGGGGCTCCGGCCGCCCCCGGCGAGCTTGTGGCGTGCGCTGGGGCCGGGCATGCGACCCACGCCGAGATCGTCTCCGTCCCACGAAACCTGTGCGCCCGCGTGCCCGACGGAGTCACCGCCGAGGATGCGGCCTACGCCACGGTCGCCTCCATTGCCCTGCACGGAGTCAGGCTCGCTGAGGTCGGACTCGGCGACGTGGTGGCGGTCATCGGGTTGGGGCTGGTGGGCCAGCTGACGCTCGAGCTCGCGGCCGCGGCGGGATGTGTAGCGCTCGGGCTTGACCCGGCCCCAACCAGGGTCGATCTGGCGCGGGCGGCGGGGTTTTTCGCCACCTCCGACCAGGGCGAGCTGGATGCGGAACTACGGCGCCTCACCGAGCGCCGCGGGGCTGATGGCGTGCTCGTGACCGCGGCGAGCAACTCGAGCGAGCCGGTCGCGACCGCCACGGCCGTGGCCAGGGAGCGGGCGGTCGTATGCATCGTCGGCGATGTCGCGATCTCCTCACCCAGGGCACCGCTGTTCTCCAAGGAGCTGCGGCTGGTCGTCTCGCGCTCGTACGGTCCTGGCCGCTACGACCCGACTTACGAGGAGCGCGGCATCGACTACCCGCCGGGCTACGTACGGTGGACCGAAGGTCGCAATCTGGCCGAGGCGCTGCGGCTGATGGCCAGCGGGAAAGCTCCGGCCCTCCAGGTTGACGACGCATACCTTCGAGCTGGAGAGGGGACCCCAGGCGTACGAGCTGCTGAACGATCCGCGAGCCGTCCGTTGGGATCTTGCTTAGTTATTCCACTGGGGCAACGACGCGGCACGGAAGCGGGAGAGCCCCAGTCGCCGAGCCGACGGCGGCCGACCTCATCCGGTCGGCCCCGGATCGGCGTGATCGGAGCCGGACAGTTCGCCCGCTCTACGCTGATCCCCCACCTTCAGCGCGGCGCGGAGATCGTCGCGATCGCGAACGCGACCGGAGCCTCAGCGAAATCAGCCGCGACCAGGATCGGCGCGACATTGGCCACGACCGACGTGGACGAACTGCTGAGCGATGAGCGAATCGATGCAGTCGTCATCGCAACTCGACACGACACGCATGCCGATTATGTGGCACGTGCGCTTCAGGCCGGCAAGCACGTATTCGTCGAGAAGCCCCTGGCGCTCGAACGACGCCGAGCTGGGCCGGGTCGAGGCGGCCGTAAGCGCCACCGAAGGGGTGCTGATGGTGGGGTTCAACCGCCGCTACGCTCCCTTGGCGATCGCGTCTCCGAGACGGGCTCGCGGGGCACGGGCCGATGGTGATCACCTATCGCGTCAACGCGGGCAGGCTGCCGGCGACACACTGGACCCACGATCCCGGAGATCGGGGGTGGCCGGATCGTCGGAGAGGTGTGCCACTTCGTCGATTTCGTCTCGTTTCTCGCGGGCGCGGCCCCGATCGCAGTCGCCGCCGCGGCGGCAAGCGGCAGCTCGGAGCCGCGTGAGGACAACGTCACCGTAGTCCTCCAGCTGGCGGATGGATCAACCGCCTCGATCGTGTATGCGGCGCTGGGCGACCCCTCGCTCGCCAAGGAGAGGGTCGAGCTCATGGGCGAGCTCGGCGGGGGCGTGCTCGAGGACTTTCGCCAGCTCACGCTCCACCGCGGCGGATCGACCCGCACACGAAAGGCGAAGCGCGACAAGGGCCACGCTGCTGAGATCGGCAGCGTTCCTTGGCGCGTGCCGGACGGGCATCGAGCCTCGTCCTTTTTCCGACCTCGCAGCCGTGATGCGGGCAACGTTTCAGATCCGTGAGCGGGTCCTCGAGCCGTTGGCCTGAGCATTGCCACGCCGCCTCAGAATCGTCTCGATCGTCGGCACCCGCCCGAACTTCATGAAGATCGCGGCGATCTCGCACGAGTTGGCGCGCTTTCCAACCCTGTTTCAGCACACGGTCGTTCACACCGGTCAGCACTACGACGACCTGATGTCGCGCGTCTTCCTCGATCAGCTTGAGGTGCCGGAACCCGACCATTTTCTTGACGTTGGATCGGGTACACACGCCCAGCAGGCCGCGCGCGTGATGGAACGCCTCGAACCCGCCCTGATCCAACTCGCACCTGACATCCTGCTCGTCCCGGGTGACGTCAACTCGACCATGGCGGCGGCGCTCACAGCCGTCAAGCTGGGAATCGCGGTGGGGCATGTAGAGGCTGGGTTGAGGAGCTTTGATCGCACGATGCCCGAGGAACTCAACCGGGTTGTGACCGACACCGTTTCAAGCTTGTTGTTCGTGCACTCACCGGAAGCGGTCGATCATCTCCTGCGGGAGGGAGCTGATGAGCGCTCGATTCATTACGTCGGCAACACGATGATTGACACCCTCGTGCGACTGCGTCAGTCGATCGATGAGACACATATGGCGGAGCGCCTAGGAGTCGAACGAGGACGGTACCTAGTGGTGACGCTCCACCGGCCGGCGCTCGTGGACGGGGACCTACTCGGGCAGGCGATGTCGGAGCTGAACGAGATCTCGCGCAAGCTCCCGGTTGTGTTCCCGATGCATCCACGCACTCGGGCCGCGCTTGACCGCGACGCCGGGCGAAATGGAGAAGTCAGGCTGATGGATCCGGTGGGTTACCTCGAGTTCTTGAGCCTGATCGGTGACGCCTCGGCGGTCCTGACAGATTCCGGAGGGATCCAGGAGGAGACCACGTTTCTGGGCGTGCCCTGTTTCACACTGCGCGACAATACAGAGCGTCCGGTCACGGTCGAGATGGGGACGAATCGCCTGCTCGGGCTGGAGCCTCGTCGCATACGGGAGATACCAGACCTCCTCTCTGAGGGGATCGAGCCCGGTAGCGTGCCGCCGCTCTGGGACGGCAAAGCGGCGGAGAGGGTCGTAGCGATTCTCCGCGACTTCAGCCCAGCGGCCTGAGCCGAACATGGGAGATGTCGCTACCGAGTCGCAGCTCGAGTGCCCGGTCGGATCCGAGTCGCACGCTCGCTCCCGCCCGGAGAATGCTCCAGCCGAATGCCTCTCCTCCGCTCACCCCAAGCCGCGACACGAGCGCGGTGGCCGAGACCCGTCGGCCAAGGAACGGCGAGTGGCCGATCTCCTCGATTTCCGCGCTACCGACGAGCGGGGCGATGCTAAGCGAGCCGACGCGACCGTCCACGAGGCGGGCCCCGGGTGCTAGCTGCAAACGGGTGTGAGCATCATGGCGTCGACGGCATTCCAGGCGATCGACAACGATCACGCCCTGACCCGGAACCCACACGAGAGCTCGGTGCGCGACGACGGGATCGGGAAGCCGGCCGTAGCCATCGTGACTGCTCTCGACGATGATCAGCTCACCCTCGCGACGCAGACGAGGTGGCTCTACGCGGGGCAGATACGCAGCCCGGAAGTCGCCCCAGAAAACGCACTGGTCCTCGCCGTCGACCTCAACCGTGCTGTGGGCCGAAGTGGCACGGAAGCGATCTCGGTCCGGGCCTGCGTAAGCAAACGCCCCGCGGTCGACGATCACCGGCTCATCATCTGCCCAGAGCACGAAGCCGAGCGCGTCGGCGTGGGCGTGAGGCGGAAGGTGGTCCGGACAGAGCGGACCGCAGTCGAACACGACCTGGTCCCGTTCGCTCCGCAAGACGACATGACCGCTCGGTAGGAGGACGGTCGGCTCCTCATCCCGGCCGGACGCGGTGCTGTCGATCGGCGGTCCGCCCCAGGCGTCGCCGAGCATCGGCACGTCCCCCTTTGGCCCGGCGAGCGCGGTCAGCCAGCCCTCGGCGCGCTCATCCACCTGCTCCAGCCAACTCGGAAGCAGCCCGCCGACACGGTCAAGCAGGGTCCGAAGCTGACCCAGGTCGTGGCTCACCTCGCGGTGGTAGGACGTGCTCAGCTCCTCGTGCGCACCGTCCGGAAGGATCTGTCGTGCGAGCTCGCGCTGAAGTAGCCGGAGACCAGGCTCGAGCACGCCCGTCTCGGGTACGGTCACGCCGGCGAACACGAGCGCCGTCGCATTCTTGAGTACGTGGTTGCCGCCGATGTCGTATTCGACGGTGCGGCGCAGGTACCGGGCCTGGCGGGAGATCTCTCCTGCCACTCGCGTCCGCAGCGACTCCGGCCAGCCGCCGAGCGCGCCTAGGGCCGAGCACCACGAGACGAGGCGCAGCGAGGTCGGATAGGGATGCCACGCGGGCAACTTCGGCCGGAACTCTGTACGCAGCCAGCTCTCGACGGCTTCGGCCCAGAACTCGTCCTTCGCCCGGCTGTGCGGTCCCGCCGCATACGTCGCCAACTGCGCGAAACCATTCAGGTGAAAGGCGAACAGAAGCCCCTCCGACCCGGACTCCCACAGACGGTCGCTCCGCGCCTGGCGCGAGTGGCCAAACGCGTCGAAGACGCCGGTATCGGCGGGGTCAGGGGTCGGACCAGATTGTGGCGCTGGATCCGCGCCGAGCCCGGCCGCGTCAGACCGGAACCGGGTCGTCGTGCGCACCGGCAGCCCGGCTGCGAGCAGCCTGGGCGAAAGGAACCTCCGGCTTCTGCCGGCGAGCTGGCCGGGCCGCATGTGTCGCGCCGCGTCGAGATACAGAGGGAGCGTCTTCACTCAGATCGGGGCGCCATCGGGGCTGGAGCGGACACGGGGAGTCGTCAGGGCCTGCTGTTGTGCTTCATTCCAGCAGGCAATTCATGAAGATGAACCCAGGGCGACCGCCCATAAGCGAGAACAGACCGCGGAAGCGGCTGCGGCGCTGGCTCGGCGCCAGGACTCGCCCGGCGAGACGACGCTTGGGGCTGATCCCTCGTCCACATGATCGGTACATCCTCGAGGAGGTCATCTTCCCTGAACTGAGATCTCGTCCTGACGTGCGCACGATTCTCTTTGTGGGCTGCGATGCGTACACCGAGCACTACCCCGATCTATTTGACGACCGAGACTTCATAACCCTTGACATTGATCCGTCCAAAGAGCAGTACGGAGCGCGGCGGCACATCACTGATTCACTGCTCAACGTCGAGTCGCACGTTCCCTCGAAGAGCCTCGACGCGGTCATATGCAATGGGGTATTCGGTTGGGGTCTCAACGAAGCTGCGGACATCGACGGGGCGGCAGCGGCTTGCTTTCGATCGCTACGGGTCAACGGGATCTTCATCGTTGGCTGGGATGACGTCGCTCCGTGGCGACCCCCTCCGCTTGACGACCTGGAGGCGTTCCGTCTCTTCAGTCCGTTCGTCCTGCCGCCCTTTTCGCAGCCCGTCTATCCGACATTCACTGACCTGCGGCATGTGTACAGCTTCTACCGCCGCCCATCTGACGCGGACTCATGACGCCGGCCCGAGCCGTTAGCGCCCGGCGGTTTGGGCCACAAGGTCAAAGAGCTCGGCGCTCACGAGCTCTGGTCGGAACCGGTGGCGTGCGAAGTCGGCCCCCGCGTTACCCGCGGCCGACGCGCGGTCGGGATCAATCAAGTACTCCGCGATAGCGGTGGCCAGGGCTGCAGGACTGCAGGCAGGAACGAGCACACCGGTCACGCCATGTTGGACCGCTTCCCGAGCCCCGCCAACGTCGGTGGCCACCACCGGTAGCCCTGCCCAGCTTGCCTCTACGAGCGCCATCGGCAACCCCTCGCCACCGCGACCGTCTGAATCGCGGAAGCTCGGTTGGACGTACACCGTGGTGCAGGTAAGTAGCCGCTCGACGTCGTCGACATGCCCGTGGAGCTCGAGACTCACTCCCAACCGACGAGCAAGCGTGGACAGGCTCGCTCGATACCCCGCCGCGTAATGCGGCTCCGCCCCGGCCAACTGCACCCTCAAGCCCGGAAAGAGTTCCTTCATCCTCGCCGCGGCCGAGATGAGATGGTCCTGGCCTTTTGTTGGCTCTATCCGACCAACACACGTCAGCACGGCCTCGGGGCGCGCAGGCGACACACGAAATGCCTCATCGAGCCGGACTGGCGGACGGGATATCCGCAGCCGACCACGGGGTACGGTCCTGCCCGCAGCTTCGCTGACCGCGATCACGCGGCGCGCGAGCGATCCGATGACCGCCGCTCGCGAGCGGGGCAAGACGAGGTCGACCTTTTGCCACACGGACGGGATACGTCTCCAGCGGGCGACCGGAATCGACGCCAGGGCCGCCCGGTTGCCGACCGCGAACAGGACATCAGGTCGCTGTGCTCGGAGCCGGCGGGCTAAGCGCCGAGAGAAATCTGCTGCGTCAATCGCCCGCGAGGAGCGCAACGGCTCCACGTCCACGTCGATTCCGATGCGCGACAAAGCGGAGGCGACCGGCCCATCGCCCATCAAGACGACCCGCGGAAGTATCCCAGCCGGGCGATGCTCCATGTGCGTGAGGAAAGAGAGCTCGGCCCCGCCTGGCTCGCCGGTGCCGAGTACGCACTCCATCACGAGCGGTCGTTTTGTCACCGTCCCTCTCGACGGCTCGCGGGCCCAAACGTCCGCAAGCCTCGCCAAAGCCCTTGGAACAGTGCGGGAAGCCTCGCCAGTCGATGATCCCAGGGTCGCCGTTTGCGGCGGATCAACGCGCCGATTTCAGCCACGATGGCCTCGAAGATGTCGGTGAGGATGTACCTGGCCATCGCGAGGTCGCCGTCCAGCAAGTGCTTTGCATACACCAATCCATCGCCTTCCGCGTAGACGCGATAAACCTCCTGAAGCTCCGGCACAGTCCTCCAGGCGGTGTGCCACACCCGCAGTTCCGGGGCGTAGCGCAGTGTTCGCCCGGCTCTTAACCAGCGGAAAGCCAAGTCGTCGTCCTCGGCAACTGGCCTCATTCGCTCATCGAAGCCCCCGAAATCCACGACAGCCTGGCGCGGGCACACCATGTTGTGCGCGACCAACACCCGCGCCCGCGTGCCGGTGTAGTCGTGAGAAACCGAACTCATCGCAAGGCCGGGAACGGATCTTGGGTCCCCATTCGGGTACACGCTGCCTGTGATGAGCCCGCCGGGATAGTCGCGCATCAACCGGGCCCCCGTCCCTACCCAGTCGGGCGCCACGATGCAGTCGTCGTGGGTGAACAGCACCGTGTCGTAGGTCGCCTCTCGGAGCCCGGCGTTGGCAGCCTTGGCTGCGCCGCCTCGGTCGTCTTTCACTCGGCGAGCGCCAAACGCAGAAAACTCATCGACAAGCTCAGCGACGTGCACGCTCTCGCTTCCGTCGACTACGACAATCTCGCCAGCGAGCGGAGCGCAGTCGGACAGCGAACACAAACACGAGCGAAGCAGCTCACAGCGTCCCAGGGTGGGAACGATTACCGTGACATCAACGGCTCGGCGGACAGCTTCACCCATCGGCGTCCGGACGGACGTAGAAGTTGAAAACATGCATCGCAATGCCCAGTGTCGGATAAACCGGAGTCGGAAACGGCGCCAGGGTCAGAGGGGAAAAGCGCTTGAGGCCTTCAATCTCCTCTAGAGGAGGCGGACGCCACGGCTCCATATCGTTCCATCCGAGGACCAGCATTCCCCCGGGTCGGAGACACATGAAGCTCCCACGCATCGCCTGGTGAATCTCGTCCGGACGGTCGAGGCCCCAGCCGATCACCCCGTTGCAGATCACCGCGTCCAGCGACTGCGGATCGAAATGGGCCGCGACGTTCGCGAAGTTGTCTGTCAGGTGCTTGGCGGCGCCGTACTTGGCCTTCGCTGGGTCGACATCCATAGTCATGAAGTCGCGATCGGCGAACCGGCGGGGATAATCGGCGGTATAGCTTTCGCAGCCGATGAACAGGATCTCCTGCATGTCGGATCGCGACCGGAGGGCCGGAAAGATCACTTCTTCCAGGAGGTATCGATCGTGGGTTCTGTGAGTGAGCCGGCCCTTTCGGACCAGTCGCCAGGGAATCGGAGACAGAAGCCTTCGCAGCCGCTTGACCATGGGACCCCGCTGCCTGGTATCGGATGGCATTAGAAGAGAGCCGTCTCTCCGCACCTGCAATTGTGCATCGACAACGGTCCAGCTCGCTGCTCTCGATCATTATCGCGACCCGTGATCGACAGCGGCTCCTCGCCAGAACTGTTCCGTCCGTGCTCGCCCAGACGCATCCCAGCACCGCGTTCGAGATCATCTTGGTCGACGACGGGTCGGTCGACGGGACGGCTGAATGGGCCCGGTCGATCGACGCTCCCTGTTCGCTCACAGTCCTCAGGCAAGAGGGCAGCGGCCCCGCATCGGCCCGCAACAGAGGGATCGCCGCCGCGGCAGGAGATCTGCTCCTGTTCCTGGACGACGACCTGATTTGTGACGCGCTGCTTCTGGCAGAACACGCGGCCGCACACGAAGCGCAACCGGGAGGCGTGGTCCACGGACGCATTGACCTGTCGGAGTGCAGCCCCCGAACGCTCGCGGCGCATGCAACGCGCTGTTGGTACGAGAATTACCACTCCCAGGTGCTCGCCGAAGGCGCACTCTGGCCGGACCGGGTTGGCTTCCTCAACGCCAACACGAGCTTCCCGGCTGCCGTGATTGAGGATCTCGGAGGGTTCGACGAGCAGATTCCTTTTCCGCGTGAGGACTTCGAACTCGGCCTGAGAGTCTGCGAGGCGGGAATCCGGCTGGCATACAGGGCGGACGCCCGCGCATACGAAGTATTCGAGAAGACATCGCACGCGCTCATGCGCGATCGCGCCGCCGAGGCGGAGGCAGACCTGATGATCTGCCGCAAGCATCCCGGATATCGCGGCAAATCTAGTCTTGGCCCGGGCGAACCGCCGTCGTTAAGGAAGGCCATCGCTCGCGGCGTCGCGCGGCGTTTACCCAAAGGCGTAGAACACGTGCTGGGCCCGCTTGTCAGAGTCAGCGAGCGCGAAGCCACCAGGCCAAGAGCACGAAGCCTCGGATTACGCCTGCTCGACATTCAGCGTCAGTTGGTCTACGAGCACGCCGCAATTCAACACGCGGGGTCGACCGATCGCCTGGCGGGCGAGTTCGGACGTTGGCTACCGATCCTCCTGTACCACCGCGTGGGTCCACCAGTTCCCGGAACCGTGGCGGATCTCACCGTGGCGCCCGATCGCTTCGAGCGACAGATCCGCTGGCTTCGCCGGCGAGGCTATAGCGCGATCACTCCGTCACGGTGGCACGCCTGGCGTATGGGCCACGCCAGGCTCCCGCGCCGGCCGATCCTGATCACCTTTGATGACTGCTATGCAAATCTGGGCGACTATGCGCTGCCCACTCTCGACCGATGCGGATTCCCAGCAGCGGTCTTCGTTGTTACGGAACGGATAGGCGATTTCAATGACTGGGATCCGGGTGACAACACGAGCCTTGGACGCACGATGAGCGCAAGCGAAATCGCCTCGTGGGCTCGAAAGGGGATCGAGTTCGGCGCCCACGGCCGAACTCATCGCGACCTCTCCGTGCTAAGCGGCCAAGAAATCCAGAATGAGGTCGCAGGCAGCCGCGCCGACCTTGAGGGTCTGCTCGATCAGCCGGTCGGGTCCTTTGCGTATCCCTACGGCGGCTACAGCCAAGCCGCCCATGATGCCGTCGCAGCTTCCTACGACCTTGCATTCGTGGCAAACGGTCGAGTCAACACGCTGAGCACTTCGCCTCATCGGTTGCGGCGGGTGCTAGCCCTCGATCGGGACTCAGGGCCCGAACTCGAGTGGCGGGCGTGGACAGGCAGGGATCCGCTGCCGATGCGCATCACACGGCACATCTCGCGCGGACGGTTCGGGCCCATCCCACCTCGGCGCGCTTCCTGAGCGAACTCAGCGGCTGGCGAGCCTCCGGGGCAAGCGCCGTCGGGCGAAAGCAGCAAGCATGAGCACATGCCTCCGGCCGCGATCGCGCTCCGCACGCCGGATCGCCTCGCGCGGCAGGGGATGCCGCAGGCCTTGGATCAACTCCCGCTGAGTCCAAGCGTTTGCTACGCCATCCACGAAGCAATTGAGCTCCCCGCGGTATACGCACTCGATCAGGTCAAAGGCGAGGTAGGCAGGAATCCTCCGCACGGCCATCGAGAATGGAAACCGCAGCCAGAAGTACCAGATCTGATTTCGGATCCGGTGGCGGAGCATGCGACGAATTGCGGGGCTCGTGCGCCCTGTGCGCAACTCGCGGAGATGAGCGAACGCAGCCCCCGCGTAGTAGCGGACCTGCCACCCCGCGGCGGCCATCCGCGCCGTCAAATCGAGTTCCTCCCCGTAGAAGAAGAACGGCTCGAAACAGCCGCCAACTTCGAGAAAGGCCTCGCGCCGGATGAGGCAGCCACACTGCGCGAAGAAGGAAGCGGGATTTCCACCATCGGGCGCTTGGTCGGATCCACGGCTACGAAGAAACCAGTCGAAGGTTCCAGGGCCCGTGCCATCCCCATTCTGGTTTCCAGCCGAATCGATTTCGATGACGCGGCCACCGGCGATTCCCAGTTGAGGGTCGCGCGACAGAGCGCCCGCCAGAACCTCGACGGCTCCGGGAAGCGGATACGAGTCGTCATCGAGCATCAAGATCAGCTCGCCGCGGGCTCGCTCGACTGCGCGATTCCTCCCGGCCACCCCGACGTTCTCGTTGATCGCGAGCAACGAGACGTTCCCGCCCCAGCCAGCGACGAGCTCCACGGTGCCGTCGGTGGAGGCGTTGTCCGCCACGATCACCTCATCGACGGGAAGTTGCGCGAGTCGCTCGAGCACTTGCCGGATGGATTCAACTCGGTTGTGGGAAAGCACCACCGCCGAGATCGATTCACGCTTCGAGCCTGGGCCTGACACGATCAACGATCGTAAGGCTCGGCTAGGTTTGCCGCATGCCGATGAAGCCGCGCCCGCCATTGATTCTCGCCTACCACGGCGTCAGTGACGTGTCACCGAAACAGGACCGCCGCCTGCTGTTCGTGCGCCCTTCGGACTTGGTGCGTCACATCGGCTGGCTCCGGCGATGGCAGTACCGACTGGTGACCTTCGGCGAACTGGAACGTCGGGTACGCGAGGATGCGGCCGACGGGCTGGCCGCCCTCACCTTCGACGACGGGTTCCTCGACAACTTGACGGTCCTGGCTCCTCTGCTCGGGTCGCTTCAGGCGCCGGCGACTGCCTTCGTCGTGTCGGGATGGCTCGACCAGAGGCATCCCGATGCTCCGTGGGCTCGAATCATCAACTCGCGAGAGCTTCGCTCGCTAGCTGCGGCCGGCATAGAGATCGGCGGTCACTCCTCGCATCACGAGGACCTCAGCCAGTTGGAATACATCGACGCCGCTCGCGACATGCGAGCCTGCCGGGAGACCCTCGAGGACATGCTCGACCGTCCGGTTGAGCTCTTTGCATATCCCTTCGGAGAGGCCACACGCGAAACGATGGCCGCATGTCAGGCGGCCGGCTTTCGCGCCGCGTGCTCAGCAGCCGGCAGAGGCTCGTGGGATGAGCCGTTCAACCTTCCGCGCCAGTCCATGGTCAACGGAGCAACGACGCTCGGCCTGTGGCTCAAGCGAGACGCTCGCTACGAGCCGTTGATGCGCACGGCGCTCGGGGCCGCGAGTCGGCGGATAGCGCGCTCCGCTCGGCGCCTGGTTACGTGATCTAGCTGTGGCTCCGCCGCGTGGAGAGCAGATTTAGTACGCCCAGGGCATACGCGACATCCCGGCCGAAGGATGCGATCCCAAGCCCTCCCCTCGCTCGTGGTCCGTAATTCCCCACGGCGGCACTCCTCATCAGGTTCCACGGCATCGACGTGACACTCGTCCCAGCGGCGTACAGATCGGCTCGCAGCTCGTTCGCCGCCGCTAGTCTCGCCCACGCCTTCGCCTTAATCGCAGGGCCATCGCGTGTGACTCCCCGCAGATCCTGCGCCCGCGCACTCAGGTCGTCCAGAAGCCGGACGTGATCGCGCGCCCACATGGCTGCTTCGCGAAACCACTCTTCTTCCTCGCCGTGGTAGCGCATGGAGACTCGTAGCCGACTCGCCACGCCCGACCCGGGCGCCCCCCACACGTTTCCCTCGTGTTGGCGGTACAGAACCAGCTGATCCGGCAGAAACGCCACGTCGCCGACCGCACTGGCGATGGTTGCCGTCCAGTCGTCGTGATCCCAGCCGAAAGCGAACTCGGAGGGTCGCACGATGATCTCCCACGGATCAACGGTCCTACGAGATGCCAGCATCGCGAACCCGGGCATCCGAGGCATGATTGGCGAGCGATCTGGGCCTAGTATTCGCTTTCGTCGATAGGCGGGATGGCGGAGTCCCCTGGCACGCGTTTCCCCAAACAGCGCCGCGGAGTGCACGAGCATCGTCAGACCGGGGTGACGCTCGAACTCGGCCACGCAGCGCTCCAGCTTCTCGGGCTTCCACAGATCGTCCTGGTCGCAGAACGCCACGAGGTCACTGCCGGTCGCCCGAGCTGCTTCCAGAAATGCCTGCGCATATCCAAGCCGCGAGTCTGAGCGGAGGAGACGCACCGGGAACGCAGACGTTTGCGCGAACCGCTCAACCAGCTCGGCTGTGCTGTCCTCGGAGCAGTCGTCGCACACGATCAGCTCATCCGGGATCCGGATCTGCTTCGCGAGGCTGTCGAGCTGCCCGCTCAGGTACCGCTCGCCGTTGTGGGTGGCCATCGCAACGCCCACACTAAGCTGTCCGCCGCTCCAGGCGCTCATGGGTCAGGGTCACCGTGCAATACCACAGCGATACGCTACTGCGCCGGTGGAGACCGCCGAACTGGACGACGCCAGCACCACAGAGCGCGGTGATGCGCGGTCGCTGTATGTCCTACATCGCGCGCTCGGCGGGCGAGGCGACTTCACGTGCTTGTACGTCGGTCCGGATTCCGAGGGCGACATTGAATCGCTCCGGACAAATCCTATGTGCCGAAGGGTTGTTCACATCGACGCGGGGCCGTCCTCACCGGCGGAAGACCGGAGTCGGGTGGAGGTGGTGGCAGAGCCGCTTCAGCGCCTCGACCCGACGCAGTTCAGCTCAGACCTTTGCGTGATCGATGCGGAGGGTTCAAGTACTGCGGCAATCTCGGCAGCGCGGTTCTGCACCCAAGCGATGCGCGGCCGCGGCGTCATCGTCTTTCGGGATCGCACTCTGATCGCCAGAGCACTCATACGGTTCCTAGGCGAGCTCTCCTCATACCGCGCTTATCCCTTGGCGCATGATCTCCTTGTCCTCGAGTTGGCGGTGCCCTCGCTCCGCTCAGATTCGCGCGTAGAGAACGCAATCGCACGCCCGGTCTGGCGGACGATCGACCGTCTTGGAGCGATGCGCTCGGCGTTGAGGCTTGCGTCGGTTGCTCGGGTCCTTGAGTGGACCCTGTGGAATGTGATCTTCCCGCTGACGATGCCGCGTCGCCACCGGACGAAGCACCGGTCACTCAGACCCAGCCCGACTGGAACTTTCTCGGTGTACACGTTCATGACCGACGGCGCTCAGTACGAGCAGATGAATGCCTCGTTCATCGCTGCCGGGTTTCAGCCGGATGGCTTCGTTTGCCTAGCCGATAGTGCGGACGACCCATACGCCGTCGTCAACCGGATAAGTGCGCAGGCCGATGTCCGGTACCCCATCCTCTGCCATCAGGACGTAAGGCTTGATCAAGGAGCCGGCGCCGAAGATCTCCTCCGCACGCTCGATCAGCTTGACGCCATCGACCGATATTGGGTCGTCGCCGGCACGGCCGGTGTTACGCGCAGTGGACGGCACGTGCGGCGACTCACGGACCCCTCCGGCGGGCCATCTCACGGGGCCCTACCGTCGCCAGTCGTCAGCCTCGATGAGAACTTCCTCGTGTTCAACGGCCGAGCCCGCGCGCGCTGCACGCCGGAACTGACGGGCTTCCATCTTTACGGCACCGACGTCTGCCTGCACGCCCTGTCCTCGGGAGGCTCCGCGTACGTCATCGACTTTCCCCTCACGCACCTCTCCTCGGGTAGCCGCGGGACGGACTACGACGTATGCAGGCGGCGGTTGATCGCCGCGTGGAGCAAGAAGAGCATCTTCCGCTTCGTGATGACACACACCGGCGGGCTCTTCTTCAGCCGAGTCCCCTGGCTGAGGCAACTATTCGGTTCAGAACGGGTCATTCGCTACGTCGAGGATGCATCGCGGAACCCCGAAGTGCTCCGTAGAAGCCTTCCAAGCTGGGCACCGATGCTCAGCTTTCTCCCTAGAGCCGGCGGGCGGGCCGAGAAGTTCACCGCTGGAGACCACGTGCCCAGGACAAATCCGGTGGCTAGGCTTCGGCGCCATTCCTAAGAAAATCCTCTTCGGCTGTCACGAGGCCTCACGCACCGGCGCTCCAGTCTTGCTTTTGCAATTCCTTCGCTGGCTCCGTGATCACACCGATCACGAGGCGCACGTGGTCGTGGCGCAAGATGGCGACTTGCTCGATGATCTGGTCGCGACTGCATCGAGTACGCACCTATATGTGCCGGATCCCGATGGAGCCAGATCCCTCATCCGAGCGGACCCAGATGTCCCTCGGGGGCCGGTCGCGAGGCTCCGGCGCGGTGTGCGACGCGTCGAGCGAAGCTTCATGCCGCACATGAACCGGCGAAGGTCGTTTTCGGCGTGTGACCTCGCGTACCTCAATACGAGCGCATCTGGCTGGGCGCTGGAACTGGTGCCGGCAGAGACACCCGTCATCACGCACGTGCACGAACTTGGGCTCCAACTCGACGTCATAGAGCGCGCAGACCGCGAAAGCCTGATGCAGCTGCTCAGCCGAACGGCCCGGTACGTGGCGGTGTCCGCTCAAGTCGCGGCCGAGCTGCGGTCGCGTTACAACATCGGCGAACACAGCATCGAGGTCCACAGAGGATTCGTGCCGCTAACGAATGAGCCGACACGGGCGGAACTTGTGGCCGCGCGAGAAACGCTTGGAGTCCCGGCGGGAACTCCGATCGTCGGCTGCGTGGGTGCCGTCGAATGGAGAAAGGGCGCAGATCTGTTCGTGCAACTCGCACAGCGGATCCTCTCCCGCCAGGACGGGGGTTCCGACGCCGTCCTGGTCTGGGTAGGTGCGCCGAACGACCATTTCTGGGAGCGGGCGATCGCCCATGACGTTGCTCACCTCGGCCTCGGCGGCCGGGTCCGCTTCGTAGGCGGAGTGCAGGACCCGCGTCCTCTGATGAGGCTCATGGACGTGTTTGTGCTCCCAAGTCGGTCGGACCCATTTCCCTTGTCGTGCCTTGAGGCTGCAGCCCTCGGCACACCACTCGTCTGCTTCGACGCCGGCGGAATGACCGAGTTCCTCGAGCCGCGAGAGCGACTCGTGGTCCCCTATCTGGATCTGGATGCGATGGCCGACCGTGTCGTCGAATTGCTCATGGCTCCCGCCGAACGCCGGTTGCTGGGTGAGAAGCTGGCGCAGAGAGTCCGAGAGCGCAACGACATTGCGCTCGCCGCGCCAGCACTTCTGCGGACGATTGAGCGTCTGATGCGGTAACAGCGGCTGACCACGCGGCCCGGCGGTACGAAGCCTATTCCGGGCCGTGTGGGGCCTGGTGCCGCCAGCCACCCGGGGAAGCCGCTGTCACGAGTCGATGCACGGCGCGGCACCCGTCGGCGACTGTGCTCGCGATTGCCCGGGGAAAGACGACCGTGTGTACAACTAGCACGAGCACGTCTCGGTGGTGGCGCGCCGTCGCTGCAAGGACGAATGCGACCGGATATACGACGACGTAATACCCGTGCATCGCAATCACTCTCTGCGGGGCCGGGGAAATTACTCGTATGTTTAAACGGCGCCGATCAGCACGGAAGAACTCGAGTAGCGCGTAGGCGGGCAGTAGAGCGAGTGCGAGCCAGTTTCGGGCCCAAAGCAGGACAGCAAGGAAGGCCGTCACTTCGATGGGAAAGACGACGAACGCACCGAGGCGCCGGCTCAGTTCAGGGTGAAGACGCGCGAATGTTCGGAGGTCAAGTTTCGTGTCAGCTTCGACGTCGTCAAGCTGGTGGATGATCGCGGACTTCACGCCGTGGGCCAGGGCCCACGCGCCGAGGAGGAGCATCCACAAGACCTGTACGGATTTCCCGGCCGCGTGGAACACGGCGAACGCAATGATCAGATGCGGGAACAGGCCCGCCCCCACAGCATCGGCCATCACTCCCGCGAACCCCCGTAGCTTCAGCCGGAACGGCGGGATCGAGTACAGGGAAAACGCGAGCCAGACGCCCGCATAGCAAGCCGCTGCGCCCCCGTCGTGCCGCCAGCCGACAAATCCCACTGCTGCGCCGGCGCAGCAGGCCGCAGCAACCGCGGCAACCGCAAGCCCACGCGACCTTCCGGCTAGGCCGGTCCGTTTACCGACGGCGCGGTCGATAGTCAGGTCGCTCAGATCATTGATCAGGGAGGTGTATGTCGCTGCGATTGCCAGAGCCAGCAGTGTCAGTAAATACGTCGGCAGGAGATGCCACAACGACACCCGAAGGTAGAAGGCGGTCGCATATCCTGAGCCAAGAATCAGCGCCAGCTTGTGCTCCCACCAGACGTCTGCCCGGATCGCCGCGACGAAGGCGTGGGGCAAGTTCAGGATGCGGGATTTGTAGGTAATGCTTGACTCCGCGAGTGAGCCCAATCGACATCCAAGCTCACTAGTTGGTTGACCTCGCTGCCGATATTCGCAACCAGGGACGGGCGTCCCTCGACTAGGAGGGGGACCGGGGCGTCCTCCCACCCCCGGAGGGCAAGGGGCTGCAGCGTGTAGGCGTCGAGAATCATCACGCGGATGGTGTATGTCCCGGCCAGAAGCGGAAGCCTCGGAACCCAGCAGGACAGTTCGCCGCTCCCGCGGAGCAACGGCTCGGGTTCTGGACTGGTCCCCCCGGTGACACACACCCAGTGGTCCCCGGTCCAGATCGTAAATCCCCAAATCACCTCAGCAGCTATGTCGCTTGAGTAGCGGACGACCAAGCCCAACGAGCCCTCCGGACGAATCGTCGCGCCCTGGTCCGACTCAGCCCTGACAGCATCTATTGACACCGGCTGCCGTTGGGCAGCGAGCGCCGAGCTGAAGTCGTCCGGCACTCCGGCTTCTTGCGACCGGGCAAAGTAACGCGCAATCGTCTCTATCGCGGAGCCGGCGAAGATGCACTTTCCCCCCTCCAGGAGAATTGCTCGCTGGCACAGAGCCTGAGCCTGAAACGGGCTGTGTGAAACGAAGATCAGCGCGCCGCCTTGAGCTAGGAATTGCCGGATATGAAGTGCGCATTTGCGCTGAAACGCCATGTCACCCACGGCCAAGACCTCATCCACGAGTAGGACGTCGGGCTCGAGATGTGCGGCGATCGCGAATGCCAATCTCGCCCGCATGCCGGAGCTGTAGTAGCGGACGGGTGTATCGATGACATCCTCGAGCTCAGCGAAGTCGATGATGGTTTTCCTAAGCCTCGATAGCGCGGGGCCCGAATAGCCCAGGAGCGTTGCGTTGATCGAGATGTTTTCGCGGCCTGTGAGGACGTCGTTGAATCCTGTCCCGAGCTCGATCAACGCACCTACTCGTCCTCGCGCTCTCACCTCGCCGGCGTCGGGCTTTATCAGCCCGTAGATGAGCTTGAGGAGAGTGGTCTTGCCGGCACCGTTCTTGCCCACGATTGCCAAAGACTCACCCGGACGGAGCTCGAACGAAACGTCGTCGAGCGCAGCGAACTCACCCGGGCGGAGAGTCATGCTCGACTCAGACCCGGTTCGTGCAATCAGCTCTCCGGCGATGTCCGCGACCGCGTAGTACAGCGACCGGCGTAGGTCCCTGCAGAACCGTTTTGAGAGGTGAGATACCTCCAGTACGGGAGGCTCGTTGGTAACACTCACGCGGTTCTGCACTAGAGACGGGCGACGACGTGCGGCCGCGCGAGCCGATACATGAGCCACGCCAGGACCAGCAGGATGGCACTCCCGATCACTACCTCGCCCATTGCGGCCGACAGCCCGACCGACCTGCCGACGGCCCAGTCTCGTGTAGTCACAAGAAGCGGAGTGACTGGATTGAGACGAATGAGCAGCGTAGCGACACCATGTGCGGGAGGGGCATAGACCACCGGCGTGAGAAAGAACCAAAATTGTGCGACGAATAGAAGAACCTTGCCGACATCCTGGTAGAGCAGCCCCGCCGGTGCCAATGCCATACCGATCGCGACGCCCAGGAGCAGTAGACAAATGCCGCCGAGTGGTACCAGCACGAGCGTCCAGCGCAGCGCGGTTCCAGACGCGACCAACACGATGAGAAATGGCACCAGCCGAACGACAAAGTTGAAGGACGCCTCGAGAATCCCCGAAACGACGTATGTCTCGTGCGGAAGCCGAGATTTGGTAAGCGACATCCGGGACGTGGTGAGCTTTTGGAGGGGCGCGTTGAGAGCGTCGGCAAACAGCTGCCAGAGAACCGTCCCACCGAGAACGTAGACCGTGTAGGGAATCTTTGTGTGGTTGCGGACCAGAAGGCCAGCGTGTTCGAGGTAGACCCAGACCGCGGCGACAGCGAAGCCGGGCAACACGACCCAGAGCCCGCGAAGATAACTCTGCCGATACTGAGCCTGTAGCCCCCTGATGAACAAAGGCCAGGCAGCGTGAGGCGTGATGCGCAAGTCGTCCGCCGATGCAGCCAAGAAATCTCGGGCAGACAGCAGCTCGGGCGCGGACGAGAACACTGTTGTTCCGTCTTGCATCGCGGCTTGAGTCTAAGGGGCCTTGGACAACCCAATGCGGCGCACGGGGCTCCTCGGCCGTTGATCATGCGCGCAGATCTACACTCCAGAAGCGGAATCGGTCGATAGGAGCGATGGCGAGGGATGGATCGCGCACAAGTCGTTGACCTCTATGACGAGGGATATGCCGCCTCTTACGACGGTCGCTTTCTACTAGCTGACCGTCCAAAGCCTGACGCCGACTTCGAGGTATCGGTCCTGCGCCAGCTGCTGAGAGACCACAGCCCGTGGCTCGACGTCGGCTGTGGCACCGGCTACTTCCTCGGCCGCTTTCCCGGGTTCGAAAGAGCGGGCATCGACCTTGCGCCGGCGATGGTTGCACGCGCACGGGCGGCGAATCCTGACGCGATGTTCATCGACGAGCGGAGCTTCCTCGACGATTGTGCCGACTGGCATGGAGTGTGGCGTCTGGTCTCCTGCACGTGGGGCGCGTATCAGTACCTTGGATCGATCTGGGAAGTCGAGCAATTGATCGACAACGTCGTGCAATGGACGGCCGGCGACGGAGGGTTCTTCATACCCGTCTTGGACCTCGAGGAGATTCGCGGTCAAACGATCCCGTATGAAGCACCTGCCGAGCCCTGGGGCGGCACGATCGCCCTAACGGGCTTTACCTGGACCTGGGACGAGCCCACGACACACAAACGCCATCAGCATCTGGTCGCTCCCCACGTGGAGCACCTCGTCAGGCTTCTCACTCCTCACTTCAGAAAGATCGAGATCATCCGGTATCCGTCAAGCCCACGTAAGGCGATTGTTGCCACTGGTCGCGACCGCTCTTTCCACAGCCCACCAGCCGAGGTCGTCAGGCATCCGCCCCCTCCCGTACTGAACAAGCCACAGGCGGGACTGCTAGGAACTGGTGAGCTGCTCCGCGAGCTCGCTCGCAGGGCAAGGCTTTCGGTGGGACGGCCGTGACGTGGGAAACGCAGCTGCGGAACGATTGGTCCGTTGATTTCACCTGTTACGACGTGCTGCCTTCGTAGCTGTGCCTCATCGATGAGGACGTGACGGATCGGGATATACCCTCGCTAACCGTGTCGCGGTGTACCTGAACAGGGGATTGCGGATCGTAATCGGTGGGCGGTCCCACCGAGAGCCCCGCGGGGTGAAGACCGAGAGGCAGTCGATCATGTACGGCCCTCGCCCGTCCGTGAATTTCTCTTGAGAGACGCAGCTGAGTCCCGACTCCTCGCACAGCGAAGCGAATCGAGCGGCCGAACCGGTTTCCGATCGCCCGGCGTGTAAGTCCCCAGCTATGCCAATTGTGACGAGCGGGGCGCGCCACCTGTGGGGGAGCCGGCGAGAGAGGGCCATACGCCAACGGGATCCGTAGGCGTTCGAATGATGGACGAAGCCGACACCATCAGGCTTCAACTTCCAGCTGAGTTGATGCACGTAGCTCTCGATCACATCATTTTCAGCGTGCACGAGCGAGTCGAAGCTGAAGACGAAGTCGATCGATCCGTCCTCGATCATCTCCAGTGAGCGTCCATCGTTCGTGTAGTACTCGATGTTCTGTGCCGTCGCAAAGCGCGCCTTGCAGTGCTCGATGCATCGGTCAGCGAGGTCAACGACCACGAGGTGATCGCACAGGTCCTTCAGGAATTGGGTCCAACGTCCGAACCCTGGCGCGATCTCGAGAATCGTGCCCGTCGGCACGAATGCGCGAATCCGAGGAAGCAAGACACCAAACCACTGGCGTGCGCTGCCCCCGCACCATTCCGACCACTCGTCGCCGCCCTCGGGCCAATCATAGGCCTCGTTCCATAGCTTGCGGTTCTCTTCGATCCCCGCCATGACACTCCGCCGCTCTCTCAGGTTCAGCTGAGCTTCATGAGCCGGTGGGAGAGAATCGTCCGCCGTACCACACACGAGTCTTTGATCCGGGTGAGACTCAGTCGCTGCGCGCTAACGGTGTAGTGGTAAGTCCCTTTGCCTGGGCACGCTCCGCTCGGTCTGAACGCGACCCGATTGCCATTAACCGAGTACTCGTCCTGGCCTTGACGCTTTCCGCCCTTTGAGGCAATGAGAACGCCGCCTTTGAAATTGAGAGTCCAGGTGCCCTTCAGAGCGCCGTTAAGCGCATTGGTGGCGACCTTGGTTCGGTACTTGCCGGATATGGCCGGGTTCGGTCCCGATGCGAGCGCAGGCTGGCTAACCCAGAGCAACCCCGGCACCAGGACCATCGCAAACGCCGATCGCTTCATCCTCTGCCTCCAATTCACTTTGTGAGAACGCTGTGCCGGCTGACGAACTTACCGAGTTCGGGCTCAGCGGGCCATGGTCAGATGCTTGACCTGCCGGGAGCCGGCACCCCCGCGACATCGATGATGTCTCAACGCCAGCCGCGTTGTCGTAACGCCCGCGCGGATTGCATCCATACGCTGGTAGTTTCTCGGACCCGTGGGTCGAACCAGCTCGGAGCCAATGCTGCGCTCCAAGGCGCGAGTCCTCGTGGGGATCCAGACCTACAACCACGCGCCATACATAGCCCGGGCGATCGACAGTGTCCTCGAGCAACACGTCGATTTCGACTACGACATCCTGATCGGCGAGGACTGCTCCACGGACCGGACCCGCGACATCGTCCTTGAGTATCGAGATCGATGGCCAGGCCGAATTCAGCTGCTCCTGTCCGAGACGAACGCCGGGAACGACGGCCGCACGCTGCTCCGACAATTGTTCGAAAGTGCCGGCGGCGATTACGTGATCATGCTGGACGGCGATGACTATTGGACCTCGCCGCACAAGCTCGCCAAGCAGGTCTCATTTCTTGACAAGCACCCCGATTGCGCTCTCTGCTTCCACCAAACAACGGTCGTTTATGAGGATGCGAGACAGACGCCCCACCCGTTCTGTGTTCCCACGCCCAAGCCCTTCTCAACCCTGGTGGATCTGCTCGGAGGGACGTTCATCTCGACCCCTTCGGTGATGTACCGCCGTATCGCAGACATCGACCCGGCCCTGATCGAGCGCTCGGTGTACTGGGACTCAGCCCTGCAGGTCCGCCACGCTCGGCACGGACTCATCGGATACCTGCCGGAATCCATGGCTGTACACAGAATCCACCAACGTGGTTGGTGGTCAGGATTCGCTTATGACTTCGAAAGCGGGACATGGGATCGAAGAAAGGAGTTCCATGCTCAAATCGACTTCCTTCACTCCATCGCACCGGAGCTGGGAGCGACCTATGAGACAGTCATCTCGCGCAAGCTCGCCCTGAACCACTTCGAGCTTTCGTGCGCATACGCGGCCGCGGGAAACCGTCGTCTCGCCCTTCGTCATCTCGGTGTGAGCTGGCGCTATGGATGGGGAGCAGAGGCGATCCCATGGCACCATCTCGCCGAAGGACTGCTGCGGCAGGCATCGCCCCGCGCCCACCGATTGCTGCGACAGGCGTATGAATCGCTCAGGAAGCGATGATCTGCCACGAATCGCGCTGATCTTAGGAGGAAACGATTCGGTCGACGATTGGCTCGACACGGTTGGGCTTACGCTCGATCTCGCCATCCAGCAGCACGATCTCGGCTTTGCGTTCGGGTTCGCGACTGCGCTGAAGCGCGTAGGAATACGGAGCGTCATTTTTGCGCACTCGAGCCACGTGGCATCGCCGCTTCGATGCGTGAGGGAGCCATGTGGAACCATCTTTCGCATCTTTCCGACGGCGCGGCGCGATCGCTTGGTTGGCCGTCGATACGCTCTCCCCGAGGCTGAAACTCGCGCGAGCTGGGTACATGTCGCCGCAGCGTTCCGGTGGCATCTCGGGTCATACCTTGCTGCCGATTTCAGAAGCCTGGCGGTCACCATTCGAGAAGCGCGTTGCTCGGCCGTGATCTGCCAAGACTATGAATCGCCACGGTTTGACACCGCGACGCTGGTGGCGCGATGCCTCGGCATTCCGATCTTCGGCAATTTTCAGGGTGGGTTTCAGCTCAGCCGGTTTGAAAGCCCGATGCGGCGTCGGGCTCTTGGAGCTTGTGCCGGCTTGATCATTCCTGCCCACAGCGAGATCGAGCGCGTAAAGATCCAGTACCGGTTGCCGTCGAACAAGCTTGCGCACATCGCCAATCCGGTGGACGTCGACGGCTGGCGGTCCGGCGATCGCCGGTCGGCGCGGGCAAAGCTGGACATTCCTCTCGACGCAGGTGTGGTCGTGTATCACGGTCGGATCGAAATCCACGACAAAGGACTCGATCTGCTTCTGTCGGCTTGGAAGGACGTCTGCCGCGATCGGCCCCACCACGACCTCAGGTTGCTGCTCGTCGGTTCAGGTGCGGACGCGCATGAGCTTCGCCAATTACTGACTTCCCCTGAACTAAGGGGAATCCACTGGCAGGATCGCTATTTCACTCGCCGGTCCGAGCTAAAACCGTATTTGAAGGCGGCCGACGTCTACGTCTTCGCCGGACGTCACTGCGAGGGTCAGCCGGTGGCGCTTGCCGAGGCCATGGCATGCCAGCTGCCGATTGTGGCCACGGCGGCATCTGGCGTCCGAGACATGCTTGGTTCTGGAGACCAGGCGCGTGGCATCACCGTCCCGATCGGCGACGCACCGGCCTTGGCGAACTCGATGGGGCGGTTGCTCGATGATCCAAAGCTTCGGGAAAAATTAGGATCTCGTGCTCGGCAGTGGGTTTGCAGGCGACACGATGTCGCCGTCGTGGGAGATGAGCTCCGGACTTTCATGGCCAGGCGAGGGTTACGCCTCAATCCCCTCCATGATGGGGGCGAATCTCGAGCTCCTGCGCCACCGCGTACTCGAACGGATGAGTGCCGGAGAGCAAGCGATTCATAAGGTCCGTCTCGGCCAGAATCGGAACACGAGCGCCGATCTCGTGGCGGATCTGGGCGATGGTCCGGTGCGCACCGCAGACGTGGCTGACCGGGCCGGCTACAGGGGACGGGCGAGCACCTCGGTGCTGCGCGAGAGCCTGCTCAGGAAAGACCTCGTCTACAGCCCCCGGCGCGGGTTGGTCGACTTCACAGTCCCTCCGTTCGCGGACTTTCTGCGCCGGCATTATCCGCTCAGCAGCCTCACGGGCGATGACTGACTGATCTATGCCCGTATCTGGCTTTGTTTGCGAATCCAGATAAAGCGAGCGGCGAGCTCGGGTGAGCGGAGCATGGAGATTTGATAGTTGCAGCGCGGCGGTTGCCAGCCGAGGCGTCGCTCACTGACAGCCTCGTCTCAGTCGGTCCAGAAGCCCTGGACCAGCTCGCCGTCGCCGCCCTCGGGGCGGTCTGATCCGATCGCGACCAGCTCGAGGCCCTCCGGGCCGCCCTCGAACGCGCGTACAACCTCGGGCGCCACCCGGATCACATCCCACCGACCGAGCTCCACGATCTGATCGTCCAGCCGGGCTCGCCCCGAGCCGCCGACCACCACGTACGCTTCCTCCTGCTCCCGGTGGCGGTGTCCGTGCGACGTCTTGAAGCCAGGGCCGTACCGGAAGTAGCTGACGCCCAGATGTTGGCTGTCAAGGTGCTTACGGCCGAACCTTGCCTCCATGTCCGGCCCCCGATCGGCGGCGGAGTCATCTACTTCCTTGAGGTTCTTGACCGTGAAATTGGGCATGTCCGAGCAGTGTACGTAGACGTGCGAGGCGGCCTCGATCAGAATCAGGCGATGAGCACTGAGCTGGTGCTGGTCGACCGGTCGGACGCGGCTGCGCTCGTGACCCTCAATCGTCCCGAGAAGCGCAACGCGCTCTCGGTCGAGCTACGGGTCGCGCTGGCCGAGACCTTCGAGACCTTGGCGGCCGATCCGGACGTCGCGACGATCGGGTTGACCGGAGCCGGCAGCGCGTTCTGCGCCGGGATGGACATCACGCAATTCGGCGGCGATGAGAGCAACAAGCGGCGGCTCGTGGAATCGAGCGTCCGGTGCTTCGACGCGGTGGCGGAGTGTCCGAAGCCGACGGTCGCGCTCGTCAACGGGCCCGCGATCGCCGGCGGCTTCGCCTTGGCTCTTCTGTGCGACCTGCGGGTCGCGGCGCCGGGCGCGCGGTTCGGGTTTCCCGAGCTCGGTCGTCACATCCCGCCGAGCTACGCCGCCGCGGCCTGGGGCCTGCCGCCTGCGATCGCTCGCGACCTGTGTCTGACGGGACGGGTCATCGACGCTGAGGAGGCGCTGGCGCTCGGAGTTGTGTCGAGGATCAGCGATGGCCGCGAGGCGCTTAACGAGGTGGCGAGCGCGCCAGCGTCGGCCACCGCCGAGGTCAAGCGGCGGATCCTGCTGCACCGGAACGGCGCCAGCATCGCCGGGCTGTTGGCAAAGGAGGAACGGGCGTTGCGCGCGGCGCTGCTCGGGTGACGCCTGTCTAAGCCCGTCTAAAGTCAGATTTATACGGGCTTAGACCGATCGGCTGCGCCGACCTCGCAGGGGGCGCTCGTTGGCGTCGAATGGATGGATCCGGCGCATGAACCGGTCGAAGTGAGGAACGGTGAAGTCGAGCTGGGTGTCGAGCGGGCTGTAGATCAGGCCTTTGCGGAGCAGCGCTTCGCGGCGCACCGAGAGCTGCCGAGTGGTCTTGCCCATGCGCTGCGCAATCTCAGTCGAGCTGTGGGGACCCGGGCCGATGTCGGCCATTGCCGCCATATAGATGCGCTCGGCCTCGCTCGCAGTGTTGTAGCGATCGCGGAAGAACCGCCGGTCGAGCTCCTCGGTCACCAGATCGTGGGCAGCGTGCACGTCATCGACGGAGATCGGGCTGCCGTCTGCCTCGTTCCAAACCGTCTCCCCCCACTGCTGGAGGAAATATGGGTAGCCCTGCGCCTCCTCGAGGACGGACGAGAGCGCTTGCCTGTCATATTTGACTCCAACTCGGCTCGCCGGCACCGTGAGTGCCCTCGCTGCCGCGGACTGGGGGAGGCTGTCAATCGTGCGAAACGTGAACAGGCGCTCGACGTACAGCTTGTTCTCCTTGAGCATCAGAGGCAGCTGCGGCAAACCGGCTGCCGCCATCAGAATCGGATGCACCTCTTGGCTGACCTGATGCATCGCCTTCGCGAGCAGGTTCAGATCGGGGGCGCTCAAAAACTGCATCTCGTCCAGCAGCACGACGACCCCGCGCCCCTTCTCGCTCGCTGCAGCACCTAGCTCGATCATCAGCTCGACGATGTCGATCTCCGGATCGCCGGAGTCCGCCACGCCCTTGACGGCCGCCGCGTCCAGCTGCAGATGCCAGCGCGCGTCATCGTCGAACGTCAGGGTGAATGCTCGCAGGACGCCGAGGGCCCGCTTAAGCCGGTCGCCAGCGAGACGTCGCTTGCTGACCTCACGGAGCGCGCGGTGACAGAGCTTTGCGATCACGCGATGGAGCTCGTCGTGCTGGTCACATTCGACCACGCCTGAGGTGACCCAACCCTGCTCGCGGGCGAGGTGATTGAACTCGCGCAGAAGCACCGTCTTGCCCACTCCGCGAAAGCCGTCAAGCAAAACGCTCCGAGCATGGATCCGCCGCGAGAGGCGAGTCAGTGCGACCCGAAACGCCTCGATCTCCTGGTCCCGGCCGACGAGCGCGGGCGGACTCGCGCCGGCCCCCGGGGTATATGGGTTGGCTTCGGGGTTCAACAGCTGCGTCTAAGCTCGTCTAAAGTCAATTTTATACGAGCTTAGACGCGGCGTTCGGTCGTCTCCGGGAACCGGCCGACCCACCCGCGACGCGCAGCTACGCGCCCGCCTCGAGCCTGGCCTTCAGCTGCTCCTGGCTCTCGGCGATCGTCCTGCGAGCCTGCATCCGGGCAAACGGGACGATGAGCTTGCCGAACCCGTGCCCCTCCAGATCGAAGTCGATCGACACGCGGGATCGCGAGCCGTCATCGAGCGGCTCGACGGTGACGGTGCCGACCGGCCTGACCGGACCCGCGAATCCCCGGAATGCGCTCGTGCGCGGTCGGTCGTGCTCGGTGACCTCGAAGCTTGTGTCCTGCTCGCGGCCGCCAATCTTGCGGATCTCCCGGATCCGAGTTCCAACGCCCACCGGCCCCTCGGTCTCGACCTTGCTGCTCACGATCTGGCTCTGCCATTCGTGGTGGCGCTCGAAGTCGTCGAGATAGGCGAACACCTCTTCGGGGCGACGGTCGATCTCGATGCTGTGCGTGATCACATCTCCTCCTGACGCTCGAGTCCACGAATCCTTCCAAAGCTCCTCGGGTGCGGGCGGCCCATCCGGTCCGCTCGCCGCTTTGGCGAGACCAATTGCGGCGCGATAACCGCTCCACGATCCCGAGCGCACCTTGTCGCGGTACTCGCCAGCAGGCGACGCCCGTCCAGGCCGTCACCTGCTGCCGAGTGGAGGCTGCACAACTCGAGAGGAATAGCTGGGATCAGTCACGAGCTTTTCGAGGACGCTAGGCATTGGCTCGGCGGGATGTGCGATGCTGGCGCCGTGGATCTGGGCGAGCCCATCTCCTACGAGGTCCTCGCCGGCGGGACGCCGGTGTACAGCGCGGAGGGTGAGCGGATCGGGAAGGTCGCGCACGTGCTCGCGGCCGAGGATGAGGACGTTTTCGACGGGATCGTGATCGGCGAGCATCTGTTCGGCGAGGAGCACCGGTTCGCGGACGCCGACGACGTCGATCGCATCTTCGAGCAGGGCGTGGTGCTGAAGCTCGATCGCTCCGCATGTGAGCGCCTGCCGAAGCCTTCGGCCAACCCGGCGGTGATGCGCGACGACCCGGCCGAATCGAGATCTGACCGCCGGCACGAGAAGCTGATGCGTGCCTGGGATCGCATCTCCGGGAATTACTGAAGCGTCGGCGAGGGGCTGCCTAACCGTTGGGCAGCATCGACGTGTGCAGAACCCCGCGACCATCTGGACCGAGGCCACTGCTCACAGCCATGGCTCAACGATCGCGTCGATGTCCGCTCGCACGCCGGCGGGGTTTACCGCGGGCAACGCGCGCCGGCGCTTGCGCGTGCGCTACCCGGCCGTGCCGATCACGTTCTGCGATTCGCGCAAGCTCGCCGAGGACTTCACGCTCCGATTCCTCGCAGCTGCGCTTGCCGACCACGGGCCCACGCCCGCGGGGTAGGACCCGCCCCGCACCGAGGTCAGGTGCGTGGCACTACCGTCAGGCCGCGCTGCGCGAAGTGGTGATCGAACGCGAATGCCGACGCCGCACGCTCACGCTCGATCAGCGCAAACGACGTCGCATCGACATAGCTCCAGGCCTTATCGGCGTGGGACTCAAGGATCGACCACGCTTCGTCCTCCAGCTCCTCGTCGACCCGGATCAGCTCGATCGCCTCGCTTGCCCGGAACCGACGCCCCCACTCAACCGCCTCACTCCTGCCTACCCTGATCAGGAGCGCCGTGTAGGTCTCGGCGAACACGTAATTGGAGGTGAACAGCCGCGTCCGCTCCGCAGCGAGTCGGGTAAGCGTCACCCGCGCCAGCTCGTGTTCGCGCTCGCGGCGGTTGCGGAGCGCGACGAACGCCCCCGTGTCGACAAAGATGTCGCTCAACCGTAAATGTCGCGATCGAGAGTCGTCACCGTCGTCGAGGACGTTCCGGGATCAGCCGGGGGCTCCGCGGCGAGGAATTGGATGAAGGGGTCTTCGGCGAGGTCCGGCCTTAGCAGGCGCGCCCCGTCGATCAGGCCCCGCACGACGCCGGCGATGCTTCCCTTCCGGCCGGCTCGCTGTTTTAGCCATCGGTACTGGTCTTCGTCGAGGTAGAGCTGTGTTCTGTGCTGCATGACGTATTACAGTATACAGCATCTGGAAGGTTCGGGCGGACGCTTGGTCCAACGCGGGCACATGTCGACGAGCAGCCAGGCACACTGTCTCTTGGGATGACGCGGAAACGTTCGACCGATGCGATCCGCGCTGTATCGCGGGGAGGCGAGCCGGGGGCCGGGCGCCGGGACGAGATCGCCGCCCGGGCCAAAGCACTCGGTGTGATGGGCTGGGTTCGGGAGGACGACGACGGGGCGCTGCGGCTCCACGCCGAGGGCCCTTCGGGAGCTATTCATGACCTGTTGGACTCCGTGGCGGACGGGGGCACCATGGACGTCCAGCGCGTCAAGCCCGAGGGCCATGAGCAATTCGCGATCCGAGGCATGAGCGCAGGAGCGTTCGTCGTCCAGGAGCACCAAGCTACGGCCCACCACTGGGACTTCCGGCTCGAGGTCGACGGCGTGATGCGATCGTGGGCGGTTCCGAAGGGACCTTCGCTCGACCCCGGCGTCAAACGGCTGGCGGTGGAGGTGGAGGATCACCAGAAGTCCCACAACGAGTTCGAGGGGCCGACGGGCGGTGGCGGCGTGATCGTTTGGGACCGCGGAAGCTACGAACAGGGCGGTCGCGGCGCCTGGCCCGAGGCCCTGGAGAGAGGGCATGCGGTGTTCGTCCTGCACGGCGAGAAGCTGCGGGGCGGGTTCGCACTGCAGCGCACCCGCGGAGGCGACAAGCCCCAGTGGCTGCTGATCAAGCGGCGCGATCAGGAAGCGCGGCCGGGGTCGGACATCGCAGCGGAGCAACCCGAGTCGGTCGTCAGCGGGCGGACGCTGGCGGCCGTGGTCGGCTCTACTGAATCGCGTCGAGCAGGTCGCTGAGCGGAAGCGGCTCGAGCGCCAAGGCGACCGGGCGAAGCAGCGCGTCGCTGCCGTGGACGGTGACCTGGCGGTAGCCGTCCTCGCCCGGATCGCGGTGGACCATGATCTCGCCGCGCTCGAGGTCGAGTACCCAATACTCGCTCACCGCCGCCGCATACAGCCGGGGCTTGATCGTCAGATCCCGCTCCCGGGAGGAGAGCGCCACCTCGATCACGAGCGGCGCGGAGGTGGTGCGATGGCCCTTGGGCTTGTGGCGATCGACCACCATCACGTCGGGCTCCGGCTGCGAGCGGCCGATCCTGATCGAGCTGCAGACCCGCACTTGGTGCCGGCGGCGGTCGATGTGGACCACCAGCCATTCGGTCAGCCAGGCGAGCGCCTGCTCGTGCGCTTCGGACTTCGGGCTCATGTCGAGCACCAGCCCATCGATCAGCTCAACCCGCTGATCCTCGAACGCGCCCTTGACCACCAGATCCTCGTACTCCTCGACGGAGTAACGGTGGATCTGGCCGGAGACGTCTAGCAACGACATGCACTCATAGCTTAAGAGGGCGCAGCGGCCGGAATTCGCCCCCCTCGGCGGGGCGGCTATCAGATCGCGTCGAGCAGGTCGCCGAGCGGAAGCGGCTCGAGCTCCAATGCGACCGAGCGGAGCAGCGCGTCGCGGCCGTGGACGGCGACCTCCCGGTAGCCGTCCCCGCGCGGATCGCGATGGACCACCATCTCGCGACGCTCGAGGTCGAGCACCCAATACTCGACCACCGCCGCGGCGTAAAGCCGGGGCTTGATCGTCAGGTCCCGCTCCCGGGAGGAGAGCGCCACCTCGATCACGAGGTGGGCGGCCAGCGGATGCCGGTCGCGGGGGCGATCGCGGTCGACGACCGCGAGGTCCGGCTCGGGCTCGGAGGTCGCGAGGCGCACCGAGGCCGCGACGCGGACCCGGTACCGGTTGCGGTCCACGCGATGCACAAGCCAGTCGTTCAGCCATTCGATCGCGTTCTCGTGCGCGGGTGACTTGGGGCTCATGTCGAGGATCAGCCCATCGATCAGCTCAACCCGCTGATCCTCGAACGCGCCCTTGAGTACCAGATCCTCGTACTCGTCGACCGAGTAACGGTGGACCTGGCTGACGAGATCTGGCACAGACATGCACCTACATGTTAAGAGCCTGCAGCAGCCGAAATTCGCCCCCCAATTTTTGGTCGGCGGCTATTCGATCGCGTCGAGCAGCGCGCCCAGGGGAAGCGGCTCGAGCTCCACAGCCACTGGGCGGAGCAGCGCGCCGTGGCCGTGGACGGTGATCTTGCGGTAGCCGTCCTCGCCCGGATCGCAGTGGACGACCATCTCGCCGCGCTCGAGGTCGAGCACCCAGTACTCGCTCACCGCCGCGGCATACAGCCGGGGCTTGACCGTCAGGTCCCGCTCCCGGGAGGAGAGAGCCACCTCGATCACGAGGGGCGAGGAGGTGGGATGGTGGCGCGCCGCCGTCTCGCGATCAACCACCATCAGGTCGGGCTCGGGCTCGGATGGGTCGAGCCGGATGGAATTGCAGACGCCAACCTGGTAGCGGCCCCAGTCGATGTTGCGCGCCAGCCATTCGATCAGCCAGCGGACCGCGCTCTCGTGTGCTGCGGACTTCGGGCTCATGTCGAGAATCAGCCCATCGATCAGCTCAACCCGCTGATCCTCGAACGCGCCCTTGACCACGAGATCCTCGTACTCCTCGACCGAGTAACGGTGGACCTGGCTGACGAGATCTGGCACCGACATGCACCTACATGTTAAGAGCCTGCACCAGCCGAAATTCGCCCCCCCGTCTTGGTCGGCGGCTACTAGTAGCCTGGCGGCGATGTCAGATCGCATCGAGCGGATCACCCCGGCCTACCGCGCGGTGATGATCGCCTCCACTCCTGGCGCTGTCTGGTGGGGCCGCTTGCAAGTAACCGGCCTCGAACTGCTGCCACTGGAGGGGCCGCTGCTCGTCGTCGGCGATCACGACAGCTACTGGGACACGGTGGCGACCGGGATCGCGGCGAGGCCCCGGCGGCAAATCAGGGCGTTGGCGAAGTCCTCGATGTGGAAGAACAAGTTGCTGGGCGCGGTCCTGACCGGGATGGGCCAGATTCCGATCGAGCGTGGGTCCGGCGACGCCGGAGCACTCGATCGGGCGATCGAGGAGCTCCGCGACGGCGCATGCATCGGGATCTACCCCGAGGGCACACGCTCCCTCGGCCGAGCGCTGCGGGCTCGTAGCGGCATCGGCTACCTGGCGCGGGCCGTGCCGGAGGCGACGATCATTGGGGTTGCGTGCAACGGCACGGCCGCGATCCCGCGGTTCCCCCGAGCACGCCCGCACGTGGAGGTGGTGTTCTTCGAGTTCGATCAACCAGCGATCGCGCCCGAGGAATCACCGCAGCAGTACAGCACCCGGCTGCTCGCCCAACTCCGTCAGCGTGCGCCAATCGAGGTCGCGGGGCGCAAGCGCGCCGCGGCCCTCGCCGGCCGCGTCCCCACCTGGTCCCCGGAGCTCGCGATCACCGGCAAGCCAGGCGGCAAGGGCGCCCTCGACGAGGCGCTCGCCCAGACCGCCGCGCGACGAGACTAGTTCACTCCAGGTTCCACCCGAAGTACACCTCGGCGCGGCACACCTTGTCGCCGTCGAAGGTCAGCACCTCGGTGTTGCGAAAGCGCGTGCCGTCGGTCTTCGTCGTCTCGTAGGTGACGACGACCTCGTCCCCGGCGGAGATCAGGCGCTTGAACTCCGTCGCGGCGATCAGCTCGGCGTTCGGCCAGCAGCGCTCGAAGTACTCGTCCCGATCGATCCCGGCGTCGGCCGGGCTGTAGAAGGTGAAGTCGTCGCTCAGGTGCTGCTCGACCATCTGACGGTCCCCCTGGACGTAGGCCAGATAGCACTCGCGGGCGATCCGGAGGCGGTCGGCGCTCATTCCCGCACCGTCGTGTCGAGCTCGAGCTGCAACGGCGAGGGCTCGAGCGGTTCGCTCGTGGCGCGCGGCCGGCCGCGTCTGGCCCAGTGGGCGATGACATCGTGCGCGCGGCATGAGTGGTAGGTGATCCGGCGGTCGAGCGGCTGCACCGACAGACCGCCCGGCGCGCTGCCGGTGACCAGCGCGTGGAAGCGCCGGCCGAGACGGTCGATCTCGACCATGTCCCCCACCTGGATGCCTTCGAGCCGCATCGGATAAGGAAGGTTAGGGCCCCTCAGTCGAGCCGGCGGCCGGCGTTCGCGGCGGCGCTCTCGGCGCGCTGCGCGGCCGCCGTCACGTCACCGATCGCGGACTGCAGCTCGTCGTGGCGACGGTGAAGGGCGCCCAGCACGTCGCGGAGCTCCTGCTGGCGGTGGCGATCCCGTTTGGCCAGGTGCACGGTCAGCCCGGCCGCGATGCAGGCACCGAGATCCGAGGTCACGTTCGTGTAGTTGCCGCCGATCAGCTCCGACTTGGAGCTGACGCTGACGCCGAACAGCGGCAGCAGCACCAGGTACACCCCGAGACCCGCGAGGAAGATGATGTGGGCGTGGCTCGATAGCGCGCGCGGGACAAACGCCAGGACCTTCTCCAGCGGGTTCTGCGGCTCTACCTGGGCCGCGGCCCCCTGCGTCGTCGCACCCTCGGGCGAGGCGGTCGTGTCTTCCATTGGTTCTCCTTCCTGTTGCGAACGTCGAGCTACCGCTCAGTATCGCCCCGCAGGGCAAGCCCGAACGGGCTGCCCTCGGAGTCGCGGCAGATCGCCCACTGAGAACCGGGGTGGATCACGCTGCCGCCCAGCTCGCTCACGCGCGCGAGCGCACCGTCCATGTCATCGACCGCGAAGTAGGGAAGCGAGACCGTGTCCCCAGGTCCGCGGCCGCGCTCGTGGACGCCCACCCGCGGGGCCTCGCCGGGCGTCTGCCAGCCGCTTCCCTCGCGCTCCTCGCGCGGCTCGAGCGGGCCGCCGAGCAGCCCGGACCAGAAGCGCCGCGCCCGCTCGGGATCGTCCGCGGGAAACTCGATCAGGGTGGGGCGTGGATTCATGCGTTGGTGGGCGCGAACTCCCACATCGCGCGCTGCTCGGGGTAGGTGAGCATCCGCCATCGACCCCGCTCCTCCTGCCACACGTAGATGTTGACGTCGACCATGCTGCGAACGCCCTTGAGCGCATCGACGGCGGCCCGCGCGTCCACATCCTCGGCGAGCGGCTCGCTCGTCATCACGTCGACGATCCTGAAGCGGCGGGGCGCCCTGGGCCCGGGGGAGGCCTTCTCGGGTTCCCGGAGCCTCGGCAGCACGTACTGCCGCTCGCGCTTCGAATCACGCTCAGGCGCGCGCTCGAGCGGCACCATATTTGCGCCGGTGCCCTTCGTTTCGGTGTGGAGAACCCAGGTCTTTCCCATCAGCACTGAGCTTAGCCCCACCCAGAAGACACCCCGCCTGCAGCGCGCGGCACGCGGTGGCGTACGCTGAAGATATGCACGCGGAAGCCCCGTCCAAGATCTCGCTCCCGATTCGCCTGGGGATCTCCTGGCTGACGAACGCGATCGTGCTCGGGGTCGTCGACGCGCTCGTGAAAGGCGTCCACGCCAAGAACTTCGGCTCTCTCTTGGCCGCCGCGGCCGTGTTCGGCGTGCTCAACACGGTGCTGAAGCCGTTCCTGCGGCTGGTGACGCTACCGCTGGCGATCCTCACCTTCGGAGTCGCCTGGTTCTTCGTCTCGCTGCTGATGCTGGCGCTCACGACAGACATCGTCAGCACATTCCACATCCACGGCTTCTGGCACTACGTCGAGGCGACGTTGATCGTGTGGGCCGTGAACGTCCTGCTCGACCTCACGCCCGGTCCCTGGCAGCTCACCGGCAAGCGGCGCGAGCTCAGGCGCAAGCACGCTGAGTCGGAGTAGTCGGCCGGCGATCCGATGCGCGATCCCTGGGGCCTGAACGAGCGGCTTTTCGCGCGCTGGTACCCGGTGGTGTGCGGGTTCTCGGAGAGGGCGGGGCAGCGCGAGATGCGGGCGAAGCTCGTGCGCGAGGCCCGCGGGCGGACGCTCGAGATCGGCGCGGGAAGCGGGCTGAACCTCCCCCACTACACGGACGCGGTCAGCGAGCTCATCGTCAGCGAGCCGAGCCCGCACATGCTCAGACATCTGCGGGAGCGGCTCCAATCGGCGCCCCCGCCGGTCGGAGGGTGGAAGCTCGTGGAAGCGGGCGCGGAGGAGCTCCCGTTCGCCGACGGCAGCTTCGACACGCTCGTCGGGACCTATGTCCATTGCACGATCCCGGATCCGGACCGGGCGCTTTCCGAGATCGCGCGGGTGCTGCGGCACGACGGGCGATACCTCTTCATCGAGCACGTCCACGCGGGCGAGGAGACGCTGCTCGGGCGCCTCCAGGACCTCGTCGAGCTGCCGCACACCTACGTCGCGGCCGGGTGTCACCCCAACCGGCGGACGGAGAAGCTGCTCGAGCGCTCACCGCTCGAGGTGGAACGGCTCGAGCACAACTCGATGCCGCTCGGCTTCCCGACCGTGCGGCCCGTGATCATCGGCTCGGCCCGCGCTGCATAATCTCGGCCGTGGCCTACGACGAGGATCTCGCCAACCGGATCCGGGAGCTGATGGCCGGAGAGCAGGGCGTCACCGAGCAGAAGATGTTCGGCGGGCTGGCGTTCCTGATCGGCGGCCACATGTCGGTCAGCGCCAGCGGCCGGGGCGGCCTGCTGCTGCGCTGCGACCCCGAGGAGACCGATGCGCTCGTGAAGAAGCCCCACGCGGCCCGCTTTGAGATGCGGGGCCGGGAGATGGACGGATGGCTGCGCGTCGATCCCGAAGGCCTCCGCACCAAGCGGCAGCTCGAGCCCTGGGTCAAGCGCGGCGTGGCATACGCGCGGTCGCTGCCACCCAAGGGCTGAGACTTCGTAGGGTCGTGCGCGTTCGGTTTCTTGGAAGCGGTGACGCGTTCTCGAGCGGAGGGCGGTTTCAGACCTGCTTTCTTCTAGAGGGCGGTCCCGAGCCGATGCTGATCGACTGCGGCGCGACCACGCTCACGGCGCTGAAGGGTGCGGAGATCGATCCCGGGTCGATCGGCTGGGTGGCGCTCTCGCACCTGCACGGCGATCACTTCGGGGGGCTTCCGTGGCTGATCCTCGACGGCCAGCACGGCGGGCGCACGCAGCCGCTCGTGATCGCCGGGCCGGCCGGGGTCGAGGGGCGCTTCGAGCAGGCACTCGGGGCGCTGTATCCGGGCGCCGTCGAAGCAGAGCGGCCATTCGGACTCGAGTTCCTGGAGCTGGCCGAGCGGGAGCCGTGCGAGCTGGGGCCGGCGGTGGTGACGCCGTTCGCGGTCAGCCACGGCAGCGGCGCCGAGGCCTACGCCCTGCGGGTGCAGTACGGCGGCAGGACGATCGCCTACTCCGGCGACACCGAGTGGACCGACACCCTCCTCGACGCAGCCCGGGACGCGGACCTGTTCATCTGCGAGTGCAACAACTTTGAGGAGCAGGTGCCGGGGCATCTGAACTATCGAACGCTGTCCGCCAAGCGCGATCGGCTGGGCTGCAGGCGCCTGGTGCTGACGCACATGGGCGCGGAGATGCTCGCCCACCTCGACGAGGTGACGGTCGAGGCGGCCGAGGATGGGACGGTGATCGTGCTGTGAGTGCCGGCGCGGGAATGGCCGGCTGGCAGGACCTCGTCGAGTCTGCGCCCGAGTTCGCTGACTCCATCCGGGCTCGCCTCGACGCCCATGTCCACAAGACGATCGCCACCCTGCGTGCCGACGGCTCGCCGCGGATCAGCGGGATCGAGATCTTCTTCGCCGACGGTGATATCTGGATCGGCTCGATGCCGAACGCACGCAAGGCGCTGGACCTGCGTCGCGACCCCCGGTACCCGCTGCACAGCGGCTCGGCCGACCCCCCGGACTGGCCCGGCGATGCCAAGCTCAGCGGCCGGGCGGAGGAGCTGGTCGATGCGGAGAAGCGCCTCGAGCTGTTCCGGACTCGCGGCGCGGATCCCCCCTCCCCCGATTCGCATCTCTTCAAGCTCGGGATCGCAGAGGCGGTTCTGGTCGGCCTGAACGAGCAGCGCGACAGGCTGCTCGTGCAGCTGTGGCGGCCGGGCGAGGATGTGCGGCTGATCGAGCGGTCGTGAGGCGGATGCGGCGTTGGCCACTGCTGCGAAACCGCGACTACATGCTCCTCTGGAGCGGGCAGACGTTGTCCGAGCTCGGCTCGCAGACCTCGACCGTCGCCTACCCGCTGCTGATCCTCGCGCTCACCGGCTCGGCTGCGAAGGCCGGGGTGGTCGGCCTCGCCAAGTGGCTGCCGCTGGCGGTGTTCGCGCTGCCGGCCGGGGCGCTCGCGGACCGCGTGGATCGCAAGCGGCTGATGATCGCCACCGACGGGATCCGGCTCGCGGGAGCCGCGAGCATCGTCGCGGCGCTGTGGCTGGGTCGCCCGCCCTACCTCCAGGTGGCGCTCGTGGCCTTTCTGGACGGCGCGATGTTCATCACCTCCCACATCACCGAGCGCGGCGCGCTCGGGCAGGTCGTCCCGCCCTCGCAGCTCCAGGATGCGGTGGCGCAGAACGAGGCTCGCTTCTTCGGCGCGAGCATCCTCGGCCCGCCGCTCGGAGGACTCCTGTTCGCGGCGGCCCGCGCGCTCCCGTTCCTCACAGACGCCGTCTCGTTCCTGTGCTCGGTGACGGCCACGTCGCTCACCCGGACCAGATTCCAGGCCGGCGCGGAGAAACCCGGGGTCCGCGCGGGATTCACCGAAGGCTTCTCCTGGCTACGTCGTCAACCGTTCTTTCGCACCGCATCGCTGCTGTTCACGTTTGGCAACCCCGTCTACACCGGGCTCTATCTGCTGGCGATCCTGCTGGCCAAGCGCCACGGCGCGTCATCGGCCGCCGTCGGGGCCATGTTTGCGATCGTGGGCGCCGGCGGGCTTCTGGGAGCCCTGCTCGCCGGACCGGTCAGACGCCGGCTCTCCGCGCGAGCGGTGATCGTCGGAGAGGAATGGCTGCTGCTCGGCTCGGTACTTCTGCTGCTGATCGTCCACGCCCCACTACTGATCGGCGTGCTCGTCGCAGCGGCCGAACTTCCCACCCCGATCGGGAACTCGCTCGTCGCCGGGTCTCGCGTCGCGGCCACGCCCGATCGACTCCAAGGACGCGTCGCCGCGGTCTCCACGATGGTCGGGATGTCCCTCGGGTGGCTCGGCCCACTGGCGATCGGGCTCCTCTTCCAGCACACGGGACCCTCGACGACGATTCTGATCGTCGGGGCATGGACGCTCGCCGTGGCGATCGCCGCCACGTTGGCGCCTGCCCTCCGGCACGGCCCGCCGATCCAGCCGGCGGTGCCACTGCGTTATCAGATCTGATAACTTCGGCAAGCGAATGACGCGATGGCACTGAAGTTCCGAAACGTCGACTTCGACTCGAGCGCGCCTCTCGACGACTGGCCGGCTGAGGCGATCGAGACAGTGATCGACCGCGGCTCGCTCTCCGACTGGCGCCGGCTCGCGGCCGCCATTCGAGGTAACCCGTGGGGCCCGGCGGCGCGAGCAACCGAGACGGTGGTCTCGTGGGATGAGCACTACGGCGTGGATGCGCTGCTAGCCGAGACCCTCAGGCGGGCTCGAGAGGATGTGACCTTGCGGGGCCGCCAGGACTACGCGGATCAGATTCGCTCCTGGCGCCAGAAGAGTGGAATGACCCTTCGCCAGTTCGCCGCTGCGGCCGGGACCTCGGCCCCGCGCCTCTCCGACTACGAGAACGCGAAGGTCGCCCCCACCACGGATGTGCTCGGTCGGCTTCGGCATGTGGCTGAGGTCAGGCGGGCGCGATCGGAAGCACGGGGACCCCGTAACGTCCAAGCTGGCCGTCGGCGGTCACGAGCGTGAGTCCCTCCTGGCGAGCCTGTGCCACGAGCATCCGGTCGAATGGATCCCCGTGCAGAAGCGGCAGACGACCCGCCTCGCTTGCATGTTCGAAGGTGATTTCGAGGCGCTCGTAACCAGACTCGTCTACACGCTGGACGATATCTCCGGGAGAGTCCAAACGGCCAAGCGCACGCTTGATCTCGATCTCCCATACGGTGGCAGCGCTTACGTAGACGACCTCAGCGTCCGCGATCGTCCTGAGCGCTTCAACCGACAGTCGCTGCTCCGCGAGCCAGATCAGCACATGGGTATCGAGCAGCAGTCTCAGTCCTCGTCCTCATCCTCGAAGTCGTCCTCGCCCTCGAAGTACCGCTGGATCTCCCACGGAAGGGGGTCGTCGAAGTCGTCGCTGATCCAGATCTTGCCCTTCCAGAAGCCGAACTTGCGCTCCTTTCGCGGCGGATCCAGAGGACCGAGCTTGGCCACCGGGCGGCCGTTGCGAGCGATCAGGATCTCCTCACCGTTCGCGGCACGCTCAGCGAGCCGTGAGAGCTGGGTCTTTGCCTCGTGCATGTTGTACGTCGCCATGGCTTAGTCCAGCTTAGCAGGCCACCAGAGCGGCGCTCGTCAGGCCGCCCGCATGGGCGGGTGCCGGTGCGCCTCCCCTCGTGCCTAAAGGCTCTGAAGCGCCTCGTTGAAGGTCGGGCTCGGGCGCATGGCGGCGTTCGCCTTCTCTGAGTCCGGGAGGTAGTAGCCGCCGATCTCGACCGATGAGCCCTGGACATCGTTCAGCTCCTTGACGATCGTCTGCTCGTCTCGCTCGAGGCGTTCGGCCAGCGGCTTGAACCGCTCCCCCAGCGCCTCGTCGTCGGACTGAGAGGCGAGCTCCTGCGCCCAGTAGAGCGCGAGGTAGAAGTGGCTGCCGCGGTTGTCGAGCTCGCCGGCCTTGCGCGAGGGTGAGCGGCCCTCCTCGAGCACCCGGCCCGTGGCCCGGTCGAGCGCCTCCGCCAGGAGCCTCGCGCGCGGATTGTCGGTCTTCTCCGCCAGCAGCTCGAGCGAGGGCGCGAGCGCCAGGAACTCCCCCAGCGAGTCCCAGCGCAGATGGTTCTCCTTGAGGAACTGCTGCACGTGCTTGGGGGCCGAGCCCCCGGCGCCGGTCTCGAACAGCCCCCCGCCGCTCAGCAGCGGAACGATCGAGAGCATCTTGGCGCTGGTCCCGAGCTCGAGGATCGGGAACAGGTCGGTGAGGTAGTCGCGAAGGACGTTGCCGGTGACCGAGATCGTGTCCTCGCCCCGGCGGGCGCGCTCGAGCGTGAACCGGGCGGCCGCTGCGACGTCCTTGATCTCCAGCTCCAGGCCATCCGTGTCGTGCTGCTCGAGCGCGGCGTGCACCTTGGCCAGGAGCTCCTTGTCGTGGGCGCGGGACTCGTCGAGCCAGAAGACGGCGGGCGTGTCCGCGGTCCGGGCGCGCTCGACCGCCAGGCGGACCCAATCCTGGATCGCGGCGTCCTTGGTCTGGCACATGCGCCAGATGTCGCCGGACTCGACCTCGTGCTCGAGCAGCGTGTTGCCATCTTCATCAAGGACGCGCACGGTGCCCGGGCCTTCGATCTCGAACGTCTTGTCGTGCGAGCCGTACTCCTCGGCAGCCTGGGCCATCAGGCCGACGTTCGGGGTGGCACCCATCGTGGCCGGGTCAAACGCGCCGTGCTCGCGGCAGTGATCGACGGCCTCGGCGTACAGCGGCGCGTAGGAGTGATCGGGGATCACGAAGTTCGCGTCCTGCTGCTCCCCGTCGGCGTTCCACATCTGGCCGGAGGAGCGGATCGCGGCCGGCATCGACGCGTCGATGATCACGTCGCTGGGGACGTGGAGGTTGGTGATCCCGCGGTCGGAGTCGACCATCGCCAGCGCCGGACCATCTGGCGGGTAGGGGATCTCGGTGCCGGCCGGCAGGGCGCCCAGCCCGTCGTTCGGGTTCCATCCGGGCGCGTGCAGGTCCGGGAAGAACGTCCGCACGGCGTGGCCGAAGATGATCGGGTCCGAGACGCGCATCATCGTCGCCTTGAGGTGAACGGAGAAGAGGACGCCCTGCTCGCGGGCCTCGGCGATCTGGTCGGCGAGGAAGCGGTCCAGAGCCGCCCGCCGCATCACGGCCGCATCGAGGACCTCTCCGGCCTTGACCTCGATCTCGCCCTTGAGCGTCGTCGCGGTGCCGTCCTTATCGGTGTATTCGATCCGCACCGTCGTCTCATGGTCGGTCGTGACCGAGCGCTCGGTGGAGCGGAAGTCGCCGTCGGTCATCGTCGAGACGTGGGACTTCGATTCGCGTGACCACTCCCCCATCGAGTGCGGGTGCCGCTGGGCGTATGACTTCACCGAGGCGGCCGCGCGGCGGTCCGAGTTTCCCTGGCGTAGCACCGGGTTGACCGCCGAGCCCTTGACCCTGTCGTACCGGGCCCGGATCTCGCCCTGCTCGTCATCGGTGGGGCTCTCCGGATAGTCCGGGATGTCGTAGCCCTTGCCCTGAAGCTCCTCGATCGCGGCCTTCAGCTGGGGAACGGAGGCGCTGATGTTCGGCAGCTTGATGACGTTCGCCTCGGGCGTCTTCGCGAGCTCGCCCAGCTCCGTGAGCGTGTCGGGAACGCGTTGGTCCGCCGGGAGGCGATCGGCGAATTGGGCCAGGATCCGCGCCGCCAGCGAGATGTCGCGGGGCTCGATCTCGATCCCCGCCGCATTCGTGAACGCGTCGATGATCGGCAGCAGCGAGCGGGTGGCCAGCGCGGGCGCCTCGTCTGTGAGCGTGTAGAGGATCTTCACCGAGGGCGGACCCTACCGATGGCGAGGTGTACGGTCCCGGACGTGGATCGTCTGGGTGCACTGGAAGTCCCGACCACGCTCGCGGATGCGTGCCGGCCGGAGCGCCTCGCGCTGGTCGTCTACGACATGCAGGTCGGGATTCTCGGCCAGATCGAGGACCGCGAGCGGGTGGTCGGGGCGGTTCGCGAGGTGCTGGCGATCGCTCGCTCGAGCGGGGTCCGCACCGTCTTCACCCGACATGTCACGCTGCCGGTGGAGCTGATGGGCGCCGCTTCGCTGCGGATGTGGCGGACCTGGCAGGGCGTCGAGCGGCTCGAGGACGTGCGCTCACCGTTCCCGCCCGATGCGCCCCAGACCGCGATCGCTCCCGAGCTCGCGCCGACCGAGCGCGAGGCGGTGATCGACAAGCTGACCTTCTCGGCCTTCGAGGGCAGCCCGCTGGAATCGGTGCTCCGCGGCTGCAGCGTGAGCACGGTGGCCGTGGTGGGGGTGGCGACCGAGATCGGGATCGAGCCCACCGTGCGCCACGCGGGCGATCTGGGGTTCGCGCCGGTCGTGATCACCGACGCCTGCGCCGCCGGCGATGCCGAGGCCGGCGCGCGCTCGCTCGAGACGCTCCGGTTCCTGGGCGACGCGATGCTGACCGACGTCGAGGGCTTCCGCACGGCGGTCGGGGCTTCGTGAGCGAAGCGGTAAGGGCCTGGATCGCCGCCTATGAGCGGGCGTGGCGTAGCGCCGGGACCGAGCCGCTCTCTGAGCTCTTCACCGAAGAGGCCACGTATCGGCCGGGTCCCTACCAGGAGCCCCTCGTGGGTCTCGCCGCGATCGCAGAGTTCTGGGAGGGCAGCCGGCGCGGTCCGGACGAGCGCTTCACGATGAGCTCAGAGCTGGTGGCGGTCGACGGGGTGGTCGCGGTAGCGCGGATCGAGGTGCATTACGGCGATCCGCGCCCCCACGAGTATCGAGACCTCTGGATCATGCGCTTCTCCGATGACGGCCGTTGTGCGGCGTTCGAGGAGTGGCCGTTCTGGCCGGGACAACCGCTCAGCTCGCTGTCTGCTTGACCGGCTCGTAGCTCAGGTGCAACACGCCGTTCTCGTATGACTCGCTGGCGGCGAGGTTGAACTTCGTTCCGGGGCCTGCGTCTGCGAACAGCCGCTCACCTTCGCCGAGCGCGAGCGGGTAGACGAACAGATGAAGCTCGTCGACCAGCCCGTCCGCGAGGAGCGCCCGGACCAGCGTGCCGCTGCCGCTGACGTACAGGTCTCGCTCGAGTCCGTCCTTCAGCTCGCGGATCGTGGCCGGGTCGTAGGCGCCGAGGATCGCGGAGTTCTGCCAATCGGCGCTGTGGAGCGTCGATGAGACCACGTGCTTGCGCGACTCGTTCATGAACGGCGCGCCCGGATCCTGCTCGGCCGTCCGCCCGGCCCAGCTCGCGGCGAACATCTCGTAGGTCCTGCGCCCGAGCAGCAGCCCTTCACAGGAGCCCATGATTCCCGCGATGGCCTGACCCATCTTCGGGTCAAACCCATACTCCGCGCTCCACTGCGGGGTCTCGTAGACGCCGTCGACGGTGATGAATTCGTGTACAAGGATCTTGCCCATCGTTGTCCTCCTGGCTGGTGGTGTCTGGGGTTTACTGCAAGGACGTCGAACGGCGAACGGCGTTTTCGACAAACGGCATTCACGCGCGGTCCGAGGACGCGGCGCGGCTGGTGGTGGGCGCCGGGGCTCAGCCCGCGGACGCCAGGCTGCTCAGGTCCTGAACCTGATCGGCCGGCGGCGGGGAGGGCTGCGGCTGGGGACCGTAGTCGCTCAGGTCGGCCGTCACGGTCTCCCGCACCGACGGACCGGTCGCGGCCCCCAGGCTGAGCGTCATCGCGATCCGGCGCACCAGATGGGCGGGGTCGATCCACACGTCGATCGGCAGATCGCCTGAGGGCAGCAGCTGCTTGAGCTTCGCCGCAGCCTGCTGCGCGGGACCGCCGAGCTTGCCGAGCAGGCCGTCGAGGTTGACCTCGGCCTGATAGTGCGTGGTCTCGCGCCCGTCAACCATTTGGTGCCCCTCGTCGAGGACGACATCTGAGGTCGAGCGCAGGTACTGGAGCATCTGGCTGGGGTCGCTCGTGGTGGGGTTGCTCTCGAGTGAGGACAGCCCGGGGATGCCCGCGAGCTTGACCAAATTGAGCTTGAGCCACGGCTTGCCGGAAGTGAGCGATGTGATCGCCGCCACGGCCGGCACCTTCATGTAGATATCGCCGCCGGTCATGACCATCCGCATGCGCAGCGTGCTGCCGCCCAGCGCCTGCGTGACCTGCGGATCGCTGCCGAAGTTCATCGCGATCGACATCGCGGTGGCGTGGTCACGGAGGTCGACCACGCCGCTGCCGCTCGCAGTGATCGGCGACGGCGACGCCGGGGTCTCGATCTGAAATGACATGCGCATCCGGTAGCCGGCGGCGCCGGAGGACACGGTTGCCGCCTGGGCCACCGGGCCGCCGAGAGCGCTGCCCCCACCGGAGCCGCCGCCTCCCAGGAGGAGGAATGCGGCGAGCGCGATCGCTGCTGGGGCCGCGACGGCGGCCAGCTTCCAGCGCCGGCCGGGGAGCCGGAGGTCGGGATCGGGCGGGGGAACCGCCTGGCGCGGCTGCTCCGGGGAGACAAATCCGGGCGGTGGCACCGACGTGCTCATGCCCCATGTATCGGCGCGATTGCGCCCAGACGTGACTTCACCTACTAGGCCGCTGTCACCGACCGCAGCTCGTCCAGCGACTCGTCCATCAGACGCCGGAAGGCGGTCGGATCATCCTGCTCCACCCAGTGCGCGAAGGCCACGTGAAAGACGGTCACGCCGGCTTGGGCGGCGAGGATCGCAGCGTTCGCCGAAACGCCCCGCTCGACCAGTGCGGACTTGACGGCGCCCGCGAGGTTCTGGAGCTTGATCAGCTCACGCTCCTGCAGCTCCGGGTTGGCATCGATGATCCCGGCGCGAGTCCGGGCGAAGTCGTGACGCTCGGTGAACATCTCCGCAACCGGATCGAGGCCGGCCATCACGATCGCGAGCGGAGTCGCGTTCGCCGGGGCGGCGGCAACCCCCTCGAGCCAGAGACGCTCGAGCTCGTGGCTGCCGCTGAACAGGACCTCGCGCTTGTCCGAGAAGTAGCGAAAGAAGGTGCGCTTCGTCAGCCCCGCGTGCTCGGCGATCTCGGCGACCGTCGTGGCCTCATATCCCTGCTCTTCGAACAGCTCGATCGCGGCGCTCATCAGGCGCCCCTCGGCGTCTGGCTTCCAGCGTGACATGTGCGTAGAGCGTAGTTGATGACACCAGGTGACATCTGGCTGCTATCGTGATGACACCAAGTGTCATACCCCGAACCGATCGGAGAACCCAATGCGCGTATTCGTAACCGGCGCCTCAGGCCACATCGCCTCTGCCGTCATCCCCGAGCTTCTGGGCAACGGCCATCGGGTGGTCGGCCTGGCCCGCTCCGATGCCTCCGCTGAAACCGTGGCCGCGTTCGGCGCCGAGGTGCGCCGCGGCGATCTCGACGACCTCGACGGTCTGAGGGCCGGCGCCGCTGAGGCCGACGGCGTGATCCATCTCGCCTTCAAGCACGAGACGATGCGCACGGGCGACTTCATGGGCGCGGTCTCCGCCGATATGGCGGCCACCCAAGCGATCGGCGAAACCCTGGTCGGCACCGACAAGCCGTTCGTGTCAACCGGGGGCACGCTGATGCTCGCGATGGCCGGGATCACCAGCCGCCCCGGCACCGAGGACGACCAGTCAGACGGCGGTCCCCGGACCGACGCGGCGAACTACACGATCAGTCTCGGGCAGCAGGGCGTGCGCTCCTCGGTCATCCGGCTCGCGCCGATGGTCCACAGTGATCTTGACCATCATGGCTTTACGCATGCGCTGATCGGCTTCGCCCGTGAGAACGGCGTTGCGGCCTACACCGGCGACGGCAGCAACCGCTGGCCGGCGGCGAACACATACGACATCGGCGCGCTGTACCGCCTGGCGCTGGAGAAGGCCCCTGCCGGCTCGACCCTCCATGGCGTCGGTGACACCGGCATCCCACGCAAGATGATCGCCGAGACGATCGCCGGCAAGCTCGGGATCGAGACCAAAAGCATCATGGACGAGGAGGCGCCGCAGTACCTCGGCTTCCTGGCGGCCTTCGCGGGGCTTGACAACCCGACCTCAAACGACAAGACCCGCGAGGTGCTGGGCTGGGAGCCGACGCACCCCGGCTGGGTCGAGGACGTGAAGACGGGCCACTACTTCGGGTCTTAGTGGCCGGCGCCGCGCTCGAGCACGCTCGCAATCGCGCGCGTGCCGAACTCGAGCTCGCTCTCCGGGATCCGCTCGTCGGCGGCATGGATCAGCTCGGTGAAGCGAAGCTCGGCGGGCAGGCGCATCGGGAGGAAGCCGTAGGTCTGGATTCCGATGCGGGCGAAGTAGCGAGCGTCGCTGCTCGCAGCGAGGAGAAACGGCACCGGACGGGCCGACGCCTCGAGCCCCGTGAGCGCGTCGGCGAGGATCGGGAACAGCGACATGTCGGGACGGGCGGGGCCCGGGTCGTGGCGAAGCACCTCGAACTCCACCCCTTCACCGGCCAGTTCGCGGAGCTCGGCGATGACCTGCTCCGGCCCGAATCCCGGCAGCAGCCGGCAGTCGAGCTCCAGCTCGACCTCGCTCGGAATCACGTTGACCTTCTCGCCGCCGGAGAGGATTGTCGCGTTCGCGGTGTTGTGAAGCAGCGGGTCGAACAGCGCACCGTAGCTTCCCATCAGCCCCAGCACGCGGTCGGTCAACGGCGGTCGTAGGAGCGTGCGCAGCGGCAGCGCGAGCGGCGGCGACACCGCGTCGCCGATCGCGCCGATCATGTCCTTCACCACGGGCGTGATGTGGACCGGGAGTCGCCGGCGGTCGAGGTTGCGCAGCAGCTGCGCCACCCGGGCCATCGCCCCTCCCCGCATCGGCAGCGAGCCGTGACCACCCGGTCCGCGCACGATCGCGCGCAGCCAGCAGATCTGCTTTTCGGCGACCGCGATCGGGAACAGCGTGCGGCCGCCGACCGCGAGGCTGAAACCACCGAACTCGCCGATCGCGTGGTTGACGCCGTCGAACAGCTCCGCATGCTGCTCGACGAGGTAGCGCGCGCCCAGGTCCCCGCCGGCCTCCTCGTCGCTCAGCAGGCACAGGATCACGTCCCCGGCCGGCGTGATCTCCCCGGCGCGTGCGCGCATGAACGCGGAGAGCATCATCGCGACGCCGCCCTTCATGTCGAGCGCCCCCCGGCCCCAGACGTAGCCCTCCTGGATCCGCCCCTCGAACGGAGGCCGGCTCCACTGCTGCCCGGCAGTCGAGACCACGTCGACGTGACCCTGCAGCAGCAGCGGCGGCGCCTGCCCTCTCCCCTCGATCCGCGCGATCAGGTTTGGGCGCTCAGGATCGGCCGCGACGATGCGCGTCTGGCAGCCGAGCTCCCCGAGCAGCCCGGCGACCCAGTCGATGCAGTCCCGCTCCCCGCCGGGAGGATTGGTGGTGTCGAAGCGGATCAGGCGCTGCAGCAGCTCAGCCGGACGCTCCTGCAGCGCGGTTGACACGCCTCGGGAGCCTACGCGACGCCGCTCGCCATCCCGGCGCTCCGGGTCTGCTCGTCCTGGAACGGCGGATAGGTCTCCGTCAGCAGGAACAGGTAAGCGTCCGAGCGGGCCGTGTAGGACTGGGCCAGGACCATCACGTCGAACAGGCCGCGCGGCAGGCGGCCAGTGATGAGGATCACGAACCAGGCCGCAAGCGCGCCGACCTCGAGCAACAGCTGGATCACGTACCGCAGGATCATGATCGGGATCGCGAGGATGAAGCGAAAGAACGTCTTCACTCGGTTGTACTCGTCGAACGGGCCAGCGAAATGCATCCGGACGGGATACGCCGGGTCATCCGCGGGACTGAACGGCGGGTAGGGATCGACGAGCAGGGCGGTGTATGCCGTCACGCGAGTCGCCGTGCGGGTGAACCCCGCGATGAACTCGTACAGCCCCTGCGGATAGCGTCCGGTGATCACGATCGCGAACCATGCGATCACGACTGCGATCCCCGCGGCGATCCCGAATATGTACACAAAGATGAGCTGCGGGATCGCAAGGATCAACCGGAAAAAGGCGGTTAGCCGATCGCGCTGCTCGACGTAATCCGCCTCGAAGGTAACTGGATAGGACACGACTTGTTCTCCTCTCGGATGCCCCGACGGCGCGCCCCAAGCCCCACCTGCTAACCGGTTCTCAGCGCCCCAATCGGCTTTCGAATTGAATGCCTGGCGTTAATGCTAAAGCCGATGGCAACCCGAGCGTGAATATTTCGTTTCGGGCGCGCGCGGGCCGGTTGGTCGCCGGCCCCCACCGCTTGGCGGTTCCCCGCGCGAAGGGTGGATGGATAACGCAAACATCGCTTGCGTTATCCATCCACCCTCGGCCCCGGCGGCCTGGCGGCCGTCCGCAAGGACGGCCGCCCTGCGCTACGGCTTCGTGATGTGGTGGACCGGGAACTCCTTGATGTCGGGCGGACCGGGTATCCCCCTGTCGCCCAACTCCTGCATCGCGGGCTGCAGACGATCGCCGGCAAAGCGGTCGAATGCGTCACGCGACTCCCAGAAGTCGATCACGCCCCAGCCGCCCTCGATCGGGCCCCCGGCGTGAAAGATCAACCCGTCAGGGGGATTCCCGTCGACGTCCATGTGCTGATGCACCGTGTCGTACTGCTCCTGCGTCACGCCGTCGAACTTCAGGCGTAGCCCGATTGCCATGACCCCTCCAATCGATTGGTGTGGTGTTCAACCTAACCGCGACCGGGGTCCGAAAGCAACGTCGCCGGAAAGCGCGCCGCCCAGCGCTCCTGCTCGACGCGGATGGAATTGAGCAGGTGGGAGATCGTCGTGTACCAGCCTGCGATCACGATCAGCTCGAGCAGCTGCGCTGGGTCCCAGCTGGCGGCCAGGCTCTCCCACAGCTCGTCATCGATGCGATCGGTGTCGTGGAGCTGATCGGCCACCGCGATCAGCAGGCGATCCCGCCCTGACCAATCAGCGTCCGCTCCCGGCGCTGCCGCCGTGGCGGCGATCTCCTCCTCACTCAGCCCGACGGCCTGACCGAACGCCACGGCGTGCACACCCCACTCGTACTCGGCGCCGCATCGCGCACATGTCCGGAGGATCATGATCTCCCGCTCGCGCGGCTCGATCAGCCCATGACCGAGGATCCCCGCGCCGAGCGGACGCATCCGCGAAGCGAGCTCCGGATGCACGTAGAGCGTCCGGAACAGCGCCAGCGGCTCAAGGGGAGAATTTGGGGGCATCCACTTGCGCAGCTGGGTCTCGAGCTCGGGTTCGTACGGGGGTTCGATCGGAGCGATTCGGGGTTGCGTCGCGGTCTGGGACATTCGCGTATCCTCCTGCTTCGGAAATAAGAGCAAACACATGGTAGCTTCGAATTCCAAAGCACGCAAGTCAGGGTCGGGTCGAACGGGAGGCGCGACGCCGCTTCCCGGTCGGCCGGTGCGCGGATCGCGAACCGGACGGCCGGCGATGGCCCTGCTTGACCTGCTCGGCCGGCGATGGGCCCTCCGCATCCTGTGGGAGCTGCGCGACGGCAGCGTTCCAACATTCCGTGAGCTTCAGGCCCGGTGCGGAGATATCTCCTCGAGCGTGCTGAGCGAACGCCTGCGGGAGCTACGCGAGGCGGCGATCGTGACCTCCGAGGAGGGCGGCGGGTATCGGCTCACCGATGAGGGCGAAGAGCTGCTCGCAGCGTTGGAGCCCCTCGACGCATGGGCCAAGCGCTGGGCCAGGCGGACGGTTCAGGGGGTAGGCCCCGGCCGTCGCAACTGAGCCTCCACGCCCCGCACGTCCCCGTCCTCGTCGCGCAGAACCTCGAGCAGGTCGAACCGGTGGGCCGTCAGCTCCTCGCGCATCCCCTCCACCTGGTCTGCCCCAAGCTCGAGCAGTAACGTCGCTCCGGGTCTGAGGAAACGCGGCGCCTCCTGGATAACGCGGCGCAGCACATCGGTGCCGGCGGCCCCACCGTCGTAGAAGCGCCGTGACTCGAACGCGAGCGTGTCCCGCTGCAGCAGCGCCAGCTCGGCGGTGGGAACGTAAGGCACCACCGCCACAACCACGTCGACCGACGCATTCAGATCCGACGGCAGCGGCGCGAACAGGTCACCGTGCCACGCGTCGACCCCGTTGGACCTCGCGCAGGCGACAGCGCGCTCATCGAGATCGGACGCAACCACCCGGGCGCCCGGTCGCGCAGCGTTCAGGACGTTCGCGATCGCACCGCTCCCCGTGCAGAGGTCGATCGCGGTCCCACCCTCGGGGAGCCGATCACTCGCCCGCCGCGCGAGCGTTTCGCTGTGCAAGCGGGGCACGTACACACCCGGCTCGACCCGTACCCGGATCCCGCAGAACTCCACCCTCCCCGTGATCCACGCGAGCGGCTCACCGGTGAGGCGGCGCGCTGCGAGCGCGTCAAGTCGCGTCGGGTCGCCCCGCGCGGCGGCGATCAGCTCCCCGGCCTCCTCGTCCGCGGCGATGAAGCCGCGGCTTGCCAGGAGTGCCGCGAGGTCCGATGGAGAGGGCAGGTCGATTCCTATGGATTACGAGGTCGTCGCAACGATAGTCTGGGGCCGCCTCCCGGAGGCCAGTCATGGGGCTGGCGCGTTCGGCGCCAGACGGGCGGACAGCTGCTTGGCCGCATCCAGCCCCGCCGTGATCAGGTTGCCGCCCCGCTGTCCCAGCACCACGCCGAGCAGCGATCGGTTGCCGCTCTCGGTGGGCCACACGACCCGGAACATCAAGCAGCCGCCGCCCGCCTGGTCTGACCCGGTCTTCATCCCGACGAACCCATCACGGCCCAGCAGGGCGTTGGTGTTGGTCACCTCACCGGCGACCGGCAGCCAGTAGCTGCGGGTGTCCATCATGGCCGCCAGCGTCTCGTCCCTGGCCACCACCTGCGCCAGACGCAGCTGATCGAGGGCTGTCGAGACCGTGCCGTCGTCGTATCCGCTCGGATCGGTGTAGGTCGTGTGGGACATCCCCAGCGCGTGCGCGGTGCGGTTCATCTCCGCGACGAAGGCGGGGACGCTGCCGTCCACCTGACGCGCGACGAGCATCGCGATGTTGTTCGCGGACGGCAACAGGATCGCCATCAGGGCATCCCGCTCGGTGAGCTGCTCGCCGGCGCCGACATCGACCACCGACTGACCCTCGCGGCGCCTCGCCTCGGTGTCCACGACGTCGTCCTCCCCAACCACGAATCGCGGGCCGCTGTCGCCGGCCGGCAGCGGGTAGTGCTTGAGCACAAGGTAGGCGGTCATCACCTTCGCCACGCTGGCGATCGGGACCGGCTGCTGGTGGGGGCTCACCGCCGGCCGACCGTTGCCGAGCACGTACGCCCCCTGTCCGTTGAGCGGCCACCCGTCCGTCGACAGGTAGCTACGGTCCGTGCCGCCCAGCAGCGGGCGGGATGCCGCGAACGCCCAGCCGGCGAGAAGGGCGAGTACCGCCACCAGCAGCCCGCGGCGGCGGCGCACGCGGTACACGTTCGGCCGGCTCCAGCGGGCCGCTGTTCGTGCAGGTTCGCTGTAGGCCACGCCGCCATTTCAGGCAGCATGGTGTTGCCGGCACGTACGCCGTTTTCGATATGCCGACGATACGTGCCAGCTCGTAGCATCCGAGCGTGCGCGTGTTGATCGTTGAGGACGAGCCCTACATGGCGGCCGCCATCCGCGATGGCCTGCGCCTGGAAGCGATCGCCGCCGACATCGCCGGTGACGGCGACGCCGCCGTGGAGCTGCTGAGCGTCAACGCCTACGACATCGCGGTCCTGGACCGCGACATCCCCGGGCCCTCCGGCGACGAGATCGCCGAGCGGATCGTCGCCTCCGGCAGCGGCATGCCGATCCTGATGCTCACCGCCGCCGACCGGCTCGACGACAAGGCCACCGGGTTCGGGCTCGGCGCCGACGACTATCTGGTCAAGCCGTTCGAGCTCCAAGAGCTCGTGCTCCGTCTCCGAGCACTCGACCGCAGGCGCGCCCACAACAGGCCACCCGTGCGAGAGATCGCCGGTCTGCGACTGGATCCGTTCCGCCGCGAGGTCTACCGGGACGGTCGCTACGTCGCGCTCACTCGCAAGCAGTTCGCCGTGCTCGAAGTGCTGATCGCCGCCGACGGCGGTGTCGTCAGCGCCGAGGAGCTACTGAAACGGGCGTGGGATGAGAACGCAGACCCGTTCACCAACGCCGTGCGCATCACGATCTCGGCACTGCGCAAACGCCTCGGCGAACCCTGGATCATCGCCACCGTGCCCGGCGCCGGCTACCACATCGACACGGGGCGCGAGGGTGGGGACCGTGGATAGAGCCACCAGCCTGAGACTGCCCCGGCTGTCGCTCGCCAGGCTCGTGCCACGCCGGATGCTCCACCTGCCCTCGCGGACCGTGCGTCTGCGGCTGACGCTGCTCTACAGCGGCCTGTTCCTCGTCTCTGGAGTGGCGCTGCTCGGGGCTACCTACCTGATCTTCCGCAGTACGACCGGAGTTGACCTGATCGTCCCGTCTGGAGCTTCGCATCGCAACGCCGCTCCGCCGAACCCCGACGTCTTCCGCCAGGTGCGGCAAATGTACGACGCAGCCGTCCGACGTAATGCCCACGGTCGCCACCAGGGGCTGCTCGACTCCGGGATCGCGCTGGCGATCATGACCGCGGTCTCGGTCGCGCTCGGCTGGCTGGTCGCGGGCCGGGTCCTGCGCCCGCTGCGCACGATGACGGCGACGACGCGACAGATCTCCGAGCACAACCTGAACGAGCGCCTCGCGCTCCCGGGGCCCCGCGACGAGCTGAAGGATCTCGCCGACACCGTCGACGGCCTGCTCGCGCGGCTCGAGGCACACGTCGCCGATCAGCAGCGGTTCGCCGCCAACGCCTCCCACGAGCTCCGCACCCCCCTGGCGGTCACGCAAACCCTGCTCGAGGTGGCCCGCAACGATCCGAACCGCGACAACGGCGAGCTCGTCGACCGCCTGCACGCCGTCAACGCCCGAGCGATCGACCTCACCGAAGCCCTGCTCCTGCTCAGCCGCGCCGACCAGCGGTCGTTTACCCGAGAACATGTCGACCTGTCCCTGATCGCGGAGGAGGCCACTGAAACGCTCCTTCCCCTCGCGGAAGCGCGCGGCGTCACGATCGAGACCGCCGGCGAGAAGACCCCCACCACCGGCTCGCACGCGCTCCTGCTGCAGCTGAGCACGAACCTCGTGCACAACGCGATCGTCCACAACCTGCCCAATCGGGGCACCGTAAGGGTCACGACCAGCGCTCGCCCCGAGAACGTGAAGCTCACGGTCGAGAACACCGGCGAGCAGCTCACCCCTCAGCTGGTCGCCACGCTGGCCGAGCCGTTTCAGCGCGGCTCCAGGCGCATCCGCAGCGACCACGCAGGCGTCGGCCTCGGCCTGGCAATCGTCAAGAGCATCACCCAGGCACACGAGGGAACCCTCACCCTCACCCCAGGGGCCGCCGGCGGACTATGCGTCACCGTGCAGCTACCCGTCGCCGACGCGCCCGTACGGCCGGCTGCCTGACCCCGCGAAGCGCCGCCTACAGGTCCTCGGGCATCGGGACCTCCTGCGGCGGTGCCCCCGTCTCCTGGTCCCAGTCGGTGAACGCCTCGCCGTCGCGCCCGTGGTGCTCCCCTTCCCCTCCCAGCGCGAGCAGCACGAGCCGCTCGGGGCCGCGGTTGACGAGCTGGCGCCGGAGATTCGGCGCGACGCGGATCAGCTCGCCCTCCCCGAGCTCGATCTCCTTGCCCTCGATCCCGAGCGAGAGCGTCCCCTCGAGCACCAGATAGACCTCCTCCTGGCGCTCGTGCCGGTGGATCCGGGCCCGCTGGCCCGGCTGGAACACGATCTGGTTGATCCCGAAGGACGTGACGCCGAGCTGGCGGCGGAGCGGTACGAAGCGCTCCGCGGAGTAGGGGTCAAGCCGGGTGATGCTGGTGCCCTCTTCCATGCTCAGCGGCCGTACATGCTGACGAACTGACGGCCGCGCTCGGGCAAGCCGTCGATCAGCTGCCGGATCTCGCTGAGGCCCGCGCGGAGCTCCGGGTCTCCGAACTCGACCGGCATCAGGGAGTCCTGGAGGCGAACCAGCTCCATGTCGGCGGCGCCGACGGCCTCGCTCGCGTGGTCGATGTAGCCCTTGACTCCAGTCGAGGGGGCCTCGGGGATCGGCGTCGTGAACTCGCGGCGCTCCAGCCCGTAGCGCCCGGCGAAGGCGGCGTGGGTGCGCTGGGCGCGGCCAAAGGCGCGCTGCACAGGGCGGAATAGCTGCTGCTCGAGGCGATCGGCCTGCTGCTCGTCGAGCTGCTCGTAGGCGGCGGTCAGCCCGGCGAGCGCTCGGCCGAGGTCGTCGGTGGCCGCCGCCAGGGAGTCGAGCAACTGCTGTCTGGCTTCCACGTTCGTGTACGACACTTCTTCCAAGGGTAGTTGGCCCGGCTACGCTCCCCGGATCGTCGCGCTTAAGACACCCCACGGCCCGGCCCGCGTCCACCTGAAGCCGGCCGTCGAGCCCAAGGCCGCGCTCGTGCTCGGCCACGGCGCGGGTGGCGGCGTGGGATCGCCGGATCTCCTCGCCGCCACCGATGCCGCCCTCGATGCCGGCCTCAGCGTGGCCCTCGTCGAGCAGCCCTACCGAGTGGCGGGCCGGCGTTCGCCTGCCCCCGCCCATCAGCTCGACGTCGCGTGGCTGGCCGTGATCGAGGCGCTCCGCGCGGGCGAGCTGCGCGACAGGCCGCTGGTCGTGGGGGGACGCTCATCGGGTGCCCGGGTCGCGTGCCGGACGGCTCGCGAGGCCGGCGCCGCGGCGGTGCTGTGCCTGGCGTTCCCGGTCCATCCCCCCGGTCGCGGCGACGATCCCTCCAAGAGCCGCCTGCCCGAACTTGACGCGGTCGAGGTCCCGACCCTGGTGGTCCAGGGCGAGCGGGACCCGTTCGGGATGCCGCCGGAGGGCCCGCATCGCCAGGTCGTCCGGGTCCCCGGCAACCACTCGCTCCGAAGCACGACCGAGATCGCCGCGGCCGTGGCCGAGTGGCTGTCGGAGCTCAGGCTGCCGCGGCAAGCTCGACGGGCTCGAGCAGCTCCGACGCGAGCGCAAGCGCATCGGCCCAGGACCCGCACCGCATCCTGACCGTAGCGGCGCAGGGATCGGCGTCGCTCCGGCCCCGCTCATAGCGCTGGACGGTAGGCGGCTGTCCCAATGCGGACCACACGGCGGCGATCGCCCGGGCGCACTCCTCGGCCGCCGTGCGGCCGTAGCTCTTGCGCGGCGAGGACCGGACCGGGAGCCCCGCCCGGCGGCGAGCCTCGTTCCAGGTGCCGAAGCGGTGGATCAGCGTCGCGAGTGAGGGCAGTCCGTGCGCGCCGGCGTGCGTCGAGTACGCGGTGGCGGTTCGCAGCGCGAGCGTGTCGGCGCGGCGGAGCTCCTCGAGCAGCTCGCGGTCGGAGTAGCGCTGCGGGGCCCCGCCGCGCAGCCGCTGCGCGCGCTCCAGCGAATGGGGCTGCGCGCGGAAGCACGCGATGCAAAGCCGCGGCGCGCTCTCCCGCCCACCCGAGCCGTCCGTCGGAGCACCGCACTGCCGACAGCGTCCCCGGTAGCTCTCCTTGCGCGCGCGGAGGCGCTCGCCGCCCGGATCGTTGAGCCAGCTGTCGACCGTCGAGATCGCGACACCGAACTCCGCGGCGATCTCCCGCAGCCGGAGGCCTCGCGAGCGAAGGTCCCGTGCGAGTGCCTCGCGAGCGGGCCTAGAGGGCGGCAACACCATCCTGGGGTAGAGATCATGTCGGTGGCCGCGGACGGAAAGGTTGTGAACCACCCCGGATTTCCCAATAAGGTACGGCCGCTGACTGAGGTCCTGCCCTGGAATTCGAACAGGCATACGACGACAACCTCGCGCGCGTGTACGCATTCTTCGCGTACCGGCTGAACAGCCGCGCCGACGCCGAGGATCTGACTCAGCAGACGTTCGAGCGGGCGCTGCGGGCGTGGGACCGGTTCGACCCGCGCCGGGCGGCGATCGGCACGTGGCTGATCGCGATCGCACGGAACCTGCTGATCGACCACTACCGCGCGCAGGCTCCGGACACGGCCGAGGTTCCGCTCGAGGAGGTTCACCCGAGCGCTCTGCCCACGGTCAACGGCCTCGTGCCCGGGATGGGACTGGAGCCCGAGCTGGCCGACGCCCTGGGCGGCCTCGCACAGCGTGACCGGGAGATCATCGCCCTGCGCTACGGCGCCGATCTGACCGGGCCCGAGATCGTCGAGCTGACCGGCCTCTCCTTGGCCAACGTCCAGCAGATCATCTCCCGCTCGCTGCGGCGGCTCCGCGAGGCGATCGAGCGGTGAGGCTTCGGCTGTCAGCCGGGACCCTCGACTCACGTATTCGATAACCATGGAGCTTGCAGCCAGGCCCATCGTCCGAACGCGCGCAATCGCGGCAACCCTGCGCTTCGACGGCCGCTCGCTCGGGGCGTTCACGCTCGGCTTGGCGCCCGTCCTGTACCTGGCGCTCCGCGGCGGCGGCTACGACACGATCATCTACTCGGAGGCGGGGCTCGCGGCGTGGTGGATCGTGCTGCTGGGTGCACTCGCCGGCGTGCTGCCGCTCTCGCGGTTCGGGCGCCTGGCGTGGGTGAGCGCAGGGCTGCTGGCCGCGTTCACGTTCTGGACCGGGCTCGCTTCCGGCTGGTCGTCGAGCGCCGAGCAGACGATCGCCCAGCTCGGGCGTGACGCGACCTACCTCGGCTTCCTGGTCCTCGGGCTGTGCGTGGTCCGCCGGGACACGATCCGCACGCTCGTGACCGGGATGGCGGCCGCGTTCGGGATCGTCGGCCTGCTCGCGGTCCTCTCGCGGCTCTACCCCGGAGCGTTCCCGGCAGACGCCCTGGCCCAGTTCTTCGGCACGACCCAGAACCGCCTCAACTACCCGCTCAACTACGCCGACGGCACCGGCAACTTCCTGGCGATCGGCCTGCCGCTGCTGCTCGCGGTGGCAACGCGTGCGAGGCGCCTGCCGGGCCAGGCGCTTGGCGCCGCCGCGATCCCGGTGTCGGTCCTGGGCGTGGTGATGACAGCATCCCGCGGCGGGATCCTCACCGCGATCGTCGGGATCGCGGTCTTCTACCTGCTGGCGCCCGACCGGCTGCCGAAACTCGCGACCGGGCTGGTGACGGCCGCCGGATCCGCGATCCTGGTCGGCGGGCTGCTTCACCGCTCGGGGCTGCGGGAGGGTCTCTCCACGTCGACGGCAGTCACCCAGCGCCACCAGGAGATGCTGCTGCTGGTGGTCGTCTCGGTCGGCGTGGCGCTCCTGCAGGTGGCGATCGGCTTGGCGGCGCGGTATGCGATCCGGCCGCCCGAGCTCCGGATCGGCCGGCGCCAAGCAGGCAGCGCGACGATTGCGGTGCTCGTCGTGGGCGTGATCATCGCTGTGGCCGCTGGCGTACCGGGGCAGCTGAGGCACGACTGGAACACGTTCAAGAGCACCGACACAACCGGCGTTGTCCAGGGCAACACGCTCTCGCGCATCGGGACGTTCAACGGCAGCAACCGCTACCAGTACTGGCAGACGGCGGCCAAGGCGTTCAGGTCAAAGCCGCTGATCGGGATCGGGCCGGGAACGTTCCAGTTCTACTGGGCCCAGCACGCGCCGCTCTACCAGTACATCCGCAACGCGCACTCGCTCTACCTGGAGACGCTCGCGGAGACGGGCATCATCGGGTTCCTGTTGATCGCCGCGCTGCTGCTCGCGCTGCTGGGGGCGGGGGTTGCGCGGGCGCTGCGCGCGCCGCCGCTGGCGCGCGTCTCGCTGGCCGCGGCCACCGCGACCCTGTTTGCCTTCTGCGCCTCGGCCGCGTATGACTGGATGTGGCAGCTGCCGTGCGCACCCGTCGCGGCGTTGCTGCTGGGCGCCGGGATCGTGATGTACCGCGGGGCCGCCCCGGAGCGCGAGCCGGGCGAGACCGCGGACGGGCCACGGTGGGTGCGCGATTGGCTACCACGGGGTCTGCTGGCCGGCACCGGCGTGGCGGCGCTGATCGCGATCGCGATCCCGTTCGCGATGACCTCTGCGATCCGCTCGAGCCAGTCGGCCGTCGGCGCCGGGAACCTGAAGGCGGCACTCAACGACGCGCTCACCGCCCAGCGACTCGAGCCGTACGCGGCCAGCCCGCGGCTGCAGCGGGCACTGGTGCTGGAGCAGGCGCACGACTACGCCGCGGCACGGGTTGCCGTCGGGCAGGCCGCCGCGCGCGAGCCGACGAACTGGCAGATCTGGCTCGTCCGAGCGCGGATCGACGCCGAATCGGGCCATGCCCGGGCGGCGGTGCGCGACTTCCGGCGCGCTCATACGTTGGATCCCTTGTCACCGGCAACAGCTGAATGACAGACCAAGAATCAGACAACCACGAGCTCGCGGACGCACTCCACGCCCGCCGCCCCGCGCCCCGGCGAGAGTTCGGCGACCGCTTGCGTGAGCAGCTGCTCGAGCTGGGCGCCCGTGAACGGCGACCGGCTCAGCTGTGGCTGCTGGCCAGCGCCTATGCCTTCGCCGGCGTGCTGCTGCTGGTGCTGGCCGCGATCGCCGCCGGTGGTGGCGGCTTGTGAGGTGGATACTGGCGGTCCTGGCTGTCCTGGCGGCAGGGACCGCGCTGGCGGCGATTCCCGCTTCAGCCGCGGCCGCGCCCGCGAGCTTCATGACCGGGTTTGCGGACGGCATCTGGCAGGAGGCGTCGGATCCGGGGCCGTGGTTCGATCGGACGAATGCCGCCGACGCCCGGTTCGTGCTGCTGCCGGTGGATTGGAGCTCGATCTCCCCTCAGGCGCCGGGTGGGGACCCGACCAATCCTGCCAACCCCGCCTACAACTGGGGCACGCTCGACCAAACCGTGCGCGACGCCGTCGCCCATGGCCTGACGGTCGCGTTCACGATCGCGGGCGGCGGCGGTGCTGCGTGGGCCGACGGCCCCAACCGGCCAACAAGTGTGACCCCGGGGACGTGGCATCCAAACGCAGCCGCGTTCGGCGCGTTCGTGAAGGCCGTGGCCACGCGCTACTCGGGCCATTTCAACCCGGCCGGACTCCCGCACGTCCGCTATTACCAAGCCTGGAGCGAGCCGAACCTCTTCAACCACCTGATGCCACAGTGGGTCCGATCGAATGGCCACTGGGTGGCCGAGAGCCCGGTCATCTACAAGTCGCTCCTCAACGCGGCCTACGCCGCCGTCAAGTCCGTCAATAGCTCAAACCTGGTGGTCACCGGCGGGACGGCGCCGTTCGGCGATCCTCCCGGCGGGCAGCGGATCCAGCCGGCCCTGTTCTGGCGCGACGTGCTGTGCCTGGCCGGCACGGTCTCAAAGCCCACTCCGGTGCACTGCTCGCAGCCCGCGCACTTCGACATCCTCGCCCATCACCCCTACTCCGCGGGCGGCCCGTGGTGGGCCGCGCTCAACGCCAATGACGCCTCGCTGCCGGACATGCGGCAAGCTCACGCGCGAGTTGCGCGTCGCCGAGCGGGCCGGCGGCGTGCTGCCCCGCGGGCGTAAGCAGGTGTGGGTGACCGAGTTCTCCTGGGATTCAAAGCCGCCCGACCCGCATGGCGTGCCGATGGGACTGTGGGAGCACTGGATGGAGGAGTCCTTCTACGTGCTCTGGAGCCAAGGGGTTGACGCGATCGCCTGGTACCTGCTTCGTGACCAGCCGTGCGTCCCGAACTGCGCCGATACCTACCAGTCGGGGGTCTACTACCTGAATGGTCAGCCGAAGCCGGGGCTGACCGCGTTCCGGTTCCCGTTCGTGGTCGAGCCCGCCGGTCGCGGACACGCAGTGGTGTGGGGCCTGGCGCCCGCGACCGGGACGGTGGTCGTCCAGGTTCGCCGGGGCGCGGGGTGGCGGACGGTCGCGCGCTTTCGGAAGGCCAACCACGCGATCTTCACGCGGAAGATCTCGGCGAGCGCCGGTCAGCTCTTCCGCGCGCGGCTCGGGGGCCAGACGAGCCTCGCATGGCGACTGCGGCGATCACACTGTCAGCCTGCGAGCGAATGCAACGTATTCATTCCATGAGCTTGAAGCTTCGCCTGTTATTGATTGCGTGCCTAGGACTTCTGGCGCTGCCCGCCAGCGCCGGCGCCGTGAAGTGCGTGCCGCCCGGGGTCTCCGGCGTCAGCCAGTACTCGGAGACGATCCCGGGCAGCAACTGCAACCATCCGTCCACCGGGTCCGGCGGCGGGGGAGGCTCGCTTCCGTCCGGGACGGGTAAGCAGCTGTCGAAGGCGGGGGCCGTCGGTCAGGCCGTAAAGCGGCTCGTGTCCTCGTCAGGAGCCGGTACGAGTGCGAACTCGGGAACGGCGTCTGGATCACAATCGGGCTCCCACGGCGGTTCAGGCCCTGGCTCTCCCTCCACAAAGGTCGGCCCGGCTATCAACGGCTCAGGGCGCAATCCGCTCTCGGCCCTGCTGCATCCGATCCTCAGCGGTTCAAGCTCGGGTGGGGTGGGCGTGCTGCTGCCGGTGTTCCTCGTCGCGGCGCTCGTGGTCGTGCTGCTGGGAACGATCGTCCGCAGACGGCTCGGCTCGTCCGGCCCGCAGACGTAGGGCTTCTCCTGTCAGCTTCGAAGGTTCACTCCCGTAAGTAGGACTAGCCCCAGCTAGGGGAAGTCGCAAACGAACACCTAAGGAGGTGCTCAGAGTTGACGAGGTACTTGCCGAAGTGCCTGATCGCCGGTCTGGCGGGAACCGTGGCATCGATTGCGGTATTTGCGTCAGTGGCGGCCCCCACGGCCGGGGCCAAGCAGGTGTGCACTCCGATTCCGAATTTCCCGTACACGGAGTGCCACAACGTTCTCTCGAAGCTGTCGGTCAAGGTCATCAAGCAGAAGCACGGCCGCAAGGTCGTCATCAAGATCGGTGACCCGGCGATCCATCTGAACGTGAAGCTCTTCCGCAATGGCAAGTTCGTGCGGACCAACTTCGACGGCAATGTGAGCCCAGGCACGGTCATCCTTCACATCCATCCGCACAGGGCGGGTAAGTGGCGGCTCCAGGTCACGGGCAGCGAGGGCGGCGTGACGCTCGTCCGGAACAAGCATTTCAAGATCAAGAAGAAGAAGTAGACGCATCGTCGAATTGCGCGAAGGCGCCGGGTCCGCCCGGCGCCTTCGGCGTTTAAGGGCGACGCGTCACCGCAACCGCCGCCGCTCCCCCCGCATCCGGCCGAGCCTGAGGCCGGGACGCTCTCGACGGGGGCGCTTTGGCCGCTCCGCCCGCTCGCGCGCACGCCGCTCCCGCTCGCGCTCGCGATCCTCGCTGAGCCCCACCTCCATGAACGCCAACCCGACGATCCCCACCAGCCCCAGCCCGATCAACACCAGCGCGAGCACCTCCCCCGTCTCGCCGCTGACCAGGCCACCGCACACGCCGCCGGCCACGATCAGCGCGCCGGCGGATCCATAGGCGAGGATCCTCGAGTTCCGGGTCATGCTCGACCCGGAATCCTAGGCCGCTACATGTTCGCGGCGCCGGCCTTGATCGCCTCGCGGATGCGCGGGTAGGTGCCGCAGCGGCAGATGTTGCGGATCGTGTCGAGATCGGCGTCGGTGATGTCGCGGCCCGGCCTTCTTCCTTGACCAGCGCGACCGCGGCCATGATCTGCCCGGGCTGGCAGTAGCCGCATTGGGCCACGTCGTAGTCGAGCCAGGCCTGCTGCATCGGGTGAAGCGTCTTGCCGACGGTGCCGGGCAGTCCCTCGATCGTCGTGATCTCGTCGGTCGGGCTTGATGTCCGAGACCGGCACCGAGCAGGGGTTGAACGCCTTGCCGTTGATGTGGCAGGTGCAGGCCTTGCAGACGTCGAGCCCGCAGCCGTACTTGGGGCCGTGGACGCCCAGCAGGTCGCGCAGCACCCACAGCAGGCGCACGTCGTCCGCGCAGTCGACGCTCACCTGCTTGCCGTTGAGGATGAACGTGTGCGTCGGCATCTGGGCCTCCTCAGAAGGCTGTTGTTGAGGCCGTCGGTCGGCGACTGCGGGATCGGCGGCACGGTCGGCTCCGGGGTGAACCCGAGCGGCTGGTTGTGGTTGATCGGGAAGCTCGTCGGCATCGTGCCGGTGGCGCGGGCGTACGCGTTGGCAACCGCCGCCATCGAGGCGGCGACCCCGAGCTCGCCGGCGCCGCCCGGCTCGCTCTGGTTCGGCGGGCATGACGATCACGTTCACGTCGAACGGGGGTGTTCCACTGGCGCGTGTAGTAGGCGTTGTCCCAGCTGCCCTCGAGGAAGTAGCCGTTCTGGAGGTGCAGGCTGTAGGTGAGCGCCTGGGCGATCCCGTCCATGATCCCGCCCATCATCTGGGCCTCCAGCCCGAGCGGGTTGATCGGCAGGCCGACGTCGACGGCGAAGATGACCTTGGTCACGCGCGGTCCGGTGTAGCCGTCCTCGACGATGCGGTTGACGGTCGCGGGCGTGCAGTCGATCTCCGCTACGCAGGCCGCGTAGCCCTTGTACTCGTGGTGGATGCCGATCCCCTGCGCGGTCCCGGGCGGCATCGGCTTGCCCCAGTTGGCCGCCTTGGCGGCGGCGTCGAGCGACCGCCAGCATCCGCGCATCGCGGATGAACGAGCGCCTGAACTGGTACGGGTCCTGGCCCAGCGCCTTGGCGAACTGGTCGACCATCAGCTCTCTGGCGACGACCACCTCGGGGCTGTAGATGTTGCGCACGCTCGAGGTGTTGAACACGCTGCCGGGCGGGTGGTAGACCTCGTTCAGCAGCTGGGTCGCCAGCCCGAAGTTGTACGGGCAGTTGGCGGTCAGCGTGAACACGGACTGCGAGTAGCCGAGGAAGTCGCCTTCGGGCAGGTCGCCGAACGTCGCCGAGAGGATCTCCCCGAGCCCGTGGGTGAAGTCGGTGGCGACGCTCGTGTGGCGCTGGTCGAACGCGAGCACGTTGTTGCCGAGGTAGCTGATCCGCACGCGCGAGGTGCACATCGGGTGCACGCGGCCCTGGCGGAAGTTGTCGGTCCGGTGCCACATCAGCTTCACCGGCTTGCCCATCGCCTTCGAGATCGCCGCCGCCTCGAAGGCGGCGTCCGCGAACAGGTGGCGCCCGAACGAGCCGCCGCCCTGCGTGACGTGGGCGGTCACGCTCGAGACTGGCAGCCCGAGGACCTCGAGGGCGACCGTCTCCTGGAAGTAGATCGGAGACTTCATCGCCGACCAGATCTCGGCGCTGCCTGCTGCGCACGTCGGCGACGGCGCAGTTGGTCTCGAGCGGATCGCCGGGGCGGAAGTAGAACGTGAAGCGCTGATCGAGCGTCTGCCCAGCGAGCGCCGGGGTCATCGGCAGCTCGTTGTCGATCAGGTCGCTGCAGCACGCTGGCGTCGGACTTGCCGTCGGCCGTGCCGGGGCCCCAGCTGGACGTTCATGCGCCCGGATCGCGTCGATGCATTGGCCGAAGGTCTCGGCCCGCACCGCGACGCCGCCGGGGACGAACTGCGTGTGCGGGATGATCGCCACGTCGGTGACGCCGGCCATCGCCTTGACCTGGGCCAGGTTAGTGACCGCCACCGCGTTGCCGTTGATCGTCGGCGGCCGGCACACCATCGTCGGCAGCGCGTTCGGGAACGTCGAGGTCCATCGCGAACTGCTTGCGGCCGGTGACCGCGTCGAGCGCGTCGATCCGCGGCTGCGGGGTGCCGACGATCGTGGCGCGCGGCTAGCGGCTTGAGCTGGGCGACGACCTTCCGCGTGCGCGAGACGGCGGCATCGTGGGCGAGCCGGGCGTAGGTCGCGCTTCTTGCCGCCCGGCGCCGTGATCACGCCGTTCTTGATCTTGAGCTTGGGCAGCGGTGCCTGCAGCTGCTTGGCCGCCGTGCTGCGCCAGCTGCCCGCGCGCGCTCGCCGCGGCGACCCGGACCTGGTCGTAGAGCGAGTGAATCGAGTTCGAGCCGCCGGTCAGCTGGTTGAACTGCGAGCTCCGGCCGGGCGTCGGCGAGCGTGATCTTGACCTTGTCCAGCGGCAGCTCGAGCTCGTCGGCGATGATCATCGCGACCGCCGTCGTGATCCCCTGTCCCACTTCGGCCCGCGGCAGCGCGAACGACGCGGTCCCGTCGGGGTTGATCGTCACGGTGATGAAGCTGGCGGTCAGCAGCGCGGCGTCGGTGATCAGATCGGTCAGGTCGAAGAAGTCGACCGGCTGGATCGTCGGGATCGACGCGTCGGCCGGCTGGGCCGCGCGCAGATCCGCCGCCGCCACCAGCGTCGGTGCGGCGATCAGGTAGCCGATGAAGCGCCGGCGGGAGATGCCCCGGCGATCGTTCACGGTGCGTCTCCGCCAGCCGATGGGGTGACGACAGCGGCCATGTTTCCCTCCCTGTGGGACCTGGATCCGGCAAGTGTACGCCACCGTTTTGCCGCCTGAGCTGTATGCGCGTACCACTCGGGAGGCGGCCGGAGTGTGGGCTGCTCACACCACGGCGCGACGCGCAGCTGCGAGCAGCCTGGCGGCCGCGAGCAGCTCCTGCACGTCGGCGAAGCGACGCATGTCAAGCCCGGTCCGCTCGGCGATGCGGTCGAGCCGCTGGTAGGCCGTGTTCACGTGGATGAACAGGCGCTCGGCCGCGACGCGCGCGTTCATGTCCGCATCGGCGTACTCGAGCAGCGTGTCGGTGAGCGTCCCGTTGCGCGCTGCGTCGTCCTCGAGGAACTGCCGGATGCGCGGGATCGAGAGACGGAGCGCGGTCTCGTCCGGCCGCATCGTGAGGAAGTCCGAGACGCGGACGCTCGAGAGCGAGAGCACCCCTCCCTCGGGCGGGAGGCGCTCGATCGCGGCGAGCGCATCGCGGTAGGCGATGCCGATCGAGCCTGGGCCCGCCGGGCGAGATGCTCGCGCCGATCGCCAGCGCCGTGCCGTCCTCGAGCAGCTGCGCCCGCGCCCGCGCGAGCGGCTTGTGGAGCTCGCGTGGATCGCGTTCGCCGAGCGGGCAGACGACGACGGCCTCGTCGCGGCGAGCCACGGCCAGGGCGGGAAGCGGTCCGCCGAGCTCCTTGGCGATCCGCGAGGCGGCGAGGCGGAGCGCGAGCTCGTCGCTCGGCTCGGCCACCGGCGTACCGACGATCACGATGCAGGCCGACCCCGGCGCCACCCCCGCCGCGCGGGCGACCGCCTGGCGCGGACCGGGCGCCGGCTCCCTTCCGGCCAGGAGATCCTCGAGCAGGTCACGGCGAACGCGGTCGCCTTCGGCGACCAGCAGCTGCTGGGCTTCCAGGTAGGCCTCGGCGGCGTGCGTCGAGGCGTGGTCGATGTAGCTCATGAGCTGGGCGACCGCATCGAGGGCCAGCCGGACGGCCTCCTCGTCCTCGTCCGCCAGCTCCCGGATGTTCTCCCACACGACGAGGTGGCCGATCCGGAAGGCGTGCATGAAGTCGGCCAGCGCCACACCGCGGCGGGCCCTGAGCAGCGCGTGCGGCCGGATGAACGCGAGCTGCTCGGCGGTCGCCGGCTGACCGCTGCTCAGCACGGCGCCGAGCATCTCGTGATGCTCGCGCGTGTGCGCCAGCACGTCGCTGATCAGCCGCTGATCTTCGATCGCCGCGTAGCCGGGGATCTCCAGCCGGTAGCGCCTCAGGCTCTCCTCCGCCATCGCGCCGCTGCGTGACCGAAGCAGCTCAGCCAGCCGCCCGGTGGCGGGCAGCGTCGTGTGGCTCATCGGCCAATACTACGGCCCGGTCGGGCGCCGGGGCCGATCGCCTCAGTGCGGCAGCAGCCGGAACTGGATGATCTGGATGAAGAAGAACGCGACCGCGACCGCGAAGACGGCCAGCAGTGCGATCATCCAGGCGGCGTCGCTCGGTCCCGTTGCCTTGATGCGCTCGCGCGACTCAGACTCTTGTTGTGGGGTTGTGGTGCTCATCTCTCCTCGCCCGAGCACCGTAAGGCCTGCGCGGCTCAAGCTCAGCGGCTCAGGCCGCCACACTTGAGAGATTTGGGGTGTGGGTTGCTCACAGTTGGCGAGGGGCCTCCCCGGGGTCGAACAACCGGGAAAACTCAGCACTCCGGCCCCATCGTCTCGGAAAGTTCGGGCTCAGCCCGAACTTTCCCGACACGCCGCCGCCCGGCGGGGCAATTTGTCGACTTGTTCGGCCCGGCCAACCCCGGCGGCGGCCGCGGCCAACCCCGGCGGCGGCCAGGCCAAGCCGCGGCGGCCCCGGGGCCCGGGGCCCCCCGAAACACCCGGCCCTACGCCGCCTCTTGCGCGGCGAGCGCTTCCGGCGCCGGCGCCGGTCGGCTGCGCGCAAGCGCCACGCCTGCCAGACACAGCAATCCCCCGGGCAGCGCCAGCAGGGGCGGCACCTCCCCCAGGAGCGCCCAGCCGAGCAGCACCGCCAGGGGCGGGACGAGATAAGTCGTGGAACCCATTCGTCCGGCGGTTGTCCGCGCGAGCGCATAGGCCCAGGTCACGAACCCGATCGCCGTCGGCGCGGCACCGAGGTAGATCGTCCAGGCGATCGCCGACGCGCGCGCGTGACCCATCCCGTGCACCAGCGAGGGCGTGAACGGAAGGCAGCTGACGGCTCCGATCGTGCAGGCGAGCCACGTGACCGACAGCGCGCTCGAGCGGTCGAGCACCGGCTTCTGCGCGACCACTCCCCCGGCGTAGGCAAGCGCGGCGATCAGACACAGAATCGCGCCCCAGGCCTCCCGCAGCCCGTGCTGGGAGGTCGCCAGGCCGATCACGGCCGCCCCCGAGAACGAGACCAGGCATCCCGAGAGGAGCCGCTGCGGGAACCCCTCCTGCAGGAGCAGCCCGGCCAGGATCGCGATCAGGATCGGCCCGACGTTGACCAGCGTCGCGGCGATCCCCGCGTCGATTCGCTTCTCGGCCGCGTTGAGCACGACGTTGTAGACGCCGAACCACAGAACGCCGCACACCGCGACGCTTCCCAGCGCCCGCCCCCGCGGCAGCTCGTCGCGGCGCACCAGGAGGAACAGGCCGAGCACAACGCTGCCGACCACCAGCCTTCCGAGCGCCAGCGCACCGGGCGAAAGCGAGCGGTCCGCCGAGCGAATCCCGACGAACGCCGACGCCCACAAACTGACCGTGATCAGCGCCGCGCCGATCGCAAGCGCGCGCCTATCTCTCATCTTGGGTTAACGCCCCGGGGCGGAGGGATGTGAGACGCGCGTCCTACCACGGGAGGAGGGAACAACCATCCCTGGGGCCGATGACAAGCGCGCGTTCCCGCGTCACGATCGAGGCTGTTTCTGACTCGAAGGGAGCAACGATGTACGAGCAAAGCACACCCGGACTTTGGACCCGACCGAATCCCGAGCTGCGCGCCAGCGACGCCGACCGCGAGGCGCTCGGCGAGCGCCTGCGCCGCCATCACGCCGACGGCCGCCTGAGCACCGAGGAGTTCCAGGAGCGGATTGACCGCTGCTACAGCGCGAAGACCGTCGGCGAGCTCCAGCAGCTGGTCACCGATCTGCCACCCGAGCGCCCGCGCCAGCCGCGCTCCGGCTCCCGGCGGCTGTGGGCGGTGCCGCTCCTGCCGATCGTGATCGCGATCGTTGCAGTCTCGGCGGCGACCGGAGCGCACCACGCCGGACTGTGGGCCGTGATCCCGTTCTTGTTCCTGTTGCGGTTCATGTTCTGGGGCCGCTACCGGCGCTGGGGCTTTTGGCAGGGCCCCGAGCAGGTGTGAGCAGCGACCGGCCGCGGCGATAGCCTTCGCGTCGCAAAGAACGCGACCGAGGGTTCTCCATGCACTTCCTCTCAGACGCAGTGGTGCAGCTCGTCCTGGCGAGCTTCTTGAAAAAGGCGATCGGGGCGACGATCGCGATCTTCGTCGTGATCGGATTCGTGCTGGGCTTCCTCATGGCTCGTCTGATCTATCACCGCCGGCGCTGACCGCGGTACTCCACTCGGGCTACTGCTCCCCCATCCCATTTTCATCATCGCCCCGCCCGCCTCCGGCTCGGCGGTGCTCGCGGAGTCATTTGCGCGCGCGAGCGGCGTCGTGGGCGCACGCGAGCCGGGTGGGTCGTTCCTCGAGTCGATCGAAGCGATCGCACCCGCACGGCGAGGCTGGCACAGCCACGCACTCACCGCCGCGGATGCGGCGGCCCTGGGCGAGGCGGCTCAGCACGCACTTGCGAACAGCCTCGACGGCGCGGAGCCCGAGTCGCGGCCGCTCGCGGCCGGTCCCCGCCTGGCCCTCCGCGTCCCGTTCCTCGCCGCTGCCTTCCCGGAGGCCGAGTTCGTCTTCCTCGTCAACGATCCGCGGGAGGCTCTGCCCGTGATGCTCAGCGCCTGGCGATCGCAGGAGCTCATCAGCTGCCCCGAGCTACCCGGCTGGAGCGGACCCCCATGGTCTCTCCCCCTCACCCCGAACTGGTCGGAGCTGCACGACCTCCCGCTCGAGGCGGTGGTCACCGAGCAGTGGCGGGCGATCGCAGATTCCGCGCTTGACGGCCTCGAGTCGCTCCCGCCCGAACGCTGGGTGGTGTGCACGCTTGATTCTCTGCTCGAGGACCCACGACGCGAGCTGCTGCGGCTGTGCGACAAGCTCGAGCTCCGTTACGACCAAGCGTTGCTCGATCCGCCCGAGGCCGCGCGGCGCGGCCGCCCGCCGCCGGCGGCACTGACGCCCGAGCTGGAGCGAGAGCTGCCGCGGCTGAACCGCGACCGAGGAGCGGCTGCGAGCGCTGATCGCTGCGCCGGCGCAGCCGGCGGCGGTCCGCAAGCCGGACGCATCGCCCTACGGCAGCGTCTCGACGGGCTCGTTCGGCCGCCTGCTCGGTCAGCTCGGTTCATCGCTTGTGATCTCGACCTACCAGGCCGGCCGCCTCGTATGCGCGCGCTCTACCGGGGGCCCGCTGAACACCCACTTCCGCCAGTTCGACAAGCCGATGGGGATCGCGGTCGCAAACGGCAGGTTCGCGCTGGGCACGCGGACCGAGGTGATCGACTTTCGTAAACATGCCCGAGGTGGCGCCGAAGGTGGAGCCGGCCGGCACGCATGACGCCTGCTTTCTGCCGCGCAACCGCCACGTCACCGGCGACATCCTGATCCATGAGCTCGCCTACGCAGGCGGGGAGCTGTGGGCGGTGGCGACGGCTTTCTCGTGCCTCGCCACATTCGACGCGGCCCACAGCTTCGTCCCCCGCTGGAAGCCGCCGTTCATCTCGGAAGTCGCGCTCGGAGACCGCTGTCATCTGAACGGGCTTGCGGTCATCGACGACCGGATCGCGTTCGTGACCGCCCTGGGCCAGACCGACGAACCGGGCGGCTGGCGCGCGAGCAAGGCCTCCGGAGGATGCCTGATCTCGGTTGACGCCTCCGAAGTCGTAGTCGACGGCCTCTCGATGCCCCACTCGCCGCGCTGGCACGACGAGCGGCTGTGGCTGCTCGAGTCCGGGCGCGGATCGCTGGCCACCGTCGATCTGGACAGCGGCAGGGTCGAGACCGTGGCGGAGCTGCCCGGGTTCACACGAGGACTGGTCCTGGTGGGCGATCTGGCATTCGTCGGTCTTTCCCAGATCCGTGAGTCATCCACGTTCGGCGATCTGCCCCTCACCGAACGGCTCCAGGAGCGCGTTTCGGGTGTGTGGATCGTCAACGTGCGCACCGGCAAGGAGCTTGGCTTCCTGCGATTCGAGGACCTGGTGCAGGAGGTTTTCGACCTGGCCCTGCTGCCGGGCGCCCGCTACCCGGAGATCGCCGAGCCCGGGAGCAGCGCCGTGATGAGCTCGTTTCAACTTCCTTAAGCAGCTAACACCATAATTCTGCGCAAGGACGGAAGTACGCCGGGGTACATGTTGGGCGGTCCTTATGATCGCCGCCTCCAGCAAGCCGTGGGACCGAACAGGGATAGGAAGCTTTGAGCAAGCGTCAGCAGCGCCGTCGAAGGTCGCGCCGTCGGGCGCACATGGTCGTGGCCGGTGGCGGACTGGCGGCCGTGGCAACGCTCGGCACGGGCGTTGCGCACGCCGCGAACACGTTCACGGTGACGAACCTGAACGACTCCGGTTCGGGCTCGCTCCGAGCGGCGGTCGCGGCGGTCAACGCGGACACCGGCGACTCGGCCCCCGGCGACTCGATCGTGTTCGCGTCCAACCTGAGCGGGACGCTGGCGCTGAGCAGCGCCGACACCGCGGCGGATTCGCTGAACCTCAGCCGGCCCGTCCAGATCCAGGGACCGGGAGCGGATCGGCTCACGATCCGGTCGGACCCCGGGCACCGCATCTTCTACTTCGACCAGTCATCCAAGCTCTCGGGCCTCAAGCTCACGGGCGGTTCGGCGCCCACGAATGCAGGCGGCGCGATCTTCGCCTACCGGCCGCTGGAGCTGGACTCGGTGGTGGTCGAGGGGAACAGCGCCAAATACGCCGGGGGCGTCTTTGACAACCAGAACTTGACCGTCAACGACTCGACGGTCAGCGGCAACGCGGCGAGCGCCGGTGGCGGCGGCATCTTCTGCGTCGGGATCGCCACGACGCCGGGCCTGCCCTGGCTGACCCTGAATGACTCCACGGTCAGCGGCAACAGCGCCACCGGTTACGGAGGCGGGGTGGTGGCGATCGCGGGCTCGATCGTCGAGAACTCCACCATCACCGGAAACAGCAGCAAGGTGGGGGCGGGGATGATGGACTCCTACGGACCCCACCGTCTCACCGGTGACACGATCGCGGGAAACACCGTGACCTCGGGCGGAATTGGACAGGTGGTGCTGCTGAACACCCTGGGGTCGTTGACGATCCAGGACTCGATCGTGTCGGGACCCAACAGCGGAGCCGACATCGCGGTCCACCTCGGGTCGACTGCCAGCGCGTCGTTCTCGCTGATCCGCGACGCCTCGACGCCGGTGGGCGATGAGCCCGTCCTGACCGACGCCACCGACATCACCGGTCAGGACCCGCAGCTGGCTCCGCTGGCCGCAAACGGCGGGCCGACCGCGACGATGATGCCGTTGCCGAGCAGTCCGGCACTGGACCACGGCAAGTCGTTCGGCCTAGGCGCGGATGAGCGCGGCCTGCTGCGGCCGTTCGGGCTCCCGCTGATCGGTTCTATCCCCGCGGGAGGGGATCGGTCCGACATCGGTGCGGTCGAGGCCGAAACGCCGCGCGTCTCCTCCCTCTCACCGGGCTCGGGCAAGGGCGGGACGCAGGTAGGCATCGCGGGCCATGGATTCACGGGCGCCACCGAGGTGCTGTTCGGAAGCACTCGCGCGAGCTTCTCGGTTCAGAACGACGGCGCGATCACGGCGGTGGCACCCCGCAGCGACGCGACGCAGGACGTGCGCGTGATCACGCCCCTCGGCGAGAGCCCGGTCGTCTCGGCGGACAAGTTCAAGTTCCCGCAGCCGACGGTCAAGAAGCACACGCACCCGAAGCTCCGCGGCAAGACGGTGAACACCGGCATCCAGGTGATCTGCCCCGCCGGCGGCACCTACTGCCAGACGACGATCAAGGCGACGGCGTTCCTCTCGCACCGTAGGAAGACGCTCGCCAAACGGAGGCTCGGCGTCTCGGCCGGTCACAGCAACACGATCACCTTCAAGCTCTCGAAGGCCGCCCGGAAGCAGCTCGCGCGCAGCGGCCGGCTTCGGATCACGATCCAGATCGTGGTCGCCGGGCGCACCTTCAACCGGGCGATCACGGTCAAGCGCTGAACGATGGCCCCCCACTTCGGAGCGTCCGAAGCAGAGGGCCAAAGTTCTAAGCGGTGAAGCGGCGGCTACTCCTGCGAGGAGCCGTCGGTGCCGTCCGAGCCCTCGGAGGCGCCGACGTCGTCGAAGTCGCCGAGCTCCTCGATGAATCCGGCTCCGCCGGAGCCGCTGCGGCCGATGTCCTCGAGATCTGACAGGTCGGGCTCGACCCCGGAGAATCCTCCGAGCGTCTCGCCGTCGCCCAGACCGAGCTCGGCCGCGAGGTCGTCGTGGTCGAGCAGACCGGCCTCGTCGATCCCGCGGGGGAGCGGCTCGGAGGGCTCGATCTCGATCCGGCGGTAGCGCTTGAGCCCGGTCGCGGCCGGGATCAGCTTGCCGATGATCACGTTCTCCTTGAGCCCGTTGAGGCGATCGATCTTGCCCTCCAGGGCGGCGTCGGTCAGGACCTTCGTCGTCTCCTGGAAGGAAGCCGCGCTCAGGAAGGAGTCCGTGTTCAGCGACGCCTTCGTGATCCCGAGGATGATCTCCTCGGCCTGCGCCGGCTCGCCCTTATCGTCGATCACTGCCTGGTTGATCCGGGCGTAATCGAAGCGGTCGACGAACTGGCCGGGAAGCAGGGTCGTGTCGCCCTTCTGGTCGACGCGGACCTTCTTCATCATCTGGCGCACGATCAGCTCGATGTGCTTGTCGTTGATGTCGACGCCCTGGGACTTGTAGACCTCCTGCACCTCGCGCACGAGGTACAGCTCGGTCTCGGTCCGGCCTCGAATCGCCAGCAGCTCGGCCGGGTACAGCGAGCCCTCGTTGAGCTGCGTGCCGGGCTCGATCTTCTGGCCCTGGCTGACGAACAGGAGCGTCCGGCGCGGGAACGTGTGCCGGTGCTCCTCGCCGCCGTCGTCGGTGATCACGACCGTGATCGCCTTGTCGGAGTCCTCGATCGAGACCTTGCCGCCGACCTCGGCGATCTTCGCCAGGCCCTTGGGCTTGCGAGCCTCGAACAGCTCGACTACGCGCGGCAGACCATGCGTGATGTCCGCGCCGGCGACGCCGCCGGTGTGGAAGGTCCGCATCGTCAGCTGGGTGCCTGGCTCGCCGATCGACTGCGCGGCGATGATCCCGACCGCGTCGCCGATCTGCGCGAGCTGTCCGGTCGCCAGCGAGCGGCCGTAGCAGGCCTGGCACACGCCGGTATGCGCCTCGCACTTGAGCACGGAGCGAACCGGGATGTTGATCACTTGACCCTTCTCGGTGTCGTCATGCCAGGCATCGACGATGTCCGCGAGCTCGGCGCGGTCGATCTCGTGGCCCTTCTCGACCATCACCCGGCCGCGCTTGGTCGTGATGTCCTGCGCGGCGATGCGGCCGATCAGGTTGTCGTTCGGCTCACCCGTCGGGCGCATCCGGCGAGTCTCCGGCTCGACCTCGAGTTTGGTGACCGGCATCTCGATGAACTCCTCGGTGCCGCAATCCTCCTGGCGGATGATCACGTCCTGGGAGACGTCCACCAGACGCCGCGTGAGATAGCCCGAGTCGGCCGTGCGCAGGGCGGTGTCGGCGAGGCCCTTGCGGGCGCCGTGGGTCGAGATGAAGTACTCGAGCACGGTCAGGCCCTCCTGGAAGGAGGCCTTGATCGGGCGCTCGATGATCTCGCCCTTCGGGTTTGCCATCAGCCCGCGCATGCCGGCCAGCTGACGGATCTGCGAGAACGAGCCGCGGGCGCCCGAGTTGGCCATCATGAAGATGGGGTTCAGCTCGTCGAGGTGCTCGTAGAGCGCCTCGCCGACCTCGTTGGTGGCCTTCGTCCCACAGCGAGGTGACCGCCTCGTGGCGCTCCTCCGGGTTGATCTCGCCGTTCTCGTACTGCGCCTCGATCGTCGCCAGCTGGTCCTCGTAGCGAGCGAGGATCGCCGCCTTGGTCGGCGGCGTCTGGACGTCGTTCTTGGAGATCGTCACACCCGCCTGGGTGGCGTAGTGGAAGCCGATGTCCTTGAAGGCGTCGAGCACCTGGCTGATCGTCGGCGCGCCGTAGGTGACCACGAGCTGGTCGACGAGCCGGGTGGTGTCCCGCTTCTTCATCGAGTGGTTGATGAACTCGAAGGAGTTCAGGATCGAACCCGTCGCCGAGCGCTTCCTGGAGGGCCCGCTCGATCTTCTCGTTCCACAGGATCCGTCCGACGGTGGTCAGCACGTGGCCGCCCTCGACGACCGAGCGGCCGGTACTCGGCCAGGTCGTGGAGCTTGACCACGCCGTGCTCGTAGGACCACTCCGCCTCCTGGGCGGTGCGGAACACGTGCGGGCGCGGGTCATGCGTGGCGGGATCGATCTCGGCCAACTCGGTCGGCTCGGGTCCGTAGGTCAGGTAGTAGGCGCCGAGCACCATGTCCTGCGTCGGGGTCGCCAGCGGCGCGCCGTGGGCAGGCGAGAGGATGTTGTTGGACGAGAGCATCAGGATCCGCGCCTCGGCCTGCGCCTCCGCGGAGAGCGGAAGGTGCACGGCCATCTGGTCGCCGTCGAAGTCCGCGTTGAACGCGTGGCAGACCAGCGGGTGGACCTGGATCGCCTTGCCCTCGACCAGCACCGGCTCGAACGCCTGGATACCGAGACGGTGGAGCGTCGGCGCGCGGTTGAGCAGCACCGGATGCTCGTGGATGACCTCCTCGAGCACGTCCCATACCTCGGGGATCATCGAGTCGACCATCTTCTTGGCCGCCTTGATGTTCTGCGCCGACTTGCGCTCTACCAGCCGGGCCATGATGAACGGCTTGAACAGCTCGAGCGCCATCAGCTTCGGCAGCCCCGCCTGGTGCAGCTTCAGCGACGGCCCCGAGACGATCACCGAGCGCCCCGAGTAGTCGACGCGCTTGCCGAGCAGGTTCTGGCGGAAGCGGCCCTGCTTGCCCTTGAGCATGTCCGACAGCGACTTCAGCGGGCGGTTGCCCGGCCCGGTCACGGGCCGGCCGCGGCGGCCGTTGTCGAACAGCGCATCGACGGCCTCCTGGAGCATCCGCTTCTCGTTGTTGACGATGATCTCGGGAGCGCCGAGGTCGAGCAGGCGCTTGAGGCGGTTGTTGCGGTTGATGACACGGCGGTAGAGGTCGTTCAGGTCGCGAGGTGGCGAATCGGCCACCGTCGAGCTGGACCATCGGGCGCAGCTCCGGCGGGATCACCGGCACGGCCTCCAGCACCATCATCTCGGGCTTGTTGCTCGAGTTCAGGAAGGCCGAGACGACCTTCAGCCGCTTGACCGCGCGGGCCTGCTTCTGGCCCTTGGCGGTCTTGACCTGCTCCTGAAGGTCGGCGGCCTCGCGTCGAGGTCGACCTGCTGGAGCAGCTCGCGCACTGCCTCGGCGCCCATGCCGCCCTGGAAGTACTCGCCGAAGCCGTACGGCGAGCCGAAGCGGTCCTTGAGCTCGCGGAACGTCGTCTCGTCGTTGACGATGTCCTTGGGCTTCATCGTCTTGAACAGCTCCCACACCTGGCGCATCCGCTCGGCGGCGTCCTCGATGTAGGCCTCGGTGTCGTCGATGTCGGCCTGGAAGGACTTGCGGAGCTCCTTGAGCAGCTTCTCGCGCTCCTCGTCGGAGAGCTTCGAGACGTTGACCTCGAGCGTTTCCGTCCACAGGTGGTCCTCGTCGGAGAAGTCGCGGCCCGTCTTGCCGGTCTCGAGGTACTGCTCGCGGCGGGCCAGCGACTCCTTGAGCTCGAGGATCCGCTCCTCCTTCTCGGCGGCGTAGGCGTCGAGCACCTTGTTGACTTCCTTCTCGAGCGAGTCGAGGTCCTTCTCGCGCGCCTCGTCGTCGACGGAGGTGACCATCGAGGCGGCGAAGTAGAGGACCTTCTCGAGCTCCTTGGGAGCCATGTCGAGCAGGTAGCCGATGCGGCTGGGGACGCCCTTGAAGAACCAGATGTGGCTCACGGGCGCGGCCAGGTCGATGTGGCCCATGCGCTCGCGGCGGACCTTGGAGCGCGTGACCTCGACGCCGCAGCGCTCGCACACGATGCCCTTGTACCGGACTCGCTTGTACTTGCCGCAGTAGCACTCCCAGTCCTTGGTCGGACCGAAGATGCGCTCGCAGAAGAGCCCATCCTTCTCGGGCTTGAGCGTGCGGTAGTTGATCGTCTCGGGCTTCGTGACCTCGCCCGAGCTCCAAGAGCGAATCTGCTTGGAGGAGGCGAGGCCGATCTCGATCGCGTCGAAATTATTGATGTCGATCAATTCAGTTCCTTAGTTCTGGCAGTGGTGAAATCTGGGTCATGCGGGGGCGGGCTCGGCCTCGTCCTCTTCGAGGACGCCTTCGGCCTCGCCTTCGGGGACGTCGCCTTCGATCATCGGGTCCTCGTCGGTGGCGAAGTCCTCCTCCGCGAGCTCCTCGCCGGGCTCGAGATCGGGATCCTCGGCCTCGGCTCCTCACCGGAGGCCTCTGCCGTCTCGCCCTCGCTGCTCGGTGTCCTCGTCGGCGGCCTGACCGTCGGTGGCGCGGACGCCGCTCAGGTCGATCCCGAGCTCCTCCGCGGCCCGCAGCAGGTCGTCGTCCTCCTCGCGCATCTCGGCGCGCTCGCCCTCCTCGGAGACGACGTTGACGTCGAGCGCCAGCGACTGCATCTCCTTGAGCAGGACCTTGAACGACTCGGGGATCGACGGCTCGGCGATGTTCTCGCCCTTGACGATCGCCTCGTAGGCCTTGACCCGCCCGACGGTGTCGTCGGACTTGATCGTGAGCATCTCCTGGAGGGTGTACGCCGCGCCGTAGGCCTCGAGCGCCCACACCTCCATCTCGCCGAAGCGCTGGCCGCCGAACTGCGCCTTGCCGCCCAGCGGCTGCTGGGTGACGAGCGAGTAGGGACCGGTGGAACGGGCGTGGATCTTGTCGTCGACCAGGTGCAGCAGCTTCAGGATGTACATGTAGCCGACCGTCACCTGCTCCTCGAACGGCTCGCCGGTGCGGCCGTTGAAGAGGGTGACCTTGCCGGAGGCCTGCTCGCCTTCGCGCCGCTTGCTGTCGACGTCCATCTTGATCGAGCCCTGGTGCTGCTCCTGCCACTTGACGAGCGCCTCGTCGACATCGGCCAGCGTGGCGCCGTCGAACACGGGGGTCGCCACGTAGACCTTGCCGTCGCCGTTGGCGCTGCTGGCCTTGTGGCCGTCGGAGCCGTCGTCGTACCAGCCGTTGGCCGCGACCCAGCCGAGGTGCGTCTCGAGGATCTGGCCGAGGTTCATTCGGCTCGGCACGCCGAGCGGGTTCAGGATCACGTCGATCGGGGTGCCGTCCTCGAGGAACGGCATGTCCTCGACGTCGACGATCTTGGAGATCACGCCCTTGTTGCCGTGGCGGCCGGCGAGCTTGTCGCCCTCGGCGATCTTGCGCTTCTTGGCAACAAACACGCGCACCAGGTCGTTGACCCCCGGCGGGAGGTCGTCGCCCTCGTCGCGGCTGAAGGTCTTGACGTCGATCACGACGCCGCCCTCACCGTGCGGGAACCTTCAATGACGTGTCGCGGACCTCGCGCGCCTTCTCCTTGAAGATCGCGCGGATCAGCTTCTCCTCGGCGGTCAGCTCGGTCTCGCCCTTGGGCGTGACCTTGCCGACGAGCAGGTCACCGCGACGCGACCTCGGCGCCGACGCGGACGATGCCGCGGTCGTCGAGGTTGCGCAGCGACTCCTCCGAGCGGTTCGGGATGTCGCGGGTGATCTCCTCATCGCCCAGCTTGGTCGTGCGGGCGTCGATCTCGTACTCCTCGATGTGGATCGAGGACAGCTCGTCGTCCGACACGAGGCGCTTGGAGATGATGATCGCGTCCTCGAAGTTGTAGCCCTCCCAGGACATGAAGGCGACCAGCAGGTTCTTGCCGAGCGCCATCTCGCCCATGTCGGTGGCCGAGCCGTCGGCGAGCACTTCGCCCGACTTGACGGCCTGCCCGACGTCGACGATCGGCTTGTTGTGGATCAGCGTGCCCTGGTTCGAGCGCATGAACTTCTGGAGCTCGTACTCGTCCTTGCCGCCGTCCTTGCTTGTCGACTTCGATCCGCTCGGCGTCGACATAGGAGACCGTCCCGGCGTCCTCGGCCAGGACCATGTCGCCGGTGTCGATCGCCGCACGGCGCTCCATCCCGGTGCCGATCAGCGGCGCGTCGGTCGAGAGCAGCGGCACGGCCTGGGCCTGCATGTTCGAGCCCATCAGCGCGCGGTTGGCGTCGTCGTGCTCGAGGAACGGGATCATCGCCGTCGTCACCGACCAGATCTGCTCGGGCGAGACGTCGATCAGATCGACTTCCTCGGGCGTGGCGTTGACGTACAGGCCGGCCTGCGTCCGGCACAGGATCTCGTCGCCGGACAGGCTGCCCGTTGTCATCGACGGGCGTGTTGGCCTGGGCGATCAGCTGCTCCTCCTCCTGGGTCGCGTCGAGGTGGAGGACCTTGTCGGTGACCTTGCCGTCCTTGACGACGCGGTAGGGGGTGGTGACGAAGCCGTGCTCGGAGATCTCGGCGTAGCTCGAGAGCGACCCGATCAGGCCGATGTTCGGGCCTTCGGGGGTCTCGATCGGGCACATGCGTCCGTAGTGGGTCGGGTGGACGTCGCGGACTTCGATCGGCGCGCGCTCCCGGGTTAGACCGCCGGCACCGAGCGCCGACAGGCGGCGCCGGTGCCTGAGACCGGCGAGCGAGTTGGTCTGGTCCATGAACTGCGACAGCTGGGAGGAGCCGAAGAACTCCTTCAGCGCCGCCACGACCGGGCGGATGTTGACGATCGTCTGCGGCGTGATCGTGTCGGCGTCCTCGGTCGTGAGGCGCTCGCGCACGACGCGCTCCATCCGGTAGAGCCCGATCCGGAACGCCTCCTGGATCAGCTCGCCCACCGTCCGCAGACGGCGGTTGCCGAAGTGCTCGTACTCGTCGAGGTGGTCCTGGATCGGATCACGGTTGAGGATGATCGCCTCGGCGGCGAAGTCCTTGATCTCCTCGTCCGGGCTCCTCGGGCATCCCGAGGAGCTTGGGCAGCGAGACGAGCTCCTTGACCAGCGCGATGATGTCGTCGTGGGTCAGGGTGCGGGTCTCCTCGTCGATGCTCAGACCGAGGCGGCTGTTGAGCTTGTACCGCCCGACGCGCGTGAGGTCGTAGCGCTTGGGGTCGAAGAACAGCTGGTTCAGCAGTGCCCTGGCGGCGTCGATCGACGGCGGCTCGCCCGGGCGCTGCTTCTTGAACAGCTCGATCAGCGAGCCCTCTTCGGTCTGGACGGCCTCGGGGTCGGCGTCGAGCGTGAGGCGGATGTAGAGCGAGTTGTCGAACTGCTTGAGGATCTCCTCGTCGCGTGTAGCCCATCGCGCGCAGCAGCACGGTGACCGGCAGCTTGCGCTTGCGGTCGATGCGGACGTAGACGCGGCCCTTCTTGTCGATCTCGAGCTCGAGCCAGCTTCCGCGCGCGGGCATCAGGTTGGCGATGAAGACCTGCTTCTCGCGGTCCTTGGGCTCCATCACGTAGGCGCCGGGGGAGCGGACGAGCTGCGTGACGACGACGCGCTCGGTGCCGTTGATCACGAACGTGCCGCGCTCGGTCATCCACGGGAAGTCGCCCATGAAGACCGACTGCTCGCGGATCTCACCGGTCTCCCGGTTGATGAACGCGACGGTGACGGTCAGCGGCCGCGCGTAGGTCAGGTCCTTCTCGCGACACTGGGCAAGGCTGGCGACGGGCTCGTCGAAGGTGAACTCGCCGAACTGGACGGCGAGGTTTCCGGTGTAGTCCTCGATCGGCGAGATGTCGTCGATCGTCTCGCGCAGGCCGCCCTTCTCAGGGTCGGTCAGCCACGCGAAGGACTTGCGCTGAATATCAATGAGGTTGGGGACTTCAAGGACCTTTTGCAGGCGCGCGAAGCTCCGGCGCGTCCGCGGGGCGTGAACGGTTGCCAAGGTGGCGACTCCTACGGCGGTCGAGAGGCGAGCAGAGAGACGCTCTTCCGGGTGCGGTTCCCAGTCCTTCCCCGGGCCGATTCCTGGTCCCGAGAGGTCTGGTCCAGCCCCCATGGAGCGCGACCATCAAAGATAGCACACGGCAGTTATGCCCTGTGCAGGGACCATCAGCTCTCACGGACCCCGCCCGCGGCTACCGCGTATGTGGCGCGGCGCCGGTGTTCGTGGGCGGCTACGACTATTGGCTGACCGGGGCAGTGTAGGGGGTATTTGGCCCCGCGGCAAGTCGAGGGGGCGGTTGCCGCGCGGGGGTTGGGGGCGCGCGGGGCCGCGCGGGCCGCGGGGGCCGGCGCGCGGGGGCGCGCGGGGGCGCGCGGGCCGGGCGGCCGGGCGGCCGGGCCGGGCCGGGGCGGGACCGCCGGATCGCCCTAACGTTCCAAATCGCCGGCGACCGCCCGAGCTTCGGAGCGCCAGGGCGATTATTTGGCCGTAACGTTCCAAAGCGCCGCGACGTGGCGACGCTTTGGAGCGGTATGGCGATCCGTCGAGGCGGGAGCTACTTCAGCTCGACGGTGGCGCCGGCCTCTTCGAGCTCGGTCTTGAGCTTGTCGGCCTCTTCCTTCTCGACGCCCTCCTTGACCGGCTTCGGCGCCTCGTCGACGAGCGCCTTGGCCTCCTTGAGGCCGAGACCGGTGGCGGCCCGGACGACCTTGATCACCTGGATCTTCTTCTCGCCGGCGCCCTGCAGGACGACGTCGAACGAGGTCTGCTCCTCGCCGGCACCGTCGGCGCCGTCGCCGGCGGGCGCACCCGCCGCCGGAGCCGCCGCGGCGACCGCGGTCGCGGAGACGCCGAACGCCTCCTCGAGCGCCTTGATCCGCTCTGAGAGCTCGAGCACCGAGATGCTCTTGAGCTCGTCGATCCACTCTTCGGTGGTTGTCATGCTTCCTCCTGGGTTTCGTCAGATTCAGTTTGTTCGGGTTCGGGGGCGGCCTCGGCCTCCGGCTCCTCCTCAGCGGGCGGGGCCTCGGCTTCGGCTTCGGCAGCGGGAGCCTCGGGGGACGCGTCCGCGTCGGAGGCAGTCGCGTCCGAGGCAGCGGCCTCCCCTTCGGTTTCGGAAGGGCGCTCTGCCTCAGACGCGGGCGCGTCCTCCGGGGGCTTCTGCTCGGCGATCTGCCCAAGCTGCACCGCCAGCCCCGAGATCAGCGCGTTCAGCGTCCGCACCAGCCCCGAGAGCGGGGCGGCGATCGTGCCGACGAGCTGTCCGTGCAGCACCTCGCGGGACGGCAGGCGCGCGATCGAGCGGATCTCGTCGGCGGTCAGGGCGATTGCCGCCCAGGAGGCCGCCCTTGAACTCGAGCAGCTGCAACGACCGGGCCGTGTCGTTCAGCGCCTTGGCCGCCAGCGCCGGATCGCCCGCAACGAGGGTCAGCGCGGTCGGGCCCTCGAGCAGCTCCTTGAGCTCGGCCACACCGGCCTTGTCGGCGGCCCGCTCGGTCAGCGAGTTCTTGACGATCCGGAAGGTCGCGTCGGCGTCACGCAGGCGGGCGCGGAGCTCCGCGACCTGGGAGACGGAGATGCCCCGGTAGTCGACCGCGAACACCGCCTCGGCGCCCTGAAGCTGCCCGGCGATCTCCTCTACGACTGCTGCTTTCTGGTCTCGATTCATGCGGTTCCCTTGTTCAACAAATAACGCCCGCGCGCAGGCGGGCGTCGATCACGAACCAGAATCGAGGCTCCGCCTGCTCCGGACTTACCGCACGCACGGGCGCCGTCGCCGGAGGTCTTGGGCAGTTCCAGGTACTGAGTCTACGCGGCCGCCGGCTCCTCCACGAGGTCGCGCGTCCGCGAGGGGTCGACCTTGATGCCGGGGCCCATCGTCGAGGTGAACGTGACCGAGCGGATGTAGCGGCCCTTGGCCGCCGACGGCTTGGCCCGGATCAGCTCCTCGATCACCACGGCGTAGTTCTCGAGCAGACGGCGCTCGTCGAAGTCGGTCTTGCCGATCACCAGATGCACGATCGCGTTGCGGTCGGTCCGGTACTCGACCTTCCCGGCCTTCGACTCCTCGACCGCCTTGCCACATCCATCGTCACCGTCCCCACCTTCGGGTTGGGCATCTTCCCGGCCGGACCGAGGATCCGCCCCAGGCGACCGACAACCGGCATCAGGTCGGGCGTGGCGATCGCGACATCGAAGTCGTCGAAGCCTTCCTGGATCCGCTCGGCGAGGTCCTCCGCGCCGACGACGTCCGCGCCAGCCTCCTCGGCCTCGCGCGCCTTGTCGCCCTTGGCGAACACGGCCACGTTGACGTCCTTCCCAAGGCCGTTCGGGAGCGCGATCGTGCCGCGCAGCTGCTCGTCGGCGTGGCGCACGTTCAGGCCCGTGCGCACGTGCACCTCGACCGACTCGTCGAACTTCGCGCGCTTCAGCTGCTTGACGAGCGAGATCGCCTCGGCGGGCTCGTACTCGTGCTCGCGGTCGAGCTTCTCGCGCGCGTCTAGATATGTCTTGCCGTGCCTGGCCATCAGACGACGTCCACTCCCATCGAGCGGGCCGTGCCCGCGATGATCTTCGCCGCCTGCATCGATGTCGTTGGCGTTCAGGTCCTTCATCTTCTTCTCCGCGATCTGCTTGCAGCTGGGCTTCGGTGATCTGGCCGACCTTCTCCCGATGCGGCTCGCCAGAGCCCTTCTCGAGCGACAGGGCCTGCTTGATCAGCACCGCCGCCGGCGGGCTCTTGGTGACGAACGTGAACGAGCGATCCTCGTAGACCGTGATCACGACCGGAATCACGGTCCCGGCGTCGTTCTGGGTCTGAGCGTTGAACGCCTTGACGAACTCCATGATGTTCACGCCGTGCTGGCCGAGCGCCGGGCCGACGGGCGGCGCCGGCGATGCCTGGCCGGCGACCGCCTGGAGCTTGATTTCAGTTAAGACCTTTTTTGCCATAGCCACATAACGGGGCCCGCGCGAGCGGGCCCTTTAAATCTTCTTCACCTGGTCAAACCCGACCTCGACCGGCGTCTCGCGGCCGAAGATCGAGACGAGCACCTTGAGCCGCTGGGCGTCCTCGTTGACCTCTGAGATCTCCCCGGAGAAGTCCGACAGCGGGCCGGAGATGACCTTGACCGACTCGCCGATCGAGAACTGGGCGCGGCTGCGCGGGCGGACCTCCGCCTCGCGATGCAGCAGCCGGTTGACCTCATCCTGGGTGAGAGGGACCGGCTCGTTGGATGCGCCGACGAACCCGGTCACGCCCGGGGTTCCCTTCACCAGCGACCACGAGTCCTCGTTCAGGTCCATGTTCACGAGCACGTAGCCCGGCATCGTCCGCTTCTCAACCGTGACCTTCTGGTTGTCCTTCATCTCGGACACGGTCTCGGTCGGCACGACGATCTGGCGCACGGCACGCTGCTGCCCGAGCGACACGACGCGGTGCTCGAGATTGTGCTTGACCTTCTGCTCGTGGCCTGAATAGGTGTTGACGACGTACCAGCGAAACATGGGCTATCAGAAGTGACCGTTGACGATGAGACTTACGACCTTGCCGGCGACGTAGTCCGCCACGCCGAGGAACACGCCGGCCACGATCACGAATCCAATCACGACCCCGGTGGCCTGCATGACCTGCCGGCGATCGGGCCACTGTACTCGCTGCAGCTCGCGCCAGCTTCCTTGTAGGAATGTAAGCAGGCGGTTGCGGGAGCGAGCCGGAGCGACGCGCGCCCCGTGGGCCGGGACGGGCGCGCCGGCGTCCGCGAGCTCGGCGCCGCCTCCATCGGGGGGGCCGTCGCCGCCGCCGTAGTCCCCGAGCTCCTCCTCCCCGAGCTCATCGAGGTCCTCCTCCCCCTCGAGTCCGCCTTCGTCTTCCTCGTAGGCGTCCTCGTCGAACGCCTCGCCGTCGCGCAACTCGGACGGGATCTCGGCGGCCTCGGCGATCTCTGCGTCAGGTGCGGCGTGCTCGATCGGGTTGGGCGCGCTGGGATGCTCGGAGGCCTGGTCGCGCGCGCGCGCGCTGACCGTCTGCGGACGGCGGGCCCGCCGTTCCTTGGCACGTTTTCGGTTACGAGCCACGGCAGCTACAGGAACTCAGCGCGTTTCACGATGCGCGGTGTGACGCCTGCACCAGCGGCAGTACTTCCGGAGCTGGATCCGGTCCGGATTGTTCCGCTTGCTCTTATTCGTCTGGTAATTCCGGCGCTTGCACTCCTCGCACGCGAGTGTGACTGCGATCCGGACGTCTCCACGGGCCATCGTGTTCCCCGTCTGGGTAGGTATCAGTACGTCTGGCCAACCGAACGCAGGCGCGTCTCGAAACGCCCTGTCGGCGCCGGGTCGGAGTGTAGCGCCGCGCCACCCGGCAGCGCCCTCGGCTCAGCGGCGCTGGAGCGCCTCCAGGCCGGCGCGCACGAAATCGAGAACCTCGTCCACGGTCGAGCGCGCGTGCTCGAATGAGACCGGGCTGCCGGTCTCTTCGGTGATCCGCTCGCTCATCGTCGTGAAGGCCGCGGTCATCGAGGCCGCCACGAGGTGCGGTCGGAGGTCTCCCGGGCCCGCATCGAGGTCCTTGGCGATCGACTCGGTGATCAGGTCGACCAGGCGGCCGGAGCGAGCACGCTCGGCGAGCTTGAGCTCCTCACTGCTCTGGAGGATCCGTTTGCGGAGCAGCGCCTGCTCGTCCGGCGGCGCCATCTCCAGGATGAACTCGCGGATTGCGTCGATCGTGTTGGCCCCGGGGGGCCGCTGATCGAGTGCCTGCTTGAGCCGGTCATAGAAGTCCGGCTCGTGGCAGAAGAGGATGTCCTCTTTGCTCTCGAAGTAGGAAAAGATCGTCCGGGGCGAGACGTCGGCCGCGTCGGCGATCTCGGCGAGCGTCGTGTGCTCGTAGCCGCGCTCGGCGAACAGCTCCAGCGCCACGCGCTCGATCGTCTCGCGCGTGCGCTGCTTCTTGCGTTCCCTCAGTCCGGGAGCCGCCGCCTGTGTCTCCGTGGGCTCCATTTCAGGGGCAGTTTAGCAAATAAACTGCACACCAGGAAATTTTGCAATGAGTGTTGACAAATGCCTGCAGCGTGGTTATAAATGCACCTCGTGCAAATTTACGAACCATGAAAGCGCTCGCCTGATGCAAAAACTCGCCCGCTGGACCATGGCCCACCGCCGGCTCGTCGTGATCGCCTGGATCGCGGCCGCCGTCGGGATCCTCGCCGTCTCGAGCTCGGTCGGCAAGAAGACCGCTAGCGACTTCTCCCTTCCCGGAACCAGCTCCCAGCAGGCCGTGAACCTGCTGAAGAGCAGGTTCCCCTCCCAGGCCGGGGACGCCGACCAGATCGTGTTTCACGCGCGTGCGGGCACGCTCACAGCGGCGGCGTATCGCTCGAGCATCGGTTCGACGCTGGCGCGCGTCTCGCGGCTCCCGCACGTGACGAGCGTCGTCAGCCCATACGCGGCGGGCCAGCACACGATCTCGAGCGACGGGACGATCGGCTTTGCAACCGTCAGCTTCGACCAGCGGGCCAACGTCCTGCCGAAGTCGGCGATCGATCGGGTGATCTCCACCGCCGAGTCGGCGCGCTCATCGACGCTCCAGGTCGAGCTGGGCGGTCAGGCGATCGAACAGGCGCAACAGTCTTCGCTCGGATTCGCCACGGTGGTCGGGATCGCGGCGGCGATCGTGATCCTGCTGATCAGCTTCGGCTCGTTCGCGGCGATGGGACTCCCGATCGTGACCGCCCTGATCGGGCTGGGCGCGGCGATCGGGACGATCACGCTCGCCAGCCACATCATCAACATGGCCGACTTCGCCTCCGAGCTGGCGCTGATGATCGGCCTCGGCGTCGGCGTCGACTACGCGCTCTTCATCGTCACCCGGTTCCGCGAGAACTACCGCAGCAACGGCGGGGACGTGCACGAGGCGGTCGAGGCCGCGCTCAGCACCTCCGGCCGCGCGGTGCTGTTCGCCGGCGCGACCGTCGTGATCGCGCTGCTCGGCATGTTCGCCCTCGGCGTCAGCATCCTCAACGGAGCCGCCGTGGCGGCGGCGATCGGCGTCGTGCTCGTGATGGGCGCGTCGCTGACGCTGCTGCCCCCGCTGCTGAGCCTCACCGGACGCCGGATCGGCGAGGGCCGGGCTGGCCGAGCCTCGCGGGCCGGGCGAGCCTCGCGGGCCGGGCGAGCCTCGCGGGCTGGGCGAGCCTCGCGGCCGGCCGAAGGCGAGCGGCCCGCCTTCTGGCTGCGCTGGGTCCAGCGAGTCCAGCGGCGTCCGGTGCTGACCGCGCTCGCCGCGACCGCGCTGATGCTTGTGCTCGCCTCGCCGCTGCTCGGCCTGAGGCTCGGCTCGAGCGACGCCGGCAACGACCCGGCGAGCAAGACGACGCACAAGGCCTACGACCTGCTGGCGAAGGGATTCGGACCGGGCTTCAACGGGCCGCTCCAGGTCGCCGTGGCGCTCCCCAAGGCGGGTGACACGGCCGCGGTCGCGCAGATCACGGATGGCCTGAAAAAGGCATCCGGGATCGCGTCAGTCGCGCCGGCGCGGTTGAACCCGGAGGGCACGGCGGCGGCGGTACTGGCCTACCCCGCGACCTCGCCGCAGAGCGCCCAGACCGCCAGTCTCGTCACGAGTCTGCGCGACGACGTGCTGCCATCGATCGAGCATCGCACCGGCGCGCAGGCATACATCGGCGGGGCCACCGCGACGCAGGTCGACTTCGCCCACGTGCTCTCCCAAAAGCTGCCGCTGTTCATCGCGGTGGTGATCGGGCTGGCCGCGCTGCTGCTCGTGGTGGTGTTCCGGTCGCTGGTGATCCCGGTCCAGGCCGCGCTCATGAACCTGCTCTCGATCGGAGCATCGCTCGGGATCGTGCAGGCGGTGTTCGAGCGGGGATGGCTGAGCGGCCTGTTCGGGGTCCAGCCAGGCCCGATCGACGCGTTCATCCCGGTTCTGATGTTCGCGATCGTGTTCGGCCTGTCGATGGACTACGAGGTGTTCCTGGTCTCACGCGTGCGCGAGGAGTGGGAGACCAGCCACGATGCCCGGAGCGCGATCACCGAGGGCCTCGCGCGGACAGGACGCGTGATCACCGCGGCAGCCGCGGTGATGGTTGCCGTGTTCGCGTCGTTCGCGATCAGCGGCAACCGGGTGCTCGAGATGTTCGGGCTCGGGATGGCCGTGGCCGTGTTCCTCGATGCGGTCGTGATCAGGATGCTGCTGCTGCCCGCGGTGCTTCATCTCCTGGGTCGCGTCACCTGGACGCTCCCGGGGTGGCTGGAGCGGCTGCTGCCGCGTGTCGCGCTCGAAGGAGAGCGCGGCCGTGCGGGCCTGCGCGCTCCGGAGCCCGCAATCGAGACTGGCTCTTAGGCCAGCCGGCCTGCGGTGGTGCACGCACCCTCGCTAGGTCGTGGGTGTCGCGGTGGCCGCCCACACCTTCCACGCAGCCGAGTCTGGGCCCGAACTTCTTAACAAACTGCCCCGCGGGCCGCGGGCAGGACGGCTAACTCGGCATCAGCCCGAGTTTCTCGTCCACCCCCGTGGCGCCGAGTCAGTTTGTTGGGAAACTCGGGTCCTAGGAGGCCTGGCCCAGGCCTACTAGGAGGCCCCGAGCTCGATCGGTCGCACGCTCAGCTCCAGCTCCCGGTCCCCGCGGAGCACCTTGAGCGCGAGCGTGCGACCGATCACGGCCTCCGTCATCACGCGCTGGACGTCGTCCACGCGCTCCACCGGCTGGCCGTCCAGCTCCACGATCAGATCCTCGGCCCGCAGGTCCGCGCGGTCCGCGGGGCTGTCCTCGGCCACCTCGACGACCTCGACGCCCCCGTTGCGTCCGATGCGGGCCCGGGCGTGGGGCGGCAGCGGCCGGGGACCACCGGCGATGCCCAGGTAGGCGCGCCGGACGCGGCCGTGGCGCATCAGGGCGCCGACGATGTCCCGCGTCGCGACGTTGATCGGAACCGCCAGCCCCAGCCCGACGCCGGCGACCGCGGTGTTGATCCCGATCACCCGCCTCGAGCTGTCGACCAGCGCCCCGCCCGAGTTGCCGGGATTCAGGGCCGCGTCGGTCTGGATCACGTTGTCGATGTAGCGCATCGTCCTTCCAGCGCGGGCGGGGAGCGAGCGGCCGAGCGCGGAGACGACCCCGGCCGTGACCGAGCCCGCGAACCCGTTCGGATTGCCGATCGCCACCACCAGCTGCCCCACGCGGAGCCGCTCGGCCTCGCCGAGCGTCGCCGGGATGAGGTCGGTCCCGTCGGCGCGGAGCACGGCGAGGTCGGACAGACGGTCGACCCCGACGATCCTGAAGCTGAGCTCGCGCCCGTCGACGAACGCGGCCCGTCCCGTCCGGCCAGGCCCGGCGACCACGTGCGCCGAGGTCAGCAGAAACCCATCGGGCGTCAGCACGACCGCACTTCCGGCGCCGGCCGGCACTTGACCGACCCGGCTGCGACGCATCACCCGGAGGTTGGCGACGCTGGGGGCAAGCCGCTCGGCGACGTCGACGACGATCCGGGAGTACGCGTCGAGTGCCTCGGTCTCGGATTGCGGCGGGGCCCCGTTGAGATCAGCCGTGGCGCTCATCTTCAGAACGTGACCGCGACCGTGCGCTCATCGGTTCCGCGCAGGACGGTGAGCGTGAGCTTGCCCTCGGCGCGGGCTGCGTCGATTGCCTCGTAGAGCGTGTCGATCCGCTCGATCTGCCGGTCTGCGGCCGCGACGATCAGATCGCCGCGCTCGATGCCGGCGCGCTCGGCCGCGCTGCCCTCCTCGACCGCTCGCACGAGCACACCGTCGCGCTCGGGGAGACCGACCGCTCGCCGCAGCCGGCGGGCCACACGGGGCGGGGCCACCCCGACGCCGAGGCGCAGCCGCTTGGCGGTCTCGCCCCGGCCGAGCGCCTCGGCGCGCTCACGGAGGACACCGTCGGCGGGGATCGCGAGGATCAGGCCGCCGTCCACCCGGACCGCGTTCAAACCCAAAAGTCGCCCGTCAACGTCGACGAGGGGGCCACCCGAGGAGCCTCGGGGCAGCGGCGCCGTGTGTTCGATCGCGCCGCCGATGCGGCGACCCCGCGGACCGCGGAAGCTGCGGGCGACCGAGGAGACGAACCCGGGCGTGACGCGCAGACCGCGTCCGCCGGGATTCCCGAGCGCCAGCACCGCCTGCCCGATCCCCGGCTGGTCGTCCTCCGAGCCCCACTGCAGCGGTTCGATCTCCTCCGTGTCCACCTCCAGGACCGCAATGTCGAGATCGGGGTCCGCGCCGGCGACACGGCCACTGGCCCGCCGTCCGTCGCCAAAGGTCACCGTGACCTCCTCGTGCCGGAGGTTGTGCGCATTGGTCAGCACCCGCCCCGGCCCGATCACGACGCCGGAGCCCACGCCCCAGCCGCGTCCGAGGCCCACGACCGCGGGGCCGATTCGGCTTGCCGCGCTCTCGATCGAAGTCTGTGTCTCTTCAAGCAAACTCATATCCACTCCTAGTTACTTGCAATTCGCAAGTCGCTATCGTAGCAAGCGTGGATAGGCTCCTTTCGGATATGGCGGAGCGCAGCGAACAGGCAACCGAGCGGGGAGTGGAAGCCAGCCCGCTGGCCGATGCGCTCGCGGCCGTCGGCGACCGCTGGACCCTGCTAGTGATCGCGGCGCTGCTCGACGCCCCGCGGCGGTTCGGCGAGCTTCAGGAAGAGGTTGGAGGGATCGCGCCCAATGTGCTCACGCAGCGGCTGCGCCAGCTCGAGCGCAATGCCCTGATCGTCGCCCGGCCCTACTCCGAGCGCCCTCCGCGCATGGTCTACGAGCTGAGCGCCGCGGGCCGAGAGCTGGCCGGCGCGCTGCGCCTGCTGGCGGGATGGGGCGCACGGAACGCGGAGGGCGGCTCCGCGCCCAGGCACGTCGTCTGCGGCACGCCGATGGAGGCCCGCTGGTGGTGCCCGACGTGCGAGCGGCCCGTCTCCGATGAGGAGGGCGAGGAGCTCCACTTCGCCTGAGCGGTCAGGTCCGCCGGGCTGCCAGAGTCATTGCGAAGCGGGAAAGTGCCCCCGCCGCCCCGCGAACGGGAACAATCCAACCATGATCCGCCTCCTCGCGCTGTGCATCTCGATCGGGCTGGCGGATTCGATTAACCCCTCGACGATCGCTCCGGCCCTCTACCTGGCCGGCGGCCCGCATGCTCGCAGGCACGTGACCCAGTTCACGATCGGCGTGTTCGCGGTGTACCTCGTGGGCGGGCTCGCGATCGCACTGGGGCCAGGTCAGCTGCTGCTGTCGCTGGTGCCGAAACCGAATCACCACGTCCGCTACCTCCTGGAGGTCATCGCGGGAGTGGCGATGCTGGCCGGAGCTTCGTTCCTGTGGGGCTATCGCCATCGGCTGGCGGCGCGCGAGGTCCCGAGTCCCAAGACCGAGGGCAAGTCGAGCGCGATTCTCGGCGCGACGATCACGGCGGTCGAGCTGCCGACCGCTTTTCCCTACTTCGCCGCGATCGCCGCAGTCGTCGGCTCTGGTTTCGACCTCGTACGCCAGACGGTTCTGCTGGTCGTGTTCAACGTCTGCTTCACCCTGCCGCTGATCGCGATCGTGGTGGCGCTCGCCTTCCCCGGCGATCACGCCGAGCGCTGGCTCACGACGATGCGCGAGAAGCTCGACGCAAACTGGCCGGCGGTGCTCGCCGGCCTGGCGCTGCTGGCAGGCGTGTTCGTGACGCTACTGGGCGCCACCGGGCTCGCGGGGCTGGGTCACGGGCATTTCGCGCGGTCGGCCCGGCACTTCCGCTCGATCTTGAAGCCCTGAACCCGGCCGGTGCGGGTGTGCCGGGGGCGCCGGGGCCTAACGGGGCCGCGCGCGGGTGCCGGGCCGCACTGGCAACGCTCATCCGCCGATCATATGCTTGCCGCTGTGACGAGCACGCGGCAGGCGGAGCTACAAGCACTCCTCGACGGTCGCTACGCGTCGGTTCGCAAGCAGGTGAAGGATGTCCTGGCGCGAGACGAGTTCGCGCCGCCGATCGGACTCGCCACGGCCGAGTACCGAGAGCAGGTACTCCAGTGGGCCCGGACACTTGCCGATGAAGGCCTCACGGCGCCGGGATTTCCGAGAGAATTCGGCGGGCAGGGGGATCCCGGCGCCAACGTCGCCGCATTCGAGACGCTCGCGCTCGGAGACCTGTCGCTGGTGGTGAAGTTCGGCGTCCAGTTCGGGCTGTGGGGCGGCGCCGTCCACCAGCTCGGCACCCGCACCCATCACGAGCGCTACCTGAAGCAGATCGCCTCGCTCGAGCTGCCGGGCGCGTTCGCGATGACCGAGACCGGCCACGGCTCGAACGTCCAGCACCTCGAGACGACCGCCACCTACGACCCCGAGGCGCAGGGGTTCGTCATCCACACCCCGGTGGAGCAGGCGCGCAAGGAGTTCATCGGCAACGCGGCCCGCGACGGGCGGATGGCGGTGGTGTTCGCGCAGCTGATCGTGGCGGGAGAACGACACGGCGTGCACGCGCTGATCGTGCCCCTGCGCAACTCGCGGGGGCGGGTGTGCGAGGGCGTGCGGATCGAGGACTGCGGCGAGAAGATGGGACTCAACGGCGTCGATAACGGGCTGATCTGGTTCGACCACGTGCGCGTCCCGCGCGAGGCGCTCCTGAACCGCTACGCGGACGTGACCCCCGAGGGCAACTACACGAGCCCGATCGACAACGCCAACAAGCGCTTCTTCACGATGGTCGGCACGCTCGTCCAGGGGCGTGTGTGCGTGTGCGGTGCTTCGATCACCGCTGCGAAGACTGCGCTGACGATCGCTGCGCGGTACGGCCTTCGGCGGCATCAGTTCGGGCCGCCCGACGGGGACGAGGTCCCGATCCTGGACTACCGCACCCACCAACGACGGCTGATGCCGCTGCTGGCGAAGACCTACGGGCTGCACTTCGCCCAGGCCGAGCTGCTCGAGAAGTTCCACCGCGTGTTCTCGGACGGCGGCGCGTCGGAGGCCTCCGACCGCGAGCGGCGCGAGCTCGAGGCACTTGCCGCCGGCATGAAGGCCACCGCGAGCTGGCACGCGACCGAGACGATTCAGACCTGCAGGGAGTGCTGCGGCGGCGCGGGCTACATGTCGGTCAACCGGTTCACGGCGCTGAAGGCCGACACCGACATCTTCACCACCTTCGAGGGCGACAACACCGTCCTGATGCTGCTCGCCGCGCGCGGGCTCCTGACGGACTTCGCCGACCAGTTCGGCGGCTTGAACCCGGCGGAAATGGTCACCTTCGTCGCCGGGCAGGTGGTGGAGAACGTCGTCGAGCGGCTGTTCGCCCGGAAGATCGTGCAGGTGATCGCCGACGCGATTCCATCCGGCGAGGAGAGCCTCAACCTGCTGGACCGCGAGCACCAGCTCGAGTTGTTCCGCTGGCGCGAGGGCCACATCGTGGCCTCGGTGGCGAACCGATTCCGGCGTGGTCTGGACGAGGGCTACGACCAGTTCGAGGTGTTTCGCGCCGTGCAGGACCATGCCGCGAACGCGGCCCGGGCGCACATCGACACGGTGATCCTCGAGGCGTTCGCGGAGGCGGTCGAACGCTGTCCCGAGGACTCGCCGGAGCGCGAGCTGCTGAGTCTCGTCTGCGACCTGTACGCGCTCTGGAACGTCGAGTCGGACAAGGGCTTCTTCCAGGAGCACGGCCGGCTGGCCGCGCCGCGCTGCAAGCAGATCACCCGGGAGGTGAACCGGCTCTGCAACGAGGTTCGGGGACGGGCCGCCGAGCTCGTCGACGCCTTCGGCATCCCGGATGCGGTGCTGAGGGCGCCGATCGGGCTGCGGGACTGAGCCCTCACGCCCGGGCGGTCGAGATCCGCGCGAACGCCGACGCGATCCGCTTGACGGGCCGACGCGGGGCGCGGCGGCGCGCGGAACCCAGGTCGGTCACAAAACGGTGGGCGGACGCGAGTCGCTCGAGCTCCGTGATGCGCTGCTGGGCGATGATGTGGGTGAGCTGGCTGTTCATGGTTCCTCCTGGGGATTTGACGCTCACCAACGTACGCGTAAGACGGACCCCTGCCATCGGGCGATCGCCTTATCTCACGCCTTATCTTTGGTGCGGGGGGCCTTAAGGCTCTACGGCCGAGCCAGCCCCAGCCGGTGCGCGATCGACGCCGCCTCGGCGCGGTTGCGGGCTCCGAGCTTGGACAGGATGTGGCTTACGTGGACGCTCGCGGTCTTCTCGCTGATCACGAGCGCTTCGGCGATCTCGCGGTTCGAGGCACCCTCGGCAAGCTGTTCGAGCACCTCCCGCTCCCGGGACGTGATCCCGCGGGCGGCGATCGGGTCCTCCTCGGCCCCCTCGTCGAGCGAGACGCGCAAGCGCCGCGCCAGCGCCTCGATCTCCCCCCGCAGCGGCCGCTCCTCCAGATCGATCGTGATCGCGTGGGCCTCGCGAATCAGGGCGGCCTGACCCGAGCGCATTGCTTCAGCTTGGCGAAACAGCGCGTACGCGATGTTGTAGGGCTCCTCGCGTGCCCTGAACGCGTCGACCGCCTCGCCCCACGGCTCGGGGGCCCCTTCGCGCGCCGCCCGCAGCGCCTCCGCCGCCGTGAGCGCTCGGACCGCGAGCGCGCGGGGCGGACTGAACTGCTCCGGGAACGCGCCGATCATCGTGTCGAGCTGGGTGAGGGCGCGCTCGGCGAGCGCGCGGTCGCGTCGCTCGGCTCCGATCCGGGCGGCCACCGCATACACGTCCGCGAAGTCGTCGACCCACGGCGCGAAGTCGAACGTCGGATACGTAGTCAAGCGCACTCTCGATCGTGGCCGCAGCCTCCTCGAGCCTCCCCTGCCACAGGCGCACGATCCCGATCGCGGCCAGCGTGGGTGGTAGCCACTCCGGTCCTCCGAGGCCCCGCGCCAGCGGCTCGGCGCGCAGGAGGTGAGCCTCAGCCTGCTCGAAATCACCCCGAGCCGTGGCCAGCCGGCCGGCGATCGCGTACCGGGGGGCGGATGACAGCGTGTCCTCGATCGTGGTATCGGCCACGAGTCGCTCCACGTCCCCCCACTCCCCGAGCCGGAACTTCCACACCGCGATGCTCGAGTTGAGGTAGTGGATGAAATCGTGCAGTCCCCAGCGGGGCGCGTCGGCGACTCCCTCCTCGGCGAGCGCGATCGCTTCTCTGGTGAGACCTTTGGTGTCGAGTGCCTCGGTCTGATTGGCGTACGAGCGACCGATCTCCTCCACGGCGCCGAGCTCGCGCGCGATCGAACGGGCGCGCGCGGCGTTCTCGACCGCGTCACCGCACTTCCAGCCGAGTCCGGCCATCGTGTTCAGCACCCGCGCTTCGGCCAGGCGGTCGCCCACCTCCAGCGCGATCCGGAGCGCCTCCTGGCAAATCGGCAGCGACTCCCGCAACCGGCCGCTCAGCATCAGCGCCTGCGCCTCGCCGGCCAGGACATGGGCACGCTCGCCGCTGGGCGGGTCGGATGGGATCAGCCGAACGGCTTCGTGGTAGGAGGCAAGCGCTTCCTCGTGATCGGCCGACAGCCACAGCCCGCGGCCCAGCAGCATGTGGACGCGCGACATCCGCACGACGTCGTGCTCGGGGCGGAGCACGACCAGAGCCTCGCGCGCGAGCTCCACCGCGCGCGGCGAGCGGTCGGCGCGGACCTCGGCGTCCGCGGCCCTGATCAGCAGCGCAGCGCGATCGAGGCCGGCGACACGCTCCGGGTCATCGACCTGATCCCACAGCGCCAGCGCGCGCTCGCAGTGTCGGGCGCTCTCGGCGAAGGCATATGCAGCCACCGCCTCCGCGCTCGCGCGTACCGCCGCCTCGAGCGCGGCCGGGAGATCGTCCGCCGCCTGCCAGTGGTGGGCCAGCTCCCCGGCCACGCCGACGCCGCGGGCCGAGAGCTCCGGCTGGTCGGCGAGGACGCGGGCGATCGCGGCATGGAGCTCCCGTCGCGTGCCCGCCAGGAGGTCCCCGTAGACCGCCTCGCGCACGAGCGCATGCCGGAAGGAATACGTCCCGTCGCCGTGCGCGTCCAGCAGGACCTGATGCGCGAGCGCGTCACGGAGGGCCGCGTCGAACTCGTCGTCGGGCAAGCCCGCGACCACGCGCAGCAGCCGCTCGTCGACGCCCCGTCCGGCGGTGGCCGCGACCTCCAGCAGCCGCCTAACCGGCGGCGCGAACCGCTCGATCCGCAACAGCAGGAGATCCCGCAACGACGCGGGCAGTGGGGTCTCCTGCCCCGCGGCGAGCAGCTCCTCGGTGTAGAACGCGTTGCCTTCGCTGCGCTCGAACAGGCGCTCGACCAACTCGTGCGACGGTCGCTGGCCGGTGATCCCCTCCACCTGCAGCGCGAGCTCCGCGCGCGTGAACGGTGCAAGCTCGAGGCGCCGCACCCCGTGCATGCGGGTGAGCTCGGAGATGAACCCCCGCACCGGATGCTCCCGATGCACGTCCTCCCCGCGCACCGTTATGACCACGGTCAGCTTGCCGGTGTGCTGCTCGCGGACGAGGAAGGCGAGGAAGTCTCGGGTCGAGCGGTCGGCCCAATGCAGGTCCTCGACGACGAACAGCACCTCGCGTTCCTCCGCCACGCGCTCGAGCAGCTGGAGCAGCGAGGAGAACAGCCGTGCCTTGCTCGATGCCTCCCCCGCAGCCGGGAGATCCTCGTCGCCGGATGCCAGCTCCGGCCACAGGCGCGCCAGCTCGCGGAGGTCCTGTTCGCCCAGCTCCTCGAGGGCATGCCCATCGCGGATCGCCGGTCGCAACGCGGAGACGATCGGTGCGTAGGGAAGCTCGCCGTCGGTCAGCTCGACGCACTCCCCGATCAGCGCGAGCCTTCCCTCCTCCGCCGCGCGGCGCTGTAGCTCGGCGACGAGGCGGCTCTTCCCCACCCCCGCATCGCCCGTGATCACGACCGCGGCGGCGGCGGCGGTGAGCGCCGCGAGGTACTCCTCACGCCCGATGAACCGCTCGCTGGAGACGCGCCCGACCACGCGGCGATTATCGCCGCTGCGGCGCGCGGGCTCCGGGACGCCAGGACGCCGGCGCTTCCCGCCCGCTCAGCCGCGCGCGAACATCCCGTGGAAGCCGAACGGGATGTGGTGGGGCACCTCGGCGCGAGCGAGCTCCTCGAGCGATGCCGCGTCCAGTACCAGCAGGAACGAGTTGCCGTTCGGGCCGAGCACGACCGACAGCAGCACGCCCTCGTCCTCGTTCTCGCCGTCCGGAGCCGGGACGAATACGGGCTCGCCGGGGTAACTGTCCGCTTCGGCCCAGACCGTCGAGCTGCGCTCGTGCAGATCTCCCTTCACGATCCGGTCGATCCACCCGCTGCCGACGCCCACTCCCCAGGCGTAGCGGTAGGGCCGCTCGTTGCAGCGCCCGTAGTTGATCCGCGGCAGCTCGAGCGATTCGTCGATCAGCCGCTCGGCGCTGACCTCACGGCTGCCTAAGGAGATTGTGAAGCGCTCGAGGTAGGCCGGCGCCGCGGGCTTGCCCGCCCGCAGGTGCTCGAGGTAGAGGTCCTGGATGATCTGGGCGTCCGGGAAGGTGCAGATGTCGACCACGACCTCGTCGCCGTCCTCGTAGGCGTTCACGTGGTGAAAGCCGAACCGGGCCTCGGTCTCGAATGGGCCCGTGTGCTCGCCGGTGCGACGGTCGAAGAGGTGAAAGCGCGTCCCCAGCTCCGGCTTCCAGTGGTAGTTCTCGATGTACGGCCTGCCGCTGAGCGCAAGGTTGACTGGGTTGACAACGAGCGGGAACTCGGCCAGCACCAGCCAGCGCTCGGTCAGCCCGAAAGAGTGCATGTAGGCGGGCTCCTTGACCGAGCGCGAGGCCAGCAGCTGGGGCTTGCTGCTGTCCGGACGGAGCAGGAAGAAGCGATAGCTGTTGCGGGGGCCGAGCTTGGCGGCGTAGTTGAGCATGCCCTTCGTCGCCCGGTCGAGATGCGGGTGCGCGGTCGTCAGCTGGCCCGGCGGCTTGTACGGGACGCCGGCGGCCGACAGCGTCTCCTGATCGAACTGGACCGGGATCGGAGTCTCGGTCATGGCGATGAATCGCTCGCCGAGCTTGACCAGGTTCACGTTGGCGTTGTCCGTGAGCTGCGGCGAGAACATCGCGGTGACGCGCTGGAACAGCGACCGGCAGGGATCGGTGGCGAACTCCGAGTAGGCGATCCGCCCCTGATCCCGGGCAGCCCGCCAGGCCCGCGTCTCGAGGAAGCGGTTGGCGTAGGACACCTCCCCGCCGGCGAACGAGAACCGGTGCAGCATCGCCAGTCCGTCGAACCAGTGATTCATCGAGCGCTCACCGACCTCCCACTTGGCGGGTCCCGTCCGCAGGAGGGAGCCCGTCAGCCACGGCGGGAGCTGGCCCCGCACGGGAAGGCGGTCGAGCCGCGTCTCCCGCTCCAGGGACTCAAAGCCCTTTGTCAGCGTTGCCTGCTCGGTGGCGACCGCCATGGTTCGTTCCTCCTGGACCGTTTGACTCGTACTATTCGAACCGTACTATAAGATCGCGAACCATGTCAAGCGTCCGACTGAGCGAGACCTCCTACGCGGTCCTGGGCCTGGTCGAGCTGTTGGAGCCGGCGACCCCGTATCAGCTCAAGCAGACCGCCCAGATCTCGATCCTCCACTTCTGGTCGATCCCCCACACCCAGATCTACACCGAGTGCGCGCGCCTGGCCGATGCAGCGATGCTGTCCGAGCGACGCGAAGAGACCGGCCGTCGGCGGCGGCTCTACCGGCTGACGGCGGCGGGACGGAAGGCACTCCAGCAGTGGCGAGCCGATCCGCACACCGAGCTCTACGAGCTACGCGACCCGGGGCTGTTGAAGCTGTTCCTGGGCGCGGACCCGGCGGCGCTCGCCGAGGCACAGCTCGAGCTGCACCGCGAGCGGCTCCGGGTCTATGAGGCCAACGCGGCCGCGCAGGATCTGAACCAGGGGATCCGCCTCGCGCTCGAATCGGGCATCGGCCACGAGCGCGAGTACGTGCGCTTCTGGACGCGGGTCGCGAACATTTGATGCATGCTTCCCCGCGTGTCGCTCGAAGTAGGCATTGAGGCAAACGCGGAGTTCGAGGTGGAGGGCCGCCTTTTGACCGACGTCGGCGGCACGATCGACTTCCCGGTCCTCTCCACCCCGGCGATGATCGGGATGATGGAGCGCACCGCCTCGATGCTGGTCTACCCGCTGCTGGAACCGGGCAAGGCGACCGTCGGCTTCGAGGTCTGCGTCAAGCACGTGGGGGCGGCGCCGGAGGGGTCGCGCTGCACCGCTCACGCCCGTCTGGAGGAGATCCGGGACGGGCGCAAGCTCCGCTTCAGCGTCGAGGTGGTGAGCGACGACGGTCGCACGATCGGCGTCGGCACACACGAGCGGCGGGTGATCAGCCGCGACGCCGGCTCGCCGGGCTGAGCGACCCGCCCGGGCTCAGGCCGACACGGGCTCCGGCTCGAGCTGGGTGAGCGCCGCGCGGCGCTTTGCGGCCTTCACCTCCTCGCTCAGCGTGTCGATGTCGTAGACGCCGTAGTAACGGCGGCCGTTGATGAAGAACGTGGGCGTCCCCGACACGCCGCTCTCGTCGGCGCTGGCGACGTCCTCGCTGACCCGACCCGCATACTCGCGGTGGCGCAGCTCGTCGCTGAATCGCTCGACGTCGAGTCCGAGCTTCTCGGCGTAGCCGGCGAGCGCGCGCGGGGCCAGCGCGTCCTGGTGGGCGAGCAGCGTGTCGTACATGTCCCAGAACCTGCCCTGCGCGCCGGCGGCCTCCGACGCCTCGGCCGCGATTTGCGCGCTCGGGTGGACGTCGTTCAGCGGCAGGTGGCGCCACACATAGCGAACGTCTCCGTGCTCGGCCAATAGCTCGCGGATCACCTGCTCGGCCTGACCGCAGTACGGACACTGAAAGTCCCCGTACTCGACGAGCGTGACCGGCGCGTCATCCGGGCCGCGGATGTGATCGCGCTCGGGGTCGACGTCGACGGCGAGGTCGAGGATGTCCTCGGCCGTTCGCCCGATCTGGCGGGCCCGCAATGCCTGCGGCAAGCGCGCGACGATCCTGAGCGCGATCCAGGTGATGACCGGAGCCACGATCACCGAGGCCAACGCGCCGAGCTTGGCCTCATCGAGCCGGGTGCCCGTGAACGCCAGACTGGAGATCAGAATCGAGACGGTGAACCCCATCCCGGCGCAGGCGCCGCCGGCGACCAGCAGCGGCCCGCTGATCGGCGCCCTGGGCCCATGCAGCGCCGGTCGCGACGCGATCCACGAACCGCCCGCGATCCCGATCGGCTTGCCGACCACGTACCCGATCAGAATCCCGAGCGTGATCGGCGAGCTCGCGGCGTCGCTCAGGAGCTTTCCGCTGACGTGGATGCCCGTGTTGGCCAGCGCGAACAGCGGCACGATCACGTAACTGGTCCAAGGATGCAGCTCGTACTGGAGCCGCTCGTTGACCGAGATCGCAGACAGGACACCCTGCTGCGCGGAGCGTGCGAGCTCGGGCGTGGGCTGCTCTCGAAACTCCCGTGTGAGGGCGCTCGCCCGCTCGAGATCCTCGCGTGAGGGCGTGTAGGCGCTGGTGCCGAGGCCGATCGCGAGGCCGGAAATGAGCGGATCGATCCCGGACTTGAACATCGCCACCCAGACCGCGACCGCCACGCCGATCGACAGGGGCCGGCGGGCGAACGGCGCGTATCTGATCAGCATCAGCACGACGAACAGCCCCACCGCGATCAACAGGGGCGTGGCGGAGATGTGCTTGGTGTAGACGACCGTGATCACGATCAGCCCGCCGAGGTCGTCCACGACCGCAAACGTGAGCAGGAACACGCGCATCCGCGTCGCCGCTCGCGGCGTGAGCACACTCAGCGCACCGAGCGCGAACGCGGTATCGGTCGAAATCGCGGCTCCCCAATCCCGTGCCCCGGGTCCTCCCGCGTTGACTGCCGTGTAGATCAGCGCCGGCACGAGAATCCCCCCTAGGCCGGCGATCACGGGAACGGCCAACCGGCGCCGCTCGCGGAGCTCGCCCAGGTCGAGCTCCCGCTTGGCCTCGAGGCCGACGACGAGGAAGAACAGCGTCATCAGCCCCTCGTTCACCCACTTGCGCAGGTCTGCCGAGATGCCGGCGCTGCCCAGGTGGATGTCGAGCCTGGTAGACCAGACAGAGCTGTATGAGTGCGCGTCGACGTTCGCCCACGTCAGCGCCGCGATCGCGGCGCCCAGCAGCACGAACGCGCCGCCCGTCTCGGTTGCGAGGAAGTCACGGACCGGAGCCGCGAGGTTCCGCGCCCACGCGGTCCGGCCGCCGAATGAGACAGCTTCGGTTTCGACGGCCATGCATTGATTATGGAGGGCGCGCGGCGGGTCGGGCCCGAGCGCGCAGCCAGTGCCGCGCGCCCTCCGGCGGGCCTACTTCAGCCTGGCGCGCGCGGCGGAGCTCAGTGACGCGGTCGCGTCGCGGATGAACTTCGCCTGCGCGTTTGCGATCTGCGAGAGCCACTCGATGTCGCTGCTGCCCGGGCCGCGCTCGACCGCGCTGGCGATCGCCTTCAACGCCTTCTCGTAGCTGGTGAGCGAGCTCTCGCCCGCCTCCTTGCCCGCCTCGATGATCCGCTCGTTGAGCTTGCGCAGGCGCTGCGCAACCGCCTCGAGCTGAGCCTCGGCCTGACCGGCGGCCGTCTTGCGCTGGGTCGTGCGCCGGCGCGCGGTCGACTTCGCGGCCGTGCTGCGGCTCGCAGTGGAACGCTTGGCGGTGGTGGAGCGCTTGGCGGTCGACCCCGACCGCGAAGTGGTGCGCTTCCCTCGCGTCGACCCGGAGGTCGACCGACTGGTTGACCTGGAGGATCTCGAACCTCCACCTCTTGCTTGCGGCATCGTTTTCTCCTTCCACGGGTGCAGACGGACGGTGTCACCCTACAGATTCGGGCGGGGCGCGTGAGCGTTGCTAGGTTGGAGATATGAAACGCAGAAAGCTTGGAAGTCAAGGTCTCGAGGTCTCAGCCGAGGGCCTCGGATGCATGGGGATGACGTGGGCGTACGGCACCGGCGATGAGCAGTCCGGCTTGGAGACGATCCACCGCGCGCTCGAGCTGGGCGTAACGTTCATAGACACGGCCGAGGTGTACGGCCCGTACACGAACGAGCAGCTCGTGGGCCGCGCGATCGGCGGCCGCCGCGACGAGGTCGAGCTGGCCACGAAGTTCGGATTCAGGTTCGACCCAGACGACCCGTACGCACGCCAGGGACTCGACGGCTCGCCCGAGAACGCGAGGCGCGCCTGCGAAGGGTCGCTGAAGCGCCTGGGCGTGGACCACATCGACCTCTACTACCAGCACCGCGTCGATCCCGACGTGCCGATCGAGGAGACGGTCGGGGCGATGGGCGAGCTGGTCGAGGCCGGCAAGGTGCGATTCATCGGCCTCTCCGAGGCCGCCCCGGACACGATCCGCCGCGCGCACGCAACCTACCCCCTGACCGCGGTGCAGAGCGAGTACTCGCTCTGGACTCGCGATCCGGAGGACGAGGTGCTGCCCACGTTGCGAGAGCTGGGGATTGGGCTCGTCGCGTACTCGCCGCTCGGGCGCGGCTTTCTCACCGGCCAGATCCGGTCGATGGACGACCTGGCCGAGGATGACTGGCGGCGTCACAACCCTCGCTTTCAGGAGGACGCCCTGCAGGAGAACGTGCGGCTCGCGGACGAGGTGAAGGAGCTCGCCGACCAGCGCGGGGTCACCCCCGCCCAGCTGGCGCTCGCCTGGGTGCTTGCCAAGGGACAGGACATCGTCCCGATCCCCGGCACGAAACGTGTATCGCGCCTCGAGGAGAACGCGGGCGCCGTCGAGGTCGAGCTCTCCGCCGAGGACGTGGCCACCCTCGACGAGGCCGTTTCGCCGGATGCCGTCACGGGCGGACGCTACGCCGACACCGAGATGGCGCTCCTAGACAACTGATCCGATGAGCGGACCGGCGTTCCTGTTCGATCTCGACGGGACGCTGATCGACTCCGTCTACCAGCACGTCGTCGCCTGGCGCGAGGCGCTCGAGGGCGTCGGAATCAACCTGCCCGTCTGGAAGATTCATCGCCGGATCGGCATGAGCGGCGGGCTGTTCGTCAACGCGCTGGCGCGCGAGCTCGACACGCACCTGGACCCGGAGGCCCTGGCACGGCTTCCCGAGCTTCACGGCGATGCGTACATCCGCCATTTCGACAGCGTCAGGCCGCTGCCGGGGTCCACCGACCTGCTCGCGACGCTGACATCGCAAGGTGTGCCGTGGGCGATCGCCACCAGCGGCGTTGAGCGGTACGCCCGGCTCGCGCTCGAGCTGCTCGGACTGTCAGCGGATACGCCGGTCGTGACCCGTGACCAGGTCCGGTACGCGAAGCCCGATCCCGATCTCTTTCTGACCGCAGCCGAGCGGATCGGCGTCGACATCCGCGACACGACCGTGGTCGGCGACAGCGTGTGGGACCTGCTTGCCGCCAGGAGGGCGCGAGCGCTCGGGATCGGGCTCTTGTCAGGCGGCTACGGGCGCGAGGAGCTGATCTACTCGGGCGCATTCCGCGTATACGACGATCCGCACGACCTGCTCGCCCACCTGGACGAGGTGGGCGTCAGGCGGCCCTTGTGAACCGGGGCTCGTTGCATATAGGCTGATCGCTCACGCGCGTGGCTTTCGATCTGGTCATCGACATCGAGAACGTCCCGGGGGCCCTGGCGCAGGTGGCGGGCGCGATCAGCGACGCCGGCGTGAACATCGCCGCGGCGACGTGCGTCGGACCCGGTGACCGCGCGGAGGTGCACATCCTGGTGCCTCACGTCGAGGCCGCCCGGCATCTGCTCGCGATCTCGCACCTTGCGGTCTCGCGCGAGCGAGAGGTGGCCGTGGTGGAGGTGGAGGACCGGCCGGGCGTGCTCGCAGATCTGACCTGCAAGATCGCCCGCGCGGGGGTCAACCTCGACCTGGTTTACGTGGCGACGCGCAACCGCGTCGTGTTCGGGTCGCCCGACCTCGACGGCCTGCGCACCGCACTCGACGGCGTCAAGGCTCACATCGCGTGAGTCGACTTGGCGGACGGTGAGGCGCCGAGTCTCACCCGCGAACGCGTCCCTTCCAGCCTGGGCGTCCGCCTCAATAGCCATCCTTCGTATCGGCTCCGTCACCGCTAACTTGAGCAAATGCCGAGCCTGATCTACTCGATGACGGTCTCGCTGGACGGCTTCATCGCCGGGCCCGATGGCGATATCGGGTGGTCGGGACCCGACGAGGAGCTGCACCGCTTCCACAACGCGCGGGTCGCGGAGCTCGGGGCCCAGCTGTGCGGCAGGCGCCTCTACGAGACGATGGTCTACTGGGATACCGCCGACCGGGAATCGCTGCCGCCCGAGGGCGTGGAGTTCGAGCAGATCTGGCGGGAGCTTCCAAAGCTCGTCTTCTCGACCACGCTCGACTCGGTGCAGGGGAACGCGACGCTTGCCCGCGAAAAGCCGGCCGACACGGTCGCCAGGCTGAAGCGCGAACAGGGGAAGGACATCGCCGTGGGTGGCGCCGGGCTCGCGCGGGGCTTGCTCGCGGAGGGCCTCGTCGACGAGTACCGGCTGTTCGTGAGCCCGGTCGTGCTGGGGGCCGGGACCCCATACTTCCCTCCGCTCGAGCGGATGATCGAGCTGGAGCTCGTGGAGACCCGCACGTTCGGCTCCCGCGTCACCTACCTGCGGTATCGCGCCGCTTGAGCGGCGGCGAGGAGCGTTCAGTCGGCAGCCCCGCCTCGCGCCAGGCCTGAAAGCCCCCATCGAGGTCGGTGGCGCGAGTGAAACCGAGTTGCTTGAGCGTGGCCGCCGCCAAGCTCGACTGGTACCCAGCGTCACACATCAGGATCACGTGATCGTCCAGTCCGGGGGCCTGCGGATGGCGATGATCGCTGGCTGGATCGAGGCGCCACTCGAGCACGTTCCGGGGGATGACGAGCGCGGAGGGGACGATCCCGTCCGCGGCTATCTGCGACTCCGAGCGGATGTCGATCAGGGTCGCGCCGGAGCGCACCGCGTCGCGTGCAGCCTGCGGATCCACGCGCTCGAGCTGCGCACGGGCTTCCTCCAGCAGCTGATCGATCGTCGTGCGAGGCATCAGCGCCTGCCCACCAGCAGCGCGTTCGGTACGAACAGCTGGCCTTCGTCGAGTATCAGCCGCCAGTGGCCGCCGACCAGGTGAAAGCTCGCATTCACGTACCCGCGATAGCGGCCGCACCCGCCGGCGCGGTTCACGTGGGCGCGGGCGAATTGTCCGGCGGTCGTGATCGTCAGGCACCGAGCCGGATATCCGAACGCGGCGGCGACCTGTGCCAGCTGCACCCGCGGGGCGCGCGCAGCGATCCCGGGCGACTCGACGGCAGCCTCGGGGGCGGGAGCGCGAACCGAGCCGCGGCTGCCGGCGAGCAGCACGGCGGCCGGCACGACCGCCAGGATCAGAGCCAGGAGGCCCAGCTTCCGCCAAGCGGCCGCGCGCGCGATGCGCGGCACAACCGTGACGGTGATCTGGACCTGCGACGGCGGGTCCGCGGGCACGCTCCAACGATACGTCAGTTGGCTGCCGTCACCGCCGCCGGGGAGCCCACCGAGGCAAGCTCCGGCTCAGCCTCGCCTTGAGCGGTCGGGTGGGCCGGCAACAGCGCGAGTGCCATGACCGCACCGCCGAGCGAGATGCCCGCGGCGAGCAGGTTCGCCGCGCCGAAGCCGTGGAAGAACGCCGTGGTCGCGGCGTGATGCATGCTCGAGCCCAGCGCGCCGTGGCCCAACCGGCCGGCGAGCGTGAGGGCCGCTCCCACGGACGCGTGCGCGGTCCGGCTGACCGCGGGCGGCAGTCCGGCTGGAAGGAGGCCGGCCAGCCTGCTCGCGTACAGCGAGGCGTAGACGCTTCCGATCACCGCAACCCCGAGCGTGCCGCCGAGCAGACGGGTGGCATCGTTGACCGCCGAGCCAACCCCCGCCTTGGCCCGTGGCACGACGCCCATGATCGCTTCGGTGGCAGGTGCACTGGTCAGGCCGATGCCGGACCCGCCGACGAGCATCTGCCCGGCGATCGTCAGGTAGCCGGTCGTCGTCGACGCGGTGCTCACCCACAAATAGAACGCGGTCATCGACAAAAGCCCGGCCGCCACGACCAGCTTGGTCCCGAACCGGACCGCGAGCTTGGCGCCGAGGATCGATGAGATCGCGACCGAGGTCGCAACAGGCAGCAGGCGCACGCCCGTCGACAGCGCCCCGTAGCCCTTCAGGAACTGGAAGTACTGGGTGATCAGGAAGATGAACCCGGAGAGGGCGAAGAACGAGATCGCGATCGAGCCGCTCGCCGCCGTGAAGCGTGGGTTGCGGAACAGGCTCAGGTCGAGCATCGGGTGCTCGGTGCGGCGCTCCCAGAGCACGAACGCGAGCATGAACGCGGCGGTGGCCGCAAAGCCCCCGAGCGTCCGGGCGCTCCCCCACCCGTGATTCGGGGCTTCGATGATCGTGTAAACGAGCAGAGCGATCGTCGAGGTCGAGAGCACGAAACCCCCGCGGTCGGTGCGGGGTGCATTCGGATCACGCGAGGCAGGGACGTAGCGCCCCACCAGGAGCATCCCGAGCCCGGCGATCGGGGCCATCGCGAAGAAGATGCTGCGCCAGTCGGATGCTTCGAGCAGCCAGCCGCCGACGATCGGCCCGAGCGCGATCGCCGCGCCGGTGATCGCCCCCCACAGGCCGATGGCGCGCGCCCGCTCGGAGCGCTCGGTGAACACGTTCGAGATCAGCGACAGCGTCGCGGGGAACACCATCGCGGCGCCCACGCCCATCACCGCGCGGGTGGCGATCAGTTTCCCCGGAGTGTCCGTGAGCCCGCCGGCGATGCTCGCCGCTCCGAACACGGCAAGCCCCGCCATCAGCATCCCCTTGCGCCCAAAGCGGTCCGAGAGGCTTCCCGCGGCCAGGACCGAGCCGGCGAACAGCAGGTTGTAGGCGTCGACCACCCACTGCAGCTGCGAGTTGGTCGTGTGCAGCTGGCGCACGAGCGTCGGCAGCGCGACGTTGACGATCGTCGTGTCCAGGTTGATCGCAAATGCCGCCAGCAGCAGCGAGACGAGAATCAGGGGCTTGCGTTCCATGGCTTCCTCCGGGTCGTTTCCGGCGATGCGGAATAACTTATAAACCACAGAGACAAGAAAATCAAGTGATTGGTTGAACTGGACAAGTTCGTGCTGGTATCATCCACCTGCGATGAGGTCCTACGGCGAGTACTGCGCGATTGCCAAGTCGCTTGACGTGGTCGGCGATCGCTGGACGATCCTGATCGTCCGCGAGCTGGCGCTGAGGGGTCCCTCCCGTTACACCGACCTGCGCAACGGGCTGCCGGGTATCGCCACCAACCTCCTCGCCGACCGCCTTCGCGAGCTCGAGCAGGCGGGGGTGATCGCGCGTGAGGCGGCACCGCCTCCGGTCGCGACCACGCTGTTCCGCCTGACCGAGCGCGGCGAGCAGCTACGCCCTGTGCTCGAGGGCCTGGTGCGCTGGGGCCTTCCGCTGATGGCGCAGCAGACGTCGGGCGACGCGATCCGCAGCCACTGGTTGGTCTGGGCGCTCGAGCTGATGCTGGGCGATCCGCCCCCCGGCCAGCCGCCGGCTACCGTCGAGCTCCGGACCGGAGATCAACCGATCGTCATCGACGCTCGCGATGGGGCCGTCGAGATCCGGCTGGAGCCGGCCACAGATCCTGATCTCACGCTGACCGGGGAACCGAGGCCGGTACTCGGACTCGTGCTCGGCCTGCTCGCGGCCGAGGAGGCCGGCGCCGCGGGCGTCGGCCACGAGGGCGACCCCGCGGCGCTCGATCGGATCCGGGGACTGGCGCTCGTCCCGGCCTGAGCCCCGCCCTATGCTGCCCGGCCGACCGCGCCCGCGCCCGCGAACTCGGCGATCAGCCGGTTGAGCGCCTCAGGCTGATCGATCATCGAGAAGGTCCGGGCGCCGTCGATCACCTCGAGCCGCGCGTTCGGGAGCGTGTCGGCAAGCCGACGGCCATCGTCGAGTGGGAAGAACGCGTCATCGGCAGACCAGGCGATCAGCGTCGGCTTGTCGAAGTTGGGCAGGCCCGCGGCCGCGTTCATCGTGCTCTCCTGCTTGAGCGATGCGGTGAGGCGACGCAGATCCTCCCTGATCCTGGAGTCGGTGAGCCCGGGCTTCAGCCACTCGACCACGAGCTCGTCGATGTCCCGATGGGCCAGCGCTCCGAACGCGCGCTTGCGTCCGAGCTTCGTTCGCAGCGGCTGCGCCGCCGCCGTGAACGTGGGCCCGAACTTCGCGGCGGCGATGAACGGCTTCAGGATCGGCGGCGGGAAGTGCTCGAACGCGTCACAGCTCGTCAGGACCAGCGCTCCGAGCCGCTGCGGGGCGGTCGTCGCGACAATCTGGGAGATCGCTCCACCCGTGTCGTTGCCGATCAGCACCGCGTCCTCGAGGTCGAGGGCGTCGAGCAGTTCCGCGACCATCGCGGCGATGCTCTCCAGGGTGAGCTCGGCGTCGGGGCGCATCGGCTCACTGTGTGCGCCAAGCGGCCAGTTCGGAGCGACGCAGTGAAAGCCCTGTGCAGCCAGCCGCTCGGTGAGCGGGCGCCACAGGGACGCCCCCATCGAGTAGCCGTGAACGAACACGAGCGGGCGGCCATCCTCCGGACCCGAGTTCTCATAATGAATGCGACCGGCGGTGAGCGTGACGGCGGGCATTGAAATCCTCCACAATTGTTTACGTGCAGCCTGCACGTAACATACCAACAACCTGCCCGTAAGTGCGTCGCACTCAATCTGAGCGATCCGCCGCCACCCAGCGTGCGCTCCTCCTCGCCGCCCGCCGGCTTTGGGGCGAGCGCGGTTACGCCGCCGTCTCCACCCCCGAGATCGCCGAGGCCGCCGGCGTCACGCGCGGCGCGATGTACCACCAGTACGCCGACAAGGCAAAGCTGTTCGTGGCCGTGCTGGAGGCTGTGGAGGAGGAGGTGATCAAGCGCCTCACGGCGGTGGTCGCCGCCGCGCAGCCCAAGTCCCCGGCCGAGGCGCTCCGCATCGCCGGCGATGCCTGGATCGAGATCGCGAGCGAGCCCGAGGTTCGTCAGCTGGTCCTGCTCGACGCACCCACGATTCTCGGTTGGGCCGGGTTTCGCGAGGTCTCGTTGCGCTACGGGCTCGGCATGACCGAGCAGCTGTTGCGTGCCGCGATTGAGGCCGGCGAGCTCCAGGACCAGCCCGTCCGGCCACTGGCGACGATCATGATCGGGGCCCTCGATGAGGCAGCGATGAGCATCGCCAACGCGGAGGACCCTGAGCGCGAGAAGACGGAGGTGCGAGCGGTGGTGCACAACCTGATCGACGGCATGCTCGTGGGCGGGGGCCGGCCTGCCGCCAGGGGCGCGCGCCAGGCGCGGCCACGTCGCGATCCGCGTGTATAACTGATCGACGTGTCGCTGCTGACCGCCGTCACCTCATTTGCCGCCGTGGCCGGACTGCTCACGATCGTCCCGGGACTCGACACCGCGATGGTGCTGCGTTCCGCCGCGAGCCAGGGACGCAAGCACGGATTCGCCACCGCGCTCGGCGTCAGCAGCGGCACGCTGATCTGGGGAGCGGGTGCCGCCGTAGGGGTGTCCGCGCTGCTGACCGCTTCGACGGTCGCCTACACGGCAGTCCGGATCGCCGGCGCGATCTACATGATCTTGCTCGGTTCGCGCCTACTTCTCCGCGCGGTTCGAGAACGTGGCGCCGACCGGGTTGTGGACGAGCCGCGGGTGATGCGTCGAGGTGGAGTCGCCCGCTCGTGGAGCGCGGGGCTGATGACAAATCTGCTCAACCCGAAGATCGGCGCGTTCTATGTCGCGGTGCTTCCGCAGTTCATACCCGCGCACGATTCGCATCTCGCGGTCGGGCTGCTGCTCGCGTTCATCCACGATCTCGAGGGGATCGTCTGGTTCACGGCGATCATCCTCGGCACGCACACGTTCCGAGCGGCGCTGAGTCGGCGGTCGACGCGCAGGGCAATCGACGGCGCGACCGGGACGGCGCTGATCGGATTTGGGCTGAAGCTGGGACTTTCCGCCTAGTAGCGGTCAGTCGTCGAGGATCGTCAGGTCGAGCTGGGCGAGCCGCTCGGGATCGGCGAGGATGTCCATCTCGGCGATCTTCCCGTCCCGGATCGTGCATCCCATGACCGAGAACGGCCGGCCGTCGCGCAGCGCGACCATGCCCGCGCCGCCGTTGACGAGCGCGCGGCGCTGGGTCAGGTCGGTCCGCGACCACATCATCGCCTGGCCGGCGACCGCCTCCGCGCCCTCGACGCGGCGCGTGAGCCCGGTCAGCCCACCGCCGTCGGCGTTCAGGACGATCTCGGGATCGAGCACCGCGACCAGCCCCTCGAAATCACCCTCCCGTGCGGCGGCCAGGAACGCATCGACAACCTCCCACTGAGCTGCGAGGTCGGCATCGGGCGTAGGGGCAGACCCGCGGACGCGCCGCCGGGCTCGGCTCGCCAGCTGACGCGTCGCCTCGGGACTGCGCTCGAGAATCGTCGAGATCTGCTCGAACGGCACCGCGAACATGTCATGTAGGACAAACGCCAGCCGCTCCGGCGGACTGAGCGTCTCCAGCACGACGAGCAGTGCCAACCCGACCGAGTCAGCGAGCAACGCCTCGTGCTCTGGGTCGGATCCGTCGGCCGGATCGATGATCGGATCCGGGACGTAGACGTCGAGTGGCTGCTCTCGGCGTGTGTGCCGCGAGCGCAGCATGTTGAGCGCGACGCGTCCGACCACCGTTGTCAGCCATCCCCCCAGGTTCTCGACCTCGCTGGTGTCGGCCCGGCTCAGCCGCAGCCACGCGTCCTGAACCGCGTCATCCGCTTCGCTCAGCGAGCCGAGCATCCGGTAGGCCACCGCGCGCAGGTGCGGCCGGTACTCCTCAAACTGCTGAGCGAGCCATTCCTGCTGGTCCATGTCACGTTCCTCCTTCACAGGGTGTCATGGGACTAGACCCGCCAGGAGCGCGGGATGTGACAGTCAGACCCCCCCGAAAGGAGTACACGATGCGTGTCTTCGTTGCGGGGGCGAGCGGCGCGATTGGGCGCCGCCTCGTCCCACAGCTCATCCAGGCCGGACACGAGGTGATCGGCAGCCACAGCTCCCCTGGGAGTGCCGAGCGTGTGCGGACGCTCGGCGCCAAGCCGGTGATGGTCGACCTGCTGGACGCACACGCGGTGCGCAGCGCCGTGCTCGAGAACGAGCCCGAGGCGATCCTCCACCAGGCGACCGCGATCGCCGGCGCGAAATTCGGCCGCAGCCTGGACAAGACGTTTGCGCCGACCAACCGCCTGCGGACGGACGGCACCGACGCGCTGCTCGCAGCGGCGCGGGAGGCAGGTGTGCGCCGTTTCGTGGCCCAGAGCTACGCCCCCTACCGGTACGCGCGCGAGGGCGGACCGGTCAAGACCGAGGACGATCCGCTCGACCCCTCCCCTCCCGCGAACGCGCGGGAAACGTACCGCGCGATGCGCTACCTCGAGGATCGGGTCACCGAGTTCGGAGGGGTCGCGCTCCGGTATGGCGGGTTCTACGGCGACGCGACCGACGGGCTGATCGGGCCGGTGCGAAAGCGCCAGTTCCCGATCGTCGGCGACGGCGGCGGGATCATGCCGTTCATGCACCTCGAGGATGGGGCCGCCGCAACCGTGCTGGCGCTCGAGCACGATGGAGGAGCGATCTACAACATCGTCGATGACGAGCCGGCGCCGGTGCGGGACTGGCTGCCGGTCCTCGCCGAGGCCCTCGGCGCCGGACCGCCGCGCCACTTCCCCAAGTGGCTGGCACGGCTGGTCGCCGGTGAGACGGCGGCCGTGTGGGGTACCGAGGCCCGCGGCGCGTCAAACGCGAAGGCAAAGCGCGAACTCGGCTGGACCCCGCGCTACCCGACCTGGCGCACCGGGTTTGAGGCCAGCTATGCGGCGCTCAGGTGAGGGGACCATGTGCGCTGAGCAGCGCTAGCGGACAGCCGCGCCCTTCGGTCCCCCACCGCCGAAGCCGGGGAAGCCGCATTGGGATGCCGCCTGCTTGAACCCGGGCGAGTCCATCATCGTCCTCGACACGGCGAGGAACGAGCCCGGGGCGCCGAACGCGACGCCGCCACCTGCGGGTGGAAGCGGCGGCGGCGAGGACGTGGGATCGGGGAAGGTGGTGATGCCGTGCCCGCGCATGCACTGAGCGAGCTTGAGCAGCTCGAGCTTCCGGCTCTCCGAGACGTGGCCTCTGCCCGGACCGCCGCCCGGGAGCAGCTTCACGCACGCGCGCTGCGCGGACTGGAACGCGGGCGACCGCGGGTTGATCCCCGAGTTGTCTGGGATCTGGATCCCTCCGCCCGAGCCGCCGGGGTCGGGGAAGTTCGGCACCCCGTGAGCGCGCATGCAATCCGCGAACTTGATCCCCGACGAGGCGCCGCCTGCCGCCGTCTGTCTGCTGGAGGAACCGCAGCCGGCCAGTGCCGCGGCGCAGCACACGGCGGCCAGAACAACGGTGCGGTGGTTTGCGAAGTGCATGCCCTTGGCGATGGTTGTACTGGACAGCTCGTAACCCGGACGTAACAGCGGGCTAGGAGCGGTCCGGCGCTTGCTCTAGCTCCGGCTGTTCCGGCGTGGCGGCCCAGCTGCCGAGAAGGCTGAGCGCCTCTGCGGACTTCGATCCGGGTTCGGCGGTGTAGATCGTGAGCATCTGTCCCGGGTCGGCGGCGAGTTCCATCCGGTCGTAGGTGAGGGTGATGTCACCGACGAGGGAGTGGTGAAAGTCCTTGACGCCGGTGTCGTGGAGACGGACGTTGTGCGCGGCCCACCGGCTGCGGAACTCGGTGCTCTGGGTGGAGAGCTCGCCGACGAGATTGGAGATTTCGCGGTCGTAGGGATCGCGGCCGGCCGCCGAGCGAAGGATCGCCGCGACGTCGTTGGCGGCGCGGTCCCAGTCGAGATAGAAGTCGCGAGCTCCGGGGTCGAGAAAGACGTACCGGGCGCTGTTGGCCGGACCCGGTCCCGCGGCCCGGTTGAACATGTCGGAGTAAAGGGCGTAGCCGAGCTGGTTGGCGGCGAGGTTGTCCAGGCGGGCGTTGTGCACGAACGCGGCTGCGCCGGTGAGTCCGTCGAGGATGTTTTGGATGCTCGGCCGCACGCGCTTGCGGGGCGCTCGCCTGCGTCGCGGCGGGCTCGTCGAACGCAGGGCACGGGCAAGGTCGAACAGATGCGCGCGCTCGGCCTCGTCAAGTTGCAGGGCGCCCGCGAGCGCTTCGAGCACGCTGTCGGAGACCCCGTTCATGTCCCCGCGCTCGATCCGGGTGTAGTACGGAACGCTGACGCCGGCCAGGACCGCGACCTCCTCCCGGCGCAAGCCGGGAACGCGCCGGCTGCCGTAGGAGGTCAAGCCCACCTGCTCGGGGGTGACCTTCGCCCGGCGGGTGGTCAGGAACTCTCGAATCTCACTTCGCGTGTCCACCGACCAGAGAGCGTAGACCTGCCGGCACCGGTCTGGGAGACCCTGTCAGTACTCCTCTCAACAGGGTCTCTCACCTCGTGTAATCCCGTGCTTTCTTGGATAGCGACGCAATTGAGACGCGAACGGGAAAGGAACGAAACATGCGAGCGACAGTTATGCACGCCGCCGGAGATGTTCGGATCGCGGACGTGCCGGACCCATCGATCATCGATCCGACCGACGCGATCCTCCGCGTCACCAGGGCCTGCATCTGCGGCAGCGATCTGTGGCCGTACAACGGCGGCCCGAACGAGCCGGATCAGCGTATGGGCCATGAGGCGATCGGCGTGGTGGAGGAGGTCGGCAGCGAGGTCCGCAACTTGAAACCCGGTCAGCTCGTCGTGATGCCGTTCGCCTCCTCCGACGGCACCTGCGTTTTCTGTCAGGAGGGTCTGACCACTGCTTGCGTTCACCGGGGATTCATCGGCAATGGCGGCGGCCTTGATGGCGCGCAGGCCGAGGGGTTGCGGATCCCGTACGCCGATGGGACGCTGTACGCGCTGCCCGTCGGCGAGGATCACGCACTGATGCCCTCGCTGTTGACGCTGGCGGATGTGATGGGCACCGGCCACCACGCCGCCGTGGTGGCCAAGGCGGGGCCGGGCAAGATCGCGGCGGTGGTCGGCGACGGTGCCGTCGGGCTGTGCGGCGTGATCGCCGCCAAGCGCCTCGGCGCGGAGCAGATCATCATCATGGGCCGCCACCCCGACCGGATCGCATTGGCCAAGGAGTTCGGCGCCACCGACGTCGTCACCGAGCGCGGCGAGGAGGCGGTCGAACGGATCAAGAAGCTCACCGGCGGGTACGGCGCCCACTCGGTGCTGGAGTGCGTGGGACACGATCGGGCCGTCCAGACGGCGATCGAGATCGCGCGGCCCGGTGGCGCCATCGGCCGCGTCGGGGTGCCGCAGCACCAGGCGATGCCCGGCGCAGAGCCATCCTTCTTCGGAAACATCACCATCGGCGGCGGCCCCGCGCCGGTCCGCGCATACATCGAGGACCTTCTGCCGGACATCCTCCAGGGCCGGATCGAGCCGGGGAAGGTGCTAGACCGCAGCGTCGGACTCGACGGGGTCCCAGACGGCTACCAGGCGATGGCCGACCGCGAGTCGATCAAGGTGATGGTCAGCCCCTGACGACCAGAGGAGAATGACCGCATGAAGATCACCCGCAGCAGCATCCAGACACAGAAGGGTCCAGCCGACTGGTTCACGGGCGACGTCTACATCGACGCCATCGCCGCACCAGAGGCCACCTCGACGATCGCAGCCGCCAACGTCCACTTCACCCCCGGCGCCAGGACCGCCTGGCACACCCACCCGCATGGACAGACGATCTTCGTCACTGAAGGCGTCGGCCTGTGCCAACGGGACGGCGGCCCGGTCGAGGTCATCCGTCCCGGCGACCGCGTGTTCTTCGAGCCAGGTGAAAATCACTGGCACGGCGCAACCCCCGACCGATTCATGGTCCACGTCGCGATGCAGCAGACCGACGAGACCGGCAATCCCGTCACCTGGGGCGAGCACGTCACCGAGGAGCAGTACACAACCCCGCCTCGATGAACGACGGTCCTACGCGCGCGGCTACCGGCCCGTGCGTTCGCGGTGCTGGCACCCCGGCCAGCAGCACGGCCGACGCTGGCCTTCCTCAAGCTCCTCCTCGGTCCGGCGAATGCGGCGCTCTCGGGTCGTCTGCTGCTTGGCATCCTCGACCCAGCAGATGAACTCGTTACGGGCCAAGGGCGTGATGTCGTTCCACGCATCGAGTGCCGTGACGTTCGCGACCAGCGCCTTGCGCAGGTCCGCTGGCAGCTTGTGCACCACCCCACCGGGCACGCTCTGACTGCCCACAGGCACATGGTAGTGAGCGGCGGGCGTGCCCACGCGGGCGCACCGGCGCCTGGGTACTGTCACGAGCGACGCCGCTATCTCGTCTCATCTGTGAGACGAAAGGAGAAATCATGAAGGTCTTCGTAGCTGGTGCCACTGGCGTTCTCGGGAGGGTGCTCGTGCCGCAGCTCGTGGCCCAGGGCCACGAGGTGATCGGGATGACCAGGAGTGCGTCGAAGCAGGACCTGGTGCGCAGCCTGGGAGCGCGTCCGGTCGTGGCCGACGCGCTCGATCCGGACGCGGTCGCGCAGGCAGTGGCCTCGGCGGAGCCCGAGGTGATCGTCCATCAGCTCACGGCACTGTCCGGAAAGCCCTCGGCACGGGACATGCGGCATCCCGAGCGCTCTCCCCTGGCGGTCATGACCAATCGGCTTCGTACCGAGGCGACGGACCATCTCCTGGCTGCCGGCCGCGCCGTGGGGGCGCGGCGGTTCGTGGCGCAGAGCTTCGGGGCCTTTCGATGGGCGCCCACGGGCGGTCCGGTCCTGACCGAGGAGGTGCCGATCGATCCCGACCCGCCGGCCGGGCTCGGAGCTGCGCTGGTCGGCATCCTGCATGTCGAGCGCACGGTGCCGGCGATCGAGTGGGGCGACGGCCTGGTCTTGCGCTATGGCGGTTTCTACGGTCCAGGAACCACCACCAGCCGGGCTCCGGACGCCACGATGGCGGTGCCGATCCGCAAGCGGATGTTCCCGATCATCGGGGACGGCGGCGGCGTTTGGTCGCACATCCATATCGACGACGCCGCGTCGGCGACTCTCGCCGCGGTCGACCGCGGCCAGCCGGGCATCTACAACATCGTCGACGACGAGCCCGCGCCGGTGCGTGAGTGGCTGCCGGTGCTGGCGAGCGCGCTGGATGCCAAGCCGCCGAGGCGTATTCCCCGCTGGCTCGGGCGGCTGGCGGCCGGCGAGACCGTAACCCTGATGATGACCGACTCGCACGGCGCCTCGAACGAAAAGGCCAAGCGCGAGCTCGGTTGGCAGCCGCGCTATGCGAGCTGGCGGCAGGGCTTCATGCAGGGACTCGGCGAGGAATGAACGCGACGATGAACGAAGAGTCGCTGTGGCCGCGGCTCGCGGAGCTGCCGTTGGTGATCGAGGCCTGCGGGTACGACCGCCTGCACGCCGTCCTCGCTCACGAGTTCGAGCGGGTCACCACCCATGTGCGGCTCGCCGGCGAAGGCACCGACGGTCTGGGTGAGGACGTCTCGGTCTTCCGTGAGGACGGCACCGCACTGCACGAGACCCGCCCCGCGCTGGGGCTCGAGGGTGAGTGGACGCTGGCCGGCTTCTGCGAGCACCTTGAAACGCTCGAGCTGTGGCCCTCGCCGCCGGAGTGGGAGGTGGCGCTGCGCTTTCGCCGGTGGGCGTTCGAGTCGGCCGCGCTCGACCTCGCGCTGCGCCAGGCCGGCCGCCCGCTGCACGACGTGCTCGGGCTGGAGCCGCAGCCGGTGCGCTTCGTCAACTCGCTCGGCCTCGGCAAGGAGCCGTCGTTCGAACCTCTGCGCCGGCGGCTCGCCCGCTCCCCCGCCGTGCGCTTCAAGCTCGACGCGGAGGCCACATGGGCGCCGGCGCTCGTGGACCAGGTGGCGGCGACCGGCGCCGTGGACACGATCGACTTCAAGGGCCACTATGGGTTCGAGGTCGAGGATCCGGAAGCCCTCGGCGCCCTGTACGACCACGTGCTCGCCGCCTTCCCGGACGCCTATCTGGAAGACCCGCACGACCTGCCGGAGGTCGCGCAGCGGCTCGGCGGTCACCTCGAGCGCGTGTCCTACGACTCGCCGATCCGCAGCGCCGAGGACATCGGCGCCACGCCGCTGGCCGCGCGCGTGGTGAATGTCAAGCCGTCGCGGATCGGCAGCCTCCGCGCCCTGTTCGAGGTCTACGCACGCTGCACCCGCGAACAGCGGCCGATGTACGGCGGCGGGATGGGCGAGTTGGGCGTGGGCCGCGGGCAGATCGAGCTGCTCGCCGCGCTGTTCCACGCCGACGCGCCCAACGACGTGGCGCCGAGCGCCTACAACGAGGACGACCCGGAGGACGGCCTGCCTCCCAGCCCGCTGGCGCCGCGCCCCGAGGCCACCGGCTTCCGCTGGGCGGCGTAGGCGAGTCCGCCGGCACCGCCTCGGTCAGCCGGGGATAGCCGCCCTGATTCGCTCGGCCGTTGCCGCCAACTGGTCATCGTCGGCTGGCTTGGCGCGCCGGAAGTCGATGTCGTGCAGGCCGTCGATCGGGATCAGATGGACGTGGGCGTGAGGAACTTCCAAGCCCACGACCGCCATGCCCACCCGCGCCGATCCGGTCACTTTCTTGATCGCGTGCGCGACCGGTTTCGCGAACGGCAACAGGCCCGAAAGGACCTGATCAGGCATGTCGAAAACATCCTCGATTTCCTCCTTGGGGATCACGAGCGTGTGACCCTCGCGGATCGGGCGGACGTCCAGGAACGCGAGGAAGTGGTCGTTCTCACGAAGGATGTGGGCGGGGATCTCCCGAGCGACGATGCGACTGAATATCGATGGCATCCGCGGAACCGTATCCGCTGCGCGGCGGAGCGGGCAGGAACGCGAATCGGGTATCAGCCGCCAAACGCGGGCGCGAGCTGCTCGGCGATCGTCTCTGGACGCAAATCGATCGCCCCCTCCCAGTGGAGCCGCTCGAGCAGCGTCGAGTCCGAGCGGTAGAACGGCGTCAGGTTGGAGCGGGCCCCGAGCCTGAGGTTCAACACATAGCCCTCGGTGGCGGGCGGAAGTCCGTAGAGCGCGAGGTTGAAGCTCTCAAAGCCGAGGTCGGCGTAGGCGTTCAGCGCCAGCGTCAGTCCGTGCCCTAGCTCTTCGATCTCGCCCTGGTCGAGCTCGACCGGCGAGGACCGACCAGGAATGAATGCCCGCAGCTCGGCGGGAGCGATCGGAGCGAAGCTCGCGAGCCACTCGACCCGACCAGTGCTCCCCAGGTAGCGCTCACCCTCGGCGCGCTCGAGCTCGAGATACGCCGGAAACCGCTCCGGCGGCACGTCGGCGAGCAGCCGCTGCATGGTCGTCGGCTGCGAATCGACGATCCCCTGAAGATGAGGGTGAAACAGCGAGCTACCCGACGGGAGCATGTGGTTGGCGTTGATCGAAGCCCAGCGCGAGTCCGGGTCGGCGTCCATCACGGCCTTCGCATACTCAACCTGTGTCGCGAGGTTGTCGGTCACGAGTCGGTCAGTCATTTGCTCGAGCGGCAGATAGTGCAGTCGCGGCGAGTAGACCGACACGGAGCTGTGGGATGAGTACGCGTGGAGGTTTGGAAACAGCATCGCCTCGCCTCTGCTGATCCGGCCGTCCGCGCTGATCGCCGCCGGCAGCCGCGGCGTCAGCGCGTCAAGCCGCTCGGCGCAGAATGGACACCTCGGTTGGTTCTCGCGCGCGAATTCGGCCAGGTCGAAGTCATTAGGTGGCATGAGCCCCCGGTTCGGAAGGATCCGGGAGCTGTGGCCCGTAAGCGGGTCGATCCGCACCTCGATCTCGGTCTGAACCTCTGTGTCCGTACCTGGCTCGAGCATCGAGGCGAGCAGTACGTGGCGCTCCAGTTCCATCCCCGTGATTGTCCAACGCGGGCGCAATCGACGCACCGAACGGGAGGCGGGCAGCCCCAAGACAAGCTGTGACCGATGCGTGCGATCCGCGCCCCGGGCGCTTGGCTCTAGGCTTGGCCGGTCTCGAACCGGGCGATCCGATCGCCCGACAGCTCGAACCGCCACTTGGTGCGCATCGCTCCCCACTGGGAGTTCGAGTAGCTCGCGATCAGCGACCGGCCATCGTCGGATTCGGACTCTACCTCCAGGTGCCCATTGGAGGAGAAGATCTCGCGCTCGGTCCAGTCGGCTAGGTCCCGCTCGGACCCGTCGTCAGACATCGTTGCCGTAGACGTGAGCAACGCAAAGAAGTCCTCCTTGTCGCCGGCGTTAAGCGCGGTAACGAACCGCTTCACGACCGGATTCGAGGGCTCCATGAGCCGTATGTTCCCACGTTCATGGTCCCCGGATGCGGACGCGCGGGGGCCTGCTGCGGGTCCTACCACCGGCTAACTCTGTTTGGCGCACTCCGTAAGTCCGTATGGGTGGGCGACGTTCGCGAAGTCCGCGAACGTGGACGGGCTCGTTGCGAGCAGGGGATTGCTCTTGAGCCTGTTGAGGTCTGCCTGGGCAAGGTTGAGCATGTTCGTCACCTTCGCCTGGTCGCCGGAGGGCGCGCCCAGCGCTCGGATCGAGTCGATCGAACCTTGAATCGATGGGACGAATACGGTCTTCACGACGCCTGTGATCTGCGCCTGCGTGGGATTAGCACCGAGCTTTGCTCCGGCCGCGTTGGTCACCGTGTTGCCCTGCGTGCAGATCGAGTTGCCCTTTGTCAGGAAGGCGGTCTTAGTGATCGCGGGTTTGCTGCTGCTACCGCACCCGACGACAGCTCCAACACTCACAACAGCCGCAACGGCAACCCACCTCGGCCTGCTGGGGAACGGCACACGTCGGCTCGCCAACGCGAGTCCTGAGCGAGGTCCTTTGGACATCAGCTTCTCCAGTGATGAGCAGGGCTCAATATGTGGCCCGGATCGTCGCCGCTAGCCCCGTCCGCGGCGTCGAATAACGCGACCGTAGCCCACAGCTCCCGGCGTGTCAACGAGAGCCTCGGTGCCGGCACGGTCGAAATCGTGATTGATTCCCGACGGCGTCGCGCTCGTCGCGACGCGAACGGAGGTCTCCGACAGCGGGAGTGACCGGCTCTCTGGCGGTCAGCTCATCGAGTCCCGCCGCGAAGTAGCCTGACGCGGACGGCATGTTGCTTGCGACGGGAGGCTGAGCGGTGAATAAGCCGGTGTTGTTTTGCTACGACGGATCGGACGGCTCAAGGACAGCGCTGGCTGCCGCAGTCGAACTGATCAAGCCCGCCGATGCCGTCGTATTGGTTGTATGGATGCCGGCAGCCGTCCAGTTGGCCCGAGCCGGCTCGTTCGTGGTCGCCGTACCGAACGAAGGCGAGATCGACGAGCAGGAAGTGGCTACGGCACGACAAATCGCCGAGGAGGGCGCCGAGCGTGCCCGCCAGCGCGGCTACAACGCCTCCGCACGAATCGCGCAAGCCAACGAATCAGTGGCGGAGACGATCGATGAGATCGCCCAGGAGCTTGACGCCGCACTGGTTGTCTGCGGGCAACGCGGCCGAGGCGCTATCAGCAGCGCTCTCCTCGGCAGCGTCTCCCGCGCACTCGCGACACATACCAAACGGCCGGTGCTCATTGCCCCTCAGCGCCCGCCCGAGCGGTGAGCGGCTGCCCGGCCCCATCCGCGGCCTCGAAGTGGTGGCAGTTGCCGATCGCGTGACGGGCGAGCGCAGCCCTGACGGTGGGCACGCGAGGCTTGGCCCGGCCGGGCAGGATCACCATCGCCAGCACGAAGCCGAGCGCGAAAATTCCGACCGCCCACCAGAACGCCGTGGTGTACCCGTGAACTGCCGAAGCGTCAGCCAGGCCAGTGGTGTGGAGGTGACCGGCCGCATAGCTGGTGACCGCGCTGGCGAAGATCGTGCTCAACAGGGAGGTGCCGACCGAGCCGCCGACCTGCTGGGAGGTGTTGACCATTGCCGAGGCGACCCCGGCCTCGCGTCCCTCCACGCCCAGGGTCGCCGTCGAGAACGCCGGCGCGAAGATGCATCCCATCCCGACGCCGAGGACGACCAGACCGGGAAGGACATTCGCGGCGTAGCTGGAGCCGGGCGTAAGGCGCGTGAACAGGAACATCCCGATCGCCCCGAGCGTCGTGCCGGCGAGTACCAGTGGCTTGACCCCGGTGTGTTGGATCACCCGGGTCTGCACGGTCGTCGAGGTGACCACGAGCACGCCGGTCAGCGGCAGGAACGCGAGTCCGGTGGTGAGCGGCGATAGGCCGAGCTGCTGTTGCAGGAAGTAGGAGAGAAACAGAAATACGGCGAGGGTGCCCGCGCCAGCGAGCGCGATCGTGGTGTACGCACCGCCGCGCCCTCCGTCCCAAATGACGTGCAGGGGCAGCAGCGGATGCTCAGCTCGGCTTTCGATCAGGACGAAAGCGGTCAGGAGCACGGGGCTGGCGATGAGCGCCGCGATCGTGGCCGTTGCACTCCAGGAGTGGGTCTCGGCGTTGGAGAACCCGTAGACCAGAGCGAACAGCCCCAGCGCTGAGGTCAGCACCCCGGGTATGTCGATCGGCTCCCGCTCCGGAGCACGGTGATTGACCAGCAGGCGAAACGCCACGATCGTCGTAGGCACAGCGATCACAAGGTTGACGTAGAGGCACCAGCGCCAGGACAAGACCTGGGTGAGCGCACCGCCGAGTATCAACCCGAGCGACGCGCCACCGCCAGCGATCGCACCGAAGATCCCAAACGCCGTGGGCCGGTCAGGAGATCCCTCGAACGTCACCGTCAGCAATCCCAGCGCCGAGGGTGCGAGCAGTGCGCCGAATGCCCCCTGGAGCGTTCGGGCGGCCACGAGCACGCTGAAGGACTGGGCGAGCCCACCCATCGCCGAGGCGATCGAGAACCCGACCAGGCCGGTGACCAGGGTCCATTTGCGCCCGAACAGATCACCGAGCTTCCCACCCAGGAGCAGCAGGCTGCCGAACGCCAGCGCGTAGGCGGTGACGACCCACTGGCGGCTCTCGGTGGAGAAATGCAGCGCCTTCTGGGCCGACGGGATCGCGATGGTCACGATCGTCGCGTCCAGCACCACCATCAGCTGCGCGACGCTGAGCAGGGCCAGGACCGCCCATCGATTGGGTTCGCGATCCGTCAACCCCGCTGACATCCGATCGGTCGCATTCCGATCGGTGCCGCGGCTATCGACCTCGGCCATCACCCGACGGTAACACCGCAAAGCCGGCGGCTAGTAAGCAGCGACCGGCCGGCGATCCCCTTCCACGCGTAGCGCCTGCGCCTGCCGACGGGTCCCGGGTGCTGGCGGCGGGACGACTTCAGATCCATCTCCCCGACCGCAATGAACTGGCGCGCGCCTCGAGCCTGGTCGAGCCCGGCCTCTCAGTGGAGGATGAGGTTCACCAGCGATGCGGCGTCATCGGGGTTGAATGGTTGTCCTGTCATGAGCCGCCGGTAGAAGATCGCGCCCAGGAGCGCGGTTGTCGCGAGCTCGGGATCGACGGTGGCGCTGATTTCGCTTGCTGCGACGCCGCGCGCGATTAGGTCAATGAGCGCCTGTCGGCGCTCGGCGGTGTAGCGGTGATGGAACCCTCGCACGCGCTCGTCTCGTTCGGCGCCCTCGATCATCGCGGGGATGCAGCGCGAGAACGTGGAGTCGACCACGACTTCAGCCACATGCCGAATCAATAGTCCGACGGCGTCGCGTACCGGGAGGTCGGAGAGGTCGGGAACCATCTGCTCGTGGAAGGTCTCGAACGCGTCGGCTATCAATGCCAGCTTGTCCGACCAGTGGCGGTAGATCGTCGACTTGCCCACCCCGGCGCGGGCCGCGATCGACTCGATTCTCACGCGCCCGTAGCCCACATCGGCGAGCTCGTCGACCGCGGCGTTGAGGATCAGCATCCGCGAGCGCTCGACGCGCGGGTCGAGCTCGCGATCAGCGCCGGCACTCACGCTGCGAGCCGGCTGGACGCGGGCAGGAGGATGTGAGACGTTGACGTATCGCTGCGAAACGCATACGTTCTACAAGTAAACCAACGCGAGGAGACGACATGGCCAAGGTCAGCGTTCGGTACATCGTCGACGACGTCGACGCCGCGATCGACTTCTACTGCCGCCAGCTCGGGTTCAAGGAAGTCATGCACCCAGCCCCCACCTTCGCGATGCTCTCAAACGGCGAGCTGCGACTCGTGCTGACAGCGCCCGGCGGCGGCCCCGGCGGCGGTCAAGCGATGCCCGACGGGACGCTACCCCAGCCCGGCGGGTGGAACCGCTTTCAGCTCGAGGTCGACGACATCGAATCGATCGTTGCGCGGCTACGTCAGCGCGGCGCCCAGTTCAGAAACGAGATCGTGTCCGGCGTGGGCGGCAAACAAATCCTCGTAGAGGACCCCGCCGGCAACCTCGTCGAGCTGTTCGAACCGACCCTCCCGGAAGCGAAGCTGTGACGCATCGCGCGCGGCGGTTACCGTACGCACGACGGTGCCACGAGGGGTAGGATGGATCCATGAGGGGGCTTCGCCAAGCCGCATTCGTCGCGGGGGTGACGCTGCTAGTCGCCGGGAGCGCAGCGGCACATCCGCCGCGGCCGACCTCGCGAGACCAGGCGGTGCAGGACGGCTGCCAGCGCTCCGACCTCGGGCTCGGGTTCGATCAGTCGCCTGAGTGGGCATACGTCGACCGCAGCTCTGCGATCAGGATGGCGAGCGGGGTCGTGCGGGTCTCCCATGCCTCGCTCGAGGACAGCGTCCTCGAGCACCGCTCCCTGGACTACAACGGAAACTTGGTGCCGGACCGCCCGTTCCGCTACCTGATCGCGGGAAGCCCGTCGCAGCGCACCAACAACTACGGACCTCAGGAGGGCGAGTCCTACGGGCGGCTTCACTTCGAGTGGGAAAGCGCGACGATGCCGCTGTTCGTATGGCCCAATGACGGCGACCGGGCGACGCTGTGGGGATCGTGGATCTGGGACTGCGGCCACTGGAGCACGAGCTCCAACAACCAGGCCGGGACGATCGTCGGCGAGCACTCAGAGCTTCATCCCCTGAGCGCGATCGTCGTCACGCGCCACGCGTCATATCTCTCACCCCGCGCCGAGCGCGAGGCCGATGTGCTCGTCTCCAACGAGGGAGACGCGTCGCACGCGATCGAGAACTGCGCGCTCACCCACCAGCCAATCAGCGGCTCCTCGTATCCCCGGTACGACCCCGGGTTCACCTCATGCGCGATGTCCGCGGCCAACCGCATCCAACCGCTCGAGCGAAGCTACTCCTTCTTCGTCCCCGCGCCGCCGAAGCCCTCGGCCGGGGCGCGGCTCGAGTACCGCGTCGTCAACCGGATCTCAGGCGGCTCGGGCAGCCAGCGTATCCGCGCCAAGCCGAACGGGATCCAGGTCACAGTGACGCTGCACGGCGCGACGCAGGTGGTCCGGTATGGCAAGAGCTTCTTCGTCGGCTGGACCGGCCCCGTGCGCCGGCCGATCGCGTTGAAGGTGACGCTCAAGTCGCTCCTGATCAGGCAATCCGACCCCAACCCGGCGCTCTCCGACCCCAGCGGCGCGCACTGGAACCTGTACCTCGACCTCAACGGCTACTGGCAGTTACTGAACAAGTGGGCCCCGCAGCTCACCACCCACGTCGTCGATGGCGAGCGGATCGCGGTCAACCGCACGGTGAAGATCTACGTGCCGCGCGGCAGTCGCGTCTCATTCCTGGTGCAGGGACGCGAGTGCGACGAGCCAGCGGGCACGACGCTGTTTGGCATCTACGCGAACTTGGTGTACCCGTGTCCGGCGAACACCGACGAGATAAACCCGAACATCTATGACCTCTTCAACAACGACGACACCGGCACGATCCTCAACATCTACCGGTCGGCGCGCGCCGCGATCGGCATGCACCTCGCCACCTCCAAGGCCACGGTCAGCTTCCCGGGTACAGGACCGATCTCGTTCGGCGACGGCAAGATGGGACAGGGCGACTACCAGCTGACGTACACGGTCAGGCGCGGTTGACGCGCAGCACGACGGCGAGGTCACGCGTTCGCATAGGCCCGCTCGAGCCACCCGAACAGCTCTCGGTCGATCTCGTCCGGGGCATGGATGCGAACCCGATGGGTGACCATGGCATTCCAGCTCCCGGCGTTCTCGAGTCGACCGTCCGCGGGGGTGCCTTTCAGCTTGATGCCGATGTCGAGCCGCTCGGCGGTGACCTGGACGATCGCGAACTTCCTACCCGCCTTACGGAGGCTCAGATAGCTCGCTCCAGCGACCACGTCGGTATCGGGACCGAACTCGCTGACCCTGCCAACGAGTTGCTCGTAGACCGGGCGCCAGCGGGACTTCTTGGCGCTGAAGTGCTTTGCCACCTTTTCCTCAGCGGAGGACGGCGGGCCGGCCTGCTTGTTGATCGTTGCGACGATCGCCATCGCGTGTCCGCGTCCCAGCCCGTACTCGTCCTTGAGCCAGGCGATGATCTGCCCGGCCTTGACGCCCGGCTCGAGCAGGCCCTCGGCCTTCGCAAGCGCGACGATCTCCTCCGGGCTCTTGCCCGTCCTGGCCGTAATGGTGTCGAGATATCCCTGCATAGACATGGTTGCTCCTAGCTTTCGTGTTCGTCTGGTCGTGTAGCGAGGCGCAGTCGCCGGGCACAGAGATCCGGCTTGGCGATGAACGTGAGGCCGTTGAGTGCGGCGTCGGGATTCGTGCTCGAGGTGAGCACGACCGTCGGCATCGACGGCAGTCGCGCGAGCGCCGCTGCGACCTCGAGCGCCTCGGGGGTTCCGCGGCTGATGTCGATGACGGCGATGTCCGGCGAGACGTCTCCAAGCGCGAGCGCCAGCTCGCCGCTCGAAACGTCGGCCACGACGTGGACGCCCTCCGTCTGAAGTAACGCGCGCACGGCGGCGCGCGACACCTCGTGCGAATCGATGATCAGCACTCGGAGGCGGATCGACATGTCCTGACTGCGTGACATGCCGGCACTGTCGCGCGCCGTCAGCGCGGTCGCATCAGGGAGATCACCAGTCGGATCGCTACGCGGAGAGGACCGAGAGGTCTTCGAGCCGGATCAGCTCGGTCCGTGATGCAAGTCCGAGCTTGGTGAACACCTTGCGAAGGTGGTACTCGACCGTCCGTGGGCTGAGGAAGAGCTGCGAGGCGATCTCACGGTTGGTCAGCCCGGTCGCGACGAGGCCCGCGATTTGCAGCTCTTGCGGGGTGAGCTGATCGAGCGTCGACGGCTCGCGCTTGCGCGCGGTCTCGCCGGTCGCGCGCAGCTCGGTCTCGGCGCGCTCAGCCCACGGGTGGGCGCCGATCGAGCGGAACAACTCCGCGGCCTCGCGCAGATGGCCCCGCGCGTCTGACCGGCGCCGCTCACGGCGCAGCCATTCACCGTAGACCAACTCGGTGCGCCCACGCTCAAATGGCGTCAGCGTGCGACTCAGCCGGACGGCTTCGGCGAACGAGTCGCCGGGATCGCGCGCCGCTAGAAGCGCTTCGCAACGTGCCACGATCGAGCGGTTCCGTTCGTTCGGGGCGTGCCGCGCCCAATCGCGCAGCAGCGTCAGCGGCCCCTCCGCTCGCTCGCTCGGGAGCCCGCCCCGGACGGTCGCCTCGATTGCGTTGGCGGCGGGGCCGACGGTGGCGACGAAGGTCAGGTCGTCCCGCTCGGGGGCGGCGATCTCGAGCAGCACGTCCGCGGCCTCTGCCGGGCGCCCCAGCGTGAGCTGAAGCAGCCCGAGGGCGGCGCGGGCGCCGGCCGCCAGGAAGACGTCGCCGCTATGCCGCGCGGCCGCGAGCGCTTTGTCGCCGTGCTCGCGCGCCTGGGTCTCCTCACCCCGGATGGCTTCGACATAGGCCATCGTGGCGAGGTGCCACCCGGTCCCGTGCCCGAGCTCGATCGAGAGCGCGTATCCCTCTTGCGCGGCTGCGTAGGCGAGCTCGAGCCGGCCAGCGCGAAGCAGCTCCTTGGCGTGGTGTTCGAGGGCGAGCGGAAGAACGCTGAAGAGGCCCTGCCGACGCGCGATCTCGACCCCCTTCGACGTGAACTGCAGGCCAACGCTCGGCTCACCTCCCGCCGCATTGGCGGCCCAGATCTGAACGCGCGGATCGTCCCCGAGCTCGACCGCCAGCGCCAGCGCATCATCCAGCTTCATCCGGGCTTGCTCGAGCTCGCCAGCCACCAGCGCACCCGCGCCGACGAGCACCAGTTGGCTGAACCTGGCCCTGACATCCCTGGGTGAAAGACCGGCGGCACGTTCGCCGATTTCGCGCACCGTCCCAAGCTGTCCGGTCGCTCCCACGACCTCGGCCGCCTCGTGCAGCATCGCCAGCGCCAGCGCGGGTTCAGCATCGCCGGCGCCGCCGAGCAAGGTCGCCACGGCGTCGCTGATGCTTCCACACCGAGCTTCAACGATGCCCCTGAGGTACACCAGCCGTGCTCGTAGCGGACCATCGCTCAACGGCAACGCCCGCGCGATCAGTTCGAGAGACCGGTCTGGCTGCCCGGCATCCCACGCCGCCTCGGCGGCCGCCGCCACTCGTGGCGCATAACGGCCGCGGTCGAGCGTCAATTCTGCCGCGCGTTCAAACGCCGTGGCCGCCGACGCGTGACCGGCACGAAGCTGCGCGCGCCGTGCCGACGCCTCCAGCGCAACCGCGACCTCTTCATCGCCGGCGACCGACGCCATCGCCTGATGCCAGACGCGACGATCGACGTGCTCCTCCCCAGCGAGCGCCTTGGCGAGCATCGAATGGACGCGACGGCGCTCTCCCAGTGCAGCGCCCTCGTAGACGGCGGCGCGCGCCAACGGATGGCGAAACTCGACGCGGGCCGCGGTGGTCCGAAGCAACCCGGCCAGCTCCGTCGGATCCAGCACATCGGGATCATGGCCAAGTTCTGCGAGCGCGCGAAGCACCGTCGGAAGCTCCCCCGTCCCGTCGATGGCAGCAACGAGGATCGCCTCCCGTGCGTCGGCCGGCAAGCGCTCGACCTGCCTCCGAAAAACACTGGATAGCCGCGGCGTGAGCGGCATCGCCGCTGGCAGCGGCGCCCGGCCGGATAGCTGATCCTCGGACAGTGCTCCAGGCAGCTCGAGAAGCGCCAGCGGGTTGCCCTCGGCCTCGGCCACGAGCCTCGCCCGCACCGTCGGCGCGGCCTGCGGCACACGCCCCTCGAGGACCCGAGCCGACGTCTCATCGGTCAGACCGATGAGCCTCAGCTCGGGAACGCCTTCCGCGTCGAATCCCCGAGGCTCGCCATCGCGCGCCGCGAACAGCATCGCCGCCGCTTCGGCCCGCAGGCGTCTGGCCGCGAACACCAGCGCGTCCGCGGAGGGCTTGTCGAGCCACTGGGCGTCGTCGACGACGCACACAACAGGCTGTCGCTCCGCCGCCGCCGCGATCAGTCCGAGGACCGCGGCGGAAACCAAGAACCGGTCGGGATCCGATGCCGGCGCCAAGCCAAGCGCTCCTTCGAGCGCGGCCGCTTGCGTCCTCGGGAGGTCAGTAACGAATTCCAGAACCGGCCGCAGCAATCCGAACAAGCCCGCGAACGCGAGCTCCGATTCCGCCTCGACCCCGGTGACGTGCAGAACCGTCATCGGCTCAGACGGCCGGCGGGCGAGGTCGAGCAGGGATGTCTTCCCGATTCCTGGCTCCCCTCGGATCACCAAGGCCGCTCCCTGGCCCTCGCACGCCAGCGTGAGCAGCTGCTCGATCACCGACTGCTCGCGCTCGCGGCCGAGCAACTCCACCTCCACCCCTACTTCCTGGGCCGCAGCCATACCCGGATCCTAGAGCCGCCGCCGCTCCCAGGAATCCCCAGGCGAAGGACTGGTGATTCCCCTGATGCGAGCGTCACGGCGCTGGTCCATCTTCACCAGCGTCACAACAACGCTCGCGCAACTGCGCGGAAGAAAGGAACCAACATGAGGAACGTAGTCGCAGGACTGATGGTGTCGCTCGACGGCGTCGTGGAGGCACCGGAGGCGTGGACCGGCCCGTACTTCACTCCGGAGATCGGGCAGGAGGTCGGCTCAATCATGGCCAACAGCGACACCATGCTCCTCGGTCGCAAGACCTACGAGACGTTCGCAGCGTCGTTCGCCGGCGAGACCGGCGGGATGGCCGACGCGATGAACAACACGCCCAAGCTCGTCGCCTCGAGAACCCTCGAGGAGGCCGAGTGGCAGAACTCGACCCTGATCAAGGGAGAAGTCGGTGAGGAGCTCAGGCGGCTCAAGCAGCAGGCCGGCAAGAACATCAACATCAGCGGCAGCGCAACGCTGATCCGCGCGCTGCTGCACGACGGCCTGCTCGACGAGCTGCGCCTACTCCAATTCCCGGTTGTCGTTGGCTCCGGCGCCCGCCTGTTCGAGGGCTACGGAGAGCAGCTGGGTCTGACGCTCGCCGACTCGCAGACATTCAGCAGCGGCGTCGTCAACCTCGTGTACCGGCCAGCCACGACCTGACCCAATACCGGGATCGAAAGGAACGGTCATGCGAAAGCTCATTTCAGGAATGTTCATCACCCTCGACGGTGTGGTGGAGGCGCCGCAGAAGTGGAACCCGCCCTACTACAACGAGGAGATGACCGACGTCGTCCAAGCGCAGCTGGCCGCTAGCGACACGCACCTGTACGGACGGCGTTCCTACGAGATGTTCCGCTCCGTGTTCACGGGTCCGGCGGCCGGGCGGATCGCGCACTCCCCGATCATGAACGAAACCCCAAAGGCGCTCGTGTCCACGACGATCACCGACCCCGACTGGGGACCCACCACGCTGATCACGAGCGACGTCGCAGCCGAGATCCAGAGGCTCAAGGAACAGCCAGGCAAGAACATCAACGTCGAAGCCAGCGGCACCCTGGTCGGCTTCCTGCTCGAGCAGGGCCTCCTCGACGAGCTTCACCTCCTCATTCACCCGATCGTCGTTGGCGCCGGCAAGCGCCTGTTCCAGGAACGAAGTCACCACCTACCACTCCGGCTCCTCGAGTCCAAGGCGTTCACGACCGGCGTCGTCTACCTGCGCCTCGCGCCAGGCGAGACGCAAGCGTCCCCCACCAGCGTGCGGATCGACGCGCGCAACCGATCCGTCGGCTGTTCGGCGTCGGTCTAACCAGCAGCAACCACAAGAGAATGGAGCACGACATGCCCACAGTGAAATCACCAGACGGAACAACCATCGCCTACGAGCGGTCCGGCGATGGGCCGGCCGTGATCCTGGTCAACGGCGCGCTCGGTGACCGCAGGCTCGATCGCCGGTTCAAGCTGATGACCGGACTCGCGCAGCTGATCTCGGCGAACCACACGGTCATCAACTACGACCGGCGCGGACGCGGGGACAGCGACGAGTCCGGGACGTTCACGGTCGAGCGCGAGATCGAGGACATCTCAGCCTTGATCGCCGCCGTTGGCGGCAACTCCTCCCTGTTCGGCTTCTCCTCGGGCGGCGCGCTTGCGCTCAGGGCCGCGGGCGCCGGGATCGGCGTCGAGCGAGTCGCGGTCTACGAGGTGCCGTTCGTTGTCGACCGCGCCGACAAGCGACCGCCCGCCGATTACGGCCGGCGCCTTGACGAGCTGATCGCCGCCGATGACCGAAGCGGCGCGGTCAAGCACTTCAACCGCAACGCGATGGGCATGCCGGCCCCGGTCGTCGCGGCGATGAGGCTGGCGCCGATGTGGAAGGACATGACGGCAAACGCCCACACACTCACCTACGACTGGGCGGCGCTCGGCGAGCGCAACATGCAAGGAGACCCACTGCGGCCGGCCGAGTGGGCGTCCGTGACGATACCCGCGCTCGTGGTCTATGGCGCCAAGAGCCCCAGCAGCCTCCAAAACGGGTCACGTGCGCTCGCGGAGGTTCTCCCGAACGCCCAGCTCCGTGTTCTCGCGGGCATGGGGCACAGGCTGAAGGTGAAGGTCCTCGCCCCCGTGTTGGACGAGTTCCTCGCCGAAGGACCCTCGCGTTCTGAGGAGGGCAACTCGAGCGCCCTGGCGGGCGCGTAGCCAACACCAGTGCTCGGTGCGCGATTGCGCCGCTGCGGACCGGGGGGTGGGACCGGCGAAAGCGAGGGCGAGCTCGCTGTCACGTTTAGCCCGGCACGAAGTGCGTGGTCACAGCGCGGTGAGAGTGTCGCTCTCTCGGGAAGGGGCAGCCCTGGTTCTGGCGAGAAGGAGGGACGCGCGGGTGGGAAGCTGCGGGTGCCACGAGACCGGGAGTCGACGCCATCGGGGACGATGCGGTCGAGTCCCCATGTCACGGCAATGTCGCCGGACAGGCGTACCGTGAGGTCGGGGATGTCGAAGTTGATTCGTCCGGGGGAGGAGTCGAGCCCGCCAGCGCGCAGCCAACGACGAGCAGCAGGCCCGCGATCACCCGCTGGTTCCCGTGCGACCCTGCGGCGGTTGTGCGGAGCCGCGGGTGGCGGTCAGGATCTCGAGCAGCTCGCCGACGTTCTGCTCGCGCGCAATCGGCTCAGGAAGCGGCAAATGGGTGTTGATCGTGTACCGGTTGCGCCGCCCGTTGCGCTCGCGGGTGATGTAGCCGGCGTCGGCCAGCTCCACGACGAGCCGATGCGCGGCACGCTCGGTGATCCCGACACGCTCGCCGATATCGCGCAACCGAACGCCGGGATCACGCGCGATACAGACCAGCACCTGCGCGTGATTCGTCAAGAACGTCCAGCGGCTCGTGGTGTTATCGGCCACGACAGAAGCATAACATATCTAGACTTATTTTTCATGCTATAGTGATCATATATCCCGAGAGGACCAGCAAGATCCCCTCGCACAACCGATGAGGAGGTCCTCACAATGCCAGTCCACTCGCCAGCACCGGGCGTGATCCCCGACACGATCACTGGCCGCGTCAGCAACGGCTCCGCGGCCGCGAGGGAGCCCGACCTCGCCCCTGTGCAGTCAACCGCTCAGACGGCGGCCGACGGGGAGACTCGAAGCGGGCGCTTTCGCCGCCACGCGCACCTCACCCGACTGCACGGCTACGCGATCGCGACCGTCGCGCTCATCGCCTACCTGATCGCGCTCGCCGCATCGAACACCGCGCACGTCAAGGTCAACTGGATCTTCGGCAGCTCGCACATCGCGCTCATCTGGCTCGTGCTGTTCACGGCAATCGTCGGCTGGCTGCTCGGGCTCGCCGCCAGCGCAAGGTTCCACTGGCGCACCCGCGCCCCGCGACGCCAACCCGGTGCCCGGTCATGACCCGCCCCGCGAAAGCCACCCACGCTGGTGCCCAAAACGGGACGGCCCGGGCGGGTGGGAAACCCGCACACGCTGCCGCTGAAAATGGGACGGCTCGGGCGGCTGCAAGGGCTCGACCCGAGCCGGCATCAATGAAGTTCCTTGTCTTCGAGGACAACGCCGGCGGCTACCACTGGACGATCGTCGCCCAAAGCGGCGAGACGCTCGTGCAGTCCAGCAGTTTCGCCTCCTACGAACAGGCCAAACAAGCCGGGCGCGTCGTTCACGGCGGCGCCGCTTCAGCGGCGTTCGAACCCCTCGCGGGCGACACCCCGTCCGCCGAACTCGTTGCTGGAAACACGACACGGACGGCGCGAGACGATCTCGATGCGGAACGCTGGCTGGACGAAGGCGGCAGCTTCGGCAGCGAGGCGGTGACGCGATGACCAGCGCGACGCTGATCGCCCCCCTCGAGCGCGTCGCGCCCGCCATCAGGCCCGATTCAAGACGGACCTACGCCTGCCCCGAGTGCGGGCACGTTCTGCGCGTGTCGGGCCTCGGGCGCCACCGGGTGTACTTCGAGCTCGACGGCGAGCGCTCAGCTGACCCCGTGATGAATGGGGTCTGCCCAGTCTGCGGGCACGGCCTGCCCGGAAAGAACCCGCCGTGATCCCGATGACCCACCTCTGCTGCCCAGACTGCCGGCTGCGCTTCAGCCCCGCCGCCGCGGCGTATCTCGATGCGTGCCCCGACTGCGGCGCGCCGCCTCAACCCTCCAGCCTGCAAGGGATCGTCGGGTTCAGAGTCCTAAGACTGAAGGACATTGCCCACCACCCGCTCCCACAGGCGGTTGCCGTGTCGATGCCCGTTCCCGACGGCGGCGGAGAACGACCGTGACCGACCGCCACATCCGCATCCTCCGGCTGATGGCGCGCCACAGCCAGCGGAAACTCGGCGGCCACGACGCCGTCCACACCGGTGATGGCCCATCTGCCGACCGGCGGAAACAACTCGAACGAGCGGCAACGCGGACCAGCGCGCGCGTGGCCGACGCCCAAGCGCGACGCCGTCGCGGTATGACGAGCCGCCCGACTGCCACGCGCCAGCAACGCCCGCGACCACATGCGTTCCCGAGCGCTGACACCCGATAGGAGATCATCATGCAGACCGGACTACACGCAATCGGCTGGGGCCTACCGAGACTGGCGATCGCCGCGGCCATCACGGTCCTCGCAACCCTCATCGCCTACGCGACCTTGGTGTTCGTCATCGTGGCGGTCCAAGCGATCGGCGCCTTGTCGCACTAGGCGCGGCCAACCGGACGATCAGGATGACTCGACGCGACGCCTCTGACCTTGGCGGCTGTCACGCATCGCCCCCGCTCGCGTAGCGCAGGTGTGCGTCCTCGACGAGCTTGACCATCTGCCAGTAGGCGATGAGATCCGCTCTGCGTCGGTCGTGTTCGCGAAGAACTGGCGGGCGATCGTCAATTCGCCCCGATCGGGACCTGCCGCCTGCTCGGCAATCCATGCGCGGTCGATCCGCCTGTGGGCAATCAAACCGATAGCCGACTCGAACTCCGAGCCGGTGCAATCACCGAGTCGCTTGAACACGCCGCTACGGATCTCGAGCTGCTCCTCTGGATTGACCTCGCCCATTGCCACATGATCCTCTCCGAACCCGACCGGGTTGGGAAACCGCAGCATGACCACCACACGGCGTCCGGATGACTGACGCCCGCGCCCAGGGGGACGTTCTCGGTAGCGATCGCCCGTTGGTCGCGGACACCTCACCCGATCCGGCGGCAAACCTCTGACGCTCGTCTCGGACAGCTTGTCTGGGATGCTCTCGGGGCGCTCGTGCCCGGCGTGCCGGGCCGAACGCCCCGATCTGAGCTGCGGTTAGGCGTTGGCGCTAACTGTTTCGGGCACGACGGCGAGCTGTTGCATCAGCGCGGCGGCGTTCCAGTAGTTGCCGGCGCGGTGGATCAGCCCATCATCACCGAATTCGGCTGTCCCGCAACCGTACGTGGTCGCCTGCTTACCGGTCGGCGGGATGCCCATCAGCTCGCCGTCGTTCGTCCCAGTGACCTTCCATTCCTGGGCCGTCCGGTTGCCCGAGACGATCGGCTCACCTAGGTTGACGGCGTGGAAATCCGAGAACGCCGCGAGATAGCCCGCCACCGAGTCTCGGATTGCCGCGCGCCCCTGCAGCGGCTCGGGTAGCCCTACGTCGTACAACTTCGCGTCCTCGGCGTAGCACGCGGCGACGCCATCAGCGTCGTGTGCGTTCCAGGCTTCGGTCTCCCGCTTGAGCGCCTGAGTGATCTCAGAGAATCCCATTGAGGTCTCCTATCTGTAGACCATCGAATCTAGCAGAAAAATTCTAGATAGATATATCATGTGTGTGAGGACGAAGCGCGAGGGAAACTCCCTCACCTGGTCGGTTCCGACCAACCACGCCGCGGTGCTGCTTGGCCATACGCCGACAGGAGCCACGAGATCGCCTGCGCCGACGTGGTCGCTCCACGGCTCGCGCGCGAGGCCCTGCTTTCCACTTGCCGTGAGCTTCGGCGGTCCAAGACCTGACGTGCGTTGATGACCGTCAGGCCAACGATCCGCCCGGCTCTCGCTCGTCGCTCTGCTGGCGGCGGCCGACTGGACAGACTTCGCGTTCCTGCGCGAGGAGCTCGCACTATCTGACTCGGCCCTCTCAAAACAGCTCGCAACCCTCGAGGATGCCGACTACGTAGAGATCGAGCGGCCCGTGCGCGACCACCGCCGCCGCGTCCGCGCCAGGCTCACCCCGACCGGGGCCTCCGCATTCCACGCACACGTCGCCGCGCTCCACGCGATCGTCGCAAACGACGGACGCGGGCGCCCCCGGAGCACCTGAAGCGTCCCGCCCCCTAATTTGGTGACAGGCGCGGCGAGAGTCTCACGAGCGACATCCCTATCCGCCAGCCCGGCTCGGCCGCGAAGCGTGCCGACCGATCCGCTCGTGGCGATGTGCGAGACGCTCCGATCGGAGCACGGTCAGGCCTACTCGGGTGTTGGCCGAGTCGGCGAACCTACGCGGTAGCGGACGTGCGTCGCGTGTGGGGAATCGATGATCTCGAGCGGCTCGAGGCCGGGGTCTTCCACTCCGTCGAACAACCGCTCGCCGGTACCGAGCAGGACTGGAACGACGTCGAGCATGAGCTCGTCGACCACGCCCGCGGCGAGCGCCTGACGGACCGTGGATGCACCGCCGGCTATGTCGACCCCAAGCCCGTCGGCCGCTGCCGTCGCGCGCTCGAACGCGGCGTCGAACCCTTCGGTCACGAAGTGGAAGGTCGTTCCGCCGTTCATCTCGATTGGCTCGTGCGGATAGTGAGTGAGAACGAACACCGGCGCGTGATATGGCGGCTCGTCTCCCCACCATCCCCGCCACTCGCCATCCCAGCGGCCGCGGATAGGGCCGAACATGTTGCGGCCCATGACATACGCACCGCGGCGCCTCAGTAGCTCATTCCGGGCGCGCGCGTCAGCTTCGTGGAGCGGCTCGTCCAAGTGCCAGTGGTGGAGTTCGAGGCCGCCGATACCCAACGGGTTCTCGCGGCTCTGATCAGGGCCCGCGACGAATCCGTCAAGGGATATGGACATGTGGCAGGTAGTTGGTGTCATGGACTCTTAGACCGCCGACCGCTGAGAAATCATCGCTCGCCAAATCCAATGGCGGCTCATGCGGGACTCCCCCAGATGAGGCTCGGCCGGCAACCGATTCTGAGGGAGCGTAAACCACCCACGGCGGCTGCCGCAGACGCCCGAGGGAGGTCTGACTTCCCTCCGGGGGAGCAAGCGTTTGTGCGTATGCGGAGAGGCTGTCCCGATCAGGGTGGCCCGATCGTCTATATCCGAGTGAGGGCCACCCGGGTCTTCGCATCACAACAAGGAGTGTCGATGCCTCATCCAGTGATCCACGCCGAGATCCGTTCTCAGGATCCCGACGCGACCCGTGAGTTCTTTGCTGAGCTGTTCGATTGGAAGGTGGCCTCCGAGGGTGGGTTCCCCGGCTACACGTTCATGGACACCGGTGTGGAGGGAGGTCCAGCGGTGGCGATCAGTCCGCGTCAAGGCCCCGATGACGAGGTGCTGTTCTTCGTCGCGGTCGACGATGTGGCCGCCACCCTGAGCCGCGCTGAGGAACTGGGCGGCAAGATCGTTCAGCCGGAGCAGCAGGCGCCAGGCGTGAGTTTCGGCGTCCTGGCCGACGCTCATGGACACCGAATCGGCGTTGCCGCGAACTGAGTCTGATCGCAGGGCGGTCCGATCTGGATCGGACCGCCCTACCCGGTCAGTCAGTTGGAACAGCGGGTGTTGCGATAGAAGGTGCCGGTTCCGAGGGGGGCGTCGTAGTGGGAAATGTAGGTGAGGGTCCAGTGTCCGCTGGCCGGGCATTTCGCTGGGGTGCGGATGAGTGGCCGCCTGCTTGTGCCCCCGTCAAGCTGGAGCGCGAAGCGCGTCAGCGAGGCTTCCTGACCGAGACCCAGCGACACGCGCGGGAGCGTGGTGCGGACGGTGTCACCGACCACCGTGGGGTGCAGCACGCGAACGACGCCGCCCGACGGTGATGTGAGGATGATCGTCAACCCGCGGCCTGTCGCGTTGAAAGCAGTGACGTTGAGCGCCAACTCCGAGCCGGTGCCTAGCTTGACCTCGGCCGAGCCGGTCCCCACACGTGTGTTTGGGGGGCAGGCGCCCGTCTCTTGTTGTGCGAAGTCGCTATCGGTGGCCGCGCATGCGGGCACCGCACCGAGGTTCAGCCTGGTGCCGCGCGGGAACCGGAACTCGTTGCTGCGCAGCGCCGGGGAGCCGTAGCCCGCGGGAGGCGCGGGCAGCTGAGAGAGGAACGTGAAGCCGGTGGGGGTAGCGGGCCGGCGCGCCGTGAAAGCGAGCTCGAGCCGGGTGTAGGGCGATAGCCCGAACGGCTTGCGCCCGGTGTGGTGGAAGAGGTTCGCTACGAACGGGATTTCGTCGGCTTGGGCTTGGACGAGGGTGCCGGAGTGATCGGCGAGGTACGTCTTGAAGGTGACGGGCTGGTGGTTGGCCTTGAGCGTCGCGACGTATTTGGCTGTCAGGTCGTAGGGGACGTCGGTGTCGTAGAGCCCGTGGCCCATGAAGAACGGCTTGTCGAATCCAGTCGTGGGCATCTGCATGTACTTGTCGATCGTCTTGGTCCAGTTGGGCAGGCTCGCGAGCGGCTTGGTGAAGTAGGTGCCGACGATGACGCCCTTCATGGCGGCGGTCATCCCTGTGAACGTGCAAAGGTGCTCGGCGTCCGCGACGTATTTGCGGCCGTAGGGAGTGAGGACCTTGTCGATCCCGAGCTGGGGGAGCTGGTCCCGTAAGGCGGCGACGATGTAGGTGAGCTCCATGTTGACGATCGGCGTCAATGCTCCCGGTACGCCCGGGCCGAGCAGCGACGCGTCCTCCTCGATGTACGCTGGGACGCCGGTTCCGACCGCACCGAGATAGTCGAGCGCCGGTCCCCCGAAGTGGGTGGCGTAGCGGGCGGTGTAGATCGCGCTGCCGCCGCCCTGCGACTGGCCGATCACGACCCACCGGTTGGAGAGCTGCTGGTCGGAGAGCAGGTGATCGGCGGCGAACGCGCGACCGGCCTTGACCATGTCGACGACGTTGTGCGCCTCCGAGCGACCATTCAGGTACGCCATTGGGTGACCGAGCGCGGCGTAGTCGGTCGCGACGACGGCGTAGCCATGCTTCATCCAGTTCGCGAGGTATCGGAAGTCGCGCGCCGGCTCGGCCGGTCCTATCACGGACGGCATGCACCTCTCGCTCAGTCCCGAGGTGCCGTGTGCCCAGGAGATGACCGGCCAGCCACCGGCCGGTGCCTTGCCTTTCGGGATGAACACCTCGCCGGTGCTGAGTGCCGACTTGCCGGCCGAGTTCGAGGTCACGTACGTCAGCCTGTACGCATGCGCGGTCGTGCCCGGGATCCATAGCTTCCGTTTCAGCGAGCTCGCCGAGATAACAGTGCCCCCCGGTCGCGCCAGCGGTTTAGGCGACGACGGGGCCGCGGCGGCAAGGGAGGTGATCGCGCAGCCACCAGCCGCGGCGAGGATGAGTATGCGGCTGAGCGCGCGAACGGGACGGATCATGACGTGGTCTCCTGTGGGAATCGATGCGAAAGTGAACCGGGCGGTTCAAACTGGTCCGGCGCATATTGACCCATATGGTTCACTTTGTCAAGTGGCTTCTTCAACATCTGACAGCGGGCCTCACCGCGCCCGCGCTCGCAGAGGCAACTCGCGCGGGCAGGCGCGCCGACAGGAACTGCTCGAGGTCGCCGTGGACTACCTGTTGAGCGAAGGCCTCCAGGACTTCTCGGTCCGCCAGATCGCCAAACGAGCCGGCACCAGCCACCGGATCCTGCTCTACCACTTCGAATCGACCGAGAAGCTGCTCCGCGAAGCGCTCGCCGCGATCCGCGCACCGGTCCTCCAGCAGCTCAGCGCCGCTGACCCAGCGACGTTCGCCACCCAAATGCTCAAAGACAACTCCCCGGCATCAGAGGTCCTGACCCAGAGCGTGCTCCAAGCCGGACTCGACCCCGAGCGCTACGGCGACATCGGCCGCGACTACGTCAACGCCTACCTCCCACTCATCACCGACACCCTACCCACGACGGTCGACCCAGAGACCCGGGCCGACATCGCCGCGCTCGTGCTCTGCGCCTACCGGGGCGCGAGCCTGGACACACGCTCCACCGGAGAACCGGAACGCGGCCAGCGCGCACTCACCCTCCTCATACGGTTGCTCGAAAGCGAACTCGACCAGCCGACTCCACGCCCTCGCCCCCGAGGTGGCTCCTCTCGACGGTGAGGCACACCGCCGAGCGGATCGCCACGACCACACGCAGCCTTACCCGTCGACGAGCCCGGATCGATCGCGGGAATGGCGAGCGACAAGCGGGCCAGTCTTCGGACCCGGCGATCGGAGCTCATATTGCAGCGCGATGAACCTCCCGCACGCCCCGAACAGCGTCGGAGGGATCGGGCTCGCGCTCGTCTTCTTCATCCTCCCGCCGATGCTTGTCGTGATCGGAACGCTCACCGCGGTCCGCAGCGAGCGTCACCTGTGGCTCCTCTGGTCGCAGCGCCGGCGGGCGGACTCGTCGCGCTGACGCTTCTCCTAATCCCGCTCGCGCACGTCACCTATCTGACGCCGTAATCGCTGCTCGTCGATCTGTGCGACGACGCACTCGAACGTCGCGTTAGTGGCAGTTGGTCAGGGCGCTGGCGTAGAAGTTGAGGTATTGGCGCCAGTGGGCGTTCCAGTAGGCGGCGTCGTGGATGCCCGGCCACACGTGCATCGGGATACCAAGCTGGCGGGCGAGTTCTTCATCAGCTTGGTGAAAAGGATCTTGATCTCCACCGTCAAGCCAGAGCCGGGCGTGCCGGTACGGACCTTGATGCGTTGCCGCCCAGCGAATGACGTCATTACGTGCGAAGTCCGCACGATCATCGAATGCCCCCGGCGCGGTCAGGCCAGCTGCGGGCCAGAGAGCAGCGGAATGGCCACCGACTGCGCAGAACCGATTCGGACTCTGACGCGCGATGTCGTAGGCGCCGAAACCGCCCATCGAGATACCGCCGATCGCCACGCGGTGCACATCCGCATGCAAGGCGCGAAGTGCGGTCGGCAGGACTTCGTGCAAGACATACGAGCCCCACTCGCCACTGCTCCGGTTATGCCAGTAGGAATGGTCGCCGCCATAGGGAAACGCGATATCCGGCGCACGGTCGCCTAGCGAGTGCAGGGCCGCGAAAAACTGAGCGGTTAGCTGCGAGTTCTGGTCCTCCCCGCGGCCGTGAAGGAAGATCAGCAGCGGGCGACCGTCGCGCCGACCGGGCGGCGCCACCAACGTCAAGGGCATCCGGCGATGAACGAGCCGGCTCATGATCGTCAGATGAAGGACCTTCGCGCCGAAGGTCTGAGTCCCCAGCGCCGATCGCACCAGCACCGCGACCAGCAAGCCCACAACCAGAAGCAGCGCTAAAGCAACGCGACGCCGACGCCTGACCATCGCCTAACCATATGGGCTCATGCTGACCCCTCGATCGCTGCCGAAGCCCGGCCGCGCCCCTGCGAGACTGCCCAGATGGGTACGGTCTCCCCTGACCGGCAGACCCTCCGCCACGACCGACTGCTGAGTGGTGGCGTGGCCTCGCTGCTTGGGGTCGCGATGCTCTCCGGTCTCGCGCTCCTCCTCACGAACGATGGGTGCAGCGGCGATGGGTCATTCGAGGTCTTCCAGCCCCGCGTCACGCGAAGCTCCTACTGCAGCACGCTGAACCTTCCCCACCTCCCCAACAGCGCCCGTGGGATCGGGCTGGCGTTCCTTCTCTTCATCCTCCCGTGGATCCTCGTTCTGGTCGCGACGTTGGTAGCGATCCGAAGTGACCGTTACCTGCGGCTCGTCTGGTTCGCACTTCCGGCCGTCACGCTCACCGCGCTCTCGTTCCTCCTGATCCCGCTCGCTCACGTCCACTACCTCGGCGTCGGATGGCTGCTCCCCGATCAGACGGCGCCCGGCCACCACGAAGAGCAAGCCCATCGGTCCGAGCCATGCCAAGAAGAGAGGTGGACGGCGATCTCTCACGGATCTACCGTACGTATGCGAGCGCGCGGTTGGCGACGGTTCGCCGACCGAAAGGACGCGGCCGGTATCGGCTGAGCTAGCGCGATATCAGTCGGGCGACGGGGGTGATCGCGTCCAGCAGCATGCGCTGCGGAGCGCTGCTCAGCCGAAATTCCTGCTTGTAGCGCGAGATCACGAGCGCTTGAGTGAGCTTTGATCCGGCACTCGAGAGCTCCTCGAACATCTGCTCGGTGCCCAACGCCGGGCGTACCTCCCAGCTGAGCGTCGCCGGCTCGTTGCCAGGGTTCCAGAAGGCATGGCTGGTACCAGGAGGGATCGTCACCGTCTCGCCGGGCCCGATGCTCCGCTCCACTCCAGCGATGCGGGCGGTCACTGTGCCAGTGACGCCGGTGAACGTCTCCTCCTGGCCGGGGTGGTAGTGCTCGGGCGGTGAGCTCCCTCCGGGTTCATACCGTGCCTCGATCACCAGCAGCTCACCGCCTGAGTCCGCAGCGCTGGCGGTGATCGTGAGCTGCTCCTTCGCTGTCAGCTTGAGCGTGTCGCCGGTTTTAGCCATAGTTCGCAAGCGTACGCTTGAGAGAGGCACTACGGGACGTCCGCCCGGTCCTTGACGGGAGCGCCCGCAGAGGACAGCTGGCAGTGCGGCTGGATGCCAGCCTTTAGGCGCGCGTCGCGATACCTGGATACTCGAGCACGAATCCGGCTTCATCGAACCGTATTTCCGCCTTGAAGTCACCGGCCGCGAAACGGACGTGGCCGTTCCCCAGCGGTTCGTACCACTGCTCCGATCTGCTGACTTCGAGGGACGGGACATCCACCCAGCTCATGACGTACTCGCGCGCCGGACCCGCCTCGAGAAGTCCGTCGCGAATCACTGGAAGCGAGTTGAATAACGGTGACCAGCCGACATCGAAGAAGTCGGCATCACCCAGCTTCAGTTCGAGCGAGCGTTCCCCGACGATGTCAAGAGCCAGCGTGTCGGCGTCGAGCCGGTAGCGCAACTCGTAGACCACGCCGAGCTGCGTACCGACGGCTGTGAAGTCGCGAGCGCGGCGCTCGACATGGGCGACCTCCATACGTGGCGCACCATCACCCACCCACGCAAGAGACACTGACACCGCACGAACTCTAGAGACACCTTCCGCGCCGACAATTAGGCGTTCATCGCCGGACGCCTGCCGCCGTCGCGAAGCATACGTCGGCCACATTCAGTGATCGTCAGGAAAGGGAGGGTCCGGGCTCCGGCGCCTAGGTGGAGCTTGCTGCCTCGCGCGCGCGGAATTCGGCGAGCGTTCGGCGCGCCTTGTTGCGCGCGGCGTTTTGGAACAGTGGATTCCAGCCGAGTAGCAGTCCTGGCGCGCCGAGCGCTTGGCGCGCCCAATACCACCAGTCGAAGCGATCGCGGTGCTCGGCGATGAGCCCATCGGCGAACCGGAATGATGCGCGGATGTCGTTGACCACGGGGCGACCTGTCTCCGTGAACGTGTAATGAGCGATCCAACGAGCAGAGCCTGTCGCCTCGTCGGCGTTCACCTCCGATATATCGACGGTCAGGTCGCCAGCGCGCGAGGTGAGCATCCGCCACATCGCGCCGGCGGCGTCCGCGTCGAGCTGCCCGAACGCGGGGTCCTCGAACGTCGCGTCGGTCGCGTAGCACGCGGACATCGCGGCGCCGTCCCTCGCGCTCAGCGCGCTGTAGAACCTCTCGATCAGGTTGGTGTTGGGATGCTGAACAGACACGGCTCGGACGCTACCACCGGCGATCACCAAAGTCCCGCGTTCTGGTTTGGGAGACGCCGATGCGATCACCGACAACTCATTGGCGTCGAAGTCGAAGCGATTGTGCGACCGCTACGCACACGAGCGTCAGCGTCCACCCATTCGGCCCGTGCGGGAGCACTGTTGCAGTACGTTTCGAGCGGAAGTTCTCGGATGCCCTCGGATGCCGATACGTGTGCTTCGTGAGAAGAGCCTTGGCAGCTCCGGCGTTGGCCCTGGAGATCTCTGTCTGCGCCGCGCTTCTGACCGCGCAGCCCCTGCGACGGGGCGTATCCCGCGCCGATGTGCGAGCCATCAGTTGGCCATCTCGTTAGGACCCTACGGTGTAGGGGGCGGACACATAGGTGTCCCGATCCGCTTCCGGAATGCAGGTAAGCCGTGCAGTTTGCGCGGCTATCTTGACGTCGACGGCCTCTCCGCAAACGGCCGGGTCGTCGTCCACGCTCAGCGCTCACTCAGCGGCTACCTCGGTGGCGCGCGGCACATCGCGACCATCACTCTGACCCGCGGGCAGTCTGCCTCGGCGTTCCTCGAGGGATTCAACTTCGCCATTCAAGGCCGGCCTTGTCATGCGTACCGCGATCTTCGGATCACACCGCCCAGTGCGACACGCAGCGTCCGGCTGCACCCTCGCTACTCGTTCTGCTACCCGATGATCCATCCGATCGTTGCAGGCAGGACGGGGACGCAAAGATAGACCGGCAAGCTCCAGCGTGGTCGCTGGGGCGTACACGCGGAGCACGGCCGTGCGCCTCATTACGGCGCCGTGCGAAGGACCACCTCGTCGCCGGAGCGGTCGTCCGCGTAGCGCGTCTCCGACCTACGAAAGCGATCGCCGCGAGATCCGCGCTTACCGCGCGAACCTGGTCTCTTGCCGACGCGGCCGGGATGCGCGGCCCAACGCCGAAGCCGCGGCGGGCGCTCTCGTGCTGGTGGCCACATGGCCGGGTGTCCCCGTTACCGCCGCGGTCCCAGAGACGGATCACCAGGCCGGTCTTGCGGGAATCGGCGCCTCCCGCTGGAATGACGGCGCCGTTCGACGGCAGCATGTGGCAGCCGGCGTCCCGCTTGCGGCGCTGCTTTCGTCCGTCGTCACCACCGCGCTCCCCGCTCCGGCGTTTTCAGCTATGGCCTGTCTCCTGCTTCGCTTCAGACGGTGGCGGCCGGATCGTATGCTCGACCGGGAAATCCGCCGATCGCCAGGAGCCGAACGCCGTCAGGGCCCGGCAGGATCTTGCGCCGCGCTGTCGGCCCGACCCGGATGATGTGGTCTGCGTCCAGCTTGTACCGGTGGCCGTCGACCTGCACGTCGGCCGAACCGCGCAGCGCGATATAGACCTCCTCCTGGCCGAGCTGGTGGGCGGGCGGGTTCCCGGGTCCTTCGGAGCAGTGGTCATGCTCCGGGTAGGCGGTCGTTTCCGCTGGCATATCGATGATCGACATCCCGAACGGTGTCACGGTCATCTGGGCTCCGACGCGGCGAAATGTAAAGCCCTCCAAGAACCCCTCCACCGCCTTGAGCTCGTCGATGCTCGCATGAGTCAGATCCGACGCGTCCGCCGATGCCACACTTGCGCGTCGCGACGCGAGTCGTGGGCCTCTCGCGTCCTCGCCATCAGTCGCCTGGCCGAGGGCGAGGAGGTTCCCTTCGCTGTCATAAAAGAAGGCGCCGAGCTCTCCGGATCCCTTACTGGGGTAGTTGTTGGGCACGACCACCATCTCGCCTTGCCTGTCGAAGCCTGGAACCTCGACGGCTTCGAACGCGATCCCGCGCCGCCGCAGATCTTCGATGACCGCTTCAAGGTCGGTGACCTCGAATCCGATCTGCGTGGATGCGCCTGAAGCGGCTCCCGAAGAATTGAACAAATGAAACTCCGTGCCCGCGCAGATGTACCGAAGGCCACCCTCGCGCTCCTCGACTGGTTCAAGTCCAAGCTTGTCGTGATAGAACCGCCGCGCTCGCTCGAGGTCCTGGGCGGGAAGCTTGGTCACGGCACGGGCGTCGCTCAGTGGTCCGGGCACGGTCATCGTCTCCTGGTCGGTGGTTGGATGAATGTATTGACCACCGCAGGGGCCAAGAGTCATCGCGTCACCCGCTACTTGAGCGATCATTCCCGCTGGGCGATCCCGCAGCAGGACCATCAGGGAGCATGAGTGCTCCTAGTCGCCGATGCGGTCGCGCACTGTCGGGTCGGTCGGCGATGAAAGGGATCGTCCCCGGGCTCGCGGCGGTCAGGGTCCACCGCGTCATTTCGAGGCGTGATCCGCTCTCGTGACGGTTGACGGAAATTCGCGCAACGTCCTAGGCTGGGGATATGCCAACGACAACTCCTCAGCACAAGATCGGATCGGGTTTCGGGGCGCGCAGCGCGGCGCGAGAGGTACTGGAAGGAATCGACCTGGCTGGCAAGCTCGCGATCGTCACCGGCGGCTATTCCGGGCTGGGGCTCGAGACCACGCGGGCGTTGTCGGACGCCGGGGCGCAGGTCGTCGTTCCGGCCCGGCGGCGGGCCACGGCCGAGGAGGCCCTTGCGGGAATAGATCGGGTCGAGGTTGACGAGCTCGACTTGGCGGACCTCGCGAGTGTGCGGGGCTTCGCCGAGCGCTTCCTCGCCTCCGGCCGGAGCACGGAGATCGTCATCAACAACGCCGGGATCATGGCCTGCCCCGAGACACGCGTCGGCCAGAGGTGGGAGGCGCAGTTCGCGACCAACCACCTCGGGCACTACGCCCTCGTGAACCTGCTCTGGCCAGCGCTTGCGCACGAGGGGTCGCGCGTGGTGTCGGTGTCCTCGGCAGGTCACCGTCGCTCCCCGATGCGCTGGGACGATGTGATGTTCGAACGCGGATATGACAAATGGGAGGCCTACGGCCAGGCGAAGACGGCGAACGCGCTGTTCGCCGTACAGCTCGACGCGCTTGGCCGGGATGCTGGCGTGCGGGCGTTCGCGGTACACCCTGGCGGGATCCGCACGCCCCTGCAGCGCCACCTAACGACGGAAGAGATGGTCGCCGCCGGCTGGATCGACGAGCAGGGCAATGTGATCGCTTCGGGGTTCAAGACGCCCGAACAGGGCGCGGCGACGCAGGTGTGGGCGGCCACTTCCCCGCAACTCGCGGAAATGGGCGGCGTCTACTGCGAGGACTGCGACATCGCCGATTTGATGCCGGCCGACAACAGTACGGGCGGCGGCGTCCGTGAGTACGCGGTCAACCCCGACCAGGCCGCGCGCCTATGGGCGCTGTCAGCCGAACTCACCGGCATCAACGCATTCAACTGAAGCCGCTTCAGGGATCCGTCCGATCCAGGCGGGCGTCTTCGTCGCCGGAGGGATCGCCCGACGCGAGGCGGCGGGATGAGAAAAGCGATTACACCGACCGCACGGCCCTCGTCGCTTTGAGCGTGATGGCGGCGGTTGGACTTGTGCTCCGTTCGAGGCTGTAGCCCGCGTGAGCGGAGCCGGGCCCCGCGGCGTTAGCGGCGCAGGCCCAGACGCCCAAGTAGGCTGGCCTCCACGTGAACCTCGCCGTAGCGCTTGGACTGCTCCTGGCAGCGACCTCGACGACGCTCACGAATCTCGCGTACTCGCGGGAGCACGACGCCGCGGCTGCTCTGCCGGCGCTTTCGCTGCGCCGCCCGTGGCACTCGCTACAGCTCCTGCTCGAGGACCGAACCTGGTTGACCGGATTCGCCATGGAGTCGGGTGGGTTCGCTGCTTACGCCGGTGCGCTGGCGCTCGCGCCGCTCGCTGTCGTACAGAGCATTGGTGCCGGCGGCATCGGCGTGCTCGCGTACACGTCCGCGAAGGTCAGCGGACGACGCCTGGGAACTCGCCGGTCAGCCGGCGTTGCGATCTCGGCGCTCGGTCTGGCCTTGCTCGGAGTCTCGCTGATCAAACACAGTGGCGGAGGCGGCCGAGGGTCGACCGCCGGGATCCTGGCGTGGCTCGGCGGAACCGCGGCGGTTGCGGTAATCGTCCTCGTCATCGGACGCAGGTGGGGGCAGGTTGCCGTGGCCGATGGAATCGCAGGCGGCCTTCTTTTCTCGATCGGCGACTTCTCCACCAAGCTCGCGACACAAGGCGGAACTCACTTCGTCTTCGTCGTGACCCTGATCATCGGCTACATACTCGGCACCTCGTACCTACAACTCGGCTACCAGCGCGGCGGGGCGCTGACAGTGGCCGGACTCGCCACGCTGCTAACCAACGCTCTGCCGATCCTTGCGGCCACAGTGGTGCTGCACGAGCCCGTCCCGTCAGGCGCTCTGGGTGCTGCCCGACTGCTCGCGTTCGTCGCCGTGACGCTCGGCGCGGTACTCCTCGCCACCCCCGACCCCAGTGTCGCGAAACAGGCGCCAGCGGTTGCCGCTACCGACTTCCGCTGACTCGGACGCTTCGGCCGCTCGGCCCCGGTACCACTGCTTTCCGCGTCTCGCCGCCGCCAGGGCGCGTGATCGCTTCGGCGACGTTCGGGTCGCGTCGGGCGCGCAGTTTGGCGTGCGGCGGCGCAGCGGTGGACGAGGCGGCCGGTGGTCGATCAGAGGCTGGACTTGAGCGGGTAGCGCTCGGGGTGTTCGATCGACTCGACGGCTAGGTCGACGTCCAGGTCGGGCCAACGCAGATGCTCTGGCGCGGGCCGCTCGAGATTCAGGATCGCGTCCACCGCGGCCTGTTTGAACCACGGGAAATGCTCGAACGAGAGAAACATCTCGCGGCCGTCAAGCAGTAGCCAGAAGCCGTGCTTTGAGATGTTGGTGACCTCAGCTGTCGAAGTGCCGGTGCCAGGCATTGCGGATCTCTTGCTCGTGATCTGTCACCAACTGTAGGACGCGGCTCAAGTCCTGGTCGCTTAGCGCGTAGTTCCGCGCAAGCTCGATCGCTGGCTCAATCCAGATCTTCGCTTCGCCGTCGGCCGACTGGACGTGGATATGAAGCCGCTCCTCCTCTCGTGAAAAGAAGAAGAATCGAAACGGGCCATCGCGGAATACGGTCGGGCTCATGGTCATCTGACGATGGCAAACGCAGCGGCGGGCGCGTCCCGCCACGGCTGTCAGGGCGCTCCGGCAGTACGCGAACACCCTTTCCGCAGTGACCGTCTGACAGCCTCACGCCAGCGGCGAGGATCAGGTGATCGATCACCATCCAAAGATGTCATGAGCAGTCCGTACCACTGGTCGACTGCGCTGGCCGGCGTCGATCGCCAGCTACTCTCGCGAGCTTTCACGCAGGTCGCCCACCACGCAACAAGGGGCTTCGCGATCCGGCGGATCCGCCGACGGTCGAGGAGATCATCGCCGTGATAAGCGCCGCGGGTCATGCGCCCGACGGGCTGCGCCTTCGCGGGCTGATCGTCGTGCTGTGGCGCGCAGGCCTGCGGATCAGCGAGGCGCTCGCGCTCGTCGAGACTGACTTCGATCAGCCACGTGGCGCGATCACGATCCGTCGTGGCAAAGGCGGCAAACGCCGCGAGGTCGGCATGGATCGATGCGCCTGGGGACAACTCGAACCGTGGCTGGCGCACCGCGCGACGCTCCCGGTCGGCTCGCTGTTCTGCGTCCTGCGCGGACCGACGCGCGGGCGGCCATGCGCACCCGCCGGGATCCGCGCTCAGCTACGCCGCACCGCCCAGGCAGCTGGGGTTCGCCGTCGGTTCGCGCCTCATCAACTCCGACACGCGCACGCCGTCGAGATGTCGCGCGAGGGTGTCCCTCTTCTGGTCATCCAGCGCCAGCTCGGACACGCCGATCTCGGGATCACCTCCGCGTACCTACGCGGGATCGACAACACGGAGGTCATCCACGCCGTGCACGAACGACCATCACCCATGATCCCGGCCACACCGAGGCTCACACCCAACCCCTGACAGCCGAACCGAGCCCCGAAGCCGACGCCGTGCGATCGCTCCAGCAAAGCGATCGCACCGCTGGCCAGCGGGGCCACCCAAGCACCACGCCTCATTGTCGCCAACTCGATCGTCAGCTCAGCGATGTCAGGACGAGCAAAGCAGTCGTGAGCGGCAGGATTGGGAGGCGGCCGCTCCTGTCCGACCGCGGTCGCGTGCGGCAGCATGGGCGGCGTCGCTGAGGTGACTACTTCGCGCGCGGTACAGAAGCGCGGCGCCCGCCCGCTCGGGAGCAGCTCCGGCCAGCCGTTCCGAACGTTCTCAGGCGAGCTGCCGGGCGGCGTTGAGCTCGACCAGGGCTCCGGCGTGATGGAGCAGCATGGCGTGTCTCGCCGGGTTTGCGCCTTGCCGCACCCCGTGTTACGGTCGCGGGAGGATCAGTAAACGAAAGGGGCACGTAGTGGACCGCAAACGTAAACCTTGTGGCGCTGTGGTGACCGTGGCTGTGCTCGTCGCGGCCGCCGCATTCGCGCCGGCCGCGGGGGCGAAGGTGAAGTTGACCGGCGTCGTCGCCGGACAGGAGATGGTTGTCCTCCCCAACGGTCCCTTTGCGGGGAGCAAGCAGAAGGCGACGATTGTCTCGGTGCGCAAGGGTTCGAAGAGGGTGGGCAGGCTGGTGGTGGGGTCCACAGATTGCGGGGGCAACCTCTGCCAGTCGGGCGGGAGGGCCAATCTCACGATCGGGTCGGTGAAGGGCGACGCCTTGCTCAGCCTGGATTTTCGTAGCACCGGTGGCTGTTTTGCCCAGCTGCCCACGTGTCGCCCGGCGAAGTTCGGTAGCGGCAAGGTCTACATCGTCCTCAAGTCCGGGGGTATCAAGGTCGGCGTTAAGTCCGAGAACATCCGGGTCGACGTCGGCAAGGTCCCGACGACGAACGGCTCAAAGTTCGGGCTCGTGCTGGGGTAACCGCGGTCACTTGCCTGCGCTTCGCGGAGGCCGTGGACGCAGACACTTCGCGTTAGCTCTTGTGAGCGGCGGCGCTGCTGGTGGTCCGAGAAAGCAGCCACGGCGCGGACGTGACCGCTAAGGCGTGATGCAGGCGCCCGCGAGCACCGCCGCTCACGACTGCTTTGCTCGTCCTGACATCGCTGAGCTGACGATCGAGTTGGCGACGAGAGGATGGCAGCAGGCTGAGGTATGGCGCCTCGCTGCTGACGATCGGATTGCACTCAGGAGCCGGCCGCCGTCCCTATGTCGAGACCTCTCATTGGCGAGGAGCGGGTTCCGCGGCTCGTCCGGGCAGACACCCGCTTTTTCCAATTCGGCGCAACTCTCCACCCGCGGCGGTCGGAGCTGCTCCGTTCGTCAATTCCGATAACCCAGCACGCGCAGCGAGCGCGCCTGGTTACCCGTGTGCGACGGGCTGCGTGATCGCGGTCCGTGGCCGCGACCCCGCGTTGCTCGCTATGCGCTGGCGGTGGGCCGTGTGGCCAGAATCTCTGGTGGGAGTGCCTTGGGTCCGTCGGGGTAGAGCCACGCGAGCTGTTCTGGGGTCATCTCGAGCGTGTTCGCGGCCTCGGGTGGCGCGCCGACGACGAGCCAGAGCTGATCGGCGTCCGTGTCGTTGAATAGCTGCCGGACCTCGCCGGGGTCGACGAGCAGGCTGCTGAGGGGCTGGAGCGTGTGGAGGTCTTGACCGATGCGGATGCGACCGGTGCCTTCGAGCAGCACGTAGAGCTCATGTGTCTGTCGGTGGCGATGGCGCGTCGAGGCTTGCCCGGGGTGCAGACGCCATAGTCGTGCACCGAGCGTGGTGGCTTCCAGCTGCTTGGCGAGATCGGCGTTGAGCACGCCCATCTGGTTTGACGGTCGCCAGAAGGCCTCCTGGGCCGGCAGGGTCCGATAGCTCATCCGCGTCCGCGCTCCTTTTGTCGATCGCGGTATGCCTTGGTGCGGATGCGATTGCCGCATGCGCCACTCGAGCACCACTGTCGCCGGCCAGGACGCGATGTGTCGAGGAACAGAAGCGCACAGTCGGGAGCGGCGCACTCACGGACGCGCCCCGCGAGCGGCCCGCTCAGCAGCTCGACCGCGTCCCACGCGATCGTGGCGAGCATCGCCTCGACCGGCCGAGCCGCGACCCATACGAGCTTGCTGCCCGACGTCAGCTGCGGCGACAGCGGCGTCCGCGTCGCCCAACGGTTGAGCTCCTCTCGATCCCCCGGGCGTGGCTCGACGCCGGGACGAGCGAGCCGGTTGATCGCCTCGCGAAGCACCCGTCCTGCCGCCAGCTGTCGATCTGACACCCACGGCGGTTCCCGCAGCATGCCGCTCTCCACCGTCCAGCGAGCGAGGTCCTCAGGTTCGAGCAGCCGCTCGAACGACCGCCGCCAGCGCTCGCCGACTGTCGCCACGAAGTCGAGGCACAGCCGGCCGCTCTTCCAATGGAAGCGAAGCTCCTCCGGCGGAAGCTCGTGGACACTCGCAACGCCCATTCGCGACATAGGTATAACCCATGTCGCCGCACGTCGCAAGAGCAGCCAACGAGATGACTGCCGCACAGGCCACGAGTACTAACACGAGCCTCGCAGTCGGAGGCTGATTCTTGTGAGCAGGCTCATCACTGCTGACGAGCCGACCGCCGGCTCCAGCTTTCCTCATCCGACGTGCATCTCGACCACGGCTATGAGAGACACGCAATGCGCGGAAAGCGCAACTTGCCGGCGATCGCTTTCGCCTCTGGAGCGGCCCCGAAGCTCACGACCGCATCGGCGACGATCCAGGCGTCCGGATTCGGGCCGATCGCTACTCCGGCGGACGATCGCAACCGCCCAGTGGCATCACCACGTCGGCTCGGTTGGTCGATCTGCGCTCGGCGATGACGATCGAGCGGCAGCGAGTCCGCCGGCGCGCTTGAATCCTGGTCCGGCCAGCCCGTCGATCCGTGAGAGCGGCTCGACGCGACACTCGACCACGAGCTTGACAGCCATCCTCGCGGTACCACGCATCCGGCGACGGGCATCCCAGCCTGTCACCGGATGCCTAGTGGAAGAGGTGCGGTTCGAGAGCGGCCGCTCGAACAAGTGGAATGACCACGAGGAGGTTGGATCGGCACGAAACGACCGGGGCGCGGAGCGAGGTTTCCAAAATTTCCATAGGACACTCCCGCGGACAGCCACACGGTGGCCCCGGGTCCAAAAACCGCAGCCAACAAAGACATCCCCCAGAGCCCTCCGTCGGACTCGATCCGACGACCCCTTCCTTACCATGACGTGACGGCTCGTGTCGGATCTCCAGGGATCGTGATTTGTGCCTTGAAATCTGGGATTCCGGCCGACGATACAGATCGCCGTTCGGCGGATTGTTGAAGCTGGGGTTTCCGGAAAGTTTCCATCCCGAGCCGCCAACTCGAGTTGCTCCCTACCCCGCGGATTACGAACCCAAGGGTTTTGGGGGATGCTCAGCTTCTCGGCCGCCACTAATCCGAGTACGCCACAGCCGCCAGTACCATCATCCTCGATGACGACGCGCGAGAAGGTAGAGAAGCTCCTGGACCGTCTCTCGGAGACTGAACTCGAAGCCGAGTACGAGCGGCTGCGCGGAGCTGTCGAGGGCGATGACGAGATGGCGCCGCTGCCCAACGGCTGGGGCGAGACCTTGACGGGCGAGCCGATGCCGAACCTAGTGGCAGCCGTCAGGCGGTCACGCGAAGCTCACTAGACATTGCTTGTCTGCGACGCGAGCCTGGCAACCGAGCTTGCGCTGGACCGCGTGGGAGAGGACGCCCGAAATGCGCTCGGCGACAGAGAGCTTGTCGCGCCTCCGCCGTTGTGGAGCGAGGTGCCATCGGTGCTCCACGAACTCGTCTTCCGCAACGAGATATCTGACGCGCTCGGAGAAGAGGCACTGAAGCGCTTCGCAGAGGGCAAGCTAGCGATCCGCGAGCGGAGGCCCGAGAGACTCGCAAACGAGGCCTGGCGGATCGCCACTGGCCTTGGCGAAGACCTATGACGCCGAGTACGTTGCCGCTGCCAAGCTTCTCGAATGCCGCCTCGTCACCCTTGACATGCGGCTACGGCGCGGTGCCGAACGACTCAACTTGGTCGTTACTCCGGCGGAACTCGCCAAACAGCAATAGCGCCGTTCCACACCCCGACGCTCAACGTGGCCGCCTCGGGCCGACGGAGGCTCCGTTCACTCACTGCGGATCTCTGCTACGGCGTTGCGGGGCATACGAAGTACCTCGGTCTCGAACGGTGGCGTCCCCTCCATCAGCATCACGAACCGGTAGCCCTCGTCGACCTTGCCTGGGCGTGAGCTGCCACGATCAAGTCGTCACCGGTGTGCATCATCATCGTCCAACTGTCCGACGCGGGGACTACCTGGAGCCGGTCCGACGCGCCCGTGGCCAAGCTCTCTTGGATTTTCTGCTGCTGCTTCCGCCTCCTCGCGTCGAGCTTGACAGCGAGCGCGTTCCGCCGCCATTCGAGCGCCTCTTCGTACGCGCCCCAGGCACTGGCGATCTTCCGCCCGGGGCGCATCGGGTCTGGGGCATAGGCGCGGAATTTCTCGCCCTTCTTGAACTTCCCGACCTCGATGGCAGTTAGATCACGCTTCTGTCCCATACACGATATGCCGCGACCAGTCTTCGATCTTGGAACCGGTCCCCCAAGGCTCTGGCTACCCCCGCAGATCGAGCGCTGGAATGCCCGCCACGGCACGCGGTCTGGTCGGCAAGCATCGCCTCCCACCTCGCTGATTGCGGCACTATGAGGACGGTCGCGTCCGTGGTTCCCGTTCTCTCACACTCATTCTTTCTTGTTCGAGCGTCCCTCTCGAACCGCACCTCTTCCACCAGGCATCCGGTGACGGGCTCGGATGCCCGTCGCGGGATTCCTGGTACCGCGAGGATGGCCGTCAAGCTCGTGGCCGAGCGTCGCGTCCACCCGGTCTCACGGATCGACCGGCTGGCCGGACGAGGGCTCAATAGCGCCAGCGGACTCGCCGCCGCTCCAGCGCCATCGCCGAGCGCAAATCGACCAACCGGGGCGACGTGCTGATGCCTCTGGACGGTTGCGATCGTCCGCCGGAGTAGCGATCGGCCCGAATCCGGACGCCTGGATCGTCGCCGGAGCGATCGTGCGCCGGGGGGCTGCGCGAGGATGAAAGCAATCGCGGCGAAGCGCTGGTACCGGTGACCGCGGCCCGCATTGGCACTCGGTCGCTGTCGCGGTAGTGCTCGTGTGAGTCTGTATGGGCGGTGTCAGGACGCTCGAGCTGGCACTGGCGACGGCGTCGCGTCGTCCTGCTGGAGAGGTTCCTGCTCGTCGCGGGCATGCATGGGCAGCCGGAAGACGAACAGGAACGCGCCGGCGAGCGGGGCGAGACAGGCCCATGCGGTGATCTGCAGCGCATCTGTCGGGAGGTGGTGATCGAACGCAGCGAAGAAGATCGTCCCGAGGACGGCGACGCCGAGCGAGGTCGACAGCTGTTGGGTCGCCTCAAGGACACCAGACGCGGATCCGACCTCGTGCATCGTGACGCTGTTGAGGACGAACCCAAAGAGTTGGGCGAAGCTCGTGCCAGCACCGAGACCGGCGAACAAGAGGCCAGGGACGAGATCCCAGGTCGAGGCGCTATGGGCGCCGGTCAGGGTGAGGGCGATGCCGGCGGTGCCTGCCGCGATCAGCAGGATCCCGATGTGGAGAAGGTGGCGTCCGAGCCGATCGACCAGCGCGAAGGAGACCGTCATGCCAAGCATGATCCCGATGACCATCGGGGTCAGAGTCAGGCCGGCGTGGATCGGTGACCAGCCCTCCCCGAGCTGCCCGTAGAGCGAGACGCAGAGCAGCAGTCCGGCGAAGGCCCCGAAGAAGAAGAGGATCACGGCGATCCCGCTGAGGTAGGTGCGATTGCTCAGCAGAGTCGGTTCGATCAGCGCGTTGTCTCGGTGTCCGCGCTCGTGGCGTAGGAACGCGAACAGCAGGAGCGAGCCGGCGGCGAGTAGGGCGAAGGTCCATACGGGCCAGCCGTCGGCTCGGCCCTGGATGAGCGGGTAGATGATCGCGACCAGCGCGAGGCCGACGAGCCAGACCCCGCTGACGTCCAAAGTGAGTCCGGAGCGCTTGGGGCTGTCGGGGAGGGTCGGGATCGCGAGAGCCAGCGCGATCACGCCGATCGGAACGTTGATGAGGAAGACCAGGCGCCATCCGACGTGCCACAGGTTCGCGTCGATGAGCGCGCCGGCGAGGATCGGCGCGGCCAGCAGCGGTAAGCCCGTCGCGGGGCCGACGAAACCCATCGCCTTGTTGAACTCGACCTGGTCGGGGAACACCTGCTTGAGGAAGCCAAACCCTTGGGGGATCATGAGCGCGCCGGAGGCGCCCTGGAGCGCCCGGCTGGCGATGAGCACGGGCATCGATGGGGCCGCCGCGCACGCGGCGGAGAAGATGGTGAAGCCAGCGAGCCCGAGGAGAAAGACGCGGCGGCGGCCGAAGATGTCCCCCAGCCGTGCCCCGGCGATCAGCAGGACAGCGAACGCCAGGGTGTATCCGGCACTGATCCACTGCAGCGTCGAGGCGCCCCCGCCGAGATCGCGGCGCACCGATGGGCCGGCGATCGTGGCGATGGTCGAATCCATCGCGTCCATGACGTTGGCGGTCATGACGACGATGACAACGAGCCAACGCAGGCGAAACGGCTGCGAGCTCGAGTGGCCCGGTTCTGGCGAAGAGAGGGTGATCGTGGGGGTGCTCATAGCGTCTCCCGGTCGGGGTCTCGGTCAAGTCAGCCATACTTACCGGCCGACAAGTTATTGGCTCGGACCACGGTAATCGAGAACTAGCCGCGCGTCAAGTAAACTTTCCGAGATGGCACGACCCCGCGGCAGCGACGGCGCCCAGACACGCGAACGGATCCTCGCTGTCGCCCAGGAGCTGTTCACGCGGCAGGGATACGACAAGACCTCTCTGCGGGACATCGCCGAGCGTCTCGAGATCACCAAAGCGGCGCTCTACTACTACTTCCCGCGCAAGGAGGACATCCTCCTAGAGCTCCACCTCCGGCTGCAGACGTTGGGCGAGACCGTCATCGCCGAGCTCGAAGCCGCCCCCGACGGGGCGGCCCGCGTCGCGATCTGGCCTCGCCTTGCCAACGAGATGATCGACTTCATGGTCGACAACCGCGAGCTATTGCTCCTCCACAACCGCAACCGCAGCGCATTCGAGAGCCTTGAGGCGGCGATGGCGCACGACGGCATCCGGGACATCGAAGTGCGCTTTGAGCGCATCCTCTCCTCCGCGGCGATGCCCCTGCGAGAGCGCGTCCGGATGGCCGCGATGGTCGGCGTGATCACCGAGGTCTTCGGAGAGAGCGCCGCCGCCTTCGAGGACGTCCCCCCAGAGGAACTCGCGGACCTGGTTCGAGAGGCGATCGCCGACCTCACTCAGGTCCCGGCGAGCCAGCTGCACATCAGCGACTGACCCGCGCGTCCGTCGAACTCACTCACAACGCGACGCAACTCGTCGTCCGACCGGTGCGTAGGCATAAACGAGGTCAGGTGACAAACACCACAAGTCGCTCTACAACGAGAACCCCGGTTGCTCGAGCAAATTCCGGACGAGCGCTTCTGTCACCCCACCGGCATAGCGTCGCGCGATCGCCTTGGCGACTCTCCAATCAGCAGATCGATCGTCCGCCGCAGATACTGGTTGCGCATCCCTAACGGCATCAGGCGACCAGCGGTTTCGTGCTTCTGCCGCGCTCGTCGTGTGTGAGCCATCGCTCTGCGAGATAGACGAAACCAGCGTCATCGAGCGACCGTTGCGGCGGCCACGAGACCCTTTTGAGGGACGTCTGCCATAAGGACGTCAGACATGTTCTCCAGTCTCCTGGAGCGAAGGGGAAGTGTGTGCGGATCGGTCCGTACTGCTCAGGATGTGTGACCTCTGGATAGGGGATCGGCCTCGTGACCGCGAAGAGTTGAAGAAGAACCTGCCCAATCGAGTAGGTGACGGTGTGAAGAAAGACTCCGGCGGGAGGGTCATCTGATACCTGTCGAGCAACGCCTCGATCCATGACCCAGCCCGCGTCGGCGCGTGTCCCTGCATACCGTCCGATCCAAATTGCCGTGCCGTCGGGCGGTGCCCTGTTGAGTTTCAAGTACCGGCCGTCTTCAGGCTGAAAGAAGCGCCGCAGGCGTCTGTCGTGGGGGACAAGGCGCTCGGAGACAATTGCCTTCAGGTAGAACCACGCGGCCACAAGCTGTATCTGCGGACGGTCGAGCTGACGTTCCTTCCCTTGAGTCATCGGCAGCAGGATGCGCGAAACCGACTGCTCTAGGTTGCTGCCCCACGTACTGTTGCAGTCTTGGCACAGAACCTCGGGCTTTAGGTCGAGTTCGTCCGTCCGCGCATACTCAGGAGCGTCGCCCTCGATCATGCTCTCAAGCACGTATCGGTTTCCGACCGGTTGCCGGCGGTTGTACCAATCGGGCCAGAGGTGCTCGCCGGTCAAGGGCGGCGGCCCGCCACAAAGAATGCAGGTTGGTGCGCTCACCAAGCCAACGTACTGCTACGAACACCCGAACCGCACACGTGTGGTGAGTCCGTCCCGCAGGGCGAGTGCTTTTGCTTGTCAGCTATGGCTAGAACTCGCGATCGCTCCGGCGACCCAGGACTCGCCAGACGACGCCAGCGCCGCGCGCCCGCTCTTCCCCAAGAGCGGTCACGACGGGTCTCGCGAGGCTCGTGGCTGGGGTTGTCCGGTTGCGGCAGTCCGCGCGAAGAGCACCGGCGCGGGCCTCGTAACTGGTCCGCTCGACGGGGAGCACTGCGGCGGTGCTTGGCGAAACGAGCGCTCGTCACGAACGGAGGAGTCCGTCGACAGCGCGCCCAGCTGGCGTAGCTCGTCCAATCGAAGAGTCATCGCAGGGCCGATCGAGGCGCCCGCGTTCGTGGGTATTCGCAAGCGATCGTCGGCGTCGGACTCTGTGCATATCGGCCAGCCCGCGAGCTACCACGGTCGTCCTAGCACCGCGGCTGATTTGCCGGCCGGCCCGTCAGTAAGTGATGACCATCGTGGTCTGCGCCCCGACAGTTGTCGGTAAACCGGTCCCGTTGATCCGCACGTGTTCGAGCGTGTTCCCCTTCTGGATGTGTCCCGTTCCGTACTTGACCGGCGTCGGGTGCTGAAAGTTACCCGTGGACTTGAACACCACGACGATCTTCGCCTCGCCTGTGACTCGGCCGACCTTGAGGTTCGTCATTCCGTTGACCTGGCACGACAGCCCCGCGCCCTCGCAGTGAGGGACGACGACCGTCCCGACCTTCTTGGCCCCCTCAAGCGCCTTGAAGTGAAACTCCGGGCGGCCCGAGCTCGTTCTGGTCATCGACACGAGCACGATCTTGAGCTTCAGCCGCTTAGGCTTGGCCTGGGCCGCCGGAACAAGTGCCACCGCAATCGACAACCCCGCGATCGTTGCAATCCACGCCCGTCTCATCGTGATACCTCGTTTCTTCCGACCTGCGCCGCCGACGCGATCCTACGTCCCGCTCTGGAGCGCTGTCAACCAGCCCGCTGACGTCACTTCTCCAGCAGCTCGCGCTCGAGATGCCCAGACACATCTGCGTGCCACCCGTCAGCGACACGACTGCAAAGTCGATCGAAGGGGCCACCGTTCCGGCGTGGCCGCTCCAGGCGTGCTGGGGCAGTCTGGCCGGCGCGCCGCAGCGTGGCTGGTTTCGGGTGCGGGCGGTCGTCAGCGCGGGCGATCGCTTTGACCTCGGGCGGCGGCGCACTGCGCGCTATCGCAATGGCGACGATCCAGGCGTCCGGATTCGGGCCGATCGCTACTCCGGCGGACGATCGCAACCGTCCAGAGGCATCAGCACGTCGCCCCGGTTGGTCGATTTGCGCTCGGCGATGGCGCTGGAGCGGCGGCGAGTCCGCTGGCGCTATTGAGCCCTCGTCCGGCCAGCCGGTCGATCCGTGAGACCGGGTGGACGCGACGCTCGGCCACGAGCTTGACGGCCATCCTCGCGGTACCAGGAATCCCGCGACGGGCATCCGAGCCCGTCACCGGATGCCTGGTGGAAGAGGTGCGGTTCGAGAGGGACGCTCGAACAATGGAATGACCACGAGGAGGTTGGATGACACGAAACGACAAGGACGCGGAGCGAGGTTTCCAAATAGTTTCCATACGGCCGCCCAGCGATCGAACCGTGGAGCCCATCTGACGGAAACCCCCGCCAACAAAGGACATCCCCCAGAGCCCTCCGTCGGACTCGAACCGACGACCCCTTCCTTACCATGGAAGTGCTCTACCAGCTGAGCTAGGAGGGCGCGGGGGTCAGGGTAGCGCTACTGCCGGGAAACGCGGGCGTAATGCAGCTCGCGTGGCGCGCCGTCGGCTCGGAGCCGCTTGGAGCGACCGACGCGCATCCGCTCGACGTCCAGCCGCCCGAGCACGGGATCCGACACGACCACCTCGCCGGCCTTCGCCGCGTCCCCGATGCGAGCCGCGATGTTTACGTCGACGCCCAGGTAGTCCCCGCCGAGCAGTCGCGGCCGGCCCCAGTGCACGCCGGCGCGCATCTGAGGCTGGTAGCCGTCGATCTCGACCTGCGCTAGCGCGTCATGTGCCTCGAGTGCGGCCTCGACCGCGGCCTGGGCATCGAGGAAGGTGGCCATCAGGCCGTCTCCGAGTCGCTTGGCGATCCGGCCCTCGTGCGCGAGGATCGGGGTCTCGACAGCGTTCCCGACCTCGCGAAGCAGTTCGAGGGTGGCGGCGTCCCCCACCCTCAGCGCCCACGAGGAGAACCCGACGAGGTCCGTGAACAACAGCGCGAGCGGCTGATCGCCTCGTCCGCGCCCGGCCGCCTCTGAGAGGGATTGCCAGAGCTGGAGGCCCGCGAGCCCGAGCTCCTGGACGACGCTCTCGCGCTCGGGCCCGAGCGTGGACATGCTTCGTGCGACCACTTCCACGGGCGTGATCCCGGCGGTCGAAAGCGGATCGCCGAACTTCTCGTCACCGGGCAGCCGGCGTCGCAGCCGCCGCGCCGCCGCGAGGAGAGAGGGCTGGGAGTCGAAGTTGGTCATGACGCGGCGAAAACGCGACATCGAGCGTCCGCTCTCGTCGAATTGATCCGGCAACTTGTGCTCGTCCGTATCCACCATCGAGTCGAGGATAAAAGCTTGCTCCAGCATCGCCTCGGCCGGTGAAGCGCTATGAGCGGGAATCGGGTTCGGATCTAACGAGTTGACGGGCGGTCATTGGAAAGGCGTTGAGCGCGCAAGCTGAAGCGCCTGGGACTCCACGAACGGCGAGGCACCGTCGTGCAGCCAGGGACGTCCGATCCACAGGAATGCGTCGCACAGCCTCGCGGCGATGCGCCGGGCCGACGGTGAAAGACCCCAGCGGCGGTTTGTCACATCTGCCGTCGGCGGCACACCGAGGGTCATGCACGGCCAGCCGACCCCGTGACCGCAGATGCGTGGGTTGGCCTGGTTGCCGTGATACTGCCAGTACTTCCACGGCACGCCGTTCTCCGCGGTGTTGATGACGAAGTGCTTGCCCCGGATCCCGGCTCTAGCCAGTGCGTTCGCGACCTGCGCGCCGAAGTGCAGCTCTGAGGGATTGGAGTCGAAGTGCGTCGCGTTCAAGGCGAATCCGCGCGCGTAGGTGACACCGGCGGAGCGCAGCAGGGAGACCGCCTGCTCGACGGTCGGCCAGTCACCCGCGCCCACGTCGATATACACGCTTGCGTGAGAGAGCGAGCCGAACACCTTGGCCGCGTACCTGACAAGCGCGAGGGCGACCTTGCCCCGGTGGGGGGCGCAGAGCGCGAACGGAAGGTCGGGCTGGAGAACGAGCGCCACCCTCGAGGAGCCGATTCCGGCGGCGAAGGAGTTGATCCAGCTCTTGTAGCTGGCCTGTTGCGCGGCCGAGGGAGCCGTGACGCAGGCCGCGTTCTCCCAAGGATGGACCCGGAAGATCGCGATCTGAGCGAGCACGTTCGGATTCCCGCCCGTCTGGTTGGCGATATACCGCTGCGCGGTGGCCTGTGCATCGCCGTCCGAGATCCAGGCCCCGAACCAGGTCATCCTCGGTTGGCGGGCGATGCGAGCGAGCAGCGTCCGGTCCTGGCCCGAAGCGGCCTGGTAGGCCGGATAGGTCCCGTCGATCGTGCCGGTGTAGATGCCCCATTTGAGGCCCGTGAGCGGGTTTGAGGTCGACGTTCCCGCGATGCCTCCATTGGCCACGCCGGCGCTCGCCGCCGCCGCCGGGAACAGAACGAGGCATATGAACGCCCCCGCAAGGAGGACTCGGGTGGATCGCGGCACGAGACATGTCTACCACCGGGCCGCCGGCGGCCACCAGGTCCTCGGCGGCGATCGAAATTAAGCGCGGCTTTCCGGTTTAATGGTGCGCCACAGGGCGACAAAAAGGGGCGCTTTGACATCCACGTCCGCCTTACCCGACGGCGCGGGACGGAAATTTAGACCGGGAATGGAGGCACTATGAGACCTCGTGTGGGTTGGGCCGGGGCGTTGCTCGCAACGCTCGCATTCGTTTCGGCCTGTGGCGGTAGCTCATCGTCGAATCAGACCGCGAAGTTCAAGACCGGGTTCACGGCAAGCACCACCCAGCTCAGGAATACGTCCAGGGCGATTGGGGGCGCGATCCAGAACGCTTCGTCGGAGACGGACGCGCAGCTTGCGGTCCAGTTTCGAGGGCTTGCGAGTCATTGGCAGAACCAGGCGAGCCAGCTCCAGATTCTGAAACCGCCGGCGAGGTACGCGGCGGACTTCAACACCTTGACGGCCGCCGTGTCCCGCGTCGAGACGGATCTGAACGCGGTCGTCGCGGCCGCTGCGACTCACAGCAAGACGGCCGGCGAGCAGGCCGGGGCCAGCATCGTGACGGACATCGTGTCCGCGAAGTCCGCGGCGCAGACGCTGGATGGCAAGCTGGGCGTGAAGCAGTAACCACCGGTCTGGGAGGCGGCGCCCACCTGGGCGTGAGCGCCGCCGCCGGATGCCGGCGTGGGCGCGGATGGCGGGGGCAGGATTCGAACCTGCGAAGGCTGAGCCAACGGATTTACAGTCCGTCCCCTTTGACCGCTCGGGAACCCCGCCGGGCGGTTCGATTTTAGTCGCCGAGATTGCCTCGGAGCCGTGGGTCGAGGCGCGTGCCCCCCTTTGGCGGGTTGCGACAGATCGTTCACACGTTCGGCAGCGGCGCGCACAGGCCGAACAAAGTCACAAATCCACCGGGGCCCGCCGAGCGTGTTGGAAAACTCGGCCTGGTGCCGAGTTATCCCACAAGCTTCGCGGCCCCGACCGATGTTTGTGAGGATGTTCGGGATTTCGCGTGCCAGACCGCGGAACGCAGGCCCGGGAGGGAACGCAGGGCCGGGCTGAACGCCGGAAGCGAGCGGCGCCCTACGACGCGTCCCGCAGCCGCTGCGCCTCGGGCAGCGCCTCGAGCTTCTTCAGCGTGTGGTTCTCGATCTGGCGGATCCGCTCGCGCGTGACGTTGAAGGCGCGGCCGACCTCCTCGAGGGTGTAGGCCCTCTCCCCCACAAGTCCGAAGCGCATCTCGATCACCTCGCGCTCGCGCTCTGGCAGCGCGGCCAGCGCCCGGCGCAGGTTCTCCCGCCGCAGATGATCTGCTGCCAGCTCAAACGGCGACTCGGCGGTCTGGTCCTCGACGAAATCGCCAAGCTCCGAGTCCTCCTCCTCACCGATCGGCTTCTCGAGGGAGATCGGCTGCTGCGCCATCCGCAATACGTCGCGGACCTCGCGGACCGTCGTCTCGAGCTCTGCCGCGATCTCCTCGGGAGTCGGCTCGCGGCCGAGCTGCTGGACGAGCTGCCGCTCCACGTGCACGACCTTGTTGAGCTTCTCGACCATGTGCACGGGGATGCGGATCGTCCGGCCCTTGTCGGCGATCGCACGCGTCACCGCCTGGCGGATCCACCAGGTCGCGTAGGTGGAGAACTTGTAGCCGCGGCGGTAGTCGAACTTCTCGACCGCGCGGATCAGGCCCATCGAGCCCTCCTGGATCAGATCCAAAAATGTGAGGCCGCGCCCCAGATACGACTTGGCGATCGACACGACCAGCCGCAGGTTCGCCTCGATCATCTGCTGCTTGGCCCGCATGTCGCCGCGCTCGATCCGGCGCGCGAGCAGGACCTCCTGCTCGGCGGTCAGCAGGTTCACGCGGCCGATCGCGCGCAGGTAGAGACGGAGCGAATCGAGCGACGGCTCGACGGTCAGATCGATCTCTACCTTCTTGCGCTGCTCGGGCGCCCGTGGTTCTGCGGGCTGGACCGCTGTCGCCTCGACGCTCCCGGCCTCCGACTTCGCCGGCTGCCCGTCGGCCTCGACGATGTCGATTCCCTGGTCGTCCAGGTACGAGTGCAGCTCCTGCACCTGCTCCTTCGTGAGGTCGGTCTCCTCCAGGCATGACGCGATCTGGTCGAACGTCAGAAATCCCCGCTCGTGGCCGACGTCAATCAGCGGGCGCAGCTCGTCGAGTTCCGCAATTGACGCCTCATCCGTCAAAAGCGAACCGATCTCCTTACCGCTCATGCCCCACAGCTCCTCCCAGAATTGGTCTGGACACCACCCGGCCGGGCGACTCCCTCGTGCTCTCCATACGACCGCGGGGAGTGATACCACAATCCTGGCATATGTCCATGTAAGGGACGTCGCAGCCAGGCCGAGGTTGGCGGCAAGAACCGGCGCCCCTCTACCCTTTGTGGACGATGTCCAGTGGCCGTGTCCCAGTTCTCGACGTCCAGGCCCAGCAGCCCACCTTGCAGCTGAGCCTGTCTCGCGTCGGGGTGACTGGGGTCGAGAAGGTCATCCGGCTGCGCCAGAACGGAGCCGAGCAGCTGTTCTCCGCGCGGTTCGAGTGCGTCGTCGATCTCGGGCCGAGTCAGAAGGGCGCGCACATGTCCCGGTTCGAGGAGGTCGTCAACGAGGCGATCGGCGAAGTCGTGCTGCACGAGACGACGTTCAAGGTCGAGACGCTGGCGGAGCACATCGCGGGGCTCGTCCGGGAGCGACAGGGCGCTCGCCGCGCCGAGGTCACGGTCGAGGCGCGGTTCCCGGAGCACAAGCCCGCGCCGGTATCCGGGATCGAGACCCAGGAGCTGTACACGCTCCACGGTTCGGCGGTGTCGTCCGCCGCCGGCACGCGGCGCCTGATCGGCGTCACCGCCCAGGGCATGACCGCCTGTCCCTGCGCCCAGGAGCTCGTCGCCGCGAACGCGCGCCGGCGCCTCGAAGCCGAGGGGTTCAGCGAGGATGAGATCGAGCGGATCATTGCCGCGGTGCCCGTCGCGACGCACAACCAGCGGGGACTGGGCACCCTGCACATCGGCTGCACTGAGCTCTGCGACGACGAGATCGACGCCGCCACGCTGCTCCAGATCGTCGAGCAGGCGATGTCGTCGGAGATCTATGAGCTGATGAAGCGCTCGGACGAGGCGGCCGTGGTGGAGAAGGCGCACCGCAGACCCAGGTTCGTCGAGGACTGCGTGCGGGAGATGATCCGCGGCGTGATCGAGGCCTTCCCCGGCCTGGCCGATGCTGCCTTCGTCGAGGCCCGCCAGGTCAACCTGGAGACCATCCACCAGCACAACGTCGTCGCGGAGCGCTTCGGCACGCTGGGGGAGGTGCGGGCAGAGCTGCGTTCGGGGACGCCGTCGCCGGCGCACACGTCCCGCCGGCAGTGGCTAGACGCGGCCGGTTGAGGGGCGCCGGGGCTCGCTAGACGCCGCGGGCTGACGCGTCCGCGCCGCGGCCCTGACGACTCGCGCGGCCCAGGCCCGCTCTACAGCCGCGCCTCCAGGATCAGATTGAGTGGCGTCTCGGTGGCGCGACGGAACCGGCTGAACCCAGCCTCCTCGAACACCGCCCGCAGCCGCTGCTCCCCCGCCTGGGCACCGAGCGCGAGCCCGACTTCCTGCGAGAGGGAATTCGGGGTACAGACCGCGGTCGAGGCCGCGTACAGCAGCGCCGCCATCGGGTTGCCTTCGAGGTTCTCACGGCGGCCGTCGAGCGCGAACGGCTCGACCAGCAGCACCGTCCCTTCCGGATCGAGGTGCTCGCGCGCATGACTCGCGACCCCAACGGGGTCGCCCATGTCGTGCAGGCAATCGAAGAAACAGATCAGGTCGTAGGTGCCGGGGTACTCCTTCGCCCCGGCGACCTCGAACGTGGTCCGCTCGGACACGCCGGCCTCCCCTGCCCGCTCGCGCGCCGTCTCGATCGACGGCGCGTGGAAATCGAATCCCCAGAAACGAGAATTCGGATAAGCGTCGGCCATCACGGCCACCGACGCGCCATGACCGCAACCGATGTCGGCCACGCGCGCACCCGCCTTTAGCTTCTCCTCGACACCGTCAAGCGCCGGGATCCATACTCCCGGCAGGTGCGCGCGATAGCCCGTACGGAAGAACCACTCCGTCCCCTTGAAGAGGCAGGGGTGGTGATCTCCCCAAGACAACCCCCCGTCACCGACGAACGCAGATTTGATTTTGTCCATGTCCATGAACATCGAGGCGAATGCGTTCATTGCGCGGGCGGTGAAGACGGGCGAGCTGTCGTCGGCGAGCACCATCGCCGCCTCCGTGCCGAGCGAGTAGCGATCGCCGTCGGGGTCATAGCCGACCAGCCCGGCCGCTACTTGGCCGTCGAGCCACTCGCGCACCAGGCGCGGATTACAGCCCGTATCGCTCGCCACCTCGTCAGCGCTGCGCCCCTCCGCTTTGGCAACCGCCGTGTACAGCCCAAGCTCGTCCCCCAGCCAGATCCCAAAGCACGCCGCCCCGCCTGTCATGTGGCCGACCATCCGGCCCATGAACTCCTCGAGTTTGGCCTCGTCTACGGCAGTGGTGCTCATCGCAACCCCCGGTCTAGATTCGCGTGGCCCCGTGAGGCCCTTAATGCGCTTGTTAGGTAGCGACCCTACCGGGAGGCCGGGCGAGCGTCAACCGGGCGAGCGTCAACCGGGCGAGGGTCGGTCGGGCGACGGTCAAACCGGGCGAGCGTCAACCGCCGCGCGGCGCCTCGGCTAGGCCTGGGCTTCGCGAGACGGTCGGCTGGCGAGGTGCCGCCGCAGCCCGAAGAAGTAGTCCGCGCCCGACAGCACCGTGACGATGACCGTCGCGTAGACGAGCAGCGACCGCCACAGCGGATGGCCGTGAACCGCGATCAGGACCAGCACCATCGCGACCTGGACCGCAGTCTTCAGCTTTCCCCAGAAGCTTGCGGAGATGACAACTCCCTGCTGCGTCCCGGCAGCGACGCGGAGCACCGTGACCGCGAACTCGCGGGCGATGATCACCATCGCCACCCAGGCATCGAGCCGGTTCAGCGACACGAGCGCGATCAGCGCGGCGATGATCAGGAGCTTGTCCGCGATCGGATCCATCAGCTTGCCGAACGTCGTGACCCAGTTGCGCGAGCGCGCCAGGTAGCCGTCGATCGCGTCGGTCAGCGACGCAGCCGCGAACACGATCGCCGCGAGCAGATCGCCGTTGTTGGTCTTCTCGAGCAGCGCGACCACCAGCACCGGCACGAGCAGGATCCGGACGACCGTCAGGACATTTGGAACATTGAGCGGGACCATCGCTGATAGTCATGATGTCAGCATGCGCGCGGCGATTCTGAGAGCGCAGGGCCAGCCGCTGGAAACGACGACGCTCCCGGACCCGGCGCCCGGCCCCGGCCAGCTGCGGCTGACCGTAAAGGCCTGCGCGGTCTGCCGAACCGATCTGCACCTTCGCGACGATGAGATCGAGGCCACGAAGCTGCCCGTCGTGCTCGGCCACCAGATCGTCGGCGAGACGGACGACGGGCAGGCGCGTCGGTGTCCCGTGGCTCGGCTGGACCGACGGCGAGTGCCGCTACTGCCGCACGGGGCGCGAGAACCTGTGCGTGAACGGAAAATTCACCGGGCGCGACCTCGACGGCGGCTTCGCCGAGCTCACCGTGGCCGACGAGCGCTTCTGCCTGCCGTTGCCCGAAGGCCTTCCCGATGATCAGATCGCGCCGCTGTTGTGCGGCGGCCTGATCGGGTTTCGCGCCCTCAAGCTCGCCGGCGACGGGCAGCGGCTGGGGCTATACGGGTTTGGCTCCGCCGCCCACATGATCTGCCAGCTGGCGGCCTTCCAGAACCGAGACGTGTATGCCTTCACACGCCCGGGGGACGAACGGACGCAGGCGTTCGCCAAAGAGCTCGGGGCTTCCTGGGCGGGAGGGAGCCTCGATGCGCCGCCGGAGCCGATGGACGCGGCGATCATCTTCGCCTCCGCGGGCGAGCTCGTGCCCCAGGCGCTCAGGATGCTGGCGCCGGGAGGGACGGTCGTCTGCGCCGGCATCCACATGACCGACATCCCATCGTTCCCCTACGACGACCTGTGGCAAGAACGGACGATTCGCTCGGTCGCCAACTTAACCCGGGAGGACGGCTACGAGATGCTCGAGCTCGCGCCCAAGATCCCGATCAGGACGACCGTGACGACGTACCCGCTCGACCAAACTGAACAGGCCCTCGATGACCTCCGCGCCGGCCGCTTCGAGGGGACCGCGGTCGTGATTCCCTAGGGTTAGCGCAATGGACATGCAACTCATTCCCATGGTGATCGAGCAGACGGCCCGCGGCGAGCGCGAGTTCGACATCTACAGCAGGCTGCTCAACGAGCGGATCATCTTCCTCGGTACGCCGATCGACGACCAGATCGCGAACCTGATCGTCGCCCAGCTGCTGCACCTCGAATCCCAGGACCCTGACAAGGACATCTCGATCTACGTCAACTGCCCCGGCGGCTCGATCTACTCGGGCCTTGCGATCTACGACACGATGCATTTCATCAAGCCCGAGATCCAGACGATCTGCGTCGGGATCGCGATGTCGATGGGCTCGCTGCTGTTGACCGGCGGGGCCAAGGGCAAGCGCTTCGCGCTGCCGAACAGCCGCCTTTTGATCCACCAGCCCTCGGCGGGCTTCGAGGGGCAGTCAAGCGACATCGAGATCCACGCGCGAGAGATCCTCAAGATCCGCGAGCGGATCGATGAGATCTACGCCAATCACACCGGTCAGAGCCTCGAGCAGGTCCACACGGACATGGAGCGCGATCGCTTCTTCACCGCCGAGCAGGGCGTCGAGTACGGTCTGATCGACCGCGTTATCGAACACCACTAGACACAGGAGACGGCGAGATGCCGATAGCGGAACGCAACGCAGAGTGCATCTGGAGCGGCGACCTGGCGCATGGCGGCGGATCCGTGTCAAGCGGCAGCGGCGCGCTGTCGGATCTCGAGGTCACGTGGGCATCGCGGACGGAACGCTCCGAGGGCAAGACAAGTCCGGAGGAGCTGGTCGCCGCGGCCCATGCTTCGTGTTTCTCGATGGCGCTGTCACACGGGTTGACCGAAGCGGGCACTCCCCCCGACGAGCTCAGCGTTACCGCGAACGTCACGCTCGACGAGCGCGACGGCGCCCCGACGGTCACCACTTCCGAGCTGACCGTCTCCGGGCGCGTCCCCGGGATCGATCAGGAGACGTTCATCAAGGCCGCCACCGAGGCCGGCAAGAACTGCCCCATCTCCCGCGCCCTGAACGGCGTCGAGATCCACGTCACGGCGAGCCTGGAGTAGGGCCGATCGACACCCAGGACGGCTACGAGGTCTCGACCGACCGTCACCGGCTCGACCTCGACTTCATCCACGCCTTCCTCGCCCAGTCATATTGGTCTCCGGGCATCCCGCGTGACGTGCTCGAGCGTGGGATCGCCAACTCGCTCCCATTCGGGTTGTATGCACCCGACGGCAGTCAAGCCGGGTTCGCGCGCGCAATCACCGACCGGGCCACGTACGCGTACCTGGGCGATGTGTTCGTCGGCGACGGGCATCGGGGCCGCGGGCTCGGAAAGTTCCTCGTCCGGTGCGTGCTGGCCCACCCCGAGCTTCGTGGCCTCCGTCGATGGGCGCTGGCGACCGCCGACGCGCATGGGCTCTACCGGCGCTTCGGGTTCGACGCGCCGGGGCAGCCTGCGATGCACATGTTCATCGACCGCCCGCCGGAGGAGCTGTGGCCGTAGAGAACCCCGATGACCTCTACGGACTGCCGCTCGAGCGGTTCGTCCCCGAGCGCGGCGCGCTCTCCCGGGCCCTGCGGGATGGGGGCGATCGCGAGGAGGCCGCCCGGATCGCAAAGCTGCGAAAGCCCTCGGTCGCCGCCTGGGCCGTCAACCAGCTCGTCAGGACGCAGCGCAAGGCGGTCGGGGAGCTGTTCGAGGCCGGCGAGGCCGCCCAGCAGGCCCAAGCCGAACTGATCGCGGGCCGCGGCGACGCGGGCACGCTGCGCACCGCCGCCGCGCGGGAGCGAGCCGCGGTGGAGTCGTTGCTCGAGGCAGCGCGGGGCCTGCTCTCATCGGGTGGCCACGAGCTCAGCCCCACGATGCTCGAACGGGTGGCCGACACGCTGCACGCGGCCGCGCTCGGCGAGCACGCACGGCAGCAGGTGAGCAACGGTTGCCTCGAGCGCGAGCTGCGTCACGTCGGCATGGCCGCGGGGAGCGCCGTTCCCGACAAGGCCCCGAAGCGGGCTCGGCAGAAGGACGCCCTCCGCGCCGCCCGGGCCGCCGAGGCGGACGCGAGGCGCGCGTCGGACCGCGCCGCGCGCCAGCTGGAGATCGCCGCGGAGCGGCGCGACCGCGCGGCCGATGCCCTCGAGGAGGCGGAGGCGGAGCTCGAGGAGGCGCGGGAGCGAGCCCGAGCGGCGGCCGAGGAGCACGAGCGCCTGGCCGCCGAGCTGGAGCGCAGTCAGCGCTAGTTCCTCAAGGCGCTAGGCAACGGGGTGCTCGATCGTCCCGAGCCCCTCGATCTCGATCCGGACCACATCCCCTGACTCGAGGAACGCCGGCGGGTCCATGCCCATGCCGACACCGCTCGGAGTGCCGGTAAGAATCAGATCGCCGGGATCGAGCGTGCATGTCTGCGCGATGAACTCGACCAGCTCCTGACAGCCGAAGATCAGATCGGAGGTGTTCGAGTCCTGGCGGAGCTCGCCGTTGACCCAGGTGCGGAGCTGTAGCCGACCTGGGTCCGGGACCTCGTCGGCGGTCGTGATCCAGGGGCCGAACGGGCAGAAGGTGTCGGCTCCCTTGGCCCGCGTCCACTGCGGCTCGCGGCCCTGGAGATCGCGGGCGGTCACGTCGTCCGCGATGCAGTACCCGCCGATCTGGCCATCCGCGCCGATCACGATCGTCAGCTCCCCTTCGTAATCAAGCCGGCTGACCACGGACGGGCAGCGGATCGGGCCGCCGGGCGCAGCCACGGAGTTCACGACCTTCACGAACACGATCGGCTGCTCCGGCAGCTCGCCGCCCGTCTCCCTGACGTGCTTTTCGTAATTGAGCCCAATCGCGTAGATCGCCCCCGGTCGGTGGATGGGGGCGAGGAGCGTCACCTCGTCCAACGGCCACGAATCGGGGCCGCGTTCGACCGGCGCCCCGGCGAGGACTCCCCTGACGGTCGTCCCGGGGTCGCGGAAGACAAAGACCCGCTCGTCGACGACCTCGCCTGCGAGGGGCTCATCGAGTTCACGCGCCTTGAAGGTTGCGAGCTTCACGGCGCCCAGCAGCCTATCCGCCGCCGCTGGCCGCCTGCGCGATATCGGCCCGGGAGAGCTGCCCCTGCGAGGCGGCCACGCAGGCATACGCTGCCTTCAGCACCGCGGGGGAGTGAATGTCGATCCCGGCTGCGCTGAGCGTCTCCGGCCTGATCTGGCCCTGGGGAGTCGGGTCGGGGAAGCTGGTCAGCCCGTGCGCGCGCATGCAGCGGGCGAACGACACGAGCCCCAGCGCACGGGCATGCTGCTGGGCGGGACTGGGGCCTTGGCCGGCATCGGGCAGGAGCCGTTGGCACGCGCTCTGCGCCGACTTGAACGCCGGGCTGCTGCCAGCGCTCGCCGGCACCGCGATCCCGACCCCGTGCTCGCCGTCGTGATTGACGATCTTGGGGTCAGGGAAATTGGGCACGCCGTGCTGGCGCATGCAGGCCGAGTACCTGTAGGCGGCCTGAACGAAATTCTGGGGCTTCGACGTGCCGGCCGACGGGGATGGCTTGCCGCCGCCGCAAGCGGCCGCGAGCAGCGCGGCAGGAATGATCGTGATCGCAAGTAGGGTTCGCATGCAGCGGTTGTACGACTCCGGTGGTGACAGCCCAGTCACGTTGTTGCTCGGCTGTTACCCGAGGTGCGCCATGCTTGTACGAGAAGTGCGAGTCCTGATCGCCGAAGATCACAGGCGCCTGGCGATTGCGGTCGCAGATGGACTGCGTCGTGAAGGGATGGCGGTCGACCTCGCGTTCGACGGCGTCGATGCGCTCGAGCACGCGGCCGTGACGCGGTACGACGTCGTCGTGCTCGACCGCGACCTCCCTCGTCTGCACGGCGATCAGGTGTGCAGGAAGCTTGTCGCCAACGGAAACGAATCGCGAGTGCTGATGCTGACCGCGTCAAGCACGATCAGAGAGCGGGTCGAGGGGCTCGGGCTGGGGGCCGACGACTACCTGCCGAAGCCGTTTGACTTCGGCGAGCTGGTGGCTCGGATCCGAGCCCTGGCGCGGCGCTCGGCTCCGCCCGCGCCACCCGTGCTCGCGCGCGGCGAGCTGACACTGGACCCGTCTCGGCGCACCGCGGTTCGCGGGGAGCAGCCCCTGTCGCTGAGCCCAAAGGAGTTCGCTGTGCTCGAGCATCTCCTCGCCGCCGACGGCCGCGTGGTGTCGGCGGAGGAGCTGTTGGAGCGCGTGTGGGATGAGTACACAAACCCGTTCACCTCGACGGTCAAGACGACGATCGGCCGGCTGCGGGCGAAGCTCGGCGACCCGCCACTGATCGAGACCGTCCGCGAGGGCGGCTACCGGATCTGAGGGCCGGTGACGGCGCGGCTACGCCTCACGCTCCTGTATGCCGGGCTGTTCCTGCTGTTGGGCACGGCTCTGCTGACCGTGGTCTACCTGCTCCAGCGCTCGAGCGCCCGTGTAGCCATCGCGGTTCCGGGCGGAGGCGGGATCCTCGTCTCGCCGGCCGCCGCACAGCAGAACTCCGACCAGAACCACCTGCTGGCCACCTCCTGGGTCGTGCTCGCGATCACGACCGTGGTGGCGGCGGTGCTCGGCTGGTTCGCCGCCGGGCGGGTGCTCCGGCCCGTGCGCTCGATCGCCACCACCGCCCGGACCATCTCCGCCGGCAGCCTCCATCAGCGGCTCGCACTCGACGGCCCGAACGATGAGTTCAAGCAGCTTGGGGACACGCTCGATCAGCTCTTCGCCCGCCTCGACGCCTCGTTCGTGGCCCAACGGCGATTTGTCGCCAACGCCTCGCATGAGCTCCGCACGCCCCTGACGCTCGACCGCACGCTGCTGGAGCTGGCGCTGGCGGAGCGAAACCCGGCGAAGCTCAAAGCGGCCTGCGAGGAGCTGCTCGCCTCCAACAGGGGACAGGAGCGGCTGCTCGAGTCGCTGCTGACGTTGGCGAGCAGCGAGCGCGGGCTCGAGGACCGCGAGAGGATCGATCTGGTGGGGATCGTCGAGCGGGCCGTGTCTGCGCGGATGACCTCATTGGACATCGAGACCGCGCTCGAGCCGGCCCAGGTCTCGGGCGATCGGGCTCTGCTGGAGCGACTGGTGGCGAACCTGATCGACAACGCGATCGAGCACAACGTTCCCGGCGGGTACGTGTCGGTCCGGACCCGTGCCGATGATGGTCACGCAGTCCTATGGATCGCCAATTCCGGGCCGGTGGTGCCCGCCGCGGAGGTCGAGCGGCTGTTCGAGCCCTTCCAGCGACTCGCCGAGGCCAACGGCCATCACGGCCTTGGCCTCTCGATCGTGCGGGCGATCGCGGTCGCCCACGGCGCGACCGTGACGGCCCGCCCAGGGGCAGCGGGAGGACTCGAAGTGCTCGTCCGGTTCTAGCTGCTCACCACCGTCGCCGGGTCCTCGACCTGCTCGACGTGCGTGACGGGCAGGCCGAGCCCCTTCGTCTTGGAGACGAGGTCGAGCTTCAGCCAGCGGGAGACCCGCTTGGGCAAGGTCGAGATGATGATCTCGTCGTAGCGGCCGAGGTTGATCGCATCCTGGATCGCCATCAGCGGCTCAGCGTCGCCGAGCTCGCCGGTCACCTCGGTCCCGGCTGCCTCTGAGAGCCTGGGCAGGGCGTCGTCGAGCACGGGCTGGGCGTCGTCGTGTCCCGTGTCCTGAGGATCGACGACCTTGTGCATCCCATGCGGCATCCGCGGGACGACCAGGTGGAACTTCGAAGGGCCGCGCTCGGCACGCTCGTGGACCGCTTCGAGCAATCCGGGGGTTGCTGCCGTCTGATGCGCGACGACGAGGACACTGACCGGTTCTGGCATGTCTACCTCCCGGGGTTTGGGGCTGCCCCGATTGTCGCGCGCCGGGGCGCCGGGCTCAAGTCAACTTCGCAGCCAGCCCCCGCGCGGTCATGTGTGCGATCGACTCGATCGAGATCTGGGGGTTGACGCCGGACGCGGACGGGAACGTCGAGCCGTCGCACACATAGAGGTCGCGGGCGTCCCAGGTCTGCCCGGCCGGGTCGCACGCCGAGGTAGCGGACGAGCCGCCCATCCGGGCCGTGCCCATGATGTGGAAGGAGCCGAGCGGGAGCTGCCCGGCGCCGTAGCCGGCGGCGTCGGCCTCGGCCATGAACTGCTCGCGCGACCCGTTGTGCCCGGGCTCATACGCGACCCACCGGGTCTGCGGGCTGTAGATCCGCTGCGCGCCGGCGGCCTCGAAGATCTGTGCGGCGCCGTCGATTCCGGTGCGCATGTGCCCGGCGTCGAACTCGGACAGCTTGTAGCGGATGATCGGCTCCCCGTCGCGGCCGACGCGGACCTCTCCCCCGTCGCGGTCGCGTAACAGAACCCCGAGCGGAACCGTGTTCGACAGCGCCTGCATCAGCTCAAAGTGCGCGCGCTGCCCGGTCCAGGGGATGAACTGGAGCATCAGGTGCGGGTGACCGGCCGCGGTCTCGTATTTGAGGCCGTAGCCGTCATGGAGATTCCGGTACTGGTCGGAGTAGAGGGCCTGCATGACGCCCTCCCAGGGCTTCAGCTCCTCGTCGAAGATGCCCATCACCGCGGTCGCGGGATGCAGCTTGAGGTTCTTGCCGATGTTCGGGTTGGTGAGGCCCGAGCGCTTCAGCAAGGCGGGGGTATGCAGCGCGCCGCAGGCCGCGATCACCGCTTTCGATCGGACCGTTAGGTGGTGGCCGTCGTCGGTGACCCCGGCGACCCCCCGGGCGGCGCCGCCGTCGATCAACACGCGCGAGACCTTCGTCCGCGTGATCAGCCGTGCGCCGGCCTGGTGCGCGTCCGCCAGCCAGGTCTTGACCACAGACTGCTTGGCCCCGACGCGACACCCGAGGCCGCAGTACCCGCACTCCTTGCCCTGGGCACAGTTGCGCACCCCGCGGGGCATCGCGTCGACGTGCCAGCCGAGCTTCACGCAGCCCTCCTGGAGCTTCTGCTCGCGGCTTGAAGGATCGTTGTATTCCTGGCTTACGCCGAGGCGGTCGCAGACAGCGTCGAGGGAGGCGGTGTAGTCATCGGAGCTGAACGCGGGAACGCCGCCCGAAGCCCACTCGTCGCGGATCTCGTCCGGCGTCCGGAACGAGGTGGAGTAGTTGACGACCGTGCCGCCGCCAAGGCATGAGCCCGCGATCAGGCTGACGCTCTGATCGACGCTCGCGGGAGGAGCGGCCATGTAGAAGTTCGTGATCGCGTTCAGCTCAGAGCCGTCGAAGTCCTCATCGTCGTAGTACCCCCCGGCCTCGATCACGATCACGTCGAGGCCCGCTCCGGCCAGGACCGCCGCGGCGGTTCCCCCACCCGCCCCCGAGCCGACGATCACGACGTCGCAGGTGAGCATCGTGTCGCGCTCGACCGGGGTGATCCTCAGCGACTTCGGCGGAGCGCTTTCGAGCTTGCCGAGGGGGCCGTCATAGCCGATCGCATCCCAGGCAGGGTTCCTGCCGCCGTCTCCAGACGCCGGAAGCATGTAGTAGAAGAGCAGCGTCGCCTTGCGCAGCGCCTGGAACACCGCCCGGCGCTGCGGCACCCGGGAGGCCGCCCAGGAGAGCAGCACCTCTTCGCGCTGCATCGGGGTCATCTCGCTGAAGCGCCGCCAGCCGCCACCGCCGATCGCGCCGAGCGCAGGGCTGTCCCAGAGGCCCAGCAGCGCCTGCAGCTGCTTGCGCTCCGCTTGACGCGGGTTCTTCCCGATCGCGCCGACGACGGCATCGGCCACGCCGAGCTCGCGCGCGGTCGGAACCCCGTCACCCCCGGGGCAGAACGCGTCGCAGATGTCCTCGAGCGCCCGGTGCTGGCGTGGGGTCAGCTCCACGCCGCGGAAACCTACTCCTCGAGCGCCTTGACCAGCAAGGCCCGGAGTGTTTCGCGCTCGCTCAGGGCGAGGTTGGAGAGCGTCGCGGCCTCGGCCGCCGCGCTCGCCTCCTGCGCGCGCGTGACTGCTTGGCGACCGGCATCGGTGACGAACACGTCGTGTCGCCGCCGGTCATCCGGATTTCGCCTGCGCTCGATCCAGCCGGCGTCCTCCAGCTCGTTGAGCAGCAGTACTGCGTTATTCGCGTCCATCATGAACGCGTCGGCGAGCTCATGCTGGGGGATGCCGTCTTTCTCCGCCAGATGTGACAGGACCCAGAACTGCCGCAGGCGCATTCCGAGCTCGTCCTCGGGCGTGTTGCGCGTGATCTTCTTCGCGAGGCGGTACATCAGCGTCGCGGTACGGGGCGGGGTTGTGGTCTTTGTAGTCATGATCGTGACGTGTTAGAGGATCATCCTTGATATAGTGATGATCATGAGTTTAGGGGAAAACTCACGCGCCAGGTGGATCGCGCTCGTGGTGGTGTGCTTCGCCCAGCTGATGAGCATCGTCGACGCGACGATCGTAAACGTCGCGCTCCCATCAATCCAGCGCTCATTGCATTTCAGCCAGGCCAACCTGACCTGGGTGGTCAACGGCTACCTCATCTCCTACGGAAGCTTCCTGCTGCTCGGCGGGCGGCTCGGCGATCTGATCGGCCGCAGGCGCATCTTCCTCGGCGGCGTCGCGCTGTTCACGATTTCCTCGGCCGTCTGCGGGCTGGCCGATTCGCAGGTGCTCCTGATCGCGGCGCGGTTCCTGCAGGGCCTGGGCGGCGCCGGCGCGACCTCGGCGATCATGGCGATCATCGCCACCGAGTTCCCCGAGCCGGCGGAGCGCGCCAAGGCGATGAGCGTGTACATGTTCGTCGTCTCGAGCGGCGGCTCGCTCGGCCTGTTGACCGGCGGCCTCATCACCCAGTCGATCGACTGGCACTGGATCTTCTTCATCAACGTGCCCATCGGTATCGGCACCTTCATCGCCGCGCGCAGATGGGTGAGCGAGAACAAGGGCCTCGGCATCGGCCGCAATGTCGACGTGCTGGGCTCGGTGCTCGTGACCGCCTCGATGATGATCGCGGCCTACGCGATCGTCACCTCGAGCTCGTACGGCTGGGGCTCGGCCCATACGCTGGGCTTCGGCGCGGTGGCCGCGGTGCTGCTGGCCGGGTTCGTCGTGCTGGAGGCGCGGATCAAGAACCCGATCATGCCGCTGCGGATCTTCACCCTGCCGGGCATCGCCGTCTCGAGCGTGATCCGCGGGCTCCTGATCACCGGGATGTACGCCTCGTTCTTCATCGGCGTCCTCTACCTACAGCACGTGCGTGGTTACGGCGTGCTTCACACCGGCGTTGCGTTCATGCCGCAGACGCTCGCGATCGCGGCGCTCTCGATGGGCGCGACCGCACGGCTCGTGACCCGCTTCGGCCCGCGGCCGCCGCTGATCGCGGGGCTGGTGCTGGCGGGAGCGGGACTGTCGCTGCTGGCGACCCTCGGCGCCCACTCGGCGTACGCGACTGCCGTGCTGCCGGCCTTCCTGCTGATCGGGCTCGGCGCGGGCCTGGCGTTCATGCCGCTGTTGACGATCGCCATGGCGAATGTTCCGGCGTCGGATGCGGGAATGGCCTCGGGGATCGTCAACACCTCGCTGCAGCTCTCGGCCGCGATCGGCGTGGCCGTGCTGGGGACGGTCGCGACCGACCGGACGAAGACGCTGCTGGCCGCCGGTCATGCCCAGAACTCGGCGCTGCTGGGCGGCTACCACCTGGCCTTCCTGGTCGCGGTGGGTTGCGCGGCGGCGGCGCTGCTGGCGGCGCTCGTGATGTTGCGCAGGCCGGCGCGCGAGGAGCAGATCGCGGTCGCCTCAGAGCGCGAGGCCGTCGCGGCCTAAAGGCTTCGCCGCGGCCTTGCGGGGTAGCCACCCCGGTGGGAAAGTAGTGTTGAGCGAGAGGAGAACTCGATGACCAACTTCGCAGAGGAGCTCTCGGCCGCGGCGGCCGACGCCCCGGACCGCCCGGCACTGAAGCTCGACGACATCGTGCTGAGCTACGGCATGCTCGACCAGGCCGTGGCCCGCGCGGCGGGCTTGCTTCGCTCGAAGGGAATCGAGCCCGGACACCGGGTGGGAATGCAGCTCCCGAATGTGCCGTACTTCCCAATCGTGTACTTCGGCGCGCTGCGGCTCGGCGCGGTGGTTGTTCCGATGAACCCGCTGCTGAAGGATCGGGAGGTTGCCTACCACCTGTCCGATTCGGGCGCGCGCGTGATGGTGGGCTGGCACCAGTTCGAGCAGCCGGCACGGGCTGGGTCAGAAGCGGCAGGAGCGGAGAGCATCATCGCCGAGCCCGGGGATTTTGAGCAGCTGCTGGGGGAGGCCGCGCCCGTCGAGGATGTGACGGATCGCGCGGACGACGAGGCTGCGGTGATCATCTACACGTCGGGCACGACCGGGACCCCGAAGGGCGCGACGCTGATGCATTCGAACCTCGCCGCGGGGGCCGAGGTGGCGCGCGAGCTGGTCGACGCCGGTCCGGACGACGTCGCCCTTGCCACGCTGCCGCTGTTTCACGTGTTCGGGATGAACTCGCTGATGAACTGCACGGTGCACGCCCGAGGCACGATGACGCTCGTCCCCCGGTTCGAGCCGGGGAAGGTGGTCGAGGTCATCGAGCGGGACCACGTGACGACGTTCGGGGGCGTCCCGACCATGTACTCGGCGCTCCTCCACCACCCTGAGCGCGAGCGCTTCGACGTCTCGTCCCTGAACCTCTGCGTGTCAGGCGGGTCGGCGCTGCCGGTCGAGGTGCTGCACGGCTTCGACGAGGCGTTCGGCGCCAAGGTGCTGGAGGGCTACGGGCTATCGGAGACGACCGGGATGGGGACCTTCAACACGCCCGACCGCGAGCGCAAGGCCGGCTCGATCGGGACGCCGGTCGGCGGCACCGAGATCCGCCTCGTCGACCCCGACGACAACGATGCGCCGGAGGGGGAACCCGGTGAGCTCGTGATGCGAGGCCCGTTCGTGATGGATGGCTACTGGGGTCGCGACGATGCCAGCGAGGAGGTGATGCGCGGGGGCTGGTTCCACACTGGTGACATCGCGACCAAGGATGGGGACGGCTACTACTTCATCGTCGATCGCAAGAAGGACCTGATCATCCGCGGCGGCTACAACGTCTACCCCCGGGAGATCGAAGAGGTGCTCTATGCGCATCCCGCCGTGATGGAGGCGGCGGTGATCGGCGTCAAGCACGAGTCGCTCGGCGAGGAGGTCGGCGCCGCGGTGGTGCTAAAGGACGGCGAGCAGGTGAGCACCGACGAGCTGCGCGACTACGTGAAGCAGAACGTCGCGGCCTACAAGTACCCGCGGGTGATCTGGCTGACCGACGAGCTCCCCAAGGGGCCGACGGGGAAGATTCTCAAGCGCGAGATCGAGGCGCCGGAACTGAGCGAGACGAAGTCCGGCTAGAAGAGGCGATCAGGCGTCGGCCATCTCGAGCAGGGTCGTGACCGTGGTCCAGTTGCGAGCGGTCGCGGTCACGCCCCCGAGGTCGCCCGCATCGGCGAGCCGGCCCCACAGCTTCGAGCGGGCCACGCCCTCGGGGTGCCAGCCGTAGAGCTCGCGCCCAATCGCGACGAGCCGCTCCGGCCCGACCGCGAAGGAGCTCAGCCGTTCGACCACCTCAGGGTCAGGCTCTCGGTCGAGAAAGCTCACCTGATAGCGCTTCGGGTTCACGGCGATCTTCTTCAGCGGGTTTCGCTTGACGACCTCTGCGAGATCGTTCCGTGAGCGGACGATCACCGGAACCTCGAACCCGAAGCGGTCCTCGAGGAGCTTCCCGAGTGTGCGTGACAGCCTGTCCTCCGACAGCCGCGAGCGCAGCACGACGTTGCCGCTCTGCACATACGTGCTCACATCCTCGAAGCCTTCTTGCGTCAGGAGGGCGCGGAGGTCCGGCATCGAAATCCGCCGTCGACCGATGTTGATCCCGCGCAGCAGGACGATCTGCCGATCGGCGGCACCCCCTCGAGCGGCCGGGCTCAAAACAGCGGGTCCTGACCGGGGATCCCGACGCCGTGGCGACCGCGGGGCGCGTCAAGTCCCAGCGCAGCGGCTAGGTCCTCGGCGATCGCGGACTCCGAGCGTGACGCGATCAGCGGCGCCTCGATACCCTCCACGTGCACGAGCGTGCGGCGTCCGTCGCCCCGCTCGGCGCCCTCCAGCGGGACCAGCGCGTAGATCCTGTCGGCACGGACGAATTTCCCGTATCCGAGCGGAATCAAAGTTGCCGGACGGCGCGCCTGCACGGGAGGAATCGTACGACGCCCGCCCCCGGCATCGTGCGATGCGGCGGCTAAAATGCCAACGCATCGGAGGATTGACGCCATGCCGGCGTCGGGGGTCATAACAATGTTGGGCCTGAAAGTCCTTTGAGAGCTCTTGCCTACAAGCACGTCGCCGCTCGGCGGCTTCTGACGATCGCGATCCTGTGCGTCGCGGTCGTGCTCTACCACGCCGGCGGCGCTGCAACGACCGGGAACGAGGTCCCCCGCAACGAGGGCAGGGCACCCGCTCCCGTGGCCACGCCGATGGTCTACCAGGATGCGGTCCGCCTGTGCCAGCACACGTACCTGACGAGCTCCCGGCCTCACTGGTGCGGCGAGCTCGCATACTCCCCCGGCTTCGACGAGCCCCCGACGATCGCCGCGGCGGCCGCTCAGGGAATCCGGGAGGATTCCGACCCCTCAACCGGCGCCGGGCTCGGGTACGCAGCCAACGGCGGCACCGACCTCGATTGGCGCTGGAACTACCAGATCGGCCTGTGGGGCGCGCACTCGATCTCGCACTGGTGGCAGTCAGCGCTCTCACTGCAAACGGTGCTCTGGTACGCCGAGGTCACCCACAACTGGGGTCCGCAGGTCCAAACGATCCTGCTTCGCACCTACCAGCGGGAGTCGGGCCACACGTCATACATGACGCCGTTCGCAATCGCCAACAACGACTTCACCGACGACTTCATGGACGACACCACGTGGTGGGGCCTGGCCTGGCTGGAAGCCGCGAAGTACGAGCTGCTGGTCCGCCACGACGTGCAGCATGCCTCCCAGTTCCTCTTGCTCGCCGAGCACGACGCGGGCTATGTGGCCGCCCACGGTAAGGCGTGCGGCGGGATCGAGTGGGAGCTCCACAGCCCGCCGGACACAATCACCAGCGCTGCGTACTCGGCGTTGACCGCGGAGCTGGCAGCGCTCCGAAATACGCGGGGACCGCTCTACAAGCCCGGCGCGGCAGCCAAGTGGCTGAAGCAGGCGCAGACGACGATGGCCTGGCTCCAGCACAACGGCCTGATCAACCTTCGCACCGGGAAGGTCGAGGACCGCCTGAATGCGGCTTGCAACCGGGTGATCCCGCCACCGCTGACCTACACCCAGGGCGAGGTCGCCAACGCCTACGTGCAGCTGGGGAACACCACGCACAATCAGACCTACTACAAGTTGGCCGCACCCTTCCTCCGCTACGTGCCCAGCCGGCACTCCGGGATGGTCTCCCACGGCATCCTGGAGGAGCCGTGTGAGCGCGACCGCGACGGCTGCACAGGCTCCAACCGCTTCCTCGACCTCCAGGTCTACAAGGGGATCCTGATGCAGGCCTACGCCAACTACACGACCGCGACCCGGAGCTCCGAGTTCGCCTACTTCATCCGGCGTCAGGCATCGGCCGTGGTCCACAACGCGATCCGCCAGCAGAGCGGGGAGCCCGGCAACTGCAACACGGCCGAGAACTGCCAGTTCGTGTTCTACTGGGGCTGGCCGCTCAGTCCCGTCCGCACCGAGCTGGTCACCCAGGGAACGCAGATGAGCGCGCTGGACGCGCTGATCGCCGACCTGGCGCTGCCGGCGGATCAGCGGCTGCCGTAGCTCTGCTCGGCCCGGGGCGCCCGCCCCACCGCCCCCTTCAGCGGCGCCCGGATGTTCAAACCTTGTAATCCTTGACGAATACGCCACAATTTGGCGTGTCCGGGTTGAACAGATTCGCCGTCGTCGACCTCAGGCAGGGGGTTGGAGATGAAGCATTGGTTCCGTGGCAAGGGGCCGGGTAGCCCGGCCGGGGATCGGGCGCCCGGTGATGGCGCTCGGGACCGGCAAATCGTGCGGCTCGACGCCGGTCGCCACCGCGGCCCCAGCGACTCGGTGTGCGTGATGGAGCTCGCCTCGATGCTCGCCGGGGAGCGGTTCTCGGACCATCCCCGCTCGGTGTGCCCCACCGTCAGCGCGCTGCTGCGCGCCTACAACGATGCGCTCGGCGGCCGTGAGCGCCAGGACCTGTACCGCTTCGCGGCCGAGGCGGTAGGGACCCGCGAGGACTACACGATCCAGGAGACCCGGGCCCGGTACGCGCTCGCCTGGGCGATCAGCCGCCAGCACCGCCACCGTCGGCGCCTCAACCTGTTCGGCCGCTGGCGCAATGCACCGCCCCGAGACGGCTCGCCGGTCGACGTGGCGGAGTACGTGGTCAGCTCGCTCGGGCGGCACCCAACCGCGGCCTCGCACAAGGCGATGCTGGGCCTGATCGACTGGATCATCGCCATGCACCGCTCGGACGAAGCGGAGGACGAGCTGCCGGAGCCGGGCCCTCGGATACCGTGGCCCCATGGCCCCGAAGAACGAGCTGCTCGCCGCGCGACTGACCGCCCAGCGCCTGTCGGGAGCGCCGGCGGCGGACGTGGTCGAGGCGACACGTCACCTGCTGGCGGTGCAGGCGCAGGATCCGCGGGGCGCGCGGCTGGCGCTCAGAGCGAGGACGCCGGGCGGGAGCTCGTCGGATCTGGACCGGGCGCTCACGCATGAGCGTTCGCTGATCATCACCTGGGTCAACCGCGGGACGCTTCACCTGGTTGCGGCGGAGGACGAGCCGCTGCTCCATGCGCTGACGACGCCGCAGCTGCGCACGGCCAGCGAGCGGCGCCTGCGGCAGGAGGGCGTAAGCGCAGCGGCCGCGGCCCGCGGCATCGCCGCGATCGTCAAGGCGCTGGGGGAGGACGGACCGTTGACGCGTCGCCAGCTTCGCGCGGTGCTGGAGGAGGCGGACGTCCCCACGGCCGGGCAGGCGCTCGTGCACGTCCTGTTCCGCGCGACGCTCGACGGCCTGATCGTGCGAGGCCCCATTAAAGGCCCCTCGGATCACGCATTCGTGCTGGTCGCCGACTGGCTCGGGGAACGGCCCAAGGTCGACCGCGACAGGGCACTGGCGGAGCTGGCACGGCGCTACCTGGCAGCCCACGGCCCCGCCGACGAGCGCGATCTGGCCAGGTGGGCGCAGATCCCGCTGCGCGACGCGCGGGCCGGGCTTCAGGCGATCGCCGCCGAGCTCGATCGTCGTCCGGACGGACTGCTCGACCTGCGGCGCCGCCCAGGTCCGGCGCCGCTGCCGAAGCCTCGCCTGCTCGGCCCCTATGAGCCGCTGCTGTGCGGCTGGCGCTCACGCGAGTTCGTGCTCGGCGACCGGACGGGCGTCGTCACCGTCAACGGGATCTTCAAGCCGATCGTCCTGGTCCGCGGACGGGCGGTCGGGACCTGGGCGCTGCCGGGCGGCCGGGTGGAGCTGAGCCTCTGGGTGCAGCCGAGCCGTGCGACCCGCGCGGCGCTCGAGCGCGAGGCGGCCGCGGTCGAGGCCTACCTGAGCGGTTAGTGGCGGTGCCGGGCGGCTAAGGCGCCGACTCGGCCTCGGCCGCCGCGCTCCCCTCGATGTTGATCTGCGGCAACCGCAGGTCCAGCGACCCGGGCAGCCGCCAGGTGAGGCCTCCGAGCAGCTCGAGCACGGCGGGCAGCAGCACGCAGCGGACGACCAGCGCATCGAGGAACACGGCGGCGGCCAGGCCGAAGCCGAACTCCTTGACCGAGCGCTCGTCCCCGAGCAGGAACGATAGGAACACGCAGATCATGATCGCGGCGGCCGCGCTGATCACCCGTCCCGTGAACGCGATCCCGTCGGCGACCGCCTGACCGGGATCGCGGTGCCTGACCCACTCCTCCCGGACGCGGGAGATCAGGAACACCTCGTAGTCCATCGAGAGCCCGAACACGACCGCGAACATCAGCACCGGAACCCACGGCTCGACAGGGCCTTTCGAGAGCCCGAACAGGCCCGAGAGCCAGCCCCATTGGAACACCGCCGTGGTGACGCCGAGCGCGCCGCCGATGCTGAGCAGGTTCATGATCGCGGCCTGGATCGGGATCACGATCGAGCGGAAGATCACGAACAGCAGCAGCGCCGAGAGCACGACCACGACGGCGATGAACAGCGGCAGCTTGCCCGAGAGCACGTTCGAGAAGTCGATCGATCCCGCGGTGAAGCCGCCGACCAGCGCGTTCACGCCGAGCCTCCGCTTGAGCGGCGGCAGCACCGTGTCTCGCAATCGGTGGACGAGATCGGTGGTCGCCTGGTCCTGGGGCGCCGAGCCGGGGTACGCCTGAATGACGGCGACCTTGCCCGAGGGCGCGGTCCGCGGCGGCGTGACCGTGACCACATCCGGGGTGCGGGCCACAGCCGCGGCGATCGTCGTGAGCGCCGCCTGGTTGGGCTGCTCGACCGCGATCTGCAGCGGGCCGTTGAATCCCGGGCCGAAGCCCTGCGAGAGGAGGTTGAAGGCGTGGTGGCTGCTGGTGTTCGTCGGGTCGTTGCCGGCATCGCTGTTATCGAGCCGGAGTGCGAATGTCGGAAGCAGGAAGACCACCATCACGAGCAGGGACGCGATCGCCAGCGGCCAGGGACGCGACTGGACGGTGAGGCTCCAGCGCCGCCACGCCGACTCCCGCGGGACCGCGCCGCGGGCAGCCCGACGGCGGGCGGCCCGGCTCGGGCGGGCGATCTTCTCCCCGAAGCGCGAGAGCAGCGCGGGCAGCACCGTGAGCGACGCGAGCAGGACCAGCAGCACGGCGACCACCGAGGCGATCGACAGCCCGTACATGAAGCTGACGCCGGTCGAGAACATCCCCAGCAGCGCGATGATCACGGTCGCGCCCGCGAGCAGTACAGCCCGGCCGGAGGTGTCCATCGCCTGCGTGATCGCCTGATCGACGTTCCCGAGCCGCCCATAGTTCTCCTTGAAACGGGTGACGATGAACAACGCGTAGTCGACGCCGACCCCGAGGCCGATCATGACCGCGAGCTCCGGCGAGACGTTGGACATGCTGGTGATGTGGGTCGCCAGGCCCGACGAGCGCGATCCCGGTGACCAAGCCGAGCGCCGCGGTGATCAGCGGCATCCCCGCCGCGATCAGTGATCCGAACGTCAGCAGCAGGATCACCAGCGCGGCGATCACCCCGACGAACGTGGCGGGCCCGATGCTGAAGCCCTCGGCCTGCTCGATCACCTGCCCCCCGGCGGCGATCTGCAGCCCGGGGACCTTGATCTTGTTGATCGCGTCCAGGACCGGCTTGCCCGTCTTATCCGGCAGGAGGTTCGCGCGCTTGGTGTAGTTGATCGTCGCGAACGCCGTGTGACCGTCCTTTGAGACCTCGAGGGCGCCTGCCGCTGAGTAAGGGCTGACGACGCCGACGACGTGCGGCATCGTGCTGACCTTCGCGAGCAGCGGCACGATCGCGCTCCTGACCGCCGGCGCCTCGATCGTGCCCCGCGAGTTGTGGAAGACGATCGTGTCCCGATCGCCGCTCTGGGCGGGGAACTCCTTCGTGAGCAGGTCGGTCACCTTCTGGGCCTCTGTGCCCGGCAGGGTGAAGTTGTTGGCGTAGTGCCGGCCGACCGCGGAGGCGATCACGGTGGTGGCAACCGCGATCGCGATCCACCCCACCACCACCCACCGGCGGTGGGCTATGCACCAGCGACTGAGGGCAACCATGTGAAGCGATTCAGGGTAGCTCGGGTTCTCCGATCGGGGGCTCCCGGGGCTCCCCGGGTAGGATCGCGGGGTGGTCGCTGCCCTGGCGCTGGCCCCGGTCCATCAGCGCTATCTGCTGGAGGCGAGGCAGATGCAGGCGCTGTCGTTCGCGGTCCACATTCCGCTGGTGTGCTTCGGGATCGCCTTTCCGGCGATGGTCCTGTTCGTCGAGTGGCGCTACCTGCGTACCGGCGACCCGCTCTACCTGACGCTGGCCCGGCGTTGGAGCAAGGTGATGGTGGCGTTGTTCGCCGTCGGGGTGATCACGGGCACGATCCTCAGCTTCGAGATGGGGCTCCTGTGGCCGAACTTCACGGCCACGTTCGGATCGGTGTTCGGCCTGGGGTTCGCGATCGAGGGGTTCTCCTTCTTCATGGAGGCGATCTTCATCGGGATCTACGTCTACGGGTGGGGCCGCCTGTCCGGGCATCGGCATTTCCTGAGCGGAATCCCGGTGGCGATCGCCGGCTTTACGGGATCGCTGATGGTGATCTCGGTGAACGCGTGGATGCAGCATCCCTCCGGCTTTCGGCTGCGCGGCGGCAAGGCCACCGACGTCCATCCGCTCGCGGCGCTGTTCGGCAACACGTTTCTGTGGAACGAGCTGGTCCACATGTACCTGGCGGGCTACATCGTGGTCGGGTTCCTGGTGGCCGGCGCCTATGCGCTCCAGCGGCTGCGCGGTCGGTGGGGCCGCTACGAGCGGACCGCGCTGGCGATTCCGCTCACGATTGCGGCGCTGGCCTCCCCCGTGCAGGTGCTGGTCGGCGATTGGGTGGGCCGAGACGTGGCCAGATCCCAGCCGGTCAAGCTGGCCGCGCTCGAGGGCCTTTACCGGACGACGCGCGGGGCGCCGGAGCACATCCTCGGCTGGTACACCTCGGGCGAGGTCAAGTACGGGATCCGGATCCCCCACCTGCTCTCGCTGCTCGGGTTCCACAGCTGGAACGCCCGCGTGCAGGGGCTGGACACGGTCCCGCCGTCGCAGCGCCCGCCCGTCAACGTCGTCCGGGTCTCGTTCCAGATCATGGTCGGGATCGGCACGCTGATGGCGCTGCTGGGAATCGCGTTCCTCGTGGTTCGCGTGCGGCGAAAACGGCTTCCGGAGGCGCGCTGGTTCTATCTGGCGGTGGCCGTGGCCGGTCCCGCGTCGGTGGTGGCGCTGATCGCCGGCTGGGTCACGACCGAGGTCGGCCGCCAGCCATGGGTTGTGTACAAGGTGATGCTCAGCTCGCAGGCGGTCACCGGCGCCGGCGGGTTACCGGTCGGTTACGGGGCGCTGGCGCTGGTCTACGTGGGTGTCGCCGCGGCCGTGGCCTGGATTCTCATGCGCCTGGCGCGCGCGCCGCTCGAGATCGCCGGTGCCCCGGCGGGCGGTGGGTGAGCCGTGCACCTCTACGACGTGCCGATCGTGTTCGTGCTTGCCGGGCTGGCGCTGTACGTCGTGCTCGGGGGCGCGGACTTCGGCGCCGGGATCTGGCAGCTGCTGTCCGGCCGGGGCGAACGCGCGGAGCGGCTGCGGGAGCACGCCCACCACTCGATGGCGCCCGTCTGGGAAGCCAACCACGTGTGGCTGATCTTCGTGCTGACCGTGTTCTGGACGGCCTACCCGGCGGCGTTCGGCTCGATCGCGTCCACGCTGTCCGTTCCCTTGTTCCTGGCGGCGATCGGGATCATCCTGCGCGGTGCCGCATACGCCCTGCGCTCGGGCGCGGGATCGTCGTCGGAGCTCCGGCGGATCGACGCGCTGTTCGCGATCGCTTCGCTGCTGACGCCGTTCGCGTTAGGCGCGGCGGTCGGGGGCATCGCGGCTCGGCGCGTGCCGGTCGGCAACGCCGCCGGGCACCTGTTCTCGAGCTGGACCGGACCGGTGTCGATCCTGATCGGGGCGCTTGCGGTCGTGAGCTCCGGATATCTGGCGGCCGTGTACCTGTCAGCCGATGCCGTGCGGCTCCGCGAGCGCGAGTTCGAGGACGCGTTCCGCATCCGTGCCCTGGCGGCGGGCGCCCTCGCCGGCATGCTCGCGATCGCGGGACTGATCGTCCTTCACTCCGACGCCCATCCGCTCTACCACGGTCTGGTCGACGGCTCCGGGCTGCCGGCGTTGATCGTGTCGGTGGCAGCCGGGGTTCTGACGCTGGGGCTGGTCCTCGTGCGTCGGTACGAGCCCGCCCGCTATACGGCGGCGTTGGCGGTGACAGCGATCCTCGCCGGCTGGGCGCTGGCTCAGAAGCCGACGATCCTGCCCGGCTTGACGATTCAGCGCGCGGCCGCACCGCACGACACGCTCGTGTTGGTGATCGTGGCGGTGCTGGCGGGCGGCGCGATCCTGTTCCCGTCCCTGGCCCTGCTGTTCCGGCTGCTGCTGCGGGGGCAGTTCGATCCCGGCGGCTCGGGAGCGGACGTCACCCGGTCCGCCGCGAGCGTGGTCCGGGCCTCGGCCGCCGGCTTGCTGGGGCGAGCCGCGGCTGGATGCCTGATCGCGGGGGTCGGCCTGCTGACGATCGCCGAGGGCGAGCTCGAGCATGCGTTCGGCGTCGCGTTCCTGCTTGCGTTCGTGGTCGTCGGCTTCGCCGCGGTCGGGCCGACGGAGATCGCCGCGCCGCCCGCCGACGAGCCGGATTAGCCCTCGAGGACGGCGTTCAGGCGCCGCTCGAGCGCGTCCGCCAGCAGCTCGCGCACCGGCCCGTGCTCGAAGCGCTCCACCAGCGCCGAGAGGAAGCCCTCGATCACGAGCCGCTTGGCCTGCGCCTCGGGGAGACCGTGGGAGCGCAGGTAGAAGAGCTGCTCGGCGTCGACCTGGGCGACAGCGGCGGCGTGCGTGCAGCGGACGTCGTTGGCCTGGATCTCGAGGCCGGGGATCGCGTCCGCGTGGGCACGCTTTGAGATCAGCAGGTTGCGCGACTCCTGGAACGCGTCCGTCTTCTGCGCGCCCGGGTCGACGATGATGTTGCCCTTCCAGACCGCCGTCGAGCGGCCCTGGAGGACGCCCCGGAAGGCGAGGTCTGAGGTCGTGTTCGGCGCCGCGTGCTCCTGGGTCGTGTCGAAGTCGATGTGCTGGCGGCCGCGGCTGGCGTAGGCGCCGGTGACCCGTGCGTCGGCGCCCTCTCCGTTCAGGCGGGTCTCCATCCGGACGCGGCCCTTGGCGGATCCGAACCCGAGCGCGACCCAGTCGAGCGACGCGTCGCGGCCGACCTCGGCGCGGTGGGTGCCGAAGATCCAGCTGCGACTCCGACAGCGATTGCCCACAGACGAATCTGCAGATGGGCGTTGTCGCCGACGCTCAGCTCGACGACAGTGTTGAAGACCGCGTCGAGATCGGCGGTGGCGGAGAGCTGCTGCTCCCAGACCTCGGCCTGGGCGCCTTCGTCGAGGACGATCAGCGTGTGGCGCGCGAGCTCGGTGCCGGGGTCGGCCTGGATCGCGGTCAAGAGGATCGGCTGCTCGACGTGGACGTCCTTCGGCACATACACGAACGCATCCATCTTCAAGGGCCGCGTCGTTGCGGACCTTGAACAGATCCGAGTCGTCGCTCACGACGCTGCCGAGGTGACGCTCGATCAGCTCCGGGTGCTCTTGGGCCGCCTGGGCGATCGTCGAGACGATCACGCCTTCCGGGAGCTCGGCGTCCTGGGGCAGGTCGAACAGAAGCTCCGGCTTGGCGCCGTTCCCACTCGCAGGGGCCTGCGCGTAAGCGTTCAGGTCGAGGCCAGTCAGGTCCGTGAACTCCCAGCCCGGACGACCCTTGAACTGCGGGAGCTCGAGAGTCTCTGCCAACGCTGCGGCTTGCTCCCGGCGATCCGCCAGAGAGCCCGCGCTAGCCAATCGAGCCCTCCATCTGGAGCTCGATCAGCCGGTTCATCTCGACGGCGTACTCCATCGGGAGCTCCTTGGTGATCGGCTCGATGAAGCCGTTGACGATCAGCTTCGAGGCCTCCTCCTCGGGGATGCCGTGGGAGCGCAGGTAGAAGAGCTGGTCCTCGCCGACCTTGGAGACGGTCGCCTCGTGGCCGACGTCGACGTCGTCCTCGCCGATCCGGATCGTGGGGTAGGTATCAGAGCGCGAATGCTCGTCGAGCAGCAGCGCATCGCAGACGACCTTCGAGCGGGCGCCGTGCGCGCCCTTGGCGACCTCGAGCAGGCCGCGGTAGGACCCGCGCCCGCCGTCCTTGGAGATCGACTTGGCGAAGATGTTCGAGGTCGTGTTGGGGGCGGCATGGATGATCTTGGCGCCCGCGTCCTGGTGCTGGCCCTTGCCCGCGAACGCGATCGAGAGGACCTCGCCGTGGGCCCGCTCGCCCATCAGGTAGACGCTCGGGTACTTCATCGTCAAGCGAGAGCCGAGGTTGCAGTCGACCCACTCGACGGTCGCATCCTGCTGCGCGACCGCCCGCTTGGTGACCAGGTTGAAGACGTTGGTCGACCAGTTCTGGACCGTCGTGTAGCGGATGCGGGCGCCGGGCTTTGCGATCAGCTCGACGACCGCGGAGTGAAGCGATGACTCGCTGTAGGTGGGCGCGGTACAGCCCTCGACGTAGTGCACGTACGAGCCCTCGTCGGCGATGATCAGCGTCCGCTCGAACTGCCCCATCGACTCGGTGTTGATCCGGAAGTAGGCCTGGAGCGGCATCTCGACGTGAACGCCGGGCGGCACGTACACGAACGAGCCGCCCGACCACACCGCGGAGTTCAGCGCCGCGAGCTTGTTGTCGTTGGGCGGGATGATCGTGGCGAAGTACTCGCGCACGAGGTCCTCGTGCTCGCGCAGGCCCGAGTCCATGTCCTTGAAGATCACGCCCTGCTTCTCGAGGTCCTCGCGAACCTGGTGGTAGACGACCTCGGACTCGTACTGGGCGCCGACGCCGGAGAGGAACTTCCGCTCGGCCTCCGGGATCCCGAGCCGATCGAAGGTGTTCTTGACGTCCTCGGGGACGTCATCCCACGAGCGCTCGGCACGCTCGGACGCGCGCACGAAGTAGTGGATGTTGTCGTAGTCGACCTCGGCCAGCATCGGCGAGCCCCAGGTCGGCTGCGGGCGGGCCAGGAAGTGGTCGAGCGCCTTCAGGCGGAAGTCGCGCATCCACTGCGGCTCTGACTTGAACTCCGAGATCTTCTCGACGATCTCGCGGTTCAGGCCCTTGGGGGCCTTGTAGAGGTAGTTCTCGGCGTCGTGGAAGCCGTAGCGCTCGGTGTAGTCGGCGTTGATCAGACCGAGCTTCTCGTTCTCGGTCAGCACTGGCGTCTGCGGGGGAACGGTCTCGGGAGTAGCCACTACTCCACCTCCAGCTTGATGGTCTGGTCGTCGATGATCACCGGGAACGTGTCCACCGGAACATACGCGGGCAGGGTCAGGGGCTTTCCGGTCTTGAGGTCGAACCGCGAGCCGTGGCGGGGGCACTCGATCGTGCAGTCCTCCTGGTCCAGCTCGCCCTCCACCAGCGTGCCGTTGTCATGCGAGCAGCGATCCTCGATCGCATACACCGCGCCGGCGCAGTTGAACACGCCGATCTCGAGATCCTCCCACTCGACCAGGCGCATCTCGCCCGGCTTGAGCTGCTCGAGGGAACAAACTTCGATGACTTGTGGCACCTGGTTCTAAGTCCTAGCGGAGTGATCGGATTTCCTCTGGGAATCATAGCGGGGGGCGGGCGCTTGGACATCGATGGCCGGGACGGCCGGGGGCCGCCGGGCTGACGCGGCTACGCCGCTGCCCGAATCCCCGGCACGGCCCCGACCCACTCCTCGCTGACCTCCCCGAGCACATCCAGCATCGCCTCCACGGCTGCCGAGCGGTAGCCCGAAGCCAGCGCGGCCAGGATCGGCCGCGCGGGGGGCGCAGGGTCGAGCTCGCGGACGGCGACGTCGTCGCGTACTCCGCGGGCCACCATGTCGGGGATCAGCGCGACACCCACCCCAGCGGCCACGAAGCCGAGGATCGCGGGGTAGTCGTCGTTCTGGAAGGCGATCTGGGGCTCGAAGCCGGCGGCATGGCAAGCGCGGAGGAACAGCCTCGAGTCTGGGCAGGTGGCGGTCGTGGCGAGCATCCAGGGCTCGGTCGGCGAAATCGCGCAGCTCGAGCGTCGGGGCGTCGGCGAGACGGTGGCCGGCGGGCATCGCCACATACATCGGGTCGTCGAACAGATGCACGAACTCGATCCCGGGGAGCGAGTCCGCGGTCGACCGCGCCGCGGTCGGCGCGCGGATCTCCCACCGCGTCGTGCGAGAGCGCCAGATCGAGCTCGCCGGCGCGCAGCCGGGGGAGCGAGTCGATCGGGTCGGCCATCGCGATCGTGCAGCTCGACCGCGGGATGGCGCTCCCGGAACAGCGCGATCGCGAGCGGGACGATCGAGGAAGCCGCCGAGGCGAACGTCGACATCCGCAGCCGTCCGCCCTCGAGCCCGGCGAGGGCACGCAGTTCGGTCTCGACGTCGTCAAGCCGGGCGAGGATGGCCTCCGCGCGGTCGACCAGCAGCTGCCCGGCGTCGGTCAGAACCGCGCCCTTCGGCACACGCCGAACGAGCGTCGTGCCCACCTCGGCCTCGAGCGTCGCGATCTGGCGCGAGATCGCCGGCTGGGTGTAGCCGAGCGACTCGGCGGCAGCCGGAGAACGATCCGTGCCGGGCGACCTCTACGAGGACACGGAGGCGGCGGCTATCAAGCATTACCTAAGGTTATACCACGTCCAGCAAACCCCTATTTGCATTTATATCCACGAGGCGTCACATTGATCCGCATGAGTAAGGCCTCCGCCCCCCAAACCAGCACCTTTCTCCCGATGTCAAAGCCCATATCTCAGTCCAGCATCAACGCCATGAGCACAGCCGCCATCACCATTCGCCCCGCCTATGCCGACGACCACCTGGCAGTCCGCCGCCTCGCCGACCTGGACAGCGCCGACGCTCCTCCGCGCTCGCCGCTGCTGGTGGCGGAGATCGACGGCGAGCTGCGTGTCGCGCTCTCGCTTGCCGACGGCACCGCGATCGCCGACCCGTTCTTCCCCACCGCCGCGATCGTCGCGCTGATGCGCCAGCACGCGAAGGGACTGGTACCGGCGCGTACCGCCACTCTGGCCGATAGGGTCCAGGCGTGGCGGAGAGAACGGCGCAGTCTCGCTGGCTTGCAGGGTGCGGGCGCGCCCTCCGCCTGAGCGCGGCGCTCCTCGGGAGCGCGGCGTTCGTGGGTCTGGCGCCGGCCGCGGCCAACGCGGCTCCATACGCGCCCCTGAACCAGCCCGGCCCACCGCTGAGCGTCCCGCAAGCGGCGCTGCGCGCGTCGCTCTACTGCGAGCCCAGCGTCCGTAACGCGGCGGTGGAGCCGGTGCTGCTGAACCCGGCAACCGGCGTCACGCCGGAGGAGAACTACTCGTGGAACTGGGAGCCGGCGCTCGACAAGCTCGGCATTCCCTGGTGCGCCTACACGGCGCCCAACCACACGCTGAACAACATCGAGACCTCGGGCGAGTACCTCGTCTACGCGATCCGCACGGTGTACGCGATGGCCCACCGCAAGATCGCGGTCATGGGTCACAGCCAGGGCGGGATGTCGATGCGCTGGCCGCTGCGCTTCTGGCCGGACACGCGCTCGATGGTCGACGACGTGATCGGATTCTCGGGCTCTAACCACGGCACCACGGTCCTCTCCCCCGCCCTCTGTGCCGCCGGCTGTCCGGCGGCGGACTGGCAGCAGGGTTACGACTCGAACTTCATCAAGGCGCTCAACAGCGACGCGGAGACGTTCCCCGGGATCTCCTACACCGAGATCTACACCCACACCGACGAGGTCGTGCAGCCGAACTCCGGGCCGAACGCCAGCGCGGCGCTCCACACCGGCGGCGGGGAGATCACCAACGTCGCTACGCAGGACATCTGCCCGAGCGACGTCTACGAGCACCTGACCGTCGGGACCGTCGACCCGGTCGCGTACGCGCTGGCGGTCGACGCGCTCACGCATCCCGGTCCGGCAAACCCGGCCAGGATCCCGAATTCGGTCTGCTCACAGACGCTGATGCCGGGCGTGAACTTCGCAGATCCCAACACGCTGGAGCAGATCCTCGACGCCCAGACCGACACTCGCGAGCGTGACCGTCGGGAGCACGGCCACGGTGACCAGCGGGGCGCCGGAGCTGACATCCGAGCCCTCGCTCGTCTGTTACGTGTTCGCTGCCTGCGCCGGTCCGCAGGCGCCGACGCTGAGAATCGCCTCCCGCGTGCGGCGGCGGGTGGTGCGTATTCACGTGAACGCGCTCGAGGGATACAGCCTCGAGCCCGTTCCGGGCGTCACCGTGCGGCTCGCGGGGCATGCGAAGCTGACCAACAGCAACGGCAACGTGACCTTCATCGTCAGGCGCAGGCACCGCTACAAGGTGAGCGCGTCACGCCCCGGCTGCAACTCCGTGACGAGGACGATCCGGCTCTAGATCCCGTCCGGCCCGACGCGGCCGTTCGATTCCGGCGTCTCGGGCTCCCAGGCGGCCGCATGGCCGAGCGAGGCGCTCTTGAGCACCTTCAGCGACAGCAGCGCGCACTTCATCCGCGTCGCGGAGATGTCGATCCCCAGCAGCTCCAGAACGAACGCGCGATCCAGTGCGAGGAGCTCCTCGACCTTCATCCCCTTGACCTCCTCGGAGGCCATCGAGGCGGCGGCCTGGGAGATCGCGCAGCCGTGGCCCTGGAAGCGCACGTCCTCGATCCGCTCCTCGGGATCGACCATCGAGCTGAACCGTCAGCTCATCGCCGCACAGCGGGTTCAGGTCGTGGAACTCGAGATCCACCCGTTCGAGCTCCGGCGCCGGTGGGCTGAAGTTCTGCGGGCGCTTGTAGTGCTCGAGGATGTTCTCGCGGTAGAGGGCGTCGTCCATCGCTTTAGTCAAGGCTAGCGACGGGACGGCTTGGCACCACCGACCCGCGGGCTTCTACCGCCGGGCGGTTGACTGACCGGCCAGCTCGGCCAGCCGGCGCATCGAGTCGCTGATCACCTCTTGCTGGGTCTCGAGCCGGCTCGCCTCCGCCTCGGGGATCTCGACGTCCACGGTGATCCGCGTCCCCTCCTGCACGGGCTCGAGGCGCCACTCGAACCGCAGGTCGGACACCAGGCAGGAGACCGTCACCCGCTGCTCGTCCTGCCGCGTGTCGAGCAGCTGGGCCATCGGGAAGTCCGGATAGCCGTCGGGGTACATCGTGCACTCGCCGTCACCGGTGACATCGACGGTCTCGATGCCGGCCCACCAATCGGGGAACCGGGAAGGGTCGTACAACAGCTTCCAGACCTCCTCGGGCGTCGCATCTGAGGTCGTTGTGTCAGTGAACGACGGCATCGAGTGCTCCCTTCGTAGTCGCTGCAAGGTCGGCGCGCGCGCGGGCCAGCTCGCGCTCGGGTTCAACGAGACCAACGACCGGCCGGCCCAGGTCGGCGAGCACGGACGAGATCGTTTCGGCCTTGACGGCCCGCTCGACCAGCCGCTCCCAGCCCGCGATCGCCTCCTCGAGCCGCCGCTGGGCCTCCGCCCTGTCTCTGCGGGCGAGCGCGATCAGGCCCTGGACTCGGGCCAGCCGCGGGACGAGCGAGTCAGGAAAATCGCTGGGTCGGACCGGTTCGAGCACGGTGGCCCGGACCTGCTCGGCTGCCGCGTCGGGCTCGCCGCAGCGCGCGAGCGCCTCGGCGAGGGCGAGGCGCGTGAGTGGCCGGCTGATCCGCGCGCCGTCGACGAGCGCGGCGGCAAGCAGCTCGGCGGCCTGCTCAAAACGGCCGCTCTCGAGCGCGACCATGCCGCAGTCGTGATTCGCCATCGCGCGCAGCTCGGGGTGGTCCAGCTGCTCGGCGAGCGCGCGTTCTCGGTCGCCTGCGGCCTGTGCCTCATCCAAGTCTCCCATCCCCCGCAGCACGAACGACCGCGCCGCAAGCAGCTGGATCTCGATGCTCTGCAGGCCATGACCGGCGACCGCATCCATGCCGCGCTCGAGGAACTCGAGCGCGCGCCCGGGGTCGCCCGCAGCGGCCGCGGCGCCGGCAGCGTTCGCCCAACAGCCATAAGCCAGATCGGGCCTGCCGGCGCGGACGGCGGCCTGCCCGGATGCGATGAAGGGCCCATAGGACTCCGTGAACCTTCCCCGGCGCATGAGCACGTGCGCGCGGGCGTGGCCCGTGTCGTAGATCCGACGCAGGTCATCGGCGTGGTCGCCGCTTTTGCTGAGCTCTGCCAGCAGCCGCTCCGCTTCCTCCACGCTGCCCGCCACCGCCTCGGCCCAAGCACACGCGGCGAGCGCTTCGCTGCGCTCCTCGTCCGCATCGACTCCGTCGAGGAGCAGCATGGCGCGACGCGACGTTTCGAGCACGATCGCCGGAACGCACAGCGGCCCGTGATAGGCACGCCCGCGTTTGAGCCACGCGCGGGCGCGCGTCAGCGGGTCGCTCGCCTCGAGCAGCCCGATTCCCCTCTGGAACGCCTGCTCGGAAGCCTCCCGTCGCCCACGCCAGGCTTCGATCCCGCCCAAGTCGAGCCATACCTCTGGGCTGTCCGGCGAGATCGAGAGCGCCTCCTCGAGGTAGGAGGCGGCCTGGGTGAGCGCCGCGACCTGGCGCGCGTCAGCCGCCGCTCGCAGCAGGTGCGGGACGGCTTCGCGGTCGGCCCCGGCGAGCCGCAGGTGGCGCGTCGCCTCGGCGCCCGTGGGAAGCGCCCTGGCCCACTCCCGGTGGAGCGTCCGCCGTCTGGGTTCGGCGATCTCCTCGTAGGCCGCTTCGCGCAGCAGCGCGTGACGGAAGGCGATCCGTGCCTCGCTGCTCTGAAGCAACCCGGTCTGAAGCGCATCGGCCGCTGCCTCGTGCAGGCCGAGCTGATCCACCTCGGATAGCTCGATCGGCCGCGAGGCGACCGCCGCGATCTCGACCAGCTTCCGCACCTCGCCGGACAGCGGCGCGAGCGTGGCCCGCACCGATCCCCGCAGGCTCGGCGCAACCTGCTCACGCAGCGCGCGCGCGGTCTCGACCGCCAGCAGGGCGTTTCCCTCCGCGCTCTGCACCACCCGCTCGACGTCATTCTTCCCCAGTCGCGCCGCGCTGCGGGCGAGTTCAGCCACCGCCTCGGACGGAAGCGGTCCGAGCTCCAGCTCATGCCTGAGCAGCCCGCGCGAGCGCAGCGCGTGCTCGAGACGATCCGCACCGGGACTGTCGGGCAGCTCGCGACGGGTGATCACCAACATCGCGCGCAAAGCGGCCACGCGCCGGGCGGCGTAGCCCGCGAGCTCGAGGCTCGGCGCATCGGCGTCATGCGCGTCCTCGAGCAGCAGCAGGAGCGGTCTCTCGCTCGCGGCCCAGCCCAACAGCGAGACGACGGCCTCGAACAGTCGCGTGCGCTGGAGATCGGGCGCAACGGCGGCGGGAGGGGTTTCGCTGCGTCCGAAGTGCGCCGGCAGCTCGGCGACCAGGGCCGACAGGTCGTCGGGCCACCCCGCATCGGCCGGAGGCGCCGGTAGCGTCGGCAGCAGCTCCCGGATCAGCTCGGCCCACAAGCTGAACGGGGCGCTCCCGCCGAGGTCGAGCGCGGCGCAGGCCGCCGTGTTGGCGCCCGAGGCGCTCGCGAAGAGGCGCGCCTCGGTCGCGAGGCGGGTCTTGCCGATTCCGGCCTCTCCACGAAGGACGACCACTCCGCCCTGGCCCCGAACAGCGGCCTGCCACGCGTCCACGAGCGCCGAGAGCTCGCGCTCGCGACCGACGAGCGGAAGGAGGCCAGGGAACTGCGGCGTCGGGCGCAGCGGTTCGCCACCGCCCGGCTCGGCGCGCAGTGACTCGGCCAGCTCGCGCGTCGCGGGCGACGGCACCACCCCGAGCTCTCGCCGCAGCCGGCCTGAGAACGTCCGGTATACCCGCAGCGCTGCCGCGCGATCGCCGGCGGCATCGAGGCGCGTGATCAGCCGGCGATGAACCGCTTCGTCGAACGGATCGTGCTCGGCCTGCCGCTTGGTCAACTCGATCGCCCGACCGGGATCTTCGCTGTCGGCCGCGAGCACCTCCAGCAGCTCGATCACGCGCGCGGTGTGGCGCTCCCGGGCGGCGAGCGCCCAGTCGTCCTGGAGCCCCTCGAGCAGCTCCCCGCGACAGAGCTCCAGCGCACCTTCCGGGTCGTCCTCGCCGAGCCGCTCGAACTCGCGGAAGTCGATCCAGGCGTCCTCGAGCCGCACGCGCTCGCCGTCCACAACCAGCGCGTCGCCGATCCCGCGGCGGAGCGCCCAGAGAGCGCTGCGGAGGCTCGCGCGTGCGCTTTGGTCGAGCACATCCGGCCAGAACGTGTTGGCCAGCTCGGTACGGGAGACGGCACCCGGCGCGAGGGCCAGATACGCGAACAGCGCCCACGGACGCTGTGAAGCCTGCGATTCGATCGCGGTCCCGTTCTGCTCGACTTCGAGCGCCCCTAGCAAACGTGCATGCAGCACTTGTGTGGGAAAGCGTACCGCCGTTTGACGGCGAATTGACGGCGCCGTGACGGACGCGCTGGAAGCTCCGCTGCGCATGGCAACCACGACCAAACAAAGGAGCAAGCCATGAGCACCACAACCGCATTCGACATGGACCGCTACACGCGGGCCGTCGAGGAGCGTGACGCGGCGACGCAGCTGACGATGTACGGGCCGGGCGCGACCGTCACGATCGTCGACAAGATCACGCAGCCCGGCTCGCCACGGGTTCTGAACACCCGCGATGAGATCGGGGAGTGGCTGGAGGACACCTACGGGCGCGACATGACCCACAAGGTGCAACACACCGTGCAGGACGACGCGGGCGCGGCGTTCTCGCTCGCGTGCAGGTATCCGGACGGCACCAACGTCACCTGCGCGACCGTGTTCAGGACCGACGGCGGCCGGATCTCCGATCAGACCATCCTCCAGGTGTGGGACGAGAAGTGATGGCGACGACAGAGCAGACAATCGATGAGGCCAAGCTGGACGAGTTCATGGGCCGCTTCGTCGGCGACCTCGGCGCGGCGCTCAGCGCGGCGCTGGTGGTGATCGGCGACAAGCTCGGGCTCTATCGGGCGATGGGCGACGGTTCACCGGTCACGCCCGAAGAACTCGCGGCACGCACCGGCACCGATCCGCGGTACGTTCGCGAATGGCTCTCCAATCAGGCCGCGGGTGGCTACGTCACGTACACCGACGGGGCCTTCTGCTTGAGCCCCGAGCAGTCACTGGCGCTCGCGCAGGAAGGTAGCCCGGCGTTCGTGCCCGGCGCCTTCCAGCTCGCCACCTCGCTCGTCAAGGACGAGGAGAAGATCACGAGTGCCTTCCAGTCCGGCGACGGTGTCGGCTGGCACGAGCATCACCACGACCTGTTCGCGGGCACCGAGCGGTTCTTCCGCCCGGGGTATGCCGCGAACCTGATCAGCGCGTGGATCCCGTCGCTCGACGGCGTGCAGGCCAAGCTGGAGTCGGGCGCGCTGGTGGCCGACGTTGGCTGTGGACACGGCGCCTCGACGATTCTGATGGCGGAGGCGTTCCCGAAGTCGGAGTTCGTCGGATTCGACTACCACGATGGCTCGATCTCGGAGGCGCGCGAGCGGGCGTCCCGGGCGGGCCTGGACGGGCGGGTCAGCTTCGAGGTCGCGCCGGCAAAGGAGTACCCGGGGGATTCCTACGACCTCGTGGCGATGTTCGACTGCCTGCACGACATGGGCGATCCTGTGGGCGCGTCCGCGCACGTGCTCCAGACGCTCGACGCCGACGGGACGTGGATGATCGTCGAGCCGTACGCGAACGATCGGCTGGAGGACAACCTCAACCCGGTCGGGCGGGTGTTCTACGGCGCCTCGACGCTCGTATGCACGCCCGCTTCGCGCGACCAGGAGGTCGGGCTCGCGCTCGGCGCCCAGGCCGGCGAGAGGCGGCTGCGGGATGTCGTGACCGAAGGCGGGTTCACCCGCTTCCGGCGCGCCACCGAGACCCCGTTCAACCTCGTGCTGGAGGCGCGGCCGTAGTACTAGTCACTCTGCGCGTGCGGCCGCTCTCGAGTGGCGGCCGCACACGGGAGCACTTACGCTGTGGGCGTGACCTCCTTCCCCACCGTCCGCGTGGCCGCGATCCAGGCGACGCCGGTCATCCTCGATGCCGAGCGGACCGTGGAAAAGGCCGAGCGGCTGCTGCACGAGGCCGCTGACCGTGGCGTTCAGGTTGCGGTGCTACCGGAGTGCTTCATCCCGGTGTTCCCGTCGAACGCGTGGAGCCGGGGCGCGGCAGCGTTCGCCGGCTGGGACGAGCTGTGGGAGCGCCTGTGGGCCAACTCCGTGGACATCCCAGGCCTGCTGCTCGACCGCCTCGTTCGGGTTTGCGAACAGCGGGAGCTGTTCTGCGTGATCGGGGTCAACGAGCGCGAGTCAGAGCGCCCGGGAACGCTCTACAACACGATCGTCTACATCGGCCCCTCGGGTGTGTTGGCGCGTCACCGCAAGCTCATGCCGACCCACCAGGAACGCCTGTTCCACGGGATTGGCGCCGGCGACGATCTGGCCGTCGTCGAGTTCGGCGATGCCCGTGTCGGCGGGCTCATCTGCTGGGAGAACCGAATGCCGCTGGCGCGCTATCGCGTGTACCAGGGCGGGCCCCAGATCTGGGTGGCGCCGACGGGAGATGACAGCGAAGGGTGGTTGGCGTCGATGCGCCACATCGCGATCGAGTCGGGTGCGTTCGTCGTCTCCGTACCCCAGTACATCCCGGCGTCCGCGTTCCCGGACGACTTCCCCGTGCCGTTGCCGGAGGGCAAGGATGTCTACGGTCGCGGCGGGGCGGCCGTGATCGAGCCCGCATCGGGCGAGGTGATCGCGGGGCCCCTGTACGACGCGGAAGGCATCGTCGAGGCCGACTGTGATCTGCGCGTCGGCCTGCACGCGAAGCGGTTGTTCGACTCGGTCGGCCACTACAGCCGGGGCGACGTGCTCGGCCGTGAGCTGGAGACGATCGAGTGACACCCCGTTACCACGCCGGGTCGCGGGAGCTTCAGGATCGCTTCGACACCCGTCGCCTCGCCGACCGACTGGATGCGAAATTCCTCTCGCGCCCGATCATCGACGCCGACGATCGCGCGTTCATCGAGCGCATGGATATGTTCTTCCTCGCCACGGCCGACGCGGACGGACGGCCTCAGTGCTCCTACAAGGGCGGCGATCCCGGCTTCGTGCGGGTGTGCGACGAGCACACGGTCGCGTTTCCCAACTACGACGGCAACGGGATGTTCCTGTCGATGGGCAATCTGCTGGACAACCCCCACGTCGGCATGCTGTTCATCGACTTCGTCTCCGCCGTCCCTTCGCGCCTCCGTCTCAACGGCACGGCAGGCACCGACGAGCATGATCCGTTGCTCGCGGACTACCCAGGTGCTCAGTTCATCGTCCGGGTCCGCGCGACAGAGGTGTTCCCGAATTGCCCGCGCTACATCCACCGGATGGAGCTGATCGAGCGGTCGCGTTTTGTGCCGCACGCGGACCGTGAGACGCCGGTCCCCGGCTGGAAGCGGGCCGACTGGGCGTGTGACGTGCTCCCGGAAGGGGACCCGGCGCGCGGCGCCTGAATCAGCCGAGCTCGGCCGCGAACGCCTGTAGCGCCCGCTCGATCTCGGTCGGACCGACGTCCAGATGCGTGACCGCCCGGACGTGGCGCGGATCGACCACCTGCAGCTCGACACGGTCCGCCAGCCGCTCGACGACGCCCGGCGCGTCGTCCACCTCGAAGATCACGATGTTCGTCTCCACCCGCGCGGGGTCGAGCTTGACGCCCGGCAGCTCGGCGAGGCGCTCGGCGAGCAGGTGGGCGTGGGCGTGGTCCTCGGCCAGTCGCTCGACGTGATGGTCGAGCGCATACAGACACCCGGCCGCGACGATGCCGGACTGCCGGAACGCGCCGCCGATCATCTGCTTGAACCGCCACGCCTCGTCGATCAGCTGCCTTGAGCCCGCCAACACGGCGCCCACCGGCGCGCCGAGTCCCTTGGCGAAGTCAATCCAGGCCGTGTCGAATCCGCGGGCGTAGTCGCGCGCCGGCACCCCCGACGCGACCACGGCGTTCAGCAGCCGGGCGCCGTCCATGTGGGCTTTGAGGCCATGCCCGCGGGCGGTCTGGAGCACGGCTTGAATCGTCTCGAGCGGCCACACGCGGCCACCGCCGAGGTTGCTCGTCTGCTCCACCGAGACCAGCCGCGACCGGGGCGTGTACCTGTTGCCGGGCGGACGGATGGCCTCTGAGAGCTGCTCGTCGCTGAAGATTCCGCCCTCGCCATCGAGCGTGCGGATCATCGCGCCCGAGAGCTGCGCCGGTCCTCCCGCTTCCGCGTTGACCGGATGCGCGGTTCGGTCGAGGATCAGCTCGTCGCCGCCCGGGCGGATGTGGAGCCGGAGCGCGATCTCGTTGCACATCGTCCCGCTGGGCAGGAACACCGCCGCCTCGTGTCCCAGCAGCTCGGCGACGCGGGTCTCGAGCTTGCGCGTGGTGGGATCCCGGCCCCGCTGCTCGTCGCCGACCTCGGCGGCGGCGATCGCCGCCCGCATGCCGTCCGTCGGGCGGGTCTGGGTGTCGCTGTAGAGGTTGACCGGCGGCACGCCGCTCAATCGAGCTGAAGCGTGTCGCGCACCTGGCCGAGGCCGTCGATCAGGCGGTCGATGTCCTGCGTGGAGTTGTGGACCGCGAACGAGGCCCGGGTGGTTGCCGACACACCGAGCCGCCGCATCAGCGGCTGGGTGCAGTGGTGCCCGGCGCGTACGCAGACACCCGTGCGACCGAGGATCTCTCCCACGTCATGCGGGTGGGCGCCCTCGAGCGTGAATGAGATCAGCGCGCCGCGCTCTTGGGAGTCGCCGGGCCCATTGATCTGCAGACCGGGAATCTCCGCAAGCCTCGGCAGCGCGTACTCGAGCAGCGACTCCTCGTGCGCGCGAATCCGCTCCGGGCCGAGGGCCCGGATCCAATCGACCGCGGCCCCCAGCCCGATCGCCTCGGCGATCTGCGAGGTCCCGGCCTCGAACTTGTGCGGCAGCTCGGTCCAGGTCGACTCGTTGGCCGCCACCGTGCGAATCATGTGACCGCCGCCGATGAACGGCGGCATCTCCTCGAGCAGCTCCCGCTTGCCGTGGAGAACGCCGACGCCGGTTGGCCCGTAGGCCTTGTGCCCAGTCCAGGCGTAGAAGTCCGCTCCGATCGCTCTCAGGTCGACAGGCATCTGCGGGACCGCCTGGGCGCCGTCGATCAATACGACCGCGCCGGCGGCGTGGGCCCTGCGGACCACGTCGGCCACCGGGTTGATCGTGCCGAGCACGTTCGAGACGTGCACCAGCGCGACCAGCTTGGGCTGCCGTTCCAGCAGGGCATCGAGCGCCGGCAGCTCCAGCTGACCTTCGTCCGACACGGGGACGTAGGCAAGCTCGGCTTCCCGGTCCTGGCACAGGATCTGCCAGGGGACGATGTTCGAGTGATGCTCCATCTCGGTGAGCACCACGAGATCGCCGCGGTTGACGTTCTGGCGGCCCCACGTGTACGCGACGAGGTTGATCGCCGCGGTGACGTTTGAGGTGAAGATCGTCTCCTCGATCGTCGAGCCGAGCCAGTCGGCAATCCTTCGACGGGCGCCCTCGTACAGATCCGTGGCCTCGACCGCCAGCGGATAGACGCCCCGGTGGATCGAGGCCCGCGACTCGGTGTAGTACCTGGTCATCGCGTCGATCACCGGCTGCGGTGTCTGCGAGGTGGCCGCGCTGTCCAGGTACGTGATCGGGTAGCCGTCGATCTGGCGGCGCAGGACGGGGAACTGCTCGGCCACGCCAGCGAGCGGTGTCGAGGTCGCGGTCACGCCGCCGCCTCGACCTCCTCGGCGATCCATCCGTAGCCCTTGTCCTCGAGCACGCCGACCAGCTCCGGACCGCCCTCCTTCACGATCCGGCCCCGGTACATCACGTGCACGTGGCTCGGCTGCACCAGGTGAAGGATGCGCTGGTAGTGGGTGATGATCAGCACGCCCATGTCAGGGCCCGCGACCGCGTTGACGCCGTTGGCCACGACCCGCAGGGCATCGATGTCAAGTCCGGAGTCGGTCTCGTCCAATATCGCCATCTCGGGCCGCTGCAGCGCCAGCTGGAGGATCTCCATCCGCTTTTTCTCCCCCCCGGAGAAGCCTTCGTTCAAGTACCGGCTCGAGAACTCCTTGGGGACGTTCGTCAGCTCCATCGCGCGCTGCACGGTCTGGCGGAAGTCCTTCAGCGCGATCGGCTCCTCGCCGTTCGCGTCGCGGTGGGCGTTGAGCACCGTGCGGAGGTACTTCGTGACCGTCACGCCCGGGACGGCAATGGGGTACTGGAAGGCCATGAACAGACCCATCCGCGAGCGCTCATCCGGGTCCGCCTCGGTGATGTCCTCACCCTTGAAGAAGATCTGGCCGTCCGTGACCTCGAGGCCAGGGTGGCCCATGATCGCGTTCGCAAGCGTGGACTTCCCGGACCCGTTGGGACCCATCAGGGCGTGAATCTGGCCCTTGTCGACGCTCAGGTCCAATCCGCGCAGGATCTCCTTCTCACCCGCGCGCACGTAAAGGTTTCGAATTTCGAGGTCTGCCATCTCCAGCTTTCGTACTTGTCGTTGTCAGGCGGCCGGCACCGAGGGGGCATCCTCGGCGAGAGCGGCCGTGGCCACCACCGGCTGGCGCTCGTCGTGGCGGCGCGAGAACTCGACCAGCTCCGCCAGCGTGGTCGTCTGCAGCGAGCGGATGACTCCGCCCTGGACGCGCATCCAGAGCAGCTTCGTCGCGCACCCGCGGCCGGCGTCCGGCTCGTGCGAGCACAATACGCGCTCGGTGTGGTCGTGCACGAAGCACTCCATCGGAGCGATCGCCCCTTCGAGCGCCTGCACGACGTCGTCCATCGCGATCTCCTCGGCCGGCCGGGCCAGCCAGTAGCCGCCGTGTGCGCCACGGGCACTCATCACAAGCCCCGCCTTGCGCAGCCGGGCGACCACCTGCTCGAGATAAGCGAGCGGCAGCCCTTCGGCGTCCGCGATCGCCTTGAGGCTCGTGGGCTGCTCCGGGGATTGACGCCCCAGCTCGACCATCAACCGCACGCCGTACTCGGCCTTGGAGGAGAAGATCATCCTCGTAAATCCTACCAGGCCACTAGGTTTACTCTGCCTGGGTAGGCTGGAATCGATGTCGGCAACCCCCACTCTGTCCAGCGCCGACGAGATCGCTTCGCTGACCGCACGCGCGGCGGCGGCCGGTCGATTCGGGATCGACACGGAGTTCATGTCCGAGGGCCGATATCGGCCGCTGCTGTGCCTGGCACAGCTGGTCGTCGAGGACGCCGACGGATCGCAGATCGTCTTGATCGACACCCTGCGCGAGGACCTGGAACTGGAGCCACTCGCCTCCCTACTCGCCGATCCATCGGTCGAGATCGTGCTGCACGCCGGCCGCCAGGACGTGGCGATCCTCAAGCGAGCCTGGGAGACCGAGGTCGTGAACGTGTTCGACACCCAGATCGCCGCGGGGTTTGTCGGGGCCAGTGCGCAGGCCGGGTACGGCAACCTGCTCGGGTCGATCGTCGGACGCCGGGTCGGGAAGACCGCGTCCTACACACGCTGGGATGCCCGCCCATTGACCGCCGAGCAGCTCAGCTACGCCGCCGAGGACGTCGTCCACCTGCTCGAGCTCGCCGACGAGATTCACAGACGGCTGTCGGAGACCGAGCGGCTCGAATGGGCGCGTGAGGAGTGCCGGCGACTCGAGGCAGCGACCGAGGAGCGCGACCCGTGGGCCGTGTGGGAGCGGCTCCCCCGGATCGGCCAGCTCGATCCTCGCTCTCGCGCCGTCGCCCGGCAGCTGGCCGCCTGGCGCGAGCGCACCGCAGCGGCCGAAGACCGCCCGGTGGGGTCCGTGTTCGCCGATCCCGCCCTGGTCGAGGCCGCGAAGCGACATCCCGCATCGCTCGACCGGCTCGCCCAGATCCGTGGGGTCCATCAGTCGGTCATCAAACGCCGGGGCGACGCGATCCTCGAGGCGGTCGCGCGCGGACTGCAGGACCCCCCGATTCCACGCGAACGCGGCCGGGAGCGATCGGACCTCAGTGACTCGCCGCTGATCGCGCTGGCCGAGGCTCTGCTCCGCGCCCGGGCGCTCGAGGCCGGGCTGGCCTACGAGCTGATCGCGTCCCGAGGCGAGCTCGAAGCGATCGTGGGTGCATCCCGGCGGGGGGAGCCCGAGCCGCCCGTCCGCCCGCTCACGGGCTGGCGCGAGCAGCTCGTCGGATCCGAGCTGCGCGATCTCTTGGCGGGGCGTGGGGCGGTCGCGGTGGGGGCGGATCGGCGCCTGCGGCTCGAGCGGGTCCCTTGAGGGGCGACCGCTCACCAGCGGCCCGCCCTGCCTACCGGGAGCCGACTTCCAACAGTGCCGACATCGTCGACGTCCGGTCGAACAGGGATCCGTCCAGGGCCGAGACGATCGGCCACGCGCGCCGGATCCAACCGACGTCGACGCCCTGGAGATCATCCACGGCCGTTGCGTAGGTCACGCGAACCTTGTGCTGCGGCGACTCATCGGCGAGCTCGACGCCCGTGTACGGGCTGGCCCCGATCCAGCCCTCCGCCTTCAGACGATCGCGCTCGGCGAGCACCAGCGCACGAGAGGAGGGGTAACGCGGGCCGACAACAACCAACTCGATCGCGCAGTACCTGTTGGATCCCTGATTGCAGCGGTCCGCCTTCGTCTGCACATGGGCTCCCGGCACCAGCGGGAGCGATGAGAGCGACGGACGGTGCGTCCCGCCCCCGCAGCCGGCGAGCAGGACGGCCGCCAATGGGGTGATTGCTACTGCTCGCTTGAACATCTGAGCGAGCAGCGTACTTAGTGTCCTGCGGTCAGCTGCTCGACGCCGTCGCGATGCGCCTGGGTGGTGAAGCACATCGGCTCGGCGAACTCCTCCATCGCGATCGCCTGCTCCCAGGTCAAGTCGGCCGTGTGGCGCAGGAGCGGCTTGCTCATCTCGAGCACGTGATCCGGGAGCCGCTCGATCCGCTCGCACCACGCTCGCGCGGCGTCCATCAGGTCGCCGTGCGCGACGAGCTCGTTGCCGAGCCCTTGGTCGAAGGCCTCGGCCCCGCTCAGATGCCGCCCGGACGCGAACATCCCGAACGTTCGCTGATAGCCGAGCCGCCGCGTCAGCAGCCAGCTCGTCCCCACCTCGGGGACGAGGCCGATCCGCCCGAAGGCAGGCACGACCCGTGCTCTTTCGGACAGGAGCAGAACGTCGCAGGCCAGCGCGAACGCCAGCCCCACGCCGGCGGCCGGACCGTTCACGGCCGCAATGAAGGCCTTGTCGGTGCGGGCGATCAGCTTGGCGATCCCGCCGAACTGGTTGCGGATCCAGCGCCAGATGTCGGTCGCCCCCTGCGGGCTCTCGTTCAGCATCCGCTCCCCGGTCTGCTTGATGAGCTCGAGGTCACCCCCGGCACTGAACGCCGGATCGCGCCCGGTGATGACGACGGCCTTGAGGCTCGGGTCCGCGGCCAGGATTTTCAGTTGTTCGTGCAGCTGGAGCGTGAGGGGAGCGCTCAGCGGGTTCAGCCGCTCTGGGTCGTCGAGGGTGACAATCGCGTGGCCTCCGTCGCGCTCGACGACGACGAGCCGGTCATGCTCGCCGGCGCGGGAGAGGGTGTCCTGGTAGGTGGCGGACATGGGGGGTGCCTCCGGGTTCGGGGTCGTGTCGTGAGGACTAGAATAATATTCTAGTTCATGGACCGTGCGCGAGCCGCCGTCGCGATGGTCGGGACGATCGCGGCCGGCTTGCTGGTGAGGCTTCGCACCGGCGCCCCGGGGCAACCCGGGGCGCCGTTCGCTATGGCAGCTTGACCTTGACCGCCGTGCTCGACTTCGACCCCACGGAGGGAGCGAACTTGAGCTTGACTTTGAAGATCCCGCTGCCGTGAACCTTGATCTTCTTCGTCCCTGGCTGCGCGAACTTGAACTTCTTCTTGCCAACGGTGAGCCTGCCCGGGGCGTTGACGGTGATCACCAGCGTGGCGCCGGTCGTGGTCTTGTGCGTGACGGAGACCTTGCCGATCTTCGCCTTCGCGACCTTGATCGTGCGCTGGATGATCGCCATCTGGTTCGAGCTGTCGACCACGGCCATCGTGACCGTGTACGTGGCCGCCTTGCCGTAGGCGTGGGTCGGGGAGGCCCCGGAACCGGTGTGACCGTCTCCGAAGTTCCACAGGACGGCGACGATCGAGCCGTCGGGATCGTGGCCGGAGCCGCTGAACTTCACCTTCGCACCGGTCCCCGGACTCGCCGGAGTGAAGGTGAATGCCGCCGTCGGCGAGTCGTCGAGCACCGTCACCTGATGCGTCACCTGGGTCGACTGATTGCCGTCGTCGGTCACCGTGAGCGTGACCGTGAACGTCCCGGCCCTGCCGTAGGTGTGGGTGGCGGTCGAGCCGCTGCCCGTCGCTCCGTCGCCGAAGTTCCAGCCGTAGCTGGTGACGGTGCCGTCAGGGTCGCTGGCTGTGGCGCTGAACGCCACCGGGGAATCGGCCGCCGAACCGGATGAGCTGAACGACGCGCTCGGCGGCAGGTCGGTCGCCGTCAGGGCGAAATTCTGCGTCGCCCACTGGGCGCCGTTCTCTCCGCCGCCGATCGGGAACACGGGTCCGTTGAACATGTTCGTGCCCCACACCACGTTGCCGTTGGTCGGGTCGACGCTCGCACCCGAGTAGTCGCCCCAGCGGCACGCAGAAGCCCCGCTGCCCTGGCTCGGGCAGCTGAAGTCCGCGTCCGCGGCGGACGAGGACGCAAGCGTGATCGGCGTGTTCATCGTGCCGAGCGGCGCCCCGGCGATCCGGGACTGTGCCTTGATCTGGGCGAGCTGGGACGGGCCGCCGGCGTTGTACTGCATCACCGCGCCGCCGCTCGAGGTCGGGGCGATCGCGGCGTTCCACGCGTACCCGCTCGAGTCCGTGACCACCCCCTGCTGACGGATCGACGGCGACGAGCCGGGGATGATCTCAAACCAGTCCACCTCGTCGCCGCTGCTCGCGAGCACCGCGTGCTGGGTCCAGATCGTCTCGCCGCCGGCCGCGGGATCGTTTGCTGCGACCGCATTGGTGATCCGTCCGTCGAGCGGGTCGAGCGGGTCGCTGCTCGCCGGCTGCGGGACATTGGCCGGCAGCGAGAACGCCTTGACCGAGGGGTCGCCGAGCGCGGTCAGGCCGTTCGCGGTTGGCGTATCCGTCGCCTGCCAGACCATGATGTGGCTGCCGATGCCGGAGAACGGCCCACCGGACTCGTCGGCGGCGACGATATAGCCTTTGCCCGAGCTGTCGGCGACGGTGGCCGGCTCGGGGGTGGTCACCGTGTCGCTGAGCGACGTCTCCAAGGGCGTACCGACCGAGCCGAAGGAATTGCCGCTCAAAGTCCCGGGACAGGAGGTGATCGTGCCCGCGGCCGGTTCACCGAAGACGTAGATCTTGGCGGTGTTGAAGTTTCCGCTCGTGCCGTCGAACTCGTTGGCGCCGACCATGATGTGGGTCCCATCGAGACCGAGCTTCGGGTAGTCCTCGAGCACCGTGGTCGTGGAGATCGAGTAGGTGCACCAGTCGGTCGTCAGGTTGGAGGGGTTCGTCTCCTTGGAGAACCCCACATAGAGCTCATTCGCAGACGGGGTGCCATCGCACCTGATCGCGGCGTAGAACCAGCGGCTGGTCGCCGGGTCGTACTTGATCTGGGGATCGCACACCGAGGTGCCGTTGGTGAACGTGCTCAGGTCGGTGTGCGCCTTCAGGCTGAGGTTGGTGCGGTCGTAGTCGGCGACGGTGTCGTTTACGAACTCGAAGTAGTCGTTCGGCCCGATCGCTCCGGTGCTGTCAGGCGGGGTGACGTCCCCGGCAGCGAACGCGCCTCCCTGTTCGGGGATCTGCGTCGCCGCGTCGTAACCAGGCTGATTCAGCGAACCGAAGATACCCGCGAGCGGGCGCCGGGAAGTCGACGGAGAAGGACTGGTGGGATGGCGGCCCGCCCCGGCTCGCACGCGAGCGGCGGCAGCGGCCTTCTCGCGCGCGTATACCGCGGGTGGCGCACCGAGCAGCGGGATCACGATGTGCCCCTTCCCCCGATGCCCCGATCCGGGCGCGAGCAGGGTGGCGCGGACTTGACCGGCCGCAGACACGGAGGAGGCCGCGGCGCTCCCGGCAAGCGCGGCGAAGCAAAGCAACGCGCCAAGCGCGGCGATCAGACCGGTGCTCGCCGTTAGGATGGGGAGATGCCGTCGTGTGGACGGATGGTGGCCGTGGGAATCGTTCTGCTGCTGGCGTACGGCTGCGCCTCGTCCTCCGCGGCGAAGCCGGGATCGGGAATCACCGGCCGGGTGCTGATCGGACCCACCTGTCCGGTGGAGCGCTCGGGCCAGTCCTGCGTCCGTCCTTATGGTGGGGCGGTCTTGATCGTGGGCGCCGTCCGCGGTCGGCGCGTGGCCTCCGTCCGCGCCGGGACGAGCGGCTACTTCCGGGTCCGCCTTGCCGCCGGCCGATACCTGTTGAAGGGTGCAGCCGGCCTTCCCCGGCTCGCGCCGGTCAAGGTCATCGTTCACCGTGGCCGTTTCACGAAGGTGACGCTCACGTTCGATTCCGGGATTCGCTGAGCCGGCCTCCGTCATTCCTGCCCCTTTCGTCGCCCCCGTGGCCCCGCTGTTGGGTTGGCGCGAACTGGTCGCTCGCCCCGGTCAGGTCTGGGGTTGCCCCGACGGGGTGATCGTAATCACCCCGACCGGGGCTCGTCAAGGCCCCGGACCGCGGCCACCGCCGGTGGCTAACCTCCCGAGTCGTGGCCACGACCGCCGACCATCTCTCCGATCCCGAACTGCTCGCGACCGAGTGGGACCTCGAGCCGCTCGTCGAGGGCGAGGGTGAGGACGGCGTCGACCGGCAGCTCGCGAAGGCGCTCGAGCGCGCGGGGAGGTTCGCAGAGAAGTACGCCGGTCAGGTCTCCGAGCTCGACGCCGTCGCCCTCGAGGCCGCGATGCAGGAGCTGGAGAAGATCGAAGACCTGGTCGGCAGGGCCGGGTCGTATGCCTCCCTGCGCTTCGCGACCGACACCGCCGACCCGACCCGCGGCGCATTGCTCCAGCGGATGCAGGAGCGTGCCACCGAGATCCAGACAAAGCTCCTGTTCTTCGAACTCGAATGGGCGGCGATCGAGGACGATCAGGCCGACGAGCTGCTCACCTCCGACGGGCTCGGCTTCTGCCGGCACCATCTCCGCAGCGCCCGTCGTTATCGCCCCCACCTCCTCAGCGAGGCCGAGGAGAAGATCCTGGCCGAGAAGTCGATCTCCTCGCAGAGTGCCTGGGGCCGGCTGTTCGGCGAGCTCGTCTCGGCGTTACGCGTCCCGCTCGAGGGCGATGAGTTTCCGCTCGATGTCGCCCTCAGCCGGCTCCAGTTCCCCGATCGCGACGAGCGCCGCAGCGCCGCGGAAGCCGTGACGCAAACGCTCGAGCCGGGCCTGCGAACGCGGGGCTTCATCTACAACACGCTGATCCACGACAAGGCGGTCGAGGACCGTCTTCGCTCCTACCCCCACTGGCTCGCGAGCCGCAATTTGAGCAACGAGGCTTCGGATGAGTCGGTCATGGCGCTGATCGAGGCCGTGCGCAGCCGCTACGACATCCCCCAGCGCTGGTACAGGCTCAAGGCACAGCTGCTCGGCGTCGAGCGCTTGGCGGACTACGACCGCGCCGCGCCCGTCTCGGCGGAGGACGTGACCTACTCGTTTGCCGCCGCTCGCGAGCTGGTGATCGACACCTACGAATCGTTCGCTCCTGATGCCGGGCGGATCGCGCGTCGCTTCTTCGAAGACCACTGGGTGGACGCCCCTGTGCGGCCCAACAAGCGCGGCGGAGCGTTCTGTTCCTACACGGTCCCAAGCGTCCATCCATACGTGCTGCTCAACTACACCGCCCGCCGGCGGGACGTGCTGACGATGGCGCACGAGCTGGGCCACGGACTGCACGCCGCGCTCGCCCAGCGCCAGGGGATCTTCCACCAATCGACTCCGCTGACCATGGCCGAGACGGCGTCCGTGTTCGGCGAGGCGCTCGTGTTCGGGCGGCTGCTCGACGACGCGCCCGACGACCCCTCGCGTTTGAGCCTGCTCGCGGAGCGGATCGACGGCGCGATCGCAACCGTGTTCCGGCAGATGGCGATGAACCGCTTCGAGCACGTGGCCCACACCCGCCGCCGAGAGGAGGGCGAGCTCTCGACCGATCGCATCTGCGAGCTGTGGGTCGAGACTCAGGCGGAGCTGTTCGGGGACTCCGTCGAGATCACCGACGGCTATCGAATGTGGTGGTCATACGTGCCCCACTTCATCAACACCCCGGGATATGTGTACGCGTACGCCTATGGGCAGCTGCTCGCGCTTTCGGTCTACGGCCGCTATCGCGAGCAGGGACCGTCATTCGCTCCGAGTTATCTCGAGCTCCTGGCGGCCGGGGGATCCCGCAGTCCCGAGGAGCTCGCCGGCATCGTCGGGATCGAGCTCGCGGACCCGGGCTTCTGGGACTCGGGGCTGCAGCTCGTCGAGGAACAGCTGCGTGCGGCTGAGGAGCTTGCGGCGCGTAGCTGATGGGCGCGTCGCTGCGTGGCCGAACGCTACGACTTGAACCTGATCGTCACCTTCTTGGTGACGGGGCTGCCTACCTTGGGCGTGAACTTGACCTTGACCCGCAAGGTCAGCTTGCCATTGCTGGCGAGCTTGCTCTGCTGCTTTTTTGAGAGTTTGATCTTCAGCGTGACGCTGCCTGCGCGGCCGGCGGTCTTCTTCTTCCCGCCGCCAGATACCTTGCCTGGTGCGTTGACCGTGACCACAATGTTCGCGCCCTTCTTGGTCTTGTGCGTGACCTTGGTGTGAGTGATCGTGGCCTTGGCGACGTTGACCGCGTGGGAAAGCGTCGAAAAGAAGCCGGCGCTATCTAGGATCGCGAACGACACCGTGTATGTCCCCGCGCGGGCAAACGTATGGCTGATCGTTGGCCCCAAACCTGTCGAGCCGTCTCCGAAGTTCCATCCAAACGCCAGCGCCACACCAGCGTTCGGGTCACTCGATCCGACGTCGTTGAAGGCCACCGGTACGCCTTGAACCGGCGACGACGCCCGGAATGCTGCCGTCGGTGGGGACCCGATGGCCACCGGGTGGCTGATCGTCGACAGGTTGCCCATCGGATCAACCAGCGTCAGCGTCACGGTGTAATGACCGGCGGCCGTGTAGGTATGCGAAACGGCCGACGGGGGTGAGCCGCTGTTGTCGAAACTGGTGCCGCCGTCACCGAAGTTCCAGGTCACGCTCGAATAGCCATTAGTGCTGCTGCTCGCGGTCGGATCGAAGCTAAGCGTCTGGGGGGTCGGCGACCCGGCCGGACCACTGAACGCTGCCGAAACAGCGCCCGCCGACGGCCGCATCTCGCAGTCGATGTCCCCGTTGCTCCATTCGCTCTGGACGTAGTACGGGTTGCTGTTGTCGCTTTGATTGAAGAGCGTTCCCGCGCTAGCCGTACCCCCGAGGCTGGGGAGGAACGCGTTCGGGTTGGTGCCGTTGCCCGGATCGAAGGACCCGGTGAAGTTGCAGTTATCGCCGATCTCCTGCCCAGTCGCCGTATCCCACCAGGCATTCAGAAGCGGATCCGAGATCGTCTCTGACTGCTCGTGACTCAGGGCCTTGATGAACACATCGCCGACCTGATCGCCGTTCGGCTTCTGTACCTGAGTGTTCCCGTCGTCCTGGCAGCCCTTCGGGTCAGACGAGTCCAACAGCGTCGGCATCGCGGCATACAGAACGACGTTCGGGCCATTCGTGTATGCGCCGTGGTACGCGCAGAAGGCGTTGCTCCCACAGGTCGTCCCAGACTGGCACTCGTTCACGTCGGGCGGGAGCACGACGTAGTACTGCGGCGCGTTCGGGGGCAACTGGGACGAGTTCGTGCCGTCCGTCGGGAGCCCGTTGGCGCTGATCAGGCGATCGATCTCCGCCTGGAGCTGCGCGTCCGTTAAGCACGTCGGAAACGAGCCACTCGTGACCGTGCAGTTGCCCGTTGTGGGGTACGGCTGCGAATCGTTGATCACCTGCGATGACGAGAACGTCTGCTGATAGTTCGCGAATCCGGTCGAGTCCGTGTACTGGCGGAGTACGCCATACACGTTCGTCGCAAGCCCGCTGTCATGCGCGACGTCAGTGAAGTAACGCGCGATCAGAGACTTCGTTGTACTCGTGAGCGTGCCGCTGGGATCCCAGTAGATGATGTACGGGGCCATCGAGTGGACCACCGGGCCGCCGTTGTAGTCCATATTCCCGTTGCTCGACAGCGGCTTGGCTTGGCGTACAGCCGCAGCTACCCCTGGAATGGACGTTGGGTTGACTCCGCTCTTCAGCAAAAAGCTGACCCGCTGCCCATTCGGCGCGACGGCGATGACCGCCGAAGCACTCGACGCAACCACAGCGAACCCTCCTACGACAGCGCACAACAGCGCCAGCCTCCAAGCCAACCGATTCCGCATCACGAGAATCTACCGCTGCCCGGAGATCGATTCTGGTCCATCCCGGCGCCCCACCTACGGCTTGAACTTGATCGTGAGCTTACGGGTCTGCGCGGAGCCGGCCGTCGGGACAAACGTCACCTTCAGATGGAGGGTCAGCTTGCCGTTGCTCGCCAGCTTCTGCTGCTGGGACTTGCTCAGCTTGATCTTCAGCGTCACCGCGGCAGGCCCGGCGCTGCTCTTGCTCTTTCCGCCCGCCGACACCCTGCCGGGTGCGTTGACCGTGACCACGATGCTCGCGCCCTTCGCGGTCTTGTGCTTGACCGCGACCTTTGTGATCACCGCTTCGGTGACGGTCACCGCGTGGCTAATGGACGCTGTGTGGCCGGCGCTGTCGATGATCCCCAAGAAAACCGTGTAGGTCCCAGGCCTCGCAAACGCGTGGCTTGTCGTCGCGCCAGCTCCAGTCGCACCGTCCCCAAAGTTCCAACCGTACGCACCGATCGTGCCGTCGGGATCGCTCGACGCGGATCCGTTGAACGAGACCGCTTCCCCCGTCGGTACCTTGGCGGTATTCATCGAGAACGCGGCCGTGGGCGCCTCGTCGACGCTGACCGTCTGCGAGTCGACGCTGCTCGTCACCCCAAGGTTGTCGGTCACCTTAAGCGTGACGGTGTAGCTTCCAGCGCCCGAGTAGGTGTGGCTCGGAGACACGCCGCCAGCGGTCGTGCCATCGCCGAAGTTCCATGCGTATGACGTAATCGAGCCGCCGGGGTTCGGGTCGCTCGATCCGCTTCCAGAGAAGCTGACGACTGTGCCCGGAGTTGGACTGGAGGGCGAGAAACTGAAGGCCGCGGTCGGCGGACTGGCGACGGTGACCTGGTGGGAGGTGACCACGCTCGTGAGGCCGAAGTTGTCGGTAACCCTCAGGGCGACGGTGTAGTGACCTGAATTTGCGTAAGCGTGGCTCGGGGACTCGCCGGTCCCGGTGGTGCCATCGCCGAAGTCCCAGGCATACGACGTGATCGAGCCGCCCGAGTTAGGGTCGCTCGAGCCGCTTGCGTCGAAGCTCACGTTCGAGCCCGGGGCGGCCGTGGCGGGCGAGAATGTGAATGCTGCCAGCGGGGCAGAGCCGAGGGTGATCTGGTGGCTCACCGTCGATGTGTTGCCGAGCGTGTCGACGAGGGTCAGCGCGACGGTGTAGGTGCCCCCGGTCGCGAAAGTGTGGGCGACGCTGGATGGTGCGGAGCGGCTGAAACTCGTCCCCCCGTCACCAAACGTCCAGCTCTCGCTCGTGAAGCCGGCCGTGCTCGTGCTTGTTGTTGGATCAAAGCTCACACCGTTGCCACCGGACGGCGTCGCGACGAATGCCGGCGATATCGATCCGGTCGACGGTTTCATCTCGCAGTTGACGTCGCCGTTGCTCCATTCGCTCTGGATGTAGTACGGGTTGCTGTTGTCGCTTTGATTGAAGAGCGTTCCCGCGCTAGCCGTACCCCCGAGAGCCGGGAGGAACGCGTTCGGGTTGGTGCCGTTGCCCGGATCGAAGGACCCGGCGAAGTTGCAGTTATCGCCGATCTCCTGCCCAGTCGCCGTATCCCACCAGGCATTCAGAAGCGGATCCGAGATCGTCTCTGACTGCTCGTGACTCAGGGCCTTGATGAACACATCGCCGACCTGATCGCCGTTCGGCTTCTGTACCTGAGTGTTCCCGTCGTCCTGGCAGCCCTTCGGGTCAGACGAGTCCAACAGCGTCGGCATCGCGGCATACAGAACGATGTTGGAGCCGTTCATGTACGCCCCGTGATACGCACAGAAGGCGTTGCTGGCACACGATGTCCCCCCACTACATTCGTTGACGTCCGCGGGAAGCACCACGTAGTACTGCGGGGCGTTCGCCGGCAGTTGGGAGGAGTTGGTGCCATCGGTAGGGAGCGCATCGGCGGTGATCAGGCGACTGATCTCCGTCTGAATCTGCGTATCCGTCAAGCAGGTCGGGTACGAGCCGCTCGTGCTCGTGCAACGGCCGGTGGTCGGATACGCCTGCGTGTCGAGAATGGCCTGCGATCCGGCGGAGAAGGTCTGCTGATAATCGGCAACCCCCGTCGAGTCGGTGTATTGGCGCAGAACGCCGTAGATGTTCGTCGCCAGCCCGCTGTCGTGCGCCGTGTCGGTGAAGTAACGCGTGATCAGGGTTTGAGTAGTCGTCGACAACGTCTCTCCGGACGGGACCCAGAAGATCAGATACGGCGACATCGAATGAACGACCGGCCCGCCGTTGTAGTCCATGTTCCCGTTGGACGACAGGGCGTTCACACCGCGCCGCGCAGCGATGGACCCCGGGATCGAGGCTGGGCTGACGCCCGTCTTCAGCTCGACGCTGATCCTATTCCCGCTCGCGGTGGTTCCGATCAGGGCCGAGGCGTTCGGCGCCGCCACGACCAACGTGCCGAGCACCGCGCAGGCGAGCGCCAGCCTGCAAGCCCACCGATTGTTCATCAATCCGGCCCCGTTCTGTTCCACTGATCTCCTCCGTGCCCCGAAAAGCGCGGGTCCATCCTGCGCGCCTACTCTAACGACCCCGGCCGATCGACATCAGACCCGTCCTAGAGCCTTGCCTTGCGCGTCCTCGAGCGCTCCTCCTGGCGCTCCACGACGTTGACGATCAGCTTCATCACCTGCTCGATGCCGGTGGCCTTGGCGTCGCCGTGCGCAAACGCCTCGCGCCAGTCCCTGATCTGGCCTTTGGTCGCCAGCTCGTTGAAGGCTGCGCGACCGATCGAGATCCTGACCTTCGCGTCGGCGGCGATGTCCTTGGAGACCCTGGGCCCCGGCATCTCGATCCGGTACATCTGGACGTCGCCGCGCCCGTGTAGCTCCAGCCCAACGACGAGCTTCAGCGTCTGTAGCGCCGGCACCTCGTCCAGGAACCGCTTGACCGCGGTCTCGATCAGTGACTTGGTGTCGGTCGGAGAGGCCAGAGAACCGAGGCTACAACTTGTGGCGCTGGAGCAGCTTGCGGCCGATCACCATCCGCTGGATCTCGGACGTACCTTCGCCGATGAGCAGCAGGGGAGCATCTCTGTACAGGCGCTCGATCTCGTACTCCTTCGAGTACCCATAGCCGCCATGGATCCTGAACGACTCCTCGACGCAAAACCGACCGGCCTCCGAGGCGAACAGCTTCGCCATCCCGGCCTCCAGATCTGAACGCTCACCGGCGTCCTTGAGCCGGGCAGCCCTCTGCGTCAGCAGCCGGGCGGCGTCGACCTGCGTGGCCATGTCGGCGAGCTTGAACTGGATCGCCTGGTGCTGGGCGATCTCCTTGCCGAAGGTCTTTCGCTCCTGGCTGTACTTCAGGGCGAGCTCGAGGGCCCGCTGCGCGATGCCGACGCCGCGAGCCGCCACGTTCACGCGGCCCACCTCGAGCGCATCCATCATCTGGACGAAGCCTTGGCCGACACCCGCATCCTCGCCGCCGAGGACGTTCTCGGCGGGGACCTTGTAGCCGTCGAAGACGAGCTCTGTCGACTCGACGCCCTTGTAGCCGAGCTTCTTGATCTTCGGCGGGACCGTGAGGCCGTCGTTCTCCGCGGCTCCCGGCTCCTTCTCGCAGATGAAGCAGGTCATGCCCTTGTACTTGGGCTCGGCCTGTGGATCGGTCTTGGTGAGGACGAACACGAGTCCGCTCAGCAGGCCGTTCGTGACCCACATCTTCTGGCCGTTGATCTCGTAGTGATCGTCCGTCTTCTTGGCGCTCGTCTTGATCGCCTGGACGTCGGAGCCGCATTCTGGCTCTGAGAGCGAGAAGGCAGCCCGGATCTCCCCCGTTGCCATCTTCGGGAGGTACTTCTGCTTCTGCTCTTCAGTCCCGAACTTCATCAGCAGGTAGGAGCCGATGAAGTGGGTGTTGACGATGCCCGAGATGCTGATCCACCCCCTGCTCAGCTCTTCGACGATCATCGCGTAGGTCGTCAGGTCGAGCCCCATCCCGCCGTACTCCTCGGGGATCGTGACGCCGAACAGCCCGAGCTCCTTCATCTGCTCGACGATCGGCTCCGGGAATTCGTCCTCGTGGTCGTAGTGCTCGGCGTTGGGGATGATCTGCTCGTCGGCGAACTGGTGGACCATCTCGGTGATGGCCTTCTGCTCGTCGGTCATGTCGCTATGGAGGGTGGTCGTCGCCATGTGACAACTCTGTCAAAACTTCGGGGGCGGGGGGCGACGACCACCTGCCTCGGGGCTATGGATGTTGGATGGCGTACAACGACATCAACTTCCCTAGGGTCGCGGGCGCGGCGCTGCATCGCCAGGTGACGCGGCGGCAGCTCGCCGCGCTCGGGCTCGACGGGCACGGCATCGCGCGCCGCAGCTGGCTGTTCCTCGTCCACCGCGGCGTTTACTCCGTCGGCGGCCCGCCCAGGACCGGCCTAGAGCATTCCGCCGCCGCACTTCTCGCCTGCGGCGACGGCGCGGCGCTCTGCCACGGCTCGGCGATGATGCTCTGGGGGATGTGGAAGCGCTGGGAGTTGCCGATCCATGTCGCGGTGCCGGGTGATCGTCGGCCGAATGGCGTCAAGGTCCACAAGCTGAGAGGGCTCTCCGACGACCGCGACATCCACATCCGCCAAGGTCTCCTGATCACCTCCCCCGCCCGCACCCTTCTCGACATGGCGCCGCGCATGATGGACAAAGCCCTGAAGCGCCGCGTCAACGAAGCCCGGCGGGCCGAGATCCTGACGCTGGCTGACCTGGCGGACGTCATCGATCGCTTCCCGCACCACCCGGGCGGGAAGCGGTTGAAGCCTCTGCTCACGGTCAAAGGGGGTCCGACACGGTCTGAGTGGGAGGACAAGTTCCCGGCGTTCTGTCAGCAGTACGGCCTGCCCGAGCCCGTCATGAGCACGTTCGTCGCGGGCTACGAGGCCGACGCCCTGTTCCCGGAGGAGAAAATCGTGATCGAGCTCGACAGCTGGGAATTCCACAAGGACAAGGTGGCGTTTGAGACCGATCGCGACAAAGACCTCGATCGGCAGCTCGCGGGCTACGCGCCCGTGCGCATCACCTGGGATCGGATCGAATACCGCTCGGCCAGGGAGGCCGCACGGCTACACGAGCTCGTCCGTCAGCGGCGCGAAGCCGCCTGAAGCGGCTTGCTCCAGGCCGTCTGGGGGCGGTCCTGGAGCTCGCCGTCGAGCTCGATATCCGCCTTCTCGTTGAAGAAGGCGAGCAGGCCCTTGATCCGACCCACCTCGGGCAGCGGATCCTCGTAGTACCAGATCAGGTCCTTGCTGCCGTTGACCGAGTAGTAGCTCGCGGTTCCCTTGTATGGGCAGCGGGTCACCGTGTCGCTGCGCTCTAGCTCAGCGACGATGTCCTCGCGCGGGATGTACCAGCGCGGCGGCAGATTCGACTCGAACAGCCCCAGCGCGCGCGTCGTCTCGGCCAGCAGCTCGCCATCCAGCGACACCCGGATGTGGCGGTCGGTGCTGAGCACGTCGATCCGGTGATAGGGGTCGCGAGGGTGGACCCCGATTTCCTCATCCTCCTCGAGCCAGCGTTCGGCCTTGTTGAAGTAGAAGGCGATCGCGTCCTTCAGCTCCGCCGGCGCGTGATCGAGCGGCTCTGGGTAGTACCAGGCCGCGTTCTCGACCACGCGATCGGCGACGCGGATCGTGTAGTAGGAAGCGTCGCCCTTCTTCGGGCAGTGCGTGTGCTTGTCGGTCCGCTCGAGCAGATCGAACCGGACATCCTCGGGCGGGAAGTAGTAGACCGGCTGGAGCCCCGATTCGTGGAGCATCATCGCGCGGCGGCTGTCCGCGATCGTCTCGCCCGCCACCTGGACGCGGATCCGCTTCGGCGTCGGCTCCAGGTACAGCGCTCGCCCCGGCGGCGGCGGCTCGAAGTTGAAAGCGCCCGCCGGGTCCTTGCCGAGCGGACCGGTGCCGGTCATGAGACCCATCGCTGACCGAGGTTAACAGGGAATGCCGGGCCCCTTAGGAGCGGCCGACCCCGGCGAAGCGCACCGCCGGGGCGGCGCCCGGAAATTCCGGGCGCCGCCCTCAGCGGGCTTGTCAACCGGCTAGCGGTTGCGCGGCCGCGCGGGCGGAGGGCCCAGGCGGACGTTGTGCTTCTTCTTCGGCTTGCCCTTTGAGACGGTCAGGCCGACCTTGGCGCCGTACGCGAGGACTGACTTGGGCGAGCGACCGGCGCGGATCACGTTGCCCTTCCTGATCTTCCTCGAGCTCGCGCGGTGGATCTGCCCCACGCCGCAGTGCGCCGCCTTCAGGGCCTTCTTGGCCTTGGCCAGCGACTTGCGCGACACGTTCGGCACGACGCAGAAGTTCGCCGTCGGACCCGAGTACACAGTCTCGCTCACCTGAGCGTTGTTACCCGAGCCGTCGCTGGCGACCGCCGTGATCGTGTTCTTGCCGCTGTGCAGCGCGATCGAGGTCGACCACGTGCCGTTGGAGTTGACCCCCACAGCCTGGCCATTGACCTGCAACGACAGGCCCTCATTGGCCGAGGCCGTGCCCGAAACCTGCACGGCGTTGGCCGTCGTGAACGAGTTCGCCTTCGGGCTCGTGATCGAGACCGCGGGCTTGTTCAGCGAGTCGAGCACGCCGTTGGTCACGCGGTCGAGCTCGCCCTGGCTAGCCGCCGTCGTGTAGTACTGCGTGATCGAGACCGAACCGCTGGCCGGAACCGTGCGCTGGTAGTCGAGCTCCATGTAGTAGTAGTCCCCGAACCGGATGTAGTTCGGCTGGGTCGTGTAGATCAACGCCCCCGGGCCGTCGACCCCACTGTCGGTGTAGTACGGATCCTTGATGTAGATCGCGCCATTGGACTTGGCCGGGAGGCTCGGCTGGTCGCCGGTGGCGTACCACGAGTATCCCCCCGAGCCCGGGAGGTTCCACACCATGTCGTCGTCGTACACCTGGGCCTCGTTGTAGTACTCGAGGTCGAGGTTGTGGGCGAACCCGTCCGTGCTCGAATACGTGTCGGTTATCCCCACCAGCTCCCCGTTGTCGCTCTGCGAGATCGTGCGGGAGAACGACACGCCGTCGCTCTGCCAGCCGGCGGTGCTGCTGCCGCAGTTGCCCGACGTGGCCGGCCACGCGCCACCCGGGCAGGAGACGAGCGACTCGGACTCGTTGATCGTCGAGTTGCCGGAGGAGCTCTTGGCGTATGACGAGCTGACAGCGGGGAAGCCCGGCGTCGTGTCGGCGCCGCTGAACGCGTCGTCGGCCTCGTAGGAGTCATACGCGTTCTTGCCGTCGATCACGATCTCGCTGCGCGTGCCGGCGTCGTCGGAGGAGTACAGCGAATCCGCGCCGTACCAGGTGTAGTACTCGGTGAACGCCTGGCTGCCCGGCATCAGTGGATAGGTGGACAGCCCGCTGTCTCCGACCGAGTCGGAGTAGTTTTGTTAGCGCCGCTGCCCGTGCCTGTTGCGTAGTAGTCGTAGTAGGGACCGCTGGCGGTCGACCCGCCGGTGATCGGGGAATGCGTAAACGCATCGAGCTCCGAATACACCGGCGCGAAGGCGCTGAGGCCTTGTGTGGTGCTCAAGCCGTGCGGCACCGCACGCAACTGGCAGGTGGAGCCGACGTCAGGCGAGATCGCACCGGTGCTCCAGGTGCCGTCGGCGTTGACCGGCACGCTGCTCGCGACGTTGTCGTAGCTGATGTCGTAGCCGCCGTCGTAGTGGTAGTAGCAGCGGACATCGACCGTGTCCCCGGTCGTCCCGTTGGACGTCCCGGAAATCGTGACGGTCGCCGGCGAGGCGTCGTTGTACGTGTACAGGAACGGGCTCGACGGCGAGGTGATGGCGGTCTGGGTGACCGCGGCCCCGGCCGAGCTCACCCCGATCGCGGCCGTCGCACATACTGCGATTGCCGCTCCCAGCAGGCCGCGCCTAACGCGGCCGCGTCTCAAGAGCATTGCTCCTCCTAGGTTGTTGGACATGCAGGGTCGTCGTGACCCAACAAGGCCCCAGATCGGCTGGCCGGCCCCAGCCTCTCCCCCTTGCTGCTTCGGCAAGCTACCAGCGGCCCCGGAGGGCGTCAATCAGCCCGCAACAACGATCCCAAGCCACACGATCGTCAGCGACACGGCGAAGATCCCGGCGTCGAGCGCGTGCCACTCGGGCTTTCGCATGTGGGCCCCGATCAGGACCAGCACGAGCACCACGAACCCGAGCTTGACCTGGAGCGTCGAGTCGTGCCAGCGGTTGTAGTGGGAGGCCATCGCAACCCCCGTGACCACGAGCACCCCGACCGCGATCAGGGTGCCGATGCCGAACCGGCGAGCGGCGGCGCGCAGCGGCGCGCGGTCCTCGGAGGCCGAACGCAGGACGGGCACGACGATCGCCGCCAGCATCAGCTGACCGCCGACGAAGAACGCCATCGCCAGCAGGTGGAGCCAGAGGATGCCGTTCCAGACGGTCACGCGGGGCGGGGGTCGGTCACGGAGGGCGATCCTGGCAGACTCGCGCGGACGATGAACTTCGCCCGTGACGTCGTGGACAAGGCGCCCGGAGATCGGCTCGCGATGCTGGAGCTGGCCCGTGACGGCCGCAGGAAGGAGTGGTCGTTTGAAGAAGTGGCGGCGGACGGCGCCCGCCTCGCGGGCCGGCTGATGCGCGCCGGCGTCGGGCGCGGCGACGTGGTCATGACCCTGATCGGGAACCGGCCGGAGTGGGTGCTGACGATGGTGGCGTGCTTCCGGATCGGGGCGGTCGCGCTCCCTTGCAACGAACAGCTCGAGCGAAGGACCTGCGGCTCAGGCTCGACGTCGCCGAGCCGAAGCTGATCGTGGCCGACGAGCGCAATCGTGACGAGGTCCAGGCCGCGTCGCCCGACTGCCCGGTGCTGTGGGCGGCAGAGCTGGCGGTAGAACGGCCGAGCCTGCGCCGGCGGTGGAGCTTCAGCCCGAGGACCCATGCCTGATCACATTCACCAGCGGCACCACGGGCGAGCCGAAGGGAGTGGTCCACGGGCAGCGCTATCTACCCGGCCAGCGACTCCAATCCGAGCACTGGCTCGGTGCGCGGGAAGGGGATCTCGTCTGGTGCACCGCCGCGTCCGGCTGGTCGAAGTCGGCGCGCAACGTGTTCATCGCGCCCTGGATGCGGGGCGCGGCGGCGCTGCTCCACGACGCGCGCTTCGATCCGGCCGAGCGGATCGAGATCCTCAACCGGGAGCATGTTGACGTGCTGTGCATGGCGCCGACCGAGTACCGCGTGATCGCCAAGCGGGTCGAGATTCCGCCGCTTCCCGGGTGCGGGAGCTCGTCGCCGCCGGCGAGGCGCTCAACCCCGAGGTGATCCGGGCGTTCAAGGAGGCCACCGGCGTCGAGATCCGGGACGGCTACGGACAGACGGAGACCGGCCAGCTGACCGGCAACCTGGCTGGCCGGCCAGCCAGGCCCGGATCGATGGGGGTGCCGCTCCCGGGCGTGGAGCTCCGGGTCGAGGACGGCGAGCTCGTCCTTCAGGAGCCCCACACCGACCCGACCTTCTTCGTCGGCTACCTGGGACGGCGAGCGCTCCCCCATCGATTCGCCCTGGCACACCGGCGACCGCGTCCGCCAGGACGAGGACGGCTACCTGTACTTCGAAGGGCGGACCGACGACGTGATCATCTCGGCGGGATACAGGATCGGACCGTTTGAAGTCGAGTCGGCGCTCGTCTCCCATGCGGCCGTCGTCGAAGCGGCGGTGGTGGCCGCTCCCGACGACGAACGAGGCAGCGTCGTGCGCGCGGTCGTCGTGCTCCGCGACGGGTTTGGCCCCCGAACAGCTCAAGGCGGAGCTCCAGGATCACGTCAAGGAGCAGACCGCGCCCTACAAGTACCCGCGGATCGTCGAGTTCGCGCCCGAGCTGCCGAAGACCGCGAGCGGCAAGGTCAAGCGGGCGCTGCTGCGGAAAGCGGCTCCACGCGTCAGGCCTTGAGATGAGGGGCGGCTACTCTCAGGTTTGCCGGTGGCACCGACCCTCGACACGACCCTGATTTCCGCGCGGCGACCCGATCCGTGGAGCGGCGCCGCCCCGAGGGGCGACCTCGTCTGGTACATCGCCTACGGCTCGAACATGCGCAGCGCGCGCCTTCGGTACTACCTGACCGGCGGGCGACCGCCGAACGGCGCGAAGACGTTTCCCGGGTGCCGGGATCGTCGCGAGCCCCAGCGGACGATTCCGGTCGAGCTGGGCGGCAAGATGTACTTCGCGCTCGAGTCAGCCGTGTGGACCGGCGGTCGGGCGTTCTTCGACCCCGATGCCGTGGGGACGGCGTGGGCACGAGGCCATCTGATCACGAGGCGGACAGTTCTCCGACATCCTCGCCCAGGAGATGTATCGCGTGCCGGCCGAAGAGCTTGGGCTCGCCGATTGGCTCGCGCGCGGGCGAACGCAGGTCGGCCCCGGCCGCTACGAGACGATCGTGTGTGTCGGTGAGCTCGACGGCTATCCGGCGCTCACGTTCACCGCGCCGTGGCCGATCGAGGAGATCACTCCCACCAAGCCCGCGGCCGCCTACCTCGAGAACATCGCAGCTGGGCTCCTCGAAGCGGGCGCCTGGAACAGGAACGAGATCGCGGGCTACCTCGCGGGCTGTCCCGGCGCGGCGGGGAGCTGGGACGAGGACGAGATCATGGCGATGATCGACGCATGAGCGATTCTCTGCCCGTGATCGGCGTCTGCACGGAGCTCGTCGACGCCCGCTGGGGAGTCTGGGAGCAGCGCGCCGCGCTGCTCGGAGAGCCCTACATCGTGGCGATCCAGGATGCCGGGGGCCTGGTGCTGATGATCCCGCCTGATCCCCGCCTCGAGTCGGACCCGGATGCGGTCCTCGACCGGATTGACGGGCTGATCCTCGCCGGCGGCGCCGACGTCGACCCCGGTTCGTACGGAGCCGAGCCACACCCGCGCACAAACGGCACGGTTCCCGCGCGCGACCGTGCCGAGCTTGCGCTCACGCGCCGGGCCGTGGAGCGGAACATGCCGGTTCTCGGGATCTGCCGCGGCATGCAGCTGCTCAACGTCGCCTTCGGCGGCACGCTGACCCAGCACGTCCCGGATGACGTCGGTCACGAGAAGCACCGGCGTCATCCGGGGAGCTTCGATGACTCAGACCATGACGTGCGGCTCGAGCCTGGTTCGCTTGCGGCGCGCGCGGCGGGCGAGGAGCTCCACGTGACCAAGTCCCACCATCACCAGGCGATCGCTGGGATCGGCGAGGGCCTGACGGTGACCGGCATCTCGACGCTCGATGATCTCCCCGAGGCGATCGAGGACCGCTCGCGGCGCTTCTGCCTTGGCGTCCAGTGGCATCCCGAAGCCGACGAGCGAAGCCGCGTCGTCGGCGCGCTGGTATCAGAGGCGCGCGATTACCGAACCGCGCGCGGCTCCGAGTAGCCCGCCTCGCGCACCGCCGCGGTCACCTGTTCGGCGTGTTCGGCACCGCGGGTCTCCAGCACGAGCTGCACCGCCGTCTCGCGAACGTGCAGATCGATGCCCTCGCGGATGTGCTGGACGTCGAGCAGGTTCGCCCCGCGCCCACCGACGAGCGCGAGCAGCTGCGCGAGCGAACCCGGCCGGTCGGGCACGCGAGCCAGGAGCACGAGCCGCCGTCCCGCCTGGCTCTCGTGGCGCCGCGCAACGTGCGCCAACAGCCCGGCATCGACGTTGCCGCCCGACAGGATCGCGACCGTGGTCCCCTCGCGATCCAGCTTGACGCGTCGGCCGAGCAGGGCGGCGACGCCAACTGCCCCCGCCCCCTCCACCACCAGCTTTGCCCGCTCGAGCAGGAACACCATCGCCTCGGCCACGTCGTCCTCGGGGACGATGACCATCTCGTCCACCCACTCTCGGATCAGCGAGAGGGTCAGCTCGCCGGGCCGCTTGACCGCGATTCCATCGGCGATCGTGAGCGCCGACTCGACCGCCACCGGCTCGCCCGCTTCCAGCGAGCCTGGGAACGGCGCGCACGTGTCGACCTGCACGCCGACCACCTCGACCGAGGGGTTTTCGGACTTCAGCGCGATGGCCACGCCCGAGATCAGCCCGCCGCCCCCGACCGGGACCACCACGCGGCTGATGTCAGGCACCTGCCGCAGCAGCTCGAGTCCCACTCCCCCCTGCCCGGCGATCACGTCGGGATCCTCGAAGGGATGCACGAACGCCAGGCCGCTCTCCTCGGCGCGCTCGCCGCGCGGCAGCGAGCGACTCGTGCACGGATTCGCCGACGAGGTGGACCGTCGCGCCGCGCGCGGTCGCGGCCTCGACCTTCGGAATCGACGCGTTCTCCGGCATGAACACCTCGCACGGAACTCCCCGCACCCGGGCGGCGTAGGCGACCGCCTGGCCGTGGTTGCCGGCGCTGGCGGTCACGACCCCCGCGGTGCAACCGTCGCCGAGCGCGGCGATTTTGGCCAGGGCACCCCGCAGCTTGAACGAACCGGTGCGCTGAAGGTTTTCGGCCTTGAGGGCGACCGTCCCGCCGGCGCGTTCAGAGATCGTCCGTGAGCTGAGGACCGGCGTCTCGCGGATCACGCCCTCCCCGGGCCGATATGCCCGGCGGATGTCGTCAGCTGAAGGCCCGGTTGGGGCTGCGTCCGCGGGAGCGGCCGACCGCTCACTCCTCGAGCGCCACCACCGCATCGATCTCGACCATCGCGCCGCGAGGCAGCGAGGCCACCCCGATCGCCACGCGTGCGGGCGGGTCGGACTCGAAGAACGAGCCGTAGACCTCGTTGACCGCGGCGAAGGCCGACATGTCCGTCATGTAGATCGTGATCCGGACGGCCTCCCCGAGCGTGGTACCGGCCGCGTTGCAGACCGCCGAGAGATTCTCCAGGCAGCGTCCTGCCTGCTCGGCTGCGGTTGCGCCGATCAGATCGCCGGTGCGAGGGTCGAGCGGGATCTGCCCCGAGCAGAACAGGAGGCCGCCGGCCTTGACCGCGTGAACGTAGGGGCCGACAGCCGCGGGGGCGTCAGACGCTGTGACCGACTCGGGCACCGAGGCCAACCCTAGCCGAAGATCCGCTCCGGCAGGAAGGCACCGACCACCCAGTTCGGGGCGTCGACCACCTCGTGGATCCGCAGGTCGCACGCGACGCTGGCAACCGCGTATGCCTCCTCGGCATCGAGCCCGTGATGCGCTCCGAGGTAGTCGATCGTGGCGCGGGTCGCATCGCGGGAGGCGCTGAGGAGGTCCGGGCCGACCCCCGTGCAGACGTGGAACGGGCCGGCCACGGGCGCCGTCGACGCCGGTACGTCATACGCGGGCGCGTCGATCGAACCCCCGCGCCGAACATCCACGCGCGCGACGACGTCCATCGCGCTTTCGATCGCGGTGCCGCAGACCTCACCGTCGCCCTGGGCCGCATGCGTGTCGCCCAGCGACAGCAGAGCGCCGTCGACCCCGACCGGGAGGTACAGCGTGGTGCCCTTCGTCAGATGCCTCGTGTCCATGTTGCCGCCCCATCGGGTCGGCGGCAGGACGGGATGCTGCCCGGACTCTGCAGGCGCGACGCCGACCGTTCCGGGGAAGGGGCGCACCGGGAGCGAGATCCGATCCGAGAACTGGACCGCGCTCGAGGAGATCGACGAGATCCGAAGCCAGGGCTCCGTGAACTCGTCGGCGAGCAACCCGAAGCCGGGGATGATCGCCGTCCACCCCCAATCGCCACACCTGAACTCCAGAAATTCAACGGCGAGCACGTCCCCTGGCTTCGCACCCTTGACGAACACCGGCCCGCTGACCGGGTTGACGTGCGAGAAGTCGATTCCCGCGACCTCGGCCGCCGTCGAGTCGCGGCGAATCTGCTCGTCCGAGGCATCGCGGGCGTGGAGCTCGACCACGTCGCCCGGCTCGACCTCGAGCACCGGCTCGATGGAGTTGTCCCACACGTAGTTGAACGCGTCCGAGCGAACTTCGTGGATCGAGTTAGCAGCCATTTTCCGAGCATACGTTGACGACAACGGCCGGTGGCGCGAGAATCCCGGGCGGGGACGCTGAGGGCATGGCATCTGTTATCTGCGCCGGGTGTGGTCACGCCAACCGAGTTGACGCTCGGTTCTGCGAGGAGTGCGGCAACTCGCTCGCGCCCCGTTGCGCTTCGTGCGGAGCCGAGATCTCACCGACGGCCAGGTTCTGTAGCAGTTGCGGCGCCCCGGTAGCCGATGAGCCGGCAACGGCAGGTGCGCTCAAAGTGGTGTCGGTGGTGTTCAGCGACCTGGTCGGCTCGACCGCGCTTCAGGAGCTGCTCGACGCGGAATCCGTCCGCCATGTAATGGCCCGCTTCTACGCGGTGATGCGCGGCGTGGTCGAGCGACACGGCGGCGAAGTGCAGAAGTTCATCGGAGACGCGGTGGTGGCGGCGTTCGGGGCGGACACCGTGCGGGAGGACGACGCGCTGCGAGCCGTGCGGTGCGCGGCCGAGATGGGCACCGAGCTCGAGGCCCTAAACGACGAGCTCGAGCAGAGGTGGGGCGCGCGCCTCCAGATGCGAACGGGGGTCAACACCGGCGAGCTTGTGATCAGCGACGAGGGGATCCTGGTCGGGGACATGATGAACACCGCGGCGCGCCTGGAACAGGCAGCCGGTACGGGCCACGTGCTGGTCGGTCAGGTGACTCGGAGGCTCGTCCACCAACAGGTCGAGCTCGAGGAAGTCGCGCCGCTCGATCTAAAGGGCAAGGCGGAGCCCGTGCGGGCCTGGCGGCTCGTCTCGGTGGAGTCTCAGGCGGTGGCAGGCATCGAGGCCCCGCTGGTGGGGCGTGACCGGGAGCTCGAGCGCCTCCGGGCGGCTCTCGTCGCGGCGGTCGATGCGCGCGCCTGCCGGCTCGTGTCGGTGATCGGCTCTCCGGGCCTCGGGAAGTCCCGCCTGGCGGCGGAATTCGCCCACGCCGTTGCCGCGGACGCGACGGTGCTCGAGGGCCATTGCGAGGCCAGCGGCGAGGGGATCACGTTTCTGCCGGTCGCCGAGGTGCTACGTGCGGCTGCCTCGATCGCCGAGGACGACTCGAGCGGACGGGTGGTGGCGAAGTTGACCGCCGTCGTCCCCGAAGGGCCCGATCGTGACCGTGTGGTGGCGCGCGTAGCGGGACTGCTCGGCGCCGGCACGCCGGCCGCTCCGGAGGAGACCTTCTGGGGTGTGCGGACCGTGCTCGAGGCGCTGGCCCGGAACCAGCCGCTGGTCGTGGTGCTTGACGACGTGCACTGGGGTCAGCCGATGTTCCTCGATCTGATTGAGCATCTCGTCGAGTGGATCCGCGATGCCCCGGTTCTGCTCGTCGCTCTCGCTCGCCCCGAGCTGCGCGAGACCCGGGAAGCGTTGGCTGCCGCCGGGCGACGCCCCGTCGACGTGCTCGAGCTCGAGCCGCTCGAGCCCGACCAGAGCCGGGAGCTCGTTGGGGGACTGCTCGGCCAGGTCGATTTCCCCGATCAGCTGCTCGGACGCATCCTCGAGACGACCGAGGGGAACCCTCTGTTCCTCGGAGAGCTGTTGCGGATGCTCGTCGACGAGGGGTCGCTCACGCGGAAGGATGAGGTGTGGGTCGCAGTCGGCGGAGCAGACGCGGTCGAGGTGCCACCCACGATTCACGCGCTGCTGACCGCCAGGATCGAGCGGCTGCGCGCGGACGAGCGCTCCGTCGTGGAGCGGGCTGCGGTGATCGGCAAGCAGTTCTATCGCGGTGCTGTCGCGGCACTGGTGGCGCCACCAATCCGCTCCGGGATCGACGGCCACCTCGAGACGCTGCGCCGCAAGGACATGGTCGAGCCCGAAGGGACGTACTGGATCGACGAGCCCGTCTACCGCTTCCACCACGTGCTGATCCGCGATGCGGCCTATCACCTGCTGCTCAAGGAAGCGCGCGCGGAGCTGCATGAGAAGTTCGCCGACTGGCTGGAGACCAAGGCCGGCGAGCTCGTCGGCGAGCACGAGGAGGTGATCGCCTACCACCTCGAGCAGGCGCATGAGTACCGGCGGCAGCTGGGGCCGCTCGACGAGCGGGGAAAGGTACTCGGTGCCCAGGCGGCCTCGCGGTTGGCTTCGGCGGGACGGCGGGCGTTGGAGCGTGAGGACCTGGCGGCGGCCGCGAATCTGCTTCAGCGGGCGCTCGATCGGGATGCCGGGGCCTCCGAGGCCGAGATCGGCTGGGACCTGGGCGAGGCGCTGCTTTCGGCAGGTGACACCGCGAGCGCCGGCGCCGCGATGGAGCGGTTCGTGGGCCCGCGTGCCGACGTGCTCCGGGCGCAACTTGCGGTATTGACCGGCAGCGGCTCGCTCGAACAAACGCTCGAGAGCGTCACGCGGGCAACAGAAGCGCTCGCCGCCACGAACGACGCCGCCGCCGAGGCCAAGGGGCATCACGTCACGGCGCAGGTGCAGGCGCAGCTGGGCCGCGTTGCGGACGTTGAGACATCGCTTGACCGGGCGCTCCTGGCTGCAAGGAGGGGCGACGACCGGCGCCGCATCACCGCGGTGCTCGCGGCGGCGCCGCGGGCTGCGCTGTGGGGTCCGTCTCCCGTTGTGCGGGCTTCCGGACGGTGCCTGGATGTCGTGCGGATTCTGAGGATGACCCCTGGCAACCGCCATGTGGAGGCGGTTGCACTTCGTTGCCAGGCTGTGCTCGAGGCGATGCGCGGACGAGCCGACGCGGCCAGGGAGATTCTCGCCGGTGGCCGGGCGACGCTCGAGGAGCTGGGCCTGACCCTCGAGCTGCACGAGTTGGCGATGCACGCCGGGATCGTCGAGTTGCTGGCCGGACAGCCTGCCGAGGCTTCGGAGCTGTTGCGCATCGCCCGGGATGGATTTGCTGCGCTCGGTGTCTCCGTCAGCGCTGCACAGGCCGCCGCGCTGTTGGCCCGGGCGCTGGTCGAGCAGGGCCGGGACGAGGACGCCTTGGACGAGACGGAATACGCAGAGCAGCACGCCGGCGGTGATCTAAAGACGACGATCACGTGGCTCGGGGCCCGGGCGGAGGCGTTGGCGAGGCGGCGCGAGGTGGACGTGGCGCTGGAGCTCGCGAACCGCGCGGTCGCGCTGGCTGAGCCTACGGACGCGTTGGCCGACAAGGCGGACGCGAACATGTCGCTCGCGCGCGTGCTTGGCGAGGCGGGTCAGTCGGAAGAGGCCCACACCGCAGCCGACGCCGCGCGCGCGCTGTACGAGGCCAAGGACCATGCGGTGGGAGTGCAATGGGCGGGCGAGCTGGCCTCGGGCGCGGCGACGAGACCTGCGGCCGGGCAACCGACCGGGCCGGTGCCGACGGTCGACGACCCCCAGCTGGCGGCGTTCGCGGAGCGCTACTCCCGAGCCTGGGAAGAGCGCGACGCCGAGGCCCTGCGCGCGCGCACCTCCGGCGATTGGGTGTCGGTCGACTGTACCCGCGTCGAGCAGTTCGACCACGATGACCGCGATGGCATGCTCGCCCGCTACCGGGAGCTCGGCGGGTCCCTGGATGATGTGCTCGGCGACAGCCCGCCAGAGCGCTGGTGGGCGGAGTTCAAGCGACGGTTCGACGAGCACGACGTCGATCGAATGCGTGAGCTCTACCACGACGACTGGACCCTGACCGACCACCGCCAGATCGGTATGGACGTCACACGTGGGCCAAGCGGCGCGGTTGCCCTGTTTCGAACGGGGTTCGAGGGGGCCCCCGACGTTCGGGTCCACGTCGACCGTGTGATCGCACGCGACGAGCGAGTGGTCGCGCTGGAGGCCACCTACCGCGGGACTGCTGCCGCGGACACCGGCGGCGGTGAGTTTGAGCTTCGATTCGTGATGGTGACCGTGGTCGAAGACGGCCTTGCCCGCCGCACGGAGCTCTTCGCTCCGGAGCACGTGATCGCGATCATGGCCCGGTGGAGGGAGCTGCACGGACTGGGGCTGCTCGGGGACCTGCCCCCGGAGCGGCTCCTGGCCACGTGGATCGACTGCTACGCCCGCAAGGACTCCGAAGCGCTCCTCGGGATCATCGACGAGGACTACACGTTCATCGACCGACGCTCCCTGGCCTGGGAGGAGCAGCACGGTCGGGAGCAGTTCCTCGAGGTTGTGAGGTCGGCCTGGACGATGTGGGAGGGCGGCCGCCTCGCGGTTGACGAGGTGCTCTCGTGCGACGAGCGCACGATCGCCGCACGCTGCACCTACGTGGGAGCCGCAGCAGACGGCGGCGGGACGATGGAGCTTCCGGTTGGATACGTGTTCCGGTGCAGCGAGACAGCTTTCCGGCACGTCGAACAGTTCGAGCACGACGACGCAGACGGGATGCTGGCGCGGTACGCCGAACTGGGTGGGACCCACTCGGCGCTCGGCGAGCGGCCGTCCGAGCGCGTTATGGCGAAGATTCAACGGGTGCTCAATGCGCGCGACTACGATCGAATGCCCGATCTAGTCGCGGATGACTGGTACTTCATCGACCATCGTGCGCTCGGATGGGAGGAAGGGCGCGGGCGAGAGCAGTGCCTGGCGATCATGCGCTCGACCTTCGACGCCTCCCCGGACCTGCGTTTGGAGTACGACGAGGTCTTGGCGGCCGACGACCGCGTGATCGTCGCGCGGATCGCATGGCGAGGGCAAGGGCTCAAGGCGGGGGAGCTCGAGGTCGAGGTAGGCGCGGTCCACCTGATCGAGGACGGTCGCTGGGCGGGGATCGATTTCTACGAGCCCGACGACCATGGGGCGATGATCGCGCGGTACGTGGAGCTGGGCGGGGGCCTCGGGCCGCTCGGCGCCCGCTCGCCGGAGCTGGTAATCGCCGAGTTCGAGCGCCGGCAAAATCGACAGGACCTCGACGCGGTGATGGAGCTGATGTCGCCCGAAGCCGCGTTTGTCGATCATCGCGGCCTTTCCTGGGATGAGTCGCGGACCGCCGAGGACATCAGGCGCTTCTTCGCTTCCGCATTCGAGACGTTCCCTTGCTTCTGGAGCGAGGTCGACGAGGTGCTGGCCTGCGACGAGCGCGTGATCGCGATGCGTACGACCACGCGCGCACCTGCGTGGGAGAGCGCCGGACGGTTCGAGATCTCGTTCGGCGCGGTCGTGGTCTGCGGGGCCGGGCTGATCGTCCGCTGGGAGCAGTACGAGCCCGACGACCGCGAGGGGATGCTGGCGCGCTACCGCGAACTCGGCGGCCGGCGCGAGCCGGAGCTGGGTGACGGGCCGGCCGAGCGTCTCGTCGCGGAATACCTGCGTCTGATGGAGGCCCGCGACCTGGACGCGCTTAGTGAGGTGCTCTCCGACGAGATCGAGGTGGCGGACCACCGTCCGGTCGCGGCACCGCCCGGCCGCGGACCCGACGCAGCGCTCGAGCTGACGCGATCGGCGCTTGAGGTCACGAGCGAACTGCGCTTCGAAATCGGCGAGGTCCTGGCGAGCGGCGAGAACGCCGTTGCGCTACGAGGTTCCTGGACCGGCACCGCGTCGGGCGGCCAGGGCGAGTTGACGCTGCCGATGGCGCTCGTGGTCGCGATCGACGAAGGGAAGGTGACGAGCCTCGATCTGTACGAGCCCGACGACACCGCCGGGATTGAGGCGCGGTTCGCGGAGGTCTCAGCTGAAAGCCACGGACCCGCGCGCTGGCTCGCCCGTCACGACGAGGCGCTGGCGTCCGGCGAGCTCGAAGCGGTGGTCGCACCTGATGTGGTCGCCCGAGACCGTCGCGGGCTGCCTGAGCGAGACGAGCATGGAATCGAGGCCTACAGAGCGATGATCGGCCCAGACGGTCGCACCGAGCTGATCGGCGCCGAGGGCGACGTCTTGCTGGCACGCCGCGGCGAGGACCCCTCATTACTCCTCGTAGGCGAAATCCACGATGGATTGCTCGTCCAGGCGATCGTCACCCGCGCGCCCCAGATCGCCGACGCCTGGCGGAAGGCCCTCTCGCTCGCGGGTGAGAATGGTGAGGTGCTCGCCTCGTTCCCCGGAGCCTTCGCGTTCGCGGCGGACGGTGGCTTCGAGGCGGTCCGCGAGGAGGCCGGCGCAATCGTCGAGCGCGAGCAGTGCCCCGACCGCGATACCGCGACCTCGCGGACGGAGGAGCTCGCCGGGATGGCCGGTTGGTTGGCGATGGCGAGGAACTTCGTCGACTCCATCAACGCGCGCGATTGGGACGCGTTCCTGAGCATGTATGCCGACGAGTTCGTATTCGCCGATCACCGACTGATGGGGTGGGGCGACCTCGTGGGCCCGGAGCAAATGGTTGAGGCGCTCAAGGGGACGATCGAGCTCGCGCCGAGCGCGATCGTGGAGCTGATCGAGCTGCTCGATTTTGAGCTGGAGAAAGGGATGGGAGTCGTCCGCCAGTTCTATACCGGCACCTGGGAGGGCGGCGCCTACGAGGTCGCCTGGGACTCCATCATGGTGATCCAGGATGGCCTGTTCACGAGAGGCGAGGTCTTCGGCCTCGAGCAGATCGGGGAGCTGCGGGCACGGATGGAGGAGTTGCGCAGGGAGAACTCGGATGGCGGGATGGCTCCGTAATGGTATCGTCTAGGCATGCGCGCAACCATTGACAAGGCAGGTCGATTGGTGATCCCGAAGCAATTGCGTGAGCACGTCGGCATCCGGCCCGGGGAGGTAGAGGTAACGGCCGAGGGCACCGGTCTGCGCGTTGAACCACTGGCTACGGATTCGCTTGACGAGCGTGACGGCCGGCTCGTGATCCCGAGCAGCGGCACGAAGATCGACGACGATCTCGTGCGATCCCTCCGCGATGCCGGCCAGCGCTAGCGGTCCCGAGCTCCTGGTTGACACAAGCGTCGCCGTAGCGCTCACCGTCGCAGATCACGAGCACCACGATGAGACGCGGAAGGCGGTCGCGAATCGCCGCCTCGGGCTGGCCGGCCACGCCGCATTCGAGACCTTCTCGGTCCTAACGCGCCTACCCCCTCCGGCGCGACGGACGCCGGGCACCGTCGCACGGCTGCTCGCAGCGGACTTTCCCCACAGCCGGTTCCTCGGCGACAGGGCGGCGCAAGCACTACTGAAGGAGCTGGCGGAGAGCGGGATCGCCGGCGGAGCTGTGTATGACGCGCTCGTCGGCGCTGTGGCCAGGGAACACGGCGTCGCGCTGCTGACGCGCGACCAGCGCGCGCTCGACACATACCGCGCCCTTGACGTCCGGGTCGAGCGCGTTGCCTGATCCGCGCGACTGGCTCGCGCCGGTTGGGCAAGCGTCCCACGGGGTACCGTTGGTCTCCATGGCCAACCGCCTGGCCGGCGAGACCTCGCCCTATCTGCTGCAGCACAAGGAGAATCCCGTCGACTGGTATCCGTGGGGCGAGGAGGCGCTGGCGCGCGCTCGAGACGAGGAGCGGGCGCTGCTCGTATCGATCGGGTACTCGGCCTGCCACTGGTGCCACGTGATGGCGCACGAGTCCTTCGAGGACCCGAAGACGGCGGCGCTGATGAACGAGCGCTTCGTGTGCATCAAGGTCGACCGGGAGGAGCGTCCGGACATCGACGCCATCTGCATGGAGGCCTGCCAGGCGATGACCGGGCAAGGTGGCTGGCCGCTGAACGCGTTCCTGACGCCGGACGGGCAGCCTTTTTACGCCGGCACCTACTTCCCGCCCGAACAACGACACGGGTTGCCGAGCTGGCGCATGGTGCTGGAGGCCGTCGCGGACGCCTGGGAGCGCCGCCGCGACGAGGTCCTCAAGCAGGGCGCACAGCTGCTGCAGTCGCTCGGGGCCACCGCCCGGATCGAGCCATCCGCCGAGCCCATCCGCGAGACGATGCTGGCCGACGCGGTATCAGCGCTGCGGCAGATGTTCGATACCGAAAACGGCGGCTGGGGCGGCGCGCCGAAGTTCCCGCCTGCCTCGACGATCGAGTTTCTGTTGGCACGCGGCGAGCGCGAGATGCCGCTGGAGACCCTGCGCGCGATGGCGCGTGGCGGGATCTATGACCAGGTCGGCGGCGGCTTCGCGCGGTACGCCGTCGACGCCACCTGGACCGTGCCCCACTTCGAGAAGATGCTCTACGACAACGCGCTGCTCGCCCCCGCATATCTGCACGGTTGGCAGGTGTCCGGCGAGGAGCGGTTGCGGGAAGTGTGCTGCGAGACGCTCGATTGGGCGCTGCGCGAGATGCGAAGCCCGGACGGCGGCTTCTACTCCTCGCTCGACGCGGACTCCGAGGGCGTGGAGGGGAAGTTCTACGTGTGGAGGCGTGAGGAGCTCGAGGGCGCCGAGCAGTACTTCGAGCTCGCGCCCTTCGAGCGTGAGCTCTTCGTGTTGCGCGCCCGCGAGGGGGTCCCGATGGAGATCCGCTCACGGCTGTACGCGATTCGCTCCGAGCGGATCCGGCCTGGCCTCGACGACAAGCAACTGACGGGATGGAACGCGCTGATGATCTCGGCCCTGGCCGAGGCGGGGGCGGTGCTCGAGCGCGGCGATTACGTCGAGGCCGCGGCCACGTGCGCGTCGTTTCTCCTCTCCGAGCGTCGCAATGACGACGGCGAGCTGCTGCGGACGGGTTCGATCCCCGCATTCCTGGAGGACCACGCGTTCCTGCTCGAGGCGATGATCACCCTGTATGAGACGACCTTCGATCCGCGCTGGTACCGGGAGGCAGTGACGATCGCCGATCAGATCATCGCTCGATTCGAGGATGGCGAGCGGGGCGGATTCTTCACCACCGCAACCAACCACGAGCGACTGGCGGCCCGGCGCAAGGACCTCGAGGACTCGCCGATCCCCTCCGGCAACTCGTCAGCTGCGTCGGGACTGCTCCGGCTCGCGCTGCTCTCCGGCGAGGGCAAGTACGAGCGTCACGCGCTCGGCGTGCTGCGCCTGCTCTACCCGCTGGCGGTGCGCCACCCGACGGCGTTCGGGCACTTCCTCCGGGCCGTCGACTTCTATCTCGCGCCGGTCCGGGAGGTGGCGATCATCGGACCGGAGGCCGATGCGCTCGTCCGCGTCGTCCGCGGCGCCTACCGGCCGCACGTCGTGCTCGCCGGCGGCGCCGCCGACGGCGTGCCGCTGCTCGAGGGCCGGACGCCCGTCGACGGCCTCGCGGCGGCCTATGTGTGCGAGCACTTCGTCTGCCAGGCGCCGGTGACAAGCGCCGAGGAGTTAGCCCAGGCCCTCGAGCCGCTCCATCAGTAGCTCCAGAAACCGCTCGGCGTCGATCCCCACGGCCACGTGGCAGTTCGGCTCCCAGCGGCCGCGTAGGTCGACATAGGTATGGCCGCGCGAGAGCTCGGGACCCGTGTCGACGACGACGCCGCAGTGCTTGGTCTCGAGCAGCGTCGGGTCGATGACGTGGGCCATTGCGACGGCGTCGTGAATCGGCGCCCCCTCCCAGCCGTACTCGCGGCGGTGAAAGCGCGAGTAGAACGCATACAGGTCGGCGACGAGCTTCCCCGCGCGGCCGGCCCGGGCAAGCCGCTCGGCATGAGCGGGCGTCATCAGCGCTTGGTGGGTGACGTCGAGTCCCACCATCGTCAGATCTATACCCGAGGTGAACACCCGGGCGGCGGCCTCGGGGTCGACCCAGATGTTGAACTCGGCTGCCGGGGTCACGTTCCCCAGCCCAATCTCGCCGCCCATCAGCACGATCCGCTCGACCTTCGACTCCAGCTCCGGGTAGCGCGCCAGGAACAGCGCGACGTTCGTGAGCGGTCCCGTTGGGACCAGCGTCACCGGCTCCGAGATCGCTCGGAGCGTGCCGGCGATCCAGTCGATCGCATGCTCCGTCTCGGGCTCGCGCGACGGGCCGGGAAGATCAGGGCCATCGAGACCGGTCTCGCCGTGGACGTTCTCCGCGACCTGGCGCTCGCGGACGAGCGGCCGCGGTGCGCCCGCGGACACCGGGACGTCGTCGCGCCCCACATGGTCGAGGACGCGGATCGCGTTGGCAGTCGTCCGCTCGAGCGTCTGGTTCCCGGACACCGTGCTCACGCCCAGCAGCTCGATCTCCGAGGGACTGGCGAGCGCCAGCAGCAGGGCGATCGCGTCATCGTGGCCGGGATCGCAGTCGAGGATCACTTTGGTCATGGCGCGAGCACCGCATCGACCTCGGAGGCCGTCGGGAGTGAAGGCTGCGCGCCCGCCCTTGACGCCGCGAGCGCGCCGGCCGCGCACGCTCGCTGTAGCGCCGCGCCTCGATCGCGCCCCTCGAGCAGCGAGACGACGATGGCGGCGGTGAACGCGTCCCCCGCGGCCGTGCCGTCGACGACCTCTACCTGCGGCGGCCGGGCGCGAGCCACCTCAGCACCGCCTTCCAGCAGGACGGCGCCTTCGGCGCCGAGCGTCAGCGCGACGAGGCCGTCATAGCGGCCCACGAGGTCGTACTCGTAACGGTTGACGACGAGCAGGTCGGGCGTCACGCCGGAGGGGAGCGGCCCCCGGGCCGGCGCCGCGTTCAGGCAGAAGAAGTCCACGCCGGATGAGGCCGCCGCCATGACCGCCTCGATCGGAATCTCCAACTGGCAAATGACTGCGTCCGCCTCCCCCACCTCCACCTGCGAGGCCTCGAGCCGACGGTTCGCGCCGGGCGCCACCACGATCACGTTCTCCCCCGCGCGATCGACGAAGATCAGCGCCGTACCGCTCTCGCCGTCATCCTGGACGACGCCGCTGACGTCGACGCCCTCGTCCCGAAGCGAGCGCAGCGCAAGGTCGTCCGTCCCGATCCGCCCGATGAACCGCACCGCGGCGCCCAGACGCGCGGCGGCCACCGCCTGGTTGGCGCCTTTGCCGCCCGGGATCCGATCGAGCGCGGCATCGGTCACGGTCTCTCCGGGACGGGGAAGCCGCTCACAGCGAGCCACCAGGTCGATGTTCGCCGAACCGACGACCGTGATCCGGGCATTCGTCACGCGCGGGAATGCTAGGTATCCTGGGCCGATGGGGTTGAGGGCACTGATGGCGGGGCTGGCCGTGGCTGTGGCCGCGGTCGTGTCCGGATGCGGCTCGAGCAGCGGGTCGCCCTCCCCGCTCGATCCGGCGCAGATCGCACCCGCTAAGGCCCTGGCCTTCATCGAGCTGACCGTCCGTCCCCAGGGCTCCACGCGGAGCGGCGCGGAGACCGGCCTCACCAAGCTGCTCGGGCACAAGCCTGACGCCGACATCCAGCATGCCGTGGGCAGCCTGTTCAAGAACTCGGGCCTCAGCTACGGAAGCGACGTACAGCCCTGGTTGGGCCAGAGGATCGGCGTCGTGTTCACCGCGTTCTCGAAATCCGGCCTCGGGCTGATCGCTCCCACCAGCAATCCCTCCGCGGCGCTCACTGCGCTGCGCAAGGCGGAGAAGAAGGCAGCGCTGACTTCGCAGAAGTACCGCGGCCTGGCTTACCAGCAGGGCCTCGATGCCGGCAGCCCAATTGCCCTCGGGATCGTCGGCCACGACGCCGTCATCGCCTCGCCGGCGACCTTCCAGCGGATCGTCGATGCCTCGCAGGGTGCCGGGTCGCTGCTGCGGCAGCCCGCGTTCACGTCGGCGTTCGCGAGCCTTCCGTCCTCATCGCTCGTGCGCGCGTACGCGAATGGGCCCGCGGCCGTCTCGGCGCTTGAGTCGCTGCCGTCGCTGTCCCCCGCTCAGCGAAAGGAGCTCCGGACCGCGCTCGCTCGCAGCAAGGTGCCGAGCGCACTGACGCTGGCGCTGTCGGTGTCCTCGTCGTCGATGGCGGCGGAGGTGCACTCGGTCGGCACAACCATCGCGGTCAAGCGCTCGACCGCCGACGTGAGCCATCTCTCGGGCCAGTCGTGGCTCGCCCTGTCGACCGGCTCCGGGATTCCGAAGGCGTTCACGTCCGGCTTCGAATCCGGGTTCATGAGGGGGTTCCAGAGCTCGGCACTCGCCCAGGGCATCAGCCCGAGCAGGCTTCTGAACCTGCTCCAGCAGCGGATCGGGATCAACCTCCAGCGCGACCTGTTCCCCGCCCTGGGCGGCTTCGAGCTCTCGGTCCAAGGAAGCTCGCTGCTGACGTTCGGTGCCGGGCTCGCGCTCCATCCCGGCGATCCGGCGGCCGGCGCACGACTGGTTGCGGACATCCGTGCGCTGGTTGCGCGCGGTCACAGCCTCCAGGTGAGCGGCGGCCCGCGCTCATTCACGCTGACAAAGCCGGGACTGCCGATTCCCAGAATCGTCGTGGCGGACACCGGCCGCCAGATCCTGGCGACGCTGGACGAACCGAGCTTCCAGTCGCTGTTGGCACCGGCGACGACACTCGCTTCCAACCCGGCCTTCCAGCGCGCCCGGGCCCAGCTCATCCCGGGCAGCCTCATGCCGCTGTTCGTGGACTTCGGACCGGTGGCGACGCTGCTCGGGCAAACCCCTCAGTTCAAGAGCGACCCGACCGACGTGCGCGTGTTGGGCGTCCTGCGCCGGCTCGACTACCTGGTGTTCGGTTTCAACCAGGCGGCCTCCGACGCGCAGCTGGTGCTGGGGCTGCGCTAGAGCACCGGCAGGTAGCGCTCGAGCTCCCAGGGCGTGACCTGCACCCTGTAGTCGTCCCACTCCTGGCGCTTGATCTCGATGTACCGGTTGAACATGTGCTCGCCGAGCGTGCGCAGCACGAGCTCCGACTGGGCGGTCAGCTCGATCGCCTCGCCGAGCGTCTCCGGCAGCTGCTCGATGCCGAGCCGCTTTCGCTCGTCCGGCGAGAGGTGGTAGAGGTTCTTCTCCATCGGGTCCGGGAGCTCGTAGCCGTGCTCGACTCCCTCGAGGCCGGCCTGGAGCAGCACCGCGAACGTCAGGTACGGATTGCAGGCCGGGTCGGGACAGCGAAGCTCCATCCGCGTCGCCCGCTCCTTGCCCGGGTGGTACAGGGGCACGCGAACGAGCGCCGAGCGGTTGCGCCGCGACCACGCCGCGTACACCGGCGCCTCGTATCCCGGCACGAGCCGCTTGTAGGAGTTGACCCACTGGGCGAAGATCGAGCAGATCTCGCGCGCGTGGCGAAGCTGACCGGCGATGAACGCCTTGCCGATGTCCGAGAGGAAGTACTGATCGTCCTGGTCGAAGAACGCGTTCTTCCCGTCGCGGAACAGCGACTGGTGGGTGTGCATCCCCGAGCCGTTCTTGCCGAACAGGGGCTTTGGCATGAACGTCGCGTACAGGCCGTACTTCATCGCGTATTCCTTGACCGTGATCCGGTAGGTCATGCAGTCGTCGGCCATCTTGAGCGCGTCCGAGTAGCGCATGTCGATCTCGTGCTGGCTCGGCCCGACCTCGTGGTGGGTGTATTCGGTGTGGATGCCGAGCTGCTCGAGCGCAAGTACGGTCTCGCGGCGCAGGTCGGTGCCGGCGTCAAGCGTCGTGAGATCGAAGTAGCCGCCCTCGTCCAGCACCTCGGTCGACTTGGAGTCGCGGAAGTAGAAGTACTCGAGCTCGGGACCGACGTAGAAGTTGTCGAAGCCCATCGCTTCGGCCCGCTTGAGCGCGCGGCGCAGCACGTGCCGCGGATCTCCCTCGTACGGCGTCCGCTCCGGCGTCTGGATGTCGCAGAACATGCGCGCCGTTCCCTGCTCCGCCGGCCGCCAGGGCAGCGACGCGAACGTGGCCGGGTCCGGCATCGCGATCATGTCCGACTCCTCGATCGGGTTGAAACCGGTGATGGAGGACCCGTCGAAGCCCATCCCACCCTCGAACGCGTCGGTCAGCTCGGTCGCGTTGATCGAGAACGACTTGAGTTGCCCGAGAATGTCGGTGAACCACAGCCGGATGAACCGGATGTCCCGCTCGGAGACGAGTGACGCGACGTCGTCTGGTGTGGGCGGCTTCATCGGACGCGGGAGGTTACTGGGAGGCGTAACGTTGCCCTGAGTGAGGAGAACATTGCTGATCCTGGTGGGGACGGTGCTCGCGGCCTGCGGGACAGCACACAGCGCGACGAGGACCGGCACCGCGACGGCCCGGACGGCAAGCGCGACGTGCGTTCCCGCCGGTGCACACGCGCTCGCCTCCGATCCGTTGGTGGCCGTCTACTCGCTGCACGGCTCCGTCGACTCATGCGATACGAAGAGCGGAAAGCGGGTCAGGCTCGGGAGCGCGGCGGTTTGCATCGCGTCCGCCCGGGTGGACCGGGCGGTCGTCGCGGGAGGTCTCGTCGCGTACGGGCTCGAGACGTGCGGGGTCGACACCGGGGGGGCGTCGGTGACCGTTCGCCGGGCGCGCGATGGCAAGCAGCTGAAGAACTACCCGGCGGCGACCACTGGGCTTCTCCCCGAGGCCTACCAGGCGGTGACCTCGATCGTCCTCAAACGAGATGCCGGGGTCGCCTGGATCGCCACCGTCCATTCGATCATCGGCAGGGGCACGAGCGTCGCGGTGTACCGGAACGGCCGGCTGCTCGACTCCGGCCCGGGGATCGGCCCTCGGTCACTGCGGTTGCACGGCACGACGCTCAGCTGGCAACACGGAGCAAGCGAACGGAACGCGACGCTTCGCTGAGTGTGCTCAGACCTGAGCGGGCTCGCGCTCGCGCCGGGCGCGGTCCTGGCGAAGCCAGCGGTTCGCCCAGCGCTGGAGCTCGGCCAGCGCGGGCTCGAGCTCCCGCCCCATCCGCGAGAGCTCGTACTGGACTCGCAGCGGCGGCCCGGAGTGAACGGTGCGCTGCACCATTCCCCGCGCCTCGAGCTCCTTCATCCGCTCGGACAGGAGCCGGTCTGAGAGCTCCGGCACGGCCTGCGCCACTTCGGAGAAGCGCAGCGGCCCGTCCATCAGCACGCGGAGGATCGCACCCGTCCAGCGCCTACCCACCAACTCGACTGCCTCGTGGTAGAGCGGACAGCAGTGCGCTGTCGATGTTCCGTTCTCGGCGCTGTCGCCGCGCGCGCCCATCCCCGTGAAGGTTACGCCGCTCGAAGCGTGCGCGATTCCTCGCTCGAGCCGTCGACGGGAACCTCGCCCGCGACGTTCACCATCGCGGTGAAGCCTTCGAGCGCAACCGCGGCCATCGCCTCAAGGAGCTGCTCGTCGTCCCAGCCCGCCTCACGCGCTTCCTCGTGGAGGTGCATCGGGGCCCGGCCGCTCTGCTCGAGCAGCGTCTGGAGATAGCGCAGCAGCGCAGCCTCGCGAGGATCCTTGGAGCTCCACTTCCTGGCGGCGGCGACTTCGTCGAGGGCCAGGCCGGCACTCCGGGCAGCGCGGGAATGCATCGCGATCCCGGGCTCGGAGTGATAGTGCTCGGCCACGGCGAGCGCGATCCGCTCGAGCGTCGGCAGCGTCAGCTTTCCGTGCCGAAGCTCCGAGCGGAACTTCGCGTACGCCCGGAGAGCCGCCGGGGAGCCGGCAAGCACGCCCAGGAAATTGGGGAGCTGCCCGCCGGAGGCGAGCGCACCGCGCAGCACCGGGACCGATCCCTCGGGAGCTGTGAGGTCATCGTGGATTTGAAATCTGCTCATTTGTGTCTTCATGTTGATCACCGAGGACGTCTTGGAGGCCGGCATCCTTGCCAACAACTGCCCTTTACTTTCAAGATCTGCTTACGGGAAATAAGTTTATCTGCGTAATGCGACTGACACAAGAGGACTCAGCCTGCGTTCTGTCCTGGCGATCGCGTGCCGGCACTCAAATGTTTCCGCCCTTCCCTTATACGGATGCGGATAAACGGACCCTCAGGCCCGCCATCGAGGCAGCTAAGAGGCTGTTGGCCGCGAGCGGCGCGACGGCGTGCCAGCGGGCTGCTGAGAGCGGCCCGTTACCGGGCCAGCGCGGCGGCGGCGTGGGCTACGTGCACGACCGCGGCGTGGGAGCTGGTGGCGGCCGCAAGCAGCAGAACGACGCCGAGAAGCACGGCCCACATGGCGATTCGGTCGGGCCGGGCGCGTGACGCCTGCCGCCGCGCGCGGTTGGCCGCCCGGGCGCGCTGCTCGGGCGTGCGGCTCGGGCTGTAGCGGTCAACGACCTGCCCACGAATGACCACGGTTCGACGGTTGGCCTGCTCAGGCATAGACGTCCTCTCAGTTGTGCTTGCGGGGTTAGCTGACGGGCTCGCGCCTAGAGAGCGGCGCTACGCGACAAGGGCGCGATTAGCCCCAACCACTTGGTTCCCCCGCTTTCCATCTCCGGGGCGGAACGGAAATTCAGCGACGGCGCGCGCGATCGTATCAACGCCCGCGGACAGATGGGTTCCCGCGATCCCGCTGCGTGCGGGGTTATTCCTTGCCCGCGACGCGGGCCACGAACGCCGCCACCTGCTGGGCCTGCCTGCTCTGGAGAATGGCGGCGGGCATCGTGCCCTCTCCGAGACATGTCTGCTGGGACCCGGCGGGCGCGTTCTGCAGGCAGCCGTACTCGATCGTGTGCGAAACGAGCGATGCGCTCGGCTGGAGCTGGTCCAGGTTGGGGCCGACCTTGCCGATCGAGTTGGCAGCGCTGAGCGTGTGGCAGACGCCGCAATGCTGGCCGAACAGCTCGCGCCCGCTCTTCTCCGCCGCGGTGAGCTTGACGCCGCCCACCTGCGCGTTGGCATTGGAGTGATTTCCGGTCAGGAACACGAGCGGCAACACGACGCCGAAGCCGATGTAGACCACGATCAGCGTCAGGCCCCACGCCGTACGCGCGCGATGCGACTGGACATGGAGGGCTTGCCGGGCACCTCCGGGTCCGCCGCGCACGCCGACGAATAACAGCCCGGCGCCGAGCGCGACCCAGAACAGGATGAACAGAAGACTCGGAAGCATCGGTGCGCCGGGGGCCTAGTGGTGCGGAATGCTGGGGAGCATCGGCGCGGGCAGCTTATCGTCTGGGGTCGTAGCCTGATCGCAGATGATCGGGCTCGACCATGTCCAGGTGGCGGCCCCGCCGGGGTGTGAGGCGGAGGCCCGGCAGTTCTATTCCGTGCTGCTCGCCCTGCGGGAGATCGAGAAGCCCGAGCCGCTGCGCTCCACCGGTGGCGCTTGGTTCGAGGTGGGACCGCAGGAGCTTCACATCGGCGTCGAGCAGGACTTCGGTCCGGCCCGGAAGGCTCATCCCGCGCTGCGGGTCGCTCCCGAGGAGCTCGATGTTCTGGCCGAGCGGCTCGCGGCCGCCGGCTCACCGGTGAGATGGGATGACCGTCTCCCCGGCGCGCGCCGCTTCTATACCGAGGATCCGTGGGGAAACCGGCTCGAGATTCTGGCTCGCTCCAGTGAGGCCTCACCGCCTTCGCCCTGACGCGAAGCTCATCACCGGCGGCGCCACGGCGCGGAAGTCATCGGCCTCCGCTTCGGCGGGCTCCCGCGGCGGCCCGGATGCGCGCTGCTCCTGGAGGCCACGCCTGACCTGCTCGTCGAGCATCGAGAAGTCTTTGACCTCAGCCAGCGGACGGTCGGGCGCGGCGATCGACCCGACCTTGTCGACCAGCACGTTGGTCGCGCCTCCGGCCGCCGCGAACCGTTCGAGCTTTCCCTCGACCAGCATCAGCGGCTCGGTCCGGACGGTCAGGCGATAGCGCTCGTAGACCGTCGAGGGGACGATCAGGTTGATCGTCCCGTGCTCGTCTTCGAGCAGCACGAACACGATTCCGTTTGCGGTGCCCGGGCGCTGGCGAGCGACCACCATCCCCCCGGTCCGCACCCGGGTGCCGTGAGGGATCGCGTCGAGGTTGCGGCTGGTGACGAGGTCCCGCGGCATTCGCGGCCTCAGCAACGCCAGCGGATGCGCATGGACGGTCAGCCCGCTGGTGCTGTAGTCGGCAAGCATCGACTCCCAGGCGGATAGCTCCCGTAGATCGGGCGGGCCCGGGAGGTCGAGCGGCAGCGCCAATTGGACACCCCCGGGGACGCTCCGGCCGGGCGTAGCAATGCCCAGCTGCCAGAGGGCGATGCGGCGGGCGGAGGGATGGCGGGCTGGGGCGCCGCGGTGGTCGTTCTCGTCGTCCCGGGAGCGAACTTTGTCCCTCCGCTTCGCAGGGGTCGAAGTGGAGGGACATCGTTCGCGGGGGGCGCCGCCGGGGACGGTCGGCCCTTCGCCGCCCCCCGAAGCGGTCCGCTCGGGAGGAACAGCGACAAGCGAGTCACACGCCCCCGACCACGCGAGCAGCTCGAGGGACGGCGACCCGGCTCCGGTGCGCGAGGCCAGGTCCGACAAATTCCGGAAGCGGCCGGCCTTCGCCCGGGCGGCGACGAGCTCCTTGACCTCCTGCTCGCGGACGCCCTTGACATAGCCCAGTCCGATCCGAACGCGCTTGCCCTCCTCGTCCATCTCGCACTCCACCCCACTGAAGTTGACGTCGGGTGCCAGCACCTCCATTCCCTTCCGCTGCGCCTCGTGGACGAGCGCGTCGGGCGGATAGAAGCCCATCGGCTGCTCGTTCAAGAGCGAGCAGAGGAACTCGGGGCCGTAGTGGACGCGCAGCCATGTCGACTGATAGGCCAGCAGGCCGAAGGCGGCGCCGTGGGCCTTGGGGAAGCCAAAGCCGGAGAATCCCCTGACCATCTCGAACACCCGCTCGGCGACCTCGTCGCTGACGCCATGAACCCGCTTGGCGCCCGCGACGAAGCGCTCGTGGTAGGCCTGGATCGCGGCTTCGGAGCGCTTGCGGCTCATCGCGCGACGGAGCCCCTCCGCCTCGCCGGTGGAGAAGCCGGCAAACGCGATCGCCACCTCGAGCACCTGGTCCTGGAAGATGATCGTGCCGAGCGTCTCCCGCAGCACCGGCTCGAGCGAGGGGTGCTCGTACGGCACCTCGAAGGAGGGGTCCTCGCGCAGCTTTTGGCGGCGCGCGATGTACGGGTTGACGGCGCCGCCCTGAATCGGACCGGGCCTGACGATCGCGACCTGAATCGTCAGGTCCTGGAGGCTTGCCGGCCGCGTCCGGCGCAGCGACTGCATCTGTGCCCGGCTCTCGATCTGGAACACACCCGTCGTGTCCGCTTCCTGGATGCACTCATACGTGGCGGGATCGTCGTAGGGAATCCTCGAGAGGTCGATGCGCTCGCTCCGGGTGCGCCCAACGAGCTCGACACAGCGCTCGACCGCCGAGAGCATCCCCAGACCGAGCAGGTCGATCTTCAGAAAGCCGGCGTCGGCGCAGGAGTCCTTGTCCCACTGGACGATCTGGCGGCCCTCCATCGCGGCGGGGACGATCGGGCAGCAGTCGACGAGCGGCCGGGTCGCGACGATCATCCCGCCCGAATGCTGGCTCAGATGCCGCGGCAGCCCGTGCGCCTCGGCGGCGAGCCGTGCGAGCCATGCCCAGCGACCGCCCCGCTTGCCGGGGTCCCCGCCGCCAAACGCGCTGGCGATGTCCTGACCCACTCCACGCGCATCCCATCCTTCGCTTCCCCGCGCCACCCGTTCGATCTCACCGGGCGGGAGCCCCAGCGCCTTGCCGAGCTCGCGGATCGCGCCCCGGGCGCGGTAGGTGGGAAACGCCGCCACCAGCGCCGAGCGATCGTGGCCATAGCGCTCGTGGATTCGGGGGATCAGGACCTCCCTGATGTCGCGCGGGAAGTCGAGGTCGATGTCCGGGAGCGAGGTCAGCTCGTCGTTGAGGAAGCGCCCGATCAAGAGCTCGTTTGCGATCGGGTCGACGTGCGAGAGGCCGGTGAGGTAGCAGACGATCGAGGAGACGCTCGAGCCACGGCCGCGGCCGGGGGGCAGCAGCGCCCGGGCGGTGTCAGGACCGCGGACCTCGACCGCGACCTCGCGCGCCAACTCGAGCAGATCGTGGTGCAGGAGGAAGAAGCCCGGGAGACCCAGCGCCGCGATGATCCGAAGCTCCTCGCCGAGCCGCCGCTCGGCCTCGGCCCTCGCTCCTTTGGAGTAGCGCTGTCGGAGCCGCGCGTCGCACAGCTCCGAGAGCGAGCGCATCGCCTGTTTGTCCTCGGCGCCCGGATAGCGGTAGCCGAGATCGCTTTTCAGGTTGAACTGCAGCCGCTCAGCGAGCCTGGCGGTCTCCGCCACCGCCTCGGGGTGCTCGGGGAAGCGGGCCGCCATCGCGCTCGGTGAGGCCAGCACGTGGCTGAAGTTGCCGCGGCGCTGAGGCTCTGAGGCATCGAGCGTGGTGTGCAGGCGCACGGCCACGAACGCGTCCTGGAGCGCTGCTCTCGCGCGCGTGTGCGCGTGGACATTGCCGGTCGCGACGCAGGCCACGCCCAGCCTTTCGGCGCGCCGCTCCAGGCGCCGGTTCCGCGCTCGGTCGCCGGGCAGGAAGGGCCTCTGCAGCTCGATCCTCAGCCGGTCGCGGCCGAACGCCTCGAGCAGGCGCTCCAGCGTCGGCTCGTCATGGATCCCGCGCAGGGCACAGCCGCTCAGGCAGATGAGCCCCTCGGCGTGGTCGAGGATCGTCTCCAAAGACGTCTCCGGCGCCCGCGCCGGAGCGCCCGGTCTCCCCTCCCGCGTGCGCGCGTGCGCGCGGGTCAAGATCGAGCAGAGATTCGACCAGCCGCGTTCGGTCTCGACGAGCAGGGTCACGTGCCGCCCACCGTCAAGGTCGATCTCGGCGCCGTGGATGGCGCGCAGGCCGAGCGCGTTCGCGGCGACGGCGAACTCCATCGAGCCCGAGACCGAGTTGTGATCGGTCAGGGCAAGCGCTTCGTAGCCGAGCTCGAGTGCGCTCGCGGCGAGCTCATCGGGAAGCGAGGCGCCGTCGAGGAACGAGAAGGCCGAGTGGCAGTGAAGCTCTGAGTAGACCAAGCGAACGTATGTTCGCATAGGGGTCGGACAAGTATCAAGGTCTCATCTGGCACGCCTCCTGACGGTAGGCGGGCGGCGAGGACTACCGCACGCGGATCGGCCTCGTGACGCTGAGAGTTCGCCGCCCAGGTCGTTCGGAGACCGTCAGCGTGATCGAGCCCTTGTGGCTGAGCCCCAGGAGTTCCAGGACACGCAGCATCCGTTTCCCCACCGAGGTCGGCGAGAGCACGATCCTGGTTCGCCTGCCCGCCCGGAGCTTGACCTTGACCGCGGCGATCTTGAACCGCCGGATCCGGGTGAGCTGGCTCAGACGCCGCAGACCGAGGTCACGCGCGATCGTCAGCACTCCTACCTTTGCCGCGACCAAAAGCGAGACGCGTGCGACGGCCCGCGCGGGAGAGTAGGTCGGCGAGTTCGCCAGGATCAGCTCCTCATCGAAGGCGCGGGCGTCCGTCGCGGTCGGGTGCTTGGCGGTGACTGCCGCCAGGACCAGTGACACCTTGGGCCCAGTACCGGTCGAGGTCGCAGGATCCGCTTCGGCGTGGGCAGCGGTCGCGGTGCGCGTGTCGAGGAGGTCCCGCGACTGTCCGGCCGGGGCCGGGGTACTCGAGCCGGCGGGGAAAGCCGGGGCCGTCATTTGGTCAGCCTGTTGGAGCGAGCTCGCGTTGGACGAGGTGTTCCCGTTGACGTAGTCCTGCCAGTTCTGGAAGTCCTTGCTGGCCGTGGTGACTTTTGAGTTGATGGTCTTCTGCTCAAAGTTATAAATCGCTGCCTGAACGCGCCGGAGAGCTGTCCAGCGGTGCATCGAGAGCACGCTGTTCAAGTCCGGGTCGTCCGTCGGTAAGGAGAACATCTCCTCGAAGTTCACCTTCCCGAGAGCCATGTCCGCTTCGGTAAGGACGCGGATGTCATTTCCGCTGACGCATGTCCCGTACCTGATAGACCAGTGCGACCCGGCGGGACACTCCGGCTGGGGGGCGGGGCAGCTGGTTTCCGCCACCCCGGCCTGCCTGCCCGTCTTGGCCGTCTTGGCGCACGGCACGTCCTCGGTCAGCGAGAGCAGATCCTGTCCCGGCTCGAGGTCTGAGAGGTAGTCGATCTGCAGGTTGTCGCAGCCATCGTCGCAGACCTGCTCCTCCTCAGCGGCAAGTGCGGCCGCTAACAGCGAGGTGGCGCCAACGCTCGGCTGGAGGTTCGTGTCGCCCCCGTATCGCGCAACGATCTGCGGGAAGGTGCTCGTGTTCGGCGGCCGGTATTGGACCGTGCAGCTAGCGACGCCTGGGGAGTAGGGCGTCTGCTGGAGCGTGCAGACACTGCCGAGCAGCGCCCCGCCCCCCTGGCTTGCGAACGTGACGGTCCCTGTCGGTGTGATCGGCGACGGGTTGCCGCTGGCATCAGCGACATTGGCGCCGCAGGCGTCGAGGCCAGTGGTGAAGTCGAGGTTGCAGATCACCTGGGTGAACGATGCCCGTCCTTTGGGCGTCGTGGTCGCGCTCCAGGACTCGCCAGAGAGCCCGTTGGTGTCAGACCACGTGCCTGACATTGTCGTGCCGTCGGCGGAAACGGTTCCTGTAAACGTGGCCGTGTAGCTGACGCTCGTGTAGGTCGTCACGACGGTCACACTGCTGCCGCTGACGCTACCGCTGATAGTGGCGAACGGGCCGCTCGAGCCGGTGCCCTCGCCCGACAGCGAGCCTGATGTGGACTCGCTGATCGTCCACTGCTGGGCCACGAGCGGTGACGGGCCCGTGACGCTCCACGTCCCGGTGATGCTCGCGTGGGAGGTAGCCGCAACCGCGCTGCTCAACCCAGCCCCCGCCGCGAGCGCGACAACCGCGGCTGCCGAACAGCGCACCGCCCGGGTACGCAGCAAACTCCGACCGGACCGTCCCATCCGTGCCCCCTTAGTCAGGTTTCGCGAAGGATTGTATCTCCTCCGCCCGAGGCCGCGGTCAGATCACTGCTCGAAACGCGCAGTGGCGCCGTGCTTCGGTCCCCCACCGGCGCGGACCTCATAGGTGCGTGTAAGAGCGGCCGTTCCGCTCGTCAGGGTCACCGTCACGCGCAGCGGTGTTCCCTTCGCGATCCCCCGGAAGTTGTAGAACATGAGCTCGAGATGATCGGGCTGCGCGACGCCGCCGAACACGTTGGCGGTCAATGTGCGGCGGCCGTGCTTCAGCATCCGCCTGCCCGACCTGACCACGTAGGCCATCGTCAAGGTCGGACCGTTGGTCCAGCCCCAGACGTTGAACATCGTGTGCGGGAAGGGGTAGCCCTCATCTCCGAACCGAAACCACAGGTTGCTGACCTTCGGCCACTCGCAGCCGACGTACGGGACGCAGCCCAGGCCGACCCGATACGGAACGGTAAAACGGATCTCAGGTGAGGCCAGAGGGTTGGAGTTGGCGTCATAGGTACCGACCACGGCGTAGTGGACGCCGGCGACCGCTACCTCTCCGTTATCGCCCGCGGTACTACACGAGTACGCGACGGTCGCATTGCCACCGCACCACGCGTTGAACGGCTGGAAGTTGTTCTGCGGATCAAAAGTTGGTTGATCGCCCACGTACACCGTGGGGCTGGTTTCTCCCGGGGCCAGCGTCCACTGGAAGGAGAAGTTCAGCGACTTGTCGAGCGTGACCGTCTGGCCATTCACCGGATTGGTGAGTGTGGCCGCCGTCGCGGCGGACGCGGCCGTCGCGAGGAACGCGAAGCAAGCCATCACGCCGAGCTGTTTGGCTCTCATACCCCATGCAACGCAAAACATCGCAACCCCCTTCGGACGAGTTCCGCTCGAACGCGCGCAGTATAAACCCGAGGGCGGTGGGCCAAGCGCCGGTTAGAGTGCGCCCATGACCGCTCAGCTCATCTCCCGCGCCCGTTCGCTCCTGATCGCCGGAATCATCGCGCTTGCCGCGACCGCCGGGATCGCCGCCGAGGCCCACGCCGCCGTGACGACCGAACCGCAGGCCGAGCAGATCGGCACCGACGCGTACCTGTACGGGATCCCGCTGATGGAGTTCCTTCGGCAGGCCCGCGAGCAGACAAGCGTCACTGTGCCCAACTCAGCCTCCGACGCCCCGCTCAACCAGCTCGGCAGCGCGCGGCAGCTGGCCAACGCGAGCAACCAGGTGATCGTCCAGCCCAACAACGACACGCTGTACACGATGGGCCACGTCGACCTGGGTGCCGGGCCGCTGGTCCTGCATGTGCCGGCGGTCCCCCATCACCGCTACTACTCGTTCGAATTTCTGGACCCGTACACGAACGTCTTCGCGTACGTCGGGACGCGCACCACCGGCGACGGCGCGGGGAACTTCGTGATCACCGGGCCGCGCTTCAAGGGGTCGCTGCCGAAGGGGCTACGCCGGATCCGCTCGCCATACGAGCGCGCCTGGCTGGTCGGCCGCACGCTCGTCTACGGGGCCAGCGATTTGTCAAGGGTGCACAAGGTCCAGAATGGCTACCGGCTGATTCCGCTGCCCGACTACGTCAAGTTCGGGCTCGCCTGGCACCCGCGGCGGCCCAAGCGGATCGTCGCCAGGGCCAAGAAGTCCTCCGAGCCGAAGGGCGTCGCGTTCTTCGACGCGCTCGGAACCGCGCTGGCCAAGAACCCGCCGCCGTCACGCGACCGGGCGATGCTGAAGGAGTTGCGGACCGTCGGCATCGGCCCCGGTCTACACCCGTCCAAGGAGCACCTGAGCACGGCCGTGCTGAGCGGGCTCGCGGCGGCAGCCGACGGCGGACCGGCCGATGTCTACAACCTGCGCCAATCGATTGCGGCGCAGTCCGTGCTCACAAACAACGGCTGGTTCGTACCGCCACCTGACATCGCCGACTACGGCACCGACTACAAGCTGCGCGCGGTCGTCGCGCTGTTCGGAATCGCGGCCAACCGGCCCGCCGAGGCGATGTACATCGTCGGCGTCACCGACTCGACCCACACGTTCCTCAATGGGGCCCACGACTACGTGCTGCACTTCCCCGCGGGGCAGCTGCCGCCGGCGCGCTACTTCTGGTCGTTGACGATGTACAGCCAGAGCTTCTTCCTCGTCCCCAACCCGATCAACCGCTACGAGCTGGCGAGCCATACCGCTGGCCTGCAGTACAACTCCGACGGGTCGCTGGACATCTACATCCAGCACACCGCGCCGCCCGGCCATGGGTCGAACTGGCTGCCGTCGCCGGCGGGTCAGTTCGAGGTCACGCTGAGGCTCTACGGACCGCGGCCGAGCGCGCTCGAGCGCCAGTACGTTTACCCGGCGATCCTGCGTACGGGCTAGGACAGGCCGATTAGTTTGCGCCCCTGACCGGGTCTAAACAGCAGTAAACCCAACCCACAGGAGGACGGAGGATGAGCACCACCGCCACCCGGATTCGCCAGATCAATCTGGTGTGCGTCGGGACCCCGGACCAGGATCGCGCGATCGAGTTCTACGAGTCGATCGGCTTCGAGAAGCGCACCGATACGGCGTTCGGAAACGGCTATCGCTGGATCGAGGTCTATCCGCCCGAGGGCACGACCGGCATCGCCCTGGCGCCGCCCCCGCCCGGCCGCGAGGTAACCCCGGGCGAGACCGGGATCACCCTGACGACCGACGACATCGATGCGACCCATGCGCAGATGAAGTCCCTCGGCGTGGACGTCGACGAGGAGGTCTCGCGGATGGGCGATCCGATCCCCCCGATGTTCTGGTTCCGGGATCCGACCGGCCACACGCTGATGGTGGTCGAGCAGGCCTAGCGCCCGACGACCATCACCAACTGGTGCATGACGAGCGCTCTGACGAGGTGCGGCGCGACATAGACCTCCCAGAGCGCCGTCATCACCAGAATCGGGATCGCGATCGCGACTGTCACGAACGTCGCCGCCAGCAGCTTGTCCCACTCTCCCCTGCGGCTGGCGATGATCCAGGCCGCCAGCGGCAGGAACAGTGCCGTCAGCTCAGGTACCGCGTGCGGCAGCAGCGCGACCAGCAGCAGCGCGGGTGAAACGTTGAGGCCGTGGGCCACGCCGGCCACCTCGGACCCCAGCACCCAGGCCTGTGCGCTCAGGGAGAAGATCGTCGCGGCGCAGACGAACAGGATCGCGAAGCGGGCGCCGCGCTCATGGATGAAGCGGCTGAAGCCGGTCTGCATCCGCGCCTGCATCGGGAGCGAGCTGCCGGCCATGAACCCCGCGACGCAGGCCATCGCGTGCAGCGCCAGCACGAGCGAGTTGCGCGACAGGATCTGAACGACATCGCTCGGTTGCCCGACGCCGAGCGGCGGTCTGCGGAGCGATACCAGGCCGCTTCCCGGAAGCACCTCTGCCAGCGCCAGGACTGCGAGCAGCAGCACCCCAGCCGCGGCAAGGCTCCCCGCGACCCAGCTCGCCAGCACCGGGCCGGGCCGGTCGTTCCATTGCGCGAGCGTCAGCCGAGTGCTTCGGACTCCGCGCACGAATGCGTATGACGAGGCATCCACGACACTGTCATCGACAGGCGCGGCGGGGAGATTGAGTGGAGCCGGCGGCGCGCGCGCTTGCTCCGGACCGGTACCCTGACCGCGTCAGCAGGCGCACTGGAGCAGATGACCGGGTGGGATGTCCCAGTCGCCGCGTCCAATCATCAGGAGGGACTAATGAGACGGTTGCTCTCAGTCCGGGGCACGTCCGCCGCAGCGGTAGGCACCTTGCTCGTGCTGAGCGCCGGGGGCGGATACGCGCTTGCCAGCGCCAGCAGCCAGACGATTCACGCGTGCGTGCACCGGCACGGCGGGGGCGTCTACATCGCCAAGCGATGCGCCCGGCACGACAGGAAGATCAACTGGAATCGCGTCGGGCCAACCGGCGCTCGGGGCGCCACTGGCGCGACGGGCGCCACGGGTCCGCAGGGGCCGGGCGCAACGAGCCTGATCTACAACGCCACCGGCAGCGCAAGTCCGGGCCGCACGACGATCGGCACGGTCGGCCCCTGGACGGTGACGGGCGTATGCACCCAGGCCGGCGCGACCACCGCAGTGGAGATCGACTTCAGCGGCCCCGGCGCCCAAGCCGACGGGTTCGCCGTTTACGGCACCAACTCCTCGCTCGCACAAAGCGGGCTGGAGCCAGGTCCGAGCTTCGCCCTGGGGACCGTCGGTCCCGTCGCCGGGGAGCAGGTCTCCTCCGGTGAGTTCGTCTTGACGCCGCCTGGAGCCTCACCGCTACAACTGATGAGCACGGTGGCAGCGATCGGAAGCAGCCCGCCGGCGGGCGCGACCGCCGACACATGCCATTTCTCGACCACGGCCACGCCGACGAGCGGATCGAGCTCGATCGCGGCGATGCGAGGCCGGACCGCGACCGGAAGGAGCTTGGGCCCGCTGCTCGGCAAGCGATAAACCGGGAGCGGCCGCGCCGCCCCCGTGCCACAAGCCGGGGGCGGCGCGCTAATGCTCTAGGACGTCGGAATGAAGTCCGCCGGCGGCGTGGTCTGAGCGCCGGTGTACGGCGTGATCGGACTGCTGGCCGCCGGAGTCGTGGTCAGCGGTTGCCCGAACAGGGCGAGCTTGCCGCCCCGTATCTGCCCCATCTCCGCGCCGGCCCAGCCGCCGTGGTCGGTCTTTGAGAACCGCAGCGGAACCAGCCACGGCCCCTTCCAGGAGGCACCGAAGTTATCGACCGCATTGACGAGGTCCTGGCGAGTGAGGTTCTTGCCCGCCGCCTTGAGTGCCTGCACGAGCATGTACGCCTGAGTGATCCCGTACTCGGTATTGAAATCGAGCGGAGCGCTCGGGTCGTACTGATTCTTGATCTTCGAGATCAACTGGATCCACGGATTGGAGGTGTCCGCCGTCGAGGGGAGGTAGCCGTCCGTGATCGCACCCTCGATCAATCCCGTGCCGGACGCCTTGCCCTTCGAGACGGTCTTCAGCAGTCCGGCGACGGTCGTCGGGTCGATGCCGACGTTCGAGATCACGAGCTGCGGATGCCACCCGAGCGTGAATGAGGTGAGCTGAGCGATCGCCGTGAAGATCGGCACGGTGAACGAGACCAGCACCTTTGCGCCCGAGGCCTTGAGCGCGGTGATCTGTGGCGCGAGCGTCGTCGACGTCGGCTCGTACGGCTGCTTGGAGACGATCTGAGAGGCCGGGACCTCGTCCTCGATGCCCGCCAGGCCGCCGCCGCCGAAGTCGTCGTTCTGGTAGAGCACGCCGACCTTCTCGCCGGCGAAGTGCTGCTTGATGTACTGGCCGAGGATCTTGCCCTCGATCGTGTAATTCGTGATCGAGCTGAACGTGTAGGGCTGCTTGGTGCCGTTGTCCCAGCACGGGCAACCGGTGGCCACGAACAGGTCGGGCACCTTCTCGGCGTTCAGGAAGCCGACCACCTTTGTATGCGTGGGCGTGCCGAGCCCCTCGAAGATCCCGAACACCTTGCTCTGCAGCACCAGCTGATGCACGACGTTGACCGTATTGGCCGGGTTGTAGGCGTCGTCGCGGATGATCAGGTGGATCTTCCGTCCGAACACGCCCCCGTGCGCGTTGATGTAATTGAAGTACGCCTGGGACGCAGGTGCGATCTCGCTGTACCCCGGCGCCGCCGGACCAGTGAGTGGCTGATGCGTTCCGAACGTGATGCTGGTCGACGTCAGGCCCGGCTGTGAGCTGCTCGAGCTCGAAGAGCCGCACGCGGCGACTCCAACCGCCCCCGCGATCGCGAACGCGACAAGCCATGTGATACGCGGCAGTCTCATGTCCCTCTCCTTCCTGCGTTTGGTTTGAACCGTTGAAGTCGTGGCCCGAGCCTCGTCGAGAGCGCCTGGACCCCGCCCTGCACCCCGACCGGCCACACCACCATTGCGACGATCAGGATCACCCCGTAGATCCCGAGCTGGAGGTTGGCCGAGACGTTCTGAGAGAGCGAGAACGAGTGCGCGATGTCGTTCGACCAGCCGGGCAGCAGCACCAGGAGCGCAGCGCCCCAGATCGCCCCGGTGAGCGATCCGAGCCCCCCGAGCACCACCGCAGTCAGCAGTGACAGCGACAGCTGAAGGGTGAACGCCCCCGGGGAGGCAAGTTGGGTGACAGCCGCGAACACCCCTCCGCCAAGCCCCGCGCATGCCGCGCTGATCACGAATGTGAGCGTCTGCGTGCGCCCGACGTGCAGGCCGCACAGGGAGGCGGCAATCTCATCGTCGCGAACGGCGCGCATCCTCCGTCCACCCGCACTGTGCAGCAGGTTGTAGAGCACGAACATGACCACGAGCGCGCCGCCGCACGCGATCCACGCCTCCCAGCGCTCGAGTGGAAACGTCGAGCCGAGCCCCGAGGGCGGCGTCGGCGGGTTGATCGCGAGTCCGTTGTCGCCGCCGAACAGGGACGGGAACTTGAGCGCCACCCCCGGGAGGCCGATCGCGAACGCCAGCGTCACGCCCGCCAGGTATGGGCCCCGCAGGCGCGTCGCAGCGGCGCCGACCAGGATGCCGGTGACCGAGGTGGTAAGGACGGCCGCCACGAGCGCCGGCACGAGCGCCCAGCCCTCCTTGCCGACCAGCAGTGCGACGGTGTACGCACCGACCGCCATGAAGCCGCCGTGGCCGAGCGAGATCTGCCCGTTCACGCCGATCAGCACGGTGAGGCCGGCCAGCACCATGAAGTAGTACGCGCCGGTGGCGAGCTGGAGGTTGTTGTACGCGCCGAGTAGCTCCGTCAGCAGGAGCAGCACGAGCCCGCCGAGGATCACAACCGCCAGCGACTGCAGGAGCGTGCTCCGAGGGCGTCGTGCGATGCGAACGGCGAGCGCGCTCACACCCGACGCTCCTGGGCGGCGGGGAATAACCCGGTCGGGCGCAGCATCAGTACCACCACCAGGATCGCGAGAGCCGCCAGCGTGACCATCGACGAGCCCCAGTAGCCGGAGACGTAGGACAGCGCCAGGCCGAGTACGAGCCCGCCGACGACCGCGCCGAGCGGGCTGTCGAGGCCGCCGAGGATGGCCGCCGTGAACCCGAAGATCAGGATCGGATCGAACGTGTTCGGCCCGACGAACACCGACGGCGCGACGAGCACTCCCGCCACCGACCCCACGATTGCGGCCATCGCCCAGCCCAGAGTCAGCATCCGGCCGACGCGCACCCCGAGCAGCCGCGCGACCTCCGGCTGGAACGCCGCGGCTCGCATCCTCAACCCGACGGAGGTGTAGCGGAACAGCAGCGCCAGGGCGATCGCGACCCCGAGCACCAGCAGGACGATGAACAGGTCGTTGGGCGCGAACAGCAGCGTCGTGTGACCGACCCTGAAGCCGCGGATCGAGAACGCCGCCGGGAACGACTTCGGCGTGTTGCCCCAGATCATCCCGGCGACCGACTGCAGCAGCACCAGCAGCCCAAGCGCGACGATCACGGCGTTGAGCGGAGGCGCATCCTCGACCTGGCGGATCAGGATCCGCTCGACGACCGCGCCCAGCGCCAGCCCGGCGACCAGCGCCACCAGGAACGCGACCACGTACGAGCCACCCGCGTTGACCACGGCGTAGGCGATGAAGGTGGTGATCATCAGCATTCCGCCCTGGGCGAAGTTGACGATCCGGGTCGCGCGCCAGATCAGCACCAGCGCCAGCCCGACCGCCGCGTAGATCGCGCCGGTGGAGATGCCGTTCAGGGTCAGGTCGATGAACTTGGTCATGCCCGCTAGAACCCGAGGTAGGCGTGACGAAGCCGCTCGTCGGCGCGCAGCGAATCGGGATCCTGGTCGGCGACGACGCGACCGAGGTTCAGCACGATGCCCCGATTCGCGATCGACAGCGCGCTGCGCGCGTTCTGCTCGACCAGCAGCACCGCCAGCCCGAGCGTGTCGGCGAGTCTGCGAATCATCGCCATGATCTGAGCGACGAGCGCGGGCGCGAGGCCGAGCGACGGCTCATCGAGCAGCAGCGTTCGCGGACGGGCTACGAGCGCCCGGCCGATCGAGAGCATCTGGCGCTCGCCGCCCGAGAGCGTGGAGGCCGCCTGGCTCCGTCGCTCTTCAAGACGCGGGAACACGTCGTAGATCTCTGAGAGTGGGGCCGCCTCGCGCCCGCGCCAGAGACCTCCGAGACGGAGGTTCTCCTCCACCGTCAACTCGGCGATCACTCCGCGGCCCTCCGGGACGTGGGCCAGCCCGCGGCGCACGATGTCTTCGACCGCAAGCGCGCTGATCTCCTGCCCGTCGAGCGTCACGCTTCCCGAACGCGGGCGAACGAGACCCGAAATCGTCCGCAACAGGGTCGTCTTGCCGGCGCCGTTGGCGCCCAGCACGGCGGTGACGGTCCCCGCCGGGACACGTCAGCGAGACGTCGTCAACCGCCCGCACCGGTCCGTAATCGGTGGTGAGGCCGCTGACCTCAAGCATCGACCGCCCCCGCGACGACCGGTGCGCTCGTCTCCGCTTCGCGACCGAGGTATGCGTCCAGCACCTTCGGGTCCTGCCTGATCTGCGGGGGCGGACCGACCGCGATCACCTTGCCGAAATCGAGCACGACCACTCGGTCGCACACCGAAGTGACGAAGTCCATGTGGTGCTCGACCACCATCACCGCGATCTGTTCGCCCAGCGAGCTGATCACCTTCGCGAGCTCTGAGAGCTCTCTGGTATCGAGCCCGCCCGCCGGCTCGTCGAGGAGGAGCAGCTCGGGCTCGGCGACGAGCGCTCGGGCGAGCGCAGCGCGCTTGCGGACGGCGTAGGGGAGCGTGCCGGGCAGCCGGTCGGCTACTCCTCGCAATCGAGCCGCGCCAGTGCCGAGATCGCCCGCTCCCGCAGCTGGCGCTCGTCACGGTCAGAGCGAGGCAACCCGAGCATCGCGCTCACCCAGCCCGAACGTCTGAAGCGAGCGGCACCGACCATCACGTTCTCGAGCAGCGTCAGATTTTCGAACAGACCGACACCCTGGAGCGTCCGCGCGATGCCGAGCCGTGTGAGCTCGTGCGGACGCATCCGCTCCACGGGCTCGCCTCGCCAGCTCAGCGTGCCCTCGTCGGGCACGACAAAGCCGCAGATGACGTTGAACAGGGTGGTCTTGCCCGCACCGTTCGGGCCGATCACCCCGAGCACCTCTCCCCGACTCACCTCGACCGAGACGTGGTCGAGCGCGACCAATCCGCCGAATGAGACTGTCACCTCATCGACTCTCAGAGCAGCACGATCAGCTGCGTGCTCCCTCTCCACGCGCCTACATATACAGATCCGCGATCTGCGTCACAAGCGGCATTAACGTAATCTGTATATATGGGCGTGGTCGCTGGTGTGGCCGAATCGATCGCGTTCCGCGCCGCTCGTGATCCCGACGCTTCGCTCAGTCGGACCCAGGCGACTCCGGCCGGCGCTTTCAGAGCCGCACGCCGGACGTTCCTGAAGGGTCAGCGGCTCGACATGCAATCGCTGGCCGCCGAGCTCGGCATCTCTCGCGCGACGCTGTACCGCTGGTGCGGCGATCGCGAACGGCTCCTCGCCGACGTGCTCTGGTCGCTCTCCCATCAGCAGTTCGAGCGGGCCAAGGCCGACCATCCGCGTCACGCAGGCGCTCGGCGCGTGCTCGCGGTCTTTCGCCAGCACCTCTTGGCGGTCGTCCAAGCCGAGCCGCTCCAGGCGTTTCTCAAGAACGAGACCCACGCGGCGTTGCGGCTACTGACTTCTGAAAGTGGGGGCGTACAAACCAGGACGGTCGCAGACCTCGCCGGCCTCCTCCGCGAGGAGGAGGAGGCCGGCTCCCTGACCTTGCGCGCGGATGTGGACAGCCTCGCGTACGCGATCGTGCGGATGGCGGAGGGGTTCATCTACCACGACACGGTCGTCGGGGCCGCGCCTGACGTGGAGCGGGCGCTGTCGATCGTGGCGCTGCTTCTCGATTAGGGGGGCCCCGGCTGAGAGCGCGCGACGGCGGGGCTTGACAAGATTATTAGTGACTGCTAACTTCTCTGTAGTTAGTGCTCACTAAGTTCTTGGAGACGATATGACCATCTCTTCACGCACAAGCAGATGGACCCTCCTGATCGTCTCGGTGGGGCTGTTCATGACCGTCCTGGACAACCTGGTCGTGAACGTCGCGCTGCCGAGCATCCATCGGGAGCTCGGTTCCTCGATCCAGGCGCTCGAGTGGACCGTCAACGCTTATGTCCTTTCCTACGCGGTGTTCCTGCTCACCGGCGCCGCGCTCGGCGACCGTTTCGGCCGCAAGCGGATGTTCATCGCGGGAATCTCGCTGTTCACGCTTTCCTCCGCGGCAGCGGCGCTCGCTCCCACCACCGGGATGCTGATCGCGGCCCGCGCCACGCAGGGCCTCGGCGCCGCAATCGTCACGCCGCTCACGCTGACCCTCCTGGCCGATGCCTTCCCCCCCAAGCAGCGGGGCATCGCGCTCGGCATCTGGTCGGCGATCAGCGGCGTCGCCGTCGCGCTCGGCCCGCTCGTCGGCGGCGCGGTCGTCCAGCTGGCCTCCTGGCACTACATCTTCTGGATCAACGTGCCGGTCGGGCTCGCACTGGTGCCCTTTTCGATCGCATTCCTGAACGAGAGCCGTGGCGAGACGCGGCGTCTGGACCTGACCGGGCTGGGGCTGGTGTCAAGCGGCCTGTTCGGGATCGTCTTCGGGCTCGTGCGCTCGCAGTCGCTGGGCTGGGGCAGCCTCCAGGTCGTCGCACCTCTGGGAGTCGGCGCCGTGCTGGTCGCAGCCTTCGTCGCCTACGAGCTCCGCACCACCGACCCGATGCTCCCCATGCGCTTCTTCACCAAGCGCAGCTTCGCCGTCACCAACACGGTCTCGCTGGCGATGTACTTCGGAATGTTCGGCTCGATCTTCTTCCTGAGCCAGTACCTGCAGAACGTGCTTCACAACAGCCCCCTGCAGGCCGGCGTGAAGCTGCTCGTCTGGACCGGCGCCTCGATGGTGGTCTCGCCGCTGGCGGGCTTCTTCTCGGAGCGCTACGGCAGCCGGGGGTTCATGGTCGCGGGCCTGAGCCTCCAGGCAGTGGCCCTGGGCTGGCTGGCGACGATGGCCGGAGTGCACCAGAGCTACACGAGCATGATCGCTCCGTTCATCCTCGCCGGCTCCGGGATGGCGCTCGTGTTCGCTCCTTCGGCCAATGCCGTGCTGTCCTCGGTCCGGGTCCACGAGGCCGGCCAGGCCTCGGGCGCCACCAACGCCATCCGCGAGCTCGGCGGCGTGCTCGGGATCGCGGTCCTGGCGACCGTGTTCACGAGCCACGGCGGGTACACGTCCCCGCAGGCCTACGTCCACGGCCTGACGCCGGCGATGTGGGTCGGAGTGGCGGTGCTGGCGGCGGGCGCGCTGATCGCGGCGGCACTGCCCTTCAGCACCCGTGCCGAGGCGGCCGCCCAAGTCGATACCGTCCCCGCAGCGGCATGAGCGTCACCGCAAAAACCACCCGTCAGCGCGTCCCGGCCTCTGAGCGTCGGGACGCGCTCATTGACGCCGCCGTCCACGAGTTCGCCGGCCGGGGTCTGTATGGAACGCCGGTGGACGGGATCGCGCGGCGGGTGGGCGTCGCGCAGCCATATGTGTTCAGCCTGTTCGGCTCTAAGAAGGAGCTCTTCTTGGCGGCGGTGGCGCGCGGGTTCGAGCTGACCGCGCAGGCGTTCACGGAGGGGGCGGCGGACTACGACCCCGCGATCGCGAAGCCCGACGCGGATGTGCTGAAGGCGATGGGCGACGCCTACTCGAAGCTGCTGCACTCCGAGCACCGCGACTACTTGATGCTCCAGCACCACGCGTACGCTGCGTGTGATGACCCCGAGATCCGTGTGCGAGTGCGGGCGCTGTACGCGGGGCTCGTGGCCCACGTCGAGCGGCTGGCGCAGGAGCAGTCCGAGCGCGACGGCACCCCTCCGCCCGACCCCGAGCGGATCGATGAGTTCTTCCGCTACGGAGCGTGGATGAACGTCGGCGCGGCGATGGGCGTGGAGGACATGTCGGCTGGTTGTGACTGGATGCAAGAGGAGGCGGCGGAATGACGATCGTGAAAGCCGGGACGCTCGAGGGCAACACGCTCTACGGCAAGGACCATGGAGCGACGATCTCGATCATCCTCGACAACAGCGAGCCCGGCCAGGGCCCGAAGCTTCACAAGCATCCCTACGACGAGACCTGGGTCGTCGAGCGCGGGCAGCTCACGTTCCAGCTCGGCGACGAGCTGCTCGAGATCGAAGCCGGCGACGTGGTGATCGCGCCACCCGACGTGCCGCACAAGTTCACGAACCGCGGCCCCGGCCGCTCCCGGATGATCTGCATTCACGCAGCTCCCAGCATGCAGACCGAGTGGCTCGAGTGACGCGCGGCTACCGCTGCGCGGCCAGCTGAACCAGGTCGCGCTGGGGCTCGATCTCCCACCGCCGCGCCAGCTGCTCGAGCCGCTCGTCGAGCGGCCAGCGATCGGGGCGGGGCTCCCCTTCGTGCTGCGGACTCGCGCCCTTGAGCGCCATGCACCCGGTGTTGTCGCCCAGCGCTCGGATCTCCTCCACGTCAGCAGCAGATAGCCGGATCTCCGCCGGCAGCGCCGCGAGCTCGGCGCGCTTCTCCTCGATCGGCCGTGCGTCCGGCCCCAGCTCCTGGATCAGTGTCGGCGCGACGCAATCCACCGGCACCTGCGCGAGATTCCACTGGCAGGCGAGCTGGAGCAGGGTCAGCCCGGCGCGCTGCGCGATCGGCCACATCGACTCGAGCCGCTCGCGTCCGGCCTCGATCCATCCCGGGGGCCGGAAGCCCCGGTGATCCTGCGGGGGGAACTCCTGACCGGGCCGGACGTCGTCCCAGAACAGGCCGCCGTAGTCGACCACGCGCGTGATGAGCTTGACCCCCGCCTCGGCGGCGGCGGGCAGGCACAGCTCGCCGGGCCATGGCTCGAGCGGGTTGAGGATGATCATCGCCCAATCGAGCAGCTGGCCGAAACGCTCGAAGCAATCGATCAGATCGAGGGTGAAGCCATTGGCGGGCCCCGGCGCGACCCCGATCATCCGCGTCAGCCCCCGCTCCCGCAGCGCCGCCATCCCGTTCCACACAGCCTCGTTGGTGTAGCCGGTTCGGTCGGGGTTGTGGAGCAGGAGCAGATCGAAGCTGCCGATCCCGCAGCGGGCCAGGCTGCGCTCGGTCGCCATCAGCAGGTAATCGCCGTACTCGCCCTCGCCCCGTAGACGCGGGTCGGTGAAGCGGGGAAAGCCCTTGGCTCCGTCGCGTTCGCCTGTGTAGAAGTCGTGGCCGACGGCGCCGACGACGCAGATCTCCTCCCGAGACTTGCCGGCAATCGCCCGGCCGAGCATCGCGTCGGCCTCGCCGGCGCCGTACACATCGGCCGTGATCACGGTGCGGATCCGCTCGTCCGGCGTGAGGAGGGCGATCAGGCGCTCATCATCGAGCGGCTCGCCGAAGCGCATGAAGCGACCGCCACCCCAGGTGCCGATGGCCGTGGGACCTGGATCGACCGAGGTCATCGCTCAGAGCCCGGCCGCAGCCAAGGCATCGTTGGCATCGGCGAAGTGGACCATCTCGACCGCCTTGCCCTCGCGGAAGGTCGTGAGGTTGGCGACCAGCTCACGGCCCCCCTGCTCCGAGGGGCGCGACATGATCACGACGACCTTGTCGCCGGCCCCGACCACGTCGACGAGATCTGGTAACGCTCGGTTGCGGCTGGCGCGGCGCATGACCTCGAGCGCCTGGTCGCGGTTCTGGCACGCGCCATCCGCCGAAGGATCGCCTCCATGCCACCGCACGCCCGGATCGAGCAGCTCCCCGATCGTGTCGAGATCACCCCGAAGCGCTGCCTCCCAGCCCCGGCGGGCGAGCTCGACGTTGCTTTCGGCCATGTCCATATGTTGGCATCCGGCGTCCGCTGTCACGTCTTCGGCGCAGACCGGGTCATAGGGGTAATGAACGGAAACCAAGGGCGGAGGCCAGCAATGGAACCCGAACACTCATTCCTTTCCACGCGCCGCGGCAAGCTGACGCTTGCTCTCCTCTGCGCGGTGGCGTTTCTCGATTTCGTCGATGCGCCGATTGTCAACGTCGCGCTCCCCTCGATCCGGCACGCGCTGCACTTCTCCGTGGCCGGACTGCAGTGGGTGCCGAGCGGCTATCTGCTCACCTACGGCGGGTTCATGCTGCTCGGTGGGAGGCTGGCCGATCTTCTCGGGCGGCGGTCGATCCTGATCGCCGGCATCTTCGTCATCGGCATCTCATCTCTGGTCGGCGGCTTCGCCGAAAGCTCTGGCGTCCTCGTCGGTGCCCGCTTGGCTCAGGGTCTCGGCGCGGCGATGACGCTGCCGGCTGCCCTCTCGATCCTGACGACCAGCTTCAAGGAGGGCAAGGACCGTCACACCGCCCTCGGCGCGTGGGGCGGCGTGGGCGGACTCGCGTCGGCCGTCGGCGTGCTCCTGGGAGGGCTGCTCACCCAGGGACTCGGCTGGCGCTGGGTGATGTTCGTCAACCCGATCGCGTGCGTGCTCGTGCTCGGCGGCGTGCTCCGTCTGGTCAGCTCCGATTCCCAGCGCAGGCGGCTCGAGAACTTCGACGCCCTCGGCGCCGTCCTCGCCACGGGCGGGATGCTGCTGCTCGTGTACGCGCTGGTCGAGGCGCCGACGGTCGGCTGGAGCAAGGGCAGGACGATCGCGGAGCTGGCCGGAGCGATCGTGCTCCTGGCGGCGTTCGTGATCGACGAGCTGCGTCACCGCAACCCGCTGGCGCCGCTGTCGATCTTCAAGGTCAACGGTCTCGCGTTTGCGGACGTCACCCAGCTGATCGCGTTCGCCGGCTTCCTCGCGATGTTCTTCTTCCTCACCCTGTACATGCAGAACGTGCTGCATTACTCCCCGATCCAGACGGGTGTCGCGTACCTGCCGGTGTGCTTCGTGATCGGCGGCTCGGCCGGGATCGCCTCTCAGATGCTGACTCGGGTGGGGACGAGGCCGGTGATCATCGCGGGCGCGCTGATCGCCAGCGGTGGCATCTATTGGCTCTCGCGGATCCCGGTCGGTGGTTCGTTCGTCTCTGACCTGCTGCCGGGCATGGTGATCATGTCGCTCGGCATGGGCCCGATGTTCGTCGGTGTGACCACGGCCGCCAACTCCGGCGTACCGGCTGACAAGGCCGGTCTCGCGGCGGCGCTCGTCAACGCCTCGCAGCAGCTCGGTGGGGCGCTGGGACTGGCGATCTTCACCGCCCTGGCGACGAGCCACACGAATCACCTGCTGATGGCGCACGTGGCCCCCACCCACGCCCTGAACTCGGGGCTGCAGCGAGGCCTGCTCGCCAGCGCCATCTTCCTGCTCGCATCCGCCTTCATCGCGATTCGCGCCACCAACACGCGCGGCGAGCAGCCCACAGAGGCCGGAAGCCCGGCTGCGGAACCGGCGGTCTCCTAGTGTCCGGGCGGCCCGAGGCGGCGGCCCTCGGCGGCCGTCGCGGCGGCCCGAGGCGGCGCGAGGGGCGAGCTACATGTATTGCGCCACGCGGTCCCGCGCCGATTCCAAGGCGTGGGACAGACCCATGCCGGAACGCAGCCGGCGGATGAAGTGACGCATCAGCCTGGGGACGTACAGGATCCGCCACCCGATCGTCTTCTTCGGGTTGCTGACCAGGCCGGGCTTCCGCAGCTCGGTGACGAGACGGATCGTGAGCTCCCGCGGCAGCGCCGCTTCGCCATGCAGTAGCGCGGTCAATGCGATCCCGAGCCGGTCAGGCGTGGTGCTCTTGGGCAGGTATCCGTCGGCGCCCGCCCGGATGGCGGCAAACAGCTCGTCGTCGCGTCCGGACCCGGACAGCATCGCGACCTTGGTGTCAGGCAGGCGAGTTCTGATTCGGCCGGCCGCGGAGACACCTCCGCCTGGCATATCGACGTCCAACAGGCACACCTCCGGGCGGTGACGTAGCGCGGCGGCCACGGCTTCTGAGGCGTCGGCAGCCTCGGCGACCACCAAGAAGCCGTGCTCCTCCAGTGCGTCACGGATTTCCGAGCGAAACAGATCGTGGTCGTCCGCCAGCACAACGGTCGCGCCGTCCGCCCACTTGATGTCGCCCTGGGTAAGCAGTTGTTCACGCCCCTATGGCAATGCCCGCAGGCACACACCTTACCTCATAAAAGCTGCTAATCGTGCATTTGCCAGGTGATTGCGTTCATTTCAGCGCTGGCGCCACCATCGCCCGCTCTCGAGATCGTGGAAGACGACCTCATCGCGCCCGCAGGAAGTGACGATCTCCCAGTAACGCCGGCGCAGCGGACGGTCCGTCCACCAGCGGTCCTCAACCAGCCACGACTCCCGGACGGCTTCCACCTCGCGGCCGCCAACCTGATGCGGCGCGCCTTCGCGCCCGGCCTTGACGGCGATCCGGCGGGGGATCGAGAGACGATGCGGACCGGTCATCGCGAGGGGGTCATCATTTGCGGGGGCCGGGCGGTGCGGGCGGTCATCGGGGGGCGGGGGGTCATCGCGGAGCGCCGGAGCGGCGGTCATCGCGGGCGCCGGGGCCGGGCGGTCATCGGGGGAGGATCGCCTTAGCGTTCCAAAGCGCGCACAACCCTCCCCGGTTTGGAACGCTGTGGACGTTATTTCGCCCTGGCGCTCCAAAGCTCGCGGAGCGCTCGACGCTTCGGAACGCCAGGGCGATCGGTGAGCTCGACCGACCTAGCGCTACAAAACCCCTCCGACTTCCGGCGCTTTGTAGGCATAAGTCGATCGCGGGCGGCCGCGAGACCATGGTCACCCCTCGAACGGCGCCAGCACCGCGCGGCGCTCGGGGAAACGGGAGTCGGGGTCGACGGGCAGGATCCGAAGAGCGGCGTCGGGCCCGGCTGCGGCGCGCGTCTGACGAATCGCCTCGCGCAGGCGGGCGGCGCGAGCGGCGGCGGGATCGTCGAGCAGCGCGCGCTGGTCCGATGCCGGCGGCCCGAAGCGCTCGACCGCGAGCCTGAGCTCTTCCGCCGGCGCTGGCATGAGCTGAAGGTGTGGCGTCAGCGCGAGCCGCATCCGCGCCGGGTCGGCGAGCGCCTCGCGGAACACGACCTGCTCACGCCAAGTGCCGCCATGCTCGACCAGGACCGCTGAGATCACCACCGACCGCAGCGTCCGCCCGCGCCGCTCGCGCCGGGCGAGCAGGCGGTCGATCAGCAGACCCAGACCACGCTCGAGCTGCACGCCCGATGCAGCCTCGGGCAGCTCCAGCGACTCGCGCAGAAACTCCGTGGCGGGCCGTGGGCGCAGCGCACCGTCGCCGCCGCAAGCCAGTTCGAGCGCGTGCAGCCCCGCCCTACCGAAGCGGTCGGCTACCGCGGCGGGTGCAAGCGCGGCCAGCTCGCCGAGCGTTCTGATGCCGAGGCGCTCAAGCGCTTCGGGGAGGTCGGCCAGCGCCGGGCGGGCACGGAGCAGCGCGACCGACAGCGGGGCGAGGAAGGCGCGAGCGCGGGCGTCGGCCCAGTCCCGGGAATCGCCCCCGGAGGCGTCGGGCCTGGTGCGGTCCTCGGCCCGGAAAGCCCCGGGCCCGCGACGCGGTCCACCGCCGCCGACGATCACCGGCCGTCGCGCCCGGGCCTGGGTCGCGGCCGCGACGGCTGCGAACCGCGACGGCGCGACCCCGTAACGAGCCGGCACTCGTAGCGCTCGCCTCGCGGCGGCCAACACGCCCTCGATCCCCCCGTGCAGGCGCAGCAACCCGCGCGCGTCGAAGCAAACGAGCCCGGGCCGCTCGGGCTCGACGGCGGCCCCGATCGACTCGAGGCGAACCAACAGCCGCTCCCAGGCGTCGGCCACGCCGGCGGGATCCGGTGGCACAAGCGTCAGACGCGGGCAGCGGGAGAGTGCCTCCCCCAGGCGCATCCCCGGATGGACACCGAACGCCTCTGCCGCGAGCGACACCTCCCCGACCTGTTGGACGCCACCGGGCTCGGGCGCCAGCGCGATGGGGCGCTGGAGAAGCTCAGCGCGTCCGTCGACCCGGGCCTCGGTGCGGCCGTCGGCCCGCGTCCCTGCGGCGACGGTCAGCTGGAAGCGGGGAAGCAGTACGCAGACGATCATGGGAGGCGAACACATGTTCGCACTTGGTCCGGACGGATGACACTTGAAGCGAAGCGGTAGCGTCCTCCCCATGACACCACAGCCCAACCTCCCCAAGCTCGCCTCCCGCGGCGTCCGAACACTGCGGGCATTCGGACAGCGGATCCCCGGCGCGGGCGGGGTACTCGCGCATTCGCTCGAGGACGCGGTCGACGGACGGCTGGTGATGATCACCGGCGCTTCGTCCGGAATCGGGAAGGCCGCGGCGCTGAAGATCGGCGCCGCCGGAGGAAATGTCCTATTGATCGCACGTACGGAGGAGAAGCTGCGCGAAACGGCCGCTGAGATCGAGCAACACGGAGGCGTCGCGCTCGTGTATCCCTGCGATCTCTCAGACCCGGACGACATCGACCGGATGGCCGCCGAGGTGCTCGAGAACCATGGGCGCGTGGACGTCCTCGTCAACAACGCCGGGAAGTCGATACGGCGGTCCGTCAAGCATGCCTACGATCGGTTCCACGACTACCAGCGCACGATGCAGCTGAACTACTTCGGGCCGGTCAAGTTGATCCTCGACCTGCTCCCGGGGATGCGCGAGCGGGGATCGGGCCACATCATCAACGTCTCGACGATCGGGCTGCAGACGAACACGCCCCGGTTCTCTGCCTACTTGGCCTCGAAGGCGGCGCTCGACGCATTTTCGCGCTCGATCGCTGCGGAGATCATCGACGACGGCGTGCATATCACGACGGTGTACATGCCGCTCGTGCGCACCCCGATGATCGCCCCCACGACGGTGTACGACCGCTTCCCGACGCTCAGTCCCGATGAGGCCGCGGACCTGATCACGGAGGCGATCCGAAAGCGGCCCAAGCGCGTCGCGACGACGCTCGGCAACCTCGGCCAGCTGAGCTACGCGATCGTGCCCGGCGCCCAGGATCTGGTCGTCAACCGCGCCTACAAGCTGTTCCCGGAAAAGGGACCGTCGAAGGAGGAGACTGCGGAGCAGAAGGCCTTCGTCCGGGCCACGCGCGGCGTCCACTGGTAGCGCGTGCTCGCGCTCATCTCAGCGAACGTACGACGGCGGTCGGCGCGCACGCTCTTGACCGCGGCGGGGATCGCCGTCGGCGTGGCTGCCGTGGTAGCACTGCTAGCGCTCTCGACCGGGCTGAACCAGGCGGCCGCGCAGTTCGCCAACCTCGGCGGCGCTGACTTCGGCGTATTCCAGGCAGACGCCGGGGATGCCACCTCCTCGGTGCTGCCGCTGTCGCTCGAGAACCGGATCAGGGCACAGCACGGGATCGCTCAGGTGGCACCGATCCAGCTGGTGGTCAGCGCCGTCTCGGGCGCGCCCGGCGCGCTGGTGCTCGGGATCCAGCCGAGCGGCTTTGCGTACCGGCAGCTGGTGATGACCGCAGGAAGCAGCGTGCTCGGCCATGGCGCCGTGCTCGTCGGCACGCAACTCGCCGATCAGCAGCACTTGCGGCCCGGCTCGACGCTCAAGGTCAGCGGCCGCCGCTTCCGCGTCGCAGGCATCTACCACACCGGCCTCGGCTACGAGAACGCGGGAGCGATCATGGCGCTGCCGGACGCTCAGGCGCTCGCGGGAAGAGCCCCGGACGAAGTGACCACGCTGGCGGTCAGGATCTCGCCGGAGACCTCGATCGCCAGCGCCAAGCGCGAGCTGGCGAGGGCGATCCCGGGGGTGACGATCATCTCCGACCCCGGCGAGGCGGTGCGTGCCGGCGCGAACACGGTGCTGATCTCGAAGGCGGTGCTGTTCATGATCGTGCTCGCGCTGATCATCGGCGGGCTGGCGGTGGCGAACACGATGCTCGCGGCCGTGCTCGAGCGCAGGCGCGAGCTGGCGCTGCTCGCGACGATCGGCTGGAGCAGCAAGCAGCTCGGTCTGCTCGTGCTCGGCGAGGCGCTCGCGGTGAGCATGATCGGGACGGGGATCGGACTGCTGCTGGGACTCGCCGCGAGCAAGCTGCTGCCCGGCGCACTGGGCCTGGGAGCGTTCATCACCCCCGTGCTCACGGCTTGGGGGCTGGGGAGAGCGGTGCTGATCGGCACCGTGATCGGGACGGTCGGGTCCCTGTATCCGATCTGGCGTGTAACGCGAATGCGGGCCTCGGCGCTCGTCCTGGGTTGACCGTGCGTCGCGCCGCGGCCATTGCGGTTTGCGTCACGTGCGGCATCGTGCCGGCGCTGGGGCTTGCCCACAGGCTGCCTGCCGCTCCGCGTTGCCCGATCTTCCCCGCCGCCAATCCCTGGAATCAGAGAGTGGACAAGCTTCCGGTGGCTGCCGATTCGGTTAGGTACATCGCGGCGATCGGTCTCGACGCGCCCGTGCACCCAGACTTCGGCACGGTCTACAACGGGGCCCCCAACGGAATCCCGTACGTGGTCGTGTCAAATCGCCAGCGTCGCGTGCCGGTCCGTTTCCAGTATGCGTCGGAGTCGAACAAGGGGCCGTACCCGATTCCCCCGAACGCCCCGATCGAGGGCGGGCGCGCTTCGACCGGGGACCGGCACGTGATCGTGGTAGATCGCGGCACCTGCAAGGACTACGAGCTGTTCGCCGCCTACCCTCACAACGGAGGCCGCTACTGGACCGCCGGCTCGGGCGCGATCTTCAACCTTCGCTCGAACCGTCTGCGTCCGGCGGGGTGGACATCCGCGGATGCGGCCGGGCTGCCGATCCTGCCGGGGCTGGCCCGCTACGCCGAGGTCGCGCATGGCTCGATCGATCACGCGCTGCGGTTCACCGCGCCTTGCACGGCGCCGCGCTTCGTCTACCCGGCGCGTCACGAGGCCTCGACCTGCAGCGACGCGAACGCGCCGCCGATGGGATTGCGAGTGCGGTTGAAGGCCTCCGTTGACATCTCGCATCTCCCGTACCAGGCACGCGTCGTCGCCCAGGCGCTGAAGACGTACGGCCTGATCCTGGCCGACAACGGGTCGCCCTGGTACATCTCGGGCGCGCCCAACCCGCGCTGGAGCGACGATGCGCTGCACCAGCTCGATCGGCTGACCGGACAGGACTTCGAGGTGGTCGACACGAGCTCCCTGCCGCGGCCGGGGTTATGAGGCACGTTTCTGCCCATATAGGCCAGAAACGTGCCTCGTGCGGGGGGGCCCGAGCGCCCCTGGGGCCCTGGGAGCGGCCCGGGCGCGCGCGGCGGCAAGCGCGACGGGGAGCGCTCACGGGCGCCCCTGGGGCCAAGCGCGACGCCCCCGACCTAGCGGTACCGCTGGTGCCGCCCCTCGGGCAGCCCTCGCAGCAACCTGCTGAAGATCCCCGCCAGGGTCTCCTTGCCGTAGTCGTGAGACGGGTCGTGCATCGTCAGGACGGCGATCGAGAAGCGCGAGCAGCCTCTGCTGAGCAGCGCCACCTGGCTGTCGATCAGGCCCGTGCCGGATCCCCAGCCGCCCTTGAAGTACAGCTTCCAGCCCTTGGGCGCAACCTGGCCGATGCCCCACCGCTGGGAGGGGGTGATGCTCGCCAGCAGGTGCAGCGCATATCCGCGATGGCGGGCAACGACGTAAGAATCTAAGTGCAGGAAGAACCAGGTCTGGTTGGCGGGGGTGATCAGCGACTCGCCCCAGATCGGTGCCGCGGGAGAGAAGTCGTGCATGTGGGCACGGGCGGCGAGCGCGTCCAGGCCCCCGTTGCCGACGATCGTGTCGACCGTGTCGGCGGCATTGTTGTCCGACATCGTGATCATCGGGTCGAGCAGCCCGGTGTCGGAGCCGGTCAGCCCTCGCCCGGCAACCGACGGCATGTCGAGGTAGGCGACCATCAGCATTGCCTTGAGGATGCTCGCCGACCACTCCTGGTGGTACGGCCGGTAGCCGTAGAACGAGCCCAGCGTTCGGACGGCGAAGGCGATGTCGCCCGCCCGGCTCTGCGCGTAGCGGATCGCGTCGTCCATTTTGGGCCGCCACACCCGATCGAGCGGCTTGTGAACGCCCGGGACCCGACAGGGTTGAGGGTGGCCCGCCGACGCTCTGGCGCCGGCCGAGGCCGCGCCGGTCGCGAGCGCGCCGGCCGACGCCCCGCCGATCGCGAGCGCCACCAGGGCGATCAGGAGCTTTCGCACGCGCCTACGCTAACGCCAATTGCTCGTCGGCGCACGCGATCAGAACCGGGTCGTGGGTGGCGCAGATCACGGTCTGGCCGTCCCCGGTCGCCGCCTCGGAGAGCAGCTCGGCCACCCGGGCGGCGTTGGCTTCGTCGAGCCGGGAGGTCGGCTCGTCGACGATCAGCAGTCCCCGTGCGCTCGCAAGCGCGCGGGCGAGCGCGACGCGTTGGACCTCGCCGGCCGACAGCCGCGCGACGCGCTGGCGGCTGAGGTCCGCGAGCCCCGTCAGCGCCAGCACCGCGCGCGCGCGGGAGACAGCGGCGTCCGGGGCCCACCCGCGCAGTCGCAGTGCGAGCACGACGTTCTCCTCGGCGCTGAGAAAGCTGATCGGGCGCGGCTCCTGGGCCATGTATCCGATCCGCTCGCGACGAACCGCGGCGAGCTGCTCGGATGTGCACGCGGCGAGGGTGCGGTCATCGATCATGAGCTCGCCGGAATCGGGCCGTTCCAGCGCGCTCAGGATCGTGACCAGGGTTGTCTTCCCGGTGCCCGAGCGGCCCGTGACTACGGTCATCCGCCCGGCCGCAAACGCGTGTGTAACTCCGCGGAGCACGTGGCGTGTGGCCGGGCCCTGGCGATAGCTTCGCGCCACTGAGCGCACCTCGGCGGCGACCGGCAGCCAGTCCCCGGCGGAGGGCGGGAGCCGGGGAGCGAGAGGACGAGGCCCGCCCACCGCGCTTGGATCCGGGCTCAGCATCAACCCTCCGTGCACGGAGCGGATGTGCGCACGTCCACCGATACCTGCCTGCTCGAGCAGCTCGGGCGGAACCTGGAGCCAGCCGCCCCGCCCGATCACGAGCCCGCCTCCTCCCCGACCACGCTCCTCGACCACGCGCCCGTCCCGGATCCGCACAACGCGATCGGCGAGCCTCGCGGTCGCGGGGTCGTGCGAGGCGATGATCCCGCTGGCGCTCTGGACCCGAACGAGCGACGCGATCAGGCCGAGGAGCTGCTCCGCGCTCTCACCGTCGAGCTCCCCGGTGGGCTCGTCTGCGAGCAGTAGCGCGGGCCGGTGGGCGACCGCCGCGCACAGCGCGACCCGCTGGCGCTCCCCGCCGGAGAGCTCGGAAGGACGTGCCCCTGCCCGATCGGCGAGACCGGCGGCCGCGAGCAGCGTCGCGACCGTCCTCCGGCGCTCGGCCGCAGGAACGCCGCGCAACGCAAGCGGAATCGCCACCGCAGCCGCTGCGGAGAGGGCCCGGGACAGCGCGTACGCGGAGGACTGCCCGAGCAGGCCGAGCCGCTCGTGACGGAGACGGGCACGCGCTCGCCCGCGCAGCCGTCGGAGATCGGTCCCCAGGACGCTCACGATCCCTGCCGACGGCTCCTGCAGGCCGGCCACCACCCGCAGCAAGGTGCTTTTGCCGGCGCCGCTCGGGCCCAACACGCATACGAGCTCGCCTGGAGCGACCTCGAGCATCAGGCCCTGCAGGGCGGCCGCGTCGCCCTCGCTCGTGCGATGGACGCAGAACACGTCCCGGAGCTGGACCGCGAGCTCGGTCATGGGGCGGCGGCCTCCCAGAAGGGCTGTCTCATGGGGCGGCGGCCTCCGAGAAGGGAACCGGCTCGGCCCGCGTGGCGGGCTTTCCGCGCCGCCGCCCGGGACGACGCGCAGTCGCGAGCAACCCGGCGAGCGTCAGGATGGCGACGGCGCCGAACGTCCACGCCGCAAGCTCGCCCCAGGGCACGACGGTTACAAGCGGTGGCTGCGGATGCGGGTCGCCGACGGCGGCGCTGACCGAGGAGACCGCGACGATCGTCAGCAGCAACGCGATCAGGAAGCCCGCGACGGCACCGAGCGCGCTGGCCAGAACGAACCGGGCCCGCAGCTCGGTACGGAGCAATCGCGGGCCCATCCCCTGCTCCTCGAGGTCGCGCTCCACGTGGGGATCCCGGAGCGATCCGATGAGCGCCAGCAACATGCCGAGCACCGAGAGCGCGCCGCTCACCGCCGCGGCGGCGACCAGCGCCCGAAGGACGCCGCGGGCGATCGGAGTGTCGCGAAGCTGACGCTCGATATCGGTCCGGAAGAGCGAGCTCAGCGGCCCGGTGCGCAGGAAGGCGCGCAGCGCACCAGGGCGTGGGCTCTCGATCCAGAGCTGATCGGCCAGACCCTGGCCGGGCAGCTGCGAGTCGAGCGCGGCCGACAACAGGGACTGGTCCGCCACCACGAATCCGGCGGAGCCCGCTGGAACACTCGGGAAATGACGGATCACGCCGACCACGCGAACATTCACGGGAAGGTCGTCGATCGTCATCGAGATCCGGCCTCCCGGCCCCGCCGCCGCGGCCGTCCGGGGATCGGCGAGGATGGCGACGGGAGCCGCATCGGTCGGTTGCACCGGACGAATCACGCCGGCGATGCCCGAGGTCTGGAAACGGACGCGCACGGCGCGAGCCGGAGTCGCGCGAACGACGGCCGCGGCCCCGACGCCGCGCCAAGAAGCGATGCCGACCGTGGCGATGACCCGACCTGAAGCGTCCAGCTCGCGCACCGGCCCGAGCGTCAGCCGTGTCGCGGACTGCGTCGCCGCGGCCGGATTCTCCGCGTTCTGGTGACCGTTGGTGATCTCGACGCCGCTCGGCTCACTGAGCTCGAGCGCCTCTAGCTCCCACCTTCCGGGTGGTAGGGGCGCGCCGGACAGAACGCGCCGCACCGCCCCGCGTGCGTCTCGCAGATCCGCGGTCACCTCGACGGCGAGCCCCGGGGAGTCGACGGCCACCGAGAGCCTCCGCGTCCCCGCCGCCACAACGGGGCCAGGGGTGCGCGCCGGGCCCGCCGGCCTGAGCCGGCGTGCCAGCGCCGAGAGCGACGAGCGGCCGTAGCTGGAGCGCCAGCCGTGGATGAGGCTGAGGCCCTCGGCCGGGACTCCCAGCGCTGGGACGGTGGCGGAGGAGGAGCCGTCCGGGTAGATCGCGGTGGTGGTGCGGACGGGGAGCACTGGTCCACGGGCCAGCGAACGCCAGCGGGGCAAGGGCGCAAGCTCGAGCGGCGTCGTGGAGCCATCACCGGATGAGACGAGCGCGTCAAGGGGCACACGGTCCGCCGCCTGATCGGCGGCTCCCCGGAGCAGGGTGGCGCGATAGGCCAAGGCAAACCCGCCGAGCCCGACGCTGACGGCGACGAACGCGATCGCAAGCGACGGAAGTCCGGGCGCACGCGCCAGACCGACGAGCGCGAGCCGCGCCGTCACCGGGCCCCGCCGCGCGAGACGCTCGAGCGCCTGCAGGCCCGGTTCTGCGAGGCGGACCAGACCCACCGCCGCCGCAAGGCAGCAGAGCGGCGCGAGCAGCAGCGTCCATCCCCGACCGCTCCCGGAACCCAACGACAGGCCGGCGATGAGCACGGAGACGGCGGCGATCGCCAACAGATCGAGCAGCCGTCCGGGGTGCGCGAGCGTGATCGCCGACATCAGCGCCGTGGCCGCGACCCACCCAGCCGCCAGCGCGATCAGCGCGGGGAGCGTCAACAGTCCGTGTGCGAGCACGCCACCCACCGGCTCTCCCGCCGCACCGGCCAGCACCGCCGCGGCCACGATTCCCGCCCCGGCGCCGATGAGCAGTCCGATCAGGCAGATCCAGGCCCCCTCGCCCACGACGAACACGGTCGCCTGGCCCGCGCGGGCGCCCGCCGCCAGCAGCCGCTGCACCTCCGCGCGTTGCTCGATGCGTAGCCCGCCCGCCGCGAACACGATGAACAGCACGATGCTCGCAAGCGCCGCGCCGCCCACGAGCAGCAGCCGCTTGGACGCCGCGCGCGACTGCGAGCGGGCGGCGGCGAGACCGTCGAACGGCGCGGTGAGCGACAGTTGTCCACTGGTCGCGTCAAGCGAGGCCTGGGCCCGGGCCAGCCGCTGCTCGAGCGCCGCCAGCTGCCAGCTGTGAAGTCGCGAAGTCCGCAGCGGGGCGAGCCAAGTGTGTGTCCGGTAGACGCCGCCGAGGCCGGGGACTGCGTCGAGTCCGCCGACGTCGCCGGTGACGAGCACGGGCCACGGCCCGTCGATGGCGGGGGCGAATGCCAGCGGCACCGAGGAGCGAAGCGGCTCGGAGCCGACGACCCGCAACCGCACGCCTGCCGCCGACAGGACCGACGGGGCCCTGCCTCCGCCGGCCAGCACGACCGGGCACGAGGTCGCCCGGCACGCAGCGGCCGGCGCCCCGGGCAGCCAGCGACCCAGCGGGGAGATCGCCGCGGGCCGGACGACGACGCCGCTCAGCCGAACGGGGCCCAGCAGCGTCACCTCGGTCTCGGGACCGAGTCCCAGACCGTGGAGGAGCCCCCGGGCACGATCGGCCACCGCAGGCGTGACAGGGCCCTGCCAGGTGACACGGACGGTGCGCTCGAGCGCCGACAGACCGGCAAGCCTTGCCCGGGCGCCCTGGTCACCGGCGATCACCCCCTCGGCGGCGATCCCCGCGGCGAACGCGACCGCGACCACGATCCCGCTGAGCGGCAACAGCCACCTGCCCGGGTGCCGGCGCGCGCGGGCCAGGATCAGCATCAGCGGTCCCGCCATCAGTGACGACTCCCCCGGTGGCGGTGATAGTGGGCCCGCGCCTTCGCGCGGCCCCCGCACACGGCCATCGAGCACCAGCGCCCGGACTGGTTGCGCGAGTGGTCGTAGAACGCCCATCCGCAGTCCTCGCCCGGACAGGCCTTGAGCCGTACCCAGCTCCCGTCGATCATCGCGCTGGCGGCGATCGCCAGGATCATCCCCAGCGCCCGGTCCAGCGGGTCGCCTTGCGCTGGGATGAAACGAGGCCCGCCCTGATCGAAGCGGGTCTCCACCGAAGCGCGGCGGGCGGCCCGGTTGAGCTTCGCGATCGCACCAGGACCGACCTCGAGACCTGGCTCGTTGTTCGCGCCGGCGAACGCGCGCAGACCTTCGCGGACCGCGATCGCACGGGTGACGTCGGCCGTCGTGAACTCGGCCCGGCGTGGGATCAGGCGCCGGGCCGCCAGCCAGGCTGCGAGCAGCGGGGGTGTCCTCAGCAGGTCACGGCCGTGCTCGACGACGAGGTCGTAATGACTGTTGATGAACGACTGGACGACGACGAGCTCGCCGGGAGCAGGCGGACGGCCTCCCGGCTGGGGCAGCGACAGCTCGTGCCATCGCGAGACGACGCCGTCAGGCGCCCGGACCCTCTCACCAGTCATTGTGCGTTGGGTGGTTAGGGTACCTGAACGAGACCGTCGATCAGACGGAGCAATCTGTCTGCCCGGCGGGCGAGGGCATCGTCGTGGCTGACGATAATCACGGTCATGCCGCGGCGGTCGCGAATCGCCAGGAGCAGATTGAGCACGCGCTCGCCGCTCTCGGAGTCCAGGGCGCCTGTCGGCTCGTCGGCGAGCAGCAGCCGTGGGTCGTTTGCCAGCGCCCGGGCGATCGCCACGCGCTGGCGCTCGCCCGAGGACAGCTCGGAGGGAAGATGCTCGGCCCGGTGCTCGAGCTTGACCTCGGCCAGCAGCTCGTGGCTGCGCTCGCGGCGCTGCTGGTGGCGCACGCCGGTGGCCATCAGCGCCGTCTCGATGTTCGCCTGCGCCGTGAGGAAGGGCATCAGCCGGTTGTCCTGAAAGACGAACCCCACCAGGCGGCGCCGGAACTCGACCGCGTCGCGCGGCTCGGGCACGGGGACGCCGGCAACTTCGATCGACCCCGAGTCCGGCCGGTCGAGGCTGCCGATCAGATTCAGCAATGTGCTCTTGCCGGAGCCGGACGGCCCGGTGATGGTCAAGAACTCCCCCGGCTCGACACCGAGCGTCACCCCCCGCAGAGCCTGAACGGGACCGTAGGTCTTGACCACGTCGGTAACGCGCACGCCGGCGCCGCCGTGGACGCTTGCCGCGCCCGCGAGCTCCTCACGGACGGGGCCGCGCCGCGCCGACCGCAGGATGCTCATCGCTTGACGGTCACCGGCCAGTCGAGCGTCACAGTCCCCTCGCTCGTGTGGACGACGGTCTGGAGCTCGAGGGGATAGCCGACGGCCTCGGCCGGGAACTCGATCGTGTCGCGCAGGACCCCGTGCTTCAGCCGATGGGTCGGCGGAGTCTCGCGTCCCTCAACCACGCCGCTGAAGGCGAACTCCGTGTCAACCGTGCCGCTAAGTGGTCGCCCGCTCGAGTTCATCGCGACCACCGTGTAATGGAACGCCTTGTTCACGACCGGGGCGTGGCCGTCGGCGCTCAGCGTCGCGTGAACGCCGCCTGTGGTGACCGCTGAGCTCGGCGTCGGCGCAGGAGTGCTCGAGCTGTGAGTCGCCTTGGGCTTGGAGCCTCCGCCGCACGCGGCGAGCGCGATCGACAGCGACGCGACGACCACCGGCAATTGGACCTTCCTAGCCGACACCCTGCCAGCCAGGTTAGCGACCCTGGAGAATACTTGATCCCACAACTATCTTCTGCTAAGGTGCTACTGAAGGCGCACCAAGGCATCCGAGGAGACACGATGAAGCTCGAAGGCATCCACCACATCACGGCCATTACCGCCGACGCACAACAGAACGTCGACTTCTACGCGGGCGTCCTCGGCCTCCGGTTGGTGAAGAAGTCGGTCAACCAGGATCACACCTCCGTCTACCACCTGTTCTATGCCGACGAGCTAGGCGATCCCGGCTCGGACATCACGTTCTTCGAGTACCCAGGCGTCCCGCGCGGCCGCCCGGGCGCGGGCATGATCCACCGGATCGTGTGGCGTGTCGGCTCCGATGAGGCGCTCGACTTCTGGGCCGGGCGCCTGGCCGAACACGACACCGGGGCGCAGCGCCTCGAGGACAGCGTCGTGTTCGACGATCCCGAGGGCCTGACCCACGAGCTGCGTGTGGTGGAGGTCCCCGATCCGCCGCTGATCGCGCACCATCAGGATATCCCGCCCGAGCATGCGCTTCAGGGTTTCCACGCGGTGCGGGCCTACACCGAGGAGGCGGAGCGCAGCCGCACGCTGTTGGAGAGCATTCTCGGGTTTAAGCCAGTGGAGCACGGGCCGGCCCAGAGCGCGGCCTACGAGGTGCGCGGCGACCACCGCGGCGGCTTCTACCTGTACGACCCGGCGCCCTCAGAGCGTCCGCTTCAGGGCGCGGGCTCCGTCCACCACGTGGCGTTCGCCGCCCAACCCGACGAGATCGGGCAATGGCAGCATCGGGTCCACGCAGCGGGGGCCCACGCCACGGACGTCATCGACCGCCACTACTTCCGCTCCGTGTACTTCCGCGAGCCGTCGGGAGTGCTGTTCGAGATCGCGACGATCGGACCGGGCTTCACCGTCGACGAGCCGCTCGAGCACCTCGGCGAGAAGCTGTCCCTGACGCCCCAGTTCGAGCATCTGCGAGATCAGATCGAGCCTCGCCTGACACCCCTGCGCAACCCGCGGGAGGACTGGGCGACGCCCCCCGTGGGCCCGGCGACAGCTTAAAACGCATCCGGCTCCAGGCCGGCCTGCGCTCCGCTCGTGGATTCTGAGCGCGAGCGTGCGAGCGGCTCCGCTTGGCCGGCAGTTACCACCGGCCAGCATCCGGCTGGCCGTTAGGCCTGCGTGCCGGCGTCCCGCATCAGCCGCCCGATCGGGACGCCGTACAGGTGCTGCGCCTGAAGCTGGACGCCGAGCTTGTCCAGCATCGGCAACAGCGCGCTCGGCTTGGAGACGTTGAGCTCCACGACTTCGCCCGGGCGGAGGCGACCGACGGAGTCGTCGATGTCTCTCAGCTTGATTGCGCCGGCGATCAGACGGCCGCCGGCGCCGTGAGCCAGCCACCACTGGCCGACGCTCGGTCCGCTCGAGGCGTAGAGGAAGTGCCGGCCGTAGCCCATGCGGTCGCTCAGCCGGTCGAGGGTGCCGCGCGTTCCGAGCCAGCGCACAAGCCCGCCTCCGTCAAGACGCGGGACCACCTGTTCACCGAGGCGGCGGAAGCCGAGCTCGGTGGTCGTCGACGGCGCACGGTCGAGGCCGAGTGAGACGTGGATGTCGCTGAGCGCGAGCGTCGAGGCGATCGTCGGGAGCTGCGAGATCGGAGCATCGACGAGCACCCCGACCTCTGGCCTGCTGGTGCTCACGGCGGTCACGGGCTTCATGTGCACGAAGTGAGACACGAGCTGGTAGGACGCTCCCGTGGTGAGGGCCCACAGGGCGACTGCCACGCCCGCGGCCACCGTCGTGGCAGCTCGCGCAGTCCGCATCCGCCAGCGCGGAAGCGTCCGCGCACGACGCTCGTCCCCGAGGATCTGTGAGGCGGTCGAGGGCCTGCGTGCGAACGAGCCGTCCGGCTCCGGGCGATGCTCGAGCGCCCGGTCGAGCGCCGGCCCGAGGTCCCCCTGGGTCGGCGACACCTGCGCCAGGCCGAAGCGTTCGAGCGCTGCATTGGAAGCGCGTACGTGGCCGTAGCCGAAGCCGTAAGAGATCACCGGGCAGCCGCGGATGATCGCCTCCAGCACGGTCAGCCCGGCGCTCGAGTGGACCAGCGCATCGGATGCCGCGAGCACATCACCCATGCGGTCGGTGAAGCCCATCAGCCGCAACCGCGGCTCCTCCCCGAAGCGCTGGGCGATCTTGGCCCGCAGCGTGTCGTTGCGCCCGCACAGGCAGAGGACGATCGCGTCAGACGAATGATCGAGTGCCGCCCGGGTCGCGCCGGCGAGGTCGCCAACCCCCCATCCGCCGCCGGAGACGGCGATCACCTTGCCCTCGGCGGGCAGGTTCAGCGCGCGCCGGGCGTCGGCGCGCGAACGGAACGCGAGGAAAGCGGGCAAGGTCGGCGGCTTGGCCCAGCGCACGCTGCCGGGACCGGCGATCTGCTCGACCTCCTCGGCCGACTCGGGGTGCGTGATGAAGTGAAGGTCGATCCCCGGATGGGCCCAGAAGTGAAGACCTGCCAGGTCGGTGATCGAGGAGTAACAGGGCACGTCGAGTCGGCGCTTTCGACGCAGCTCGCCCAGGACCGCCGTGACTCCTGGGTAGGTGGAGACGATCAGGTCTGGGTCGTGGGCCTTGATCAAGCGCATCAGGCCGCGCCGGCCGAACCCGGTCAACAGACTCCGAGCCAGCCACCTGGTCGGGGCGAAGTACATGAACAGCCTGTACTGGAAGTCGAACCACCACGGAATCCACTGGAACATGAACGCCGAGTTCTCGCGCAGGACCTTGGTCAGGACGCCGCCCATAGCCGGGAGGCCGTTGACGATCGAGATCTGGGCGTCCGGATCCTCGTCCCTGAACTCGCGGGCCACGGCCCGCGCCGGCAGGTCGTGACCCTCCCCGATGTCGGCGGAGATGATCAGCACCTTTCGCGGCGCCGACTCGGCGTCCGGCTCGCCGGCGGGAATTACTGCCTCTTCGTCCTCCGCGGCGCGGCGCGCGGCCTGCTCGCGTCGCCAGGCCACGTACTTGGCGACCCCTTGCGAGAACGGCGTCGCGGCGGTCCACCCCAGCTCGCGCTCGGCGCGCTTCGAGCAGACGACCTTGCCCCCGAAGTCTCCGGGCCGTGCCGGCGTGTGGACGATCTCTACGTTCCCGACCAGCTCCTGCACGGTCTCCGCGATCTGCTTGATCGACACGTTCTCGTCGCTGGCGAGGTTGTAGACACGGTTGCGGGCGACCTCGTCGATCCCGAGCGCGACGCCGTCGGCGAGGTCCTCCACGTATACGAAGCGGCGCGATTGGCTGCCGTCGCCCGCGAGGGTCAGCGGCTCGCCCTTGAATGCTTTGTTTACGAACGCAGGGATCACCGCGGCCTCGCGCGCCCGGGGGCCGTACGGAATCCCGAAGCGCAGGATCGTGTAGTCGATCCCGTAGAGCTCCTGGTAGGCCTTGCAGTAAAGCTCGCCGGCGAGCTTCGTGCTCGTGTACAGATGGCTTGGCGCGGGCAGCAGCGTGTCCTCGTCGACCGCCTCGTCCTCGCAGTCCGAGTACACCCAGATCGTCGACGCGTACACGATCCGCTTGACGCCCGCCCGGCGTGCGGCCTCGAGGACGGCGACCGTGCCCCGGGCATTGACGCGCTCCGCGTCCTCGGGCTCGGCGTGTACGTCGTTGACGTCAGCGACCGCGGCCAGGTGCGCGACGGCGTCGCAGCTATGCAACGCCCGCTCGAGCGCCTCGCGGTCGGTGATCGAGCCCAGACGGGTGTCGACGGGGTTCTCCGGATCGTCGTGCCAGGGGGAGGGCCGCAGGTCGTAGATCACCGGCTCGTGGCCCCGCTCCCGGAGCTTGTCGACGACGTGCGAGCCGATGAAGCCCGATCCCCCGGTGACGAGAACTCTCATGGCCTGTAGTACAGGGGCACGCAGGAGTGGTTGCGTGAGACCCAATCGGTGTTGGGAAGGTCTATGGCGTGCCCCATGATGCGGTGACATGGCTCGTCGTATACGCGCCCGGTTGAGCGTTCGAGCCAGTCGAACACAATGTACTTGTAGAGGCCAGAGGTCATCCCATCCGGAAGCTCGAGGCGGCTCGAGTATTGGGGATCGAGCTGCGTCCTGGCGACCTCGTTTTTCCACTCCACGATCTCCGGAAGGCGCTCGGTCTGGACCAGGGCGAGCGCAGCGATGAACTCGCTCATTCGGAAATTGAGCCCCGTGACCTCGTAGGTCGGCTTGCCGTAGTTGCGAAAGGCCCTGGCGTGGGCGATCACCTCGGGGCGCCTTGAGACAAGCACGCCGCCCTCGCCGGTCGAGATCGTCTTCGTCGCATACAGCGAGTAGACGCCCACATCGCCGTAGCTCCCCGGCCGTTGCCCGTGCCACGAGGCGCCGTGGGCGTGGGCGCAATCCTCGATCAGGAAGATCCCGTTCGCTGCGCAGTACTGCGCGATCCGCTCGGAGTCAAACGCGATGTGCCCACCGATGTGGACCAGGAACGCCGCTTTCGGCTTGTGCACTTCGGCCTTTCGCTCGAAGTCCTGAAACGACAGGCACAGATCCTCGCGGTTGCAATCGACGAACCGGACCTCGGCGCCGGAGCGGATCGCGGCCAGCGGCGTGGCCATGAACGTGTTCGACGGGCACAGCACGGTCTCGCCCGTCACCTGCGCGAAGTCGAGCGCCGCCAGCGCGCCGCCCGCCCAGCTCGAGACCGCCACGGACTCGAGCCCGTTGTGCTCGCTCCAGGCCTGCTCGAACCGCTCTGTCAACTCGCCCTCGGACCAGCGGCCCGAGTCGATCACCTCATCGATCAGCGCGTGCAGGCGAGCGCGATCACGGTCATCGAAGCCGATCGCGAAGCGCGAGAAGTCAGCAGATGTGGAAGCGGTGCTCATGCGTCCTGGCGGCGTGCGGGGGCCCCGACTCTGGCCAGTGCGCCGCGTCGAGCGCGGCAAGTCCCCGCGAACGGCCTGCCAATCCTCTCAGTTCGTGATCTCGGATCGCAAGCCTGTCAGAAGGGTAGGACGGTACCGATTTCCCGCGATTTGAGTTCTGAGAGGATCAACTCGAGGCCCGCGGCGGTGCGCCGGTGCGAGTCCTTGGCGCTGTAGAAATCGGCGTCGTGCAGGAGGATCACGTCGCCGGCCTCGAGTCCGCGCATCACCCTGCGGGCGATTCGAGCGGGCGTAGTGAACTTGCGCCAGTCCTTTCCCCATTTGGACCATAGAAGCGGTGTCAGGCCGGCGCCGCGAGCGATCTTCAACCCGCCCGGGCTGTAGACGCCGTACGGGGGGCGATGGTATGTGGGCTTGACACCGGTCGCTCGCTCGATCGCCTCGTGGCCGCGGCGAAGATCATCGCGCAGGACGCGTTCTGGGAGCCGCAGCTGGAGGCGATGCCGGTGGCAATGCAGGGCGATCGCATGGCCCTCCTCCGCGACCTCTCTTGCCAGGCTCGGCCGGTGGTCCACCTGCTCGCCGACCATGAAGAACGTGGCTTTGTGTCCCGCGCGCGCGAGGAGCTCGAGGATCGCCGGCGTGCCCTCCGGATGAGGTCCGTCGTCGAATGTGAGCGCCACGCCTTGCGCGCCCGCGGGCAGCGTGCGTGCGATCTTCAAACGATCCGCTGCCGCGTGGACGCGGGGCGCGAGGGCGTGGCGGAGCATGATCAGATGATCGCCTACCGGGTAACTACGGGCCCGGGTCCGTAGATTCCGCTGCACTTGTGAAAAAGCCAATCAGGGTGACCTATGGTCCGTGACGTGAACGCCAAGGGGCGCATTGATGCGATCACGGTGATGCTCGCGGACGACCATGCCGTGGTGCGCGCCGGTCTCCGGCTCCTGCTCGATGCCGAAGAGGACATGTCGGTGGTGGCAGAGGCGGGCGACGTCCCCACTGTGATGCGAAGAGTCGTGGGACACCGCCCGCGCGTGCTGATTCTCGATCTGAACATGCCCGGGGAGTCCAGTCTGGGCGCGATCCCCAAGATCATCGAGGAATCTCCCGAGACAAGGATCGTTGTGCTGACAATGCAGAACGATCCCGTTTTCGCGCGCGAGGCGCTCGGCTCCGGCGCCCTCGGTTATGTCCTCAAAGAGGCGGCCGACACCGAGCTCGTCGACGCGGTGAGACATGCCGCGGCGGGCGAGAGCTACGTCAACCCCGGGCTCGGTGCGCGGCTCGCGACCGAGCAGGGGGGCTCGGCTCGACGGCCGCCCGCGCTCACACCGCGGGAGATCGAAGTCCTGAGCCTGATCGCTGCCGGGCACACCAACGCGGAGATCGCCCAGAAGCTGTTCCTCAGTGTCCGGACGGTCGAGTCCCACCGGGCCCATATCCAGCGCAAGACGGGGCGCGCCACCCGCGCCGAGCTCGTGGCGCTGGCCCGGGAGCAGGGATTGGACGACTGACTCCTGGAATGCGGGAAACTACGGATACGAACGAGTAGTTCTTTGGGATTGAAGTAGTCCATAACACTCGTGACACTTTGTCACTGTCTCCACTATGGACCGGGGTGGAGGCCAATGGGGGCGCAACATTAGGTTCCTCCGGGGGCACCGGCTCGAGCACCGCCACCTCCTGTAGGCGGGGCTCGAGTCGGTTATTCGTTAATGGGCGGCGTACTGATCTCTGCGGGCAGGGCCACGCGGACGGTCGTCCCGGAGTCCGAGCTCTCGAGCTGGAATCGACCGCCCACGAGCGCGACGCGCTCGCGCATCCCCGCGAGGCCGAATCCGCCCGACGGATTGGCGGGATCGAATCCCCGGCCGTCATCGGCGACGGTCAGCGTGAGCTCTCCGTTCAGCTGGCTGAGCACCACGCCCACCCGCTCCGGATGTGCGTGGCGCGCGGCGTTGGTGAGCGCCTCTTGGACCACGCGGTAGACGACGATCTCGAGCTCGGGGTCGAGCCGGGGTGCGCCGGGCGCGCCCTGGGCGCCGTCGATCGTCATCGTGACGTCGATTCCGTGGATCATGCTCGAGCGCTCGGCCAGGGCGTGCAGTGCCGGACGCAGCCCGAGCTCGTCAAGTGCCGCCGGGCGAAGCTCGGATATCAGCACCCGGAGGCTCTCGATCTCGGTGTCCAGCTGGTCAAGCGAGCTCTGAGCCGCCCGGCGCAGGAGGTCGGCATCGGTGCTCCGCGATGCCGAGGACAGCAACACCCGGAGGGCGCCGAGCGCCTGGAGGGTTTCGTCGTGGAGCTCGCGGGCCCACCGCCGGCGCTCGTCCTCGGCCGCCTGAAGGGTTCGCCGAAGCGTTTCCCTGCCCACCGAGTGTGCGGTGGCCACCGCGATCCCGGCGCTGGCCGCGGCGGCCCGCAGCAGGCGCTCGTCCTCATCCCCGAACCCGGGGCCCCTGACCCGGTCGAGCGCCTCGATCACACCGAACTGGGTGCCTCGGAAGCCGAATGGGACGACGAGCAGGGCGCTGGCCTGGATGCCGAGTTTCCCGAGCGCAAAGTCGGTCAGTCCTCCGGGCTGTTCCAACCGCTCACCGCGCCCACTCTCGAGCACCCGCTCAGCGACCGACCCACGCCCGTCGACGCGGCTGTCAAGCAGCGTCTCATCAAGGGTGCCCGCGGTGGCCGCGATCACGAACCGATCCCCGTCGCGCAGGAGGATCGCCAGACCCGACGCATCTACGAGCCCCCTCGAGCGGTCGGCGATCGCCTCGAGCACGCGGCCGAGCTCAGTTTCGGCGCCGACCGCGCGCGCGATCTCGACGGTGGCCTCGAGCGCCAGTTGCGAGCGCTTGGGCTCGGTGATGTCCTGGACCTGAGAAACGAAGTACAGGGGGTTGCCGGCTGCGTCATGCACGAGCGAGACCGCCAACGTGATCCAGACGACGTGACCGTCGCGGTGGATGTAGCGCTTGTCCAGCTGGTAGCTCCGGATCTCGCCGGCGAGCATCTGGCGGACGAGATCGAGGTCGGCGTCCAGATCGTCCGGGTGCGTGATGTCCTGGAAGCTGCGGCCGAGGAGCTCGTCCTCGGTGTAGCCGACGATCTCGCACATCGCGCGGTTGACGCGCAGCCAGCGACCCCCCGGCGCGACGAGCGACATCCCGACCGCGGCGTTCTCGAATGCCCCACGGAATCGCTCCTCGGCCTCCCGCAACGCCTCGAGCGTCTCCCGCAGCGCCCGCTCGGCCTCCTCAGAGCTCCGCTGCTCGCTGCGGACCGCCGCCACCAGCAGCGCGGTGATCGCGGCGATCCCCACGTAGGCCTGCGACCGCAGCAGCGCACTGTCCAGCGTGCCGCCGACGAATGGGCCCTGCCCGTGCTTCGTGTACCAGACGGCGAATCCGGACAGCAGCAGGCCGCAGAGGACCGCGCCGGGCTGTCCAAACCGAAGCGCCGCCCAGAACAGGAATGGGAACGTCACGTAGGTGAGCAGGCCCTTCTCGGAGAACACGATGAGGCTCAGGACGACCAGCGCCAGTACGAGCCCGATCGCCTCGGCCTGCCAAAAACGGTGCATCGGCCTCCAGGGCACCGTGACCAGCGCCAAGATCGTGGAGGCGACCAGCACGTCGCCGCCGAAGTCGCCGAGCCACCACTCGCGCCAGGTCGAGAGCAGCATCCCGTGGCGCACGAGCCCGTCCGCGTCCAGGCTCGCGACGCCGATCGTGGCGCTGACGATCGTGCTGAGCGCCCCCGCCAGCACCACCAGCGCGACCACGTCTCGCATGCGGTCCAGCGTTCGGTGAAACCCGACCCGCTCCAGCAGGTAGGCGCCGGCCAGCGCCTCGAGCGTATTGCCTGCGGTGATCCCGCAGACGGCGAGCGCGCTCCCCTGGGTGGTGGCGTTCGCGAGCAGCGCTCCGATCGCGATCCCGGGCCAGACGCGCGGGCCCCACAGCAGCACGGCCGCGAGCGCCAGCCCACTCGGTGGCCACACCGCGGTCACACTCGAGTTCACGAATGTGAGCGCGAGCCCCAGCTTGGCCACGCCGAAGTACGCGGCCGCGAGAATCGCGATTCGGGCGATGTCCACGGGCTCGAGCCGCGCGCGCTGAGCGATCACCGACACGCGCAAATGGTGACGGCTAATGCTGTCCGGTACAAACCCTCGTGTGCCCGATCTCGACCGCTGGCTACCCGATCCGGCACTGCGGGTGCACCACTGGCGGGAGGCGGACGCCTCGGCCGACGCGCTGTGGGAGGCGGCGAGGCGGGTGCGCGTCGCAGACGTCGGCCTCCTGGGACGCCTGATTCGCTGGCGGATTCCTGAGACCCGCGCCGGGATCACGTTCGACGAGCTGTTCCGCGAACCGCCGTTCCTGGTGCTCGAGGCGAGCGACGGGCGGGCGCTCGTATCGGGCCTCGTCGGCCGGATCTGGACGCTGCGGCGCGACTACCCGACGCTCTCAGACGCGAACGAGTTCCGCCAGTGGTCGAAGAGCGGGACCGCGCGGGTGCTGTTCGCCAACTGGGTGCAGGAGCCCGGCGACGGCGCCCGCCCCCGGCTCGTATCGGAGGCTCGGGTCGAGGCGATCGGGTCGCGCGGGCGAGTTGGCGTCGCCGCGGTCCGCCCGCTCGTGCGCACGTTCCACGGCCTGATCGGCACCGACGGGCTCGAACGCGCGGTCAAAACGGCCGAAGGGGGACCGTGAGGCCGGACGGATGCGTCGCGCAAAGCGCACCACGCATCCGGACGGCCTCATGGTCGTTCCTTAAGCGGTGACCTCCGCCACCTGAGCCATGACCAGCTCCTCCTCGCTCAGCGCCGTCCTCGGCAGCAGCGGCGTGCACACCAGCACGAGCACCAGGAGCCCCAGCTCCCACCACATCGTGCGCTGCAGCGCGCCGGCGAAGTCGCCGTGGGAAGCGGCCGCGAAGAAGACGCTTCCCAGCACCGCTACGCCCGTGGCGCCCGCGAGCTGCTGGACGGCGTTCATCACGCCCGATGCGGACCCGGTCTCGTGATTCGACACGGCGCCGACGATCGTCCCGAACACGGGGCCGATGAACAGGCCCATGCCGATGCCCATCGCGAACAGCGGTCCGACCAGGTTCCAGGTCGTCGTGTGCGCGCCGACGACGGCCGGAATCACCAGCGCGTAGCCGACGGCGCTGATCACGGTGCCGGCCTGGATCAGCAGCCGGCCGTAGCGCCGCCCGAGCTGCGCGCCCACCGGCGCGGTGAACGCGACGCCGAGCGGGAACGGGATCATCGTCAAGCCGGCGTGGATCGCCGAGAAGTGCTGGCCGATCTGCATGAACAGGGTCATCGCAAGCGAGCCGCCGATCATTCCGCCGAAGTAGAGAACGAGCACGAGCAGCCCACCCGAATAGCCTCGATGGGCGAACATGCCCGGCCTCACCAGCGGTTCCCGGCCGCTCCGCTCACGCTGTACGAGATGCAGCGCGAACAGCGCGAACAGCGCGACGCCTGCGCCGATCATCGCGTACGTCCAGGCCGGCCAGCTGAGCTCGCGACCCTGGATCAGGGGATAGACAACCAGGCCCGCGCCGAGGCTCACCAGCGCGGTTCCGGTCAGATCGAGCCGGCCCGCTCGCTGTGGGCGCGTGCCCGGGATCAGCCTGGATGCGCCGACGACCGCGGCAAGGCCGACGGGCAGGTTGATCAGGAACACGCTGCGCCACGGGCTCGAGAACAGGTTCAGGTCGATCAGCCCACCGGAGATGATCGGGCCGAGCAGCGCAGCCGATCCCATCACCGGGCCGAAGACCGCGTACGCCTTGGTCAGCTCACCGCGGGGGAACACCTCCCGCAGCACGCCCAGTCCCTGGGGCAGCATCAGGGCGCCGAATGCACCCTGGATCAGCCGCGCGGCGATCAGCGTGCCGGTCGACGGCGCGAGCCCGCACAGCACGGATGCGATCGTGAAGCCCGCGGAGCCGAGGATGAACATGTGCTTGCGTCCATACATGTCTCCGAGACGGCCGCCGGCGACCAGGCCGACCGCGATCGCCAGCGGATACCCACCGATGATCCATTGCAGCGCCGTCGAGGATGTCCCGAGATCGCGATGGATGGTGGGGGCGGCGACGTTCACGACCGTGCCATCGAGCAGGTCCATGCATTCGGCTGCCAGCAGCACGAACAGGATCTGCCAACGACGGGGATGCGCGATTTGCATGTGGTTTCGCCTTTCTCGTAGTGGAACGTTGTACGCGAACACGGTTCGCCAAGGTCGAACAGTGTTCCATACGAACGGTGTTCGTGTCAAGTAAGCTTTAGCCATGGCGCAGCCAGACCCCTCGCCAGACGCGTTTGGCGGCGGAGATCCCGCCCCCGCCGGGGAGCGGATGCCCACCCCGCCCCGGCGCCCCACGGGCCGGCCGGAGCGCGGCGGTCAGCCCCCCAGGGCGCCTCGGCGTCGATCGCTGACGAAGCAGGCGGTCGTCGACGCCGCCCTCAGAGTCCTCGACGCCGAGGGCCTTGACGCGATGACGATGCGCCGCGTGGCGCAGGAGCTGAACACGGGCGCCGCGTCGCTGTACGCGCACGTCGCCGACAAGGACGAGCTCATCGATCTGGTCGTGGAGCGCGTGGTCGAAGAGATGGAAGTTCCCGGGCCTCCCGATCCCGAACGCTGGGAGCAGCAGGCCCTGGAGGCGGCCCGCGCGATGCGTGCCGTGCTGGCCTCACACCGCGACGTCGCCCGGGCCTCGTTCGCGCGGGTCCCGATGGGGCCGAACGCGCTGCGCAGCATGGATGCGATCGTGGCGATATTGCGGGCCGGGGGCCTCCCCGACCAGGTGGTCGCCTATGCCGCTGACCTCCTGCCGTTGTACGTCTCGGCGATCGCGTACGAGGACAGCCTCTACTCGCAACAGGAAGTCACGCCGGAGCAGTTCAGGCAATACGTCGAGGAGATGCGCAACTACCTCGCGGCGCTGCCGGCCGACGAGTTCCCGAACATGAAGGCGCTCGCCGTCCAGCTCACCTCGGGAGCGGACGGCGATGAGCGCTTCGAGTTCGGCCTCCGGGTCCTGCTGCGCGGTCTGAGGGCGATGAGCGACGAGTACTGACCAGGGTCACGCGGCCGCCGACGCCCCCGACACGATGCGGTCGTAGTTCAGCCGCATCAGGTCGATCACGTCCTGGACATCCTGATCGTCGGCGATGCGCCGCGCGGCAGGCCCCTGCCGTCCCGGGAAGACGGGATGGTGCGTGATCCGCTCGGACTCGAACAGCTCGAGCCAGGTCTCCCGCGGGAACCAGAAATGGGCCGCATGGTCGCCATGGAGATGGCCGATCTCACGCCCGCCGACCTTGAAGGCGAATTCGCCACGGCGGCCCGGGCCGGCGGTGACGCCCTGCCAGGAGGTGACTGCTTCGGTGATTGCTTCGCTTGGTCTCATGCCGACGATGGTGACCCGTCCGCGGCCGGGTTTCCATTGGCTCTTGGTCCTAAGACCGGGGGTGTGGGATGAAATGGCGAATTATTCGAACTCACATCCCACGGCCCGGTGGAATCGCGGCGGCGCGGGCTAACGTGCAGGGCCAATGCACTTCGAGGGGGAGATCACGGTCCGCCGGACGCGCTTTGCCAGGAACGAGACCGGCTGGGCGGTGATCGACGCAATCGAGGATGACGGCAAGCCGGTGGTGCTCGTCGGCCCGCTGATCCACCTGGAGGCGCGCGAGCGAGCGCACGTCGTGGGCACCTGGGTCGACGATGCCCGCTTCGGCCCGCAGGTGAAGGTCACAGAGGCGCGGCCGCTGCCGCCCTCGGACGCGGCGTCGCTCAAGGCGCTGCTTCAGCGCGTCAAGCACGTCGGGCCCAAGCGCGCCGATCGGCTGATCGAACGCTACGGCGCCGGCACGGTGCTCGACGAAATCGACCGGGATCCGGCGGGAGCGTTCTTGAGCGCCGGTCTGCGAAGCCAGGTCCGAGCCGAGGAGGCCGGTGCCTCCTGGGAGAAGCTCCGCGCGACGCGCAAGCTCCACATGCTGCTCGCGCCACACGGCCTCGCCTACCTTGCGGGCCGGATCCACGCCGAATACGGACCGACCGCCCACCGGGTCGTGCGCGAGCGGCCGTATGAGCTCACGAGCGTGTTCGGCGTCGGTTTCCACGTCGCGGACCGGATCGCTAGTGGCGTCGGCGTCCCTGAGGACAGTCGTGAGCGCTCACGAGCGGGCGTGCTGCACGTGCTGGGCGAATCGGAGCGCGGAGGCAGCACTTGCATGCCGCTCGAGGATCTGCTCACGGCCCTGCGAGAGCTGCTCGGCGTGGACTCTGGCGCCCCCATGACCGAACCGCTGATCGACGAGCTGGTCCAGGCCGGCGAACTCGAGCGAGCGGAGGAGTGGATCTACCGGGAGCCGACCGCGAGGCTCGAGGCCGAGCTCGCCTCGCGCGTGCACGAATTGCTGCGCAGCGCACCCTCCGAGCGCCTTCGGGAACCCGACGGGGCGGCGATCGGCTCAACCGCGCTCGTACCGAATCAGGCCCAGCGTGACGCGGTCCGCAACGCGTTCACCAAGCGGCTCTCGCTGATCACAGGCGGCCCCGGCACCGGCAAGACGGCGAGCATCCGGGCGATCGCCGGCTGTGCAACGGCGCAGGCAGTCAGGGTGATGCTGGCGGCGCCGACCGGCAGGGCGGCGATCCGGATGAGCGAGGCCAGCGGACTGCGGGCCCGGACCGTCCACTCGATGCTCGGCTGGATCCCCGGAGAGGGACCCGAACACGACGAGGACGATCCGCTCCAGTGCGACCTGCTCGTGCTCGACGAGTCCTCGATGGCCAACCTCGAGCTGATGGTCACGCTGCTCCGGGCGGTGGGGCCGCGCACGAGCGTGGTGCTCGTGGGGGATGCGGACCAGCTCGCCCCTGTAGGCGCCGGCAAGCCGTTCGCGGAACTGGTCTCCTCGGGACTGGTGCCGACCGTCGAGCTGACCCACATCTTCCGGCAGGCCGCGGGCAGCATGATCGTGCAGGGCGCGCACGCGATTCGGGCCGGCCGGGCGCCCGACTTCACGCCGGGCGAAGACATGCGCCGCGATCTGTTCATGATCGAGCGGTCGAACGCGATCCAGGCCCGCGAAGAGATCGTCTCCCTGGTCACGGAGCGCCTGCCGGAGCATTACGGCGTCGACCCCGTCTCCGACATCCAGGTGTTCGCGCCCGTGTACCGCGGCGAGCTCGGGATCGACGCCCTGAACGACGCGCTCCGCGAGGTCCTGAACCCCGAAGGCCAGCCGGTGCGGGGCGGACGGCTGCGGATCGGCGACAAGCTGATGATGACCGGTCGCAATCTCCACGAGCTGGGGCTGATGAACGGGACGGTGCTCCGGCTCGTCGATGAAGTCACGGGATCGGACGGCGACGAGGACGCGGCGCTGGTTCTGCTCGCGGAAGAGAGGCCGTTTCGGCTGCCGCCGGAAGAGGCGGCGAGCCTGCGGTTGGCCTACGCGTGCTCGGTTCACCGCGGGCAGGGGATCGAGCTGCCGGTCGCGGTGATCGTCGCGCACCCTGCGGCGGGCGCCTTCTTCCTGCGGCGCGAGATGCTCTACACGGCGCTCACCCGCGCGAAGCTGGCGACGGTGGTCGTCGGCACGCGCGAGGTGGTGGCGCGAGCGGCGCGGACGGCCGATACCGGCCGGCGTCACGGCCGGTTGTCCGAGCGCCTGGCCGCGGCAGCCGACTAGGAGGGCAGCGGGAACAGCGCCAGGAAGCGCGCGGCCGCACCCCTGTCCCCGGTGATTCCCAACTCGCGTGGCGAGCGTCCGTGCCACAGGACTTCCTGGAGCGTCCCCGGGTCGGTGTCGATCGCCGCGTCGGGGTCCTCGGCCTCCCCCCGCTTGATTTGCAGCTCGAGCTCGTCGACCTCGATGCTGAATCGCTGATCGCCGAGCCGGAGCTCGTAGCAACCATCGGCGCCCCCGGCCCTGGCAGGCTCGAACAGAGACTTGAGCGCGACGATCAGGGCGTCGACTCCCAGCGCCCCGTGGCCCTCCGGGAACTCGGCGCGACTCCCCCAGCGGCCGAACCTTACCAGCACCGGCTCCAGCTCTGCGCCCCACGGGGTCAGCTCATAGACGCGAGACCCCGCGGGCGGCGGCAGCTTGCCGCGTTGAACGACGCCGGCCTGCTCGAGCTCCTTCAGCCGCTGCGAGAGGACATCCGGGCCCAGGTGCGGCAGGCCATCGCGAAGATCGGTGAAGCGCTTTGGTCCGAGCAGGAGCTCACGGACGACGAGCAGTGCCCAACGATCCCCGACGACGTCGAGCGCGCGGGCGATCCCGCAAGCGTCCCCGTATGTGCGCTTGCCGCTCACGGCCTCGGAGTGTAGCGCTTGACAGTTGGAAAGCCAAAGGATAGAGTTGGATTTTCCAACCAACCAACCAACCGCCCGGCGGGGCCCGCGGACGACGGCACCCCGCACGACAGCCAGGAGGTAGCGGATGAGCGAACGAGACGCATATCAACCAGGAGTGCCCTGCTGGGTGGAGACACTCCAGCCCGACGTCGGCGGGACCAGGTCGTTCTACGAGACCGTGTTCGGCTGGGAGTTCGTGGGGCCGGGCCCCATGCCCGGCGATCCCCCCGGGGAGTACTTCGTCGCTCGGGTACGCGGTCGCGACGTGGCCGGGGTGGGGTCGCAGCCGGTCGCGATGCCGACCGCCTGGAATACGTCGGTGTCGGTCGCAAGCGCAGACCGGGCAGCGGAGACCGCCCGCCGAGCCGGCGGCAGCGTGATCGCCGCACCGTTCGATGCCCCTCCGGCGGGCCGGACCGCGGTCATCTCCGATCCCGCCGGCGCGGTGCTCTCGCTGTGGGAGCCCGGAGAGCGCCGGGGCGCCCAGATCGTCAACGAGGCGAGTGCCTGGTCGATGAGCGTGCTGCGGACGCGCGATCCGCAACGAGCGGCGGCGTTCTACCGCGAGCTGTTCGGGTGGGAGACCGAGCCATTTGCGGGCGACGTGTCCCTGTTCAGGCTTCCCGGGTACGTGGGTGGCGAGCCGCAGCAACCCGTCCCGCGCGATGTGGTCGCCGGGGTGGCCCCCCTCGCCGACGAAGGGACTGCCTCTCACTGGGCGGTCGACTTCTGGGTCAGCGACACGGACAGGGCCGCGGACCTCGCTTCGCAAGCGGGCGGGAGCGTGCTCGCGCCGCCGTCGGATGCCGGCCCGATGCGGCAGGCGGTGCTCGCGGACCCGGCCGGGGCCGCGTTCTCGGTGACAACCGCGCCCGGTCCGAAGTAGCGGCCGACAGTCCGCGGGCCGACCGGCAACGGGGGAACCCTGCCCGCTGTCGCCTGCAATAGCGGTTGCAGAGGGATCAGCTGACCTCAGGCCGTGTGCGAGACTGATCCGCAGGGGCCAAACGGCCCAAGGCGAATCAGCCAATGATGAGAGTCGGTTTGCGGTGGGGACTAGCGCCCGTCCCGGTTGATCGGGATCAGGACTCCATCGCGCCTCGGAGCAACGGCGATCTCCGCCCGCGCGCGCAGGATGGCACTCCGTGGAGGCGGGATCTGCCGTACGCGCCCGGCCTCGACGGTATCCGGGCGATCGCGGTCGCCGCCGTCGTCCTCTATCACGGCCGTGCCCCCTGGCTCCCGGGCGGCTTTCTCGGCGTCGACATCTTCTTTGTCCTCAGCGGCTACCTGATCACCTCGTTACTGCTCGCGGAGCTGCGGCGCTCCGATGGGGTCAATCTCCGCCGCTTCTGGCTGCGCCGCGCCCGGCGCCTGCTCCCGGCGGCGGTGCTCGTGATCGTCGTCTCGCTGGTAATCGTCGCGGCCTTTTACCCCTCCTCCCTGCCGGGCCTCCGCGGCGACGCGCTGGCGTCGATCCTGTACTTCAACAACTGGCACCAGGTACTGGCGCACCACTCATACTTCTCCGCCTTCGCGCGCCCCTCGCTGCTTCAGCACTACTGGTCGCTCGCGGTCGAGGAGCAGTTCTACTTCGTGTGGCCGCTGTTGCTCGTCGCCGGCTTGACGCGGCTGCCAAAGCGGTGGCTGGTGATCGGGACGGCTTGTCTGGCGGCGCTGTCGGCAGGGCTGATGGCGCTGCTCTACCACCAGGGAAGCGATCCCTCGCGCGTCTACTACGGCACCGATACGCGCGCGACGCCGTTGATGGTGGGAGCGCTGATGGCGTTCGCGTGGCCGCTCGGACGCATGACCGCAACCACCGGCCGGCGGGCGACGCTCGTGCTGGACGGCGCCGGCATCGCCGGCCTGGGCGTGCTGATCCTGGCGATGGCCAGCTGGCACGACTACGACTCCCTTCCGTACCACGGTGGATTCGTGATCGTCGCCTTCGCGGCGGCGGCGCTGATCGCCGTCGCCTCCCACCCGGCGTCCCACCTGTTCGGGCTCCTCGGACGCCAGCCGCTTCGCTGGCTGGGGCAGCGCAGCTATGGGGTGTATCTCTGGCACTGGCCCGTGATGGCGTTGACCCGGCCCGGGATTGACCTGAGCTGGAGCCTCTGGATCCTGCTTCCGGCTCAGATCATCGTCACGCTTGCGCTGGCGGAGCTCTCCTACCGGTACGTCGAGATGCCGGTGCGCCGCGGCGAAGCGTGGCCCAGGATCCGCGGCTGGCTCGACCGCCTGCATCCGCACCAGCGGCTCGCGGCGGCCACTGCGACCGTCGCCGCGGTGAGCGGCCTGATCGTCACCACCGGGTTTCTGCCGCTGGCATCCTCGAGCGCGGCTCATCCGCTGCTGCGCTCCGCGGCGGCGTCCAAGCCGGTCGCGGGCACGCCGTCGCCCCGGCTCGAGGCCCACGGCATCCTCGCGGTCGGCGCGTCCGTGATGCTGGCTGCCGAGCCGGCGCTCGAACAGCGGCTCGGGGCCCGCGTCGACGCGGCCGTGGGCCGGCAGCCGTCGGCGATCATCGACCGCCTCGCCGCCTACCGCGCCTCGGGTGCCCTGCCCCCGAACGTGGTCGTTCAGATCGGCGACAACGGGCCGCTGTGGAGCGCCGACGTGGCTCGCCTGAAGACCGTTCTCCAGGGCGTGCCCAACGTCGTGCTCGTCGACGTCCGCGAGCCGAGCACGAGCTGGCAGAGCGAGGTCAACGGGCAGCTGCAGCAGGCGGTGCGGTCATGGCCCGGCGCGGCGATCGCCGATTGGCTCTCGGCGAGCTCGAACCGGTCGCTGCTCTACGACGGCATCCACCCCAATCCGGCGGGACAGCAGGTGTACGCGAGCGTGGTCGCACGGGCGCTGGCAACGGCGAGCACGCGCTAGTCCTCTGAGGCGCACGGCTATCCTCGGAGTCATCCAGGCTCACGCCGCACCCAACGGGGAGGTGGTCTTCTGGAGGAGCAAGTAGGAGAGCGCAGCAGGACCCACGCGCCCGGAACGCGCGCGGAGACGAGGGCCACGGATGTCGAGGTGCGGCCGGTGCGCGGCCGGCGCGAGCTACGGAGCTTCATCCGGCTTCCGTGGGCGCTGTACGAGGGGTGCGCGAACTGGGTCCCCCCGCTCCTCTCCGAGCGAAAGCGCCACCTCGACAAGCGGCGCAACCCGTTCTTCGAGCACGCGGAGGCGGAGTACTTCCTGGCCTGGCGGGACGGCGTGCCCGTCGGGCGGATCACCGCGCACGTCGATCATCGCCTGAACGAGTTCCAGGACAACCGCTGGGGACTGTTCGGGTTCTTGGAGTCCGAGCGGGATCCGGATGTAACCCGAGCCCTGCTCGACGCCGCCGAGTCATGGTTGCGAGAGCGCGGGCGCGACCGGATGCTCGGGCCGCTCGACTTCTCGACCAACCACGAGTGCGGGCTGCTGGTCGAGGGCCACGAGCTCATGCCGCAGATCCTCGAGAACTGGCACCACCCTTACTACCGGGACCTGCTGGAGTCGTGCGGGATGCTGAAGGCGATGGACCTCTACAAGTGGGAGATCATGGCCAACGATCGCGACCAGATGCTTCCGATCATCGACGAGCTCGCGGACCGGCTCGAGCCGGACCACGGGATTCGGCTGCGACGGATGCGCCGGCGAAACCTCAAGACCGAGGTGCGGTCGTTCATGGAGGTCTACAACGAGGCGTGGTCGTCGAACTGGGGCTTCGTGCCGCTGACCGACGCCGAGCTTGACCACATGGCCAAGGAGCTGAAGCCCGTGCTCGACGAAGAATTCGCCTGCGTGGCAGAGACCGCCGACGGCGAGGTCGCAGGGGTGTCCCTCTCGCTGCCCGACTTCAATCGGGTCCTGGCCCGAATAAACGGCAGGCTCATGCCCCTGGGATGGATAACGGCGCTCCGTCAGCAGCGGCGGATCGATGAGATCCGGGTGTTCGCGCTCGGTGTGAAGCCGAAGTACCAGCACACCGGCGTGGCGGCAGCGCTCTATCGGGACGTGTGGGATTCGGTTTTCCGGCGCCGGATGACGCGGGCCGAGACCGGATGGATCCTCGAGACCAACGAGCCGATGAACCGGGCCATGGAAGCGCTCACGGGCCGGGTCGTGAAGCGCTACAGGATCTACGAGCGGCTGCTCGACCCGGCCGCGACTCCCACCGCCCAGCAGGCCGATTAGGAGACACCAACGGGCGTCCGTGCGTACCGGCGCTCGGGTAGCGGCAGCGTCGGCCCGTTCGGGCCTTCGTGAAGCGCGATCTGGATGACCTGGGCGAGATGCAGGGGGCTCCGGTCCGAGCCGTGCTCGATCTGGGAGCGACAGCTGAAGCCATCGGTCACCAGCAGCGTGTGGGGGGACGCGTCGCGTGCCGTCGGCAGCAGCAGACGCTCGCCGGCCTTGATGGAGACCTCGTAGCGCTCGCCGCGCTCATAGCCGAACGAGCCGGCCAGCCCACAGCATCCGTCGTCCAGCACCTCGTAGTCAAGGCCCAGGCGGTCGAAGACCTGTTGATCGCAGTCGATGTCGCTCGTCGCGCGCTGGTGACAGTGGAAATGGACGATCGCCTTGCGCTCGAGTCGCGGCATCTCCCACTGCTCTGCGCGCTTGGCAAGGAATTCACCCAACGTGTACGTCTGACGGGCGAGTCGCTTGGCGTCCTCATCGTCCGGAAGCATGTTCGTGAGCTCGTTGCGGAACACCGCGCCGCAGCTCGGCTCGAGCGCAATCACCGGGGTCCCAGCACGGATCTCGTCGCGGAGACCATCGAGCGCCCGGTGAAGCACTCGGCGCGCCAGCTTCAGCATTCCGTAGTCGTACAAAGGCCGGCCGCAGCACATCGATCGCTGCGGCACCACGACCTGGAACCCGGCCGCCTCGAGTGTCTCGGTGGCAGCAATCGCGACCTCTGGATGGAAGAAGTCGTTGAAGGTGTCAGGCCACAGGAGCACGCGAGCCCCACCGGAGCCATTCGCCGTCGAGCGCCCCGCGAACCAGTGCTTGAAGGGGCGCGGCGCGAACGCCGGCATGCTCCGCTCGGCCGCGACGCCGGCCAAGCGCTTCATCAAAGCCGCGACCGGCTCACGGTGGGTGAGCGCGTTGGCCAGCCTCGGCGCACGCGACGCAAGCTCCGCCTCCCAGCGGATCAGCCCGAGCGCGTATGCCTGTCGCGGCCGCAGACGGCCCCGGTAGTAGTGCGAGAGGAACTCCGCCTTGTAGGTGGCCATGTCGACCCTCACCGGGCATTCGTGCAGGCAGCCCTTGCAGGCCAGGCACAGGTCGAGCGCCTCTTTGACCTCCTCGTTGCGCCAGGCGCCCTCGAGCTCTGAGTCCGAGCGCATCATCTCGAACAGCAGCCGGGCGCGACCGCGCGTGGAGTGCTTCTCCTCGAGCGTCACTTGATAGCTCGGGCACATCACCGCGTTCTGATCCCGGCACGCGCCCACGCCGAAGCAGCGCTCGCCCGCGGCGGCGAAGCTACCGTCGTCGCCGGGGAAGCGGAACTCCGTCTTGACGGGGCGGGTTCGATACGTCGGGTCCATGCGCAGGTTGGTGTCGAGCGGATAGGCGTCGATGACCTTGCCCGGATTCATCTTCCAATCCGGGTCCCAGATCGCCTTGAACTCCCTGAATGCCCCGACGAGCTCGGGCCCGAACATCTTCGGCAGCAGCTCGCCCCGGGCCTGGCCGTCGCCGTGCTCGCCCGAGAGCGAACCGCCGTAGCTCGCGATCAGATCGCCCGCGTCCTCCATGAACTGGCGGTAGTTCCGGACTCCCTCGGCGGTCAGGAAGTCCCAGTCGATCCGCGAGTGAACGCACCCGTGCCCGATGTGCCCGAAGAAGCACGAGATCCGCCGGCCGTGCTTCTCGCACAGCTTCTCGAGGTCGCGCAGGTAGTCGCCGATCCGCTCGGGCGCGACCGCCGCGTCCTCCCAGGAGGGCCAGCCCGGATGCCGGCCCGGGACCTTGCTGTGGCCGACGCCACCCTCGCGGATCTCCCACACCTCCGCGATCTCCCCCCGGTCCTCGTACAGCTTGACCCCGAGGTGGCCGCCCCGCTTCTCGATCGCCTCGGCGAAGCGCTCGGCCTGCTCATTCGCCTCCTCCTCGGAATCGGCCCCGAACTCGACCAGCAGCCACCCATCCCCGTCCGGCAAGAGGTCGGTGCGGCGCTTGCGGCCGAGGGCGATCTCGTTATCGACGAGCCGCCGGTCGAACGTCTCGAGCCCGATCGGCTCGAACTCCATCACCCATGGCACCTGATCCGCGGCCGCCGGGCAGTCGCCGTAGCCGACGAGCACGAGCGAGCGCTCCTGGGGGCTGTCGATCAGCTTGCACCGTGCCTCGAGCACGAGCGCGCAGGTGGCCTCCGTGCCGACCATCGCGGCCGCGAGGTTGAAGCCGTTCTCGGGCAGCAGCCGGTCAAGGTTGTAGCCCGAGATGCGCCGCGGGATCCGCGGAAAGCGATCTCTGATCTGGTCGGCGTACCGATCTCGCAGATCCCTCAGGCGGGCATAGATCTCTCCGTGGCGCCCGCCGGCTGCGATCGTGCGCTCGAACTCCTCCTCGCTCACCCCGCAGGGGAGGGTCATGCGCGTGCCGTCGTAGAGAACGACGTCGAGCGCCTCGATGTTGTCTGCGGTCACGCCGGCGATGATCGAGTGGGTGCCGCAGGAGTTGTTGCCGATCATCCCCCCGAGCGTGCAGCGGCTGTGGGTCGCGGGATCGGGGCCGAAGGTGAGCTCGTGCTCCTCGGCCGCGTCGCGTAGCCAGTCGAGCACGACGCCCGGTTGGACGCGCGCGAAGCGACGCTCGGCATCGAGCTCGACGATCTCGTGCATGTACTTGGAGAAATCGAGCAGGACGGCTTCGTTGACCGTCTGGCCCGCGAGCCCGGTGCCGCACCCCCGGGCGCCGATCGGAGCGCCGTGCTCCCGGCAGATGTTCACCGTCTTGATGACGTCGTCGGCGTCCTTTGGCAGCACGACGCCGATCGGCAGCTGCCGGTAGACCGACCCGTCGTTCGCATACAGAGCCCTGCTTCCGGGCGAGAACCGGACCTCGCCGCGAACCCGGTGGGAGAGCTCGCGCGCTAGCGCCCTCGAGTCAATGCGATCCGTTGCCATCGCCGCTGAGCTTGTCCTTGGCCCGTGCGATCACGCCTGCCGGGCTGGTCGCGTACTCCATCTCCCGCGCGAGCACGCGGGACATCGTCAGCGCGATCTGCTCGCGGTTCGGCTCGCCGCGAGCAAGCCCCCAGGCAAAGCCCTTGGCATGCTCGGTGTTGATGGTCGGGGTCATCGGCATGTCGTGCGGATCGACGACGGCCTCGATCAGCGCTGGGCCATCGAGCTTCAGGGCCTCGTCGAGCTGCTCCCCCACGCGCCCCGGCTCCTCGATCCGGATCCCCCTCAGGCCACAGGCTTCGGCCACCTTGACGAAGTCCACCGGTTGCAGCTCGACGCCGTACTGGGGATTGCCGAGGAACGCCATCTGCTCCCACTTGATCAGCCCCAGCACGTCGTTTCGCATCACGATCACCTTCACCGGCATGTCGTGCTGGGCCAACGTGACCAGCTCGCCCATCATCATCGTCAGCGAGCCGTCGCCGGTGAGCGCGACCACCTGGCGGTCCGGATACGCCGCCTGCGCGCCGATCGCGTACGGCAGGCCGGCCATCATCGAGCACATCGTGCCGCTGAACGAGAACAGCTGCCCCCGCCGGAGCTCGGTGCGAGCCGCCCACGTGGTGACGGTGCCGGAGTCGCCGCACAGGATCGCCCTGTCGGCCAGCGCCTTCGACAGGAAGTACGGGATCGCGTCCGGCTTGATCGGAGCCTCGTGCGGCTCCGCTCGCTCCGCCTGCAGCTTTCGCCAATCGCGCATCTCGGCCTGGGCTCCTTCCAGGAACGAGCGGTCCTCCCGGCGGTCGATGAGCGGCACCAGCTCCTCGAGCGTCAGCCTGGCATCGCCGCACAGGCCGACCTTCACCGGGTAGCGCAGGCCGATCCGCTCCGGCCGGTCGTCGATCTGGACCCCGACCGCCTGACCGGGCTGGGGCAGGAACTCGATATATGGGCTCGACGAGCCGACGATCAGGATCGAGTCGCACTCCTGAAGGGCGTTCTGGGCGGGACGGGTGCCGACGAGGGCGTAGCCGCCCAGGCAGTAGGGGCTGTCATCTGGGACCGCGTCCTTGCCCAGCATGGCCTTGACGATCGGCGCGCCGAGCTTTTCGGCCAGCTGCTCGACCTGGTCGCCCGCCCCGCGTGCGCCCGCGCCGATGAAGATCACCGTCCGCGTGCCCTGCGAGAGCGCCTCCGCCGCCTGACGCAGACGCTCCCGCGGCGGCAGACGGACGCCATCGACGGCGGTCACCGCCGTGTGGCCTTCGATGTTCTTGATCGACCGGTCGCCGGTCACGGCCTCGCCGGATTGGATGTCGATCGGGATCGCGATCGCGGACGGACCGCGCTGGGCGATCGCGGAGCGCACGGCCATGTCGACGACGTTCAAGACATGGGCCTCGCCCATCACCCTCTGGCTGTACACGCAGGCGTCCTGAAGCGCGAAGTCGTGGTTGATGTCCTGGAGGTAATGCGTGCCGATCACGTCGTGGTAGGTCATCCCCGTGATCGCCACGACCGGCGATTGGTCGATCCGCGCGTCGTAGAGGCCGTTCATCAGGTGCACGGCGCCCGGCGCCGCCGTGGAGAGGCATGCGGCGGGCCTCCCGGTGAATTTTCCATACGCGCAGGCCGCCAGAGCCGCGGTCTCCTCGTGGCGGACGTGGATGAAGCGGATCTGATCCGCGTGCGTTCGAAGTGACTCCATCACCCCGTTGATCCCGTCGCCCGGTAGTCCGAAGACGACGTCGATACCCCATTCGATCAGCCGCTCCACCAACTGGTCAGAAGCCGTCCGGCTACGCGCCATGGTCGCTCCTCGCTTCGCTAAACAGTCATGATTCCGATCAGGAACTACCCACTCCGGCCCGCGGACAAGATCCGGTGTCAGCATCCGAACGCGGCGCCTGGCGCTTGCCAGCCCGTCGATGCCGTATTAACCTGCAGGTCGGCCCGAGCCAGTAGATAGAGGCCGATGCCACGCCAGCGTTTCTTTTTCAGCCTTGGTGCCCTTGGGGGGGCTTTCCTCCTGATCGTGGCCGCTGCCGCGTTCGGTCCCGGCGGCGTCAAGGGAGTGGGCCTCGGCATCGGCATCGCGGGGTGCGTCGCGTCGTTCGTGTTCGCCGCCGCGCTCTCCCATCAGCGCCGCCTCCAGGGCCACCTGCGCGTGCGCGTGTTCGGGCACGCGTTGAGTGCATGGTCCGCCCTGGCGGGGGCGGTGGCGAGCGTCGCGATCTGGGAGATCGTGGGGGCGGCCGTGTTCAAGCCTGACGTGAGCCGCTGGCTGACACTCGCCAACGGGATCCTGGTCGGGGCCCTGGGCTGCGGCGGGCTGGTCGCGCACGAGTCCAGCAGCGAGCGCATCGTCCACGTGCTCGAGGTGGTCGAGCGCTCGGATCACAGCGCCGGCTGAGCCGCCGCGGCTCGGGGCCACCCCCGGCGGCCCGTCGGCCCACTCGCCCGCACCGGCGGTCCGGCCGCGAGGCCCCGTGGCCGCCCTAAGCGACGAGCTGTGCGACCTTCTCCCGATGCTCGCGCCCGTGCTCGGGCTCGAGGAAGTAGACCGCGCCGGCGCCGATGACGACGCCGGCGGCGACGCGCGGCGCGGTGCGCTTCTCCTTCGGCGGTTCCACGAGGCCGAGCTCCTGGGCTGCCTGCGGCCCGTAGACGGCGAGCGTCTCCCCGATCACCCGAGCGGTGTCGCCCGCACGCTGGACGCGCTGGCGAACCTTGCGGCGCGCGATCGGCTTGGCCACCTTGAGCGCCGGCGGTCCCGCGACCTGGACGGTCCTTCTTGTGGCCTTGGGATGCCTGGCCATTGCCCTTACCGCCTTGAATCCGAGCCGTCCCTTTGTCCTGGTGCTGAGCGCCATCGTCGCCTCGCTTTCTTGCTTTGAGGTTGCTACCGCTCGGCTACCCCGGCCGCCGAGGCTGTAACGGCTCGTTCGCGGACGAACTGCTCGACGGTGTCGATCGCGTCCTCGATCGTCTGCCAGTGAAGGGCCTCGGGCGTATCCGACGGCCAGTGGTAGTTGAGCGGCAGCTTTGTGTAGTCGACGGAGGCGAGCGTTACGACCGGGTATCCGGCGCGCAACGCGATGATCGCGTCCGTGGCCGCAACCGTGCGCAGCCCCCGCTTGATCCTCACCCGCGCGGCGCGAGCCGCGTCGGCAAGCGCATCGCGCATCGGCTCAGGGTAGTCGCGCATCCGCAACATCCCCTCGCCCTCCAGCACGCTGAGCACCGGGCCGCCGAGGCACTCCAGGCAGAGGAATTCCGTGGCGATCGGGTCGAGCTGGTCGAAGTGGCGCTCGCCGAACGCCTGCATGCCCTCGCTGAAGGACTCCTCAGACCCGGTCGAGACCAGCATGACCCGCGCTCCCGCGAGCGGGCGATCCCGGATCCGGTCGGCGATCGCGATCAATACACCGACCGCGCTCAGGTTGTCGTTCGCGCCGGGCACCACGGAGCGGCTGCCGATGTCCGCCATCGCGGTCGCGGCGGCGAGTGACAGCGTCGCCCCTGCCCTGAGCAGGGCTGAAACACGCGCGAGCGCACCAAGCGCGATCATCACCGGACCGAGCCAGACCGCGTACAGGATCGGGACGGTATGGCTTGAGCGCTCGTGCATCCGTGGGGTGAGGCGCGGACCGATCCGGCCGAGGGCGGGATGAAAGACGAGGCCGGAGTGGGCCGCGTCATGATGGGCGACGAGCACGACGGTCCGCTCAGCGCCCGGGTCGCCCGCCTCGGCCACAACGTTCCAGGTCGAGCGTCGCGGCAGCACGGCCCGGCGAAACCACCTCCGGCCGTGACCCAGGTCATCCCAGAGGGCGCCGGCGGCGATCGCGCCGACTGCCGCGGCGATGCCCCGGGAGAGCCAACGTCTACGGCGCAGGGCGAGCACGCCCATCGCGGCGGAGGCGGCATTGGCGAGCCCGATCGGCCACCAGTAGCCACCGTGCGCGAGCTCTTCCTCCACGCGGGCATCGCACCCGAGCTCACGCAGCTGCTCGGCGATCCACTCCGCCGCTCGGCGCTCGCCGTCGGAGGCGGACGGTCGATCGAGTGCCGCAAGCTCGGTGATCGCGGCCCGCCAGGGGTCGGTTTGAGGGGGAGTGGAGCTCACGGGGCGTGTGCAGGGACTCACAGACGGCGGCGGCGAATGGTGCCACCCTCACGGGTATGTTGACGCTAGTCATCCTCAGCATCATCTTCGTGGTGACGCCGCTGGCGTTCATGATCGCCACCCAGGCGGTCCGACCGCGCGATCGCGGCGCTTCCGATGGGCCGTCCGTGAATCCGGATGTCCTCCGCCGCCCGCCCCGATCCCGTTACCCGCTCTCCTAGGGCCGCGCCCCGGCGCGCCCGGGACTCGGTCGCTTGATCCGGGCACCCCGGACTGGTTACCGTTGGCGCACACAACACAAGGAGGACCGGATGGCGGGCGTTGAGAAACTCGATTTCGAATCGCCGGAGGAGACGCGCACCCCTGAGAAGACGCGCGTCGATCTGGTACGAATGGGCAACACGACCGTGGGCCGATTTGCGTTCGAGCCGGGATGGCGATGGTCCGAGTGCATCAAGCCCGTGGTCGGCACCGACAGCTGCCAGGCCCGGCATGTCGGCATCGTCCAGTCGGGCAAGATGAAGGTCATCCACGACGACGGCACCGAGTTGGAGCTCGCGGCCGGCGAGGCGTACGTGATCGAGCCCGGGCACGATGCCGAGGTGGTCGGCGACCAGCAGTTTGTCGCCTTCGAGTTCGAGTCACGCGCCGCCGAGGAATACGCGCGCGAATAACGAGCTCAGCCTCCGCCCTCCTCGAGCACTCGTTGGGCGACCGCGAACGCCGCGTTGGCGGCGGGCAACCCGGCGTACACGGCGGTGTGCAGCAGAACCTCGCCGATCTCCTGTGCACTCAGGCCGTTTCGCTCCGCCGCGCGGACGTGCATCGCGAGCTCGTGCTCGCGGCCGAGCGCGGTCAGGACGGCGAGGGTGACCGCGCTGCGCGTCCGGCGGTCGAGCCCGTCACGGCTCCACACCGACCCCCAGGCGAACCGGGTGATCAGCTCCTGGAACGGCGCTGAGAAGTCCGTAGTTCGCTCGATCGCCTCCTCGACGTGCTCGTCGCCGAGTACCTCGCGCCGAATGCGCATGCCGTTCTCGTACAGGTCGCTGTCGCTCATGTGAGGTGCTCCAGGATCAGGTTGTTGATTGTGTCCGGCTGTTCGACGACGGAGACGTGGGCGGCCGAGGGGACAATCTCGTGACGCGCCCCGGGAATCGCGTCGGCGATCTCGCGCTGCTTCTCGGGCGGCGTCGCCAGGTCCTCCGCCCCGGAGATCACGAGCGTCGGCGCGCCGATCTGAGGCAGCTCGGGCCGGAGGTCCATCCGTTCGATCGCGCCGCAACATGAGGCGTAGCCATCCGGCGATGAGCCCGCGAGCATCGTGCGCAGCCAGTCGCGGACCTCCGGGTGAGCGGTCGCGAACCGAGGCGTCAGCCACCGCTCGAGAACCGTGTCCGCGATCGGCTCCACGGAGCCCGCCTCCCGGACGGCCGCCGCCCGCGCCTGCCACGCCGAGGCCGGCGGCATGTGGGCGGAGGTGCAGATCAGCACCAGGCGCTCGATCCGATCGGGTGCATTCGCGCCCAGCCACATCCCGACCATGCCACCGAGCGACACGCCGCAGTAGGAGCCACGGTCCAGCTCCAAGGCGTCCATCAGCGCGAGCACGTCACGGCCGAGGTCGGCGATCTCGTACGGAGCTTCAGGGACCGGCGAACCGCCGTGGCCGCGATGATCGAATGCCACCAGCCGCAGGCGCGAGCAGAGCGGCCGCTGGCGATCCCACATCTCGAGCGTCGTCCCGAGCGACGGGCCCAGCAGGACGGCGGGGGCGTCGGGCGAGCCTTCGATCCGGTGGTGCAGCGTCACCGTCGGCGGTGCAGCTCGAGGGCGCGATCGACCAGCTGTGTAGCCGCGCCGAGATTCGGATCCTCCCCGGCCGACGCGCGCATGACCTCCGCATCCACCTCGAGATGCTCGAGCAGGTCGCGCGCCCAGGCCGCCGCCGAGCCGGTGAGCCGAAGCAGATCGGTGATCGTCCCCCACTCCGCCTGCCAGGCGCCGGCCGCGCGCTCGTGCTCCTGCTCCATGCAGGCGAGCATCGTGGAGACGAGTCCAGGGACCCTCCGCGCGCAGGCAAGCACCGACACGGCCGCGACGGGGTTCCGCTTATGCGGCATGGCCGAGGAGCCGCCCCGGCCCGGAACCCCCTCGCGCAGTGCATCGGAGAGGGTCACGTCCCGGCCGAGCTTCGAGAGCGCTCCCGCCAGCAGCCCCAGCGCGGCGGCCACCCGGGCGGGGCGGATCCGGTCGGTGTGCCAGGGAAGCGTCGGGTCTTCGAGGCCCAGGGCCTCCGCCACGCGCGCGGAGACCGACGGATCGCGATGTCCGACCGGGCCGCCCATCTGGACGGCAAGCGGTGCCTGCGCGATGTCATCGGCCGCTTCGTCGATCGCGGTCATCCACCCCGCCGCCTTCAGGCCGAACGAAGTGGGCTGCGCGTCCTGAAGCAGGGTGCGACCCATCACGGGCGTCTCGCGGTGGGCCTCGGCGAGCGCCGCGGCCGCGTCGGCCGCAGCGCGGGCGTCCTCGAGCAACGGCCCGCGGGCGCGGGCGCAGACGAGCATCATCGCGGTGTCCACGATGTCCTGAGAGGTCGCACCGGCATGGGTCGCAGCGAAGTAGCGCTTCGCGAGCGGCACGACGGGCGAGGCGTGCTCCGCGGCCTCCCGGGCAAGCCACCCCAGATCGACATCCGATGCATTCAGCTGCTCTGCACCGAGCGCGGCCTCGACGTCGAGCATCGCCTGCAGCCAGGCCTCGTCGCTCACCGCCTCGGCGACCCTCCCCCGGGCGTAGATGCCGCCGAACAGCTCAGAGGTCGAAGAAGACGGTCTCGCGCTCGCCTTGGATCCGGATGTCGAATCGGTAGCCATCGTCTGTACGCTCCGCAATCAGGGTTTCACGTCGGTCGGCCGGTACGAGCGCCAGCACGGAGTCGTCCTCGTCCGGATCCAGGTAGATCCGTGTGCTGAGATGGCGCAGCAGTCCGCGTGCGAGCACGTGCACGGCCAGGAACGGCGCCCGGGGCACCGTGACCTCCCAACGGCCGTCGTCGTCGGTCGGAGAGCGCGCAAACGCGGGTGGGTCGTGATACCAGGTCTCGACGAGCGCATCCGGGATCGGGGCGCCCGCCCCGTCGAGCACGTAGCCCCAGACCCGCAAGCCATCGGGGTCGGCCGCCGGTCCGTCCTCCCACGGAAGGCACAGCGCAAGGAAGGGGCCAACGGTCTGTGATGGGGTCGCCCCGGACGTCAATGGGCCTCCTCGATCGGGGTGGCCACACGTCCACCCAGGACGACGTCGAAGTTGTACGCGAGCGCCCAGTTGTCCTGGCTCTGCTCGATGCTGAAGCGGCTGATCATCCGCTTCCGGGCCGACTCGTCACGCACCGAGTTGAAGATCGGGTCGTGGGGGAACAGCGGGTCGCCGGGGAAGTACATCTGCGTCACCAGACGCTGTTCAAACGAGCGCCCGAGCAGCGAGAAGTGGATGTGAGCCGGGCGCCAGGCGTTGTAGTGGTTACCCCAGGGGTAGGGACCCGGCTTGATCGTGACGAACTCGTACCGGCCCTCGCTGTCGGTCAGGGTGCGTCCGGCGCCCGTGAAGTTGGGGTCAAGCGGGGTTGGCCACTGGTCCCAGCGGTGCGCGTACCGCCCGGCGGCGTTCGCCTGCCAGATCTCGATCAGCGAGTCGCGGATGGGACGACCATCTGCGTCGAGCAGCCGACCTGAGACCATGATCCGCTCGCCGATCGGCTCGCCGGCGTGCCCCTTGGTCAAGTCATTCTCGATCGTGCCGGGCCGCAGCTGCCCGAGCTGAGGCCCGGTCGTCTCGGTGACCTGCTCGGGTAGGTAGATCAGCGGCTGCTTGGGGTGCCGCAGCGCGGTCGATCTGTAATCGGGGTAGTCGAGTGGAGGATCAGCCACGGGCGATCAGCTCCCGCAGGGCCGTGAGCTCCTGCTCGGTGGGCTCCGGGGTGACCGCGAGCTCGTCGGCTAGCCGCAGCTCCCAGCCGGTCGCATCGAGCACCTGCTCGACGCCGACGCCGGGGTGAAGGGCAGTCAGGGTCAGCTCCCCATCGCGTGGCTCGAGGACCCCCATGTCGGTGATGACCGAGCTGGTGCGGGCGCCGGTGGTGCTGAGGAAATCGAGACTCTTGACGAATGTCCTCTGCGTGTGGGAAGCGATCACCACCACTTCCTCGCATCCGGTGGCGATCTCGGGCGCGCCGCCGGCGCCCGGCAGGCGGGTGCGGGGACTGTCGTAATCGCCGATCACGGTGGAGTTGAGGTTCGCATGGCGGTCGATCTGGGCCGCGCCCAGGAACGCAACCTGGACCCGGCCCGGCCCGATCCAGTAATTGAACATTTCCGGAACCGAGACGACCACATCGGCGGTCTCGGCGAGCTCGCCGTCGCCGATCGAGAGGGGGATCCGCCTCGGTTTGGCTCCGATCGTGCCCGACTCGTAGACGAGCACGAGCTCCGGGTTGTGGATCCTCCGCGCGAGGATGGCCGCGGTGCTCGGGCGCCCGACGCCGATGAAACACGACCGCTTGCCGATCAGCGTGCGCGCCGCGACGATCGTCTGGACTGCATTCCGAGTGGCAGTCACCGAACCCCGGCTCCCGCGAGCACATGCTGCTCCATCCAGGCCATGAACCGAGCTCGGTCACGACTGATCGCGTCCCAGCCGCGGTAGAAGTCGTTGTCCCGGCGCGTGATGCCGAGCGAGTAGGACGGACGTGAGCCCCCCGGCGCTAGCGCCACGGCGTCGATCACCCAGCTCGGGATCACGGTCCCGCCCGGCCTGTGCTCCAGCTCCTCGACGACACGCTCGACGGTCACAAGCGAGCGCTTCGCCGCTAACACCGCCTCTTTCTGAACGCCGGGGATCCCCCATAGCTGAACATTCCCGGCCCGGTCGGCCTCCTGGGCGTGCACGATCGCCACGTCTGGATTGAGCGCCGGCACCGCGACCAGCTCCTCGCCCGTGAACGGGCACGTGATCGGCTCGACCCTCGTGTGCTTCATGAGTTCGGTCCCGGTGTAACCGCGCATCACCGCACACGGCAGCCCGGAGGCACCCGCCGCGTAGCGGTTCGCCATCCCGGCGTGCGAATGCTCCTCGATCGCGATCGACCTGGGCCAGCCGTGCTCGACCGCATCTCGGAGGCGATGCAGCGAGCCGACGCCTGGGTTCCCGGCGTACGAGAAGACAAGCTTGCGCGCAGCGCCGACCCCGATCATCTGGTCATAGAGCACGTCCGGGGTCATCCGAATCAGCTCGAGCTCTCTACGGCCCTGACGCAACAGCTCGTGCCCGGCCGCGAACGGGATCAAGTGTGTGAATCCCTCCAGCGCCACCGCATCGCCGTCGTAGACGAGCGAGGCGAGCCCCTCGTGAAGGTGCACGATTTCAGCCATGATGCAGCAGGTGGAGACTCAGGTCGGGATCGTCGGGGGAGGGCCCGCCGGGCTGACGCTCGCGCTGCTGCTGGAGCGGGCCGGGATCGGGTGCGTGGTGCTCGAGTGCCGGGAGCGGGAGTACGTCGAGCGCCGGGTGCGGGCGGGCCTGTTGGAGCAGAACACGGTCGACCTGCTGCACGAGCTCGGAGTGGGCGAGCGGCTCGGCCGGGAGGGACTCGACCACACCGGGGTCTATCTGCGCTGGCGCGGGCGCCAGTTCCACGTCGACATGCTCCGTCTGACCGACCGCAAGATCACGATCTACGCCCAGCAGGAGGTCATAAAGGACGAGATCGCGGCGCTGCTCGAGCGGGGCGTGCCCGTGCATTTCGAGGTGCGGGACGTCGCGGTCCACGACCTGGACTCCGGGCGCCCGCGCATCAGGTGCGCCATCGACGGAGATCGAACCGAGCTCGCGTGCGACTTCATCGCCGGCTGCGACGGCTTTCACGGCGTCTGCCGCCCGGCGGTTCCCCCAGGACATCTGCACCCGCGCGAGCTCGTGTATCCGTTCAGCTGGCTGGGGATCCTCGCCCACGCGCCGCCCTCGACCGACGAGCTGATCTACGCCTGGCACGAGCACGGCTTCGCGCTTCACTCGATGCGCTCTCCGTCCGTCAGCCGGCTCTACCTCCAGGTTCCGAACGGTACGCCGATCGAGGAGTGGCCCGATGAGCGGATCTGGGACGAGCTCCGCGAGCGCATCGGCAAGGTCAACGTCGGCGAGATCTTCGACAAGGGGATCACGCCGATGCGCAGCTACGTGTGCGAGCCGATGCAGTACGGGCAGCTGTTCCTGACCGGCGACGCCGCCCACATCGTGCCGCCCACCGGCGCCAAGGGGCTGAACCTGGCCGTCAACGACGTCCGTCTGCTGGGCGCGGCCCTGATCGACTTCTACGAACGCGGTTCGAGGAGCGGGCTCGAGGGCTACTCGGCGGCGGCGCTTCGTCGGGTCTGGCGCGCCCAGGACTTCTCCAACTACATGACCCAGCTCCTGCACGATCTGGGAGACGGGCCGTTCGGACGTGGCCTGCAGCTGGCCCGGCTCGAGTACATCGAGCGCTCGGAGGCGGCGGCGCGCTCCCTGGCCGAGAACTACGTGGGCCTCCCCGCGGCGCCGGATTTCTGAGGCCGCGGAGCTCATCAGCTCACCCGCCGCGCATGGCCCGTCCAGAAGGGCTCGCGGAGCACGTTCTTGAGCACCTTGCCGGCGCCGGACTTCGGCAGCGGCTCGCTCTGAAGCTCGATCGTGCGCGGGACTTTGTAGCCGGCGATCCGGCGCCGCGCGTGGGCGAGTAATTCCTCCGCGCTGATCCTGTCCGGGTCGTCGACCACCACCACCGCGTGGACGGCCTCCCCCCACCGGTCGTCGGGCACGCCGAACGCGGCCGCCTCGCGCACCGCCGGGTGGTCTGAGAGCACGGTCTCGACCTCCACCGAATACACGTTCTCTCCGCCCGAGACGATCATGTCCTTGAGCCTGTCGACCAGATACAGGTAGCCGTCCTGGCCCGCGTACGCCGCGTCGCCCGTCCGGTACCACCCGTCGACCAGGGCCTCGTCGGTGGCTTCGGGCTGCCTCCAGTAGCCGAGCATCACGTTGGGCCCCCGGACCCAGAGCTCGCCCACGGTCTCAGGCGGCAGCTGCCGCCCGTCGTCGCCGCGGACCTCGGCCTCGACGCCGACCACCGGCGCGCCGATCGAGCGCAGCCGCTCGGCGTAACCCGGCGCGCCCGCGTAGCCGCGGCGGTGATCCTCTGCCGTGGCGCAGGTGACCGTGGGGGCGGCCTCGGTCATCCCGTAGAACTGGACGATGTCGCACTCGAAGCGCTCCAGCACGCGGCGCTGCAGCGCGGCCGAGATCGGCGAGGCCGCGTACTGGATGTGGCGCAGCGAATCGAGGCGCCGCGGCTCGCGCTCGAGCGCTTCGAGCAGCATCGCGAGCATCGTCGGCACGAGCACCGTGTGGGTGATCGCGTGGCGCTCGATCGCATCGAGGACGGAGTCGGCGTCGAAGCGCGGGAGCACGATCTGGCGGGACCCGGACCAGGTGCACGCGAATACGTTGGCCGTTCCCGCGACGTGGAACATCGGGCACACGTGCAGCCAGCGGTCGGTCGGGCGGTGTCCGGTGGCGATCAGGTTGTGGCGGGCGTTGGCCAGCAGGTTGCCGTGACTCAGCATCACGCCCTTGGGCCTGCCGGTCGTCCCACCCGTGTAGGAGATCGCCGCGATGTCGTGCTCGTCCGGACCCGGGGGCGCCACAGGACCGCTCCCGCGCGCGACCAGCTCCTCGTAGGACAGACAGTCCTCGGGATGCGGTCCAGGCACGTCGAGCACGAGCGCCCGCACGCTCGCGCACCTGGACCGCAGCGCGCACCCCACCTCAAACCGGTCGCGGTCGACGATCAGCAGCTCGGTCTGGCAGTCATCGACGATGAAGGCCAGCTCGTCCACCGCGAGGCGGAAGTTGAGATCGACGAGCACCCTCCCGGCGGCCGCCACCCCGAGCCAGCACTCGAGATGCGCGAGCGAGTTCGCCCCCAGGAAGCCAACACGCCGACCGGCGGGCACCTCCAACTCGGCGATCGCCGCCCCGAGCGCGGCGACCCGGTCCGCCAGCTGGCCGTAGGTCACCCGATGACGGCCGTCGATGACCGCCGGCGAGTCGCGGTACAGCGCCCGGGCCCGACGCAGGGGCCAACCGAGGTCGCTCATTCGCCCAGCCCCAGCAGTCGCACGGCGTTCTCCTTCAGCACCAGCGGCCGGACCTCGTCCTTGATCGGGAGCTGCTCGAAGTCCTTGAGCCAGCGATCCGGCGTGATCAGCGGGTAGTCCGAGCCGAACAGCATCTTGTGCTTGAGCTGCGAGTTCGTGTACCGGATCAGGTTCTCGGGGAAGTACTTCGGCGACCAGCCACTGAGATCGATGAACACGTTCGGCTTGTGAACGGCGATCGCGAGCGCCTCGTCCTGCCAGGGGAAGGATGGGTGGGCGAGGATGATCTTGAGCTCCGGGAAGTCGGCGGCCACGTCGTCGACGAGCATCGGGTTTGAGTACTTCAGCCGCACGCCGCCTCCCCCGGGCATCCCCGCCCCGATGCCGGTGGTGCCGGAGTGAAACAGTGCGATCAGTCCGGCTTCGGCGATCGGTTCGTACAGCGGGTACCACGAGCGGTCGTTGGGCCAGAAGGCCTGCGTGTTGGGGTGGAACTTGAAGCCGCGGACCCCGGCGTCGATCAGCTCTCGGACCTCGCGCACGCCGAGCTTGCCCTTGTGGGGATCGACGCTCCCGAACGGGATCAGCACATCCGGGTTGGAGCGCGCAGCGGCCAGGACCTCGTCGTTGCCGAGGCGCCGCCGCCCCAGCCCCGCCTCGTCGTCGACGGTGAAGATCACGGCCAGCATGTTGCGCTCGCGGTAGTAGTCCGCCACCTCCGCGGCCGTGGGCTGCGGCGGGCTGCCCCCGAAGTACCGCGCCGCGGCCTCGAATACCTCGACCGTCACCGGATCCTGGGGCTCGTTTTCGTTGCGCTCGGCGTGGACGTGCACGTCGATCGCGACGATGTGCTCGAGCTCGACCGCCGTCATTTCTCAGAACGGGAACGGGTGCGGTTCGCCCTGCGCGGTGATCCAGCGCACGTCGGTGAACTCGTCGATCACGGCCGTGCCGCCGAAGCGGCCGAAGCCGCTGTCCTTGACGCCCCCGAACGGCATCTGCGGCTCATCCCCGACGGGCTGGTCGTTGACGTGGACCATCCCGGCCTCGATCTGCTGGGCCAGCGCCAGGCCGCGGTCGACATCCCGGGTGATGATCCCCGAGGAAAGGCCGTACGGGGTGGAGTTCGCCCGCTTGACGGCGTCCTCGGCGGAGTCGACGACCTCGAGTGCGGCGACCGGGCCGAACGTCTCCTCCCGGGCCAGCTCGCTGTCCGCCGGCACGTCGCCCAGCAGCGTGGCCTCGAAGCAGGGGCCCACTTCGTGGCCGCCCGCGAGCACCGTCGCTCCCTGCTTCACCGCCTCCTCCACGCGCCGCTTCACCGTCTGGAGCGCTTGCTTGGTGATCAGCGGTCCGATGATCGTGTCCGGTTCCTTCGGATCGCCTGCCTTCAGTCCCGCGGTCTTCTCGGCGAGCCTCGCGGCGAACTCTTCCGCCACCGCCCGCTCCACGATGATCCTCCGTGCCGACATGCAGATCTGGCCCTGGTGGAGATAGGCGCCGAAGGCGGATGCGTTGATCGCGTACTCGAGGTCGGCGTCGGCCAGCACGAGCAACGGATTCTGACCGCCCAGCTCGAGCACGACGCGCTTGAGCTGGCGACCCGCCGCCTCCGCAAGCTTTCGTCCGGTGGCCGTCGAGCCGGTGAAGTTGAGCCGCCGAACGGAGGGATGCTCGACCAGCTCCTCCCCGATCGGCCCGGCCTCCCCCGGAGCGTGGGTGACGATGTTGAGCACGCCCGGAGGCAGCCCTGCCTCGGAGAAGATCTCACCCCAGATCAGGCCGCCCACGACCGGGGAGAGCTCGGAGGGCTTCAGCACCACCGCGTTGCCGAGCGCCAAGGGAGCGGCGATTGATCGCGCCGACAGGATCAGCGCGGCGTTCCAGGGCGCGATCGCCCCCACGACCCCCACCGGGCGGCGCAGAGCCATCGCGAACGCGCCGGTGTCTGAGGGGAGAACTTCCCCCAGCGGCGCGTAGGCCAGGGCCGCAGCCTGACGCAACAGGTTCGGCACGAACTGCATCTGGAACATCCCGAAGCCGAACGTGCACCCCGTCTCGCGCGCCAGCAACGAGACGACCTCGTCCAGGCGGCGCTCGAGCCCCGCGGCTGCCTTCAGGAAGATGCCGTGCCGCTCGGCGGGCGGTGTCCGTGACCACGCCGGGAACGCGTCTGCGGCTGCCTGGATAGCGCGGCGCGCGTCCTCGCGACCGCCGGCCGGCACCTCCGCCACGACCTCGTCGTTGAATGGGTCCGGATCCTCGAAGGTCCGGCCCTCGCTCGCATCGCTCCACTCGCCGGCGAGGAACTGCTGCCATCGATTCTTGGTGGTGACGCTCATCGGTCTCCTTTCGTGTCTAAGGAACTCGCCCCGCTGCGAGATCGCGCTCGATCAGCGCCGCAGCCTCGCGGAGTGGCGGCAGCAGGTCCTCGCGGATCGCCGCTGCGGTCCGGCGGCTGGCATGGGTCGAGAGGTTCATCGCGGCCACCACCGAGCCCGAAGAGTCGTGGATGGGGACGGCGACCGAGCGCAGACCGTCCTCGAGCTCCTGGTCGACCAGCGCCCATCCCTGCCGGCGCACGCGGCCGATCGTTTTCCTCAGCCGCTCCGGGTCGGTGATCGTTGCCTTCGTCAGGGGCACGAGCTCGGCCGTTTGGAGGAACGTGTCAAGGCCGCCGTCCGCGAGCCCCGAGAGCAGCACGCGCCCCATCGAGGTGGCGTACGCCGGGAACCGCGTCCCGACGGAGATGGCCACGGTCATGATCCGCTGAGTCGGCTCGCGCGCCACGTAAACGACGTCTGAGCCGTCGAGCACCGACACCGAGGAGGACTCGTGGACCTGCTCGACGAGCTCGCGCAGGTGCGGCTGGGCGATCTGCGGCAGGGTCAGGCTCGAGAGGAACGCGTAGCCCAGCTCGAGCACGCGCGGCGTGAGCGCGAACCGCCGGTCGTCCGAGCGCACGTAGCCGAGCTCCTCGAGCGTGAGCAGGAACCGACGCGCCGACGCGCGACTGAGACCTGCGTCCCGCGCCACGTCCGAAAGTGTCTGCCCGGGACCGGGCAAGCTCAGCGCCCGGATGACGTCGAGACCGCGCTCCAGGGATTGGACGAACTGGCGTCCATGGGAGCGGACCGAGACGCTCACACCGAGTGTGCGCTATGCGAACGCTTGACTGCGATGCGCACGAGGGTATAGGCTGGCGGCGCCTTACGCAAGCCGAGGAGCCATCTCAAAGCAGAGGAGAGGTGATGAGCGAGAACGAGCTGTTGGGGCGGCGTGAGTTCGTCAAGCGAGCGGGAGCCACCGGCTTCCTCTTGAGCAGCGGCGGCGTGCTCGCCGCCTGCGGTGTGAAGAAGAGCGGCTCCGGCGGGAGCTCGAAGACGCTCCGGATCGGCTACGTCAGCCCGCTCACCGGCGAGGCGGCGTCGTTCGGAGAGCCGGACGGGTACGTTCTCGGCCTGGTCCGCAAGGCGATCGCCGGCGGGATCACGGCCGCCGACGGCAACCACTACTCGGTCGAGATCCTCCAGAAGGACAGCCAGTCGAGCCCCCAGACGGCGGCCTCGGTCGCCAACGAGCTGATCAACGGGAGCGCCGTCGACCTGATGCTCACCACCTCGACGCCCGAGGTCGTCAACCCTGTCTCAGACGCCTGCGAGGCGTCGGGCACCCCGTGCATCTCGACGGTCGTCCCCTGGGAGGCGTGGTATTTCGGTCGCGGCGCTAAGCCGACCAACAAGGCGGCGTACAAGTACACGTACCACTTCTCCTTCGGAGTGGAGAACTTCGCGGCGACCTACATCGACCAGTGGCATCTGCTCCCCACGAACACGGTGGTCGGCGCGCTCTATCCGAACGACTCGGACGGCAACGCGATCAGGATGGGCTTGATCCCGCTGCTGGAGAAGGGGGGCTTCAAGGTCATCGATGCCGGGGCATACAACGACGGGCTGAACGACTTCTCATCGCAGATCGCGACGTTCAAGTCCCACAACTGCCAGATCCTCAACACCTTCCCGCTCCCGCCCGACTTCGCGACCTTCTGGCGTCAGTCGATCCAGCAGGGCTACAAGCCGATCATCGCCCAGATCGCGAAGACGGGGCTGTTCCCCTCGCAGGTCGAGGCGCTCGGCAACCTCGGTCCCACGCTGGCCACGGGCGCCTACTGGCACCCGGTGTGGCCCTACTCCTCCTCGCTCACGGGACTGAACGGATCGCAGATGCAATCCGGCTACGAGGCCACCGGCAAGCAGTGGACGCAGCAGCTGGGCGCCGACTTTGCGCTATGGGACGTCGGCATCGCGGCGCTCAAGCATGCTCCCAACCCCAAGGACAAGGTGGGGCTGGCCAACTCGATCTCCACGCTCAAGGTGGACACGCCCATGGGTCATCTGGATTGGACGAAAGGGCCGGTGAAGAATGTGGTCGACACCGTCATCCCCGGGTGCCAGTGGTTCAAGTCGAAGCCCGGCTCCAAGTTCCCGCTCGACCTGCTGATGACCGAGCACTCCCAGGATCCGAGCATCCCAATCCAGGCGAAGCTCGTGCCCTACGGAAAGGCTTGACCGCAGCCGCCCCGCACCAGGCGGGCGCCGCCTCGCCGATCGGAGGCTCGCTGCTGGCCGCACGCGAGGTCTCCAAGCGCTTCGGCGCGCTCCAGGTGCTGGAGGACGTCACGCTCGAGGTCAGCCAGGGCGACGCAGTGGGGATCGTCGGACCGAACGGCGCGGGCAAGACGACGCTGCTCGACCTGCTGGCCGGGGCCACCCGTGCGGACTCCGGGGCGGTGGTCCTGGACGGCCGGGACGTGAGCTCGCTGCGTGCCGCCGCCCGCTGTCGACTTGGTATCGGTCGCACGCATCAGATCCCGCGGCCCTTCAACGGGATGACGGTGTTCGAGAACACGCTGGTCGCCGCCACGATGGGGGCTCGGCTCCGCGGCGCGGAGGCGCAGGACAAGGCGCTCGAGTCGCTCGAGGTGACGGGCATGTCAGGCCTCGGCAATCGCCGGGCCGACACACTGGGTCTGCTCGACCGCAAGCGGCTCGAGCTCGCCCGCGCGCTGGCAACCGAGCCCCGCATGCTGCTGCTCGACGAGATCGCCGGCGGTCTGACCGAGCCCGAGACGATTGAGCTCGTCGAGCAGATCAGGCGGCTTCACGCCGGCGGCCTGACGATCGTCTGGATCGAGCACGTCGTCCACGCGCTGTTGCGAGTGGCCGAGCGGCTGGTCTGCCTGGCTGCCGGTCGCGTGATCGCCGACGGCGATCCCGACAGCGTGATGAAGGACCGAGCGGTGGTCGACGCCTATCTGGGCAGCGCGGCATGAGCCTGCTCGAGCTGAGCGAGCTCGACGTCCGCCACGGGCTGCTGCACGCGGTGCGGGCGCTCAGCCTGGCGGTTGAGGAAGGCGAGGTGATGGCGCTGATCGGGGCCAACGGCGCCGGCAAATCGACGCTCCTTCGCACGATCGCCGGCGCCCACCGGCCGGCGCATGGGAGCGTGGTGTTCGGCGGGCTCGACGTCACCCGCCTGCCGGCCTACAAGCGAGTGGGGCTCGGCATCGGCCTGGTTCCCGAGGGCCGGCACCTGTTCCTGAGCCTCACGGTGGAAGAGAACCTGCGCGTCGCTGCCCGGCCTGGCTACTGGACGCTCGAGCGGGTGCTGGAGGCGTTCCCGCTGCTCGCCGAGCGGCGCCGGAGCCGCGCCGTGAACCTCTCGGGGGGCGAGCGGCAGGCGACGGCGGTCGGGCGCACGCTGATGGCCAACCCACAGTTGCTGCTGCTCGACGAGGTCTCGCTCGGGCTGGCCCCGGTGGCGGTCGACGACCTCTACCGGTCGCTCGCGACAGTGATCGAGCAGGGGACGACGATCCTGCTCGTTGAGCAGGACCTGGGACGAGCGATGGGGATCGCGCAGCGCGTCGTGTGCATGCTCGAGGGAAGCCTCGTCCTGGAGGGGGACTCCGGCGCGCTCTCCCGCGAGCAGGTCACCGACGCCTACTTCGGACTGGGGCGGGTGACCGCGTGACCTACATCGACGCGATCATCCAGGGCATCCTCCTCGGCGGGCTCTACGCCCTGTTCGCGTGCGGGCTGTCGCTGATGTTCGGGGTGATGCGGATCATCAACCTGGCGCACGGAGACCTGGCGCTGTTGGGGACGTTCATGGTGCTGCTCGTCACCGAGCACCTGGGGCTGTCGCCGTTCGCGGCGCTTGTGATCGTGCTGCCGGGCGCCGCGCTGGCCGGTTATGCGCTCCAGTACCTGATGTTCAACCGCTCCCTGCGGGGCGGCGAGCTCGCCCCGATGCTGGCGACGTTCGGGCTCTCGGTGGTGATCGGCAACGTGCTGCTCGAGGCTTTCTCCGCCGACACTCATTCCCTGAGTGCCGGCGCCCTGACCACAGCCAGCTGGCGGATCACGAGCCAGATCTCGATCTCGGCGCTGAGCGCGCTGATCTTCGGCGTCGCCGTGCTCGTGCTCGGCGGGCTTCAGCTGATGCTCTCCTACACCCAGCTGGGAAGGCAGATGCGGGCCACGGCAGACGACGCCGCCACGGCCGAGCTCGTCGGCATCAACGCCAAGCGGGTGTACGCGGTTGCCACCGCGATCGCGCTGGCCACCGCTGCGCTGGCAGGGGTGTTCTTCGGGATGCGCTCTTCGTTTGACCCCACGCTCGGCCCATCGCAGCTGATCTTCGCCTTCGAGGCCGTGGTGATCGGCGGCTTGGGCTCACTGTGGGGAACGCTCGTCGGCGGCATCGCGCTCGGGCTGGCCCAGACGGTTGGCGCACAGGCGTTCGGTGCCTCGTGGTCGATCTTCTGCGGTCACGCGCTGTTTTTGGCCGTGCTGGCGTTCCGGAGCCAGGGGATCTTCGCCGCGCGTGAGGCACGCGTATGAGCACGGTGACCGCACCGCCGGAGGCCCAGCCGGCGCGGGCGAAGGTCCAGCGCTGGACGCGGGCGTCGCTGACGTTCGCCGCCGGCACGGTGGGCCTGGTGGTGGTGCTGGCGCTGCTGCCGTTCATGTTCGGCCCCAACACGACTGAGAAGCTGACCGAGCTGTTCGTGCTGATCATTCTGGCGGCGATGTGGAACGCGCTGGCGGGCTACGCGGGGCTGGTGTCCGTGGGCCAGCAGGCTTTCATCGGGATCGGAGCCTACGCCGTGATCGTGTTCACCGACCACGGCATCAACGGCTACCTCGCGGTCGTACTGGCGGCGCTCTTCTGCGGGCTCGTGTCGCTGCCCACCTCGTTGCTCGTCTTCCGGTTGAGAGGCGGTCAGTTCGCGATCGGCATGTGGGTCGTGGCCGAGCTCTTCAGGCTGCTCGTGACGAATGACAACGCCGTCGGAGGCGGAACCGGGCGCTCGCTGGACGTGCTGAACGTGTACTCCCCCGCGGACCGCCAGGCCTACACCTACTGGGTAGCGCTCGCACTGATGACCGTGCTGATCCTGCTCGGGTTCGCATTGCTGCGAAGCCGGCTCGGCGCCTCGCTGCAGGCGATCCGTGACGATGAGCGTGCCGCGGAGTCGGTCGGCGTGCCCGTGGCGCTCGCCAAGCGAGTCGTTTTCCTGTTGGCAGCCGTCGGCTGCGGCGCCGCGGGGGCGATCACGATCGCCAACACGCTGATCGTCACCCCCGCTTCGATCTTCAGCGTGCAGTGGAGCGCGTTCATGATCTTCATGGTTTTGGTAGGGGGACTGGGAACATTCGAGGGACCCGTGCTGGGGGCACTCGTGCTGTTCGGGATCCAGCAGGAGTTCTCCAACGACGGGAGCTGGTACCTCGTAGGGCTTGGAGCGGTCGCGATCGCTGTCACACTCGTTTTTCCACGCGGCGTGTGGGGCGCGATCGTCGACCGCTTCAATCTTCGGCTGGTGCCGGTGGGCTACACCCTGCGGCAGCTGGTTCGCTCGCAGGCCGCGGCACCGAAGGACTAGCCTCACGAGCCGACGGCGTAGCTCGCGACGTCCTGATCGAGGGCAGTCTGCGAGCTGTACTGACCGGTGTGGACGTCGACGACCTTGCCGCTCCGGCTGATGAAGATCGTCGTCGGCAACCCCGCGATCGCTGCCAGCGAGCTCAGCCCACTCGTGCTGGTCTGGTAGCTGGGGTACCCAATCGAATGCTTCTGGAGGAAGGCGCGCGCGTCGCCTGCGGAGTCGTTCGCGTCGGCGCCGAGGAACGCCACCCGGGCCCCATAGCGCCGCGAGGCGGAGGCGAACAGCGGGAACTCGTGCTGGCAGGGGCTGCACCACGACGCCCAGGCATTGATCACGATCGGGTATCCGCGCAGCGCCCGGATCCTTGCCGCCAGCAGTGATCCGGAACCGAGCAGCTGGCCTCCCTCGGCGTGCAGCGCCGCGAGCGCGGCCGGAGACCCGGGGATCTGCGGGGCACCGACTCCGGCGGGGTTGGCCTTGGGCGCGCGCGCCAGCGCGAGGCGAAGCTGCCGGATCAGCGTGGAGCGAGTGGGCCACCCGGCCGTGCTGACATCGTGGTACCAGAGGAACTGACCGGAGGCCGAGATCAACTCCAGCCAAGGCTCGTCCTGGATCCGGTAGCCGTCGGCGACGCGGCCGCTCTGGTCGATCGCCACCGGGTAGGAGAGTGGGCGCCGAAGGCTCTTCAGGAGCTGCCCCAGCGCGCTCGCCGAGGGCTCAACGCTGGCCTCGTCCACCGCGGTCAGCGGTGGCAGTCGCTCGGCGCCGGCTGCGGCCTGATAACGATTCATTGCCTCTAGCGCCCCGGCCAGGTTCGTCACCTCCCTGGCCCAGGTGCCGAAGAACAGGAACAGGTGTGCGGAGTTGCCGGGCCCGAGGTGAACCGTGCCTCCACCGGCCCTGGGCAGCGTGACAGCGGTGCCGGGATCGATGAACTGGATCTCCGAGTAGGGCACGCTCGCCTTCACCCGGGGGCGGCCAGGCAGGAGCGCGGCCGCGGACTGCGCCAGCTCCTGACCCAGCTGCCCGACGCTCGAGTAGGCCATCTGCGTCATGTACAGCCGCGACAGCCGGCCGCGTTGATCGATCACGTACAGCGCCGGGGTGTGGTCGATTTGTCCGTTCACGAGCTGCGCTTCGATCCCGTAATCGCGCCACACGCGCTTCAGACGCGCCACCGAGCCGGTGAGGAAATGCCACTGGTGCATCATCTGGTGTGCCTCGGAGTAGGCCCGCACCCACTTGACCTCGGTCGCGGTCGGGTTGGCCCCCACGCCCAGCAGCTGAACCTGGGAGCCCGCGGCGCCCAGCAGCGCCTTGGCCTGGACCATCGCGGTCGTGGTCAGGGGGCACACGGTGGTGCAGACCGGGTCGTTGAACGCCAACATCACGACCTTGCCGCGGAACGAGCGCAGCGACACCTGCTTGCCGAACTGGTCCGTGAGCGAGAAATCGGGCGCCTGCTGCGATAGCGGCGTGCCCGGATCGAGCTCCGGGTTTGCCAGTGCCGCCGCGGATCCCTCGGAGCTGCGCGGGCGTGAGTGCGATCCGAGCACCGCGGCGCCCACCAGGAGGCCGACCGCGAGCGCGGCCGCCCCGGCCGCCGCGACGATGGTCCTCGTCCGGACTGGCGCGCTTGTCGTAGGGTTGCTCAACCCTGACCCGACGGCCGCTCGAGCTCCGGAGGGGCGCTCGGCGCCGGATCGTTCTCCGGGCGCGCGGGGCCGCTGCCCTCAGCGGCGCCGGGTACCCGCCGGATGACCAGCAGGTGCCAAATCGCGAGCGCGATCAACAGGCATGCCGGCAACAGCAGCGACAGCAGCGCACCGGCCAGAAAGCTTGCGATCGGGATGAACGTCAAGTTTGCACTCCTTCGGTCGTGAACGGAGCCGGGGCTGTGCTGCTCGAGCGGTCAGGCTCCAGCCAGCGGTAGAAGCCGATCAGGAACGTGATTGTGTACGAGATGGACCCCGGGACCCACATCACGCCGGCCGCGAGCTGCTGATCGGTAAGTTCGCTGATCCCCCCGGGGCGAGTCGGGAGCGCGGCGTAATAGCTGTAGATCGGATGCTGGATCACGACGAGCGTGATGGCGAGCACCCACCCGACGATCATCGCGCCGACGGTATACGCGATCCGCACCGGCCACACGAGGCGAGGCCGCAGCGGCCCCGGATCGATCACGCGTGCCCAGAACAGCAGTCCGGCGAAGAAGAACATCGCGTGCTCGCACGCGTGCACGGCGCCATATTTGAGAGTCGCGTCGTAGGCGGCGGGGACGTGCCAGCCGACGACCGTGGCGTTGAACAGGATCCATGCCGGCAGCGGCCGCGCCAATGCCCGCACCGGCGAGGTCCAGCGTGCGTGCGCAATCGTGCGGGCGGCCGCCGTCCGCGGACCGAGCGCCAGCGCACGCCACATCCGCGGCCAGGGGGACCCGAGCAGGAACAGCGGCGGCGCCACCGTCAGCAGCAGCACGTGCTGGAGCATGTGGACCCAGAACAGCTGGTCGGCGTAATGGTCGATCGGCGAGTCCAATGCGATCACGATCGTCATCAGACCGGCGAAGAAGGCGACGGCTTCCCGCGGCCTGGGGTGCCCCCTGCCCCGACTGCCGATGAGGTACAGGCACGCCGCCGGCCCGACGTACATCAGCGACGGATCTAGGGACCACGCGCCCCAGGCCATGCTCAGACCAGGTACAGAACGATGTACGCGAGCACACCGGTCGCGACGAAATAAGCCCAGTAGAACGACGAGGCCTCGATCCCGGCCTGAAGCAGCTCGCCCTCACCGGTGGGGGCCTCTGTCTCGCGCACCCCTCCCTCCCGGCGTACGCGGGCAAGCGACGCCACCTGCGTCTCGATCCAATAGAGGCCGAGCAGCGCGACGATCGCGTACAGGGACGTCCAACCGTAGAAGACGGCCGCGTAACCCCCGCTGGCGGCGCCGAAGTCGAGCCTCGTGTACTCGTAGAACTGCAGCGCGATCGCGACGAGCGACATCAGGATCGCGGCGAGGCCGACGGGCAGCACGCTGGCCGGCCGCCTCACGGCCAGCCGGTAGATGACCGCGCCCACCAAGAACAGAAGCATGATCGCCAGCCCGAGCCCGTGTGCGGGGTGGACCCGGCCGATCTTCCAGTTGTGGTTGACGTCCAGCGCATCCAGATAGAAGAACGCGAATACGAACGACGCGAAGAAGAACGAGATCGATCCGCACAGGAGCCGGCCGCCGAGCCAGGTCGCGCGGGCCTGCCAGTGAGGAGGCTCGGGCTCGACCGCTGCGACGTGGTGCGGAGCTGAGGCTTCCATGATCTACGTGCGTCCTCCCGCGGGGGCGAGCCCGGGGGACGGCGCGGGCTCAACACCGTAGGGATACGGGTCGGCGTCGAACACCGGGACGTGGTCGAAGTCGTGCGTGGGCACGGGGGTTGGCAGCTGCCACTCGGCAGACTTGGCGTGCCACGGGCTGGGCTCCGCCGGCTCTCGCTTGAGTACCAGCGACCACACCACGTTGGCGAGGAACACGAGCATCGAGAACCCCAGCACGAACGCGGAGACCGAGACCCAGTCGTTGAGCCCCTGGAAGCCGGCCGAGTATGTGACCACGCGTCGCGGCATCCCCATGAAGCCGAGCCCGAACAGCGGCGCGAAGGTCGCGTTGAACGCGATGAACATCAGCCAGAAGTGGACCTTCGCCAGCCTCTCGTTGAACCTGAAGCCGTACATCTTCGGTACCCAGTAGTAGATCGCGGCGAAGAAGGCGAACACCAGCCCGCCCATGATCGTGTAGTGGAAGTGGGCCATCACGAAGAAGCTGCCGTGCGTGGTCACGTCGCTCGGGACGTCGGAGTTGAACACCCCGGAAATCCCGCCCCACAGGAAGTTGAACGCCCACGCGAGGCAGAACAGCATCGGCACCGTGAACCGTATTCGCCCGCGCCACAGCGTTCCCATCGCGCACACGAAGATGAACCCGGTGGGAATCGAGATCAGCTCGGTGGAGAGCATGTAGAACGGTCGCAGGTCGGCGTTGATCCCTGAGACGAACAGGTGGTGCTGCCAGACGAAGAAGCTGAGCAGCGTCACCCCCAGCATCCCGGCAACGGCCAGGCGGTAGCCCCATAACGGCTTGCGCGAGAACACCGGCAACAGCTCGAGCACGATCCCGAACCCCGGCAGCGCGAGGATGTACACCTCGGGGTGCCCGAATACCCAGAACAGGTTTTGGAAGAGATACGAGCTGCCGCCCTGGCCGGCGACGTAGAACGCCGTCTGCGCCGTGCGATCCATCGCCCCCATCAGCAGCGCGGCAATCAGCATCGGCGCCGCCAGCAGCATCAGCGCCGCGGTTGAGAGCGTCGCCCAGACGAAGATCGGCAGCCGCGACCAGGTCATCCCCGGAGCGCGCATCGTGACGATCGTCGCGATCAGGTTGAACCCGAACAGCGTCATCGACAGCCCGACGAGCGCGAAGAAGCCGATGTACGCGTCGTAGCCGGCGGTGCCCTGGTCGCCCAGCGGCTGATAGCCCGTCCAGCCGGTCTGGAAGCCGCCGAAGAAGATCGTCGTGACGAGGATCACCGCACCGGCCATCAGCAGCCAGAACGTGAACGACTCGATCCGCGGGAACGCCATCCGCCGCGAGCCGATCATCAACGGCACCACCCAGTTGGCGAACGGCCCGAGGATCCCCGAGCTCATGATCCCCATCATCATCGACCCGTGCATGCCCACGAGCGTCAGGTACTGGTTGGCGCCGAACACATGCACGTTGGGCTGGAGCAGCTCTGAGCGAATCAGCATCGCGTTGAGTCCGCCGACGGCGAAGAACACCCCGATCCCCACCATGTACTGCTTGGCGACGACCTTGTGGTCGGTGCTCAGGCTGAAGTAGCGGAGCAGCCCGTGCTCTTCGGACTCCCGCTCGGCGAGGCTCGGTGGATGCCCGAGCATCCGCCTGATCGGGTAGTTCGCAAACCCCAGCCCGACCAGGAAGCCGACCACGCCGAGGAAGTACCCGAGCATGATCGCGACGTCGTTCTCGCCCGCTTCGGTTGGGTAGTAGTCAAGGTTCGCGCCGTGGATGTGGATGCCGACCGCGTGGTAGCCGATGAACCAGCCGGCGATCCCGAGCACGATCCCGGTGAGGAGATTGAAGCCCATGAGCTGCCGCCAGCCCGAGCGGGGAGCCGGAACGGATGCTGCAATCGCGCTCATCCACCTCTCCTCAGTGGTTGTGGGAAGTACGACTTCGAATACGGCCCCAGCGCCTTGGTCGACGGCGCGTACTTTTGCTGTTGCTGCGCGATCCACGAGGCGAACTGAGCCTTCGGGACGACCGCGCCGGAGTTGAACATGTACCCGTGCCAAACTCCGCACAGCTCGGCGCACCGCACGTGGAACGTCAGCGGGCCCTTGGTGGTCACGTAGGCGACGTTGTCCTCGCCCGGGCTGGCATCCGCCTTCACGCCCAGTTCGTATGCCCAGAAGGAATGGATCACGTCCAGCGATGTCACATGGAGCTCCACCAATGTGTTGGCCGGCAGCTCGATGTCGCGCGTCTCCACCCCTCCGTATGACGGATAGCGGTACGTGAACTGCCACTGCTGCGCGACCACCTGCACCTGGAGCGGTGGGTCGGTGCTCGCACTCGCCGGCGTCGCGATCGGGTTCGGCCCCTGGCCGCCGCCGGAGCCATCCGCCAGCAGCCTGATCGTGCCGTAGGCCGCCAGGAACAGCACGATCCCGGTCGTCGTGATCAGCCACCACAACTGGATGGTCGAATTGCCGCGGATCGCCGGGCCGTCCACGACGACGTCCGGATTACGCTCGCGGAAGGCCCACAGCGAGTAGGCGAAGAACACGAGCACGGCAAGCGCCACGGGCGTCGCCAACGCCAGCAGCACGGTGTTGTCGACCACCTGTCCGGACGCCTCAACGCTGCCGTTGCCGGGCGGCAGCCCGGGCCCGACCACGAGCACCATGATCGGCGTCACGATCACCGTCGCCAGCAGCCAGAGCACGACGACATTGCGGAAGTGGGGCCTGTTATCCACCGTCGCTGACCGTCCCGCTCACACGACCTTGATGAAGCCGTCCATGTACCCGACGGTCTGCATCGGCCCGCCGAAGCCGTCGATGTAACCGGCGGCGCAGGGCACGAAGCACTGCCAGCGGTACAGCCCCTTCCCGGGTGTGCGGAATGTGAACGAGATCGTGTGGTGCGCGGCGCTCAGCGAGCACGGCGCCTGGCTGCACGGGTTCTTGGCGTTGGCGGAGGGCCCTTCCAGGGGCACCGACAGCCCGATCTGCGGCACCGCGAAGATGTGCGAAGCGGTGTCCGGATCGATCGCCTGTGTCGGCTTGCCGTCGAGCAGGAACGAGCCTCCGACGGTGCCGGTCGCCTGGCCGATGAACGGATTGCGCAGCCCTGTCTGCCCGTCGTATTCGTAAACGGTCACGTGCATCAGCGTGTGCGCCGGCACCACGAACGTCGTCTTGTGACGCCAGTTCCCGGAATTGGCGTCGACGACGTAGAACGACACCCACGTCGGGTGAGGGTCGCTCGCCGCCGCCGCCGGCACCGTGGCGAGGTACAGCTGCGAGCCGGATGCCGTTTGCGCCGCCGCCACCGACCCGGGCACGTTGACCAGGTACAGACCGATGTAGAGGCCGATCGCAGCGCACACGATCGCGACCGCAACCGTGATCGCCACGACACGCTTTGCGTATGAGCTCATGCTCTCCTGGGGCGGTGTTATATAGCCGGCGCCCGGCCCCCCAAAATCAGATGACGGCATTGTCATCGAGCCGTCATTTACAAGTCATCTTTGGTCGGTGTATGGTCTGCGCGGACTAGGAGGGTCGGTGCGTAGATGCGAGTACTGATCGTCGAGGATGAGCCGCGGATCGAGGCCTTTCTGGCGCGCGCATTCGAGGCCGAGGGATTCTCCGTGGACGTCGTGGAGGATGGAGAGAGCGGACTCTCCCGTGCGCTCAGAGGCAGCTACGACCTCGTGATCCTCGACCTACTGCTCCCTGGGCGCGACGGTTTGGACGTGCTGCGCGAGCTCCACGCGCTGCGCTCCGAGCTCCCGGTCCTGGTGCTCTCCGCGCGCGGGGATCTGCCGACCAAACTTCGCGGTTTCGAGCTCGGGGCGGTCGACTACGTGGCTAAGCCGTTCTCACTCGACGAGCTCCTGGCCCGCGCGCGCGTGCATCTTGGCCGGGCACGGCTCACCACGGACGGCAAAACGATCGCCGTCGGGCGGCTGGAGCTCGACCTGGCCAGCAGGCAGGCACGAGTGGGCTCCACCGTCGCTGCGCTTTCAACCCGCGAGTTCCACCTGCTGCATTTCCTGATGCGGCATGTGGGCGAGGTGGTGAGCCGCGAACGGCTGCTGGCCGAGGTGTGGGGATACGACTTCGACCCTCGGTCGAATGTCGTTGACGTCTGTGTCCGAAGGCTCCGCAGGCGGCTTGGCCCGAACACGCCGATCGAGACGGTGCGAAACGCCGGATACCGGGCGGCCGCTTGAGTTGACTCGGTGGTTGCACCGCTACCGCGTAGAGCTCCTGTGGCTCGCCTTCACGGTCGCGAACTGCATCGCGATGCTGCTCGTGTCCCGGCTGAGGACGGTGCCCTTCTTCCTCGTATGGATCAGCCTCACGGTTGTCTACGGGTTCCGCCTGTGGCCTCTGCGCACGACGCTGGCCGTGCTCGGGTGCGTGATCGCGGCGACCGGCGCGCCGATGCTCGTGCAGGCAATCCGCGGCGTCCACTCGTGGGACAGCCTCCTGACGGTGCCGCTGACGGCGGCGATGTTCCTGGCAATGGTGTGGCACGCGCGCCGGCGGGTGGAGGCGTTTCAGATCGCCGAGCAGCGGGCCGAGGAGCAGCACTCGCTGCTCGAGCGCCAGGAGCGATTCATCCACGATGCCTCGCACGAGCTTCGCACGCCGGTCACGATCGCTGCAGGGCATCTCGAGATGGCGCGCGCACGAGCGACGCACAACGGCGAGATCGAGGTCGCGCTCGACGAGCTCGCCCGCATCAACGCGATCATCGAGCGCCTCCTGATGCTCGCCGCCGCTGACCAGCCTGATTTTCTATGCGTCGACGAAGTCGAGCTGGAGGATTTCCTCGAGGATGTCTTCATGCGCTGGTCGGAAGTAGCCCCACGCGCGTGGCGGCTGGGGCCGCTGCAGTCCGCACAGCTGCTGGTTGACCGCGACCGCCTTCGCATCGCTCTGGACGCGGTGCTCGAAAATGCGGTCAAGTACACGCGGGAGGGCGATGCGGTCGAACTACGCGCGCACAGCGATGGCGACGGCCAGGTCGTGATCGAAGTCGAGGACGAGGGTTGCGGGATCTCGGACGAGGCGCTGGAGCGGATCTTCGATCGCTTCGCCCGTGCGGACGCGGCGCGGACGCGCGCGGCCGGCGGCGTGGGGTTGGGCCTTGCGATTGTCGATGCGATCGCCAAGCGGCACGGCGGAAGCTGCACCGTTCGCAGCACGCAGCGCGGCTCGATCTTCGCGCTCGCGCTCCCCCGGGTAGCGACTCAGAAGTTGCCGGAAATCGCCTGAGCGACCGTCGTCGAGTCGGACACGTCCTCACCGAACGCCTTACCGCAGCCGTCATTGATCGCGGTGATCACACTCGCGGGCGAAGTCCCGCCGCCGGGGACCGCACCGTGCTCGCTGACATACAGCCTGGCGTAGGCGTTCTGCTGCCTCTGGTTGGCCGAACCCCACCCCGTGCACGTCGTGGTGTCGGTGACGGGGCCCGCCTTCGCGCCGAGGGCCGCCACCAGGGCCATGGCCACGATCACGGCACAGACTGCCGCAGCTCCTAACGCCGCAGCCTTGTGGCGGGCGATCAGACTTCGGACCGTCCACTGCTCTACGCCGGTCCGCGTGGCCGAGGCGCTGCTACTCACGGGCCGGTCAAGGCTACCTCACGGATCGCTTCGACAACGTGGGCGGCGCGGGCGATCGCCGCGCCGCCACGGTCTGCCTAAATGCTCACGACGCCGGCCAGACCCGACCACGGCGCGCGACCCAAGGGCGCACCGGCCCGGCGTGCGGGCGCCCGGTCCGGGACCAGATCCGCCGCCTGAGGAAGGATCCCGATGCGAGCACGCGGTGGTCGCGATGCTGCGTGCCGATCGCTACAAGAAGCCCGCCGACGATCACTCCGACCACGCCGACGGCAAACACGATGTTGAGAACGATCATTACGGTGGGCATCTCTTTTCCTCCGTCTCGTTGACTAGAACGGATCAGTCTGGGCTACCCGTGTCAGAGGAGTGTGAGACGCCCGTGAGACTTTTCTAAGAGTCGTCAGCCGGCCGGGTGGCCCTGCGCCGTCGGCGTCACGGCAGCGAGTAGCGTCGGGTCCGGCCGCTGGACCGGCTCGGGCGCGGGCGACTGCGCGAGGAGCGCTTCGACCACCGCCATCACCTCGCTCAGCGTCGCGCGGCGCGGCAGCGGCGCCGGCGGCCCGGGACGCCAGCCGTCCGCCACCGAGACGCGATCGCCCCCCACCTCGAGCACGCGCCCCGTCACGTCCCGCGCGGCGTCGCTCAGCAGCCAAGCGACGACCGGGGCCACGTGGGCCGCGTCGTAGGGATCATCGTCCGCTGAGGGGGGTTCCCCCATCCAAGCGGTCATGCGCGTGCGGGCGACCGGCGCCACCGCGTTGACCGTTGCGCCATAGCGGCCGAGCTCCTCGGCGGCAACGATCGTCATCGCCGCAACGGCGGCCTTGGCGGCGCTGTAGGCCGCCTCGCCGAGGAAGCCGTAGAGACCGGCAGAGGAGGTGGTGGTGACCGCCGCCGCCGCGACCGGCCGACCCGACTTCGCCTCCTGGCGCCAGTGGCGGGCTGCGGCCTGCAGCAGCAGGAAGGTTCCGCGCACGTGGGTCGAGTGGACGACGTCGAGGTCCTCCGCCGCGATCTTCACCAGTGGTCCCGAGCGAAGGACGCCCGCGTTGGCGACGATCCCGTCGAGACGGCCGAAGCGAGTCAGGGCCTCGTTGACGAGCGCCGCGGACACCGCGGGGTCTGTGATGTCGCCGGGCACCGAGGCAAGTCCCTCCCCGGCCGGGAGCTCCTCGAGGTCGTTGGCGACGACCGCCGCGCCTTCCCGGAGCAGACACCCGACGTAGGCGGCGCCGAGTCCGCGCGCCCCCCCGGTGACGATCACTACCCGGCCGGACAGGGCCGGCGCGTGCGCCGCAGCCGCGGGCTCGCTCAGCTTTCCGCTTCGCGCCCGATCGACCAGGGTCCCGATGCGGGCGACCACGTCCTCGTCGGCCGCGTACGGGCCGAACGCGGCATCGACGCCTTGACTCCTGAGCGCGCGCTCGTCGGCTTCGGTCAGCACCGAGCCGCCGACGGCGACGGCCACCCCGATCTCGTGGCACGCCGACACGAGCTCGGGCGCGTAGGCCGCGAGCTCCCATGAGTGCACCGACACTCCGACCACGTCGGCGTCTTCGTCGTGCGCAACGGCAGCGAGCCGCGCCGGCGTGTTGAAGCGCCCGAGGTAGATGACCTCGAAGCCGTGGCGCATGAGCAGCCGCGAAACGGCCATCGCGCCGACCTCGTGCTGATCCAGGCCGAGCGTGCCGACGACGATCCGGCCGCGGCTCATCGATCCGCGAACGGGTCCGGCGCCAGTGCATAGCCGACGCGGAGCGACCCGGCGATCTCGCCGATGCTGCAGTCGTTTTCGAGGGCATCGACGACCGGCTCCATCAGGTCCGCATCGGCGCTTTCGGCGGCGGTTCGGACGTCGGCCAGCGCTTCCTCGACTCTCCGGGCGTCGCGCTCCGTACGCCAGCGACGGATGCGCTCGACGTGCTCGGGATCGGCTTCGAAGCGTGCCTCCGCGAGCTCTCGGAGCAGCGTGTCCTCAGCTGGGTCCACACGATGGCAGTTCACGCCCACTACCCGCCGCTCGCCGCTCTGGACCTGCTGGGCGTGGCGGTCCATCGCCTGCATGATGATCTCGCGGAAGAACCCCCCCTCCACCAGCTCGCCGATTTCCCCCACCGACTCGATCCGGCGAACTTCCGCGTCGATACGGCGCTCGAGCTCGTCGGTGAGCGACTCGAGGTACCAGGAGCCGCCCAGTGGATCGGCAACACGAGTCACGCCGGTCTCCTCGGCGATCACCTGCTGCGTGCGCATCGCTATGACGTGCGCGGCGTGCGAAGGCGTCCTGAACGCCTCATCGAACGTGGAGATCTCCAGTCCCTGTACGCCTGTGAGCGCCATCGCCAGTGCCTGGACCGCGCCGCGAACGACGTTGTTCACGGGCTGTGCAGCGGTGAGCGTGAGGCCCGAGGTGTGGACCGAGATGTTGACTGCGAGCGACCGCGGGTCCGCAGCGCCGAATTCGTCGCGCATCATCCGGGCGTACATGCGCCGGACCGCGCGGACCTTGGCGATCTCCTCGAACAGGTCCATCCGGCAGTTCACGAGGATCGCGATCCGGGGCGCGAATGCGTCGACCGGCAGGCCCCGCTCGATCAGGCGGCGCGTGATCTCCCGGAGCTGAACGAAGCCGAGCGACATCTCCTCCACGACGTCCAGTCCGCCGTCGGAGATGAAGTAGGTGTCCTCGAGGTAGGCGTGGAAGCGCGGCATGACGCGGTTCGAGAATGCGATCGAGTCCAGGCACAGACGCATCCGCAGTGCGAACGGCATGAACGTCGCGTACGAGCAATCCTCGGCATACAGCGGCGCTTGGATGGCCGACCCCCGCATGACCCCGGGGTCCACCCCGGTCGCCCGCGCAGCGACGTACTGCCCCGCGAGCGCGAACGCAGCAGGCAGCGAGTGCGAGACCGTGATGCCGTCGAGCGAAATGCCGTCGAACAGCTCGACGAAATCCTGCTTACGACACAGCGACACGCCCGCGCTGCCGACGGCCGGAACGCACATCGGATGGTCGGGGTCGAGTGCGGCCATCGTCGGCGCATCGCCGATGACATCCAGACCGCGTGCACCATGCGCCAGAAGCTCGTGGAACTGCGCATTGGAGCGCGACGGCGAGCCCTCGCCCGAGAGCTCGCGCTGGATCCATCCGGGCGTCGTGCCGTCGGGGCCGGGGGCCCGGCGGCCGCGAGCGAAGGGGAACGTCCCCGGATCGGCGAGATCGCGCTCGTAGTTGAGGCCGACCAGGTTCCGCGGGCCGTATACCGGCCGAAGCGGGACGCCCGCATCCGTGGCAGGGCCTGATGCGCTCGTGGTGGCGCTCACGGTCAGCGATTCTCCCGGGAAGCCGCGCTGCTGCCTACGTCGGCTGCGCCAGAACCGGCCGGGCGGCGGTTGTAGCGATCTACAACGCTTTGCCCGGGGCGCCGTCCCCGAGCGTGCCGGCGATCCGGGCGCGCTTGATCGCCCACCAGATCTCCACGAGATCGTCGACGCTTCGCAGGCTCGTGTCCGTCAATTCTTCAAAGCGCCGGAGCCGGTAGCGCACCGTGTTGACGTGGAGGAAGAGCTCGGCGGCGGTCACCTCCAGTCGCAGATCGTTCTCGAGGTAGCGGGTGACCGTTTGCAGCAGCACGATGCCGGTACGGCCTTGCCTGATGACCGGTTCGACGATCCGCGCGGTCAGGGCGTCGCCGATGTCGCCGTCGGCGATCACGGCGGGAGCCAGTCCCAGGGCCTCCACGCCCACCAGCCCCGTGCGGTTCATGGCCAGCGCGGTCTCGAGCGCTCGCGTGGCAAGCCGGAAGGGTCGCTCCATGGCGTCGAGCGGCGCCGGAGGTCCGATCCCCACGGGGGCGCGCACCGAGTCGCGGAGCGGCTCGAGCACGAAGCCCGCAAGATCCCCGTCGAGTAGCGCAGCCAGTCCCCGCCGGGGGCCGGCGGCGTCGGCGATTCCGAGTTGCGCCTCGAGCGCGCGGGCCGTCAGCTTGCCCGTGGGACGGGCCCGGATCGGGCAGTAGGAGGCGGCGGGATCGAGCCCGTACGCAGCGACCTGGAGGCGGATCGCCGCGGGCGAGACGGTGCCGAACAGCACCCCGCGCACGAGGTTGGCGCGGTGATCCTGCTCGTGGCGTGCCATCTCGAGCTCCGCCTCGCGGTGCGCCTTGGTCGTGGCGTGCATGCCGGTATCGGCGAGCAGCAACGTCGCCTCGACGAAGGCCAGCAGCACGGTGTCGTCAAACCCGAGCTCCTGAGCGACCTGCCGCGCCTCCTCCCGCACGGCCTCCAGCCCGATCCGCCAGGCGTGCAGCATCTCGTCGCTGGCGATCCCTTGTCGCGCTCGAACCTCTCCGGTCTCTCGGTAATGGGGGTGATCGGTCTGCGGTGCCACGGCCGGCTCGTTGACGGCGAGCAGGATGTCGCGCATGTTCTCGCGCAGGACCGGAAGCAGTTCGGCGCGGGGGATCCTCGCGTAGGACGGCAGTCGCGCCTGCATCCGCTCCGCCGCGCGGTCGGCGATGACTTCGATTCGCGCCAGGACCTCGTCTGTGAGACGCTGCAGCGGCGTCAGTACGACGCTCGGATTTTTGGCGGCCGCCGGCACACGGACCCCTCTCTTCCGAGAGGGAGGCTAGCGCTAGCGGAGTCGAATGTCGTGAAGCAGCGGCTCCCCGGCGCGCGCGATCTCGGCATCGATGCGGTAGCCGGTCACCCGACAGATGTACTCGCGGAACACCATCTGATCCGCGATCTCCACGTCGGCGGCGTCGAACTCGGGAGCGACCGCCCGGGCGGGCGTCTCGCGCACGAGGCAATGGTCGCGGTAGTTCTCCCGCGCGCTGCCGAGGTCTGCCCCGTTACACCACCAGCGGCCGTCGACGACGTGCAGCAGGTCGCCGACTCGTCTGCCGCCGCGGGCGGCTCGACGAGCTGCGCCGGTTCGCCTCCGCCAAGGCGCTCCCGGCGGAGCTCCCGCCGTCGCTCATCCGTCGCCTGACCGTCCACCTGCTCGCCGGCGACGACGACGCCGTAGACGCGGGCGCCCGTGGCCTCGTCGAGCCGGCCGACCGCGATGTCATCGAGGACGGCGTCAGGTTCGCGGCGGAGCGGATCGCCCCAGCCGGCCGTCGTCGGCGAGACCCATTCCCAGACATCCTCCGGACCGAGCGCCAGCGGTGCGCCCTTGAACTGGATCGGCTCCTCATCCCCGGCCACGTCTCCGACGCCCCTTGGCACGCTCCCTTCCGCCAGCTGCTGGGCCACGTCGGTCCCGCGCCGCAACCGCATCGAAGCCCGTGTGCCCGGGTTTGCCCCGAACACACCCTGCGCCTCTGGCGAACGCCTCGTTCGTGTGCAGCACATGCTGCCCCGCCAGTGCGCCGCGGGTCATGGCCGTCTCTGAGAACCCGAGCCCGCCCCGGTTTCGACCCGCGCCGTCGGCGCCGACCGGCAGCAGCCGGCGGGAGAGAATCAGCAGCGGATACTGGGCCTCGAGGTCCTCGCAGTT
>CAWGIR010000003.1:0-354920 GCA_963822725.1 uncultured Actinomycetes bacterium
CCCCCGCTACTACAAAAGGCCTGGAAATCAAGAGATCCAGGAGATCGGGGGTCTCGGTGTAAGGCCATATAGAAACGGGTGTCAAACGCTGGCCTCATTCCAGCCTCAGACATGCGATACGGGTCCGTCGATCTTTGCGCGTGTGGCGCAAGGCGATTCAAAGCGTTCCATCGGGCGGTACAAGCTCTGCTGGTGCGCTGAGTGCAAGCAGCAGCATTTTCGGCAGCTCGCTCTACTCCGCACCGGACGGAACCAAGGAAGCTACAGCCACATCGACGGGTTGTTCGCTCAGTGCGTCTCCTCCCCCACGCCGACCTGTTCCCCCCGCACAAAACCGCAGTGGACGAGCTGGATCCCCGAGGCTAGAAGCCCGCCGTGCCAGCTGCCGGCGAGGCCGTGTAGCCTGTCATCGGTGATGTCCTGGTGATCGACGGTGGCAATGCTACTGTAGATCACAGCGTCGTGTTCGAGGGGAAGTTGAATCCGGCAATTTTCCAGCCTTTTTTGGCTCGCGTCGGTGGGTGTTCTCGAGCCAACGGAGGCCGACGAAGCAAAGCCTCCGCTTGTATCTCCCGAAGTTGCGATTGTTCGAACGCCCCGACTCAGCCTTCAGGTGACGCACGAACGTCTGTCGCCACGGCCACCAGGCGGCGTCTCTTCTGCAAGCTGGACATTGCTCGTGATGTGGTCGTGCAGCTACTCGGGGAGCTCCACGCACGCCGATCTCCTCGGTTGAAATGGTTCATCAGGTGCATCTCCCTGCCGCGTCCGTGCCGTGGACCGTATTGACGGCCCGTCTAACGAGTAATGACGCCATCGATCGTTTGCTGCCGGAAAGCTCCCTTGCGGGGGGGAGTCTCATGCGAACTGATAGCGCCGACGGGGCGCGGGTGACGCTCGTTCTCGAGCCTTCGGGACGGCTGAGAGATGGGACATATTTCCGGCTGCATCGCGAGTATCAACCTCCCGACGGCGATGCGATCGGGACCGCAGCGCAGGCGTCAGCCATGCTTGACGCCCATTGGCCAGGATCGGGGAGCCATTGCCGCCGACATGTCGGCGGCACTAGAGTCTTACGTCAAATGACTCTTGCCGATGGCACAAAGTCCGTCCAACCCGAAGTTCGGACCGCGGCATCAAAAGCTCACGATGTGGCGGCAGCATGGGCCAGTCACATCCAGATGTACGTGGAGCCCCTCTTTGATGAGGTCGATCCGGGATGGTCGTTGAAAGCCCAAGGGCTACGTAACCAACGTCGTGCCGTTTCATGGGTGTTCAGGAATACCGAACTGGGGGAGTACCTGGCACGACGACCTCGTCGCGGAGGGGAGCAGTTGGGGTGAACTGGTCACTACCTCGGTGCCAGCAGTCGTGGAAGGCCTAGTCGATCGTGACCTTCTTGTGTCTGAGACAAGCAGGGATTACGGCGGATATTTCCTCATCGGCGTCGTCGGAGGGACCGTCGATTCGACGACATACTCAGGCTCCGTCGTCGACCTTCGACGACGACTCAGCCAGCGCCGTCGTCAGAAAGATTGGTCCGAGCGGCACACGCGGAGACGATTGGGCCGTACACATTCCTATAGTTCGCTTTCCAGCCAACAGACCGGGCACGGCTTCGAATCGGCGCATTGTTCGACTGGGCCATCGACGAAGTGATCGCCCCTGACGGAAGGACAACGTCGGTCAGCGAGTTCAGGCTTCTGGATGATCCCCCCTTTAGCGCGGAGGAGTTGGTAGAGATCAGCGAGAGGCCGACGCGTTGCTCTCCGTGCTTGGTGATTTAGACGACCAGTAATCCGCTCTCGTGGCATTGCAGGTCTCTGTTCTCGGCCGGCGGTATCTGGGGAGGCGATCATCGTTCGCTTTGGGAACGCGTGCGACGTTGCATCGTCATCGACAGCTTTATGTCGCTGGGGCGTCCTGCAACGCTTCGATACCTGGAAGCTGAAGGGATCGACCCGAGTGAGATCGCTGTGGTTGCCGCTTCTCATTGGGATAACGACCACAGCGATCGACTGCAGCAGACATCATCCGCGCCGCGCCGAACGCCCAGTTCGTCCATCCGTATGTGATCGATCGCCGAAAGCTCGCCTCGATCGCCTCGATCGCCTCGATCGCTCGTCGCATGGCTGCTGATGGGCGAGGCTGAGGCGCCGACGCGGTCGCTGATGTTCTCTATTCACTCAAAGAGCAGGGGAAAAGGGCAGATGCCGCCAAGTCTTGAGAATCGACACTTTGGGAGGACGACGAGGTGCATGTGCGAGCGCTTTCTCCTACATCCGGCGCTGTTGAGGCGGGCTTGGCATTCCGTCGGCCGTGAGCTGCTAGCCGAGCCGTCAAAGGGAACCGCCGCTCAGAGCTGTCAAACCAATTCTCACTTCGATGGTCCTTTGGGTTGAGACAACGACTCCATCGCGTCCTTCTCGCCGCAGACCTTGAAGCCCACGCCGATTGCGGCTCGGACCGCGGTGGTCGAAGAAGCCACCGTCCTTGGGCTCGGCGGGTTGGCCGGTCTCCTAAAGGTCCCTCACCACGGGAGCGATGACGCTGAGCGATGACATTGTGTGGTCCGCGCTGCTGGACCAGGAGCCTGATGCCGTCGTCACTCCGTACGGACCATCTCAGGCGGCCTCGCCGATCGGACTTGCAGCGCCTGCTGGGGCGACCGTGCAAGCTGCGGATTGCCGCTGGACCTCATTGGGCTGGTTGGGAGATGGCAGCCAGCATCGATCCGCAGCTATTGGATTGTCGGGTGCTCCGACCCGGTCGATGATCTCCAGCATCGCCTGAACCCGAAGGGGAGCAGATTATGAGTAGAAGGGGGCGGATCGCTCGTGACTGAGCATCTCACGGAAGACGTACGGGAGCACACCACTCGCCGCTTCTGTCAGTGGTGTGGAAAGCCCACCGACGCGAGTAGGCCGTATTGCGGCGAATGTGGCCGCTCGCTGGCCGGAGACGTCGGTGCGGAGAGCAACGGCCAGCACGAGCCAACGAACGGGTCCGCTTCGGGACCGGGCCATGGATACCAGGCCCAGGCGGCGACCCCTACCGGGCCACCTTTGTACGTCTATCCGGGCCCATATCCCGTCCCGTCACAGGACTCGAACAGCAATGTTGGCCTCATCGCCGGCCTCGTGGCAGCGGCGCTGCTGGCTGCAGGGGTGATCGCGGCGATCATTCTGCTCGCCGCGAGTGGCGGGGGATCCAGCCCGACGGTTTCCACGACCCGCAACGCGGCGACTGTGTCGCCGGCGATCACACCTCCGGCCGGCGGGCTGGCGGTCGGACGCACCGCGAAGAGCTCAGCGCCGAAGGGCACGCCGGCACCCGCGACGACAAGCTCGTCCTCATCAAGCTCATCAGCGCCAACCGCTTCGGCGGCCGATGCTCAGAGCATCAAGTCGGCCGTCTCGCAGCACTGGTCTCTGATCAGCCAGGGCAACTTCGCCGGCGCGTTTGCCCAAATGGACCCCAACGACTTTGACCGCGGTTCGTGGATTTCTGGTGAGCAGGCGAGCGCCCCGATCAGCGCAAGCGTTTCGGTCGGCCAGCCGACGATCTCATCGGCGACGTCGGCCAACGTGCCGCTGCTCTCGTTGCACACCGTCTCCTCGGACGGCTGCGCCAACTGGAGCGGCTCGTATGACATGACGAAGATCAGCGGCTCGTGGCTGATCTCCGCCGCCAACCTCCAGAAGACGGCGTGCTGAGCGCCCGTGACACGGAAGGCCATCCTCGAATAGGCAGGTTCACGCATGTCCGAATTTGATCCGCCCACACAGCAATATCCGCCCATGCCACCCGGCAACGGGGGCGGCCCCGCGGTAGCAGTCGCGCACCCCGGCTATCCGGTGATGCCTTACCAGCCGAGCCCCTACGGCCCGGTACCGGCGACGCCTCCGCGGCGTGGAGCGGGCTTCTGGGTCGGCGTCACGGCCGCGATCGCGACAGGTGTGATTCTCGCCTTGCTGGCTGGATTCTTCATCGGCCGGGGCACTCGGCTGTCCAACAGCGAGGCCCAGAGCAAGATCACGCAGCAGTCGCAGGCTGACCAGATCGCTGAGCAGCAGGCGCTGGGCCAGCAGAAGGCAACCGACCAAGCGGCCGAGAACAAGGCTGTCTCACAGGCCCAGAAGAGCGGAATACAGCAGGGACTTCAGCAGGGTCAGATCCAAGGACAGCAGCAGGGCTACCAGCAAGGCCAGGCGGCCGGCTACTCACAGGGACAGTCGGCTGGCCAGACACAGGGCTACCAGCAAGGCCAGCAGGACGGCTTCAACCAGGGTCAGAGCAGCGGGTTCTCGCAGGGCTACAACTCGGGCCTGTGCGCTTCGTCGGGCCTCGTCTGCTGACGTGGTCGATACGTCTACATCCACGGCTCCGGTAGAGACTCAGGCGGAGTGGGACTCACGGGTCCTCGCGACGCTCTACCGGCTCGTATTCGCGACGCCCGACCGAGAGCTCGCCGGCGTGCTGGTCGGGAGCTCGCCGGTTGGCGCCGGGGGCGGACTCCCGGTCATCCGGGCAGCGATCCCCGCGACGCAAGCGTTCCTGCCTGGACAGGCCGCGCTGTTCTCGCACCACACGTGGGCGCAGGTCTACGACGCGATGGCTCGGCACTACGGCGGACTCGAAGCGGTCGGCTGGTATGTCAGCCGGCCCGGACAAGGCACCGGGCTCACCGAGGCGGACGTCGCAAACCATGGTCGCTGGTTCTCTCGTCCTGACCAGATCCTGCTGGTGGTCGACTCGCGCAGCCACCGGGCCGCGATCTACGTGTGGTCCGGTCGGGGGCTCGTCCGTTTGACCGAAGGCCCGGTGGCGCGGCGATATACGCGCCCGCCTCGGGCCAGCTTCCCATACGCGGGCGTGTCGCTCCTGTCCGTGATCGGGATGGCTGCTGGAGCGATCGCGTTTCTTGTTTCTCAAGCACTTGGGGGTTGATTCGATGACAAAGACCAAGTTCTGCACCAGCTGTGGTTCGCCGACGCGAAGTGGCGATTTCTGCACCGCGTGCGGGCACGCCTTCGAAAGTTCCGCGCCCGCCGAGGGCGAGGCCGCGGCAGGAAACGGCGGGCCTGCACCGACAAGAGAGGCAGCGGCGTCAAACTCCGCGAGGACTGCGCCACGGGGTGGAGCGCCGACGGCGACAGCGGTTTCCCAGCACGGCGATGGCAATGGCAATGGCAATGGTCACGCCGTACCGCCGGTCGGAGCGCGGCCTCCGGAGATCGGCGCGCCTCAGCGACCGGCCGTCGGGGTGCCCAAAGGTCAGTCGAATGGCGGAGCGTCCCGAAAGGGCGAGAGGGAGCAGTGGCTGCCAATCGGGCTGAGCATCGGCGTCGTCGTCCTCTTGTGCGCGGCTGCAGCGGCCGTGCTGATAGCGGCTGGGGGAAAGCCCGGGGCTCGGGCCAAAAGCGGACGCTCGGGGGCGGCGCAGGTGACGAACGCCCTGCTCGCGAGTCGCCAGCTGTATGTCTCGACGCAGCAGTCGACCTACTCAGCGCTGCTTCCCGCGGGCTGGGAGCAGGTCTCCGCTAAGTCGTCCAGCCTGACCGGCGCGATCACGGTGCAGAGCCCGGTCGACAACGGCGCCTCGATCACCGTCGGGCAGCTCATCAAGCCGCCAAGCGCTTTGTCTGCCGCGGCCGCGACGCTGATTAAGGCGGCCTCCAAGCAACCCGGGTTCCGGCAAGACTCGACCGGCCTGGCGACGCTCGGTGGTGGACGGAGTGGCTGGGAGATCGGCTATGAGGCCAACGGCAAGAGCAACGCGTACTACCTGCTGCGTTCGTGCAACAGCACCTATGCGGTGTCGGCGAGCGCACCGCCCGACCGCGTCTCGTTGTTGCGGAACCGGATCGCGATCGTGGCGGGCACGCTCCAGGGAAACTGCTAGCTCCGTGTCCGCAACCCCCGGCACGGAAACGGACGCGCGCCAGTGCGTGGCATGCGGTACTCCGGCGCGCGGCGCGGGGGACCGCTTTTGCGCCACATGCGGGCGGCAGCTCGAGCTCCCTACCGTCGGACAGTCCTCTCGTCCCGAGAGCGGATCCGCCTCGAACCGAGTCGAACAGTCCGCGCCCGCTGCGGCCGCTCACCAACAGCTCAGCATCGGACAGACGCTGGTGCCGCTATGGCCCTTGACGCGCTTCGAGCGGCCGCAGCCGGTGCCCCTGCTCGTCGCGCTGGCGACGGCTCTCATCGTCGCCCTCGCCGGCGCGGCCGTGGCGATCGTGCTCGCCGTCAGCAATGGAGACGGCGCCGCGCCCGGGACCGTGTCGTCAGCTGGCGCCACAACGATCACCGTGATCAGCCATGGTCAGTGAGACGCTCGGGGATCAGCTGCGCCGGATCGGCGGCCTGCCCTCGCTCGCCGTTTTGATCGCCACCGCACTGGCGACCTTCGCACTGCTTGACAGATTGATTCCTCCGTCGGTTTCGGGCGGCGCTCCGCAGACCGTCAGGCCCGCGCAAGCCATTTCGCCGCCAGCGACGCCTGCGGCGACTAACGCGAGCGTGAGTGGTTCATCGAATCCGCTTGCGGCGTCCTGGGCGCGGTCGGAACGCGCCGTCCGCGCCGCTCAGCGCCAGGAGCTCAAGCGTGCACGCGAAGAAGCGAAGGCGATTCGACTTGGCCTGAAATCGGCAGCCGCTAGTCATGTGACCGTGAAGGTGCCGCCGATCAAGGGGCCTGGCAGCTCATCGGTTCACACGTCAACTCCGGCGCACGGTTCAAAGGGGCGATACAGCGGCGGCGCAGTAGAGTCGCCTCCGCATCACTGATGCGCGTCCGGTCCAGGTCAGTAACGACAGTGGTGATAGCCGCGAGCCTGGTTCTCGTGACGCTGGCGGTCGTGTCAATAGCGACCGGCGGCAAGCGGGGAAGCACTCCGGCGGTCACGGTCGAGCACCGTGCCGAGCCGTTGCCCTCAACGCTTTCGGCGCCCGCCACCCAGCAACCATCCGCTCGGAAGCTCTCAGCGGCCGCGATCCCCCGTGCCCGGAACAGCAACCCTGCCGCATCGCTGGCCAAGATGATCGGCCAGCAGACGATGGTGCGGATGGACGGCGCCAGTCCCGACTCTGCTCTGCTCGCCCGCATCCGGGATGGTGAGGTGGGCGGGGTGATCCTGTACGCGGACAACATCTCCTCTCCGACGCAGACAACGGCACTAGCCACGCAATTGCAGGCGGCTGCCAAAGCCGGCGGAAATCCGCCCTTGCTTATCTCGACCGACCAGGAGGGCGGCCAGATCAAGCGGTTGCCGTGGGCACCACCCGTCGTGTCGCCACCAACCATGGGAGCGGATGGCGCAACGGTTTCCGAGAGCCAGGGACAGCAGACGGGTGCAGCCCTCCGCGCAGTCGGCATAAACCTGGACCTCGCGCCGGTCGTCGACGTCGCGCACTCCAGCGCTTCGTTCATCTGGCAGCAGGGCCGCTCGTTCGGGATGAGCGCCGCGAGCGTGATCAATGGCGCCGTTCCGTTCGCGCGAGGGATGGAGCTCGCCGGCGTCGCCCCGACGGCGAAGCACTTCCCAGGGCTCGGCGGCGCGAGGACGGATACCGACTACGCACTTCAATCGATCGTCAGCCAGCCTGAGGATCTCGTCCCATACCGGTCGCTGATCGCCGACAACGTGCCGGTGATCATGGTCTCGACCGGCGTCTATCCAAACCTCGCTTCCTCCGGTCCCGCCGCGATGTCGCATGCAATCGTCACCGGGTTACTCCGCGGAACGCTCGGCTTCAGGGGCGTGGCGATGACCGACGACCTTGAGCGCCCAACCGGCTACTCCACTGCGGACGCCGTCGTACGTGCGGACGAGGCCGGCGTCGACATCATCCTTGTGTCGACCACGGAGGGCGCCGGGGCGACCGAGTATCAATCGCTCCTCGCTGCAGCTCGCAACGGCTCAATCCCGGCCGCTCACATTCGTGCCGCGTACGAGCGGATCCTCGCCCTGAAGCGGCAGTACGCCGGGTTCAAGAATTAGTTCTCGCAGACCGACGCGCCCCGGGGCCGTGCCGTTGCCTACGACTACCGGAAAGCGCTAGGCGCCGGCCACACCCGGCCGACGCCTAGCTTCCCCCAGCACTCCTACCAGCGGTTCAGCGCAGCTCCCAGTGAGAACTGCGGGGCAACCGCCGCATGCCCTCTGACGGCGCGCCCCGCTACGGCGTGGCTCCGCACCGACGCATTGACCTGCCCGTTGCACCGGTCGAACATCACCCAGATGCTCACGGGCTGACCCGAGTCAGTCCCGTCGAGCGCCGAGGTGTCAAACACATTCCCTCCACCACTGTCGTACACGTAGCCGAACGTGTTGGACGTGTCGTCGCCGTAACGGGTGATCGGTGCCTCGCCCATGCAGGTCGCGAGTGCGTTGGTGACGTGCTCCACCGTCGAGAGCTGGCCGCGCAGGGTGGTGACCTGGCTCTTGAGCCGGCCGATCTGGCATGAGGTGCCGCACTGCGCCTGCGCACCGGGCGCGACCGCCAGCGCGAATGCCGAAAGCACGGCGCCCGTCAGGACCAGTTTCTTCATTGTGTTCCCCTTTGTTGGACTGTCGTTTACTTCCACGTCCTTAACCACCGGTCAGGGACGCACGGCCGCTACCAGTGCCTCACAGAGGTCCTGGCGCGGCGTCTCCTTGTCGAGAAAGTTCACGGCTCCGGCGTCCAGGGCTCGCGCCCGTAGATCGCTCGTCGGGTGAGCGGTGAGCAGCACGACCCGCGTCGGGCTTGCCCCCAAACGCCCGCACAGCTCCACGCCGTCAAGGCACGGCATCCGAACGTCGACGAGCGCAACGTCAGGCATGTGCTCCTCGATCGCGGCCAGCGCAGAGCCGCCATCGCGGGCCTGCGCCACGAGCTCCAGATCGGGGTGATTGCGAACGGCTCGCGCGAAGCCCTCAAGCGACAAGCTGTGATCGTCGGCAATGACGACGGTAATCCGCCCTTGAAAGGTGTCGTCGACCGCGGTCAAGTTGCTCCTGTCCAATGTCTGAAGCGGCTGCTGAAAGCCGCTCTCGATGATGCGCTCGGGGATGGGTCGCCGCAATCCGTCGAGCGGCTGCAATCGCGCCGCTCGCGAATCTCCGATCGAACGTCCTACGATCGGCTACGCGGCTTCGAAATAACGAGCATTGAGCAGACTTGCAAAGCAATGCTCAGGTTGGTAGACCATTGCAAATGACGAAGGCTCCGAGCCGGGTTCGGGTCTACGTCACGGATGACCATCCCCTTTACCGGGACGCGCTGACCAGGGCGATCAAGAGCCGCCCGGAGTTCGAGCTGGTTGGAGAGTCGTCGGAGGGCCGGGTGGGGCTCGCGGAGATCAAACGCCTGGAGCCCGATGTCGCGCTGCTTGACATGCGGATGCCCGGACTCGACGGCGTTTCGATCCTCAAGGCGATCAAGCGTGACGGCACCCCTACGCGCGTGGTGGTCGTCTCAGCCCACGAGGACAGCGAGAACGTGTACCGGGCGCTGGCCGCAGGCGCGGACGCATTCGTCTCCAAGAGCGCCGAGCGCGACGAGATCTGCGACACGGTCGCGGCGGTGTCACGGGGCAAGACGCGGTTGAGCCCCGACATGCAGGCCCGCCTGCTCGAGGAGCTTCACAGCCGGTCCAAGGACGAGCGTCCGGGCCTCACCCCCCGCGAGCGGGAGATCCTGACGATGACCGCCGACGGATGCTCGGCGCCTGACATCGGGACGCGCCTGCACCTCAGCACGGCGACGATCAAGAGCCACCTGCAGCACCTGTACGAGAAGCTGGGCGTGTCCGATCGCGCCGCGGCCGTTGCTGAGGCGATGCGTCGCGGGCTCGTGGAGTGACGGATGCTCGGTGAGCGCCTGCACGCTCTCCAGACGCTGACCGGAACGCTGGCGGATTCCTCTACGCTCGAAACGGCAACACCCCGAGTGCTGGAGGCGATTGCCGAACCCTTGGGGTGGGAGCTCGGGAGCCTTTGGCAGCGATCGGGTGACGGACCGGACCTGGCATGCGTGGGCACGTGGCACGCGTCGCCGTTAGCGAGCGACGTGGCCGAGGCCGTCACCCGCGAGCTTTCCTCGCGAGGCTCGAAAACCCTCGCGCAAAGGGTGGTCGACACCTCCCAGCCCGAGTGGTGCTCGGACATCACTCGAGAGGGAGATCTCAGCCACCTTCGTTCCGTCAGCGGGGTCGGGATGCACACGGCGCTTGCATTCCCGATCGCTGCGGGCGCAGACGCGTTCGGCGCGATTGAGCTGTTCAGCAAGGAAGTCGTGGAGCCGGACGGAGAGTTGCTGGCCCTCGTCACCAGCGTCGGGAGTCAGATCGGTCATTTCATCGAGGCCCGCTCGGCTGAGGACGCCGCGCGCTGGAGCCTCGAGCGTGAGCGTGACCAGCGGGCGCGCGCAGAGGCGTCGCAGGAGCGAGCGCGCCGCCTGGCGCTCCAGCTATTGGACGCCGAGGAGCAGGAGCGCGGCCGGCTCTCGCAGGCGCTCCACGACGAATCGGTTCAGAACCTGCTCGTGGTGCTCCAGGACCTCCGCGAGGCCCAGCGAGGGGACGCGGAAGCACTCGCCCGGGCGGAGGAGGTCGTGTCGATGACCGTGCGGCAGCTGCGGGAGGTCGTGTTCGAGCTTCATCCCGTCGGCAGTGCCCACGAGGGCACCGTCGGCGCGATCAGGGCGGTGGCCGATCGCCACGCCCGCCGGGCCGGGTTCCGGCATCGGATCTCTGTCGCAGAGGACGTCCGCGGCGTCGAGGATCTGCTGTTGTTCTCAGTCACGCGGGAGTTGCTCAGCAACGTCGCGAAGCATGCCGGCGCGAGCGAGGTCTCGCTGAGCATCGACAGGGTGGACGGACGGCTCGTGCTCGAGGTGGGCGATGACGGACGGGGTTTCGATCCGGATTCGATCAAGGCCGCGCTCAAGGCCGGTCATGCTGGCCTGACGCTGATCGCGGAACGGCTCGAGGCGCTTGGCGGGTCCCTGGAGATTGAGAGCGCCAACGGACAGGGCACGCAGGTCCGTGCGGTGTTCCCCGTAGGGACCGTGCGATCACCGGCGCTGGCCTAGTGCCCGGACACTAGAGAGCCACCGGCTTCCGGCCCTTCGGGATGACCGCTACGACCTGCTCGCGGGTCGCCGAGTGTTACGGCGGCGGCGCGAGTGCCCGGTGCCGCGGGGCGCGTGCGAGGGGCGGGCGCCTCGAGGCGCGGCATGGTTCCGCGCGGTGGGGTGATCGAGCCCGAGTGTTCGCGCCAGGTGGCTCACGTCATGATGCTCGCCGGGCGCGACGAGCGTAATGCCGATGCCCGCAGCGCCTGCCCGTCCGGTCCGACCGATGCGATGGACGTAGGTTTCGCTGTCGGCGGGGGGATCGAAGTTGATCACGTGTGAGATGTCTTTGACGTCGATCCCGCGGGCGGCGACGTCGGTGGCGACCAGGATGTCGACGGCTCCGGACCTGAACCGTTTAAGGGCCTGCTCGCGTTGGCGCTGAGATTTGTTGCCGTGAAGCGACACCGCTCCGATGCCCCGGGTGCCGAGGCGTTTGACGAGTCGGTCGGCTCCGCGTTTGGTGCGCACGAACACGAGCGTTAGCTCGCGCTCCCGGCGCAGCTCCCGCACGAGCGCCTCGACGCGATCTGCATGCTTGACCTCCACGAAGCGGTGCTCGACGTCAAGACTGGCCCTACGGGCCGTGGGCCCGTGCTCGTGCATAGCCGCGTTACGGGTGTATCGCTGGGCGAGGCGTCCGGCCTCGCCATCGAGCGTGGCCGAGAAGAACAGCGTCTGCCGGGCCTTCGGGCACCGCGCCACGATCCGTTCGACGGCCGGGCGAAAGCCCATGTCGAGCATTCGGTCGGCCTCGTCCAGGACCAGCATCTCGACCTGGTCAAGCGTGAAGACGTCGGAGGCGAGCAGATCCTCGAGCCGGCCCGGGGTCGCGACTAGGACCTGCGAGCGCGCGGCGCTCTTGGCCTGTCCGACCCAGCCAACGCCGCCGTAGACGGCGGTCACGCGAAGGGCTCGAGCGTGTGCGATACCGCGGATGTCCGCGGCGATCTGGGTTGCGAGCTCGCGCGTCGGCGCCAGCACCAACGCGGATGGCCGGGGGCCGTCTGACTTGATTCGATCGACGAGCGGGATCCCGAAGGCAAGGGTCTTGCCGGAGCCTGTCGGCGACTTCACGAGGACGTCGCGTCCATCGAGGACATCCCCGATCACCTCGCGCTGGACCGCGAACGGGATGGTTATGCCATCACTGGCAAGTGCACTGATCACAGCACGAGACACGCCAAGGTCGGCGAACGACTGTGTATTGGACATGAGTTGAACTCCTTGGCGGCACAGGGGCCGCGGACGATTCGGGAGGCTTATGGCTGACCCGAACCGCTCAACAGCGGGACCCAAGCGAGCTGCCTCGCGGCCGACGGCGCCGACCGCTGCGTCGAACGTAGCAGGTCACCTCAGTGCGGAGTGGGCGCGGGCCGCTTCGAAACGGGCGTTGATGCGGCTTACAGCCCGCGGTTGCGCGCGTCGTCGGCGAGCGCTGCACCCATAGCGCCTGGGTGGACCTGCTTCTGGAGCTCGGTGATCAGCTCGTCGTGGCGCTCCGTTTCGCGATGCACCGAATCCTGCAACCCCTCGAGCAGCTGCTCCAGGTGTGCCACTCGCGCCTCGAGTGCCTGCAGCGGCTCGGGCGGCGGCTCTGCCGCCTCGCTTTTCCCCCGGGCGCGAGACAACGTGAGTCGGCGGATCTCGCGGATCCGTGCTGTCAGGCCCTCGCGATCGCTCTGCGTCATCGCGGCGGGGTACCGTCATTTCCGCGGTAGACGGGCATCCGTCTCCGACAGTAGCACCGCTTTCCGCGAGTCCCGCCCGGCCTGCTGGGGTCTTACGGCGCTTCGTCTCGAGCGTGTCGACGCCCGCCCTGGAGGTGCTACGGTGGCCAACAGGAGTACCTAATTCCAGGGGCCGCGCTCACCGGTCAAGTCCGACCCTCGGACGGTCCCGCCGCAATGGGAAGGAGCCTCGTGGTCACCGGGTCGGGTCAGTTACCTTGGTGCCGAGGCTGGGTGGGTTGTGAAACCGGCGGGCGCCGACCCCGGCGGTGTCTCGGTGGCCACGTGCTGACCCCGGCCGGTTCCAGCTTCTGATGCCGCGGTTCTTCATTCCCAGCACCGACGGCCAGGCGGGCGAGCACGCGTACCGGCAGCTGCGCCAGCAGACCGAGTTACGGATGGGCCATCCGCCAAGGGAGCGCCGGATCATGGAGCTCTGGGCCCGCCGGGGCAACCTCGACTGCACAACGGTCGTGGGTGCCCCGGACCCGGTCCGGGGCGGCATCGTCACCGCGATCTTCGATATGGGCCCACACGAGCCGTTCATCGTCTACTGCCAGCACGCGACCGATCCGCAGCAGCAGGTCTGTGACGTGCTGGGGTGCAACGCTTACTCGGTGTCGGAGTTCGCATCGTGAGCACGTCACCGACGCCCCAGCCGTGACCGCGCCCCCCTACGCCCGACTCACCTCGGCCCCCGAAGAAACCGAACCAATCCGCGGCAGCGGTTCGGCCAGCGGCTGACAGGCGAGCGCCGGCTCGGTCATCCCTCGGAGCGTCGCGCGGAGCTGGACGAACGCGACGCTTCCCAGCAGCGCCGGAAGCCAGATCTGGATCGCTCGGTAAGCGAGCACGGCCGCGGTCACACCCGCGACCGGGGCGTTGTAGACCACGAACGTGCCGATCAGGCCGCCCTCGGTCCCCCCGATGCCGCCCGGGATCGGGATCAGGCCGCCCAGCTGACCGATCACATACGCCACGACCAGCACGCCGACCCCCACCGACACCCCCACCGCCTGAAAGCAGACCCCGAGGACGGCGATATCGAACGCCATGTAGCCGAGCGAACCGGACAGCACGCCCAGCGGCTGGCCTCGCACAAGCACGCCGGCGTCAGGCACTCCGTCGCCAATCGCGTTTCGCACCGCAGCCACGGCGCTTCGGAGCCGGCTGGTGTGCTCCTCCGCTCCGGCTGCGGTTACCGACGGTGGGATCAGCCTGGGGATCGCGAACGTGACCAGGATGCCGGCCGCGGCTGCGGCGCCGAAACCGTAGGTCAGGCCCGGCGCCCGGTCGCCCCCGAGGAACCCGACCGCAAACAAGCACGCGAATACGATCAGCGCCGCGAAGTTCGCGAGGCTTGTCAGCAGGAAGAACGCCACGGTCCGGCGGCCGATGTGCGCGGTGGGCACACCTCCTTGGCGAAGCGCCCAGGCACCGAGCGCCAGGCCGCCGGCTCCGCCCGCCGGAAGCAGCGCGTTCGCCGCCTGCTCCGCCATTCCAATCAGGTAACTGAGCCGCCAGCGCATCCGGCGGCAGAACACGGCTCTGAAGATCAGTACGTAGGACAGGGCCGAAAGCAGCTCGAACACCACGCCGGCCGCCAGCCAGCCGGGCTTCCCGTGGCTGAAGCGGCCGCGGATATCGCCCAGCCCGGGGCCGATCAGGATCACCAGGACGATCACGACCGCGAGCGCGGCCAGATGTTCCACCCGACGACGAAGGTGCCTGGGATTGAGCTCGTCCGGCACGCTTTGCGTCGGCATCGGGCTTGCGCTTCGAGGCTCGCTCATGTCCCAAGGGTACGAGCAGATGTCGGCCCCCAACCGGGTGCGATGCTTCGCGCTCCAACGCGCCTACGCCCCCCGGCTGCCCACCTCCAATCGGAAGGACACCACCACCATGGACTTCGAACAGATCCGCACCAACCTTGAAAACCGGGTCTTGACGATTACGCTGAATCGTCCCGACCGGCTGAATGCGTGGACGGCGACGATGGGCCGGGAGCTGATCGAGGCGTTCGATCGAGCCGACGCCGACGACGAGATCCGGGTGATCGTCGTGACCGGCGAGGGGCGTGGCTTCTGCGCGGGGGCGGACCTCGGAGCTGGGGGAGAGACGTTCGACTACCGCAGTCGGGAAAGCACCGACCCCGTACCGCGCGACAACGGCGGCGTCTTCACGCTACGCGTATTCGAGGCCACCAAGCCGGTGATCGCCGCGATCAACGGCCCCGCCGTGGGTGTCGGCGCGACCATGACCCTGCCGATGGACATCCGCCTCGCCGCGGAGGGCGCGCGGATTGGGTTCGTGTTCGCGCGCAGGGGGATCGTTCCGGAGGCCTGCTCGAGCTGGTTCCTGCCGCGCCTGGTCGGGATCAGCCGGGCGATGGAGTGGGTCGCGACGGGGCGCGTATTCGATGCGCATGAAGCGCTCGAGGGCGGCCTGGTGCGCAGCGTGCACGCCGCTGAGGATCTGCTGGACGCCGCCCACCAGCTGGCCAAGGAGATCATCGACAACGCAGCGCCGGTTTCAGTCGCGCTGGCCCGTCGGATGATGTGGCGGATGCTGGGTGCCGAGCACCCGATGCTCGCCCACCGCGCGGACTCCCGAGGCATGTTCGCGCGCGGGCAGTCAGCCGACGCGCGCGAGGGCGTCACCGCGTTCCTCGAGAAGCGACCGGCCGAGTTCCCCGACCGCGTGAGCGACGGCCTCCCCGATGTCTTTCCCTCGTGGAGCGCGCCGCCGTTCGAGTGACCTAGAGGCCGTGGTGCGTTTCGGCCCCCGACCCCGACCGCCTCAGAAGCTCGCGCAGCATCCAGAACCGGTCCTGGCCCCATGCGGCAAACGAGCCGATCCGGTAGCTGGGGACGCCCCACAGTCCGGAGGCCAGCAGGTCCTGGCGATTGCGCTCCGCGTATTCGATGTCCGCCTCGGAGGCCAGCCGCTCACGGGCCTCCTCCCAGGAAAGCCCGGCACGTTCGACCACATACCGAAGGCCGGGGTCGGTGGCCACATCGACACCCTCGGCGAACACGGCGCTGCTCGCGGAGACGAGGAAGTCGAGCTGCTGGGTCACGCCGTCCGCGAGCGGAAAGACCTGCAGGCAACGTCGCGCTCCTTCGCCGAGCGGGTCGGCCACGCGGCCGAAGGGAACACCGTCGCTCGCGGCCAGCCGCTTGACGTCCCGGAGCGTGTACATCCGCTTGGCTCGCGGCACGGTGATGTTGCGCATCGCCATCGGCAGCACTGGCCGCACAACAACCCCAGAGGGCCAAGAGCGGTGGAACTTCTGCATCTCTAACACGGCCAGGTACGTGTACGGGCTGCGGAAGCTGTAGAAGAACTCGAGCGCCGGCAACGGCTCCTCGAAGTGGGGCAGCACGGCCCGCTCCGGCGCAAGCGAGCTCAAGGGCTCCTCCCCGGCGAGGACGGCGTGGCCGCGCAACCGCGCCTCCAGATACTGGAGCCGGTCGACGCCCCAGAACCAGTCGCCGTCGTACTGCCACACGCCCGGCAGGTTGTGACCGAGCTGGTGGCGGCGACGCATATTCGCGTGCAGGAGGGCGTCGAGCGCGGGGTCGGCCGGCGCCGATGGCGCCGACCCCGCGAACAGTGCCCGCGCTATCTCCGCCTCGCGGTCGAGGAACGCCTGCACGTCGCCGGCGACCGGGGCCAGTTCGCCAGCCGCCCATCGCCGCGCGCCCGCATCAGGGATACGAGCGTCGGCCGGAAACGAGAGCCCCCGCGCCGGTGCGATCCGCGCGGCATCCGCGAGCGCGTAGGCGCGCTGTCGCTCGGGCTCCGGGTAGTCCCCGGCTCCCGCCTGCCCGACCAAGCGGACCTCGACCCGGGTCCGCACCCGGTGAAGCAGCCCCGGCAGCAGCTGCGCGCACAGATGCGAATGCGGATCGCCGGGCTCGTAATACAGCTCCAGCACGGGCGTGCCCCCGAACACACCGCCCCGGGCGCGCACCCGCGCCACCGGATCACGATGCGGCGCGATCCGCTCCGCGACCAGTGAAGCCGGGGTGGGTCGGGGGCGGGCAGGGCTAGAGTTGTACGACATGGCCCTCGCGGCGGAACGACCAAGGAGGCGTCAATCGCCGGATGAGACCCGGCGCCAGATCCTCGATGCGGCGATTGAGTTCCTGCGCGGGCGGTCCTTCCGGGAGCTGAACGTCGATGTGCTGATGGCGCGCACCCCGCACACGCGGACGCTCTTCTACCGGCACTTCGACGACATCCCCGCGTTGATGCTGTCGCTGATCGAGGACGTAGGGGGCGAGCTCGTCGAACTGGGGCGGCAGTGGAGTCAAAGCGAGCGGGTCGGCCCGGAGGAGGCACGCCGGCGACTGGCCGGGTTCGTCGCCTTCCATACGCGCAACCGGGCGCTGGTGCTGGCGGTCGTCGAGGCCTCCCACCATCACGAGGCCGTGGAGCACGCCTACGACGGGATGGTCGAGGGTTTCGTCCAGCTGACCGCGCAGACGGTCCAAGTCCGGATCGACAACGGCGACCTCGCGCCGCTCGACGCACCCGAGATCGCGCGGGCGCTGATCCGGATGATCAACGGCTATCTCGCGGACCCCAAGCGCACGGACGATCCCGAGCGCGTGCTCGACACGCTGTCGACGATCTGGACGCGAACGCTCTTTCCGAGCGACAGAACGTATTGACACGGTGTCACTAAGCCTATAACATCCCCGCCGTGGAGACGGGCTGATGGCGTCGATCGAACCCACGCCCGAGCAGCTCGAGCGCCTGATCGGCTCGGACCACGACGGACCGGTCGTCATGATCAACCTGCTGCGCTTCAAGGAGCGGGCCGACGGGATCGACGCCGGCGACGGAATCACCGGCGCCGAGGCCTACCAGCGTTACGGGGCCGCAGCGACGACCCACCTCGAGCGGATCGGCGGCCGGATCCTGCTGGCCGTCTCCGCCCAGGAGTCCGTGATCGGGCCGGACCCGGGAGAGTGGGATCTCGTGATCGCGGTCCGGTACCCGTCGCGTCAGGCGTTTCTGCAGATGGTCAGCGACCCGGAATACCTGGCCATCCACCAGCATCGGGTGGCGGCGCTCGAGGACTCGCGTCTGATCGCGTGCGAGGCGGTGACGGGCACCTCCGCTTGATGCCTGTCTTCTCCGGGTAGCACCCCGGCGAGGAGCAGGAGAGTAGGCGGATCAGGAGGTCGAACTCATGGAGGCAGCAACGGCCACAGCCGACCGGCTGGGAACGATCGAGACCAACATCCCGGCCCGATTGGACCGGCTGCCGTGGTCCAGATGGCACTGGCGGATCCTGATCGGTCTGGGAACGGTGTGGATCCTCGACGGTCTCGAGGTGACGATCGTCGGCTCGATCGCCGGCGCGATCTCCGCCAAGGGCAGCGGGATCAACATCTCCGCCGGTGAGATCGCCGGCTGGGCGGCATCGATGTATGTGGCAGGAGCCTGCTTCGGCGCACTCGTGTTCGGCCGCCTCACTGACATCTTCGGCCGCAAGCGCCTATTCATGATCACGCTCGGCGTCTACCTCGCCGCGACGATCGCCACCGCCTTCGCGTGGACCCCGATCTTCTTCTTCGCCTGCCGCTTCGTGACCGGCATGGGCATCGGCGGCGAGTACAGCGCGATCAACTCGGCGATCGACGAGCTGATTCCTGCAGATCACCGGGGCCGGATCGACATCATCATCAATGGCACCTACTGGGCGGGAGCCGCCGCCGGCGCGCTCCTGTCGGTCGCGGCGCTGCACATCTTCTCGCCGCTGCTCGACTGGCGGGTGTGCTTCGGGCTCGGCTTCATCCTCGGGATGGGGATCCTGATCGTGCGCCGGCACGTGCCGGAGAGCCCTCGCTGGCTGTTCATCCATGGCCACGAGGAGGAGGCGGAGCAGGTCACGCGGGACATCGAGCGTCAGGTGATGGAATCCACCGGGGCCGAGCTCGATGAGCCCGATGACACGATCACGATCCACCAGCGCAAGTCGATCGGGCTGCTCGAGATCACGAAGGCGATCGTGGTCAATTACCCCAAGCGGACCGTGCTCGGCCTGGCGCTGTTCATCGGGCAGGCGTTCCTCTACAACGCGATCCTGTTCGGCTACGCGACGCTGCTGAGCAAGTTCTTCGGCGTCTCGACCGCCGACGCCCCCTATTACCTGGTCGCGTTCGCGGCCGGGAACCTGATGGGGCCGCTGGTGCTCGGACGCCTGTTCGACACCGTCGGGCGCAAGCCGATGATCGCGGGCACGTACATCCTCTCCGGAGTCCTGCTGCTGGTCACCGGCTACCTGTTCGACCAGCACCAGCTGACCGCGGCTTCGCTGACCGTCTGCTGGTCGGTGGTGTTCTTCTTCGCCTCGGCGGGAGTCAGTGCCGCCTACCTGACCGTCAGCGAGATCTTCCCGATGGAAACGCGGGCGCTGGCGATCGCGGTCTTCTATGCGGTCGGCACGGGCATCGGCGGGATCATCGGGCCGCAGCTGTTCGGCCGCTTGATCCCGACCGGCAAGACCTCCGACGTGTTCGTGGCCCTGGCGGTCGGGGCGGGACTGATGATCATCGGCGGCCTGGCCGAGATCGCGTTCGGCGTCAAGGCCGAGCGGCGGCGGCTCGAGGGGATCGCCAAGCCGCTCACCGCCGTTGAGTCAGCGGTGCGCGGCGGCCTGCAGCGCGCCGGCGCGGCGACCGCCGGCGCGACTCGCAGGACGCCGCGCACGGCGTAGCGGGATCGCCCGGAACCGCATCCGGGCGATCCCCCGCAGATCGCCGAGGGCGGTTCGGACGACCTTGACGCGCGTGTCCGGATCATCGACCCAGTGGACGGGGACTTCGTGGATCCGCATTCCCTGGCGCTGGGCGAGGACCAGCAGCTCGGTGTCGAAGAACCAGCCCTCGTCCTTGATCTGCGGCAGCAGCCGCCGTGCGGCGTCGGCGCGGAGCGCCTTGAAGCCGCACTGTGCGTCGGAGAAGCGGGCCCTCAGCGTCAGCCTGAGCAGCCGGTTGTAGGAGCGGGAGATGAACTCCCGCTCGCGCCCGCGGACGACCTCGGAGTCAGGGGACAGGCGCGTGCCGATCGCCACCTCGGCATCGCCGCTCTCCAGGCCGTCGAGGAGCGGGCGGAGCGCTTCGAGGTCGGTCGAGAGGTCGACGTCCATGTAGCAGACGAGATCCGCGTCGCTCGCCGACCAGGCGGCCCGCAGCGCCCGGCCCCGCCCCTTGAGGGCCAGCGAGACCACGGCGACACTCGAGAGCTCCCGGGCCAGCTCGCGGGCGATGAACGGCGTCGCGTCCGTGCTGGCGTTGTCGGCGATCACGATCCGCCAGTCGTATCGGAGGTTCTCCGAGAGGAACGCATGCAGGCGGCGGATCGAAGGTTCAAGCGCCGCCCGCTCGTTGTAGACGGGGATCACGATGTCCACCCGCGGCAGGCGTGTGGGCCGGGGTGATTTCGCCCGGAGCGGGGCATCGATGCTCATGAGGACACCGGTTGGGTCAGGTCGTAGACCGTCTCGCCGCCGATCGTCACGGCCTTGTAGTGGCTCTTGACCCAGCTCGTGATCTGGCTGGAGCTCTGCGAGCGCGCGCCGGGACCGCCCCCACCGCCGGGACCGCCCCCACCGGCGATGTAATAGTGGATCTCGCCCTTGGCGACGTAGCGCTCGAACGCGCTCAGGCTCAGGTTGCCGCCGGTGCCGCTGAAGCCGCCGATCCCCATCACGGGGTCGCCGCCGGTGGCGAGCTCGAGGCTGGCCGCCGACTGCGAGCCCGACGTGGCCGCGACCCAGCGATAGCGGCCGGCGTCGGCCCGGAGGGCGTTGACGAGCGTCTTGCTGACGGTGGCGCTGCCGCCGCCGGCCCCGGACCGGCCGGCGCCGGACGCTCCGCCGGGGAACGCGCGAGCGCTTGCGCCGCCGAGCGTGCCCTGACCGGGAGGAGCGAACGCCCCACTTGGAGCCGCGCCGGGGGAGCCAGCCGCCCCGGAGGACGGTGGGCCGCCGGGCAGGCCGCCGCCTGAGCGGGTGAGCGAGCGGCCGGCGCCCGGTGCGCCGCCGCCGAAGCCGCCACCCGCGGTTGCGGGCCCTGCGGACGGGGTCGACCCGTCGTGCGCCGTCGTGATCGTGTCCGCCGCGTAGGCCGCCGGGCCGGCGAGGCAGGCGACGATCGCGAGGAGCACCGTGACCGTCCCCGCTCGGCGTGAAATGCGGACGAGCGCGGGGGCCGCGAGCAGCCCGAGGACAGCCAGGGCGGTTGTGACGCCGATCAGCCCTCGCAGCCACGGCTCCCACGACTGAGTGCGGTCCAGAAGCACGATCGCCCAGATGCCGGTGGCGGCGACCGCGGCCGCGGCGAGGCCTCGAGCGACCGCACGGCGACGGTGCCGCCAGAGCAGCGCGCCGCCGATTGCGACCAGCGCGCCGATCGCAGGCGCGAGCGCGACCGTGTAGTAGGTGTGGATCACGCCCTGGCCGAAGCTGAACACGACCGCGGTGACGATCAGCCAGCCGCCCCACAGAAGCAGTGCCGCGCGGGTGCGGTCCGTCCGGGGGGCGCGCCGCCGTGCCCACAGGCCGACGGCCAGTGCCAGCAGCGCGGCGGGGAGCAGCCACGAGGCCTGTCCTCCCATCACGTCGTTGAAGAGCCGGAAGACGCCGGTCGAGCCGCTGAAGTTGGCCCCGCCACCGCCTCCACCGGGGCCGCCACCCGAGAAGATCCGCTCCAGGCCGTTGTAGCCGGTGATCAGGTTGAAGATGCTGTTGTCGCTCGAGCCGTCGATGAGCGGCCTCGAGCCCGCCGGCCAGAGCGCGACGATCGCCACCCACCAGCCGGCGCTGAGGACCACGGCGGCCCCACCCGCGAGCGTCTGCCTGACGCGGCGGCCGAGCCCGGTGGGCGCGGCGTACATGTAGACCGCGGCGAACGCCGGCAGCACCAGGAAGGCCTGCAGCATCTTGGCCAGGAACGCGAAGCCGATCATCGTGCCCGCCGCAACGATCCACTTCGTCTCAGCCTTCTCGAGTGCGCGGATCAGGCAGTAGGCGCCCGCCACGAGCAGCAGCACGAGCAGCGCGTCCGGGTTGTTGAAGCGGAACATCAGAGCCGCGACCGGGGTCATCGCGAACACCGCGCCGGCGGCCAGACCGGCGCCGGTGCCGAACCACCGCCTGACGCCCGCGTACAGCAGCGCCACGGCCGCGACGCCCTCGAGCGCCTGCGGCAGCAGCATGCTCCAGCTGCTGAAGCCGAAGACGCGTCCGGAGAGCGCCATCACCCACAGGGACGCCGGCGGCTTGTCGACCGTGATGAAGTTGGACGGGTCGAGCGAGCCGAAGAAGAACGCCTTCCAGCTCTTCGTTCCGGCCTGGACGGCGGCCGCGTAGAAGCTGTTGGCGTCACCGGAGGAGCTGAGGTTCCAGGTGTAGGCCGCCGCCGTCCCGAGGAGCAGCACGGCAAGCGCGACGTGGGACCAAGTGACTCGCGCCCGGAGCCGCTCGATGACGGCCGGGCCCTGCGGATATGTGCGCTGACCGCCGACGGGACGGTCGAGCACGCTGGTGATCGAGTTCATGGGCGGCAGCCTGGCGGCTCAACCGAAGAGCTGGTTGGGATTCGTGTAGGAGGAAGGTAGGAGGCCGGCGTCGATCGGCCCGGCTACGTAGGATTCCCGGGGATGGCGACAGAGGAACCACCTTCGCTGCGCGCCGCGCTTACGCCCGATGCACTCCGGGCTGCGCTCAGACCCCAACGGCCCGTGTTCGCGAACCCCTGGGATTCGACCCAGGACATGTACGCCTGCTACTTCGCGATCGCTGTCATCGGACCATTCCTCCTGTGGGCGGGCGGCAAGGCGATGGGGAACCTCTTCAGCTTCACCACGCATTGGAAGCTCGGCCTGTTCATCGCCGCGAACGTCGTGGGGGCGGCCGGCTTCATGACGATCGTGGGACGGCAGCGCAGCCGGCTGGCGGTCGACGTCCTGGCGATCGCTGCCTGGGTGCTGCTGGGCTTTGTCGTCGCCCCGATCATCGGCCTGGACTTCTCCACGGTCGCGGCAATCGTCTGTTACGCCGTCCTGCTGCTGCTGACGCTCGGATACGTGCTCGCGGCCGGACGCTTTGAGGGCGGGATCAGGACCTTCATCACCACGCTCAGCTGGCCCGTGAGCTGGACGCTGCTGGCGGTGTTCTTCGCGTTCACGGCCTACAGGCTGATCCTGTTTCAGTAGGAGCTAGCCGGGGAGCCGGCGCTTCAGCGCCTCGATCCGGCTGGCCGCCGCCGCGATTCGTGCCCGACTGACCGTTCCGGCCCGGGCTTCGGCCAGGAGCTTGGCGTAGGCCCCGGCGGAGCCCTGCTCGCTCCCCGCATACATGAGCAGATCTAGTCCCGCGTTGATCGCGGCGCGTGCGGGCCCGGTCTGGGCGGTGATGGCCGGCGACTGAAGATCATCGCTGATCGTCAGCGGCGAACCGTTCGGGACGGCCAGCGCGAGCTCGTGCCGGTAGGTGGCTCGCGACATGACCGCAGGCAGCGGACCGGTTATCCGCGGATATGAGGCGCTGCTCACCATCACGATTCCGCGAGGGTTGGCTCCGCACTTCCGGTAGGCAGCGTAATCGGTTCGCAGCGCGCCGGCCGAAGCGTCGATCGTGACCGACCCCAGGTCGGTGTTCGCCGTAGCCCGTCCCAGCCCGGGGAAGTGCTTGAGCGTGAAGGCGATGCCCTTCGACGCGATGCCCGCGGCGAATGCGCAGGCGTTCGGGGCGACGACGCCGGGACTCGTGCCGAACGATCTGGTCCCGAGGAACGACCCGCGGACCCGCTCGACGTCGGCCACCGGCGCCAGGTCGAGGTTGACTCCCGCCGACCTCAGCAGCTGCCCGGTGGCGGTCCCTTGAGCGAAGGCCACGCCCGGGGTTGTCATGTCGGCGGCGGCACGCGTCGGGGGGCCGGGGAGGCGCTTCACCTCCCCGCCCTCCTGGTCGGTCATGATCAACAGCGCAGGATCGTGTCCCTCCCGCGCCGCGGCTTGAAGCTTGTTCGCGAGCGCCCTCGTCGTGGCCGTCCCGCCGACGATGTTGTCGCCGAACAGGATCACGCCCCCGACCTGGCCCGCGCGAATCCGTCCCAGCAACGAGGGGGAGGGGTCGGGCCCGGAGAAGCTCGCAACGATCATCTGGCCGAGCATGCGGGCCAGGCTCAAACGCGGGGCGATCGCTGACCGTCGGGCCTTGACCGTGCCGACGGGCGGGACAGCCCGGCCGGCGGGGGACTTCAATTGGGTTTGGGCCGGGCGGTGCAGGCGTCCGCCGCCACCCGACCGGCTCAACGTGAAGGCCAGGACCGCGGCGAGAGCCATGGCAAGGACGAGGCAGCCGCGCAGCAACCTGCGCCGATTGACCGACCGGTATCCGGACAGACCGGCGGTGCCGAGCCGCTGACCGCTTCCCATCTGCCCCTATTCGATCAGGTCTGGCGGTTGGACGCCCAGCCACCCTTGACACGGGGTCACCGACCCGCCACGATCCCTGGCGACCCAGGGGTGGGCGCCAAGAACCCAAGGAAGGACGGGGGGCATGACTGGGATCCTCTACAACACCGCGCAGTTCTGCGTCAGACGTAGGTTCGTCGTGGTCGCCGTCTGGCTGCTGGCGACGATCGCGCTCGTGGTCGTCTCGCACCGCCTGGGCGACAACACCAACGACAACCTCTCGCTCCCGGGCACGGACAGCCAGCGGGCGACGGACGTCCTCAAGACCTCGTTCCCGGCGCAGGCGAACGGCACCAGCCCGATCGTGCTGCACGCAAAGAACGGCAAGCTCACCGACCAGAGCAACGCCAACGCCGTCAACCAGGCGGCATCCGCGCTGTCGAAGAATCCGGACGTCGCCGGGGTCGTCAGCCCGCTCAGCCAACAGGGGGCCTCCCAGCTGAGCAAGGACCAGGCGACCGGCTATTTGTCGGTCACGCTCTCGAAGAGCCCGGGCTCGCTGTCCGAAGGCGACGCCCAAGCGATCATCGACGCCGCGGCCAAGCCCGCCCAGGCCGCGGGCCTGCAGGTGGAGACCGGCGGGCAGCTCGGGCAGAAGGTCTCGAAGCCCTCCACGGAGTCGAGCGAGCTCGTCGGGATCATCGCCGCGGCCGTGATCCTGACGTTCACGTTCGGGACCGTCACGGCGATGCTGCTGCCGCTCATCACGGCCATCTTCTCGCTGCTCTCGACGCTCGCGATCGTGCGGCTGCTCGGTCACGTGGCGACCGTCCCCACCGTCGCCCCGACGCTGGCCACGATGATCGGACTGGGGGTCGGGATCGACTACGCCCTGTTCATCGTCACGCGCCACTTCCGGGGAATGCTCGACGGCTTACCCATGCATGAGTCGATCGCGCGCGCCGCGGCGACCTCGGGCGGGGCGGTGTTCTTCGCGGGGGGCACGGTCACGATCGCGCTCGTCTCGCTCGCCGTGGCCGGGATCCCGCTCGTGACGACGATGGGCCTGATGGCCGCGATCTCGGTCGTCGTCGCGGTCCTCGGCGCGCTCACGCTGCTGCCGGCAGAGCTCGCGATCCTCGACAGGCGAATCCAGGCCCTGCAGGTCCACAAGCCCGCGACCGAGGAGCAGATTCGCAAGGGCCTGTGGTCGAAGTGGGCCCAGGACATCGCCCATCGTCCGATCATCGCCGGGCTCGCCGCGCTCGCGATCCTGATTCCGCTGACGATCCCGCTGTTCTCGCTCACGCTCGGCCAGCAGGACACGGCTGCCCTCTCGACTACGACCACCGCCCGTCAGGCGTATGACCTGATCTCAAAGAACTTCGGGCCGGGGGTGAACGGGCCGCTGCTGATCGCGGTGAAGCTTGGATCGCCGGCGCAGAACGGCACCAAGGACCCGCGGCTGGCGAATCTCCAGAAGGGGGTGGCGTCCACATCCGGGGTCGCGGCGGCGACGCCGATGCAGCTCGACAAGGCGGGAACAACGGCCTTCTTCAATGCGATCTCGACCAAGGGCCCGGCGGAGAAGGCGACCACCAACCTCGTCAACCAGCTGCGCAGGAGCACGATCCCGACCGCGGAGAAGGGCACGAACATGAAGGCCGACGTGGGCGGCAGCACCGCCGGCTATGACGATTTGGCCTCGCGCATCTCGAGCAAGCTGCCGCTCCAGATCATCGTCGTGATCGCGCTCAGCTTCCTGTTGCTGATCCTCGCGTTCCGCACCGTGGTGGTGCCGCCGCAGGCCGCCGTCATGAACCTGCTCTCGATCGGCGCGTCGTACGGCGTCCTGACCGCGATCTTCCAATACGGCTGGCTGCACGGCGTGATCGGATTGAGCGGCGCGGTACCGATCGTGTCCTATGTGCCGTTATTCATGTTCGCGATCCTGTTCGGCCTGTCGATGGACTACGAGGTGTTCCTGGTCAGCCAGATCGAAGAGCACGTGCACGCGGGCGAGGACAACAAGAGCTCTGTGATCTCGGGCCTTGTCACGAGCGCCCGGGTGATCACCTCCGCGGCGCTGATCATGGTGTTTGTGTTCGGCAGCTTCGTGCTCAACGGCGACCCGACGATCAAGCAGTTCGGCGTCGGCCTGGCGATCGCCGTGATCCTCGACGCGACCGTGGTCCGGTGCCTGCTGGTGCCGGCGCTGATGGTGCTGATGGGCAACCACAACTGGTTCATGCCGAAGTGGCTGGACAGGGTGGTGCCGCGGATGAGCATCGAGGGCGCCGAGTTCTTCGAGGAGCGCGACCGGGCGATGGCGGCGGAGCCGGAGCGCGAGCTGGTGGGGGCGGGAAGCTAGCCGCCCGAGTTCCGCGCCCTGACCGTCTCCCGCAGCGCCTCGAGCGCCGAATAGCGTGGATCCCAGCCGAGCTCCTCGCGCGCCTTCGTGGTGTCCATGATCGACGGGTGGCTCAGCGACTCGACCCAATCGACCCCCGGTGGCACGAACGACGGCCTGGGGATCGCCCCCGCCGCCCGGGCGGCGGCGTGAACCACGCGCGCGGGAAGCGGGATCGGGGAGAGCCCGAGCTCGCGGACGACGTCGGTCCCGGTCAGGACTCCGTCCCCGGCGATGTTGTACGCCCCCGGTGGGCCGGCACCGAGCACGCATTTCAAGAGCGCCTGGCCCACGTCCTCCTCGTGGATGAACTGGAGCTGGACGTTGGCGGCGATCATCGGCACGGGGATCGGGAGGCGATCCAGGAGCCCGAGTAGGTGGCTGCCGATCCGCGCCAGGGGTTCGGGCACCGCGCCCTTGGCGCCCAGCGCGTGGGGGCCGAGGACGATCGGCGGGCGCACGAGGTAGAGCGCCGGTCCGCCCGGCTCGGAGGCCTCGTTCGCCAACAGCTCCTCGAGCTCCGCCTTCTCCCGGGCGTAGAACAGGCGGTCGGCGGGGCGCGTCGGCCAGTCCTCCTTCATCCCGACGGGGTTGTCGGGATGGAAGCCGTAGGCCGCGACCGACGAGGCGTACACGAACCGCTTCACCCCCGCCTCGCGCGCAGCCCTGAACGCATTGAGCGTCCCCTCGACGTTGATCGCCCGGATCGTCTCGGAGTCCCCCGTACCGGTGATGATGAACGCCAGGTGCACGACCGCGTCGGCGCCTTCGAAGGCCCGGCGCAGTGCGTCGGGGTCGCGGACGTCGCCCTGCCGGTACTCCAGCTTGCTCCAGCCGTGCTCGCCCGGGTCAAATGCTCGGCGGGCGATCCCGACGATGCGGGCGACTGACGGCTCGGCCTCGAGCAGCGGCATCAGCCCGAAGCCGAACGTCCCCGTCGGCCCGGTCACCGCCACGGTCAGGGGCTCGGTCATGTGCGCACGCTACCCAGCTGGGCCGCCAAGTCATGCAGATCGGCGGCCGAGAGATCCGCGTCGGGATCCTCTCTGGCCGGCGACCCCGGCCCGTATTCGAGCGGGCGGTCGATGAACGCGCTCCGCAGTCCGGCCCGGCGGGCTCCCGACAGGTCCGCGGGATGCGCGGCCACCATCATCACCTCGCTTGGCTTGATGCCGAGCAGGCGCGGTGCGAGGCGATAGACCTGGGATGCGGGCTTGTAGGCGCCCGCCATCTCCGCCGAGAACACGCAGTCGAAGCGCAGGTTGCCGTGGCGGATCAGGTCGACGAGCAGGGAGACATGGCCGTTTGAGAGCGTCGCGGTCACGTGGTTGACGCGAAGCTCGTCCAGGCCGTCGCGCACGTCGGGCCAGGGGTCGAGGCGGTGCCAGCCGGAGACGAGCTTACGGCGCTCCTCGATGGCCGGATCGAGCTCCCGCTCGGCCAGGACGTCGGCGAGCGTCGCCAGATGAAGCTCGTCGAAGTTCCCCCACCGCCGGACGCGATTGTTGACCTCGAGCAGGATCGGGACGTAGCGCTCGCGCCAGGCGTCGGCGAGCTCCTCCGGGTCGCCCGGCACGCCGCCCTCCCGAAACGCCGCGGCGATCCCCGAGCGCCAATCGACAAGCGTCCCGAAGACGTCGAACACGAGGGCGCGGACCGGCACAGAGCGAGCCTATAGGTGGTCGCGCCCTGGCGCCGGACCGAAATGGATCTGCTCTGCTCATGAGAGACTGAGCCCGACGATGGCCGCAAGCGTTCTCCTCATCGGTGCGTCTCGCGGCTTGGGCTACGCGATCGCCGAGGAGTACATCGATCGTGGCTCAAGCGTCGTGGCAACCGTCCGGGGTCCTGGCCGGACCAAGCTGCACGAGCTGCAGGAGACGACCCACGGGCGCCTCGAGATCGAGCACGTTGACATCAACGCGCGGGAGCAGATCCAAGAGCTCAGAGACCGGCTTGGCTCGCGCGGGTTCGACGTACTCCTCGTCAACGCGGGTGTCACCAACAAGGCGGAGGAGACATCCGCCGACGTGGCGACTGATGAGTTCGTGCGCCTGATGGTCACCAATGCGCTGAGCCCCATGCGCGTCATCGAAACGCTCGGCGAGCTCATTCCCGCCGACGGCACGATCGCGATCATGTCCTCCGGTCAAGGCAGCGTCGCGAACAATGAGCGCGGTGGTTTCGAGATCTATCGGGCGAGCAAAGCCGCCCTCAACCAGCTGATGCGTAGCTATGCGGCCCGCCACCGTGACGACCCCCGGGCTCTCCTTCTGCTAGCTCCGGGCTGGGTCAAGACCGACCTTGGCGGTCCCAACGCACGCCTCACGATCGACGAGAGCATCCCCAACCTCGTCAATACCATTGATGCCCAACACGGACGGCGTGGCCTTCAGTTCCTCGATTATCTCGGCCAGACGGTGGCTTGGTGAGCAGGAGTCCCCGACTTGCGTCGTCTCACCATCACATTCGCGTTCCTCGCCTTGGCTGTGGGGGTCGTCGCAGGCGAGGGCGCCGCGTCGTCACCTCGGCCGGCGCTCGGGTGCGCCGCTCACGATCGCGCGGTTCCGGCCACCTTTCGTCCCGGTGCGACGACCTCGCTCGTTCCTGCGGATGCTCGTTCCGTGCTCCTATGCCGCTACAGCGGCCTCGCCGGCAATCCGCGCTCGCGGGCGGCGTTCCGGCTGACCGATGATCTGCTGGTCACGGACCACCGGGTCGTCGGGTCAATGGGGTCAAAGCTCGACGGACTGCCTTCCTCGCCGGGCCCGGTTGCGTGCCCAGCCGACTTCGGCGACGCGGTCGTTGCTGTCTTCGGCTACGGCCCGGGTGCGGATGACCTCGTCAGATTGGACCTTCATGGCTGCAACCCGGTCAGCAACGGGCGCCTGACCCGTACCGCCCGGTTCGCCGCCGGCCAAGCGCTGCTCGCGCAGATCGAGGCGATGACCTCGCACACGGGCATCGGCATCTCGCGAAAGGTGAGGACAGTGTTGTCGAACGATGCGCTGCGCGACGCGCGCGATGCAGGCGATCGCCACCCATTCGACATCGAGGCCGTCAAGACCACCTACCTCAAGGCGGAGAAACTCATCGGGCCGGACCGAGCCAACGATCTGCCCGCCTGGGAGCCGGTGTACGTCTTCGCCGAGCGCGGCAGGTTCACCGCATACCTTGCTCCTATTCCCTTCGGCGCGAGCCCGCCCGCTGGAACGGCCCAGGGCGCGATCCTCACAACCCATCTGCGGGTGACCGATGGCTTCCTCAGCCACCACTACCCAGCGCTCACCAAGGCCGGCAAGCCCGTCAGTCTGCGCTAGCCGTGGTTCGGTGCCCGGAATCCGATGACTACGGCGGGGCCGTCGGGGCGAGCAGCGGAGTTCGCGTCTCCAATGCCCGCTGTCTGCGGAAATGCTCGAGGATCAGCACGCTGACGAACGCGGCATAGATGCACCAGAGCGAGGTGAGCTCGTCGGCCCGGACGACCGCCGTGGCGGCGAAGCCGATCAGGTTGAGCGCTCCGAACCAGCGGAGGTGGCGCCGAGTCGAGAGGAGCGCGGGGAGGCAGGTGACGGCGACGTAGAGCGCCGCGATCGGATCGCTGTTCGGCGTGTGGGTGGTGTAGTCGATGCAGTGGGCCTGCTCCTCCGCCCCGACCGGGTAGGCGGTGACCTGCCACAGAAGGTAGGCGCCCAACGCGGCTCCCGTGAGCGCCCAAGGCCAGAGCCAGCGAGCGCGACGGCGATCCGGTTCGAGCAGCAGGAACCCGACTGGGATCAGAGCGGGAAGGAGGGCATGAGCGAAGATCACATATGCATCCCTCGCGGCGGCACCCAGGCCGCTTGAGACCTGGCCGCGGAGACCGAGCCAGACGAACCCCTCGACGAACTGGTGCGCGCCGAGGAGCAGGGGGAGCGATCCGATGATGAGTTCGCGTGGGACGCGGACGCGCCGGAGTGTCACCACTCCGACGGCGGCGACCGCCGTGCCGGCCGAGAAGTCCGCCTCCGGCGAGAAGCACATCGCGAGCCCAGCCTAGTACCCGTGAGATCAGCGCTACGACGCTCGTACCGCGCTCACGAGCCGCTCGGCCGCCCCGGGGGCGGTCGAGAGATAAAGCGCGGGCTCGATCACCTCGAGCTCGAGCAGCACCGGCGTCCGGTCCGGGCCGGGCACGAGATCGACGCGCGCGTACAGGGGCATTCCGAAGCGCTCCGAGATGTGCGCGTGGACGGCGCGAGCGAGCTCCATCTGGCAGTCGTCGGCGGTGCCGGGCCCGACCAGGTCGTCGTCGAGCATCACGGCTGCGACCCCGAGTGGATGATCGGCAACGGGCGCCACCCCCGCCGCTCGGAGTACGGGACGCTTGTGCAGCACGTGCGAGAGCTCGCCCCCGAGGAAGACGAGCGCGTGCTCCCCATGCTCGTCGATCGCAGACAGGTAGGGCTGGACCAGCGCGACCCGGCCGCTGGCAAGGATGCGATCGATGAGGCTCCGGGCGTTCTCGTGGCTCTCGGGCCCGAACCGGCCCGTGTCGCGGCCTCCAGCCGAGATGTTGGGCTTGACGACAACCTCATCCTCGAGCCGCACGGGATCGTCGGCCGACGCGACGACCGTAGTCGGCACCGTCGGCACCCCCAGCTCGAGCAGATAGCGCTTGTCCGCGTTGAAGGCGACGAGCTCCGGTCTGTTGCGCAGCCGCTCCGGGCCGACCGCGTGGCACCAGCGAAGGAACTCCTCCGGGCGGCTCGTGTAGTCCCACACCGACCGGAGCACAACGCGGTCATATGCCTCCCAGTCGACATCCGGGTCATCCCAGCGCCGGAAATCGGCGCGGAGCGCTTCGGCCGCGGGGTGGTCGTCAGGCCAGCCGTCGGGGAACACGGAGCAGGTGGCGAAGGCAACCTTCACGTCCACCACGGTAGAAGGCGCGCGCGCGTGGGTAGCCGAACAGGCGATGGTCGAGCTCTACCAAGCGGAATGGTGCCCGCACTCGAGCAAGGTGCGCGAGCGCTTCACCGAACTCGGTCTGTCCTTCATCGCGCGCCAGGTGCCGGCCGAACCGGTCGATCGCGAGGAGCTCCGGCGCAAGGCCGGGACCGACGAGATCCCGACGATGCTGCTCGAGGACGGGACGGCGATCTCCGGCGAGGAGGAGATCATCGAGTTCATCGGCTCAAACCACGAGGAGCGGGCGGATGCCGCCGGGCACCGCGACCGGGCCGAGGATTAAGGAACGCTCAGCTCGCCCAGTCGCGGATCGCCGCGACGATCTCCTCCGGGGAATCCTCCTGGATGTAGTGCCCCGCGCCCTCGAGCATCACCGTGCGGTGGTTCGGGAACAGCTGCTCCCAGCGACGGCGCTCCGGCTCGCGGAAGGCGATGTCCCTGGTGGGCCAGACGATCAGCGCGGGCCGGTCCGCCAGCCCGCTTAGCCCTCTTTCGACCTCGGCGAGGAACGGGCGGCTGCGGAGGATCTCCCGGGGAAAGACGTGCATCGGCCGGCGCGAGGACGGCGTGGGGAAGGGGCCGCGATAGGCGTCCATCACCGCCTGGGGCAGCTTCCGTCGCTTCACGTTGCCGGGGATGATCTTCTCGACGAAGAAGTTCCGCCGCAGGATCAGATAGCCGCCGATCGGCCCGCCCAGGAAGCGTGAGAACGACTGCGTCCCCGGGTCCGACTTCGGCCAGGCCCAGGTGTTGCCGATCACGAACGCCGCGAACCGGTCGGGTTGGCGGGTGGCGGCGCCGAATCCGATCGGGCCACCCCAATCCTGGACCATCATCGTGATCTCGTTCAGATCGAGCTCGAGAATCAGCCGCTCGAGCACGTCCGCGTGCTCCGCCGGCGTGAACCCGTAGCCGGGGGCGGCGCGGGAGAGGCCGAAGCCGGGGTGATCCGGCGCGATGCAGCGGTACCGATCGCGCAGCGCCTTGATCAGGTCGCGATAGAGGAAGGACCACGTCGGGTTGCCGTGCAGCAGCAGGAGCGGCGGACCGCTGCCCTCATCGACGTAGTGGACCGATGTGCCGCCCAGCTCCGCGAAGTGGCTCTCGAAGGGGTACAGGTCGGAGGGGATCCATTCCGGCCGGGTGGTCGAGCTCATCGAGCGATCTCCACCGCGACATCCGCGCCACGCGTGAGCGTCTGGTAGACGACGCAGTAGCGCTCTGTCAGCCGCTGGAGCGTCTCGAGCTGCTCCGACTCGGCGTCGGAGTCGAGTTCGAATGAAAGGCGTATGTGCGTGAACCCGACCGGTGCCTCGCGCTCGACGCCGAGCGTGCCGCGGAAGTCGAGATCGCCCTCGGCCCGGACGACTCCCGAGCTGACTTGGATCTCGAGCGACGTGGCGACCGCTTGAAGCGTGACACCGGCACAGGCGACGAGGGCCTCGAGCAGCATGTCGCCGGAGCAGAGCAGAGAGCCGTCGCCGCCGGTCGCGGGATGCAGCCCGGCCTCCGCGAGCGCCCGGCCGGTCTGGACGGAGCACGAGACGCCCTGGCCAAGCTCGCCCTGTGCCGAGAGCGTGACCACGGCGGCCTCGGGGTCGCTCCGGTAGCGCTCCTTGAGCGGAGCCTGAAGCGTTTGCAGCTGGGCCCGGTCCACGGACGGCATATTAGGCATATCCCCTTACACTGGACAGTTGCTTAACGATCGTTTAGCATCCCCGGGCGATGGCCCGCGACCGTGAGATCCTCCGCGTCGCCGAGCGGCTCTTCTACGAGCGCGGCTACGGGGCGGTGGGAGTCGATCTGATCGGCGAGGAGGCGGGCGTCACGGGTCCGGCCATCTACTCCCACTTCCGGGGCAAGGCCGACTTGCTGGCGGCGCTGTTCGACGAAGCCATGGATCGGATGCTCGTCTTGGCGGGGCCGGTCAGCGACGACCCCCGCGAGGAGCTCGAGCGCCTGATGCGGGCCACGGCCCAGTTCGCGCTTGAGCGACGGCAGCTGCTGACCGTCTACACGCGCGAGGATCGCGCGCTGGCGGCGGAGGCAAGGAAGCGCTTTCGCAGACGCCAGCGGGACTACGTTGAGCGCTGGGTCGACGCGCTCCGGTCGCTCCATCCCGAACGCTCGCAGGAGCAGCTCGTCAGCATCGCCCACGCCGTGATCGGGCTGCTGATGTCGGTGACGATGTGGCCGCGCGAGGCGCTCAGGACCGAGCGGCTCCCCGATCTGCTGACCGAGCTGGGGCTCGGTGCACTTGGGCTGAACGAGCGTTTAGAGGCCGCTGCATGAACCACGACGTGCTCGTGATCGGTGCCGGCGCGGGCGGATTGTGCGCCGCGGCGCGCCTGGCGCACGAGGGCCACCGGCCGCTGGTCCTTGAAGGCCGGGACCGCGTCGGCGGGCGGGCTTCGTCCGCACAAACGGACGGATACACGATCAACACCGGCGCGATCGCGATCGAGTACGGCGGCGTGCTGGAGGAGACGTTCAGAACCGTGGGCGCGCCGTTCGAGCTCCGGATCCCAGAGCCCGCGACGAAGTTCCGGATCAAAGGAAGGGAGATCGAGATCTCCAAGGGCCCGCTCGGCAAGCTCGTCAACGGCGCGCTCAAGCGCGGCGCCGGCCTCCTGCGCTCCGACGACGAGCGCACCACGGTCAAGCAGTGGCTCGACGGCTACACCACCAACGAGACCGTCCACGCCATCTTCCGCAACCTGTGCGCCGCGATCTTCGCCGCCAACTCCGACGAGCTCCCGGTCAAGGCGTTCATGACCTACTTCCTCACGAAGGGGGCGTTCCGCGACTTCGGCTTCTCCCCTACCGGAACGCTCGGCCTGATGCAGGGGCTCGCCGACGCGGTGACGCGGGACGGCGGCGAGGTGCGGCTGAACACGCGCGTCGATGCGCTGCGGGTCGAAGGCGGGGTCGTGACCGGGGCGCGGGCCGGTGGCGCGGAGATCAGGCCTAGGCTCGTGATCTCAAACGCCGGCCCCGAGGCCACCGTCTCGTTGACGGGGCGCGAGCACTTCGACTCCGCCTACCTGGAGCGGATGGAGCGCGACCTCAGATCCACCGCCAACATCGTCGTCAACATCAGCAGCGCAGAGCCGCTGTTCGAGGCGCCGGGGATCATCACCTTCGGGGTCACCAGAAGGCTGTGCAACATGGCTTGCCTGACAAACACCTGCCCCGAGCTGGCCCCTCCCGGCAGGCACCTGTACGTCGCCTATGGAGTTCCGAAACCCGCCGTCGGCCGATTCGACGAGCAGGCGGAGGTGGAGGCCACGTTCGACGATCTCCGTGACGAGTTCGAGCGCTTCGACGAACGTGCGGAGATCCTCTCGGTCGAGGTGATGCGCGGCGACTGGCCCGCCCAGCGGTCGATCGCCGGCCTCGATCTGCCGCGCGAGACCCCGATCGCCAACCTGTTCAACGTCGGCGACGGCGTTCGCACCTATGGCAACGGCGGCGTCCAGGCGTGCGCGGAAACGGCGAAGCTCGTCGTCGAGGAAGCGCTCGAGGTGGTCGCTTGAGCCAGGTCCGCTTCGAGCTCGCCGAGGACACCGGTCTCGCGCACATCAGCCTGAACCGCCCCGAGGCGGCTAACGCGCTGACGCTGGAGCTGCTCGCGGAGCTGCACGGGGCGCTCACCCGGAGCCAGGATGCCCGCGCGGTGCTGCTGACGGGCGAGGGGAACAACTTCTGCGCCGGCGGCGACGTGAAGACCTTCGCCGCCCAGGGCGACACCCTGCCGGAGTACATCCGACAGGCAACGGCCCGCCTCAACGACTGCGCCAGGGCTCTGATCGGTCTGGAGGCCCCGGTCGTGACGGCGGTGCAGGGCTGGGCCACGGGCGGCGGTGGGCTCGGCCTCGTGTGTGCGAGCGACCTGGTGATCGCCGCGGAGACCGCGAGGTTCATGCTGGGTGCAACGCGCGTGGGGATGGCCCCGGACGCCGGTGCGACCGTGACGCTCGCCCAGCACATCGGGCTGCGGCGCGCACTCGACCTGGCGCTCACCAACCGAGCGCTCGATGCGAGCGAGGCCAGGGAGATCGGGCTGGTCACGAGGGTGGTCCCGGACGACAAGCTGCAGACCCGCGCGCGTGAGCTCGCCGCGGAGCTCGCCAGCGGGCCGACGCGAGCGCTGGGGGCGACCAAGCGGCTGATCTGGGAGGGAATCGGCGCGCGCGTCGAGACACGCCTGGAGGAGGAGTCGCGGGCGGTCACCGAGCTCTCCGGCACGCCCGAGGCGCTCGCGCGGCTGAAGGCGGTGATCGAGCGATGAGGACCGCGCTCGTCACGGGCTCGACCAGGGGGATCGGCGCCGCGATCGCGGCGCGGCTCAAGGCGGAGGGCTACGAGGTGATCGTCAACGGCCGCGACCGCGAGTCGGCCGAGCGCAGGGCCCACGAGGTGGGAGGGCGGGCGCTCGTGTTCGACGTGTCCGATCCGCGTGCCGTGGCCGAGGCGGTCGGATCGCTCGAGAATCCACTCCACGTGCTCGTCAACAACGCGGGCCACGAGGACACCTTCGCCTACTTCACCGACGCCACGCCCGATCGCTGGCGGCGAATGATCGCCGTCAACCTCGAAGGGGTGATGGCGTGTGTCCACGCGGCGCTGCCTGCGATGCAGAGGGAGCGCTATGGGCGGATCGTGAACGTCGGGTCCGAGGCGGGGCGGATCGGCTCGCTCGGCAACGCCGCGTATGCCGCGGCCAAGGGAGGGGTGATCGCGTTCACGAAGTCGATCGCCCGTGAGAACGCCCGCTACGGGATCACCTGCAATCACGTCGCGCCCGGGCCGATCGACACGCCGCAGCTGCACGAGCGAACGCCGGAGTCGATCGACGCGATCACGAGCATGACGCTCCTGCGGCGCGTCGGAACGGCCGAGGAGGTCGCTGCCGCGGTCGCGTTCCTGGCTTCGGAGGAGGCTTCGTACATCACCGGCGAGACGCTCGGCGTCTCGGGAGGCATGGCTCTAGGAGGCTGATCACGCATGAGCTTCGATGACATCGACCTGATGGACGCGGACCTGTTCGCCGACGGCCCACCGCACGAGCTGTTCAAGCAGATGCGCGACGAGTGTCCGGTGCGGTGGAATAAGTCCGGGCCCGAAACAGGGGCGCCCCACGTCGAGGGCTTCTGGTCGGTGACCCGCGATCAGGACGTCAACGCGATCAGCCGCGACCCCGCGACGTTCTCGAGCCACGATGGCGGGATCTTCCTCAACCCGGACCAGGTCAACCCGCTCGACGTGAACCGCCAGCTGCTGCTGTTCAAGGACCCCCCCGAGCACACCAAGTACCGGCTGATCCTGCAGAAGTCGTTCGTCCCCCACACGGTGAGGACGTTCGAGGACCAGGTCCGGGCCCGGATCACGCGGGTGCTCGATGCGGTGATCGAGGCGGGGCGGTGCGACTTCGTGGAGGACATCGCCGTTCCGGTGCCGCTCGGGGTCCTCACCGAGCTGATGGGCCTGCCGGATGAGGACATCCCCAAGCTCAAGCGCTGGACGGATGAGATCGAAGCAGCACAGCTGTCGACCGAGAGCGCCGCGGCGCTCTCGACGCTCGGTGAGATGAGCCAATACCTGCTGGAGCAGATCCAGCGCCAGGCCGAGGCAGGCGGCGAGAGCCTGGTGATGAAGCTGCGCGAGGCCGAGGTCGATGGCAACCGGCTAACCGAGATGGAGATCCTCGTGTTCTTCGCGCTGCTCGTGTTCGCAGGCAACGACACCACCCGTAACACCGCCTCGAGCGGGATGCTGGCGCTGCTCGAGCATCCCGAGCAGTGGCGAATGCTGTGCGAGGACCAGAGCCTGATCCCAAACGCCGTCGAGGAGATCCTCAGGTACACGAGCGTCGTCAACTACTTCGCGAGAACCGCCACCACGGACACCGAGCTCGCCGGCCAGCAAATCAAGCGGGGCGACAAGGTCGTGATGTGGTACCTGTCCGCCTCGCGCGATGAACGCGTGAATCCCGAGCCGCAGCAGTTCGACATACACCGGGAAGAGATCGCCCACCGGGCATTCGGCGGCGGCGGCCGGCATTTCTGCCTGGGGGCGGGGCTGGCGCGGCTGGAGCTGAGGCTGCTGTTCGAGGAGCTGACGCGGCGGATGCCCGAGATCAAGCTCGCCGGCCCAGTGGAGCGCCTGCGCTCGAGCTGGGCAAATTCACTGACCGCGATGCCGGTGGAGTTCGCGCCGAGCCCCCGGAAGGGCTCCCCCGACGCCCAGGAGACGGCGGCCACATGACCGCGGTCGCCCAGCTGATCGAGCGTGACCGGGTCCACGGCTCGCTCTATACCGACCCCGAGATCTTCGAGCAGGAGCTCGAGCGGATCTGGTACCAGACCTGGGTGTACGTCGGCCACGTCAGCGAGGTCCCCGAGCCGAACGACTACGTGCGAAAGTCGATCGGCCCCCAGCAGGTGATCATGTCCCGCGACAAGGCCGGGGAAGTCCACCTGCTGCTGAACCGCTGCTCGCACCGGGCCAACATGGTCTGCGACGCCGAGCGGGGGAACTCCAGCGCGTTCCGCTGTCCGTATCACGGCTGGACGTTCTCGAACACCGGCAAGCTCTTGGGCTATCCGTTCAACTCGGGTTACGGCGGGACCGAGCTGAAATCGGAGCTGGGGCTGGGGCGCGTCCCGCGCGTGGAGTCGGTCCACGGCTTCGTGTTCGGGTCGTTCGCTGCCGACGGCCCCTCGCTGCACGAGCACCTCGGGGCGGCGGCCGAGGCCTTCGACCGGCTGGCGCGGCTCTCGCCGGTCAATGAGGTTGAGGTGACCGCCGGGTGGGTCAAGCATCGGGTCAAGGCCAACTGGAAGATGCTGCTCGAGAACGAGACGGACGGCTACCACCCCCAGTTCGTCCACGCCTCGATCTTCAGCGTCGCGCAGAGCGGGATCGGCGATCTCTACGGCGAGAAGTCGACGGCATTGAATATCGACCTCGGGGGCGGCCACGGCGAGCAGGACCTGCGGCCCGAGTTCCGGCGGCGCGGGCGGCCGCTCGGGTGGTTCGGGACAACGGCCGATCGAGTTCCCGAGTACGTGAGGGCGATGGAGGAGGCGTACGGCGCCGACCAGGCGCGCGAGATCCTGATCGACGGCTCGCCGCACGTGATGGTGTTCCCCAACCTGTTCATCGCCGAGATCCAGCTGTTCGTCCTCCAGCCGCTCACGGTCGACCAGACGATCCAGCACGTGACCGCGGTCCAGCTCAAGGGCGGGCGGGAGATGAACCGGCGGCTGCTGCAGCAGACGATCGGCTCGGTGGGGCCGGCCGGGCTGCTGCTGGCCGACGACTCGGAGATGTACGAGCGAAACCAGCGGGGAGTGGGGGCGCGCGAGCCCGAATGGCTGGTGCTCAAGCGCGGCCTTCACCGCGAGCGCAGCGAGAATGGGTACACGGTGGGCGACGCGACCGACGAGGTCAGCCAGCGGGGCATCTGGCATCACTACCGGGAGGTGATGGGCTCGTGAGCGCGACGGGGGTCGACGTGCTCAGGGAGCTCGAGCAGTTCATCTACCGCGAAGCGCGGTTCGCCGACGAACACGCCTATGACCAGTGGGAGTCGCTGTGGACTGACGACGGCGTTTACTGGGTGCCGTACGGATCCGACGACGCCGACCCGGAGACGCAGATGTCGGTGATCTACGACAACCGCTCCCGGATCGCCACCCGGATCAAGCAGTTCAAGACCGGCAAGCGTCACGCGGCGACCCCCTTGCCGCGGGTCCGGCGCGTCGTGTCGAACGTGGAGCTCCTGGAGGACGGAGATCCCCTGCGCGTGGGAGCCAACTTCGTGGTCTACGAATCACGCGAGCGCGGGATCACGCTGTGGGCGGGACGGGTCGAGTACGGCCTCCGGCGGGGGGACGACGATCAGCTCCGGATGCTCCGCAAGCACGTGTTCCTCGTCAACAACGACCGCCCGCTGGACACGCTCTCATTTCTGATCTAGTGGCCGACCCCTGATGGATTTCGGGACCCTCCTCCGCCGCTCCGCCCGCTCCTATGCCCGCAACGTGGCGGTGTGGTGCGCGGGCCACGAGCAGACATACGGCCGGCTGTTCGAGCGGGCCTGTCGCCTCGCCAACGCGCTCGCCGGACTGGGCCTGATGCAGGGCGACCGCGTCGCCGTGCTCGGGCCGAACGGTCCGGAGACCGTGGAACAGGTGGCGGGAATCGCGCTCGGCGGCTTCGTGCGAAGCGCCCTGTATGCGCACCAGACTGCGGAGGTCAACTCGTATCTGCTGGACCTGGTCGACGCCCGGGCGCTGATCGTTCACGAGTCGCTCGCGGAGGGGCTCGACGCCGAGCACGTGATCGTCTACGGCGGCGGGCCGGGCTCGCGCTACGAAGAGCTCTTGGCGCGAGCGCCCGCGTCCGATCCCGGAACGAGACAATCGCCGGAGGACTTCCACGTGATCCGCTTCTCCGCGGGCACGACCGGCCGCCCCAAGGGAATCGCCCATACCGTCTCGGCGTGGCTGCGGGGCGGGGATGAGTTCCGCTGGGTCACGCCGCAGATCGACGAGCGAAGCGGTTACCTCGCGGCGGGGCCGCTGACCCACGCCGCGGTCGTGTTCCTGTGGCCGATGCTCCAGGTCGGGGGGCGGGTCGTGGTGATGGAGGCATTCGAGCCCGGTAGGGCGCTGGAGCTGATCGAGACCCAGCGCCCGACGATCACGCTGATGGTCCCGACGATGATCCAGGCCCTGGTCGCGCATCCGGACGCCTCCTCGCGCGACCTCTCGAGCCTGCAGGCGCTGACCTACGCCGCGGCGCCGATCAGCGAGAAGACGATGCACCAGGCGATCGAGCTTCTCGGCGGCGGCGTGCTTCACCAGTGGTACGCCCAGAGTGAGGCCTGGCCGCTGACGATGCTGCTGCCCCACCAGCATCTCGACAGACCTCGCTCGGTTGGCCGCCCCACGCCGAACACGGCCCTGAGGATCGTCGACGATGACGGTGCGGAGCTGCCCGTTAACGAGGTGGGGGAAATCGCGGCGCGGACGCCGGGGCAGATGTGGGGCCAGTGGAACGACCCCGACGGAACCGCGGCCCGGACGCTCGCGGACGGCAGCATCCGCACCCGTGACATGGGCTACCGCGACGAAGAAGGATTCGTGTTCCTCGTCGACCGCAAGGAGGACATGATCATCTCGGGCGGGTACAACATCTGGCCCGCCGAGCTCGAGGTAGCCCTGATCGAGCATCCCGCCGTGGCCGAGGCGTGCGTGGTCGGGGTGCCGCACGAGAAGTGGGGCGAGACGCCGAAGGCCGTCGTCGTCCTCGATCCCGACGCGGCGGCGTCCGAGGACGAGCTGATCGAGCACTGCCGCGCCAAGGTGGGCTCGGTGAAGAAGGTGACCTCGGTGGAGTTCGTCACGGAGCTGCCGAAATCGCCGCTGGGAAAGGTGCTCCGCAGGGCGGTGCGCGACCGCTACTGGGCGCAGAGCGCGCAGCGGATCGGGGGCGCTTAGATGGAGACCGTCGAGAATGAGTTTGCGGCCGTCCAACTGGCCGTCGACGAGCGCGGTAACGGTCCTCGGTTGCGGATCGAGGACCTGAAGACCGGTCATGTCGGCTACCTGGACGCGCTCGAGCTCGAGACGCTCTCGTGGCTTCCGGAGGGAGCGCTTCACCCGCTGCTAGACCCATCCGCGCTCCGCTTCAGGGACGAGCCGCGGATCGCGGAGCTCGTCGAGCAGCTGTATGCCGCGCTGGCGAAGGGCGACCGCGCCCTCCTGCTCGAATTGATGGCAGCGGACTTCGAGGCGGAGTTCGCGCAGGGCATGCCGGTGGTGGACACGAGCCGGCAGATCCGAAGCGCGGAGGAGATGATCGAGAAGGCATGGTGGGCGCTCGGAGGTGCGTTTCGGGTGCGGCCGGAGGCGTCTGCCTGGATCCCATGCGCGGGAGACCGGCTGCTCGTGCTCGGCCGCTACGTCGGGACCGCACGCGCGACGGGTCGCGAATTCGAGGCGAACCTCGTGCACCTGTGGACGGCGAGGGAAGGCAGGCTCGCGCACCTCTGGCATCTGACCGACACGGCGGCCTGGGCCGCGGCGCTGGAAGCGTGAGCGATCGCGTCGCGTTCGCCGTCGAGGACGCGATCGCGCGCCTGACGCTGGTCCGGGCCGACGCCCGCAACGCGATCGACCCCGCGATGGTTGAGGCGCTGGCTGCCGCGGTGCAGCGGGTGGACGACGCGCGGGCGCTCCTGATCCGCGCGGAGGGTCCGGCGTTCAGCGTCGGCGGCGATCTCCAATACCTCGGCGCGCGGACGGACCGCCTTCCTGAGGAGCTCGAGCCGATGGTCGGTCTGTACCACGAGACGCTCATTCGGCTCGCCGAGCTACCGGTGCCCGTCGTCGTCGCGGCAAAGGGCTCGGTGGCGGGCGGCGCGCTCGGACTGCTCTGGGTCGCCGACGTCTCGATCGTCTCGGACGATGTCAAGCTCGCCACCGGGTTTCTGGAGCTCGGCCTGAGCGGCGACGGTGGCAGCACCTGGTGGCTGCCGCGCCTGGTCGGCCTCCAGCGCGCCCGGCAACTGCTGCTCAGCCCGGGGGCGATCACCGGCGCCGAGTCCGCGGAGTGGGGGCTCGTCACGGCCGCACTGCCCGAGCAGGAGGTCGACGCGGAGGCGGAACGCGCGGCGCGCGCGCTCGCGGCGCGACCCAAGGCGGCCTACGCCGAGATCCGTGCCCTGCTTGCCGGCAGCTTCGAGCGGACGTTCGCCGAGGGCCTCCAGGCCGAGCAGCAAGCGATGCTGCGCACGGCGGCGATGGACGAGGCGCGCGAGCGGATCGGCCGCTGGCGCTAGGCCAGCGCCGCCCGGGCGCTGTCCAGGTCATCGGTCGCGATCACGACCCTGACGCCGCCGTAGGTCGTGTACAGCAGCTCGATGTTGACGCCCGCCTCCGCCAGCTCGAGCGCCATCTCGCCCAGCGTCCCGGGCCTGTCCTCGATGTCGACCACGAGCACCTCGCGCTGGTCCGCCACGCCCATTCCCGCGTCCTCGAGCGCCTCGACCGCGCGCCCGGCGGCGTTGTCGTCCACCAGGACGTGGATGATGCCGCGCCCCTCGCCCGTGAATGCGCACATCCCCTGGATGTTGACCCCGGCCTCGCCGGTGGCGTCGCCGAGCTTCGCGAGCTCGCCGGGCTCGTCCGTCAGCACCACCGTGAGGTCGGTCGGCATGTCGAAGGGAGCCTATCCCCCGGCAGGCGCCTCCCGCAGCTCGAATTTGTCGAAGTTGACCAGCGTCTGCTCCCGGGCGATGACCACGGCGATCACGACTCCGTCGCAGCTCCGGCAACGGACGATCGCGCCGGGAGGCCGGCCGTAGACCGCCAGCTCCGCGATCTGCCAGACCGCACCGCAATGCCCGCATGCCCCGACCGCTGTCGTCATCTCAACCCCGAAATGCCCGAGCAGCTCGCCCGCGATTGAGTTTCCGTCGAGCGCGTCCATCGGTCAGCTCCCCGTCGGTCCAAAGCGTTCGGTCTTGATCCGCCCCGGCTCATGCCCGTTCTCAACCAGGGCCTCCGCGGCCGCCTCGACGAAACCGGTCGGTCCGCAGATGTAGACCAGCGGCTCCTCGGACGGCGGCCAGCCGACGTCGTTCAGGAGGACGGCGTCGACGCGGCCGTGATGGCCGGCCCAATCCTCGGGCCACTCGCGGGTCAGCGTCAGGCGGACGGCGTCCCCGAAACCCTGGAGCTCGTCCCGGTAGATCACCTCGCCGAGCGAGCGCGACGAGTACAGGAGCCTGACCGGCGCGTCGCTGCCTGCGGCGGCCCGGTGGCGGAGCATCGCGCGGAACGGCACGACGCCCGACCCGCCCGCGACCATCAGCAGCGGCCCGCCCGACGACGCCTCCCATACGAAGTAACCCCCAATCGGACCGCGGAGCTCGAGCTCGTCCCCGGGGCGCAGCTCGTCGGCCAGATAAGGCGACACCTCGCCGTCGTCGAGCCGCTCCACCGTCAGCAGCAGCTCCGGATCCTCCGGTCCCGAGGCGATCGAGTAGCTGCGCTGCGCCTGATAGCCGTCCTCCGCAGTCAGGCGGATGTCGACATGCTGGCCGGCTCGATGCCCCGGCCACTCGGGCAGCTCGAGCGCGATGCTCTTGGTCCGGGCCGTCTCGGGCTTCACCTCCAGCACCCGGCCGAGCTGCCAGGTCAGTCGCCCTGGTAGCGCTGCTCGAGCCACGGGTCCCCGCGATTGTGGTAGCCGTAGGTCTCCCAGAACCCGGGCTCGTCATCCTCCCTCAGCGTCAGCCCGCGCACCCATTTGGCGCTCTTCCAGAAGTACAGATGTGGGACGAGCAGCCGCGCCGGTCCGCCGTGTTCGGGATCGAGTGGCTCGCCCCCGTACTCGTATGCGACCCAGGCCTTGCCGTCGGTGACGTCCTCAAGCGGGAGATTGGTCGTGTAGCCACCGTCCGACCATATGACTACGTACTCGGCGGTCGAATCGACTCGCTCGAGCAGCGTGTCGACAGACACTCCCTTCCAGCTCGTATCCAGCTTCGACCACTTCGTCACGCAGTGGATGTCGACGGTCGGGGTCTCGGCGGGCAGCGCGAGGAACTCCTCCCAGGTGAAGGACACCGGTTGATCCACCGCCCCACTGATCAGGAACGTCCAGTCGTCGAGCGAGGTGTGGGGAGTGGGCCCCGCCGAGAGCACCGGGAAGTCGGCGGTGACGTACTGACCGGGAGGCACGCGGGAGGGATCGGCGACCGGCCGTCTGCGGCCCGTGAATCCGCGAGAGATGGGAGACATGCCCCACCTACATTGACGATGCTGTCAAGTGGGTAGGGTCAAATCTCCGATGACCGACCTGATCTACGCAGAGCGCCCAGCCGCGGCCGAGGCGGCGGGGATGCTGGTTCTCCACCACGGCCGCGGTACCGACGAGCACGACCTGCTCGGTCTATCCGACTACCTCGATCCCGAGCGCAGGCTGCACATCGTGACGCCCCGGGCGCCGCTGCAGGTCCCCGCCGCGCCCGGGTATCACTGGTACGCGGTGCAGCGAGTCGGGTTCCCCGATCACGACACCTTCTGGGCCGCCCACGCCGCGCTGGCGCGCTTCCATGACTCGCTCTGGGAGCGAACCGGGATGACCCCCGAGCAAACGGTGCTCGGTGGCTTCTCGATGGGCACCGCGATGACCTACGCGCTGGGGCTGACGCGCGAGCGGCCGATCCCGGCCGGCCTGCTGGCGTTCTCGGGCTTCATCCCCAAGGTCCCGGACTGGCCACCGTCGCTGACCGACCGGGCCGGGCTGCGCGCGTTCATCTCGCATGGCCGCCTGGATCCGGTGATCGCGATCGACTTCGGCCGCAGCGCCCGGGATCTGTTGAGCGACTGCGGGCTGGAGGTCGTGTACCGGGAGCACGGCGGCGGGCACCAGATCGACCCCGCGCACGCGGAGGAGGCGGCCGCCTGGCTCCGCGAGACGCTGGGCTTCGGCCCCCGCTAGAGGAACGTCTTCCCCTCGCCGCGGTAGGTCGGCACCTCGTCGACGACCTGCTTCCCGCGCACGAGGTACAGCCGGTCGAAGCGCTCGCACAGCTCGCCCGCCTTGGCGTGGCGGAAATACACCCGATCGCCGACCCGCAGCGTGTCGGCCGCCTTGCCGCGCAGCGGCGTCTGGACCTCGCCGGTTCCCTCCATCGCGTCGAGCTTCAGGCCCTCGGGCAGATATGGGCTGGGCATCCTGTCCTTGCCCCCCGGACCGGAGGCCAGATAGCCCCCGCCGAGCGCGGTCACGACTCCCTTTCCAGGCCGTCGCGAGACCGGCTGGACGAAGATCGCCGCGGGCTCGAGGCGGAATGCCGAATAGGTGTCGAACAGCGTCGGGGCGTAGAAGCCCGATCCCGCGGTCGCCTCGGTGATCGCCGCCTCGCCCGCCACGCGCTCCAGATCGCCGGTCCCACCGGCGTTGACGAACTCGAGCCGGGTTATGTCGGAGACCTCGGCGACGGCCTTCGCCCGCCGCTCCCGGAGCTCTTCGTACGAGGCTCGTTGCATCCGCCTGACCACGAGCGTCTTCAGCGGATTGCCGGGTACCAAGTCCCCGAAGCCCGCGATGTGCCCCTCGTAGCACATCATCCCCACGAGCTTGAACCCGCGCCGGCGCGCGATCTCCTCCGCCAGCCGACGGGCCTGATCGGGCGCGTGCACAGGCGTCCGCTTCGGCCCGAGCTTCACCAGCTGACCGCCGAGCCACAGCGAGGCATCGAAGTCCAGACACACGCGGATCGGGCCCGCCGCCGTCCCGACCGCGGCCTCGACCAGGTCCAGATGCTCGACCGAGTCGACCATGATCACCGGCGCGGTCTCGGGTGGCAGCTCGGCCAGGACCTCCAGCGCGGACCGGTCGGCCGTTGGGTAGGCGACCAGCTGGTCGTTGAATCCCAGGCTGTGGAGCCACAGCGCCTCGGGCAGCGTGAAGTTCATGAGGCCGCGGTAGCGGGTGTCGGCGGCGAAAACCGCCTGCAGCAAGGGCCGGCAGCGCAGAGACTTGGACGCGACCCTGATCGGCTTGCTTCCGGCGCGTCTCAGCATGTCCTCCGAGTTGGACCACATCGCGTCCATGTCGATGAACGCGAACGGCGCCTCGAGGTTCGCGAACGCCTCCTCGTAGCGGGCTAGGCGGGCGGTGGGGGTGAGCGAAACGCGCGAAATAGTCTCGAACGAAATAATCTATGGACAGGACGACCGCTGCTAAGATTCCAGCAAATGGGCGCAATCGCTGACATGCAAGTAATCCCTGTGGAGCTCGAGGAATGCCCCGACTGTCTCAGGGGCAACCTCAACTGGCTCCTCACCCAAGCGCATTATGCGCTCGCGAGCGAGCTCGCCGGGGCGTTTGAGCCGCTCGGGATCACGCCTCGCGGCCACTCCGTGCTTGCAGCGGCGATGACCGGATCGCACACGCAGAAGCAACTGGCCGAGCTGGTCGGCGTCGACAAGACGACGATGGTCGTCACGCTCGACGAGCTCGAGGCCGCGGGCCTGGCCCGCCGCGTCTCCTCTCCGAACGATCGGCGCGCTCGCGTCGTCGAGGTGACCAAGGCCGGCGAGCGGAAGGTCGCGGAGGCCGACGAGGTCGCCAAGCGCGTCCAGGCGGACGTGCTCGCCTCGCTGAAGGACGCGGACGGACAGACGCTGCTCGACGGGCCTCTGCGAGCTCGTCAACAACCGCCTCTCAGAGCCGAGCGCCTGCAAGGGCGTCCGGCGGCGAGAGCCCCGGGCCTAGGCCCCCATCAACGTGTAGGCCGGCGCACATGTGCGCCGGCCCCGGCGGCGCATGCGCCGCCGGTCGGGGCGCGCATGCGCGCCCCGAGCAATTATCAATACATTCATGATCGTCTTGTACGGGACGATCTGATATAGTTCCGATCCGAAACCAAATGGATGGGAGCCAAAATGACTGAGACCGGAGGGGTTACGCAGACCGCACGCAGCCGTTGGATCGCCCTCGTGGTCCTGTGCGTCGGGATGCTGATGATCATCCTCGACTCGACCGTCGTGAATGTTGCGCTGCCGTCAATTCAGCGCGACCTGCACTTCTCCCAGCCCAACCTGGCGTGGGTCGTCAACGCCTACCTGATCACGTTCGGTGGACTGCTGCTGCTGGCCGGCCGCCTCGGCGACCTGATCGGGCGAAAGCGCGTGTTCATGGTCGGGCTGGCGCTGTTCACGCTCGCGTCGCTGGCCTGCGGGCTCTCGCAGAGCCAGGGCATGCTGATCGCCGCCCGCTTCATCCAGGGCGTCGGCGGCGCGCTGACCTCGGCCGTGATCCTGGGGATGGTCGTGACGATGTTCCCGGAGCCGGCGGAGCAGGGGAAGGCGATCGGCGTCTACAGCTTCGTCGCCTCGGCCGGCGCCTCGCTCGGCCTGTTGCTGGGCGGCGTCGTGACCCAGCTGATCAACTGGCACTGGATCTTCTTCATCAACCTTCCGATCGGCGTGGTCACAGCGGTGTTCGCCTCACGCCTGGTCGAGCGGGACGGCGAGGTGCCCGGCCTGCACCGCGGCGTTGACGTCTCCGGCGCCGCGCTCGTCACCAGCGCGCTGATGCTGGCCGTGTACACGATCGTCAAGGCCTCGGACTTCGGCTGGGGTTCGGCCCACACGCTCGGATTCGGCGGCGGCGCAGCTGGCGTTGCTGGCGGCGTTCGTGTGGCGGGAATCGGTCGCCCGTGAGCCCCTGATTCCGCTGCGGATGTTCCGCTCGCGCAACGTCTCAGGCGCCAACGCGGTCCAGCTGCTGATGGTCGCCGGCCTGTTCGGGATGTTCTTCCTGGGCGTGCTGTTCATGCAGCACGTGCTCGGCTACAGCGCGATCGGCACCGGTGTCGCGTTCCTGCCGGTCAGCCTCGGGATCGGCGTGCTGTCGCTCGGTTTCTCCGCGCGGCTGAACAACCGCTTCGGCCCCAAGGCCACGCTGCTGCCGGGCCTGGGCTGTTGGTGGTCGGGCTGGCCTGGCTGGCGCGGGCGCCCGTCAACGCGACGTATGCCACCGACCTGCTGCCCTCGATGCTCCTGCTCGGAGTCGGCGCCGGGCTCTCGTTCCCGTCGCTGATGACGCTGTCGATGTCAGGCGCGACCGCAACCGACTCGGGACTCGCGTCCGGACTCGTCAACACGACGATGCAGGTCGGCGGCGCGCTCGGGCTGGCCGTCCTGGCGACGCTCTCGACCACGCGCACGGGCCACCTTCTGGCGAGCGGCTCCACGCACGCCGCGGCGCTCACGGGCGGATATCACCTCGCGTGGGTGATCTCGGCCAGCATCGCGGGGGCGGGGCTGCTGATCGGGCTGCTGGTGCTCCAGGGAGTGCGGCTGAGCATCGGCACCGAGGACGAGGGCGTTGCAGCTGAACCTGCGTACTCGGAGGCAGCGTAATGACCGCGGAATGGGTAGTCGATACATGGATCACAGAGCTGGCGCTGTCGCCCAGGCGCCAGGCGCGCCGCGACGGGCAGCTCAGGTCGGCACGACAGCGCGCCGAAAGGCGCGCCCGGCGGCGGCTCAAGGCCGTCCGGACGACGTTCGACAAACGTCGAACAAGTGCTATACTCAACGAACAATTGGATTCACGTACTATCGGAGAAAGTCCTGAACAAGTTTGAGAACAGTCGTCGCGCGGGACCCTCGAAGAGGGCGCGTGGCGACCAGCACGAAAACAAGGAAGCGCGCGGGAGCCGGGCTCGGAAGAGGCCGGCTACGGCGACGTCCTCGAATAAGCGCCAGCGGCGCCGCGCGACGGTGAACCCGGCCGCGCGTGCCGATGACCGTGATCAGGGCCGCGTACGCGAGTCGCTCGAGGTGTTCTTCGAGCAGGCGCGCGTGCATCCGCTCCTGACCGCGGCCGAGGAGGTCGAGCTCGCAAAGCGGATCGAGACGGGCGACCTCGAGGCCAAGGAGCAGATGATCAACTCCAACCTCCGGCTCGTCGTCTCCCAGGCGCGCCGTTACCAGGGCCTCGGTCTCGAGATGGGCGATCTCGTCCAGGAGGGGATGCTCGGCCTGATCCGCGCAGTCGAGAAGTTCGACTGGCGGCGCGGATTCAAGTTCTCCACGTACGGAACGCTCTGGATCCGCCAGGCGATCCAGCGCGGGCTGCAGAACACCGGCCGCACGATTCGCGTCCCGGTGCATGTCGCGCAGCGCCAGACCAAGCTGCGCAAGCTCGAGACCGACCTCGCGACGAAATTGTCCCGAGAGCCGACCGACGAGGAGCTCGCCGACGTGGCGGAGTTCCCGATCGAGGAGGTCCGCGAGCTGCGCGAGCTGGCTCGAAGCCTCACCAGCCTCGACCAGGGCGTCGACGACGAGGGCGAGACCCCGCTCGGGGATCTGCTCGCGAGCGATCGCCCCGGGCCGATGGAGGAAGTCGCGGATGCGCAGGTGGGTGAGCAGCTGAGCGAGGTCGTCGAGCGGCTACCCGAGAACGAGCGCAACGTGATCCGGCTTCGCTTCGGGCTGGCAGGGGATGAGCCCCGGACACTCGGACAGGCGGGCAAGGAGCTCGGCATCTCCGCCGAGCGCGCCCGACAGCTCGAGGAGCAGGGTCTTCGCCGGCTGGCTCGGACCCCCGAGTTGGCCGCGCTTCGTCAGGCGGCGTAAGCCGCCTGGCGGGGGCGGGCGTGCCGCTGCAGAACCGCGTAACGCCTCTCGGCGAGCTGATCACGACCCCAGCGAGGGGCCTGGTGTACGCCAACCGCGGTTGCCTGCACGACGAGCACGGCCGGATTCGCCGCCGCTACAACGGCGGGCGCTGGATCGCCTGCCGGCTGCGGTTCCGCGGCTGGCACCGCGGGGCGCTGATGCAGCCGGGGCGGTTCACGGAGCTGTTCTTCCTCGATGAGGCGACGGCGTTCGCCGCCGGTCACCGGCCGTGCGCGCTCTGCCGCCGTGAGGACTACAACCGCTTTCAACGGATTCTCGGGCTTGGGAGCGCTGAGGAGACCGACGCGCGGCTGCACGAAGAGCGGGTCGACCCAGCCACCCGCCGCCATCGGGTCCACAGCGAGCGGATCGCGACGCTCCCGGACGGCGCGTTCGTGCTGCACGATGGGGTCCCGTGGCTGGTGCAGGGCGTTCGGCTCCTGCGCTGGACCCCCGGCGGGTACGCGAACCGCGTCGTGCGCCCACCGGGCGGTCGGGCCGCCGTCGTCACGCCCCCGTCGCTGCTCGAGGTGCTCCGCGCGGGGTGGCGCGGCGTTGTTCCGCTGCTGCACCCCTCCGCCGGTTCGCCATAGCGTTCCAAAGCGCGGCTGGCGCGGCGAGCTTTGGAACGCCAGGGCGATTATCTGGCCCTAGCGTTCCAAAACGCCGCGGCACCTCGACGCTTTGGAACGCCAGGGCGAAATAGCCGCCCTAGCGTGCCCAAACGCCGCGGCGCCTCCACGCTTTCGAACGCCAGGGGCGATCGCGAGGACGCGCTCGGGATCGCGAGGACGCGCTCGGGAGCAGGAGCGCCTCCGCCGCCGCAGCTAGCGCAGCCTGAACCGCCGCCGCAGGAGGGGATCCCCAGCCTGCGAGACGACGATCGTGTAGCGCCCCGCGCGGGGCATCCGCCGTCTCACCCGCAGCACGAGCCGGCGGGCCGTGGTCGTGATGCTCGGGAGCGAGAGCTTGTCGACGACTCTGCCGCGATGCCACAGCTTCAGCACCAGGGCGTCGAGCGGCTCCGGCGTCGCGCGCAGGTAGATCACGACCCCGCGGGCCCGCCGTCTCGCGGCCCGCGTAGCGGAGCTTCAGCGACGGGACCGGCAGCGGGGCCAGCGAATTGCCCGTCCCGATCGAGCTGCACCCGTTCGCGACCGACAGCCCGTTCAAGCGCTGGGTGAGGAACGTGAGCGCGCCCTCCTCGAACGGGATCGCCGCGGCGGTGTGGTCGTCGCCCTTGTATGCGTTGAACTGGACCGATACCCCGCGCTGGCAGTAGCCGTGGGCGAGCGCCTCCACATCGCTCGCCACCATCACCCCGTCGCCCGTGCCGTCGGCGTTGCCGACGCCGATGAACAGCGGCCCTGTGGGCGTCCCGGCCGTGCCCATGATCAGGTGGTTGGTGATCCCAGCGATCAGCGGCACGCCGAGGATGTTCGTGTATGCCGGCTTGACCAGCTGCTGGACCCTCAGCCCCGGGTAGTTGCCGAAGAAGTTGTTGATGCATTCGTTCGCGACCTGCGCTGCGACCTTCTGGCCATAGGCGGACTCGTACTGCCCGATGTTGATTCCGAATGCCCGGCCCACTCCGACCAGCACCGCCGGGATCACGCCCGACCATCCCTGGCTGCCGTCGATGTAGTTCAGGTTGTGGGCGAAGTCGACCGGAACGCCGCCCTCCGCCACCCCGACGATGTTCAGCTCCCTGGCGTAGCTGGGAGCCAGCTCGGAGGCGAACTCGGTCGCGATCGAGCCGCCCGAGTAGCCGACCATCGCCACCGGCGTGCTCGACGCGGAGAGTCCGAGCGAGCGTTCCGCGGCGCGGATGCCATCGAGCGTGCCGTAGCCCGACTCCTGCCCAGCCCCCCAGTCGAGATGGACGCCCTCGTAGTCCGGAACGACCACCGCGTCCCCGGCGGCGACGTAGGCCGCGATCAGCTGCTCCTCGGCTACAGCCGTGGTGTAGCCCGGGTTTCCACCCTGGAGCGTGTATGAGGGATCGCACACCGGGCCGAGGGCGTCGTAGGCGGTCTGGTAGGAGACGAGCTTCGTCGGCAGGAGGGTCCCGGTTACGGGCCGGATGATCGTCGCGACGGTGACGGTCGGCTGTCCGAGCTCGCCGGTCGTGCGATACAGGACCTGGGTCGCGCTCAACGGGACGCTGAGGCCCGCGTCCTGGATCGAGACGCTTCGGGTACGCAGCACCGTGCCCGGCGCGATCGGGGAGAGCGAGCCGGAGTAGCTGTAGAACGGATCGTTGGTGGGGAGCGTCGGAGCTCCCTGAGCGGCCCCCGCCAGCGACAGCGCGGCCAGCCCGCACGCCAATCCGATCGTCAACACCCTCATCCCGCACGGCAGCTTACGCCGCCGATCCGGTCAAGGGGCCAGCAGCAGCTTGCCGGTCGTCCGCCGTGCCTCGAGGTCCTCGTGCGCCCGGCGGGCCTCGCCCAGCGGATAGCGGTGGCCGATCCGCACGGAGAGCTTGTCGTCGGCGATCAGCTCGAGCACTGCCGTGGCACGCTCGCGCAGGAGCTCGGGCGTGCGGGTGTAGGTGTTGAGCGTCGGTCGCTGGACGTACAGCGAGCCCGCCGGGGCGAGCGTCGCCAGGTCGAGCGGATCGGGCTGGCCGCTCGCGGCGCCGTAGAGGATCATCCGCCCCGTGGGGCGCAGGGCTCGCAGCCCCTCCAGGAAGGTCGTCCTGCCGACGCCGTCGTATACGGCCGCGGCGCCCGCTCCGCCGGTGATCTCCTGAACGCGCGCGGCGAAGTCCTCGTACCCGGTCACCTCATCGGCGCCTGCCTCGCGGGCCAGCGAAGCCTTCTCTTGCGAGGAGGTCGTCGCGATCACGCGTCCTCCCCGAAGCTTGGCGATCTGCGTGAGCAGCAGCCCGACGCCGCCCGCGGCCGCGTGGACGACCACCCAATCGCCGTCCTGGATCGGGTAGGAGTCGCTGGCCAGAAAGTGCGCGGTCATTCCCTGCAGCAGCGCCGCCGCGGCCACCTCGGAGGAGACCCCGTCCGGCACCGGCACGAGCCGGTCGCGATCCGCCGCGACCCGCTCGGCATAGCTTCCGGGCACCGCCACCCACGCGACGCGCTCGCCGCTGTCGGCAATCCGTCCACAGCCTTCGACCCCCACGATCCGGGGAACGCCGCCGCCGTAGTTGCCGCGGCCTTCTCGCTCGTAGACGTCGCGGTAGTTGATCCCGGAGGCCTCGACGTCCACCAGCACCTGCGCTTCGGACGGCGTCGGGTCCGGGACGTCGCGGTACTCGAGGACCTCGGGCCCGCCGTTGCGTTCGATCACGATCGCGTGCATCCGACCAGACAATAGATAGCCGAGGCGCCCGGGGGCTACCGTTTGCGTTGAGGTGTTCGACCCCCGCGAGCTGCCCGAGCCGATCGTCCAGGCCCCGCTGGCCGGCGGCCCATCGACGCCGGAGCTGGCGATCGCGGTCTGCGAGGCGGGCGGCCTGGGCTTTGTGGCGGCTGGGTACAAGACAGCGGCTGCGGTCGGGGAGGAGATCGAGGCGGTCCGCGCCAGTACTGACAAGCCGTTCGGCGTCAACGTGTTCGTCCCGAGCGCGAGGCCCGCGGATCCCCAGCAGGTTCGCGCCTACCTCGAGCAGCTGGCGCCGGAGGCGGCGCGGCAGGACGCCGAGCTCGGCGAGCCCCGCTTCGAGGACGACGACTGGGAAGCGAAGCTGGCGCTGTTGCGCCAGCGGCGGCCCGCCGTAGCGTCGTTCACGTTCGGATGCCCCACCGGGGATGAGGTCGCCTCGCTGCGGGACTGCGGGATCGCGGTCTGGGTAACGGTCACGAACGTCGAGGAATCCGAGCACGCGGAGCGGCTCGGCGCCGACGCCCTCGTGGTGCAGGGGATCGAGGCCGGCGGGCATCGCGGTGGTTTCAGCGACGACCGGGGCGCGGGCGCCTGGGGTCTGGTGGCGCTGCTGCGCGTGGCCGAGAGCAAGGTCTCGATCCCGCTGGTCGCCGCGGGGGGATCGCGGACGGTCAATCGGTGGCTGCCGTGCTGTGCGCCGGAGCGGCCGCCGCGCAGGTTGGCACGGCGCTGATGCTCGCGCCGGAGGCGGGTACGACGCAGGCCCAGCGGGACCTGCTCAGAGAGCCGATACCCACCCGCCTCACGCGCGCCTTCACAGGCCGGACCGCGCGGGGGATGGTCAATCGCTTCCTGGACGAGCACTCGGACGCCGCGCCGGTGGCCTACCCGGAGATCCATCACGCGACGAGCTCGCTGCGGGCCGCCGCCCGCCTCCGAGGCGACGCCGAGTCGTTCAACCTCTGGGCGGGCCAGGCGCACGAGCTGGCCGAGGAGCGGCCCGCCGGGGAGATCGTCCGCAGGCTGGGGGCGGAGGCGCGGGCCGTTGTGCGGGAGCTGGCCGAGCGCTTCAGCGATCAGCGCAGCCCCTCGAGGCCTCCGATCGCCCCGACGTAGGCGGCGCCGTCTGGGCCGATCGCCCGGCGTGTCGGGGAGATCGTGCGGGCCACCTGCATCCTCGCGCCGGTCGACGTGTCATCGTTTAGAGGCCGTGCGGGCATATTTATGTCAACGGATCGGGCACGGGGGCGCCAGTGCACTAGCTCCGGCCAACACGCTCGCGTCCTTCGACGTGGCGCGTGAGATCGGGGTTGACGTGGTGGAGTTCGACGTCCGCGCTTGGGACCGGGAGCTGGTGCTGGCCCACACGCTGTTCCATGCCCGGCGCGGGCGCAACGTCCGGCTCCAAGATGCGCTCGACCACCTCTGCGGCCGCGGGTTCCGGGGAATCGACCTCAACGTGGATGTCAAGCACGTCGGGTGCGAGAGCGCGCTGCTCGATGCGCTGCGCGGCGCCGGTCTCATCAAGCGCACCGTGATCTCCTCGCAGGTGCCGGCGGTGCTCGACCGGATCCGCTCGCTCGAGCCTCGGGCGCGCGTGGGGATCTCGATCGGGGGGCGGATCGCCCGCGTCAGCCGCCGCTGGCGCAACTGGCGCCAGCAGGTGCTGGCGGGTCTTCACTCGCGACGCTGGGATGCGGTGATGGCGCAGCACCGGCTGATCGATCCGTGGCTGCTCGAGGACGTGATCGACCGCCGCGGGCTGCTGTACGCGTGGACGGTGAACGAGCGGCGCGCGATCGAGGTGCTGCGCTCCCTCGGCGTGCACGGGATCGCGACCGCCGACCCGCGGCTGTTCAGCGCGTAAAGACGATCTTCCCGACCATCTCGCCGGCGAGCATCGCCTCGAATCCGTCGCGGGCGTCCTCGAGCGGGAGCGTCCTGTCGATCACGGGCCGCACGTCCTTCTCCACGCACAGGCGGATCAGCCGCTCGAGCTCGTCGCGCGTCCCCATCGTCGAGCCCACCACCGAGAGCTGCAGGAAGAAGATCCGGCTCAGCTCGGCGGGCGACGGCGTCGCCGGTCGTGGCGCCCGAGATCACGATCGTCCCGCCCGGCTTGAGCGAGCGCACCGAGTGAGCCCAGGTGGCCTTGCCGACGCTCTCCATCACCGCGTCGACGCGCTCGGGCAGCCGCGCGCCGGTCTCGAAGGCCTGATCGGCGCCCAGCGACAGCGCCTCCGCCCGGCCCTTCTCAGAGCGCCCCGTGACCCACACGCGGATCCCGGCGGCGTGCGCCAGCACCACGAGCGCAGTCGATAGGCCGCCGCTCGCCCCTTGGACGAGCACGGTCTGACCCGGCCTGACCTGGCCCCGGGTGAACAGCATGCGGTAGGCGGTCAGCCAGGCGGTCGGGAGGCAGGCCGCCTGCTCGAATGACAGCTCGGACGGCTTTGGGATCAGGTTGCGGCGCGGGACGGCAACTCGGTCGGCGAACGTCCCCTGGTGTCGCTCCGAGAGGATCGAGCGGCGCGGGTCGAACGTCTCGTCGCCGCGCCAGGAGTCCTCGGAGATCACCGAATGGACGACCACCTCGTTGCCCTCCTCGTCGAGCCCGGCCGCGTCGCATCCGAGGGTCATCGGCAGGCGCTCCTCAGGGAGCCCGACGCCGCGCAGCGACCACAGGTCGTGGTGGTTCAGGGACGCGGCCTTGACGGTGACGGTCGCCCAGGCGTCGGCCGGTTCGGGCTCCGGGCGCTCGTCGATGCGAAGTCCCTTGAGTGGGTCGTCGCGGTCGATGGCCGAGGCGTAGACGGCGAGCATCGCGCGAATCATGGCGAACGGGGAGCGGGAGCGCGGCGCCGGCCCGCCGATGACAGAATCCGCGCGATGGCCCAGATCACCGCGAGCGCCACCCGCACGATCGGCGCCCCGCCGGAGCGGGTGCTCCAGTTCCTGCGCGACTACAGCCAGTCCCGCGCCTCGATCCTGCCGGATGCCTACAGCCGCTATCGCGTCGAGGAGGGCGGCGAGGGCGCGGGGACGGTGTTCAGCTACCACTTCAAGTCGGGCCCGACCGAGCGCGACTTCCGTTTGAAGGCGGAGGAGGCCGAGGGTCGTCTGGTCGAGCGCGACGAGCTGTCCTCGTTCGTGTGCACGTTGACGGTGGCCGAGGCAGGCGACGGCACCGGGGTCACGGTCGAGGCCTCCTGGGTGGGCGGGAGCGGAATCGGCGGCTTCTTCGAGCGGCTGTTCGCGCCGCTCGGGCTGCGGCGGATCTACGGCGAGATGCTCGAGCGTCTCTCGAGTGCGATCAGCTGAACACCGACCGTCGCTCTTAGCTCGCTTTTACTCCCACTGGTGAGACTGCGGCCCCGTGGCGACCGAGTCGAGCCACACGCTTGGAGGACCGGCGCGGCCGTGGCTGCGAGCCGAGTTGACCCTGGCGCTGCTCGCCGTCGTGAGCCTCGCCCTGATCCCGATTCGGATCACGACGATCTACAGCGGGCTCCCGGCCCACCCGCTGTTCCTGCACGTGCCGGTGGTGCTGATCCCCGTTGCGGTCCTCTGGGCGCTGGTGCTCGTCGTGCACCCTGCTTGGTTCGCCCGTTCGGGCGCCGCCCTGGCGACGGTCACGGTCGCGGCGCTCGCGGGGACGGTGCTGACGACCGGGGCGGGCTCGGCGCTCCGCGACGCTCTGCACTTGAACGGCGGCTTCGGGCCATCCGCGCTGGTCGCCCGCCACGCGCACGCCGCGGACATCTTGCGTCTGTTGATGATCGCGTTCACGGCTGTGGTGATTCTGACCTTGCTCGCGCACCGGGTGGCGGCCGGCAGACCGACCGGGCATCGGGCAATCGACCGCGACCTGGCACGCCCGCGGCTGCTGATCGGCCTCCGTACGGTGCTCGTCGCGCTCGCGATTGCCTGCGGCTACTTCGTCTTCCACACCGGGGACCTCGGCGCCAAGGCGGTCTGGGCGGGCCGGCTGAGCGGATCGGGTGGCGGCGGTGGGCCGGGATTCGGAGGCTTCGGCGGCGGCCCGGGCCGACTCCCGGGCGGGAGCGGCGGCGGGCCGTGAGCTGGCTCGAACGGGCACACGAGGCACGTTTCTGCCCTATATGGGCAGAAACGTGCCTCACGTCGGGTGGGGACCGCGTTCTCAGCCGAACAGCGCGTCGACCGACACGCTGATCCGGCGCGGAGCAGGTTCACCGGCGGGCGGCGCAATCGGCTCGTCCAGCCGGACCGTCTCGCACGTGCGCTGCACCGCCGCGGTCAGAAAGCGCGAGGGCTTGCCGTATCCATACGCGTCGTCGATCCCGTTCGGGCGGTGGTAGTAGCGGACCGGCACGTACAGGCGGAGCTGCCGCCTGGCGCGCGTCACCGCCACGTACAGCAGCCGCCGCTCCTCCTCGATCGACTCCGCCGAGCCGCACGCCATGTCGGCCGGGAAGTTGCCGTCGTAGAGCGCAAGCACGTGCACGGCCTCCCACTCGAGGCCCTTGGCGGAATGGACGGTCGAGAGCACGAGCCAGTCCTCGTCGAGGTGGGGAGGTCCGGCCAGGTCCTGGCTTGACTGCGGCGGATCGAGCGACAGCTCGGAGGTGAAGTGCCCGAGATCGGTCGTGCACTCGCGCGCCGCAGCCACCAGCTGGTCCAGATCCTTCAGGCGCAGGCCGCCGTCGGGGTAGCGGTTCTCGATCAGCGGTGCGATCGCGTCCCGGAGCGTCTCGGCCTGCTCGCCGGCGGTGCGCTGGGAGCGGGCGGTCTCGAGGGCGGTGATCAGCGCCGGCGCGCCATCCGGGAGGCGAGCCGGCCGGCCCGCGAGCAGCGCGTCCACCACCTTGCGCGCGGTCACCGGCCCGACGCCGTCCAGCAGCTGCAGCACCCTGAACCAGGCGAGCTCGTTGCGGCGGCCGTCGAGCAGGCGGAAGAACGCGATCAGGTCCTTGACGTGCGCCGCCTCCAGGTACTTGAGGCCCCCGTACTTGACGAACGGGATCTGGCGCCGAGCGAGCTCGAGCTCGAGCAGATCCGAGTCGTGTGATGTCCGCATCAGCACCGCCTGGCGGCGGAGGTCGATTCCCTGCTCGCGTGCCTCGAGCACGCGCTCGCAGATCTCGACCGCCTCGGCGGGGGCGTCACGGCAGAAGACCAGCTGCGGCGGGTGGCCGCGCTCGCGCTCGGTGTGGAGGCGCTTCCGGTACGCGCGCGTGGCCTCGGAGGCGAGCGCGTTGGCGGTCTCCAGCAGCGGCTGCGTGGCGCGGTAGTTGCGCTCGAGCATCACGGTGGTCGCGTCCGGGAAGTGGGACGGGAAATCGAGGATGTGCTCGGCCGATGCCGCGCGCCAGCCGTAGATCGCCTGCAGGTCGTCGCCGACCACGGTCAGCTCGCGCCGCGTGCTGCGCAGCGCGCGGACGATCTCGACCTGGAGCCCGTTGACGTCCTGGTACTCGTCGATCAGGACGTGATCGAACCCGTCCTCGATCGTCGGTCCGATGACGTCATCGGAGGCCAGGGCACGCCAATAGACGAGCAGGTCGTCGAGGTCCAGCGCGCCGAGCGATCGCTTGCGTGCCGTGTAGGCCTTGAAGATCGCGGCCATCGCTTCGATGTGGTCCTCGCACCAGGGAAAGGCCTCGGTGACGATCTCGTTCAGCGGCCGGTGGAAATTGACCGTGCGGGAGTAGATGTCAAGCAGCGTGCTGGGGCGCGGAAAGCGTCGCTTCTCCTTCGCGTGGCCCTGCTCCTCGCGGATCAGATCGAGGACGTCGGCTGCGTCGCCCGCGTCGAGTACGGCGAAGCCCGAGTCGAGACCGAGCGAGCTCGCGTGCAGGCGCACGAAGCGATGAGCGATCGAATGAAACGTGCCGCCGAGGACGCCGGCCCGGCCGGCCGGCGTGCCGGACATCGTGCGCACGCGCTGGAGCATCTCCCGGGCGGCCCGGCGGGTGAACGTCAGCAACATGAGCCGCTCGGGGGCCGTCCCCTGAGCGATCAGCCACGCAACGCGCGCTGACAGCGTCATCGTCTTTCCCGTCCCCGCGCCGGCGAGGACCAGCAGCGGGCCGTCCGGGTGCGTCGCGGCGGCGCGCTGCTCAGGATTGAGCTGCTCGAGCCATTGTTGTTGCACGGGGGCGCGACCGTAGGGCGCGCCGCGGACGGACTGCAAGAATGGAGCCGTGTCCTATCGCGTGGCGATCGTCGGCGCGACCGGCAACGTCGGTCAGAAGGTGCTCCAGGTGCTCGGAGAGCGCACGCTTCCGATCCGCGAGCTGGTGCCGTTTGCCAGCGAGCGCTCGGTGGGCAAGGAGGTCTCGTTCCGGGGGGAGCCGGTGGCGTGCAGGGCGCTGGCAGAGGACGACTTCGACCTGGTGTTCTCGGCCGCCGGCGGGTCGGTGAGCGCGCAGTGGGCGCCCCGCTTCGCCGAACGCGGCGCGGTCGTGATCGACAAGACGAGCCAGTGGCGGATGAACCCGCAGGTGCCGCTGGTCGTGCCGGAGATCAACCCGGACGCCGTCGAGCAGGCGTTGGGCCCGGGCGGCCTCGGGATCATCTCGAGCCCGAACTGCTCGACGATGGCGATGGTCGTCGCGCTCAATCCCATTCATCGCGAGTCGCCGATCGAGGAGATCGTCGTCTCCACCTATCAGTCGGTCTCGGGGACGGGCCGGGCCGCGGTGGAGGAGCTCGAGAATCAGACGCACATGCTGCTGCACGGCTCAGAGCCCCCGGCCCCGAGCGTCTACCCACACCAGATCGCGTTCAATGCGCTTCCGCACGTCGAGACGTTCAAAGACGACAGTGGCTACACGACCGAGGAGCGCAAGATGATGGAAGAGACGCGCAAGATCCTCGGCGTGGGGGAGGACGAGCTGCGGATCACGGCGACTTGCGTCCGCGTGCCGGTGGTCACCGGGCACTCGGAGTCGATCCGCATCCGCACGCGCGAGCCGATCACCGCGCAACGGGCCCGGGAGCTTCTCGAGCACGCGCCCGGGATCATCGTCGTCGATGACCCCAAGAATGCGGGCTACCCGACGGCGATCGACGGCGCCGAGCGAGACGAGGTGTTCGTCGGCCGGATCCGGCACGACCTCGGCGCCGGAGGCGAGATGCATCTGAACATGTGGGTGGTGGGGGACAACCTCCGCAAGGGCGCGGCGACGAATGCGGTCCAGATCGCCGAGCTGCTGCACGCGCGCGGGCTGGCGAGTGCGGAGCAGCGCCGGGTCGCTGTCGCCTGAGCGACCGCCCGGCTAAACTTCGCCGTCCGGCGGATTGCCTACTCGGCCAGGGTGAAGCGTTGCCCAGTCGGGCCACGCGCCGGCCCCCTGTGGGCAGGCGGCCAGTCCCGGCGGTCGGGAGTGTCGCGCCACCCAGGCAGACACAAAAGTCCTGGGACGTAAGTAATCAAGGGGCGATCGAGCCGGGCGGTTTCTAGGGCGGGCCATCGAGCCCGCCCGGCCGCAGCCGCCCTGCGAGGCTGAGCAGAACCGCGAACGCGATCGCCGCTACCAGGCCGGAGAAGATCAGGCCGGCCGTCCGCAGCCCGGTGCCCTGGCTCACCAGCCCGACGCCGACGATCGGAATCACCAACGCGAGGTAGGCGATCACGAAGAAGGCCGAGGCCACCTCTCCCCGGCGCTCCGGCGGGCTCTCGCGATTGACGCCCGCCAGCCCGGCGCGGAAGCTCGCACCCATCCCCACCCCGGCGATCACCCCACCCGCGATCAGCAGTCCCAGCGAGCTGGCGGCGATGCTCCAAGCGATCAGACCCATGCCCGCCACCATCACGGCACAGCCGAGCGGCATCGCCCGCTCGGCGTCGATTCGCTCGAGCATCAGCTGGCCGACGATCGATGCTTCGAACACGGCGCAGACGACGCCTCCAATGAGCACGTGGCTGTGTTGCCTCAGCAGTTCGCCTAGGAACGAAGGGGCAACGGCGGTGAACAGTCCGGTCACCGCGAAGCCGGCGAACGACGCGGCCGCCGCGCGGACGAACGTGGGGCGTACCTCGCGTGGGACGCTGAGGCGCTGGATCCGGAGCGGCACGCCCCGCTCCGCCCCCTCGACGGGCTCGGGCATGAACCAGATCGCCGCCGCCGCCGGAACCAGCAGCGCCAGGTGGACCGCGTACGGGACCCGCAGCGGGTCAGCGACCAGCTGCGCCAGCACGCCTGCCAGCAGCGGTCCGATGCCGAGGCCGCCGATGTTTGCGACCGCGGCGATCAGCGTCGCGCGGGCCCGCTGTTCAGCGGGGGCGAAGTCGACCAGTGCCGCGGTCGCCGTGCCGGTGAAAACGCCGGCCGAGAGGCCTGACAGGAACCTCCCCACGAACAGCAGGGGCAACCCGTCGGCGAGCAGGAAAATGACCGAGCTGGCCGCCGCCACCGCCAGTCCGGGGATCAGCACCGCCCTGCGCCCGACCTGGTCGGAGCGCTGGCCCACTAGCACGAGCGCCGAGATCACCCCGACGGCGTACGTCGCGAACACGACGGTGACGATCAGCGCGGAGAAGCCGAAGCGCTTCTCGTAGATCGGGTACAGCGGCGTGGGCAGCGTCGTGCCGATCATCGTCACGACGAACGCATAGGCGACTCCGATCGGAGCCAGCCGCGCACCCAGCTGGAGGGAGCGACCGGGCGTCTGCAGCATGCTGCATATCTTGCCCTGCGCGCGGAGGCGCTAAGCGGTCAGCGGCAGTGGGCGGCTCCGGGCGTCGGTGCGTGCTACGCGGTCAGCGGCAGTACGCCCGCCTCGAGATCGAGCAAGAACCGCTTCCGCTCGAGGCCGCCGCCGTAGCCCGTCAGGCTCCCGTCGGCTCCGATCACGCGGTGGCAGGGCACGATCAGGGCCACGGGGTTGCGGCCGTTCGCGACGCCCACCGCTCGGGGGGCGTGGGGGTGGCCGATCTCCCGGGCGATGTGCCCGTAGCTGACGGTCTCGCCATAGGGAATCGCTCGCAGCGCCTCCCACACGGCGAGCTCGAACGGATTCCCGGCCAGCGCCAGCGGGAGGTCGAACTGCCGCCGCTGCCCCGCGAAGTACTCGCCGAGCTGCTCGCGCACTTCATCGAAGTGGTCTTCGTCGGGCTCCCAATCACGGTCGATCCAGAACGGAGACATGTGCAGACGGGCGAGGCCGCCCTCGTCGCCGGCGAGCAGGAGCTCGCCGATGGGACTGTCGATGGTCGTGTATCTCATGCCGTTTACAACGTGGCGCTGCGAGCGGATGTGAGAGATGGAGACTGCCTCTCCGGCTTCAGCCCCACCGCCTCCGCCAGGAGCTCGTACGAGCGCCTGCGTGCGGCATGGTCGTGCGTGATCGTCACCACGATCACCTCATCGGCGCCGTACTCCTCGGCCAGGCGCTCGAGCCCAGCTCGGACCCGCTCCGGCGAGCCGATGATCCCGCGACGACCGGGAAGCGCGCCGTTGACGGGCTTGCCCTCCGACTCCAGGAACGCGAGCGCCTTTTCCGGCGGCGGTACCGGGATCAGCTGTCCGCGGCGAAGCAGCGTCAGCGTCATCCTGCTGCTCGCCGCGAGCCGTTGCGCCTCCTCGTCGGTCTCGGCGCAGATCACCCACGCCCCGACAGCGGTGACCGGCGACCTGATGTCCCGCTCCGGCCTGAAGCGGCGGCGATACTCGGCCGCGATCTCGCCGTTCCCCGGGTTGATGAAGTCGGCGAACGCGTAGCGCAGCCCGAGCTGGCCGGCCCAGATCGCGCTCTGCGGCGAGGAGCCGAGCAACCAGGGGACCGGGAGCTCGGGCCGTCCGGGGAGCATGGAGGCGAGCCGCGCGAACGGGTGGTCCGCGGGGAGGCTGTCGTCGAGGTAGGCGAGCAGCTCCGCCAGCTGCTGGGGGAAGTCGTCCGGCGAGGCCTGCCGCCGGTCACGCTGCAGGGCGAACGTCGTCAGCGGATCGGTGCCGGACGCTCGGCCGAGGCCGAGGTCGATCCGTCCGGGGTACAGGCCGGCCAGCACGGTGAAGGTCTCGGCCACCTTGAATGGGCTGTAGTGCGGCAGCATCACACCGCCCGAGCCGACCCGGATCCGGTCGGTGGCCGCCGCGATCGGCCCGATCAGCGCCTCGGGGCTCGGACTCGCCAGCATCGGTCCGCCGTGGTGCTCGGCGACCCAGTAGCGGTGGTAGCCGAGCTGATCGGAGAGGACGGCGAGATCGATTGTGTTGTGGAGGGCGTCGGCGCCGGTCGAGCCCTCCGGGATCGGTGATTGATCGAGGACCGAAAGGCGCACTTAGTGGACGATAGCCGCGCGGCGCGCGGTCTCGCTCACGCCGGCGCGGGGGGCGGCGGCGCGGCGGGCGTCGCGGTCAGGCCCGGGGCGTCGGATGTTTCTGTCGTCTGACGCACAGTTTCATCCGAGGGCCGCTCATCAGGGGTGTGGACGATCAGGACGGGGATCGGGCTGTGATTGAGCGCGTAATGGCTGACGCTCCCGAGCAGCGACGCTTTGACGCCGCCGCGACCGCGGGAGCCCATCACGAGCAGGTCGTACTCACCGCACTTGATCCGCTCGAGCAGCGCTTGGCGGATGGGCTTGTGGGTGAGGATCTTGGTGACCGGCACCTCCTGCGGTACGCGGGCGACCGCGTCGTGCATGACCTGCTTTGCCTCCTTCTCGAAGTCGGCGCTCAGCTGCTCGGCGGCGGCGGCGCTCACGGGGCTGTAGGCCCACGAGGGGCAGTGGCGAACGGCGGTCAGGAGCGTCAGTCGCGAGCGTCCGGCGACGGCGATGTCGATCGCCTGGCTCAGCGCCTGCTCGGCGTGGGGAGAGCCATCGATGCTGACGAGGATGTTGTGGAACATGGCGGTGCTCCGGAATCCGGATGGCCGTGGCAGGAGCCTACGGTCACAATTTAATTAGCTTGCTAAACAGTAGCATGCTACGGTTATCGCGTGGGGATTACCGTGTCACCGGCCGAAGCTCCCTCAGTCGACGAATTCCTGGAGGCGTTCGACACCTACGCTCAGGCGGTCCGTCGCGCGCGCGGCGCGTCGTCCCTGGAGCGCGATCGTGGGCTGACGCTGTCCCAGTACGGGCTGCTTCAGCCGCTGGCGTCTTCCAATCACGGCGCCCGGGTCCGGGAGCTCGCCGGCCACGCTGGGATCGCGCCGCCGACCGCGACCAGGATTCTGGACGCGCTGGAGCGCAGAGGGATCGTTGAGCGCCGGCGCTCCATCGACGACCGGCGCGGGGTGACCGTGACGCTTACCCCGACCGGCCGGGAGGTGCTCTGCAGCGAGGACGCATGGCTGCGCTCGCGCCAGCGCGAATTCTTCGCCGGGCTGCCAGGGGACGAGCGCGTGTTCGTGCCCGATCTGCTGCTGCGGCTCGCGGGGCTGATCGACGAACTCGCGGCCGGCCCGTAGCCGCCCGGCCGAGGCCACAATTGCGCCCCCCACCCGGGGGGTTCTTCTTGTGGGAACGGCGATTGCCGGGCATGCTCAGTGAATGGCGCTACTCGCGGACACCGCTCGCTTCCGGAGCAACGACCCGGACTCGCTTGTGACCGCGTCGCTCGCGTGCCCGCTGTGCCTTCGCAGCGAGGATGTGCAGTGGAGCGCCGCGTTCGACGATGGCTATGACCAGTCGCTCGAGTGCGCCTGCCCGCGCTGCAACACGCGCTGGCGTGTATATCTGCAGCCCCTTCAGGCGCTTCGGTTCAGCCTGCTGGACGCGCGCGAGCGCTAGGCCGCCCCCCTGGTGGGGGCGCGTCAGATCCCGACCTGCGCGGGGTGGGCAGCGCCCCAGGCGGCCACCCGAGCGCCAAGCGTGACGTCCGCCGGAACGTGCTCGGCAAGGCCCCACCAGGCGAGCGCCCGAGCGACCATCGCGTACGCGACCTTCTTCGGCCCGTTGTGGTCGACCATGCGCCCGTTCACCCGCGTGTTGCCCGCGATGCTCACCCGCCCGGACGGCCGGATCCTCGTCCGCTCCCACCTGAGCCCGCGGGCGATCGCCCGGCGAAGCGATCGAGGGGCGCCCGGGATCCAGGCGAGATACTGCTCTGCATACACCAGGCCGCGTGCCTGATATGAGGAATCGTGGCCGCCCAGCTCGGGGTCGACGCCGCCCGGCCGCTGTGCCCGGATGCCGAGCATGAGCGCCTCCCGACCGCGGCTCAGCAACTCCGGGTCACGGGTCAGCTCGCCTGTGAGCCCAACCGCGGACGCGACCAGGAACCGGCGGTGGGTGTACGGAGCGTCGTCCGCCAGACCGGTGGTCCATACGGCGGGGCTGGCCATCCAGCCTGCCGCGGCATGCAGGCGAGGCAGGAACGACTCGAGCGGCGGAAGCAGGTGGCGCGGGAGCGCGATGCCCGAGTTCGCGGCGGTCCTCAGGACCAGGATCAGGTGAGCGACTCCCTCGACGAAGAACGAGGTTGAATGGAACCGATCCTGCGTCGAGGGGAAGTCCCCGCCCGGTCCCTCGTGGGCGAAGCCCCATTGGAACTCGCGCAGCCCGAGCCGCCACACTGCCGGACGGTGGTCGATCACCCCGGCCATGATCGCTTCCTCGCCGTGTCGCTGCTCCTCGATGTACATCCCCGGGCCGCTGCCGTGCTCCCACTGCGCGTTGACGCCGTTTGCGCCGTCCGGCGCGACGCCCCGCACGAGCGTCTCCGGCCTTGCGTACATGATCCGGTCGAAGGCCTGGCTGAACTCGGTGCGCACGTCCAGCCTCCCAGTGGGGACCCGTGTTTGGGCGCTTGCTGCCGCCATGGCCGGCGCCGTCACGACGCAGCAGGCAGTGCAAACCGCGAAGCAGTGCAGAACGGGGCGCATCCGCGGCCCCGAAATCTACTCACTCCGGCAGCGTCCGCGGCAGGCCGAACAGCGGCAGAATCGCGGTGTCGCCGAACCGGGTCAGCTGTGTGACGCGGTCGCCTGCGAGCGTCAGCACGACTACGCCTGCGTAGCGAAGCACCGGGGCGTGGGCGTCCTCGATGTAGTGGCCGAATGCGGGCTGGCCGTTCGCGCGCGTCCACACGCACCTGGCGCGCCGGCCGGCGATCGTGGCGAAACGGTTTGAGAGGAAGGCGGCGATCGCCTCGGGCCCCTCGTACTCGAGCGGCTGCGGCGGCATCGTCAGGAGCGCATCGTCGGTCAGCAGCTCGACGATGCCCTCGACGTCGCCGCCCTCGAACGCCTCGGCGAACCGTCCGAGCAGCTCGCGTTCGCGCGCCGAGCGCGGTAGGGGGGCCTGCTCGCGCTTGGCCGGCACCCGGGCATCGAGCGTCGCGCGGGCGCGCTGAAGCGCGCTGTTGACAGACGACTCACTTGTGTCGAGCATCGCGGCGACCTCCGTCGCGGGGAAGCCGAGCACGTCCCGGAGCACGAGCACCGCGCGCTGGCGCGGGGGGAGGTGCTGGAGACCGGCGACGAACGCGAGCGCGATCGACTCCTTGGTCTCGTAGCGCGCGTCGGGACCGGGTGTGAGGTCCGCGATCCCTTCGAGCATCGTGTCCGGATACGGCTCGAGCCACAGCGGCTCGCTCATGCGCGTGGGCGCGGGAAGATCGGTCCGGGCGTCCACCCGGCGGGCCTCCGAACCGCGTAACGCGTTCAGGCAGCGGTTGGTGGCGATCCGGTACAGCCAGGTGCGCAGCGACGAGCGCTGCTCAAAGCGGTCGAGTCCTCTCCATGCAGCCAACAGAGTCTCCTGGAGCAGGTCCTCGGCGTCCTGTATGGACCCGAGGATGCGGTAGCAGTGAACTTCCAGCTCACGCCGATATGAGTTGGTGAGCTCGCGGAACGCCTCCTCGTCCCCGGCGCGGGCACGGCTGATCATGGCGTGAGTCATCACCTGGTTAGACACCGCCGGCCGCCGAAACTCATCGGTGAATTCTCGCCGAGCGTCGCGTCTGCACCTCCAGTCGGCACAACTCGAGGAGGACACGATGACTTCGAAGCAGAGATGGGTTCTTGTAACGACGGCGATCGCCTCGCTGATGGTCGCTCTCGACGTGACGGTGGTCTCGACCGCACTCTCGACGATGCGGGTGCACCTGCACGCGTCGATCAGCCAGCTCGAGTGGACCGTGAACGCGTATGGGCTCACCTTCGCCGTGCTCTTGATGAGCGGCGCGGCGCTGGGGGACCGGTTCGGCCGCAGGCGCTTGTTCGTCACTGGACTGGTCTTGTTCTCGGCGGCGTCGGCCGCCTGCGCGATGTCCACGGATGTCGGCTGGCTGATCGCGTTTCGCGCCGTCCAGGGCGCGGGCGCCGCGATCATCGCGCCTGCCTCGCTCGCGCTCCTGAGTGCGGCCTTTCCGCCCGAGCGGCGAGGCTCGGCGCTCGGGGTCTACGGCGCGATCACCGGTCTGGCGGTCGTGGCAGGCCCGGTCGTCGGCGGGGCGGTGACGCAGGGCCTGGCATGGCAGTGGATCTTCTGGTTGAACGTGCCGATCGGACTGGCCGCGATCCCGCTGGTGCTGGCGCGGATCGCCGAGAGCCGTGGCCCGAGCGCGGCACTTGACGCCCCCGGGCTAGCACTGGTCACGGGCGCGGCGCTGGGGCTCGTGTGGGCCCTGGTGCGGGGCAACACAGCCGGGTGGGGGAGCGGCGAGGTGCTCACGCCGCTTGCCGCCGGGGTCCTGCTGTCCGTGCTGTTCGTTCTGTGGGAGCTACGCGCCCGCGAGCCGATGCTGCCGATGCGGCTCTTCCGCTCGCGGCGCTTCGCCGTCGGCAATGCGTCAACGCTGCTGCTGTCCGGAGCCCTCTTCAGCGCCGTGTTCTTCATGGCCCAGTTCCTCCAGACGGCGCTCGGCTCCTCGCCGCTGCGCGCAGGCCTCGAGCTGGTGCCATGGACTGGAACCGTGATGCTGGTAGCGCCGCTGTCCGGGGCGCTGGTCGACCGGATCGGAGAGCGGCCGCTGATCGTCGCCGGCCTGTTGATGCAGGCGGCGGGGTTCACGTGGGTAGCGCTCGAGACGCGGGCGGGGCTGCCCTATGCCCACATGGTGGCGCCGCTGATCCTGGCCGGCGTCGGGATCGCCACCGCGATTCCCGCGGCACAGAACGCCACCGTCAGCGGTGTCTCGCCCGCGGAGATCGGAAAGGCCTCGGGGACGTTCTCGATGATGCGCCAGCTGGGCGGGGCGCTCGGGCTGGCGATCGCGGTCGCCGTGTTCACCGGGTCGGGGAGCTACCTCTCGCCGAGTTCGTTCAGCGACGGGTTCGGCCCGGCGCTCGCGGTGTCCGCGGCGCTCTCCCTGTTCGGGGCGCTCGCCGGGCTGGCGCTCCCCGAGCGCGGAGTGGTGGCGGCGGCCCGGGCGCTCGAGGCCACCTAGTCCAGCGCCATCTCCGCGCTCAGCGCCTGCGCCGTGGCGGGGTCGGCGGGGAAGAACGCCTCGATCGAGAGCTCGGACATCGTGATATCGAGCGCTGTGCCGAACGTGGTCACGGTGCTGAAGAAGCGAAGCTCGCGGCCGTCCGGGGCCGCGAGCTTCAGCTCGACCATGATCTCCCCGCTCTCGTCGGCGTACGACTCCTCGCCGTCCGGGCCCGGATGGCCGGGGGGGTTGTCCGGGTCGGGATATGACTCGAGCTCCTCCTGGATCTCGCGCAGCCGCGGGTCGTCTGACAGCGCCAGTTGCCGACCCAGCCGGTGAAGCAGGTGGGCACGCCATTCGCCGAGGTTCAGGATCCGCGGCGCGAGGCCGTCGGGATGGAGCGCCAGGCGCATGCAGTTGACGGGCGGCTTCAGCAGCTCCTCGGAGACGCCCTCGAGCAGCACCCCGAGTGCGCTGTTCGACGCCACCAGGTTCCAGCTCGCGTCGACGGCGATCGCCGGGTAGGGCTCGTGTCCTTGGAGCACGCGCGAGACGGCATCGCGGACCGGCGCCATCGTCGGGTCGTCCAGCGGCAGCTCGGAGTACTGGGGGGCGTACCCGGCCGCGAGCAGCAGCTGGTTGCGCTCGCGGAGCGGCACGGCGAGCCGCTCGGCGAGCCTCAGCACCATCTCCTGGCTGGGCTTCGAGCGCCCCGTCTCGACGAAGCTCAGGTGCCTCGTCGAGATCCCGGCTTCGAGCGCGAGGTCCATCTGGCTGAGCCGCCTGTGCACCCTCCAGTCCCGTAGCAGCGTTCCCACACGATTGGCATCCATCCGGGGAAGCGTAGTGACGCTCATGACGCGCTCCTTCCGGCGGGCAGCAGCCGGGTCAGGGCGGCGGCCGAGACGAGGATCGCGGCCAGCACCGCGAGGCTCAGCTGGAAGGCGGGGGCGAAGCCGGAGTGCAGCGCGCCAAAGAAGATCACGCTGATCACGGCGACGCCGATCGCGTTGCCGACCTGCTGCATCGTCGAGAGCATCCCGGAGGCCGCGCCGGCGTGCTCGGGGCGAATGTCCGACAGGATGATCGTCGTCAGCGGCGCGATTCCAAGGCCCATGCCGGCGCCGATCAGCATCAGCCCGGGGACCAGGGGAACGATCGAGCCGCCGACTCCGACGTCCCCGACCGCGGCCAGGAGCAGCCCGTGACCGGCGGCCAGCACCAGCGCTCCGGTGGCGAGCACGCGCCTGCCCAGGCGCACGGTGAGTGCGGGGGCTCCAAAGGAACCCGCCAGGTAGGTGGCGGCGAGGATCGTGAACACCAGGCCGGCATGCAGCGCGCTCAGGCCACGCCCCTGCTGGAGATAGAGCGCCAGCACGAGGAAGAACGAGGCCTGGCCGCACCAGAAGACCATCTGGGTCAGGAGGCCCGCGCTGAACGTGCGCTGCCTGAACAGGCCGAGCTCGAGCAGCGGGGCGCCGCCGCGCCCGGCCAGCCGGCGCTGCTGGACGACGAACACCGACAGGATCACCGGCGCGAGGCCCAGGGAGACCCAGCTCCACGTCGGCCATCCGAACTGCCGGCCCTCGACCAGTGGCAACACGATCGCGGTCAGTCCGGCGGAGACGAGCGCGGTGCCGACCAGGTCGACGTTACGCGCGCCATCGACCCGCGATTCCGGGACCAGACGCGGCGTCAGCGCGAGCGCTACGAGGCCGATCGGGACGTTGATCAGAAAGCAGCTGCGCCAGCCGAGCCCGGCGATGTTCGCCTGCACGAGCCCGCCGCCGATGAGCTGACCCCCGACCGCGGCGACGCCCATCACCATGGCGTAGGCCGACAGTGCCTTCGGCCGATCCTCGCCGGTGTAGGCGACGCCGATGATCGACAGCACGTTCGGCATCAGTAAGGAGGCTGCGGCGCCTTGGACGAGCCGCGCGAGAACGAGCATCGCGGGGGTGGCGGCGATGCCGCACGCCGCCGAGGCGAGCGTGAACAGCCCGAGCCCGACCGAGAAGACCCGTCGGCGTCCGAACCGGTCTCCCAGCCTGCCGCCGCTGATCAGGAAGACGGCCGCGGTCAGGCCGTAGCCGGCCGCGACCCAGACAAGTGCGCTGCTCGAGGTGTGGAGGTTCGCATCGATCGACGGCAGCGCGACGTTGACGATGAAGAAGTCCAGGACGACCATGAAGGTGCCCACCAGGACGATCGGTAGCGGCACCCAGCGGCTCGCGCGAGCGCGCGCGAGCAGCCCGGGTGCGGCGGGGTGTGTGATGGCTTCGGTTGTCATGCCGAGCACGGTCCCACCGGGAGGGAGCCGCGTCGATTACCCCCGAGGTAATGGTCTGGTTCGTGCCCTTTGCGAACAAGTGCGTTCTCTATAATGTGCGACGTGGCGGCGGGTCGGGCCCGACAACTACCTCGTGGGCGGCATCGCCTCCCGCGCGAGGAGGTGCTCGCTTCGCAGCGGGGGCGGATGCTGAGGGCGATGGCCGAGGCGGTGGCGGAGAAGGGGTTCGCGCGGGTCACCGTCGCGGACGTGATCTCCCGCGCCGGTGTTTCGCGAGAGACCTTCTACGAGCATTTCGACGACAAGGAGTCATGCTTCCTGGCGGCGCTGGATCAGGGGGCCGGTACGCTGCTCCGGATACTCGGCTCGGTGCTCGCCCACGCCGAGGGCGAACCGCTCGAGCGAGTCGACCTCGTGCTCAACGCCTACCTGAACACGCTCGCGGCCGAGCCGGCGTTCACGAAGGCGTTCCTGATCGACGCCTACGGCGCCGGACCGGGCGCGACGGCAGCGGCGGATCGAGCTCCAGCAGCGGTTCGTCGATCTCGTGGCGGAGATCTTCAACCAATCGGAGGCCGGGTCGACCGGCCGATTCGCGTGCGAGGCGCTGGTCGCGGCGCTGAGCTCGATGGTCACGGTCAGGGTCGGAAGCGGGCGGATCGGGGAGCTTCCGGGGCTGCGCGAGCCGATCATCGAGCTCGTCCGGCGCGTGGTGGCGAGCGAGCGATGATGCGCGCGGCGTCGCGACGCTCGCCGCGGCCGCAGCGGCATCCGTGGTGGCGCTCGCGCCCGGCGGCGCGTGCTGCGCGCCGTGCTTCGCGACGCTTCCGGCATCCATGTCATCTCGGAGCGCAGCCTCGACTCGCGGCTGCTCGCGCTGAGCGTGTCGACCTCGGCGCTGCCGGGCCCGGCCAACGTCCGCATCCTCCTGCCCGCCGGCTACGCCGCAGCATCCGCACCGCCGCTATCCGGTGCTCTACCTCCTGCACGGCACGAGCGGCGGCGCGGCCGACTGGACGACCGTCGGCGGCGCCGAGCAGACGACCGCCGGCCTCGGCCTGATCGTGGTGATGCCAGACATCGCGCTGGACGACAACGGCGGCGGCTGGTGTACGAACTGGTACAACGGCGGGCGCTACGGCCAGCCCGAGTGGGAGACGTTCCACATCGATCAGCTGATCCCGTGGATCGACCACAACCTGCGGACGGTCGCGACCCGCGACGGCCGGGCGATCGCCGGGCTTTCACAGGGCGGCTTCTGCTCGATGAGCTACGCCGCCCGCCACCCCGACATGTTCGAGACCGCGCTCGCCTACTCCGGCGCCCCGGACACCGCCTATGACCCGAGGCGCAGCTGCTCGTGACCCCGATCGTCAACGCCACCGAGACCGCCCTCGACGGCGCGCCGCTCGACTCGATGTTCGGCAATCGCCTGAACGAGGAGATCAACTGGGCCGCGCACGATCCCGACCACGCTCGCGAACAACCTCCGCGGCATGAACCTGTTCATGTACACGGGCAACGGCTTTCCCGGGCCGCTCGACAGCGGGCTTCCGAACGGCGGGTCGAACGTGATCGAGGGAGGCGTGGAGCAGCTGACGATCCTGTTCCACCAGCGCCTCCAGGCGCTCGGGATCCCGAGCGTCTACGACGACTACGGCACCGGGCACGCACTGCTGGCCCTACTGGGCGCGCGATCTGCAGTGGTCGATCGGCCCGATCATGGCCGACTTCAGGCATCCGCTGCCGGCCCCGAGCAGCGTGACGTATGAGAGCGCCGATCCGAGCTACACGGCGTTCGGCTGGCAGGTGGACGATCCAGCGTGCAGTGCGACGAGTTCAGCACGCTCTCCGGGGGGTGGCGGGGCGGGTTCACCCTCCAGGGCAGCGGCAGCGCGACGGTCAAGACGCCTCCGGTCTACCACCCGGGACGGCGCTTCAGGATCACGATCGGGTCGACGACGGTCGTCGAGCGGGCCGGGCGGTACGGGCGGCTGACGATTTCGGTGCCGCTCGGCCCGTCGAACACCGTCCAGGAATATCCGCTGGACGGTCCGCCGACGGGCACCACCGTGTACACGACGCACGTCTCGATCGCGCGGGTCTCGCGGTGACGGGCGAACCCCGGATCCCACCCGGCTCGCCCCGGGAGATCGGACTCGATCGCGACCGTGATCTCGCGCGATCGGCGCAAGGCGTGACGGCGGACCGGCCGCCCACCGAACGTGTTCACGACGCTCGCCCGTCACCGGCGGCTGTTCCTTCCGTGGCTGTTCTTCGCCGGCCGGCTGATGCCGCGCGGGCGGCTGCCGCGCGGCGGACACCGAGCTCGTGATCCTGCGCGTCGCGCACCTGTGCGGCTCCGAGTACGAGTGGCGCCACCACGAGCGGATCGGGCAGCGCGTCGGGGCTCTCTGCGGACGACGTCGCCCGCGTGCGCTCCGGCGCCGATGCCGGCGGCTGGTGGCGCGCGCCAGGTGCTGCTGCTGCGGGCGGTCGACGAGCTTCACGACACGCGTGACATCTCCGACGAGCTCTGGGCGGGTCTGCGGGCGGAGCTCTCGGACGCGGAACTGATAGAGCTGTGCATGTTGACCGGCCACTACGAGATGCTCGCGATGACCCTCAACGCGCTGCGCGTGCAGCCCGAGCGATGAGCGCGGGAAGGAGACCCTGTACCGGACGCAGGGTGCTGATCACGGGCGCGGCGCGCGGGATCGGGGCCGCTACCGCCCGGCGCCTGCACTCTCGCGGGGCGCGCGTCGCGCTCGCTGGGCTCGAGCCCGAGTTGCTGAGCGAGGTCGCGCGGCGATGCGGCGAGGCCCCGACGATCGTGTGCGACGTGCGCGACCGCGAGCAGGTCGACGCGGCGGTCGAGGCCGCGGTCGAGCGGCTCGGTGGGCTCGACGTGGTGATGGCCAATGCCGGCGTGGGCGTGCAGGTGCCGCATCGTCGGCGGGGATCCGGCGATGTTCGAGCGCACGATCGAGGTCAACCTGCTCGGCGTCTACTACACGCTGCGCGCCGCCGGACCGCACATCGCCCATCGAGCGCGGCTACGCGCTCGCGATCTCCTCGCTCGCCGCCGCGGTGCATCCGCCGCTGCTCGGCCGCCTACAGCGCGTCGAAGGCCGGCGTCGAGGCGCTGGCCGACGCGTTGCGGATCGAGCTCCGCTCCTCCGGCGCGCGGGTCGGGGTGGCGTACTTCGCCGAGCTCGACACCGACATGACCTCGCGCGGGTTCGGGACCGAGGCGGCCAAAGCAGATCAAGTTCGCCAAGTTCTCGCGCGTGGCGCCGCTCGAGGTGGGGATCAACGCGATCGAGCGCGGGATCGCCAAGCGGTCGCGCAGGGTGGTCGCGCCGGGCTGGGTCGGCCCCGCTGCTGCCGATCAGGATGCTCGCCCAGCGGTTCGTCGAGCTGGGCTCGCGCCCGGGGCTCGACCGCGCGCTCGAGATCGCACGCGGCGAGACACGCGCCGCTGACGACCGAGCAGCCCGAGCGCTAGGCGCTCGAACTCTTCACCTTCTCCTACGTCCCTCCGACAGTCGGGGAGGATCGTCGTGGGTGTCAACAAGCAAGGAGGTGAACCGATGCAGCACCGACTCAGGACAGCCGTCGTGACGCTGGCCGTCACCGGCGCCGTGGCAGGCGGTGGTGCAGCAATCGCCAGCGGCGCGTCCGGAACGTCGAGCGCCTCGACTACCGCGACGACCACGACCGCGACGACGGCCACGACGCCCTCGCACGCGCCCCCGAGCACCGCGCCCCCGAGCGGGAGCAAGGCTCCGGGCGGGCGACCCCCGGCCGGCAGCCGTCCGGGCACGAGCGGCTCCCATCACTGTCCGGGCATGTAGCCCGGTCGCGTTGGCCCCGGGGCGCGTCCGCGCTTCCCCGGGGTCGTGCGTCGCCTGGCCGCGGTCCGCCGGGGCCGCGGTGCGGGCGGCGTCCCCGGCCGCGGGTCGAATCTGGATATTTGGGCGCAATATGCGCCCAAATATCCGTAAGGGCCTCGCGCCTGCGCCGGCGCGCCTGACCGCCCCCCGGCCCGAGTACGGATATTTGTGGCCAATATGGCCACAAATATCCGTAAAGGCCCCGCGCGCCCGCCCGGCCCCGCGCGCCCGCCCGGCCCCGCGCGCCCGCCGGCCCCGCGCCCGCCCGCCCCCGCGCCCGCCCGGCCCCGCGCGCCCGCCCGGCCCCGCGCGCCCGCCGGCCCCGCGCGCCCGCCCGGCACCGCGCCCTGCGTCACTCCCCGCCCCCGGTCCCGACCGGTCCGTGCTGGCCAGCCAGCCAGGCGGGGAGTAGGATGCGGCCCCTTGGCGGACGCGATCGAGGAGGCGTGGGTGGCATCGACGACTGGCGATCTTGGAGGCGCGGACGGCCCGGGGCCGGCCGCGGGTGAAGCCTCGGAGGTTCCGGCAAACGGGGCCCGCGGCCCCGAGAACCTCGACGACATCTGGATGATCGAGCGCCCGCTGTGGGTCGAAGGCCCGCCCCACGAGCTTTTCGCCCGTATGCGCTCGGAATGCCCGGTCCATTGGAGTGGCGGCGTCAGCGAATTCCCGGCCGAGCACGGCTTCTGGTCGGTGACTCGTGCCGATGACATCCACATGGTCAGCCGCGATTGGAGGACGTACTCGTCCGAGATCGGCGGGGTGGTCGCGGTGATGACCGTTTTCCCGCTCGAGCTGAGCCAGGCGATGTTCATCGGGATGGATCCGCCCAAGCACGACCGGCTGAAGAAGCTGTTCCAGGCCGGGTTTACGCCCAAGCGGATCGCAGCCCACGAGCCGCGGATCCGAGCGATCGTGACCGAGGTGCTCGATCGGCTCGAGGGACGCGAGACGTGCGACCTCGTTACGGAGGTCGCGCAACCGGCGGTTGCGCGGGTGATCGGGAGCTTTATGGGCACCCCGCCCGAGGACGACGAGGCATGGGCGCACCTGATGAACTCGATGCTCGGCGCGAGCGATCCCGACCTGAACCCGGAGGGCCCGGAAGGACTCCTGAACAAGGACATTCCCGAGCTGTTCGCACGATGCCAGGAGCTGATCGCGCATCGCAGGGAACAGCCGACCGACGATCTCACGTCGATCCTGGTGCACGCGGAGATCGACGGCCAGAAGCTCGAGGAGCACGAGATCGTGATGGGTTTCTTCCTGCTGGTCGCGGCCGGCAACGACTCGACCAAGGCCACCTACTGCAGCGGCATGCAGGCGCTGATGGAGCACCCCGACCAGCGGCGGCTGTTGATCGAGGATCCGTCGCTGATCCCCTCGGCAGTCGAAGAGTCGCTGCGGATGTTCCCCGCGTTTGCCCATTTCCGCCGGACGGCGACCGAGGACACCGAGCTCGGCGGCACGAAGATCCGCAAGGGCGAGAAAGTGATCATGTGGTACGTCTCCTCGAATCGCGACGAGACCCGCTACGAGGACCCGCACCGCTTCGATGTGACCCGCAATCCCGAGCATCAGGCGTTCGGCGCCGGCGGGCGCCACTTCTGCCTCGGCGCCGCGCTCGCCCGGCTCGAGCTGAAGATCCTGTTCGAGGAGACCGTGGCCCGGTACCCCAACATGCAGCTCGCCGGAAAGCCGCTGTACGCCGAATCGGCCTTCATCAACCAGCTGAAGACGCTGCCCGTCAGGCTCGCCTGACGGGGCCGCGGCGGTAGGGGACAGCCGCCCGTTGGGCTGGGCCGGGGCGGGGCGAGGCCGAGGGGCGGGGGCCGGCCGAGGGGCGGGGGGCCGGCCGAGGGGCGGGGCGAGGCCGAGGGGCGGGGGCCGGCCGAGGGGCCTGAGCGGGCTGGGCCGGGGCGGGGGGCGAACCCCCCGCGACGCTCCAACTCATACCAGAATAATTGACCCCTCAATACTTGGCGCCGCGCATGGTCAAGTGATATGATCCTTCGTAGAGAGCATCGTCCGGTACGAGAGGATTGCTTTGGTGCAGCAGGTGGAGACAGGCGAAGCAGGCGGCACAGGCGTCCAGCGCGATGCTCGCCGGCTGCGCAACGGCCTGATCTGGACCGCCGGTCTGCTCGTGATGCTGCTCGGCATCGGCCTCGCGGTTCCCGATCTCCGGCATGTGATCAGCCGCGCCTCGAACGCCGGCATCGGCTGGCTGGTGCTCGCCGTTGGGCTGGAGGTTGCCTCATGCCTCGGGTACGTCGCGACGATGCGGCTCGTCCTCCCGCGGGCTCCCGCCCGTGACGTCCGCCGTCTGGCATGGGCGGAGATGGCGTTTGGCGCCGTCGTGCCCGTCGGTGGTGCCGGTGGCCTGGCCGTCGGTGCCTGGGCGATGCGGGCCTGGGGCGTTGCCTGGTCGCGGATCGCCAATCGCTCCGCAGTCATCTTCCTCGTCACGAGCGCGGTCAACGCAGCCGTCCTCGGCCTCGCCGGCCTCGGCATCCTGGTCGGCCTCGGCGAGATCCACAACCGCCTCATCTATGGCCTGATTCCCGCCGCGTTCGCGTTCGGCGGACTCGCATTCTTCATTTCGCTGCCACGGTGGGCCGGAGGCGACGCGCGGCACCGGCGCCTGTCGGGGTTCGCCCGCTGGATCCGTGACAGCGAGGCCGTCGCGTTCACCCCCAACTGGCGGTTGATCGGGACCGTCGGCTACCTCGTCTTCGACATCGCTGTGCTGTGGGCGTGTCTGCGCGCGGTGGGTGTCCACGCCCCGATCTTCGCGCTGGTCGTCGGCTACCAGGTCGGCTACTTGGCGAACCTGCTTCCGGTCCCCGGCGGCGTTGGCGTGCTGGAAGGCGGCCTGCTCGGAGCATTGCTGCTCTACGGCCTTCCAGCAGCGCCAACGGCCGCGGCCGTCGTCCTCTATCACGCGATCGCGCTGTGGGTCCCGACGCTCGGCGGGACGTACGGGTTCGCGCGCCTCCGGGGAGCGCTCGCCGCCCGCGAGCCGAAGCTCAGCGCGGTGGCGAAGCCGACACCGGCGCCCGCGCCGCAGCTCCGCGACCTGGCGGCGTAGTCACCGGTACAGCCAGGGAGTCTCGGCGCGCTCGAGCTGGTCCTCGGCGCCGATCACGTGCATGACCGCGTTGATCAGCGCCAGGTGGGTGAAGGCCTGCGGGAAGTTGCCCAGGTGCCGGCCGGTGCGCGCGTCCACCTCTTCGGCGTACAGGCCCAGCGGGCTGGCGTATCCGAGCAGCCGCTCGCACAGGCCGCGCGCTCGCTCGAGCTCACCTATTTCGATCAGCGCGGCCACGAGCCAGAACGAGCAGATCATGAACGTCCCCTCCCGGCCGTGGAGCCCATCGTCGGTCTCCTCGGTCCGGTAGCGCAGCACGAGGCCCTGTTCGGTCAGCTCGTCCGCGATCGCAAACACCGTGGCCCGGATGCGCTCGTCGGTCGGCGGCAGGAAACGGACCAGCGGCATCAGCAGCAGGGACGCGTCGAGCGCGGTGGTGTCGTAGTGCTGGACGAACACGCCGCGCTCGTCGATGCCCCGCTCGCAGATATCGGCGTGGATCTCGTCGGCAGCGGCCTGCCAGCGGGCGACGTACTCGTCGTCCTGCCGGAGCTCCGCCAGCCGCGCGCCGCGGTCGCAGGCGACCCAGCAGAACATCTTCGAGGACGTGAAGTGCTGGGGTTCGCCGCGGACCTCCCAGATGCCGCGGTCGGGCTTGCGCCAGTTGGCGATCGCCGCCTCGACCTGGCGCTTGAGGATCGGCCACACGCGCTCGTCGAGCGAATCGCGCGAGCGGGTGTGGAGGTAGACGGAGTCCAGCAGCGCCCCCCAGACGTCGTGCTGGCGCTGTTTGTAGGCGGCGTTGCCGGTCCTCACCGGGTGGGCGCCCTCGTAGCCGTCGAGATGAGAGAGCACGCGCTCGTCGAGCTGGCGCTCGCCGCCGAGGCCGTACATCACCTGTAGGTCCTCGGCGCCCTCCGCGACGTCCGCGATGAAGTAGAAGAAGTCGTTCGCCTCCCAGTCGAAGCCGAGCGAGTAGAGCGCCCAGAGCATGAACGTCGAGTCGCGGATCCAGCTGTAGCGGTAGTCCCAGTTGCGCTCGCCGTGGGGCGTCTCGGGCAGCGAGGTCGTGGCCGCGGCCAGGAGGGCGCCGGAGGGTGAGTGCGTCAGGCCCTTGAGGGTCAGCGCACTTCGCTGCAAATAAGTCGTCCACGGATGGTCCGGGAAGCTGCCGCGGGCGAGCCAGTGCTGCCAGTGGTGGGCGGTCCAGACAAGCCGGCGATATGCCTCCTCGAAGCTCTGGGGCGGCGCGTGCTCTGACCAGCTCAGCGCGCAGAAGAGCTGCTCGCCCTCCTTCATCCGGTGACGCGCCGTGGCCCGGGCTCCCTCGAATCCGAGCCGCAGGTCGGTCGTCAGCCGGAGCTGGACGTCGACGCCGTCGCCGCGCGCGATGCCCTCGTGGTAGCCGGAGCCGGCGTACTCCCAACGCGCCGGCTTGCGCCCGTATTCGAACATCGGCTCGCAGTCGAGGATCACCTCGACCTCGCCGTTCACGCAGCGCACCGTCCGCAGCAGCACGTGGTCGGCGTCATAGTCGGTTGGGGCGCGGTGGTGGGTGTGCGAGCGTTCGTGCTCGTGGTGCCAGGGCCCGATCAGCAGCACGTCACGGACGATGACCCAGCCCTCCTTCGTGCCCCAGCTCGTCTCGAGCACCATCGTGCCGGGGAGGTAGCGTCGGGAGGCCGGCACCGAGACGCCCGCCGGGCCGAGCCGGAAGTAGCCTGCGTCTCGGTCGAGCATCGCGCCGAACACGCTCGGCGAGTCGACGCGCGGCAGGCACAGCCACTCCACGCCGCCACCCGGCGCGACCAGCGCGACGGTCTCGCAGTCGGACAGGAAGCCGTAGTCCGCGATCGGCGGGAACGGGCTCGCACCCTGGCGTAGCTGCTGCATGGTCCGCGTGACCGGCGCCGGAGAAGGCGCGGCGGGTGTCAGCGGTGGCACATCGGTGGCGGCGATGTCGAGCTCGGGGCTGCTGTCGGACGTGTCCATGGCGGGAGTATCCCCCTCAGCGTGTGGCACGGCGCAAAGAAAGTGCCAGCAGTCCGACCACGATCACGGGCATCACCCACCACGCGGCCGCGCTCGCGCCCGCGATCAACGCGGTGATGCCGAGTCCGACCACGACTCCTGCCGCCGCGACCCAGTCGTCGCCGACCAGGAAGTCCCACACGCCAGCGAGAGCTCTGCGCATCGCCGTGGTCATGCGGGCTCCGTTGCCGCGTCAGCTCCGCGTGCGGCGCGGCTGCTCCGCAGCCAGCCCACCATCGCCAGCGACACCGCCAGCAGTCCGGGAACGAGCACGAGCAGCGCGGCGTCGCCGCCCGGCCAGGAGGCGCCCGCGCCCTCGGCTCCCCAGAAGGTTCCGAACGAGCTCAGCATCACGCCCACGGCGAACTTCATCGCGTTCTCGGGGACGCGGGCGAGTGGAGCGCGAGCCGCCACGCCCGCCAGCACGACGAGCACCACCGCGACCGCGGCCGACGCCGCGGCCAGCCCGATCCGGTGCTGGTTGGCTCCGAACGTGAGCACGATCACCGCGACCTCGAGCCCTTCGAGTAGCACGCCCTTGAACGAGACCACGAACGCGTAGTAGTCGATCCCGGAGACCGCTCGCGCGCCCGCGGCACGTGCTGCCGCTGTCTCCGCCTCGAATGTCGCCTCCTCGTCGTGGAGCTCCTTCAGTCCGGCGGCCCGTAGAACGGCCTTGCGCAGCCACTGGAGCCCAAAAACCAGCAGCAGGCCGCCGACGACCACGCGCAGCGCGTTCAGCGGCAACGACGTCAGGGCCGGGCCGAGGGCACCGACGATTGCGGCCAGAACGAGGACCGCGGCGCCGACGCCATAGAACGCCGAGCGCCAATCGCGCGTCGTCCCCACAGCGAGCACGATCGTCAGCGCCTCGACTGCCTCGACCGTGCAAGCCAGCAGCACCGAAATTGCCAGGCCAAATTCGGTTCCGGTCATTCGGCAACCAAGTATGGCGCGGCGAATCGCCCTGCCATCATGAACTGTGGATGAGCTTCACTGGACGCGGATTCGGCGCCGCACACGGCGCGGGCGGCACGGGCGCGATGCGCTCGTTGCGAGGGGCCGGGAAGAAGCCACCGGAGCTGATGGATCCGAGCCGGGAGCGCGACGGCCGGCGGATCGCGGGGCTGTTCAAGCCCTACCGCGCTCGCCTGAGCGCGGTGCTGCTGCTGATCATGTTCTCCTCGGCGATCAGCATGGCCAACCCGTTCCTGCTGCGGGACGTGCTGAACAAGGGGATCCTCAGGCACGAGACGACCCTGCTCACCGACCTCGTGCTCGCGATGATCGGGATCACGATCGTGACCAGCGCGTTCAGCGTCTGGCAGACGTACATCTCGAACTCGATCGGGCAGCGCGTGATGCACGACCTCCGTGCCGCCGTATATCGGCGTCTTCAGCAAATGTCGCTCGCGTTCTTCACGCGCACGCGGACCGGGGAGGTCCAGTCACGGATCGCGAACGACATCGGGGGCCTCGACAACGTGGTGACGAACACCGCCACAACGATCGCTCAGAACGCGACCACGGTGATCGCCGCGATCGTCGCCATGTGCCTGCTCAGCTGGCAGCTGGCTGTGATTTCGCTGGCCTTCGTGCCGCTGTTCGTCTACCTCACGCGCCGCGTCGGCCGCGTGCGGCGGCGGATCACAAGCGAGCAGCAGCGCCGCCTGGCCGATCTCTCGTCGCTCGTGGCCGAGTCGTTGTCGGTGTCGGGCATCCTGCTCGGCAAGACGATGGGTCGCGGGCGCGACCTGGCCGACCGGTTCACGAACGAGTCCGCGGAGATCGCGGATCTCGAGGTGCGCTCGCGGATGGCCGGCCGCTGGGTGATGTCGACGATCCAGATGACGTTCGCGATCCAGCCGGTGATCGTGTACTGGTTCGCGGGCCAGAGCTTCCTGGGTCACATCTCGGTCGGGACCGCGGTTGCGTTCGGAACCCTGTCGACGCGGTTGCTGTTCCCGATTCAGCAGCTGCTGGGGGTGGGCGCGGATGTGGAGGCGTCGATGGCCCTGTTCGACCGCATCTTCGAGTACCTGGATCTGCCGATCGACATCGTCGAGGCCGAGCATCCGGTCGAGCTGCGGACCGATGAGCTGCTGGGCGACGTTCGCTTCGAGCGGGTCTCCTTCCGCTACGACGGGGGGACCACGGGGGACGGCGGTTCCACGGGAAATGGGGGGTCCACGGGGGGCGGAACCCCCCGTGTGTCCTGGACGCTGCGCGACGTCGACCTCGTCGTCCCCGCGGGCACGCGAACCGCGATCGTCGGGGAGACCGGCGCCGGGAAGACCACGCTCGGCTACCTGGTCGCGCGGCTGTACGAGCCTCAGGAGGGCCGGGTTACGATCGACGGCGTCGACGTGCGGGACGCGTCACTTCGGTCGCTGGCCCAAACGGTGGGGGTCGTCTCGCAGGAGACGTACCTGTTTCATGCGAGCGTGCGCGAGAACCTCCGCTTCGCCTGCCCCGAAGCGGAGGATCAGGAGATCGAGAACGCTGCGCGCACAGCTCACATCCACGACCTGATCGCCTCGCTCCCCGAGGGGTACGACACGGTCGTCGGCGAGCGAGGCTATCGCTTCTCGGGGGGCGAGAAGCAACGCATGGCGATCGCGCGGACGATCCTGCGAAACCCGCCCGTGCTGGTCCTCGACGAGGCGACGAGCTCACTGGACACCCAGACCGAGGCAGCGATCCAGTTCGAGCTCGAGCGTCTGGCGGAGGGGCGGACGACGATCACGATCGCCCACCGGCTCTCGACCGTCCGCGATGCCGATCAGATCGTCGTGCTCGACCACGGAAGGATCGCCGAGCGCGGCAGCCACGAGGAGCTGCTCGAGCGCGGCGGGCTGTACGCGGCGCTGGTGGCGCGGGATGTGGCCGCTCCCGAGGAGGAAGGGCCGGAGCTGACGGTCAGCTAGGGCCCGGTGGCCCGGAGCGGGTGGGGCCGCTGCGCTAGCTGACGACTACGTAGCGCATCACGACCGGCCCCACGCGCAGCACGTCGCCGTCGTTGAGGTTGGTCGCCACGATCTGACGGCCGTTGACCCAGGTGCCGTTCGAGCTGCGGTTGTCGAGCACGCGGACATGGCGACCGTGGCGGACGAGAATCGCGTGATCGACGGACACGTGGACCTGCTCGAGGCGCAGGTCGGCGGTGAAGCCGCGGCCCACGTGGGTGATCTTCTCCTCGAGTGGTACGTACATCCGCCGATCGCCGTGCTCGAGCTCGAGGTAGTGCCCGGGCGGCGCGAGCTTCGTCGGGATCGCGCGCATTCTCGTTCGGTGGTCGAGCAGCGGGAGCGAGTCGACGATCAGGCCGTCGAGCGAGGGGCTCAGTCCGGCGGTCGGCTGGTCGTGTTCTGGTCGGGGTGAGATGTGGGGTGCTTGGATGCTCATGGGGCCACTCCACCACGCCCTGGCCAGAAACACGTGAACGGAGCCGAAGAGGTGTCGAAGAGCTGGGCAGGCGGGGCCCCCCGACTGGTGATCGCGCGCTTGCCAGTTGCGGCGAACGAACCGAGGTCCGATACTGGTCGCATGAGGCGAGTGAGCGTGGTCATCCTCACGTGCGTCCTTGGACTAGCCGTCTTGGGCGCCGGCGGGTGTGGGGGCCAGCGACATGCCGGCTCGGCGGCCCGGAGCTCGCGGGCCACGGGCGAGGCTTCCTCCGCGCTCCGTCTGGCGCGGGCGGCGCTCAAACGCCGGGCGCTGCCGTCTCCGGCGCCCACCGTGGAGGCCTCGCCGAACAGCACCTGCTTTGTGGCATCCGCCGGCTGCTCGCTGAACCCGTGCAAGGAGTTCATCCGCGCGGCGCCGGTCTCCCCGTCCGTCCACGCAACGCCGGTCCCGGACAGCTCCGGCTGCAGCAGCGCCAGTCGCTCGGCCGGGCCGCTGCACGCGACGCTTGCGGTCGCGAAGCCTTAGACCGCGGCCGGCTCGCGCTCCGGATCCGCCGTGCCTTCGATCAGCTGGGCGAGCTTGGCTGGCGTGTCGTGGTCGGGGAGCGGCGAGTACAGGACCAGGCGCTGATCAGGCGCCTCGCCGGGATGAAGCACGGCGTGCTCGAAGGACATCGGGCCCACGTCCGGATGGACGACGTCCTTGCGTCCGCCGCTTCCCCGCGCGACCTCGTGTCGCTTCCACTCCCGGCAGAACTCGGGGCTCGATTGCCTGAGCGCGTGGATCAGCTGCTCGAACTCCGGATCGCCGAGGTGGTGCGCGCTGTCGGCGCGAAACTTGGCGACCAACAGGCGCGAGGAGCGTTTCCAGTCGACGAACAGCTCGCGCCTCGCCGGATCCATGAAATGAAGCCAGACGTGGTTGCGCTGCCCCGGCGGCATGCTGTCCAAATCGCCGAGCAGCATGCAGGCCGCGCTGTTCCAGGCCAGGTAGTCCCACCGGCGCCCGAGCACGTAGGCCGGATTCGGTCCGAGGTTCTCGATCACGCGTCGCACGGTCGGCGCCACGCGCTCGCGCTGTGACTTGCACGGGGGCGGGTCCTCGCCTCGCCCGAGCAGCACCAGGTGGGTGCGCTCGGCGGGCGTCAGCTTGAGCGCGCGGGAGATCGACTCGAGCACGTCGAGCGAGGCGCGTACGTCGCGGCCCTGCTCGAGCCACGTGTACCACGTAGTCCCGACACCCGAGAGCTGCGCGACCTCCTCGCGGCGCAGGCCCGGGGTACGCCGGCGTCCGCCGTGCGGCAGGCCCACATCATCGGGCTTGATGCTCTCCCGGCGACGACGCAGGAAGTCCGCCAGCTCGGAGCGGCGGCGGTCGCCGTTGTCCGAGCGGCCGTTCGCGGAGCGGTGCTCAGAAGGCTTGGGTGTCACATCTAGTACCAGGATAACTTCCTCTCTTGTACCTGGATAAGCATGGTCGCACAATAGCATCGTGACTTCAACTTTGAGAGATCTCCCGGGGCCTCACATTTTTCGCCGCAAGTCCGTTGAACAGGGTATGCGACGCACCAACCCGACTTCGACCAATGCCCTGCTGCTGGTCGTCTGCCTGGCCCAGTTCATGGTGATCCTCGATGTCTCCGTCGTGAACATCGCCCTTCCCTCGATGCGGACCGGCCTGCATTTCTCGACCACCGGACTGCAGTGGGTGGTGAACGCGTACACGATCGCGTTCGCCGGCTTCCTGATGCTCGGCGCGCGGTCCGCCGACCTCCTGGGACGACGGCGCGTTCTCCTGGCCGGAGTCGCACTGTTCGTCGTTTCCTCCCTGCTGTGCGCGGTCGCCGACTCGCCGGATCTGCTGATCGCGGCACGGGCGGTGCAGGGGTTCGCCGGCGCGATCGTCTCTCCCGCCACCCTCTCGATCATCACCTCGGCTCTGCCCGAGGGAGCTGAGCGCAACCGCGGGCTCGGCCTGTGGGCGGCGCTCGGTGGGCTTGGCGCGTCCTCTGGTGCCTTGCTCGGCGGCATCCTCACGCAGGCGTTCGGGTGGCCCGCGATCTTCGTGATCAACGCCCCGATCGCGGCCGTGGTGATCGGCTACGGCCTGCGGGTGATCCCCTTCGACGTGCGCAGCGACGGTCCGCGCCGGCATTTCGACGTATCCGGCGCGCTCCTGGTGACGGCCGGCCTGGTCGCGCTCACTTATGGGATCGTGCGCACGAACGCCCTCGGTTGGGGATCGCTCGGGGTCCTCGTGCCGCTGGCGGCCGCCGTCGTGCTGATCGGAGCGTTCGCGTTCGTCGAGGGGCGGGTCGCGGAGGCGCCGCTGGTGCCGCTGTCGATCTTCAAGCTCTCGGGCCTGCGGGCAGCCAACGGCGTCGTGATCTTGATGTACGCGGCGATGTTCTCATCGTTCTTCTTCATCACCCTGTATCTCCAGCAGGTCCTCGGCGACGACGCGATCCAGGCGGGGCTGTCCTTCCTGCCGATGACGCTGGCGGTGTTCAGCGGCTCTTCGCTCGCGCCGAGGCTGATCCCGCGGATCGGGGTGCGCGGCGTCGTCACGGGCGGGCTCCTGCTGAGCGCGATCGGGTTGCTCCTGTTCACCGATGTCCGTCCTGGCGGCAGCTACTTCACGCTGGTGCTCCCGGGCGCGGTCCTCTCGGGTCTGGGGATGGGTCTGGGTCTCGTCGGGTCGACGATCGGCGCCACTCAGGGCGTCCCCAAGGCGCAGGGCGGTCTGGCCTCGGGCCTGTTGAACATGTCGCGGCTGTTCGGCGGCGCGATCGGGTTGGCCGTGCTCTCGACGCTCGCCACCGGATATGCGCACGTCGGCCCCGGCGTGAGCGCCGGCCAGGCGCTGACCGATGGATTCGGGCTGGCCTTCAAGGTCGGCGCGGCGTTCTGCGTCGCCGGCGCTCTGCTCGCGGTGCTTCAGCTCCGCGCGCCGCGAGAGGATGCGGTCGTCGATGTGGTGCCGGCCGAGCGCGAGCTCGAGGACTCAGAGCCGCTCGCCGCGTAGCCGGTACTGGGCGGCGAACTCCACGAACGCCCGAGCCGCCGGGGATAGGCGGCGATCGCGCAGCCACCAGAGGACGACGCTCAGCCGCAGCCGGGGCGAGAGCGGCCGGAACGAGACGCGGGGCCCGGGCAGCTCGACGAACGAGCGCGGCAGGATCGCCACTCCCAGCCCCCGCGCGGCGAGCGAGCGGACCAGCGCGAGGTCGTTGGCCTCGACAGCGATCCGCGGCTCCACGCCGGCGCCGCCCAGCGCCGTGTCGACCAGGCGTCTCGTGGTGGAACCCGGCTGGAAGGCGATCAGGGGGTGGCCGGCCAGCGCCGAGATCTTCAGCGGCCCTGCTCCCGCCAGCGGATGGTCGGTGCTCATCGCCGCGGCGAGCTCCTCGTGGGAGAGCGCGAGCCGCTCGACCTGATCGGGAGGGTCGATCTCGAGGGCGAAGGTGAGGTCGATGCTGCCGTCGGCGAGCATCTCGAGCATCCGCTGCGCGGTGCCCTCCCGCACCCCGACCTCCACGTGGGGGAACCTGGTGGTGAAGGCCGCCAGGATCGCGGGGATGTCCAACTCGCCTCCGAACAGGAGCGCGCCGACGGTCACGCGGCCGCGGACCAGTCCGCGCAGCTCGTCGACCTCACCGCGGAGCGCCTCGGTCTCCGACAGAACCGCGCGCGCCCGCGCGGCGACCAGCTCCCCGGCCTCCGTCGGCTCGACGGACCGCGTGGTGCGGCGCAACAGCTCGATTCCGAGCTCCTGCTCCAGCCGTCGAACCTGACTGGAGAGCGCGGATTGCGCGATGTGCAGCTCCTCGGCCGCGCGGGTGAAGTGGCGGTGGCGAGCCACCGACTCGAAGTACCGCAGCTGGCGGAGCTCCACTCCAGGAGTTTTATCTCATATCGCGTGCAATGAGTTCTCATTTTCGTGTTGCGCAGCTGAATCGTTGGAGGCACACTGAAGTCATGACCGAGGCGGTGATGCAGGACATCAGCATCCGGCGAGAGCTCCGGTCCGGCGACGCCGAGAGCATCGTCGAGCTGCACCACCGGGTCTACTCCAGCGAGTACGGGCACGACCGCCGGTCACGCGACGACGTCGAGCGTGACATGCGCCGGGCCTTCGAGCGTGGCTGGCCGGACCGGGCCGGCGCGGTGTGGCTGGTCGAGCGGGAGGGCGAGCTGGCCGGCTCGCTCGCGCTCACGCCCGAGGGCGAAGGCGTGGGCGCCGTGCATTGGTTCGTGCTCCTGCCCGAGCTCCGTGGCCAGGGTCTTGGGCGCTCGCTGTTCGACGAGCTGCTCGCCGAAGCACGGGCTGCGGACCTCGAATGGCTCGTGCTGACGACGTTCAGCCTGCTGAGGAGCGCCGCAAAGCTGTACCGGGAGGCCGGGTTCCGGGTCGTCTCAGAGCACGACACCGACGACTGGGGCCCGCTCCTGACGATGCAGCGCTACGAGTTGCGACTGCGGTAGGCACCCGTCAGGCGGCCCGCGGGGGCTCCGGCGGGGGCACGCTCCTGGCGGCCCGGCGCCGCTCGCGCTCGGCGAGTCGCTCGGCGAACGAGAGCGCACGCGCGCCACGCAGGCGCTCGGCCTCGGCCTCGAACCGGGCCTCGTGTGGAGGACGCTTGCCTTCGCGCTCCCACCAGGGCTTGTCGTCATACGTCGGCATGCCCTAGATATCGGCTGCTCGGTGGACGGGCCTTGAGTACTCGCGGCGGCGCCGTCAGTGCTTGGATGAAGCCCGTGCCCCCGCAGCGAGCCACCGAAACGAGTCGTCGAAGCGCGGGCATCCTTCTCTACCGCCGGGCCGACAGCGGCCTCGAAGTGCTGCTCGTGCACCCCGGGGGGCCGTTCTGGGCCAAGCGCGATGCCGGGGCGTGGTCGATCCCGAAAGGGGAGTACGCCTCCGACGAGGATCCGCTCAAGGCGGCGCTGCGCGAGTTCGAAGAGGAGCTGGGCACCGCTGCGCCCGGCGACCTCGAGCCCTTGGAGCTGGGCGATGTCAAGCAGAAATCCGGGAAGGTCGTGTGCGCGTGGGCGCTCGAGGGGGACCTCGATCCGGACGGGATCACCAGCAACACCTTCACGATCGAGTGGCCGCCGCGCTCGGGGCGCAGCGCGGAGTTCCCGGAGGTCGACCGCGCCGGGTGGTTCCCGCTCGATGAGGCGCGGGACAAGCTCAACCCGGCCCAGGCTGCGTTGATCGACAGGCTTGTGGAGCGGCTTTAGGTGAGCGACTCCGCGCGCATCAGCCCGACGGCCCACTACACCGGCTATGTGTGGGCTCGTAACGGCCTCTCGCATCCCGAGCTCGAGACGCTCGAGGGCAGGGTGCTGTTCGAGTCCCTGCGGTTGCCGATGGCGTTGAACGGCGTGCTGGGCGGCGGGACGCTCGAGTCCTACCTGCTCGCCCGCCACAAGGCGATCGATGCCACGCTCGACCGGGCGATCGAGGAGGGCCGCGTCCAGCAGGTGATCGAGGTCGCGTGCGGGTTCTCGCCGCGGGGCCTTCGTTTCGCCGAGCGATATGGGGAGCGGATCACCTACCTCGAGGCCGACCTGCCGGAGATGGCGGTGCGCAAGCGCGCAGCCCTGACGCGCATTGGGCCGCTGACCGACACGCATCGGGTGGAGGAGATCGACGCGCTGAAGGACGAGGGACCCCAGAGCCTCGCGGCGCTGGCGGGTACGCTCGATCCGGAAAGGGGCCTCGCGATCATCACCGAGGGTCTGCTCGGCTACCTCGAGCGCTCCCTGGTCGACGGGATCTGGCGCCGCTTTGCCGCGACGCTGGGTGGGTTCTCCCAGGGTGTCTACATCTCCGACATCCACATGGGCGAGCTCCAGAACGTGCAGGTGCGCGCGTTCCGGATGCTGCTGTCGGTGTTCGTGCGCGGCCGCGTATACCTGCACTTCGGCGACGAGCAGGAGATCCTGGCGGCCCTGCGGAGCGCCGGGTTCACCTCGGCGGAAGTCCGCCGGGCCTCGGAGGTGGCCGGTGAGCACCGCGATCCGGGAAGTGAGCTGGCGCATATAATTGAGGCGTCAACCGCATGATCCAGGCCACCCTCTACAGCGATCCGGCCTGCCCTTGGGCCTACTCGGAGAACCCGGCACTGCGGGTGATCGAATGGCGTTACGGAGACCAACTCGATTGGCGGCTCGTACTGATCGGCCTGAGCGAGGATGCCTCCAATTACGAAGCCCGAGGCTTCACCCCGCTGCGCGGCGCGCTCGGCCAGTTGAACTTCCGAGAGCGCTACGGGATGCCGTTCGCGCCGGCGCCGAAAGCGCGGCTGAGTGCGACCTCGCGGGCCTGCCGGGCCGTGGTCGCCACCCGGCTGCTGCACCCGGGTCTCGAGTGGCGAGCGTTCCGGGCGCTCCAGCTGCAGAACTTCACCACGCCATTGATTCTGGACGACGACGCCCAGCTCGCCGATGCGCTTGCGAGGGTGCCGGGGATCCAGGCGGGGGAGGTCGTGTCCCGGATCGACGATCCCCAGGTGCTGGAGGCGTACGAGCGCGATCGGGCCGAGACGCGCAGTGCCCAGGGGTCGGCCGCCGAGCTGCAGGGAAAGACCAGGATCACCGATGGGCCGGTGAGGTACACGGCGCCGTCGGTGATGTTCGAATCAAACGGCACGCGGGTGGTGGCCGGCGGATTCCAGCCGGTCGAGGCCTATGACGTGCTGATCGCAAACCTGGATCCGGCGCTCCGGCGCGAGCCGGCTCCCGAGATGCCCGGGCCACTGCTCGAACGGTTCCCCGACGGCCTCACGACGCAGGAGGTGGCGGCGCTGATGGCGCAGGGAAACGACCGGCCCGACCGAGCAGCGGCTGAGGCCGCGCTGATCGAGCTCGTCGGGACCGGGAGCGCGGTGCGCGAGCCCGTCGGCGACGATGCGCTCTGGAAGCCTGCGGGATAGGCCGGGACCGCACGGACCGGTCCTCTCAATCGGTCGGTTCGGCTGACGGCGGTGGCGCGGGCGCGGCCGGCTCGCCGAGTTCGGCGCTCAGCTTCTCCACCAGCTCCCGGAACAGCGGGTACACCGCCTCCCCGTGCACCGCGTGGATCGCGGGGCGCCACATCTCCCATCGGTCGATCAGGGTTCGGCCGAGGAGCAGCTTGACCAGCTCCAGGTCGAACGCGCCCCAGCGCTCGAGTGCAGCGAGCTGTTCGAAATAGTCGAGCTCGCGATACAGCACATACGCCTCGGGGGCATCCGCCGCGACGTAGGCGACGAGTGCGTCGCGAAGCTCGTCCGGCGACTTGAACCGTGCGACGAGCCGGCGTGTCTCGACGAGCGCCTCTCCGTTCCACCGCCGGAAGAACTCGGCCGCCATCTGCGCCTCTCGCGATCTGCGCGTCTCCCGCACCTGCTGTGCCGCGAACAGTGCGGCGCCGAAGCCGCCCAGCAGTCCGACGGCGAGGACCGCCGTGGCGATTGCGCCGAACTCGGTCCAGTTCACCGTGGCGACGCTCACGCCAGCTCGAGCGTCAGCGGCAGCCTCTCCAGCCCGTAGATCCCGGATGGGGTGCCGAACTCTGGCTCGCCGTCGAGTCTGATCGAGCGCACGCGCTCGGCCAGGAAGGCCAGGCCCTCCTGCATCTCCGCTCGGGCCAGGTTCGCGCCCACGCAGTAGTGGATTCCCGCGCCGAATGTGAGCAATCGGGCCCGCGGCCGCTCTGCGGCGATGTCGAATGTGTCGGGCTCGATCCCCTCCCGGTTCGCGTGCCAGGCGGAGACGAGCACGATCGTCCCCGCGGGGAACGTGATCCCGCGATGCTCGACCTCGGCGGTCGTGATCCGTGCCGTCAGCGGGGTGATCGGCTCGTACCGGAGCGCCTCCTCGACGGCCGCAAGCGCGAGTCCGCGCGGGTCTCCCCGCAGCAGATCCCACTGATCCGGATGCTCGGCCAGCAGCCTGACCGCATGGGCGAGCTGGCTCTGCGAGGTGTCGACGCCGCCGACCAGGATGTTGAGGATCAGGTTGCGCAGCTCGTCGTCTGACAAACGATCCCGGCCGGCTTCGCCGGCCTGGTGATCCCCCGCCTCCTCGGCATGGATCAGATCGGTGATCAGGTCATCGCCCGGCTCGGATCGGCGCGCTTTGATCAGATCGTCCTCGTAGGCGTAGAACTCGGCCACGGCCTCCTCGATCAGCTGCAGCTCGGTCATCAGGCTGGTGGCGTCGAACTGGCGCTGGATCCAGTTCGACCAGTGGTGCAGCCGCGGCGCATCGTCGAGTGGAGCGCCCATCACCTCCGCGATCACGAGCGACGGGTAGGGCTTGGCGAAGTCCGCGATGAACTCGTATGCACGCGAGCGCGCCCCGTCTCCGGGGAGCAGCTGATCCAGGAAGCGACGCATCGCGGGCCGGTAGCGATCGATCGCCCTGGGGGCGAGCGCCGGGTTCACGAGGTTCCGAAGCCGCCGGTGGTCGTCGCCGTTGACGTTGATGATGTTCTTGACGATCTCCTCGTGGAGCGGGCCCGCCTCGATCTTGAACAGCTCGGCGATCGTCAGCCCCGGAAACACCGCGTCCTTGGTGCGCAAGAAGAATTCGCCGGACTCGCGGTCGAGCACGATGAACCCAAACGGGCTGCCCGCGAGCCAGCCGTCGTGCCCGTGGAGCTCCGCCATCGCCCGGCGATACCGGGCACCCTGCAGGGACGGGTCGGTGTGATCGAAGCTGGGAAGGTCGAGCTCGGTGGCGAGCGGCATCGATTCAAACCCGCTCGAACACGGCCGCCAGCCCCTGGCCGCCGCCGATGCACATCGTCTCCAGCCCGTAGCGGCCCTCGCGCCGCTCCAGCTCGCGCAGCAGCGTGGCGAGGATCCGGCCGCCGGTGGCGCCGACGGGATGGCCGAGCGAGATTCCCGACCCGTTGACGTTGAGGCGCTCCAGACCGTCGGGAAGATCCCATTCCCGCAGCACCGCGAGCACCTGGGCTGCGAACGCCTCGTTGAGCTCGATCAGCTGAAGGTCCTGCAGTGTCAGCCCGGCGCGGTCGAGCGCCTTCTTGGTCGCCGGGACGGGGCCGATGCCCATCGTCCGTGGCGGCACGCCGGCCACCGCCCAGGTGACGAGCTTCGCCAGCGGCTTGAGCCCCAGCTCGGCGGCGCGGTCCTGGTGGGTGACGATGCAGACGGCGGCGCCGTCGTTCTGGCCGCTCGAATTCCCTGCGGTGACCGTGGCTTCGCCGTCGCTGCGGCGCATGATCGGCCGTAGCGCCCCCAGGCTCTCGAGCGTCGTGTCGGGACGGGGGTGCTCGTCGCGGTCGATCACGCGTTGCCCAGCCTTGCGGTCCTCGATCGTGACCGGGACGATCTCCTCGGCGAAGGTGCCGCGCTCGTGCGCATCGACGGCGCGCTGGTGGGAGCGCAGCGCGAGCTCGTCCTGCTCATCGCGCGGGATCCCGTACTCCCGTCGGAGGTTCTCCGCGGTCTCGAGCATGCCGCCCGGCACCGGGTGGTTGGCACCCCCGGCGGTGACGCGGGACCGAACGAGGCGATCGTCGAGCATCGCGCCCCCGGAGCGGGCGCCCCACCGCAACGAAGTCGAGTAGAGCTCGGTCTGGCTCATGCTCTCGCCACCGCCTGCGAGCAGGAGATCGGCGGCGCCGGTCTGAACCATCATGCTCGCCTCGATCACGGCCTGTAGCCCCGAACCGCAGCGGCGGTCGAGCTGCAGCCCCGGCACCTCCACCGGCAGCCCCGCGTCGAGTCCCGCGACGCGGCCCAGCGCCGGCGCCTCGCCGTTGGGATAGCACTGCCCGAGCAGCACATCGTCGATCGCCTCGTGGGGCAGGCCCGTTCGGTCGAGCAGCGCGGAGATCACGGTCGAGGCCAGCTTTGCCGCGGGGACATCCCGGAACACGCCGCCGAAGCGGCCCACCGGGGTCCGAAGCGGCTCACAGATAACGGCGTCACGCATCGTCAAGCGAGGTAGTTCACCACGTCGCGCTGCGGGAGTCGCTCCGGGGGCTCCTTCTGCTGCCGCGGCCAGCCCAGATGGATCAGCGCAACGAACCGCTCATCCGCAGGGATTCCCAGCGCCGTGCGGCCTGCGGATGTCCTGAGCACGCCGGGGGTCCGCCAATATCCCGCGAGGCCTCGGGCGTGGGCGGCGAGCAGGACTGCGTAGGTGGCACAGGCGGTGGCGCACAGGTCCTCCTCGTCCTGGACCGGATCGTCTGATCGCTTTGCGGTGGCCGCGATCAGTGTCGGCGCGCGATCGAGCTTGGCAGCTCCCTCGGGCCCCGCGGCCTGCTTGAGCGCATCGAGCGACCGAGGGCCGAGGACGCGGAAGCGCCAGGGATTTGACAGGTGGTGGTTGGGAGCCCAGCGGGCGAGATCGAGCAGTTCGTCGATCAGCTCGCGGGGGAGGGGATCGGGTGCGAACGCCTTGTGGGTGCGGCGGGTGCGGATCGCGTCCTCGACTTGCATGGCTCCCGGAGAACTTAGCGGCCGCCTTCGCTCGTACACTCGCCAACCCCATGCCTGGCAAGCGAGCAGGTCGCATGATCGAACGGGTGACGCGCCGGATCCCCGGGTTGCGGGTGGTTCCCGTGGTCAGGCTGCTCGCGGCTGCCGAGATCATCATGATCGTCCGCGAGCACATCGAGAAGCTCGAGCCCCAAGAGCGGCGCCGGCTGGTGGAGCTGCTTCGGACCGGTCGCGGGCGGCCGCGGAATCTGGGCGCTGCCGAGCAGGACGAGCTGCGAGAGCTGGTCGCCAAGGCCGAGCCGCGACTGTTCGCCGGCTTGGTGGCCGATGAGCTCTCCCCGGTCAAGCTGCCGCGGCGGGTCGTGCGCGGGCGCAAATCGGGCTGAGCGGTCTGTTTCCGGCCGCTGCTGGCGGGTAGCACGAAGTTGCTATGGCTACCACCACCGCCACACCCAGATTCAGATCCGCTGCAACCGCCGAACCGCGCCGTCTTCCGCGCACGACCGGGGCCCTCAGCGCCCTGCTGATCATCGCGCTGGGCGCCTGGGGCGGGTTGATCCCCTTCGTGGGGCCCTACTTCCACTACGGCTTCGGCTCGGGCCACGCTTGGCATTACTCGGCCAACCGCCTGTGGCTTGACATCGTTCCCGGCGCGGTGGCCGTGTTCGCCGGGCTGATGCTATTCACCAGCGCACATCGACCGAGCGGCGTGTTCGCCGGCTGGCTCGCGGTCGCGGCCGGTGCCTGGTTTGCGATCGGCACCTCGGTCAGCCTGCTGTGGCACCACGGCGGCGATCCGATCGGCGCGCCGATCGGCGGCTACGTCCGCCAGATGGTCGAGCAGCTCGGTTTCTTCTATGGGCTGGGGGTACTGATCGCGGCGCTGGCCGCGTTTGCGATGGGACGATTCGCGTCCAGGCCGCACGTGGCGGCGGAGCCGGTCGCTGCCCCCACCGGCGGAGGGGCCGTGGGCCCGACGGAGGCCGGCTCCGCTGACCTCGCGGCAGCAGAGGCGACGAGGCGGCCAGGGCGGCTCGGGTTCTTCAGCCGCCGTCGATACGCGCGGACCCGGTCCGGCTCTCAACCCGACTGAGGCGGCGTTGGACCCGGGGGGCGGAGTCCAGGACTAAGCCCGTTCGCCGGGTCGCCGTTCACGAGCGTTTAGCGTGGCCCGCCGCCCGCCGGCGGCGCAACGCGATGATCGCGCCCGATGCCGCCACCGCGACCGCGGCGACGATCGCGATCGCGATCCCGGAGCCACCCGAACCCCCGTCGCTGCCGCTCGCCGCGCTCACGTGCCCGATCGGGTGACCCGCCGCCGCGGCCAGCTTGGGCACCGCGGCGATCGCCGCGCGGGCGAGATCGTCGCTGTGGCTGCTTGCGGGCTTGGCCAGCGAGCCGACGGCGCCCGTCGCGGGGGGAGCCAGTCCCGCCACTCCGAACCCCACCGGCATCACGACCAGGAGCGGCGGCTTGCCGGTGAACGTGAGCTCCTGGTCCAGGAAGTCGGCGTACTGCTGGGGCTTGTCGAACAGCGTCGGGAGACCGCCCAGGTCAAGCGGGGCCCCGATCAGTGCCACCTTGATCGGCAGGTGGGCGCGGGCGGCGGCCGCGGTCTCGGCGCCCAGCCTCTTCTGCAACGAGCCCGTTACCGGCGTGCTGTACGGATAGAAGACGCTCGAGGCCACCAGCACGTCGCTCGCCGGGTCGGCGTCGCCCAGGGCGGCCGCGGGGCCCAGCGCGCTCCCCGCAAGCATCGCCGCCAGGATCACGATCAGCGCGCGGGGCTTCACGGCAGCGTCGCGACCGGGAGCCGCCGCCCGACCGAGACCGCGAGCGCCTGGAGCGCGTCCGCCGGGGTCCAATCCGGCTGGGGCACATGCTGGAGGTGCGCGCGTCCTAAATCGTCAAGGAACGCGTACAGCTTCGGGTTGAGACGGCCGTGGAAGTCCGGGGCGGCGTCCTGGACGACGCGTTCGAACCCCCGCGGATCGATCACGAAGTAGTTATCGGAATGGTCGACGTCGTAGGTGAGCGGCTTGCCGGTCAGCCAGTCGGTCCCGGGCGGCTTCTCCTCGGGCACCTTCACGTAGGTGAAGCCGAGAAACTTGCCGAGCTTCTGAAGCTCCGCCGCCGGCTCGGTGACGAGCTCCCAGCTCGCGTCTGCGAGCTTGCCGTAGGCGGCGAGGCGCCTGATCGTGTCTCGCTGGGGATCGACCGACAGCTCGACGATCTCCACTTTCGAGGCCGCGCCGTCAGCGCGAAGCGACTGCTCGACCTGGAGCAGGTTCCCCGTGGTCATCGGGCAAATGTCCTGGCACAGGGTCAGGAACGGCACGAGCAGGACCGTCTTGCCGCCGAACGAGGACAGCGTCAGGCGGCGCCCGCGCTGGTCTACGAGTGGCAGGCGGCGAAGCGATGACGGAATCGGGCGTTTAATTGTGGTGCCCGGGCCGGCGCTGCCACCCGGGGCCGTGGAGGTCGACCGCTGTGGGGAGGAGCTCCCGCAACCCGCGACCGTCAGCGCGACCAAGCAGAGGTATAGCCTTCTCATCCCAGCACCCCCCGGACGAGCTGGATCGCGACGATCAGGGCGGCCACCCCGAGGGCGAGCGCGACGGCGGCGGCGAGCAGGCGCAGTCGCACGCCGCTCACGAGGCCACCTCGAGCGTGAACGGCGCGGTCACGATCTTCCCGGCGAGCTTCATCTGCAGGAACAGCCGCCAGGTGCCGGGGGCCGGCAGCAGCGTGCCGATCGTCAGCTTCCCGGGCGCGGTGGAGTGGCCTGTGACCGCGCTCGCGCGCACTCCCGGCAGGCTTCCGCAGTTGGGGGCGTTGGGGGCGCAGATGTGGGTGTGGAAGTAGTCGAGTGAGCCCTGACGGAAGAAGATCGCGTGCGCGAGCGCGCCGAACCAGGGCGTGAACGTCACCGGGCGCCCGGCGGGATCGGTCACGGTGGCGTGCATGAACTCAGCCTGGATCGCGTGCAGCTGCGGATGGCCCTGCATGTCGACGTGGTAGCCGTCGACGACGAGAGCGGGGCGGTAGGGCGGCAGCGGCTGCGGCCGGTAGGCGCCGGCGACGCCGACCCGCTGTGTCAGCTGGAAGTTGGGCACGACGCCGGGGATGTTGGGGTAGACGTCGACGAGCACCCGGTAGGGGCCGGGAGCGGGGAACCTCACCGTCTGGCGGAGCAGGCCGCCGGGCCCGATCGGGGGGTGCTGGTGGATGATGTAGGCCAGGTCGTCGCGGACGATGATCAGATGGACGCCCGTGTGCGGCCCGGGGCCCGTCCGGTAACTGGTCAAGGGCTTGCCGTCGGGCTGGCGCACGGTGAAGCTGAGCGTCACTGGACGCTCCGCCCGTACTGCGCCCGACGGCGCGAAGCCGGCGAGCGTGAACACGCGGGCCGGCGCGACCTTGGGCACGCTGATCGCGGTGCTCGCGCTCGAGCCGCAGCCGGTGAGCGCGATCGCGACGGCCGCGAGCGCCGCGACCGGGACGATGCTGTTCGATCTGGAGAGCAGGACTACCTCCTCATCCGTTGGCCTGGTCGAGTATCAAAGCGGTGAACGGAGGGCCGCTCTTCGGCGTCACCTGGAAGCTGAGCGCCCACTTGCCGACCATCACCAGCGCCGGGGCGGCGCGCGTGTAGACGCCAGGGCGAGTCTCGGTCAGCTGGTACTCCTGCTGGGGCATCTCCATCTCCGTGTGGTTGAAGGTCAAGGTCACGTCGGCACCGCGGACGGGTTGGCCACCCCTGGTGATCCGCAGGGCGAAGGAGTCCGGGGCCGCCGCCTTGTTGGGCGATACGAGCACCTGTAGCACGTACCCGGCCCGGTTCACGGTCCGGATCACGCGGCCCGGGCCCACCTGGGCCAGAGCGGAGTTCTGGAGCGCGAACGCAGGTGGCGGCGGCGCGAGGCTCGACAGCACCGCGGCCGCGAACACGACGCCCGCCACCACGAAGATTTCGCCGCTCATCAGCCTGCGCAGCAGACGGGCCGCGGGCTCGCCGAGCTCCGGCCGGGTCCGGGCGGCGACCAGCGAAGGCTTCGAGCGCAGCAGATTGCCGGAGGCGATCAGGAGCGCCAGCCCCAACAGCCCGGCCTTGACCAGGATCGCGACGCCGTAGCCGGTGTCCCACAGGGCATTTACCGCGGGCATGTGCTCGATCGACTCGCCGACCCCCGTGCCTGCGAGCACGACCACCGCGACCAGCGCGACGTTCGAGAAACGCGGCACGACGACCGACAGCGCCTCGACGCGCCGCGCTCGCGGTGCGGCCGCCCACAGGACCAGGAGCCCGACCAAACCGCCCAGCCAGACCGAGCCCGAGAGCAGGTGCAGCCAGTCGAACAGCAGCGTCAGCCCCCGGGGCGAGGTCTGTGCCGCGTGTCCGGCCGCGCCCGGGATGATCAGCACCGCGGCGCCGGCGAGCGCAGCGCCCGTGATCGCGGCCAGCTCGGCGATCGATCGATGCTCGCGATCCGGGCGGTCGACCCAGACCGCGACCCACGCCGCGACGCAGAACAGCGCGAAGCACAGCTCGAGGTCGAGAATCGCGCGACCGAACGCGGTGACGCGGAACAGCGGCACCAGCGTCCCGACGTCGAACACCGAGCGCAGCGAGTCGTTGGCAACGGCGAAGTCGAGATAGACCGGGGTCGCGACGAGGCCGAGCACCGAGGCGATCAGGAACGCGATCGTCACCGCCCGCAGCCGCACCCCCTGGGCACGCCGGATGACGGGCCGGGCGATCACCAGGCGCAAGGCAAACAGGCCGATCGCTGCCATCACGCTCAGGAACATCAGCCAGCGGGTGATCAGCAGCTGCGGCGTGGTGGCGGTCGCGGAGATGCTCGGCACCCGGAACTGCGGCGCCGGCCCGGGGCTCGGCCCGACGGCGTACGTGAACGCGCCCTGCACCGGGTGGCCGTCGACCGAGATCGCCCGCCAGTAGATCAGATACCAGCCCTCCGGCAGGTGCGGCCGCAGCGGCACGACGAGCGTGTCGGGGTTGGCGGGGGAGCGGCGGACGGAGCCCGTTGTCTCCTGGCGGCCCGCCGCGTCCGTAACCGAGATGATCGCGAACCGGGGCTCGACCGCTTCGTCGTAGGTGAGCTGGACGGTGGCGGGCGGAGTGTCGAGGACGCCGCTGGCGGCCGGCACCGTCCTGACCAGGTACGCGTGCGCCGATGCGGCGCCAGGCAAGGCCAGGACGATCCCCAGCGCAAGCGCGCCTGCAGCGAAGACACTCCGCCCGCCGATGTTCACGCCAGCGTTCGCCCCCGCGAGCCCCCGGCCAGCGCGAAGCCGCCCGCGAGCAGGCCGAGCGCGCCGACGATCAGGGCGATGATCGAAAGCGTCGAGGTGCCGCCGCCGCCGAGCGAGCTGGCGGCCTCGATCGTGGGCGCGGGCGCGGCCGAGGACTCCGATCCCGCCCAGTTCACGATCGACCCGTCCGAGTAGGTCTGCTGGACTTCGAACGTGTACGTCTTGGCGGAGGCGGGCTGGGCCAGGAACTGGAACAGCGAGTCCTCGCCGGTTGGGGTCTTCCCGCCGGTCCAGGTGACCTTTGTGACCACGGCGTTGTCGCCGGAGCCTGTCTGGGCGACCTGCATCCGCCAGCCGGGGGGCGGGGGTGCGAACGAGTCGATCCCGAAGCCGCTGGGCACCGTCATCACCAGCTTGGTCGTGGTCAGCCCGCTCTTCTCCGTCGGCACGGCCAGGCTGTACAGCTGGAGCTTGTTCGCCAGCGACACCGCCGGGCTGATCCGCGCGTGCGCGGAGGCCAGCGCGGGTGCCGCCAGCATCGCTGCGGTGACGGCCAGCGCGGCAAGCGCGGGCCGCCCCGAGGGCGTCCTGAGTGTCACGTGGTTTTTCCTCCTCGTGGGTTGATCCGGTCGGTTGCGCGCCGGGCGCGCAGGCGGATCAGCGAGGAGGACCGCGCCCGGACCAGCCGTAGGCCAGCGGGGCCAGGCGGAGCAGCGCTGCGTCCCGCGGGGGCGGGATCACGGGATTGGCCGAAAACCTCTCAAGCGGTCTGGAGGCATGGCGCTCGGCGACCTCGTCGAGCACCCATCGCGCGCCGTGGAAGATCGCGGCGAGCACCAGCGCGACGCAGCCGGCGGCGGGGATCGCCCACCAGCCGCCGTACCCGAAGATGCCGACCAGGCCACCGGGATGGCCCGTGGCGAAGAGCCCCTCGAGGGACTCCTGGGTCATGTAGATGGCGACGAGCGAAACCGCGCAGATCGCCCACAGCGCCGTGAGCGAGGCCGTGTAGCGCGCAGCCGAACGCCGGCCGCTGAAGGCGCGACCGAGCGCGACGAGGAACCCGCCCGCACCGAGCGCCAACAGCACGACGAGCCACGGCACGACTGAATGCAGGTACGAGTGCCCCTGTCGCTCCAGCTCCACGCCGGCACCGCCGTGGAACGCCAGCCAGTAGCGGAGCTGGTGAACCGCAAACGCCGCCGCCGGCATCGAGACGGCGGGCGCGAACCGCCTAATCCCACCGATGCGGTTCGGTTTCACCAGCCGGAAAATAGCGTGTGCGGAATGTCCGCGCCCCGGTCAGCTGCCGGGCGGGAACTGATACGTCGCGTGTGGCGGGACGTATGGTCCCACCTCGAGCACGACCTCCGCGTGCGGCGTCAGCGGTACGAGCCGGGGGTCGCCGCGCCACCGGCGCCCGTCGACGAAGACGGCCACCCGGCTACCACGGAACGACGCCACCCGGGTGAGCGTCAGCGGCTCGCCCCAGGATCGGAACAGGGCCGACAGCGAGGGCCGTGCGCCCCGGCGGATGAGCACCAGACCCGTCGGGTCGATCGTCACCAGCTCGCCATAGCATCGCGCGCTCGAGATCCGCCCGGCCGAGTATCCGAGTGGCGGCTCCGCGCCGATCCCAGCGGCCAGCAGCACGACGCGATTGGCGGCGAACACCTCGACGTGGACCCCGGCGCGCGGGCCGAGCTCGGGACGGCACAGCCCAAGGGGTCTTCCGGTGACCGGCGGATGGAAGCGCATGCCGTGTCCAATCGGACGGCGCTCCGAGATCAGCGCCTGCAGCGGGTTCGCCGGTCGCGGAGCGTGACTCGCGCCGCAGGCGCTGAGCGCGGCGGCCGTCAGCAGCAGAGCGGCGGACCTATGCGAGGCTGACCCCCTCGTGCTCGACCACGTCCCCGCGCTCCGGGGCCTCCACGCGCCCGTACATCGGCAGGCGGAACGCGAGCAGCACGAGCGCCGGGCCGCAGGCAAGGCAGGTCACCGCGGCCGCGCGTGTGAGGGGTGCGGGGACCGCCGTCAGCGCGTATCCGTGGAGCAGCGTGGGTACGAGCAGGCCGCCGATCCAGACTGCCACGAAGGCGATCACGAGCCGCATGAAATAGCCGTCCCGCAGCACGCCGAAGAGACCCCAGGCCACGAACGCGCCCAGCAGCCCAACCACGATCAGCTGGAAGACGCCCACCGACGGGCGGCCGTAGAGCTCACGGCCGATGCCGCCCACCCCGAGGCCGGCGAGCGCCGCGACGCCCAGCGCACGGGCCAGCACGCGGTCGAGCGCCGGGCGGCGCAGGCGCACCGCCGCCCACACGCATGCCAGGATCACGACGATCGGCCAGAACCAGACCAGGGAGGGATCGCCTGCGTGCCAGAGGCCGCCGGAGATCGCGGTGGGCCTTCCGTCGATCAGGAGCGGGATTCGCCACGTGCCCACGAATGCGGCGCCCGGCGCGATCGCGACGGAGGCCAGCGCGTGTAGCCTGCCGTCGTGCCACAGGTACTGGTGTCCGCCCGCTGCGTGCTGCCATCGGGGCGGGGTCGAGCGATTCAGGCGTGCCGGCGGGACCTCGGCGGGGTTGTGGTTGAGGTAGTACATGGCCGAGTTGCGGTTGACGCTGATGCCAGCGGGGGTGAACCGCAGATACGGCGCGCCCTGGTAGTCGAGCACCACGACCGCGGCGTCCGCCGGCGCTCGCAGCCACATCCGCTGGTCGCCGTCGACCACCTTCGCCTCGATCCCGGACGGGACCGTCCGGGCCCTCGCCAGGTAGCTCGAAGCGACGGGATTCGAGGGGCCGTGAGCGCCCGCCGCGCCCGGGGACGCGGCCAGGGCGAGCAGGACTGCAAATACAATCCGTCGCGGGCGGATCGCCATTGCCTGAATGTACGCGCACAGCGCTCGTCGTTTCGCTGATCGTCGCGATCGCGTGCTCCTACCTGCCCGCGCTCGCACGGGCCGACGGGGACCCGGCCTCCGATGTGCTCGCCACGCAGTCGCTGTTCCTGCCCCAGGACGGCGGTCTATCGGCCGCGCAGCAGTCCGAGCTGGCGACGGTGGTGCAGCGTGCGGGAGCGAGCGGGTATCGGATCCGCGTCGCGGTGATCGCATCCCCTGCGGATCTCGGCTCGGTCACGGTCCTGTGGCGGGAGCCCCAGCAGTACGCCCGCTTCCTCGGCCAGGAGCTGTCGCTCGTCTACAAGGGGCCGCTGCTGGTGGTGATGCCGAACGGCTTCGGGCTGGCCGGAGCGCGGATGGCGCCCCTGGGGCTCGCGGCGCCCGGAGCCGGTCTGGGAGCCGCGGCCGTCGCGGCGGTGAGGCGGCTCGCCGCGGCCGCAGGGCATCCCGTGGCGCTTCCGGCCCCCGCCGGCACCGGCAGCCGAGGGTCGACGGACACGCTCCCCTGGGTTGTGTTCGGGGTCGGGGTGCTGCTGATCGCCGTTGCCTGGGCGGTCAGCCTACGCGCCCGCCCGTTGTGGGCGGGCGGCAGGCCGACCTCCGCCACCTGAGTCGCTCAGCGAACCGCCGAGCGCGAGAACACCCGGACCGAGATGACGGTCAGCGCGGCCGCGAACGCGGCCACGACCGCCAGGCTCAGCCACGCCTCGACCGTGACGTTGCTCATGCCCCAGATGTCGTGCAGGCCCTTGCCGCTCGGATCGACGAACGCGTAGCGCATCACCGCCAGCGCGTGCGTCAGCGGCAGGAACTTGGCGATCATCGAGAGCGCGCCGGGCATCGCCCCGATCGGGTACAGCGCTCCGGCAAGGAAGAACGGCAGGATCGCGACGGCGGGCGTCGCCCCGATGTACTCCTCCTGCTTGCCCACCCGGCTCGCGAGCGTCTCCGCCAAGCCGTACATGAACACGGTGAACAGCAGCGATGCTCCCGCGAACCAGGCGATGCTGGTGGCGCTGATGTGGAACGAGGCGCCCCGCAGGGCGGAGAGACCGATGAGCACGACCACCTGGAGCGAGGCGAGAACGAGCGCCACGCCGAGGTTGCCGAGGACCAGGAAGGCGCGCGGGACCGGAGCGGCGAGCAGCTCCCGTTGGGCGCCGGAATGGCGATCGACGATCACGCTGAGCCCGGCGAAGATGCAGCTCAGCGGTACGACGAGGCCGACGGTCCCGACGCCGACGAACGACTGATAGTCGATGTGGGAGTGAAGGCCGCCGGTCGCGACCTTCAGCGCCGGCGCGACGACCACTGCGAGGATCGCGGGCCCCAGCAGGGGGACGAGGATCTGTCGCGGGTTGGCCGCGGTCAGCGCGGCCCGCCGCCGGGCCAGCGTGGCGAGCGCGCCGGCTGCTCGGGTGGGCCGGGCCCTCGGGATGGGGATCGATACGGATTCGGCTATGGCTGACATGGCTTTTTAGGCTCCTTTCGCTTGCTTCGGGAGGGTCAGGCGGCCTCGCTGAGCTGGCCGCCCGTGAACTGCAGGTAGACGTCGTCCAGATTCGGGACCCGGGTCGAGAGCTCCGTTACGCGCAGGTGCTCTGCGTCGATTGCGGCCAGCGCCTCGGTCGCCGCGTGGTTGTGCAGCGGCACGGTGATCCGCGCGCCCACGGCGAACGCGTCCGCGCCCGCAATCCGCTGGTCCCGCAGACGGGCGAGCGCCTGCTGGGGACTGCCCTGCACGCGGAACTCGAGGATCTCGCGTCCCATCCCGGCGAGCAGCGACCTGGGACTGTCGAGCGCCACGAGCGAGCCCTCGTGGATGATCCCCACGCGGTCGGCCAGCCGCTGGGCCTCATCGAGGTAATGGGTGGTGACGAGGATTGTGAGCTCCTCACGGGCCCGCAGCCCGGCGATCACGTCGAGCAGCTCGTGACGGATGCGCGGGTCGAGACCGACGGTGGGCTCGTCGAGGAACAGGACCTGGGGACCCGACGACAGCGCCCGGGCGATCTCGAGCCGTCGGCGCTCGCCGCCGCTGTAACTTGAGACCGGGCGGTCGATCAGCTCCGAGATTCCGAGCGCCTCAATCAGCTCGTCGGTGCGACGCTTCGCCTTCTGCGGGGTGACTCCCCATAGCCGCGTGTGCAGCTCGAGGTTCGCCCGGCCGCTGAGACCGGCATCGACCACCGCCTCCTGGAAGACGACGCTCGAGACGCTCCGCGCCTGCAGTGGCGATCGGACCACGTCGTGTCCCGCCAGCAGGGCGGTGCCCGCGGTGGGGACGATCGTGGTGGTGAACATTCCAACGGTCGTCGACTTGCCGGCGCCGTTCGGTCCGAGGAGGCCGAAGACCTCCCCCTGTGGCACCTGGAAGTCGATCCCTTTGACGGCGTCGACGCCGCCGGGGTAGCTCTTGCGCAGACCTCGGGCTTCGATTGCATACATCGTGATTCGCTCCTTTGCGGTCACATTTGGGTGGTTCGGCACGTCACCCCTATGACGAACCCAGACGAGAGGATGTGACCGGTGCAATCGAGCGAGTGGCAGGCAGAGCAGTTCGAGGCCAGTCGTGGGCATCTGCGCGCGGTCGCGCAGCGGATGCTGGGATCGGCGGCCGAGGCCGAGGATGCCGTTCAGGAGGCTTGGTTCAGACTCAACCGATCCGACACGGCGCAGGTGGAGAACATGCGCGGCTGGCTGACGACCGTCGTCAGCCGCATTTGCCTGGACATGCTCCGCGCGCGCCAGGCGCGACGCGAGGAGCTCGTGGAGCGCTGGCCCGAGGAGACGACCGTGACCCTTTTCGACGACCACAACGACCCCGAGCAAGAGGCGCTGATCGCGGACTCGGTCGGCCTGGCGATGCTGGTCGTGCTCGAGACGCTGGCGCCCGCAGAGCGGCTCGCGTTCGTGCTGCACGACATGTTCGGGATGCCGTTCGAGGAGATCGCACCGATTGTCGAGCGAAACGTGGCGGCCACGCGTCAGCTCGCCAGCCGCGCCCGCCGCAGGGTGCGCGGCGCCGAGGCGCCGGAGCCGGCGAGCCTGGAACAGCAGCGGACGGTCGTCGAGGCATTCCTGAAGGCCTCACGCGAAGGAGACTTCGAGGGCCTCCTCGCGTTGCTCGACCCCGATGTCGTGTTCCGCGCCGACGCGGGCGTGACCGGCCCGGAGGTGGCGCCCGAGCTTCGCGGCTCGCGCGAGGTGGCGAGCCTGGTCATGGAGCGCGGCTCGCCCGTGGCCCGTTTCGGGCGCCCCGCGCTCGTCAACGGCCGCCCCGGCGCCGTTGTGGTGCTTCAGGATCGCGTGTTCTCGCTGGTCGCGTTCACGGTGCAGGAGGGACGCGTCACCGAGATGGATCTGCTGCTGGATCCGGACAGGTTGTCCCGCGTGCGGGTATAGGGCGGCGGGGCCGTCGCCCGCCGCGGGCCGCGGGGGATGTTGGAAGTTGTCCCGAATAGTTCCGGACAACATCCATCACCTGCCGGCGGCCGCGGTCGCCGCCCACTGCCCGCAAGCCCGCCCGCACACCCAATCTAACTAAATCGATAGAATTTCTGTCTTATGGCGGCAGGGGCCACTGCGAGCCGAGACGCTGCCCGTGCGCCCTTGGGCCGCGGGGGGCGGATGCCTGCCGGCTTCCGGGGCTCCGCTGGGGGGCGATCGTCCGCGGAGGCCGCCGCACACCCGTCCGTCTCGGGCGACGTCCTGCGGGTCGTGCTCGAGCGCGTGCGGGCGATCGGGGCGATGGCCGACCTGGCGCTTGCGTGCCTGCGGGCGTTCGCCCACCCCACACGCAACCGGCGACGCGAGCTGATCCGCCAGTCGGCCGCGATTCTCAAGGCGGCGCTGCCTGCGTCGATGCTCTCGATCGCCGCCTGGGGGTTCGCCGGACCGGGGCTCCAGGCCGGGAACTTCCTGGTCACGTTCGGATCGATCGACCGCTCCGGCGGGTTCATGGTGGTCGCGATCGTGCGCGAGTTCGGCACGTACGTGACGGCGACCGTGGTCGCCGGCGTGGTCGGGACGATGTTCACGGCAGAGCTGGGCGCTCGCAGCGTCCGCGGCGAGCTCGACGCCCTGATTGCCCTGGGCGTGGACCCCGTCAAGGATCTGGTGGCGCCGCGCGTGCTCGCGCTGGTGCTGACGATGATCGGTCTCGACCTGTTCGCGCTCGTGTGCGGCGTGTTCGGCGGCTACCTGGCGACCACGCTGGTGCTCGGCGGGACGAAGGGCGCGTTCTTCGCTTCGTTCTTCGCCAATACGACGGCGGCTGACCTGTTCGCGAGCCTCCTCAAGGTGGCGGTCTTCGGCGGTCTGATCGGCGTGATCTGCGCTTACCACGGACTGACGGTCACCGGCGGCGCAGCGGCCGTCGGCCGGGCCGTCAACCGTGCCGTCGTGGGTTGCCTGATCGCGATCTTCGTCGTCAACCTGATCTACACGCAGTGGTTCCTGGCGTCGTTCCCGCAGGTGGGGGTGTTCAAGTGAGCGCGCTCGCCGGCGCTGCCGGCCGCGGCCCCCGGCGCGACCCGCCCCCGGACCCGGAGGGCATCCTCGAGACCGCCGGTGCGATCGCGGGCTTCGCCGCGCGGCTGGTGCGGGCAATCCCGCATGTCCGGCACTACGCCGGGGAGGCACTCAGGCAGGCGGCGATCATCGTGACCGGCTCGACGCTCGTGATCCTGGCGATCGCGTTCTTCGCGGGTGGGTCGTGCGGCCTCGAGTCATCGGCGCTGGCGCGAGCGTTCGGCGCCGCGCCGATCGCGGGCGGGTTCTCCACCTGGTGCACGCTGCGCGAGGTGGTGCCGTTCGTGTTCGGATACATCGTCGCGGCCAAGGTGGGGTGCGGGATGGTGGCCGAGCTCTCGGCGATGCGCGCCGCCGAGGAGATCGACCAGCTCGACGGGATGGGCGTGAACTCGCTGGCGTACCTCGCCGGCACGCGGTTCGTGGCCTGCGCGGTGGTGCTGCCGTTCGCCTATCTGCTCGCGGTTGCCGCGGGCTACGCGGCGGCCGGCCTGATGTCGCTCGGACGGTTCGGCGACGTCTCCCCCGGGACCTGGAAGCTCTTCTTCCTCACCTTCCAGGGATCCGACGACCTGATCTTCTCGCTGGCGAAGGGCCTGGTGATCAGCGCGTTCGTGGTCGTGGTCGCGCTTCACCAGGGGTATGGTCTGCGTGCACGCGGCCCGGTCGACGTCGGGGTGGCAACGGCCCGATCGATGGCGATCAGCATCGTCGGGGTGACGCTGATCTCGATGGCCGGGACGCTGATCTTCTGGGGAGCGAACCCGAGAATCCCGATCGGATGAGGCCTCGGGGAGGACTTCGCCTCGCGCCGTTCGCGATCCTCGTCGCGGCGGCAGCCGTTACGGCGATCGTGTTGCTGAGCGGCGGCTCAACACGCACGATTACGGCCGAGTTCACCGACGTCAGGGGCCTTGTGAACGGCGCGCAGGTGCGCCTCGCCGGGGTACCGGTCGGGTCGGTCAAGCGGATCTGGCTCGGTCCGGACGGCTGGCCACGGGTGCGGATGTCGATCGACGAGGGCGTATCGGTGGGGAGGACCGGGAGCGCCGCCGTCCGGCTGGCGTCGCTGTCCGGGGAATTCAACGATTACGTCTCGATCGTCCAGGGCCAGGGACCGGCGGCCGCGTTCATCCCCCGCTCGCGAACGACCTCCCCGGTTGAGGTCGACGAGGCCCTACGGGGGTTCAGCCCGGCGACCGAGACGCAGCTGCGGGCGATCCTCGCGGGTCTGAAGACCACGCTCACCGGGGAGGGACCGGCGCTCGCCACCACCCTCGGGCAGAGCCAGGCCGCGCTCGATGAAGTGGGCGGGCTCGCGAGCGACGTGAGCGGCGACGGCGCCGAGCTCCAGCTCGCGCTCTCCTCTTCGAACACGATCGCCTCGACGCTGTCAAGCGAGACGCCCGCCCTCGGCAGCGCGGTCGACCAGACCGCGGTGCTCCTGCACACCGTGTCCGGCCAGGCGCAGGCCGTCTCCTCGGGGCTGGCCGGGCTTCCCACCGGGCTGGGGGCGGCGGCGACCACGCTGCGCCGCGGGCGGGAGCTGATCGCTCCCGCCGACCGCCTGCTCGACGCCGCGGCGCCCGCCGTGGCGGAGCTTCCGGCGACCGCGAGCGAACTTCGAAACGCGCTCACCGCCGCCAAACCGGCGCTCGGGCGGGCGGACGCCGTGGCCGAGGGCGCCCCGAGCGCCGCACAGGCCGTGAGGCCGCTGCTGCGGGCGGCGAAACCGCTGTTGGACACGATGATTCCCGTTCTTCGGGGGCTCGGCCCGATGCTCGACCAGGCGCGCGTGCGGCTGCCGGACGCGTTCTCGTTCTTCTCCAACTGGGCCGACTTCACCTCCAACTACGACGCCAACGGGCACGCGGCCCGCGTGGGGATCGTGCTTCCCCCCGCGCCCACCAATGTGCTCAGCCCCTCATCGGACGGCGGCGGGCAGCTGGCGGCGCCGTACCTGCGCGTGCCCGGCTCGCTCGAGGGCGACCCCTGGAACGACTACTGGAAGAGCTTCGTCGCCGGCGGCACTCCCGGCCCGGACGTGAGCGGCAGATGAGGCGCCCCCCGGCGTTCGAGGTGGCAGTGGTGCTGGCGATCGGGATCGTCGCGTTGGCCGGGGTGCTGATCTACGGGGCGATCGCGGGCAGCCCGGGCGGACCCACGTGGACGGCGCAGTTCACGGACGCCCGCGGGCTCGTGTCCGGCAACGACGTGCGCGATGACGGCGCGGTAGTGGGGCGCGTCACGGCGATCTCGCTCGCACGCGACGGAACCGCGCTGGTCCACTTCCAGCTTTCCAACCGTCGCGCTGCGCCGCGGGCCGATGCAGTCGCCGCGATCCAGCCCGCCGACCTGCTCGGAGACACGTACCTGTCGCTGTCGCCCGGCGGCTCATCGGAGCCTCTGCGCGGTCCGATCACCGCCGCGCACACCGTCAACGCGCCGCGTCTCGATCAACTGCTGGACGAGTTCCAGCCGAATGTCCGCGACGGGCTCCAGGTGCTCCTGCTCGAGGGCGGGCTCGCTCTGGATGACCACGGTGGGGCGCTCGCCAGGACGACCGTCGCACTGCGTCCCACGCTGCAGGCGGCCCGGGGCGTGCTCGATGAAATCGACACCCAGGAGGGCTCGCTCGCGCGCTTGGTCCCGGTGGCGCGGGGGGCCGCCCAGCAGCTCGACCAGCGGCGCTCCGACCTCGGGTCGCTGATGGACGAGCTCGCCACCACGCTCGACGCCACGGCCGATGCCGCCACCCCTCTGGGCCAGGGCCTCGCCGGACTGCCTGCGACGCTCGCGCAGCTGCGGACGACGGCGTCGGGCCTCGCCGCCGCGACCACGGCGGCGACGCCGCTCGTGCAGCGGCTCGAGCCCGTCACGGCCTCGCTGGCCCGGGTCGTCGAGGGGCTCCCCGCGCTGCTCGGCCGGGTCCGGGCGGCCGCGCCGGCGTTTGACAGCGCATTCGGCCAGGCGCGATCGACACTGGCCGCGGGCGCCCCAGCCCTGGCCCGGCTGTCGAGCGCGTTCCCGACGCTGCGCTCGCAGGCGCCCGGCATCTCGACGCTGCTCGAGGAGCTCGACCAGGCTGCACCGGGGATCGCCCAGGGCTTCTTCGTCGACTTCCCCGACCAGGCGGACGAGTCCGGCCAGCAGCCGTTCGATCCATTCGCCGACCCCCGCCGCGCGTACTGGCGCGGGGCGGCGGTGTTCAGCTGCGAGGCGTTCGGCGTGCCGGTTGCTCCCGGCTGTCTGACCAAGGCGATCGCAAACCTCGAGCGGCAGCCGCTCCCCGCCTCGATCGCGCGTCAGGCGAGCGCTTCACGACTGCTCGACTACCTCCTGAAGCCGTGAGGACGCGGGAGGCGAACAGCGTCCGACGCGGGCTGTGGCTCGGCCTCGCCGTCCTGGCCGCGGTCGCCGTCGCCGGCTGGCTCTCAACGGTCGCGATCAACGGCCTGCCCTGGTCGAGCCCCTACCTGGTGCGGGTGGCGCTGCCGCAGGGGGCTCCGTTGCTGACCGCGGGAGACGAGGTGCGGATCGGCGGGGAGCGAGTCGGCGACGTCAGGTCGGTGTCGCTCGCCGGTCGCCGGCAGGCGGTCGCGACGCTCGCGATCGGCGGCCACGAGATCGGCCCAGGCGCGAGCGCACGGGTGCGCCCGCGGGGGCTCGCCGGGGCGGTGTACGTCGATCTCACCCCGGGTCAGAGCGTGCGGGCGCTCCGGTCCGGATCGCTGATCCGCGCGAGCGCCGGGGTCCAGCTGACGGACGTGATCGCGGGCTTCGACGCCGACGCCAGGCGCGCGCTCGGGCAGACGCTGACCGGCTACGGGTCCGGGTTCGCCGGTCAGGGAGTCGCGGTCGGGAGTGTGATCGCGGCCGCCCCTTCGCTGCTGTCGGACTCGACGGCGACGCTCGGGGCGGTCCGTCCCCGGCCCGGTTCGCTGACGGGACTCGTCGGCGACGCGACCACGGTCGCGGGCGCGTTGGCCACCAATGGACTCGGCCAGACCGTGGCCGCCGCGCACCAGGTGCTCGAGACGACCGCTTCCCGCGCCGGCGCGATCGGTGGCGCGATCCAAGCGTTGCCGGGAGCAGAGCGGACGAGCGACTCCGTGCTGCCCGGCGCCGACGGGCTGCTCGCGCAGTTGACGCGCGCGTCCGAGACCCTGCAGCCCGGAGTCGCCGCGCTGGCAGCCTCGCTGCCGGGCCTCGCGCGCGTGGAGCGCGGCGGCGGCGCGATCTCCGTGCTCGCCGGCGTGGCGGGTGCGGCGACCCCGACACTCAGGGCCCTGACGCCGGCGCTCTCGAAGCTGGTCGGTCCCGCGTCCGGCCTGACACCACTGACGACGCCGGTCTCCGAGCTGGCGAGCATGCTGATCCCCTATCGGACGGAGCTGATCGAGGCGCCGCTGGGTTTCACCCGCTGGGGGAACTTCACGTACGACTTCGGGACCGGTGCCGGTCACCGCGCGGTCCGGTTCTCGATGGTGCTCACCTGCGCGCTCGCGCGCGACCCGTACCCCGCCCCGGGGGCGGCGAGCAGGGAACGGCAGTCGTGCCCGTGAGCAGGAGCGGACCGGCGAGGAGCTATCGGGCCGCACTGCTCCGCCGCCGGATCCTCGGCGCGGTGGTACTCGCCGGCTTCGCGCTGTTGGCGATCGTGCTCTGGCAGCGCCCGGATCCGTTCGCAGATCACGAGGTGATCCACGCCGACGTCGCCGACGCCGACGGGATTGCCGCGATCGGCGCCGACGTGCGGGTGGCCGGCGTTCCCGTGGGCAGGATCACGAGCATCGCCCGTGACGGGAGCGTGGCGCGGCTGACGCTCACGCTCGACTCCTCCGTCGGCGCCGTCCACCGCGACGCGACGGTCGCACTGCGACCGCGGATGATGTTCGAGGGCACGGCCTACGCCCAGCTCACGCTCGGTTCGCCGTCGGCGCCCGCACTCGGCCACGCCGTGATTCCCGTAACGCGGACCTCGACGTACGTGCCGCTCGACACGGCGCTGTCCGTGTTCGACGCTCGCGGGCGCGCCAACGTCCAGGCAATCACGAGGGCGCTCTCATCGGCGCTCAGCGGGCCCGCTCCCGAGCAGCTGCGGGCTGCCGTCGCCGACTCGCCATCGCTGACCCACGACGCCGCGGTGGTGTCCGCGGCCGCGCGGGGGGCACACGCCACCGAGCTGCGAAGCGCGGTCTCGTCGTATGCCGCCGTGACGTCCGCGATCGCCAGCCGGTCCGCCGCGGTGCGCGCGAGCGTCCCGGATGCGGCGCGCACGCTTGCGGCCGTGAACGCGGACGCCGGGCAGCCGCTGTCGCGGACGTTGGCCTTGCTCCCGGCGACCGCCGCGGACCTTGCATCAGGGGCAGGTGCGGCGGCGAACGTGGTGGCTCGCCTGCAGACGCTGATCCCCCAGCTGCAGCCTGGCGCCCGGCAGCTGACACCGGCGATCGGGGCGGTGCGGCCGCTGCTCCGCCGGTCGGTGCCCGTGCTGAACAGGCTGTCCGGAATCCTGGCAGACGCTCAGACGGCCGTGACCGGGGCCCGCACGGGCGCGGCACCGGCGCTCGGCGCCGTGCGGGACCTGCAGCCCACGCTCAACGTCCTGGGGGGGACGCTGATCCCGGCCCTGCAGCAGAAGACCGACCTTGGCGACCCGGCGTACCTCGCGTTCCTGGGACTGTTCGCCGGCGGCGGCGGCGCCTCGCGGTCGTTCGGGGTGAACGGTCAGGGTCACTTCATGCGCTTCGGGCTGCGATTCCTGACCGGCGTCGGGCTGCCGTTGCCGTCGTGCTCGCTGCTGCAGGCCATCTCGCCGACGATCGCGGGGGTGCTGGGGGCCGCGGGAGCGTGCACGCCGTGACGCGCGGCCGGCGGCTCTCGGGCCCGGTGCCCCGCCTGGGGCGTGTGGCCGTGCTCGCGCAGGCAGTGGCGGCGATTGCGTTCGTGATCGTGCTCCTGGACGCGGAGGGCGTGCGGCTGCCGTTCACGGGAGGCGGCGACTGGACGCTCGAGGCCGTGTTCTCGGACGTGGGGGGCATTCACAGCGGCGAACGCACGCCGGTGCTGGTGGCAGGGGTTCCGGTGGGTGAGGTCACCGGTGTCAAGCTCGACCACGGTCGTGCGGACGTGACCATGAGGCTGAGCTCATCCGCGCGCGGGGCGATCCGCGGCGACGCCACCGCGACGATCGAGCCGCGATCGGCGCTGCAGGATCTGACGGTCGACATCTCGGCGGGCTCCGCGGCGTCGCCGGCGCTCCGTCCAGGGTCGCGAATCGCCGCCGCCCGGACCGCCCCCACCACCACGCTCGATCAGGTGGTCTCGGTGATGGACACCGACACGCGCGCGCAGCTGTCGATCCTGCTCGACCAGCTCGCGCGTGGGATCGGCGGCCGTGGCGGACAGCTGCAGGCAACGGTCGGAGCGCTGCACGCGGTGCTCGACCCCGCGAGGCAGGTAGCGGCGGCGCTCGCCCGCCGGCGGGTCGAGCTCTCCGAGCTCGTCGGCTCGCTGTCGCGGCTGAGCGCCACCGCGGCACAGCACGACGCATCGCTCGCCGAGGCGGTGTCGGCGGCAGCCAAGACGCTGGGTGTCAGCTCCTCGCGGGAGGCGGCGGTTTCGAACAGCGTTCGCTCGCTCCCTTCGACGGCGACGGGACTCGACCGGGCGCTGCAAGGCGTGCGCTCGCTGGCCACGCCGCTGGTGCCGACGCTCGCCGCCCTGGCTCCGACCGCCGCCGCGCTCCCGCATGCGCTCGGCTCGGTCCGGGGCGTCGTCCCGGCCGCGCGCACGCTGCTGTCGGCGGCCGATGTGTTCTCCCGCGGCGGTGCCGGGGGCCTGCACGCAGCCGCCGGCGTGCTGGGCTCGCTGAAGGCGACGGCGTCGGTGCTCACGCCGGCGATCTCCCGCATCGAGCCGATCGTGTCCGCGGTCAACAATCGCCGTCAGGGGATCGGACTGCTCGGGGAGCGCTTCAGCGGCGTGCTCTCGACCAATGACGCCAACGGACCGATCCTGCGCGGGCTCGGATCGTTCGAACCGTTCAATCCGGCAAACTTCGGCTTCCCGTCCGCCTCGAGCGCGCAGAAGGCCCAGCTCGCGACGCAGGCCGTGACCGCGCTCACGCTCACCTGCCTGCACGGGCAATTCGTGGCCTGCCTGGTGCGCTATCTCGTTCCCGGCCTGCCGGGGTCGGCGCGATGAGCCTCGAGCTGTCAAAGCGGGCGATCGCGGCGGTCGCCGTGTTCTTCGCCGCCTCGGTCGTGCTGCTCCTGTTCATGCTCGCCCGCCTCGGCACGCTCCCACTCCCGGGCGCACACACCCGGTCGATGCGCGTGACGTTCGCGGATGCCGAGGGGCTGCCTGTACAGGCCGACGTGCTCGTCCATGGGGTGCGGGTGGGTTCAGTGTCCGGGATCTCGACCTCGTCGTCCGGGCGCACGGTCGTGACGCTCGCGCTCGGCGCCGGGGCGCCGGCGCTGCATCCCGATGCCTCGGCCGACGTCGGCTTCAAGACCCCGCTCGGCGAGCCGTTCGTCGACCTCGAGCCCGGGGTTGCGCGCGGGCGGCTGACGGGGTCGGTGCGGGCGCGCTCCACCGTCGAGATCGACGACGCGCTCGCCTTCCTCGACGCGGGGGGTCGCGCCAACCTGCGCGCTGCGCTGCTGGGGCTCGGCGAGGGAGCCGCGTCGCCGGACACGGCGGCCGACGTCAATGGCACGCTCTCGCAGCTCGCCTCGACGACCGCGTCGCTCGGGACTCTGATGGCCGAGCTCCGCGCGCAGCGAAGTGCCCTGACCGGGATCGTCTCGGACGGCCGCACCGTGTTGGATGTGCTGGCGAGCCGGGCCGCCGAGCTGCGCGGCCTGACCGCCGACGCGAGCACGGCGCTCTCGGCGGTCGGCTCTCAGCGGGCCGCGTTGGGGGCGGTGCTGGACCAGCTTCCGGGCCTCGAGCGCCTCGCGCAGAGCACTTTGCTGGCGGCGCGCCCGCTGATCGCCAGGGCGACCCCCGTCGTGGCGAAGGTCTCCGCCGCCGCCCCGGCGCTGACCCGGGCGCTCGACGCGCTTCCCGCCACGACCAGCGAGCTGAACGCGATCCTGGCGCAGGCGGGCGCGATCCGATCGAAGGTGATCCCCGTGCTCTCGAGCCTGCGTGGGCTCGCCGGCCCGGGCGCCAAGGCGGTCTCGCTGCTCGGCCCGGCGCTGGCGGACGTGATCCCGATCGCCCAGTACCTCGAGCCCCGCGGGAACGCGATCGCGGCCTGGTTCGCGAACACCGCAGATCTGGGAAGTCACGGCGACGCGAAAGGCGACTGGGCACGGTTCTTCGTGATGTTCGACCCCTCGACCCTGTTCGGCCTGACGTCCGGCGCCCCGCGCAGCAACAGCTACACGCTCCCCGGTGACGCCGCCCACAACGAGCCGTATGTGCCCGGCGATTACCCGCGGCTCGAGCCATACTGGCCCGCGCTTCAGGGACGGTAGGGCGCCGCGCCGCGCCGCGCCGCGAGCCCGATCAGCGTTCCGAACACGAGCACGCCGAGCACGTTCAGGGCCAGCTTGTAGTCGACCCTGACCGAGCCGAAGACGTCGGCGCGGGTGGGGCGGGCATGGGGGATCAGTCCCACGCCCCCCAGCAGCGCGTCGACGAGCAAGGCTGCGATCACGATCGTCACGAACATCAGCGCGCTGATCCGGATCGCGAAGCGGGTCCCGTAGTACTTGCGGTAGATGACGATGATCGGCAGCACGATCAGGTCGGCGAAGATGAACGCGAGCACACCGCCGAAGCTGATCCCCCCGGACCACAAGACCGCAGCCAGGGGCACGTTGCCCACCGAGCAAACGAAGCTCAGCACGGCGACCACCGGGCCGACGATCACGTTCTCGAGTGTCCGCAGCGCGTGGTCCGAGTGACGAAGGAAGAGGCCGTTGAAGAAACTGTTGCCGAGCAGGCCGATGAAGCCGGCGAGCACGAAGCCGGCCGTGATCTCCTTCCACAGCATTCGCCAGTCGTTGCGAAAGTTGCGCGCCACGTCCGACCACGCGTCCAGTGAGAGCAGCCGCTCCCTCCACCCGGCAGCGCCCCCGGCAGGCTCGTGCTGGTGACCGGCCTGTGCGCTCTGCGCGTGCTCGCGGGCCTGGGCCTCGAGACGTGGTGAGACGAATAGCCGCAGCAGCGCTGCCATCACCACGACCAGCAGGATGCCGCCGATGAACTCGGCGAGCGTGAACTGCCACCCGATCAAAACCCAGATCACGAGCCCGAGCTCGAACACGAGGTTCGTCGAGGCGAACTGGAAGGCCAGGGCGGACGCCGCTGAGGCCCCCTTCTGGAACAGTGACTTGGCGATCGCGATCGCGGCGTACGAGCAGGAGGAGGAAGCCGCGCCAAGCGCGGTGGCCAGTCCCACCGAGCTCGGCCCTGAGCCCCCGAGCGCACGCTCGATCCGCTGCCGCGGGACCCAGGCCTGGACGCCCGCGGAGATCGCGAACCCCAGCACGAGCGCCCACCACACCTCCCACGCCATCAGCAAGGCGTTGCCGAGCCCGTCGGAGATGACGTCGAGAACCTTCACGAGAGGTGCGGAGCCGTGGCCCCAGAAAACGAGCGTAGCATACCCCCCCGGGGTATCTGATATCGTCCCGCCCATGACCAACGCAACGCCTGTCCGGGGCTACACCGCGAGCAAGGGGCAGCTGCAGACCCGCTTAGCGCGGATCGAGGGGCAGGTGCGCGGGATCTCGAAGATGGTCGACGGGGACCGCTACTGCATCGACATCCTCACTCAGATCTCAGCGGTCCAGGCTGCCCTGGACAAGGTGGCCCTGGGGCTCCTCGACGGCCACGCGCACACCTGCGTGATCGGCGCCCAGCCCGAGCAGCAGGATCAGAGGACCGAGGAGATGATGGCCGCGATCGGCCGGCTGCTGCGGCGGGGCTGAGTCAGCGAGCCGCCGGGCGGGCGAGCGGAGCCGGATCCGCCGCAGCGCGCCGCCCGGGCGGCGCGCCTCACCTGCTCCGCTTCAGCAGTCCGCGTGCCCTGGCCTGGGAGAGGATCTTCTGGAGATTGGACGGGTTCAGGGAGCGCGACCCGTCGATCATCCAGCGATCGCCCTGCCGAACCAGGTCAAGCTCCTTGGGGTTGATCAGGTCGGCGACGTTCGTGGGGGCGATCGCGGTCGCGGTTGCGCCGTGGAGCTCGATCGCGCCGACGCCGACGCGGTTGAGCGCGTTGGGGCTGAACGCGGTGTCGTTCTCCGCGGTCGTCTGGGCGGAGTCGGCCAGCGTGGCGTTGTAGACCTGCATAGCGTGCTGGCAGGTCGAGTACTTGTTCACGCTCTGGGGAAACGAAATCGCCGCCGCGTGCAGAAACCCCTTGACCCCCATCGCTGAGAACAGACCGCAGGCCTGGCCTGCATTGTCCTCCCAGGCGGCGCGGTAGAACGCCACGATCGCCTCGGTGATGCGGTGCTCGTCGGAGCCCGTGCGGAGCGCCGCATCGGTCACCGGCGGGGCTTGGAGCGGACTTCCGCCCGGCGTCGTCTGCGCGGCCAGCGTCGAGCCGGTGTGGCCGGCCTGACCGCAGCCGGCGAGCACGGCGGACGCGGCGAGCGCGGCCGCCGCAGTGACAAATCTGGAAGCGAGCATGTCCGCGAGCCTAGACAGTCACATCGTGCAGTGCACCCGTGCTGTCACTTCGGGACCGCCGGAGAGTCACAAACTCACCGTGCCGAATGGAGATCCAAAAGTGTGTCGGTAGTGACCCTGGGCAAACCATCGGCGAGCACGTAGCTTTCCGGCGCGATTGCACGAGTAGCCGCTGCGGTATCCAGCCGCAGGCAGCCGCTCGCGGATTTGTACGTGTCAGGAAAGAGGAGGCTCGATGGCAGGGATACGTTTGCAACGTGCGCGATGGCGCACGAGATTGCTGGTCCTGGCCGGCGTGACGGCCGCAGTGACAGTGGCGCTGCTCTCGCTGAGCGCTGCCTCGCTCGCCGATCCGCCGGGTGGCAACAACCTGCCCGTCGATCCGGACTGGCTTCAGGCCGAGGCGCAGTCGGCGCTGAACGTCGGCCAATTCACGAACCACACCGTGCCCGCGGCGATCACGGCTCGCGATCAGAACAACAGCTCCTGCCCGCGAAGCAACCCAAACGGTGCCCAGGCCGACTACTGCAAGCAGGAGTACCTCGTCGTGTGGGCCGGCAAGCAGAACGCCGCCGACTTCGACGCGAGCGATCTGAGCGACTTCATCCAGAACATGACGATCAACCCGGAAGGCCTGTCCGAGATGGCGGTGCCGCAGCTCGTCCCCGGGATGGACGCCCTGGCGGTCATCGACGCTAGGAAGTACAACGCCGATCACACGCTCAACCCCTATTACGGCCACGTCGTCAACCTCGCGACGCTCAACATCGACGGCGGTGTGGAGTGCGAGCCTCACCACATGCAGTACAGCTGGATCAATGGTGAGAACCTGATCCTCGGCTGCCTGTTCAGTTCGTGGTCGTTCGGAGTGTCGACGAGTGACATTCCCGACGTGAAGCTGCTCACGACCAATACACCGCTGTCGGTGCCCCAGGGCTCGATCCCCGATGCATTCGACGCGGTGCAGTACGACAACTCAAACCACGCCAATGACAAGTACATCGGCACGTGGATGGGTGGTCCCCTCTACAACTACGGGGGGTCGCCAGGCGCGCTCGTGACCACGGACGGCTCCGGCCAGATCCAATCGGTGACACCGGCGGGCAGCATCGGCCAGATCTTCACGGACTCCAAGGAGGCGGCGGTCTGCTCGCTGCGCGAGGCGGAGCCCGCTGGCACGTGCGCCAACCCGCACGGGATCCAGGCCCGGCCCGACCTCGGCTTCATGGTCACCGACGACTACGCCGAGCCACGAGAGATCATCCTCGACCCGGTGAAGCCCGTCGACGTGTACGCGTTCCGGCCCACCGTCCGGATCTGGAACATCAAGGACATCAACCATCCGGCCGAGACGTCGGTCGCGCACATGCCCCAGACGTGGCGCGATCCGGCCAACCCGGCCCATGTGAACATCGGGATCATGGAGGGCGCCAAGACGCACGCGGCCCCGGACGGCTCGTACGGCACGACCAGCGACTACAAGGGCAGCTTCCTGCCGTCGAAGGGCTTCTTCTCGGAGTCCATGTGCGGCGGAGGCGTGTTCTGGACGCCGGACGTGACGAGCCTCAAGCCGGTCTCAACCGACCAGTGGCACCAGGTGTGGGACGACGGCTTCTCGCAGCTGGCCACGAACTCGACCGCGGACAACGGCGGCGCCAACAACGTCAACGGCGGGTTCGAGGACGAGCCGGGGGGCTGCGCGGGCGGCGCCTGGATCCAGACGAGCCCGAACAACCGCTGGCTGTTCCACTCGGTCCAGGGACGTGTGCCCCTGTCGGACAACTACTTCGACCAGGGCTCGCAGAAGATGGTCTACGCCCTCGACATCTCCCATCTGGTCAAGGACGGGGAGAGCGGGACGGTGAACTGCGACATGAACGCCAACGACCCCAAGACGGGGGTCAAGGAGGGGCTCGAGATGGCGCAGATCATGAACAACGTCGTCCCCACCGGGAACCCGAACAACGACACGGCCCAGTACGCCCAGAACCCCTCGACGGAGGTCGGGGACTGCCCGGTGCTGCTCGACGTGCTGATCGTGCACGACCCGACGAGTGGCGGACCCCACTGGGCCGATCTGGACAACCACTCGGTCGATGCCAACGGCTATCCGACGCGGCTGGCGTTCGACGACTACTTCGTCGCCCGCACCGGCGTCGACGGTGACCACCGGCTGTACACGGTCGACATCTCGCGTGCCGGCAACCTCACCTACGACAAGTCGTTCGTGGACGAGGAGGTGGGCAGCCTCGGCGTGGACTTCAACCGGCGCAACTGGTACGGAGTCCCCGACGGCGGCTTCTACAAGCCCCACGGACTCGTTTGGGTATGCCCGCCGAGCGACTGCTCGGACGACATCCCGACGGCCGGGGGGTAAACGATTCCCGGCATCCGGAGATGGGGCGGAGGTCGCGGCCTGCGGGCCGCGGCCTCCGTCATTCTCGCTGTGGCGACGGGGTTGGCGGCGCCCGCCGGCGCCTCCGCACACCCCTACCTGGTGGCGAGCACGCCGCAGGCCGGCGTGGTCTCGCCCAGTGCGCCGAAGTCGATCCAGATCGCGTTCACCGAGCACCTCGTGCTCCAGGGATGCTCGATCACGCTGCGAGACGGCCACGGCCGCGTCGTGCGGACGGGGCCTTTGCGGGCGGTGTCCGGCGGCGACGGGCTGTCGGTCTCGACCGCGAGCCTGCCCCAGGGGATCTACACGGTGAACTGGGTCGCGCTCGGCGAGGACGGCCACACAGTCGCGGGGTCATTCCAGTTCGGTGCGCCGAACCCCAGCGGGCAGGCGCCCCCGGGCGCCGGGAAGCTGCTCGCGTCGACCAGCACCAACGGTTCCGAGCAGGCCCCGACGGAGAGCTTCGTGTCGATAGCGGCCAGGTGGCTTGCGGCGATCGCTGCGTTCGTGCTGCTCGGCGGCGCCCTACTCCTGTTCAGGCTGCGCGGCCGCGTCGATCCCAAGACGGTCGGCGCGGGCGAGCGCCGCTGGCGCTCGCTGGCGCTGGCCGCGCTCGCGGTGGCGCTCCTGGCGACCGTGATCGAGGCGGGCGAACGCTCGCGGGCGCCGCAGGGTGGCCTCGATCTCGGCCTGTTGACGGCCTCGACGACCGGAGTGGCGGTGCTGATCCGTCTCGGCGTGCTGGCGCTGGCAGCGCTTGCGCTCCGCGTGGCCCCCCGCGCCCGCCGCGAGGCGCTGCTGGGTGCCGCGGGCGCGCTGTCGCTGGCGGCGCTCGCGATCGACGGCCACGTGGCGACGGCGCCCGGTGCGGTGGTCCCCGCCGCGCTGGCCCAGGTCGTGCACCTGCTCGCGGCCGGTACCTGGGTGGGAGGCGTGATCGTGCTGGCCGCGTGCCTCGCGCCGCCCGCGTTCGCCGCCGGCCGTCCGGCCGCCGTGCTCGCGGCGGGCCGGACGTTCGCCCCGGTGGCAGCCGTCGCGGCGCTCCTGACGATCGTCACCGGGCTGATCGCCGCCGTCCGGGAGGTCAGCCGATGGTATTTCCTGCGCTGGTCCACCTATGGCCACCTGGTCCTCGTCAAGGGCGGACTGGTGGCGATCGTGCTGGCCCTCGGCGGCGCCACGACGATCCTGGCGCGGCGAGCGCTCCGGCCAGGCGGCGTGGCCGCCGGCGGCCGCCTGCCACGGTCGCTGCTCGCGGGCGAGGCGGTGCTGGGAGTGGCGGTGGTCGCGGTCGCCGCGACGCTCGCCGGAACGCTCCAGGGTCGCGGACAGCCCTTGCCCTCCCAGCGCGGAAACCTGCTGCCCGGGGCCGGATTCGCCGACGTGGCGCTGAGCGGGGGATCGGTGGCGCAGCTGACACTGGCGCCCGCCCAGCCGGGGCTCAACCGGATCGTGGTCGCGTTCGCCGGCGCCTACGGGCCCCGGGGCGCTACGAGCGCGCCCGTGCCGGGACGGGTGACGGTCGCGGTCAGCTGTGCCTGCGGGTCGCGGCCGATCGGCCTGAACGTGCCGCTGCACCCCGGCCCCGCCGGCCGGGGTGCCTGGTACGGGGACGTCGAGCTGCCGTTCGGCGGCACATGGAGCGCCGAGCTCAAGGTAAACGGCCGGCCGAGCATCGGCAGTCCCACGTTCACGCTCGGCGTTGCGCGCGCCCCCGGCTCCACACCGGTGACGGTCGCCTCCGTGGCCGACCTCTCCGGGCCGGACGCGCTCGAATGCCGCTCGCAGGAGATCGGCGCGCTCGAATCGATCGAGCTGATGAACGTGGTGGGCGGCCTCGGCGGCCGGAAGATCACCCAGGAGCTGCTCGACGACGGGGGCGACCCGGCCACGGCGCGAAGCGACGCGCTCCGCCTCGCTGCTCAGCATCCGGTCGCGTTCCTGGCACCGTGCGGGCAGGGGGCCGCCGCCGCGATCGAGGCCGTCGGCGACCGGATTCCGACGCTGGTCGCGGACCCGAGCGTCCCGGTCACTCAGGGAGCGCGCGTGTTCCGCTTTGCGCCCAACCCGTACGCCGAGGGGTCCGCGTCAGGCCAGTACATCGGGAAGATCGGCCTTCCCTCGGTGCCGAAGGCCACGCCGCGCCGGGTTGCCGCGCTCGTCTCGAGCTCGCCGGACTCGCAACAGCGACTCGAGGGCCTCGAGCAGGGGCTCGCCCGCTATGGCATCAAGGTTCAGACGTTCCCATCGGCCGGTCCCGGCCTCGTGCCGCTGCTGCGCAGGCTGATGCCCGCATCGGAGTGGCTTGGCATCTACCTGGATGGACCGTTCAACCAGCTCGCGGCCGCGCTTCGGACGGTGGGCCCCGAGATCCAGGGGAAGGTCAATCCAACCGCGATCCTGACCTCCTCGGCGCTGGCCAGCGAGCGGTTCATCGAGGCCGCCGGCGACCTGGGCCGCGAGGGCCAGGTCCGCTCGATCGCCGATGTCGACCCGACCAGCGCCGGCGCCCAGGAGTACGTGACGCTCGCCCCCCAGATCGTGGGAGAGCTCCCCTCGATCCCGGGCCTGAGCGGCTTCGTGGCGGGCCAGGCGCTCGCATACGGGATGGTCGACGGCGGCTCCGCCGACTCGATCACCGCCCGGCTGCGCGAGCCCGGAGTCTTCAGCCGAGCCGCGATCTCGCCCTGGAGCGACCGCGACCCCGCGGCGGGGACCCTGATCTTCCGCGTGTTCCTGCCCTCGTTCCTGACCGACAACCTGGTTCCGGTCGGGCCGGGGCTGCCGGGCGAGACCGCGGAGGGGCAGTTCTTCCCTGACGGCGACTGGGAGCAGGGCGCTACGACGCCGTTCAGCCCGCTCTCGATCAACGTCGGGCCCTCCGGTGCGAGCGCCGGAGCGTACGTGCGCCCGCGCGCCAGCAGCCGTGCGGCGCTTCCTCAGGGCACGACCCCCACGATCGTCCCGCAGCGAGGCAAGCGATGAGGGCGAGGCTGGCTTTCGCGGTGCTGTTCGCCGTGCTCGCGATTTCGGGCTGCGGCGGGACATCCCGGCATGCCCGAGCGGCCGTGGGGGGCCAAGCCGTGCCCACGACTCAGTCTCGGCCGACCGCAGCCGCGAGCACGGCGAACTCGCCGGCGCCCCGCCCGATCCGGCGCGCGGCCTCGCGGGTCCGCTTTGCCTCCCAGGCGGACGCGATCTGCCGCTCGTACAGGCGGAGCGTCGGATCGGCGAATCATGCGAGCAACCTCGTCGCACAGGAGCGGGTCTACGTCCTGGTGATCGGCGACGCCCGCGCGGCGCTGGCGAGGCTTCGCGGCCTCGCGGCGCCGGGCCCGGCGGCTGGGGCGTTCGCGCGATTCATCGCCCAGACCTCGGGCGCGATCGACGGTTTCGCCGCCGCCCAGGCGCGGTCGGCCTCGACGCAGAAGAACGCCGGCATCGCGGCAGAGCGGCGTGACTTCGCGGCGTTCGAGCGCGCCGCTCGAGCCGCCGCCGCCGCTCGGGCGGCGGCGAGGAAAGCCGGGTTGCAGGTCTGTGGCTCCTCGGGGAGCGACTGGCTCTGACCTCAGCCCAGCTGGCCGGCCCGCGCGGCGATCGCCACCGCCTGGCAACGCGTGCGAGCGCCGACCGAGCGCAGCGTGCGCTGGACCAGCTTTCGCACGGCGCTCTCCGACAGGCTGAGCTCCCGCGCCATCTCCGCGTCGCGCATGCCTTGAGCGAGCAACGCCAGCACGCGACGGCTCGCCTCCGGCAATGTCGAGGAGGCTGTGGCCCCCACGCCGGCCGGTCCGGGAGACGTCTCCTCCCGGGGAACCAGCCGCATCCCGATGCGTCCAACGGCCAGGGCGATCCGCAGGGCAACGGGGTCGGCCTGGTCACGGTGCAGGACCGCGTCGGCCTCCTCGATCGGCTCTCGCCCGGGCGTCCCGGAGCCAGAGCCGAGCAGCAGCACCGCCGAGCCGCCGTGGGAGCGGGCCAGGCGAAGCGCGACCGTGGCGCGGGGCGCGTCGGCATCGACGATCACGTCCGCGCGACCCGCTGCGAGCAGCGCCGCGAGTCCATCGACGTCGGAGATGAGATCGATCCGCTCCCGCCACTCGCGCGGCAGCAGCCCGGCCAAGCCGGCCCCGATCAGCTCCGAGGCGGAGAACACGACGACGTTGCCGCTCGGTGCATTCGCCCGCGTCGCCTCGGGCGCCCGTAGGCCCACGCCCTACACCAAGCCGTCGGCCGCGACGATCGCCATCACCTGGGTCCGGGTGCGTGCCTCCAGACGCTCCTGCGCGCTCGCGATGTGCTTGCGCACGGAGCTCGTGCTGATGCCGAGCTGATCGGCGATCTCGTCGTCGTGAAGGCCCTCGGCCAGCGAGCGGAGCACCTCCAGGCAGCGAACGGTGATGGCCGGCCTGCCGTCGCGGCGCCCGCGGTACGTCTCGAGCTCGACCGGAATCACCCGCTCCCCGTCGCGGACGGCGGCCAGCGTGGCCCGTAGAGTGAGCGAATCGGCGCCCTCGAGCAGCATGTATCCATCAGCCTGCGCGGCCAGCGCGGCTCGGATCAAGCCGCCGTCACCCGCCTCGAGCACGCACACGACCGGTGCTCCGAAGCGGCGCAGGGGATGCACCAGCCGCTCGGGATCATCGCCCGGGGCCAGCCCCAGCAAGATCGCATGGGGCGGGGACTTCACCAGCGCCAGCGCCGCTGCTGCCTGTTCGGGGTCCCGGAGCGCATGGGCGTTGCAGGAGAGCGCCTGACGGGCCAGGCCGGCCAGGCCGGAGCGGAGCAGCGGCCGGCGGTCGATCGCGAACACGCGGCGTTCGGGCTCCACCCGAGCTGCGGGGGGTTCTGTCTGTGGATGCGGTTCAGGGCCGGGAAAGGCGCGCAGCTCGGGCGCGGTCGCCGGCACGACAGCAGTTGTACTCATGTTCAGCCTTCCCGGGAGGGCGGACCTGGATTGCCACCATCCCTGTCAGGAGGTATTATCAAGTTAGTCTATTGATTTTATCATGATTGTGGTGCATCGACGCGGCAGGGCGCCGAACTACATTGATGCGGCAGGGCGTCGAAGCGCATCGACGCGGCAGGGCGCCGAATCGCAGACGTGCACCGAGCACACCAGGAGGGACGAACTTGTACTTTCGCCAGATCCTGCACGAGGACTTGGGCTGCGCCTCATATTTCCTGGCCGATGGGGGAGAAGCGGTGGTGGTCGACCCCAAGTGGGACGTCGGCGCGTACCTGCGCGCGGCTCGGGAGGCGGGAGCGTCGGTCCGGCACGTGCTCGAGACTCACATCCATGCCGACCACGTATCGGGGCGGGACAGGCTCGCCGCCGCGACCGGGGCGAGCGTGCAGCTTCCCGCCGAGCCCGGCTCGACGGGCCTCCGCGAGGGAGATCGGATCTCCGTCGGGCAGGTCACGCTTCAGGTGCTGAGCGCGCCCGGCCATCGCCCCGAGCACGTGGCATTCGTGGTCTTCGACGGGGCGCGGGCACCGGACGAGCCGTGGCTGATGCTCTCGGGCGACTCGCTGCTGGTGGGCGATGTGGCCCGCCCCGATCTGGCGGTGGAGCCCGAGCGAGGGGCGGCCGCGCTGTTCGACACGCTCCGGCGCTTCGAGGCCCTGGCCGACGAGGTGGAGCTGTGGCCGGCTCACATCGGCGGATCGCTGTGCGGGAGTGGGTCGCTTTCGGGAAAGCCGTCCTCCACGCTCGGCTACGAGCGCCGTACGAACCCGCTCCTGGCGGCATGGGACCGCGACGCGTTCGTCGCGGAGCTGGCGCGCTCCCTGCCGCCGCGACCGCCAACCGTCGAGCGGGTCGTCGCGCTCAATCGCGAAGGTCCCGGCGACCCCGCCGAGCCATCCGAACTCGACGCGGCCCAGCTGGCGGAATTACTCGAACGCGGCGGCGGCCTGCTCGACGTGCGAGAGCCAGCGCAGTTCGACTCGGCGCATCTCGCCGGCGCCCTGAATCTCCCGGCCGCCGGAAAGGGCGTCGGCACGCGTGCGGGGTGGGCGGTCGGAGCGCAACGGCCGATCGCCGTCGTCGCGGCGACGCGCGATGACGGGCGCAGGGCGACAAGCCTGCTGCACGCCGCGGGCGTCTGGAACGTGGAGGGAATCTCCGTGGCCGATCCCGAGGGGTGGGCGGGGCACGGCCTCGAGATCAGCACCAGCGTGGCGTTCGTCGCCGAGCAGGTCGTTCCGCGACTGGCGAGCGGGGAACTGCGTCTACTCGACGTTCGCGATCCCGCGGAATGGCTGGGCGGCCACGTGAAGGACTCGCTCCATCTTCCCCTGGCCGAGCTGGGGGACGGTCAGGGCCTGGGGCTGCCGGCAGACGCGCCGCTGGCGGTGGCGTGTGCCGCCGGCGGCAGAGCGGCGCTCGCGGCGAGCGTGCTTCGGCTGCGGGGCTATCCATCAGTCGTGAGGGTGGTTGGCGGCGTCCGCGACCTGCAGCACCACGGCGCCCCGTGGGTGAACGGAGGCTGATGGGGACCCCGCGAGCCGAGCAGGAGACGAAGGACGAGGCCTGGTGCCCGACGCCGCTCGCCGCGCTCGGCCTGCCCGAGATCCCGAGCGAGCTTCACTTCATCCGCAGCCACTTCCCGGTACCGGACGTCGATCCGGAGAGCTGGCGGCTCGAAGCCGAGGGCGCGGCTGGGCGGCTGGTGCTCGATCTGGATCGGTTGCGGTCGCTGCCCCGCCGAACGGTGAACGCCGTGCTCGAATGCGCAGGGCACCGTCGCGCCGAGATCGATCCGCTGCCCCCGGGCGTCCCGTGGGCCTGCGGGGCGGTCGCGGAGGCGCGCTGGACCGGAGTCTCGCTGGCCACGATCCTGCGCGCCGTCGGGGTGCCCAAGGGAGCGCTCGAGGTCGTACTGGAGGGCGCCGACAGCGGCAGCTTCGACGGCCTCCCGGGTACCCACCATTACGCGCGGAGCCTGCCGCTGGAGAAGGCGCTCGAGCCCGATGTCCTGCTCGCCTACGAGATGAACGGCGAGCCGATCCGGGCGGCGCGCGGCGGTCCCGTGCGCGCGATCGTGCCCGGGTGGTACGCGACCGACTCGGTCAAGTGGGTCGTCAATGCGTGGTTCGAGTCCCGTCCGTTCGAGGGCGCATTCCAGGCGCACGACTACCTTTACCGCGAGCCGGGGGAGGCCGGGCCGGGGGTGCGTATGACCGACCTTCCAGTACATGCGCTGATCACCGCGCCCGCGCCGGGGGATCGGCTCCGCCCGGGGCCGCGAGCCATGCGTGGGGTGGCATGGGGTGGACGCGGCGGTGTGGCCGCAGTGCAGGTGCGCGTGGACGAGGGGCCTTGGCGGACCGCGAGGCTGGCTCCGCCTCGGGGACGGCACGGGCGCTCGCTGTGGAAGCTCGAGTGCTCGCTAGGGCCAGGCTTGCGAACGGTGAGCTGCCGGGCGATCGACGCGGAGGGAGACGCTCAGCCTGACGAGCCCAGGCCGAATGGCGGGGGCTATGCCAACAACGCCGTGCACCGCGTGGGCGTCGTCGTCGCCTGACGCAACGCCCGGCGAGCCTCAGACGACCGCGGCCCGCTTGCTGTTCTCGACGATCGCGCCGATGATCTGCGGCCACAGCTCGCGGGGCATGTCGTGTCCCATCCCACGCAGGATCAGCAGGCGTGCGTCAGGAATCGCCTTCGCAGTCGCCCGCCCGCCGGAGACGTGGACCAGCGGGTCGGCGTCGCCGTGGATCACGGTCGCCGGAACTCGCAGCGCTCGCAGCTGAGGAGTCCTGTCCGGAGACGCCAGGATCGCCGCCAGCTGCCGCGCGGTCCCGCGCGGATCGAACCCACGGTCAAAGCAGCGTCCGGCCCGCTCGCGCTTGTGCTCCTCCTCGAAGTCGAACATCGGCGCCTTCGATCCGATCGCCCGGTAGGTCGCGACGTGATCCTCGATGTAGGCCTCGCGCCCCCGAGCCGGCCGGCGGAGCATTCGCATCGCGATCCGCGGGCTGGGCCAGCCGACCCGCCTGCTGCCCGTCGTGGACATGATCGACACGAGCGACAGGACCCGCTCCGGGTATCGGACGGCGATCACCTGGGCGATCATCCCGCCCATCGAGACGCCCACCACGTGGGCGGCGTCGATTTCCAGATGATCCAGCAGTCCGACCGCGTCGGCGGCCATCTCATCGAGCGTGTACGAGGCGCCCTTGGGATCGCGGACGGTGAGCTGCCATCGGGTCGGTACGTGGGCGTCGCGCATGATCGTGGAGCGGCCGATGTCCCGGTTGTCGAATCGGATCACCCAGAAACCCTCGCCGGCCAGCTGCTCGCAGAAATCGTCATCCCACAGGATCATCTGCGAGGCGAGCCCCATCACAAGCAGGATCGGCGGGTCCTCGCGCTCGCCGAAGCTCTCGTAGCAGATCTCGATTTCGCCGACGCGGGCGATGCACTCGCCCGAGGAGGTGGAGGAGACGCTAGCCATCGGCCGGCGCATTATCGCGAACCGTGGCCGCGTGCCGGGCCGCCCGCGGCGCCCCTTCCAGCACAACGGGCGTTCCGTTGCGAGGCGCGAGCGTGATCGCTCGGAACTGGACCCGCTCCGGCTCCGGGTCGGCCGGTCGCAGGGAGGCGCGCTCGAGCACGCGCTGGATCACGATCCGCATCTCCATCTGAGCAAAGCTCGCCCCGATGCAGCGCCGGGTGCCGCCGCCGAACGGCACCCACGTGTAGGTGTCGGGCGCGCCCGGTCCAAGGAACCGCTCGGGCTTGAACGCGCCTGGGTCGGGATACAGATCCCCGCGCCGATGGATCATCCGGATCGAGGGGTTGATCTCGACTCCGGGCGGGATCACGTACCCGTTGAGGCTGAACGGCTCACCGCGGACGACGCGGCCGACCCCGGGGATCACCGGCCGGATCCGAAGCGCTTCCTTGACCACCGCGTCGAGGTACTCATCGTCGCCGTCGCGGGCTCGCTCGAGGACGTCGGGAGCGTGCAGCAGCAGGTCGAAGGTCCAGGCCAGGCCGGTCGCCGTCGTCTCGTGCCCGGCCAGCAGCAGCGTGACGAGCTCGTCGCGAACCTCGGCGTCGGACAAGCGCTGGCCGTCCTCGTCCTCGGCGAGCAGCAGCGCCGAGAACACGTCGTCGCGCTCGGCCAGGTCCGGCTCGGCCCGGCGCCGCGCAATCTCGTCAAAGAGAATCTCGTCGACCGCCCGTCGGCTGTCCGCGAAGCGCCGCGCCGCCCCTCGGTCCGAACCCCCGAGGCGGCCCAGGATCATCATCACCGGGATGCCGCGCGGCTGGGCCAAGGGTTCGATCATCGCGCGTAGCCGGGTGCGCAGCTCGTCGGATTCGGGCCCCGGCTCGTATCCGAACACGGCCTTCATGATCACCTGAAGGGTGAGCGACTGCATGCTTCCCATCAGCGCGAACGGCTCGCCGACGGGCCAGGAGTCGATCTCCCGGTCGGTCGCGTCCGTGACCGTGTCTGCGTAGGTCTGCATCCGCTTGCCGTGGAGGTGGGGGAGCATCAGCCGGCGGTGGCGGAGGTGCTCGGATCCGTCGAGCAGGAGTACCGAGCGCTCACCGAGGATGGGGCCGAGCAGCGCGTTCGCCTCCCCGGCGTGGAGCTGCTCGTTCGAGCCCTGGAACAGCTCCTTGACGAGCGCGGGATCGAACAGCATCACGAACTTGCTGTCGAACACGGTCCCGAGCGTCACCGCGCCGCCGTAGCGCCTGCGACACGCCTCCAGGAACCGGGGGCCGAAGGCGATGAAGGCGACCGTCTGGAGGATGCGCGGGATCCGCGGACCCGGCGGGAGTCTCTCGACAACGTTGCTCATGCCCCCCACGATGGTCGCACAAACGGGTCGTGGGCCCGACGTCCTCGACGGCGGATCGCGATCAGGTGATCGTGAAGCGCTTGGTCGCCGGCGCGCCGTGGATGCCGGCATTCACGGCGCGGACTTCGATGGCGTACTTGCCTCGTTTGAGGTGCTTGTACAGCTTCGGCGAGTGGCAGGACGAGAACGAGGCCTTCGACAGCTTGTGGTGGCTCTGCTGCTTGACGAGTGCGCATTGAAAGCCGCTCGCGTGGCCGGTCGCCTTGAAGCTGAACTTGGCCGTGTGAAGCGAGCCGCTGATCTTGACGTGTGTGATCTTGGCGCCCGGGGCCGTCGTGGGGGCGCCTGAGCCCGGGGTGATGATGACCTCGGGCCCGGTGGAAACCACCGTTCCGCTTACGTGTGTCGCGCTGGGGATTACATAGCTCGAGCCGCCACCGCCACCGCCAGCCTCCTGGGTTTCGGCGCTTCCGCCGCCGCCACCACCGCCGTAGTAACCGCCGCCGCCGCCGCCACCACCAGCGGTTGTCGGCCCGCCGTCACCGTGGCCTCCGGCGCCTCCGGTCGCGAACGAGCCCGAGGCTCCGGCCTGAGCGCTGGCGTTACCCGCGACGCCGCCGGCGCCGCCCGCCGATTGCGTACCGGCCCCGCCGCCACTACCGGCCACCGAGCCGGCAGTGCCCGGCGAGCCCGCGTCGCCGCCGTTCTCCACTTTTTGGTAGCTGGTGCTGCCGCCGCCACCGCCCGCGATAACGAGTGGAGCGGAAGCCGTGGCGACTCCCGACGCGCCGCCGCCGCCAGCGCCGCCCCCACCGCCTGTCCCGGCACCGCCGCCGCCGCCGCCGCCCACCCCGCCGGCGCCGGGACTGCCAGGAGAGCTCCCATTGCAGGGACCGCCGAAGCCGCCCACGCCTACGGTCAGCGTCTCGCCCGGCGAGACCGGGACCGTGGCCGTGATCGCGGCGCCCCTACCTCCGTGCGCGGGCGCGCAGTTACCGCCACCGGCGCCGACCGCTTGCACGGTGATGCTCGTCACGCCGGCCGGGACGGTGTAGGAATGATTCCCCGGGTTGCCGAACGATGCCCGGGGCGTGGCCGCCCAGGAGGCTTCGGCTCCCAGGAGTCCGCACAACAGCAGCGCGGCCAGAGCCCCCAAGACTCGCAGCGCTCGCGTGGACACCGACACCCCCATCGGTCATGCAGCCTACAACCGTCGGTCGGGACTGGCAACCCGCCCCCCACCGGGGCGCTTGAAATGCCGTCGCGCCTGTTCGACCGCCACCGCCGCGTCGCAGCCCGCCAGGTGGTCGTTGACGAGGCCCATCGCCTGCATGAACGCGTACACGGTCGTCGGTCCGACGAAGCGCCACCCGCGGCGCTTGAGCTCGCGGGCCAGCGCGTTCGATTCGGAGGTGTGCGCGGGCAGGGGGCCCTCTGCGTCGCGTGGCTCGGGCGCGAAGCTCCACACGAACGCGGCCAGCGACCCCTCCTCCTCGACCAGCTCGACGGCGCGCCGCGGCGTTGTTGATCACCGCCTCGATCTTGCCGCGGTGGCGGATGATCGAGGCGTCGCCGAGCATCCGCCTCGACGTCCCGCTCGCCGAAGCGCGCGACTGCGTTGAAGTCAAAGCCCGCGAACGCCCGCCTGAACGCCTCGCGCTTGCGGAGGATCGTCAGCCACGAGAGCCCGGCCTGGAAGCCCTCGAGGCTCAGCTTCTCGAACAGCCGGACGTCGTCCGAGACTGGAAAGCCCCATTCGCGGTCGTGGTAGCTCGCGATATTCCGGCGCCGAGTCTCCCCACCGGCAGCGCCGCGACGCCGTCCTCGCCGGTGACGACGGCCTCGCGCTCGCTCATGGCGCCTGGGAGGCAGCCGCCTTCACCCCGAGATCGGCCAGTGTCAGCTGATGCTCGGGCGGGTGCTTGAGCAGGGCGCTGATCTCGACGTTGAGGTCCGGATCTACGTGCAACAGGTCCCCGGCGCTCAGATTGCGCCAGCCGGCATCCTCGTCCATCCGCTCCGTCGCGACCACCACCGCCCGCCGCGTTGCCATGTCCCCCGAGCGCACGCGGATGCTGCCGCGGGCGCTCGCGTGCTCGAGCTGGCGATGGCCGCTGGGACCGCCGGCGTCGCGTTCGAGCACGTACAGGTCGTGAGTGTCCGGGTAGCGAAATGCCCAGAGCTCGGAGGCTGCGATCAGCACGAAGTTGAGCGCGAACACGGGCAGGTTGTCGGCGATCCAATCGGTCGCGCGCTCGATCCCCCTCTCGACGTCGCCCGCCGCCTCGATCTCCTTGGTGATCAGCGCGAAGTAGCGCTCGGAGTCGGTGTCGCCCCGGACGAGCCGGCGCGCATCGCCGAGCTCGGCCTCGAGCTGGTCGAGGCCCTCGATCACTCCGTTGTGAGCGAACAGGCGGCCGGACTGCTCGAACGGATGGGTGTTCTCAGGCGTCAGGCCGCCGGTGGATGCATAACGGACATGCGCGACGAACGTGTGCGAGGTCACCTCGCGCGCGCGCGGGCGAACTCGTCGATCCTCGTAGGCGGCAAGCGGCTGCTTTGAGACGACCGGGCTTGCCGTGCTCGTCGAACGTCCCGAGCCCGGTGCCGTCGGGTTCGCGGCGAGACTGATGCGCGAGCGAGTCGGGCGCCTCGAGCAGCCAGAACGTCGCCTGGACGCGCTCCCGTCCTCCGCTCATGCCGAATAGGCGGCACACGCGGACTGACGCGTGGCAGAGCGCCCCGTTACCCCTAGGCCAGACCCTTCAGTCTCTCGAGCGACTCCAGGGCGCCCTTCTCGGCCGACGCAGCCACGGGGCCCCCAACGGTCCCGACAGCGGACCGCCGTCGAAGCTGACCTCGATCGAGACGGTGGTGCTGTCGCCGTTGGGAGCGAGCTCGAGCTTCGTGCCGAGCGTGATTCCCATCGGCCCCTCGCCGCTCCACACGGTCCGGGTGGGCTCCTCGCGCTCGGTCACGGTCCAGGTGGCCTGGCCGGGCATCCCCATGATCGTGATGTTCTCCTTGAACGTCGAGCCCTGCTCGCCGCTCGGCTCGCCCTCGGGGAAGCCGGTGTGGGTGATGTTCCACTCGCCGTAGCGGCTGAGGTCGGTGGCGACGCTCCAAACCTGCTCGGCGGGAGCGGGGATGTCGAGTGACTTGCGTGACTGTTGGCATCGATTGTCTCCTTGCGATTCAGGCGCGCGCGGGCGTTGCCCCGAGCTGCGCGGCGATGTCGTCGATCGTCCAATCTCCGTCGGTCGCGATCCCCTCGCCGACCGTCCACCCGATCAGCTTCTGGATCGAGCCGCCCTGGACGGCGAACACCTCGCCGCTGACCGGGCAGCCCTCGGTCGCAGAGCCATGCCACCAGGGGGCTGACGTGGCGCGGGTCGAACGGGTCGAACGCGTCCGGCTGCACCGGCGCCTTGAACATCTCGCCGATCGGCCCCGGAGTGGCGAGCGTCAGCCGGGTGCGCGCAACCGGCGCGATCCCGTTGACGCGCACGCCGTAGCGGCCAAGCTCTGCCGCGGCGACCAGCGTGAGCGCCGCGATCGCGGCCTTGGCCGCGCCGTAGTTGACCTGCCCGGGGTTCGGCAGGTAGGTGCCCGGATCCCGACGACGTGTTGATCACCGCCGCCTTGAGCTGCTCCCCCGCCTTGGAGCGGCCCCGCCAGTGCTCGACGGCATGGCGAAGCGCGGCGAAGTGTCCTTTCAGGTGCACCTTCAGCACGGCGTCCCATTCGTCCTCGCTCATCGAGCCGATGTACGCATCACGCAGGATGCCGGCGTTGTTGACCAGCACGTCCAGGCGCCCGAAGGCATCGACGGCGGTCTCGGTCAGCGTCCGGGCGCCGTCCCAGCTGGAGATGTCCTCGGTATGGGCGACCGCCTCGCCGCCGGCGGCGGCGATCTCGTCGACGACGGCCTGCGCGGCCGAGCGGTCCGCGCCCGTCCCGTCCGGGGTGCCGCCCAGGTCGTTGACGACCACCCTGGCTCCTTCCGAGGCGAACAGCAGCGCGTGCTCGCGGCCAATGCCGCGGCCGGCGCCGGTGATCGCGCATACGCGTCCTTCGAGTGCTCGCATGGTTCTCAGCTCCTGATCCGGGCCAGGCCGTCTTTGATGACCACGGCGCCCGCGTCCGACTCCGTCTCATAGGCAAGGGTCCCCTGGTCCGACTCCCAGATCCGCGTAGAGATCGTCTGGCCGGGCTGCACGGTCTTGGCGAACCGAACCGCGAGCCGCCGAAGCCGGGATGGATCGTCCGGACAGGCGTGCTGGATCACCGCGACGGAGGTGAACGCCATCGTGCAGAGCCCGTGGATGATGATCCCGGGCAGGCCCATCGACTTGGCCAGCGCGTCGTCGAGGTGGATCGGCATCGGGTCACCGGACGCCTCGGCGTAGCGGAACGTCTGGTCGCTGATCGAACGTCTGCCGGACCTCGGCAACCGGGTCGGCCGAGCGCAGCGACTCGTCGAAGGGGTGCGGCGGCGCCTGCTCGCCGACCTCCGAGGGCGCCTGGGCGCCGCGCACGAACGAGGTCATGTACTGCTCGACCAGCAGCTTGCCGTCGGCATCATGGGTGTCGGCCTTCACGGTGACGGTCACGCCGGATGAGCGTGGCTTCATCCCGAGCGCCGCGGCGCGGGTCGAGACGGTGGTGTTCGGCAGGATCGGGGCGTGGAAGTGAAAGTCCTGCTCGCCGTGGAGGATCATCATCAGCAGCTCGCCCGGGATCACCTGCAGCGCGGCCTGGCCGGCGATGCCGAACGCGGGAACGACGGCGAACACGGGCGGGGCGAGCTCGCCCGCCGCGTGCTGGGGGATCGGGTCGTTGGTCGCGGCCGCGTACTGCTTGATCCGCTCGCGTTCGACCTTGAACTCGGTGGGGCTCGGTCCACTGCCCGATCGCGTCGGTGTTGAAGGTTGGGGTTGTGGTGGTCATGCTGCGCTCCTCTCGAGTTCGCGTGCGCGGGCGATGATCTCCTCGGCGACGCGGTCGCCCGCCTGTGCGACGCCGCCGAGCAGCAGCCGCGAGAGCTGCGCCCGGCGCCAGTACAGATGCGCGTCGTGCTCCCAGGTCGCGCCGATCGCCGCCGTGCACGGCGATGCAGGTTCGCGTCGCGTAATCGGCCGCCTCCTCGGCGGCGAAGCGCGCCGCGCTCGCGGCCAGCGCCAGCTCCTCCGGCCGCGCCTCGGCGGCGTAGCCGGCGTAGAAGCAGAGGCTGCGTGTGGTGCCGGCGTGGCGGAGGATCTCGACGATCTGCTGCTTGATCGCCTGGTAGGAGCCGATCGGCCGGCCGAACGCGTACCGGTCCTTGGCGTAGGCGACGGACAGCTCGAGCATGGCCTCGGTCACGCCCAGCGCATCCGCCGCGAGCAGCGCCTGCGCCAGATACCAGGTTTGCTCGAGATCGCCGGGGTCGATCTCGAGACGTTCAGGTTCGCTGCCGTCGAGGTCGAGGTGGCCGAGCGGTCGCGAGGCGTCGTATCGGACGACCGACTCGACCTCGACCTCGTTCGACGCGATCAGGCCGGCGTTGTCGCCGTCGCGGACGATCAGCCAGTCGGCACCGGCCAGGTCGGGCTGGAAGCAAGGCTCCCACGCGACCGCGGCGCGCTGCTCTCCCGCGGCGAGTGCCGCCAGCAGGGGGTGCTCGGCGCGTGCCAGGAGCATCGTTGCCGTCAGGTGCCCGATCAGCCCGGCGCCCGTGAGGCGACGCCCGCATTGCTCGAGCACCAGCATGGCGTCGAACGCATCCAGCCCCGCACCGCCGTGCTCTTCGGGGACGAGCAGCCCGGTCCAGCCCGCCTCGCGCGCGGTCGGCCACAGCTCGAGCAGCTCGGCGCCGTCCAGCGCGGCGCGCGCGCTCGCGACGGTATCGAGCCGCGAGAGCGCGTTGACCGCCGCCTCGCGCAACATCTCCTGCTCTCCGGTTAGCGAGAAGTTCACGCCGGCGCGCGTTCCCTGACTCTCGAGAGCTCGCTGAACGGCACATCCTTGTCCGACCGTGGCTCCCGTGGCAGCCCGAGCACCCGCTCGCCGATCGTGTTGCGCAAGATCTCCTCCGTGCCGCCCGCCGAGCGCATTCCGGGCATCTCGGCCGCGAGCTCGCCCCATTCGCCCGCGAGCGCATCCGGGCCGAGCGCCTCGGCGATCAGGGCCGCAGCCTTCCGGCCGGCTTCCACGACGCCGATCTTCCCCAACCCGGACTCCGGCCCCGGCATGCGACCGTCCTCGAGGTCGGACAGCGCCCGGTACGCGGTGTACCTGAGACCGAGCCGGTCGACCGTCAGCTCGGCGATCAGGCGCCGCACGCGCCCGTCGGTCAGAGCCGAAGTGCCGAGCAGCGGTGCGAGCAGCGCCTCGGGGGGCGGCGCCATGTGCTCGAATGCGGCCAGCGCCATCAGTCGCTCGTACATCAGGGTCGTGATCGAGACGGTCCAGCCGCCGTCGACGGGGCCGACGACCGACTCGGGACCGAGCTCGACGTCGTCGAAGAAGATCTCGTTGAACGGCGCCGACCCCGACATCAGCCGCAGCGGCCTGACGGTGACGCCGGGGGCGTGCATCGGGACGATGAACATCGTCAGGCCCTTGTGCTTGGGCACGTCGGGGTTCGTCCTTGCGAGCAGCAGACCGAAGTCGGCGAACTGCGCCAGCGTCGTCCACACCTTCTGGCCGGTGAGCGTGAACCCGCCGTCCTCGCGGGCCCTTGCCCGGGACCTGATCCCGGCGAGATCCGAGCCCGCGGCCGGCTCTGAGAACAGCTGGCACCAGCCCTCGTCGCCGTGGAGCATCGGGGCCAGGTAGCGCTGCTTTTGATCGCCGGTGCCCCAGGCGGTGATCGTGGGGCCGAGCTCGCCGATCGCGATGTGGTCGATGATCTGGGCACACCCTGCGCGCGCGATCTCATCCGCCGCGATCATCTCCTCGGAGGGCCCGAGTCCGCCGCCGCCGTACTCCGCGGGCCATGTCACCCCGACGAGTCCCGCCGAGGCGAGCTTGTCCTGCCAGCGGCGGTACGGGGCCGGATCGTCAACGTGCAGCCCACGAGCCGGGGGTGGGGACTCGTGGCGGTGGGCCGCGAGCCAGTCGCGCGCGCGGGCCCGGAACTCGGCCTGTTTGGGAGTGTCCTCGAGGTTCATCTGGGGGTCATACGGATATCAGAGGTCAATATGGCCATTTTTATCCGTACCCCTGAAAACAAATCATTCGATTGAAAAGTTTCTCCGGGCGGGCGGGTACAGTAGCACGGGATGGCTCCGCACCGCACGACCCGGGCCACGCCCCGCACCCAGGCCGCCGCGCCCCGCACGGCCGCAACCCCCCGCCGCACCCAGGCCGAGCGCCGCGCCGCGACCCGCGCCGCGCTGCTCGACGCCGCGCTGGAATGCCTGATCGAGGACGGGTACGCCAACCTCACGACCCGCAACGTCGCGGAGCGGGCCGGCGTCTCGCAGGGCACGCAGATGCACTACTTCCCCACGCGTGCCGCCTTCCTGGCCGAGGCGGTCAGGCACGTGGCGTTCAAGCTCGCGGCCGAGGTGCGCGAACAGGACGCCGTCCGGGCGCGTTCGGAGCGCCGGCGGCTCGAGGGGCTGCTCGATCAGGTGTGGAGCATCCATACCGGGCCCGTGTTCCAGGCGACGATGGAGCTGTGGGTGGCGGCCCGCACCGATCCCGAGCTCCGCAGCGCGATGGACGAGGTCCAGCGCGACGTCACCCGCCTGATCGCCCGCGGCGCGACCGAGCTGTTCCCGGAGCTGATGGGCCGGCCCAGGGCGAGGGAGGTGCTCGAACTGGGGCTCGCGGCGATGCGCGGGTTGGCCCTGCTGCGATTCACAGGGGAGACGAGCGACGTCGAGCGCCGCTGGCGCCGCGCGCGGGCATACTTGCTCGAGCTGTACGACGCGTTATGAGCCAGATCGACGAGGTCATACCGTTCGCCAAGGAGCTCGGGATCGAGCTGTTGGAGGCCGACCCCGAGCTGGTCCGAGCGAGGCTCGCGTGGGCGCCGGAGCGCTGCACCGCGGGCGGGATCATGCACGGCGGTGCGCTGATGGCGCTCGCCGACAACTCGGGCGGCGTGCTCGCCTTCCTGAACATGCCCGACGGCGCCAGCGGCACGGCGACGATCGAATCGAAGACGAACTTCCTCCGGGGCGTGACGGGGGGCGCGGTCACGTCGACCACACGCCCGCTGCACAGGGGACGCACGCTGATGGTGATCGAATCGGAGCTGGCGCGAGACGACGGCAAGCTGGCGGCGAAGGTCACCCAGACCCAGGTGTTCCACTATCGCTAGCGTGGACTCCCAGCCCCGTCGAGGAGAGGAGACCGCCGTGCCAAGCGAACATGTGACAGCCATACCCGAGCACCTGCACACCGTCACTCCCCGGCTCGTGGTGTCCGACGGCATGGCCGCGATCGACTTCTACCGCGAGGCATTCGGGGCCACGCAGCTGTTCGAACCGTTCACCTCTCCGGACGGCGGGGTGATCCATGCCGAGATCCAGATCGGCGACTCCGTGGTGATGATCACCGCGGAGGCGGGCGATGGCGCCCCGGCTCGCTCGCCGGCGACACTGGGCGGCGCCGTCACCGCGATCATGGCCACCTACTGGGAGGACGTGGACGCCGCCTGGGAGCGGGCCGTCGGAGCGGGAGCGGAAGTGCTCTACCCGCTCGCGGACCAGTTCTATGGAGAGCGCGGTGGGCGGTTGCGCGATCCGTTCGGGCACCAGTGGATGCTCAGCAAACGCACGGAGGCCCTCTCACCGCAGGAGATGGAGCAGCGTGCGGCGAGCTTCTTCGCATCCCAGTGACGCCGCTCCCGGGAGCCCCGAGGGGCGCGAATCGCCGGGCCGCCGAACGCGATCTGTCAAAGTAATTTCAGGCCGCGTCCCCTCTCATGTGAGGGCCTGAGAAAGCGAGCGTTATGAGACTCCTGCGCACAATCTCCACCCAGCGCCTGCTCGCGAGCATCGCCGGTCTGGTGATCGCGATCGCCGCCGGCAGCGCGATCGCCGCCGCCGCGTCGGGCAGCGGGCCGGTTCCGCCCCGCCGGTCGCTCGCAAAGGCGGTGCACGCTGCGCTGTCGGCATCGGCCGTTCCGGGCATCAGCGCCCGGATCACGTTCACCAACCGTCTGATCGACGCCTCGGACATCCAGGGCTCGGACCCGATCCTGCAAGGCGCCTCGGGCCGGCTGTGGCTCTCCCCGGCCACCCACCAGCTGCGGATCGAGCTTCAGTCGGATAACGGCGACGGAGCGGTCGTGGTCAACGACCGTTCCTTCTGGATCTACGACCCGACCGCGAACACGGCGTACGAGGGCACGCTCCCCGCGCAGACGGCCGCCAACGCCAAGCAGCGCAAGGCGCACACCGACGCGGTTCCCTCGATCTCGAAGATCCAGTCGGAGCTGAACCGGCTGGCCCAGCATGTCGCTCTGTCCGGGGCGATTCCCAGCGACGTCGGCGGCCAGGCCGCCTACACGATCGAAGTCTCGCCCAAGCACGAGGGTGGCCTGCTGGGTGACGCTCAGCTCGCTTGGGACGCTGCCCGCGGCGTGCCGCTGCGGTTCGCGATCTACGCTCGCGGTGACTCCACGCCTGTCTTGGAGCTGAAGGCCACGGACATCTCCTTCGGGGCCGTGCCGGCGTCGGACTTCGCGATCTCGCCGCCGAGCGGGGCGAAGGTCGTCAAGGTCTCGGTGCCCGGCGCGACGGCCCCTGGCGCACGTCACACGCTCAAGTGGGGTCAGCGCAAGGCCGACGCCAGCGGTGCGGCCGCGGTGGCCCGCCGGCTCCCGTTCCCCCTGGTGGCGCCGAAGTCGCTCGACGGCCTGCGGCGCCAGCGGGTGACGCTGCTCGATTGGTCGGGGCATCCGGCGGCACTTCTCACCTACGGCCAGAACCTCGGCGGGATCGCCGTGGTCGAGCAGGGTGCGCAGGCCGCCCATGGCCTGCCCGGCGGAGTGAGCGGCGATCATGCCCACGGCCTCAGCCTGCCGAGTGTGTCGATCAACGGCCAGACCGGACACGAGCTCGGTACGGCGCTTGGAACTGTGCTCACTTTCACCCGCGGGCAGGTCGCCTACACGGTGCTCGGCTCGGTTTCCTCCGCCGCAGCCGAGGCCGCCGCCCGGGCCTTATGAGCCCACCGCTCGAGGTCCGCGGCCTCGTCAAGCGCTATGGCGAGCTGACAGCCGTGGCCGGCGTCGACGTCACCGTCGGCGCCGGTGATGTGTACGGCTATCTGGGACCGAACGGCGCCGGCAAGACCACATCATTGCGGATGATGCTGGGGCTGATCCGCCCCACCGCGGGGACCGTCCGGCTGTTCGGGCGCGACCCGTGGGAGAGCGTGCAGGCGCTCGACGGCGTTGCGGGCTTCGTCGAGGCGCCCACGTTCTACCCGTATCTCACCGGCAGGCGCAACCTCGAGCTGCTGGCCGCGTTCGACGGGTTCGGCGCCTCCGAGCGGATCGAGGGCGCGCTCGAGCGCGTCGAGCTGAGCGACCGGGCCGGCGATCGCGTCGGCGGCTACTCGCACGGGATGCGCCAGCGGTTGGGGATCGCGGCGGCGCTTCTGCGCGAGCCGAGGCTGCTGCTGCTCGACGAGCCCGCCACCGGCCTTGACCCGGCGGGGATGCGCGACATGCGGATCCTGATCCGGCGGCTCGCCGACCAGGGGATGACGATCGTTCTCTCGAGCCATCTCCTGGCCGAGGTCGAGGAGCTCTGTAACCGGGTGGCGATCATCCAGGCCGGCAAGATCGTCTACGAGGGCGAGATCTCGGCGCTGAAGCGGAGCGCCGGCGCGCAGTACTCGCTGCAGACGACCGACGACGAGCGTGCGATCAGGGTCTGCGAGGCCCAGCCGCGCGTTGAGCACGTCCACCTCCAGCACGGGCGGATCTGGTTCACCGCCGACGAGGACGCGGTTGCGGAGCTCTCGCAGGCGCTGGTCGAGGCGGGTGCGCTGATCCGAGCGCTGACGCCCCAGACCGCCAGCCTCGAGGAGCTGTTCTTCTCCCTGACCGAGGGGGCCCACGTTGCGGATGCGCCGCTGCCCGCCGCCGAGGCGGAGCCGGCCAGATGAGTGCGATCGCCCCCGCCGCCGCGGCCACGCCGGCCACCTCGCGCCGGCCGGGGGTGCTGACGGTCTACCGCTGGGAGCTGGCCAAGCTCCGCTACCAGAAGCGCACTTACCTGGGTCTGGGCGCCGCCATCCTGGTTCCGATCCTGTTCGTGGTCGCGACCCATTTCCGCCACGAGCATCACCAAGGCGATTTCGCCTTTTCGAGCTACCTCGACAAGAGCGGGCTGGCGTTCCCGCTCGTGATCCTGCTGTTCGGAGCGATCTGGCTGTTCCCCCTGATCACCGCGCTGGTGGCCGGCGACATCTTCGCCTCCGAGGACCACAACGGGACGCTCAAGACGATCTTCACCCGTTCGCTCGAACGGTGGCAGATCTTCGCGGGCAAGGCGCTCACGGCAGCCACATACGCCGTCGTCGCGATCCTGATCGACGGCACCGTCGCCGTCGTCGCGGGCAGCATCGAGTCCGGGTTCAATTCGCTGCAGAGCCTGTCCGGCACGATCGTGTCCGCGCCCAAGTCGCTCGAGCTGGTCTACGCGAGCCTGCTCGTGTATCTGATCCCGATCGCGACGATGGTGTGCATCGGCCTGCTGCTCTCCTCGATAACGCGCAACAGCGCGGCCGCCGTGGTGGGGACGCTGATGATCTCGCTGCTGTTTCAGCTGATCGGGGTCCTGCCCGGGCTGGGGTCCGTCCAGCCCTACCTGCTCTCGACCCAGTTCAACGCCTGGCAGGGGCTGCTGCGGACGCCGATCGACTGGGCGCCGATCGTGCGAGCGGCATGGGTGTGCGCGATGTACGGCGTCCCGGCGCTGATCGCGGCGTTGCTCGTGTTCCTGCGCCGCGACGTGGCCGGCGGCTGAGGTCCTCGTCGCCGAGGGTCAGCCGGCCACGAGCGCCTGCGCCTCATCGGCGGGCACCGGTGCTCCGAACAGAAAGCCCTGGGCCGTGTCGCACCCGAGCTCGGTCAGCTGCTCGCGCTGGACCTCGGTCTCGACGCCCTCCGCGATCGCGTTCAGCCCCAGTGCGTGGGCGAGCTCGACGATCGCCCCGACGACCGGCTTCTGATCCCCCTCCCCGTCCAGCTGCTGGACGAAGCTCTCGTGGATCTTGATCGCGTCCAACGGCAGTCGCTTGAGGCCCTGAAGCGAGGAAAAACCCGTGCCGTAGTCGTCGACGGCGAGCGCCAGCCCCGCCGCCTTTAGCTGCTTGAGGACACGCAGGGCCACGTCGGAGTTCTGCGCGACCGCGCTCTCGCTGACCTCGAGCCATACCTGGCTGGGATCGGTATGGCTGGCTGCCATCGTGCCGCTCAGCATCGCCATCAGGCCCATGTCTCCGAGTTCGCGGGCCGAGAGGTTGACCGACATCGTCACGTCGGGGTTCGTTTCACGGAAGCGCGCGTGGGCGCGCAGCGCCTCCGTCGCCACGTACTGCCCGATCGCCAGCACCAGTCCCGTCTCCTCGGCCAGCGGCATAAATTCCCCGGGGGGGATCAGGCCACGCTCCGGATGCTCCCAGCGGACCAGCGCCTCGAAGCCCACCACGGTCGCGGTGCCGTTCAGCGTAACCCGGGGCTGGTAGTGGACCCGGAGCTCCGAGCGCTCGATCGCTCCGCGCAGCGCCGCCTCGAGCTCGATCCGCTCCATCGCCCGCTGCCGCGAGGACTCGTCGTAGAGCTCGAACCGTGCCCGGCCCAGCTCCTTGGCCCGGTACATGGCCGCGTCCGCCTCGCGGATGACCGAGTCCGCGGCGACCGCGGGGTCGCGCACCATCGCGATCCCGATGCTGACGGTCACGGACTCCTCCCCGTCCGGAAGCATGATCGGCAGCCCCGCCGCCCTGCTGATCCGCTCGGCGATCAGGATCGCTTCGCGCTCGGTCGCCAGGTCCTCGAACAGGAACGTGAACTCATCGCCGCCGAACCTCGCGACCGTGTCCATCGGCCGGAGCATCGTCCGCAGCCGCTCGCCCAGGCCTTCGAGCAGCCTGTCGCCGGCGGCGTGGCCGAGATTGTCGTTGACCTCCTTGAACTCGTCGACGTCCAGGAACAGGACGGCGACGGCCGTGCCCGTGCGTCGTGAGCGGTCGAGCGCCACGCCGAGCCGGTCCAGGAACAGGGCGCGGTTGGGCAGTCCGGTGAGCGGATCGTGGAGCGCGCGGTGCGCGAGCTGAACCTCCGAGCGGTTGCGCTCGATTGCGTTCGACACGGCGCGGCGCAGAACGCGCGAGGTCATCTCCGCCTTGAACAAGAAATCCTGAGCCCCGGATCTGACCGCACGCACCCCGAGATCCTCGTCGCCGCCTTCGCTCAGGACGACGATCGGGATGTCGGGCGCGCACGTCCGCACGTGCTCGAGTGGCTCGAGTGCGCCGTCATCGCCCAACGAGAGGATGACGCACGACGCGCCGAAGTCGAGCAGTTCCTGGGTGGCGTCCCGAAAGCGCTCCGCGTGCGACAGCACAAGGCCTTCCGGCCACGCAGCCCGAAGCAATCCCCCTATCAGAGCAGCGTCACGCGGATTCTCCTCGACGAGCAGCACCCTTGCTGTTGTCCTGGACCCGGCCTCATGCTCCAAGCGCGAAAAACCCCCCTGCAGTCGTCAGAGCTCCTAAACGCTCTCCAATTCCCCACTTTTCTACTTAACACGTCAGGTTACGCTTTGTTGGCTTCTTGCGCGGTCTGCTCGCGCCTTTCCGCGCCTCAAGGGCCCTGGCCTGCCGGGTTCTATACGCATTCTCATGTTTTCCCGACACGGTTCTTAGCCTCAGCGTCGAAAATTCCGGTCATGCTTGCTGAACAACGTCCGCGACCGCCCCGGTCGGTTGCGCTGCAGCGCGACGCGGCGTTCGCGCGGGTCTCGCGCACCCGTGGCTGGATGATCGCGGGCGCCGCCGGGCTGACCGCGGCAGGGGCCGCTCTCGTCGCGGCCACGGCCCCGGGGCGCACCGTGCGCACGAGCGCCCGGACCGTCGCTTCCTCAGCCCCGCGCAGAACCACGGCATCGCCGAAGCTCCCGCCGCTGGCGACGCCCAGCCAGCTCGGGCTCCAGCGTCCGAGCCAGGCGCCAGGGTCCTCGTCCGGCTCCGGTTCGGGCTCGTCCTCCGGCGCGGGGTCGGGCTCGTCGGGGTCCGGGTCGGGATCGTCGGGCGGCTCGGGCTCGTCGGGCGGGTCGGGCTCGTCGGGCGGCTCGGGCTCGTCCTCATCCGCGGCGCCGCCCGCGTCTCCGGCGCCGGCGCCGGCGCCGTCGCCGTCGCCGTCGCAGGGCGGCGGCGGTGGAGTCGTCTCCGGCGGGTCCTGAAAGCTTCGTTAGATGACCGCGGTCGCCGACGCCATCGAGTCCGTCGAGTTCCCCGTGTGGGGGACCACGGCGGTGGTTGCCGTCACTGAGGCTTCCTGCCTGGAGCATTCCCGCGAGGCGGTCGAGGCGGTGATCGAGGAGTACGACCTCGCGTGCTCGCGGTTCCGCGATGACTCGGAGCTGACTGCGGTCAACGGTGCCGCCGGCTCGGCCGTGCGCGTCAGCGAGCTCCTGCTCGACGAGATCGGCGAGGCGCTCCGTGCGGCGAGCCTCACCGACGGCGACGTTGACCCCACTGTCGGCGAGGCGCTGATCGCGCTCGGCTACGACCGCGATTTCGAGTCGCTCGGCAGCAGACGCTCGTTCTCGTTTGCCCGCGTTCCCGGCTGGCGCACGGTGGAGCTCGACCGCGAGCGCGGAACGGTCCGGATCCCGCGGGGCGTCAGGCTCGACCTCGGGGCGACGGCCAAGGCGTCCGCGGCGGACCGAGCTTGCCGGCGGGCGTTCGACGCCACCGGGTGCGGCGTTCTGGTGTCGCTGGGCGGCGATCTTGCGATCACCGGCCGCCCGCCCGAGGGCGGGTGGCGCGTGCGTGTCGCCGACGACCACCGCGCGGGGTACGAGGCGCCGGGTCAGTGGATCACGCTCGGCTGCGGTGGTCTGGCGACATCCAGCACGACGGTGCGGGCCTGGCGCGCGGGGGATCGTCAAATGCACCATCTGATCGATCCCGCTTCGGGCGGGCCGGCCGGGGGGGTCTGGCGCACGGCGAGCGTCGCGGCGGGGTCGTGCCTTGACGCGAATATCGCCAGCACCGCCGCGATCGTCCGCGGCGAGCGGGCGCCGGCCTGGCTCGAGTCGCTGGGCCTGCCCAGTCGCCTGGTGTCGGTCGAGGGGCGTGTCCGGCACGTGGCCGGCTGGCCGACCGACGGAGACGACCTCGTCCAGGAGACCACGGCGTGACGGTGTTCGCCTCGGCGCTCAGCCCAAGTGCCTATTGGTACCTGGCACGCGCAACCGGGGTCGTGTCGTTGCTGCTCTTGACCGCGAGCGTCGTGCTGGGGGTGCTGGGCCCGCTTCGGTTCACGGTTCCCGGGCGCTGGCCGCGGTTTGCGATCGACTCCGTGCACCGCGACGTGTCCCTGCTGGTGATCGTCGTGCTCGTGATCCACATCGCGACCAGCATCCTCGACGGCTTCGCGCCGATCTCATGGCTGGCCTCGGTGGTCCCGTTCATCACGCCCTACCGGCCCCTGTGGATGGGGTTGGGAGCGTTTGCGTTCGATCTGCTGATCGCGCTCACTGTGACCAGCGTGCTCCGCCGGCGGCTCGGCTACCGAAGCTGGCGGGCGGTGCACTGGCTCGCATATGCCAGCTGGCCGATCGCCGTTCTGCATGGTCTGGGAACCGGCTCGGACGCCAAGACCTGGTGGAACCTGCTGGTCACGATCGTCTGCCTGGCCGCCGTCGTGGCGGCGGTATGGGCCCGGATTCGGGAGGCGAGGCCGGTCCACGGAGGCACCCGTGAGGCCGCCGTCGCGCTCGCGATCGCGACCCCCATCGGCCTTGCGATCTTCACGCTCGCCGGACCCCTTCAGCGAGGCTGGGCCCGGGCCGCCGGCACGCCGGCGAGGCTCCTCGCACATGCGCCCACGGTCACGCACGCCCCCCTTGTCAGGACGGCGCCCGTTGGCAACAGCGCCTTCGACGCGAACGTCAACGGCTCGGTTCGACAGACCGAGGTCCCCGGGGGCGCGCTCGTCGACCTGAGCCTTCGCTTGAGCGGCGGCGGGGCGGGGGTCCTGCGGGTGCGCCTCGGCGGCATCCCGGCGGGGGGCGGAGGGCTCCAGATGACGGGCAGCCAGGTTGTGCTCAGCACCGACGGCGCCGTCATGCAGGGTCGGATTTCCTCCCTTCAGGGCGAGCGGTTCAGCGCGCACGTGACGGGCGACGGTTCGTCGCTCGACCTCCGGGCGAACCTTCAGATCGACACCACGCGCGACACGGTCACCGGCTCGCTCCGGGCGACTCCGGGCGGTCGAGCATGACGGGGAGCGGGACGCTGCCCCGGTTGCTCGCCGGGCTTGACCCGTACGGCGCGGTGATGACGCTCGCCGACCACGAGCGGGTCCACGGCCCCTGCCCGGACCACGCTCCGAGTCAGCTGATCGAGCTGGTCGAGCGCAGTGGCCTGCGGGGGCGCGGTGGAGCGGACTTCCCCATGGCGCGGAAGCTGAAGGCCGTGGCCTCCTCCCGCTCGCGGGAACGGGTGGTGGTCGTCAACGGCTCCGAGACCGAGCCCGCGAGCGACAAGGACCGGCTGCTGCTCTCGCGGCTTCCTCACCTGGTCGTCGACGGCGCGGTCCTCGCCGCCGAGGCGGTCGGGGCCCAGGAGGTGATCGTCAAGGTCTCCGACCGCGCCGCGGCCTCGATCCAGGCACTCGAGGGCGCGATCGCGGTCCGCGGCGATCGCGTGCCGATCCGGCTGATCCACGGGCCAGGGGAATACGTCTCCGGCGAGGAGAGCGCCGTCGTCAACTACCTGAACGGAGGCCCGGCCAAGCCGACGTTCGTGCCGCCGCGGCCGTACGAGCGCGGCGTCCGCCGCCGCCCGACGCTGATCAGCAACCCCGAGACGTGCGCCCAGGTGGCGCTGGTTGCGCGCTACGGCGACGCGTGGTACCGGGAGCTCGGCACGACGGCGGATCCGGGCTCCGCCCTCGTGACGATCACCGGGGCGGTGGCCGCGCCCGGCGTGTACGAGCTCGCGTTCGGCACGCCGATGACCGATCTGCTGGACGCGGCCGGCGGGGCGACCGAGCCCCTGCGTGCGCTCCTGGTGGGCGGCTACTTCGGCACCTGGGTCGACGCCGCCCAGGCGCTCCGGCTGCGCCTGGCGCGCGAGGATCTGCGATCGGTCGGATGCGCGCTCGGCTCCGGCGTCTTGATCGCGCTCGGAGAGAGCTCCTGCGGTCTGCACGAGTCGGCCCGGGTGATCGATTACCTGGCGCGGCAGTCGGCGGGTCAGTGCGGCCCTTGCGTGCACGGCCTCCGGGCGATCGCGGACTCCGTGCTCGAGCTGGCGGACGGCCTTGCGGGGCCGCGCGACCGCGATCGCGTGCTTCGCTGGACCGCCGAGATCCGGGGCCGCGGGGCATGCCACCACCCTGACGGCGCCGCCCGCTTCATCGAGAGCGCGCTGTCGGTGTTCGCCGATGAGCTCGCATCGCACCAGCGGGGCCGGTGTACGGCGCGACCGGCCGGCCTGCCGCTCGGACCGGCGCCGCAGCCGCGCTACAAACCGCTCGTGGCGGTCGGACGATGAACGAGCGTCTTCGGACACGCGCAAAGGGCGCGCACCTGCGCGTCAACCCGATCATGTGCGAGGCACATGGGCTGTGCGCCGAGCTGCTCCCGGAGTTGATCCGGCTCGATGACTGGGGCTATCCGATCATCGAGCACAGCGAGGTCCCCCCCGAGCTCGAAGGCCTGGCGCGCCGGGCGGTCGACGCGTGCCCGACGCTGGCGCTGCTGCTCGAACGGGAGCGGGGGTAGTGGGTCTCCCGGATACGTCTCACCCGTAATGCGGGTCCGGATGACCGCCAGGCTGCGTCCGCGGATCCTCGCGTAGCGCTGCTATGCGTCGGATCCTGTGTCCTTGCCTGACGGCCCCCGGACCTCGCCTTCCGGGCAAAACGTCTCCGGTCAACCCACTAGACCGGGGCGCGCCGCGATCGCCCTGGCGTTCCAAAGCTCTCGCACCCCAGGGCGCTTCGGAACGGTAGGGCCAAATAATCGCCCTAACGTTCCCAAGCACCCAGTTGGGGAATCGCTTTGGAACGCTAAGGCGATCCTCGCGAGCCAGCCGCACCGGCGCCCCCGCTCGGCTCCGCCGGCGGTCCGTCGCCCGGCTCGCGCAGGGCGAGCTGCCACCAGCCCACGTCCCACCAGGCTCCGTGCTTGAACCCGATCCGCCGGTAGACCCCGACGAGCTCGAACCCGAAGGACTCGTGCAGGCCGACGCTGGCCTCGTTGGGAAGCGTCACGCCGGCGCAGGCCATGTAGAGCCCCTGGCGGGTCAGGAGCGCCAGCAGAGCGCCGTACAGCCGACGTCCGATCCCCTTGCGGTGATGGCCCGGATCGACGTACACGCTCACGTCGGCCGCCCAGCGATAGGCGGCCCGCTCGCGGTGCGGGCAGGCATAGGCAAAGCCCGTCACCACGCCGTCGCCCTCGGAAACAAGCCAGGCGTGGGAGCGGGAGTAGCGCTCGATCCGCTCCGCGAACGCCGCTTCACTCGGCGGCTCCAGCTCGAACGAGATCACGGTCTCGCGCACGTACGGCGCGTAGATCGCCGCGCAGGCGGGTGCGTCACGGGAGGGGTCGGCGGGGCGGATCTGCATCGGGAGAGGGATTATTCGCAAAAGCGCGGCACCGGCACGCACTCCCGGCGTGTTGTTGGCACAATGCCAACAACACGCCCGCGGCCGCCGCGCGGGCAACGGAGCACGATTCAGGAGCCACCCAGATGACGCTGACCCTCACCGATGAACAGCAGGCCTTTGTCGAGTCGATCCGCGACTTCGCCAAGCGGGAATGCGGCACGCGCGAGCAGCGCGACGCGCTCACCAACCACGGCCAGGAGGTGTTCAACCCGGAGCTTTACAAGCAGGTCGCCGAGCTCGGCTGGCTGGGCGCGGCGATCCCGCAGGAGTACGGCGGCTCGGGCGGGGGGGCGGTGGATCTCTGCCTGCTGCTCGAGGAGTCCGCGCGCGGGCTGATCCCGATCGGCTTCTTCTCGGTCAGCATGATCGTCGCCGGGGCATACCCCGCTTCGGCTCCGATCAGCAGAAGCAGGACATCATCGGCGGCGATGGCCGACGGCAACGTCGAGTCGATCGCGATGTCGGAGCCCGAGGCGGGATCGGATGTCGGGAACCTCACCTGCCGCGCGGAGCGCTCGAACGGGGGCTACGTGATCAACGGCCAGAAGACGTGGATCACAGGTGCCCACGAGGCAGAGCACATCCTGCTCGTGTGCCGGACGAACCGGACCGACAACAAGCACGAGGGGCTCAGCATGATCTCGATCCCCGCCGGCTCGGAGGGCGTCGAGATCCGCGGGCATCGAGACGATGGGCGGCCGCGAGGTCAACGACGTCTTCTTCACCGACTGCCACGTCCCGGCGGAGAACCTGCTGGGCCGCGAGGACCAGGCGTGGATGCAGCTGATGGCCGGGCTCAACTACGAGCGGCTGATCATCGCCGCGCAGCTGCTCGGCGTCGCGCAACGGGCATTCGAGGATGCGCTCGCCTACGTCAAGGAGCGCAAGCAGTTCGGGCGGCCGATCGGGAGCTTCCAGGCGCTGCGCCATCGGCTGGCGGACCTCGCGACCGAGATCGAGACCGCGCGCCTGCTCGTGTACGACGTCGCGGCGAAGACCGACGCGAACCCGGACAAGCTGCTCCCGCGCGAGGCCTCGATGGCCAAGCTGAAGGCGACCGAGACCGCCAAGCGGACGGCGCTCGAGGGGATGCAGATGATGGGCGGCTACGGCTACGCGACCGAGTACGACATGGAGCGCCACGTGCGCACCGCGCTGGCCTCGACGATCTACGGCGGCACGAGCGAGATCCAGCGCGACATCATCGCCAAGACGCTCGGGCTATGAGCGGGGATGAGGCCGCCGGGGCCCCACTGACCGGCAAGACGCTGTTCATGTCCGGCGGCAGCCGCGGGATCGGGCTCGCGATCGCGCTCCGCGCCGCGCGTGACGGCGCCAACGTGTGCCTGATCGCGAAGACCAGCGAGCCCGATCCGCGACTGCCGGGCACGATCCACACTGCCGCGGCGGAGATCGAGTCCGCCGGCGGCCGGGCGCTGCCCGTGGTCGGCGACATCCGCGAGGAGGACTCGGTCCTCGGGCGCCGTGGCGAAATGCGTCGAGCGCTTCGGCGGGATCGACATCTGCGTGAACAACGCCTCGGCGATCAACCTGTGCGGGCACCTTGTCGCTGCCGATGAAGCGCTACGACCTGATGCAGGACATCAACACGCGCGGGACGTTCCTGGTCTCGAAGGCGTGCGTTCCGCATCTGAAGGAGGCGGCGAACCCGCATGTGCTGACGCTCTCGCCCCCGCTCGACATCAAGCCGAAGTGGTTCGCGCAATCACGCCGCCTACACGATCTCGAAGTTCGGCATGAGCATGGTCACGCTGGGGCTGGCGGAGGAGTTCCGCGCGCGACGGGATCGCGTTCAACTCGCTATGGCCGCGGACGCTGATCGCCACCGCTGCGGTCCAGAACGTGGTCGGTGGCGAGGCGGCGATGAACGGCGCTCGCAAGCCGGAGATCATGGGCGACGCGGCCCACGCGATCTTCACGCGCCCCGCCCGGGAGTGCACCGGCAACTTCTTCATCGACGAGCAGGTGCTGGCGGAGGCGGGAGTCAGCGACCTCAGCGGGTACCGGTACCGGGACGGGCCTCGGAGGACGACCTGATCCCGGATCTGTACGTCGAATAGGCCCGCCCACCCTTGGGGCCGCCTGCGGCGGCATCCCTGGGGCCATGCATCCCCGTCCGGACGGCTGCTGGTCGCCGGCTGCGGACGGGCCGCTTCGGCAGCGGCGCGTCGCGGTCGTCCTCGGACGACTGGTCGCTCGACCGGCTCGTCCTCCGGATGCGCGAACGACGCCGGGGCCCTGCCCGAGATGGCTGACGGCACCTCGCCCGCGGAAGTAGGCCGTCGTGGCCGACGGCAAGCGCCATCACGCCCGACGACGATCAGTACGACCAACAACGCAGACATCGTGGACTGCAAGGCTTCCCGCCTCCAGGCCCGCGATGGACACTAATCGCGGGTCGGACTCCCCGAGCGCGACGCTCGGCAGCGGCTCCAGGCCGGGCTCGGCCTCGTGGCCGCGGATCTCGCCGTCGTACGCGAGCCGATCGAGCCGGGCGATCTCGCGCTCGCCCTCGATCCGCGCGGGGTGACCGGCCGGGAGATCGCGGATCAGCGCGCTGATCCGGTTGCGCAGCTGCAGCGCGAAGTGCGGCGTCGAGGCGCCCATCAGCTGGCGCACGTCGTCGACGCGTCACCTGACGGCCCTCGCGCAGGCGGTCCGGGTTCTCGGCCTGGCTCATCAGGGACCCTGGGAGGAATTGCTGACGGGCTGGGGCTCGAGGTCGGCGTCGACCTTCGCCTGGACTGCGACGGAGATCGCGCGTCTGGTCGCCGATCACCCAGCCGTGGTTGTAGACGGCGGCCGTCGGGCCCTCCTGCGTGTAGCCGGGCGTGGCGTAGTTGAAGAAGAAGCTCTCCACCGAAGACGGAAGCGTAGAGGCATTGTCGATCAGCAGCTCGGGGCCGTAGGTGCCGCTCGCGGACAGCGGCGCAGCGGCGGCCGCGTCGAGCGGGCGGGTGGCGTTCAGCAGCACGTACCCGTGACCCGGGCTGCGCATCGCCCAGCCGAAGCTGCCCGGCACGTGTGCGCACGCCTGGCCCGGAGGTGCACGGCGGGTCGCGGTAGATGGCGAACGTGACCGAGTTCGCCGCTGGATCCTGGGCCCCGACTCGCTTCACCGAGCCGTACTTGCCGCAGCTGCCTGAGCACGCCGCCCGGGATCACGCTCGACGGCCCGAGCACGTAGATGTGGGGATGGCCGTGGGACAGCAGCGCCTGCCGGGTGGCGGCCGGCACGCCCGAGCCGTTCACGTAGAGGCATCGGGTCGCCGCTCTCGGCTGCCCACCCGGCGGCGGGCATCGCGTAGGCGCGGATCATCGGCCGAGGCGATCACGACGTCGGCGCTCGGCTTGCCCTGCGGCGGCGCTCACGAACCGGTCGATCCCGGCGGCGAGCGTGTACGGGTTGGCGCCGCCGATCGACGCCGAGTGAAGGCCACTCGGCTTCGGCGACATCTCCGACCAGCAGGACCTGCGCGCCGCCCGACGGCGCCCGAGCCGGCCGGCGCCGAGCTGGGCGAGCGCGTCGGACGGTTGCCGACGGAAGGCTGCCGCTCGCCGGAGAGCAGGATCGGGGCCCGGATCGGGGGCGCCATCAGCACCGAGGAGGCGATCGCGGCCTGCCAGTCGTCGGTCGGCGCGATCACCACGGCCGAGGGGTGGGTTCCCGGCGTCTGCAGAGGGATAGACCGCGAGCGCGACCCCGGCGGCGTCCGCGACCGGGTCGGCTCCCGCGACGCGGGTCGTGTTCTTGGTCGCCAGCGAGGGAAAGCCGAGCTTCTGGCCCGCCTGGGGCGTCTTCGCCTGGACGCCGACGCCGGCGTCGGCGCGGTGACGACGACCAGCCTGCGAGCTGCTGCCGCCGCAGCCGGCGAGCAGCGCGCGGTCGGAGACGGCGAGAGCGAGCAGGAGGAGCGGGCGCATCTGCGGGGCGGGACGTTAGCGAGCGTCAGGCGGGAGTCGAGGTGCCCGGGTCTGTGATTCTGCGTCCGGTCTCGCTGCAGCTGGCAGGATCTGCGTCGCGCTCGGCGAGGCGGTTCGCGCGGCGGAGCTCGGCCTCCCGCATCCGGCGCCGCTCGGTTGCGGTGGCGGCGACGACCGCGGGAACCGGCACGGGCCGGCCGTCCTCGTCGAGCGCGACCATCGTGAGGTAGGCGGTGTTCGTGTGCCGCACCTCGCCGGTGCGCGGGTTCTCCGCCTCGACGCGCACACCCGACCTCCATCGAGGTGTTCCAGGCGGCGTTGACCGTCGCGCTGAAGGTGACGAGCTCGCCGATGTAGATCGGGACGAGGAAGTTCATCCGGTCCATGCCGACCGTCACCACGCGCATGCGGGAGTGCTTGATCGCGGCCAGGCCCGCGACCTCGTCGCACAGCTTCATGACGTGCCGCCGTGCACGTTGCCCGGCGCTGTTGGCGTCGGTGATCCCCATCCAGCGGATCAGCTGTGAGCGGGACGCCGAGACCGGCTTGGCTCGGGGCCGTGGGCCTGGACGTGTGCTTGGCTCGGCCTCCACGTCGCGAGATCCTAACCGCGCCGCCCCGCTACGCTAGAGGGGCTTTTTCACCACCCGCCAAGGAGGATGCGATGCCGGGTCTTTCCGGACGCATGTCGACAGTCATCAAAGCCAAGATCTCGAAGCTCCTGGATCGCGCCGAGGATCCAGGGGAGACACTCGAGTACAGCTATCAGAAGCAGATCGAGCTGCTCCAGAACGTCAAGAAGGGGATCGCGGACGTGGTCACGTCCAAAAAGCGCCTCCAGCTTCAGGAGGAGAACATCAAGGCGCAGGTCGTGAAGCTCGACACGCAGGCGCGCCAGGCGCTGGCGGCGGGCAACGAGGACCTGGCGCGGGTGGCGCTCGAGCGCAAGAACGTCGCGCAGACAGAGCTTCAGTCGCTCGACTCGCAGGTCGCCCAGCTCGAGCAGCAGCAACAGCAGATGACCGAATCGGAGCAGAAGCTGCGCACGAAGATCGAGCAGTTCCGCTCCAAGAAGGAGGTCGTCAAGGCACAGTACTCGGCCGCCGAGGCCCAGGTGCGGATCTCCGAGGCGGCGACAGGCGTCGGCGAGGAGATGGCCGACGTCGGGCTGGCGATGCAGCGCGCGCTCGACAAGACCGAGAACATGAAGGCGCGCGCGAGCGCGGTCGGGGAGCTCGAGGCCGCCGGCACGTTCGAGGATCTGACGGCGCTCGGGTCAGGCGACGATGACATCGACCGTCAGCTCAAGCAGCTGTCCTCGACGAGCGAGGTCGACGCCGAAATGGCGAAGATGAAGGCGGAGCTTGGCGCCGGCGGGCCGGCGGGGGAATTGGGGTCTGGATCGGGCGGCCAAGACGGGGAGAAGGCGCCGCAGCAGGAGCAGGCTCAGTGAGACCGCGGGACCGGATCGCCTCGCAGCGGTCGAGCGGCGCCGATGATCGTCAGGATTTCAACCGAAGGGCAGTACGAGCTCGCCGACGAAAGCGAGTCCGCGCTGAACGAGCTCGACAACCAGGTCGTACAGGCATGTGAGGCGGGCGACGAGGCGAGCTTCCGCAGGTCGTTCGAGAAGCTGATCGAGCTGGTTCGAACGCAGGGCAAGCCGGTCGCTGACGATGAGCTCGTGGGCTCAGACGTGATCCTGCCGCCCCCCGACGTCTCGCTCGAGGAGGCGCGGGAGGAGTTCTCGGGCGAGGGCCTGATCCCGGGTTAGGGGCCGGGCAGCGGTCGCCGTCGGCGGGCGACGAGCACGGCCGCCAGCGCCGCCCCGGAAGCAATGGCTGCCGTGCGCGTGCGCTTCGGGCGACGCCGGGTGCGTGAAGGGGCCGGCGTTGCGGGCGCGGGCGCCGCGGGAGGCGTGACCGCCCGAGCGGGCGCGGTGGGCGCCGCGACCGGTGGGGGGGGCGCGGGAGGCGCCACGGCGGGGACGCGCTCGAACTGCGTCGTGGCCTGCTCGGCGCGAGCGGCCGCGGTGATCGCGCCGAGTGCCGGCGCGGCCTGCAGCATGCCGTCGAACACCCGCTCGGCGCGGCCGAAGCGGAGCTCCGCCGCCTGGCAGATCAGGCATGACCCAAGGTGGCGTTCCAGGCGCCGGCGCTCGGAGTCGCTGAGCTCGCCGTTCCAGTGCGCCGCGAGCAGGAACGGGGTGAAGCTGCACTCCCGCTCGGCGGCGAGCACGCGACGCCAGCCGCGCAGCTGCGGGTCGACGACCGCATGCTCGGCAGCGAGCAAGCGCATCGTTCGCAGCAGCCCGTCCTGGTCATCGCTCGAAGGCGAGTCTGCCCGCCTGGTCGCGGCGGCGGACGCGACGTCCGGCAAACCGAGCTCCGCGCAGTAGGCCTCGGCGGCGCGGGTACGCCGCCGCCGGGCGGCGAGAAGCTCGGGCGGTGGCTGCTTGTGTTCGGCGGGCGGCGGCGGCTCAGCCGACCTGCGCGAGCGCCGAGACCTGATCGTAGATCCAGGCATAGGTCTGCTCGAGACCATTGTGCAGGCTGATGCTCGGCTCCCAGCCCAGCCGGTCGAGGATCATCGTGTTGTCGCTGTTGCGGCCCCGAACGCCCTTGGGAGCGTCGAGGTCGTAGCGGCGGCTCAACTTGATCCCGGCGATCTCCTCGACGATGTCGACGAGCCCGTTGATCGTGACCATCTCACTCGAGCCGAGGTTGATCGGCACATCGATGTCGCTGTTCATGATCTTCCGCGTGCCCTCGAGGCAATCGTCGATGTACATGAAGCTGCGGGTCTGCTCGCCGTCGCCCCAGATCTCGATCTCGTGCTTGTTGTTCAGGTGTGCCTCGGCGATCTTGCGGCAGATTGCCGCGGGCGCCTTCTCGCGCCCCCCGGTCCAGGTGCCGTGTGGGCCGTACACGTTGTGGTAGCGCGCAATGCGCGTCGTCAGGCCGAAGTCCTCGGTGAAGTGCCGGCACATCCGCTCCGAGAAGAGCTTCTCCCAGCCATAGCCGTCCTCGGGGTCCGCCGGATAGGCGTCCGCCTCGGCAAGCGGCTTGATGTCGGGCGTCAGCTGCTTGTCGCCGGCGTACACGCACGCGGATGAGGAGAAGAAGAAGCGCTCGACCTCGTGCTTGAGCGCGGCCTGCAGCATGTGGGTGTTGATCAACACGGAGAGCATGCAGCGCGCCTTGTTGGCCTCGATGAAGCCCATCCCGCCCATGTCGGCGGCGAGGTTGTAGACGGTGCTCGCGCCCGCGGCTGCCTGATCGCATGCTTCCGCACCCTGCAGATCGAGGACCAGGTTCTCGGCCTCGGGCGAGACCTGGTGCCACTGCTCCAATGGATGCTGGTCGACCGCGCGCACGCGCGCGCCGTCGGCGAGCAGCCGCTTGACGAGGTGAGCCCCAATGAACCCACCGCCCCCCGTGACGACGATCAAATCTTCTGCGCCCATGCCTCCGCGGCGACGATAGCAGCCGCGGGCACGTGACGCGCCACTGTATTGGCGCCCGTCGACCAGAGCCCGTCTACCATGCGGCCGATGTTCAGACCGCGGACGCTTGTGTTTCTCGCGGCCGTTTGCGCCGGCGTGACGATCGCCTGCGCGGCCCCCGGCGCAGGCGCCGGCGGGTTCTCGGTCGGAGTTTCGACGCCGGCTCTGATCAAGAACGCGGTCGTGACGGAGCGGATCAGCTGTCCCGCGAGTCAGTCGAAGTGTTCGGGCGCGACGCTGGCATATGTGCCAGCGGAGCCTCAGTCGCTCGTGCCGGCGCTGCGCAGCGGTCTGCTGATCGCGCCGGCGGCCCCCTTCTCACTGAAGCGCGGCCAGGCGACGACACTGCGGATGCTGATCCCGCTCTCGGAGGTCGACGCGTTTCGCCAGGCGCGACACCTGTCAATCCAGACTTACACGCTGGCGGCCAATCCGAACACCAAGCAGACGGCCTCCGTCTTCCGTACAGGCATCGTGTCGATCACCTCGCACGATCGCCGGCTGTACAACCTCAACAGGCTCCGACTTCGCCTCGTAAAGCTTCAGCTGAAGCGCCAACAGAACCGCCTGAACCTGACGGTCGACTGCACCGGGGCGAGCGCCAAGGCGAAGGCGAGCGTGTATGGCGGGTGCGAGGGATTGATCGACGTCTTCGGCGGGACGCTCAGCGCGACGCCGCCCCGGACCTTGCTCGTCGGCGGTACGGCCTACTTCCTGAAGGCGAACACGACCTTCCGTGCCTCGATCAAGCTGCTGAAGGGACGCCTGGCCCAGGTGGCGAAGGAAGCGAAGCCCTATCTGGCGGTGTACTCGATCGCTTCCGACCGGGTCGATCTCCTCGCGGCGGCGCAGCTGGTCAAGCTGCGCTTCCACCAAGTCACGCGCTAGCTGAGCTGCCCAGGAACGTTGTGAGCGTCTGAGAAGACGTCCGGGCCCGTCCTGAGAGTTGTGGACCTGCCAAGGAACCACAACGAAGGAGGGCCCGGTGGGTCAGCACGCTAGAGGACGTCTCGGACCGGCCGGTCGCTGTGAGCTGGTCAGGCTGATGTTGGTCGTCGGTGTGAGCGAGAGGGAGGCGGCCGCCTCCCTCTCGATCGCGCCGGCGACGGCGCATAAGTGGAAGGTCCGCTACCAGGCCGCCTCGGAGTCTGAGCGGGCGTCGGGCGCCTGGGCGTTGGATCGCTCGAGCCGGCCGCACTTCTCGCCGCGCAGGAGCTCGCCGCAGGTCGAGGCCCGGGTTTGTGAGACACGAGCGCGAACCGGCTGGGGGCCGCGGTTGATCGCCGGCGAGACCGGGGTGGCGCACTCGACTGTTCACGCGATCCTGCGCCGCCATGGGTGCTCCCGCGCCCCCAGGACCGCACGAGCGCAGTTCGTGCGCTATGAGTGGCCGTGCCCGGGGGATCTGCTGCATATGGACGTCAAGCGCTACCCACGGTTCCGCCGCCCAGGACATGCTGTGACCGGAGATCGCCGGGACAAGCGCCAACGTCGCAATCCGTTGGGGTACGACTACTTCCATGCCGTGGTCGATGATCACTCCCGCTTGGCCTACGGCGAGCTGCTCGCTGACGAGACAGCCCTGACCGTGACCGCCTTCGTGGCTCGCGCGCTGAGCTGGTTCACCGCCCACGGCATCGCCTGCCAGCGGCTGATGACCGATGGCGCCTGGAGCTACACGCGCAACAGTTCTTTGCGCCAACTACTGAGCTCCCGCCAGATACGGCACATCGTCACCCCGCCCTACACACCCCGCTGGAACGGGAAAGTCGAGCGCTTTCACCAAACAATGGAACGTGAATGGTCCAGAGGCATCCGCTACCGCAACAGCACCGCCCGCAACCGCGCCCTGCCACACTGGCTGCGCTACTACAACGAGCGCAGGCCCCACAGCTCACTCGCCGGCCGGCCACCGATCAGCCGCGCTCACAACCTTTCCGGGCAGGACAGCTAGCCCGTCGATCCGATCGCCTGGTGGTGCTCGATCACGTCGAGCACAATCTCCTGCAGGGTACGGTGGGGTTGCCAGCCGGTGAGGGTCTGAAGCTTCTCGATGTTCGGCACCCGACGGGCCATGTCCTCGAAGCCGGGCTCATACGCGTCGTCGTAGGGCACGGTGACGACCTCGGAGCTCGAGTCCGCCAGTTCCCGCACCAGCTCGGCGAGCTCGGTGATCGAGACCTCCTCCTGACCGCCGACGTTGAACACCTCTCCGTATACGTCGTCCCGTTCCATCAGGTCCGCGAGCACGTGGGTCACGTCGCGGACGTGGCAGAACACGCGGCGCTGGGTCCCGTCCCCGTATACGGTCAGCGGCTGGCCCGCCAGCGCCTGTCGGACGAAGCGGGGGATGACCATGCCGTAGCGGCCGGTCTGACGCGGGCCGACGGTGTTGAACAGGCGGCCGACGACGGTCGGGAGCTTGCGCTCCTTCCAGTACGCCAGCGCGAGGCATTCGTCGAGTGCCTTGGAGATCGCGTAGGACCAGCGGCCGATGTTGGTCGGCCCGAGCACCAGGTCGCTGTCCTCGGTGAACGGAATCTCAGTGCTCTTGCCGTAGACCTCGCTGGTCGAGGCGACGAACACCGGCTTCTGCTTCTTCGCCGCCTGGTCGAGCAGGACCTCGGTGCAGTGCACGTTCGTATCGATCGTCCGCGCCGGGCTCTCGACGATCAGCTCGACCCCGACCGCCGCCGCGAGGTGATAGACGACGTCGGCCAGGTCGACAAGCTCGGCCACGAGCGGACGATTCGTGGCGCTGTCGATCGTGTATTCGAACTTCGGGTGCGATTTGAGATGGGCGAAGTTGTCGACCGCTCCGGTTGAGAGGTCGTCGAGGATGTGAACGTGGTGTCCACGGTCCAGCAGGACGTCTGAGAGGTGTGAGCCGATGAAGCCGGCGCCGCCGGTGATCAGGAAGCGCATCGGCGGAAGCTCATCATGACGCGACTGCTCGTGCCTGCTCGGCGAGCACGAGCTCATAGGTCTCGAGCAGCGCATCGAGCCCGGCCTCGAGGTTGTACTTGCGCTCGAACAGCGCCCGTGCGCGCGCGCCGCCGGCATCCACGACGGCGCCGTCGGACAGGCCCGCGAGGGCGTTGCGCCATGCCGCATGGTCGTGCGGCGCGACGAGCCATTCTGCGCCCAGCTCGCCGACGATCTCGGCCGGCGTCGCGATGTCCGACGCGAGCACCGGCATGCCGGCGGCCATCGCCTCGATGATCGAGCGCCCGAAGTTCTCACTCCACTGCGTCGGAAACACGAGCGCCCGGGCCGCAAGCAATTGCTCGGGCAGCTCCGAAGGAGGCACCCAGCCGAGGAACCGTGTCCGCGGCGGTGCTTCGCGCTCGAGCTCGGCACGGACGGGGCCGTCGCCGATCATCACCAGCTCCAGATCCGGCGCCTGGGGAGCGGCCTCACGCCAGGCATCGAGCAGCAGCTTTGGTCCCTTCTCAGGCGAAATGCGGCCGACGAACAGGATGCTCCGAGCGCTGGACGGGGATTGTGGTCGCGGGCCGGGGTCGCCGATCACGTTCGGCTTGACGACAATCCGGCCGGGGTCGAAGCCACCCTGTGCGAACACGCCCTTGACGAACTCTGACGGGGCGAAGAAACGGTCGATGCGGTCCCAACTGCCGACCCGGCGGTTGACGGCGATCGTCAGCGCGGCGACTGCGGACTGCGGCCGTGACCCGCGGTAGCAGGCATAGCGGACCGCGTGCCACGGGTGGCTGCCGACGCACTTGGTGCACAGGCCACCGTCCCGGAACAACTTCGCCTCCGCGCACATCAACCTGAAGTTCTGGATCGTCATCACGGTCGGGATTCCTTCGGCTGCCAGGGCAGGGAAGATCGATGGCGTTAGCGCGAACCAGGTGTTGTGTACATGCGCGATGTCGGGACGCAGCTCCCGCACGCGATCACGCACGGCGCGGTACCGAGCCGGATTCCATGGTGCCGCGAGCAACGACGCGGCCGCACGGGGCGCACGGTCTGGGTTCGATGCGCGAAAACGATCGACCTCGTGCCCCGCGTCACGGAGCAGCTCGGCCTCCGTGTCCGCGATCGTGTCTTCCCCGCCTGCGTAAACGTACGGGTTGTGGATCTGAAGGATCCTCACGGGCGCATCTCGATCGGCCCGGAAGGCGAGCCTACTTCGAGGCGTATGACTCGTAGTAGTGGTAGGCCGGGTCCACGCGCGGGGTCACACCGGTCAGCACCACCCCGGTCGGGCGCTCGCGCGTTCGGCCGAGCGCCTCCTTCATCGCCGCGGCGTGGTCGCGCGTGGTCTTTGCAGCGCGCACGCAGATCGCCACACCGTCCACGAGTGGCAGCAGCTCGAGCGTGTCGACGACTGCGAGCAGCGGACTCGTGTCGATGATGACGCAGTCATACACGTCGCGAACCTGGCCGATGAACGCCCGGAAGCGCTCCGTCGCCAGCAGCTCGGCCGGGCGCGGCAGCGAGCCGGCGGTGATGCACACGAACCGTGCCGGCGACTCGGTCGGCTCGGATCCGTTGTCGTTGGCGGGCCGTTCCATCGCGTTCGCGGACACCGTCTGCAGCACTTCGTCGGGACGGGCGTTGCCCGCCAGGTAGTCGGACAGGCCGGGAGACGGGTTGATCCCGAGCCGGTCCGCCAGAGACGGGCGGCGAAGGTCGCACTCGACCAGCAGCGTTCGCTTTCCGGCCGCCGCGTTCGCGTGGGCGAGCATGGCCGCGATCGTCGACTTGCCCTCCTGCGCCAGCGCGCTGGTCACCGCGACTGAGCGCAGGCCGCTTCCCTCGGTGTCCAGGAGCTGCAGGTTCTGCCGCAGGATGCGGAAGCTCTCGAGATCGGTTGGACTGAGCGGGCGCCGACCGTTCACCGAGGACCCGCCGGTGCCGAGCGCGTTACGGGAGATGTGACCGATGACCGGCAGCCCGAACTCGGCCTCGATCTCCTCCGGCCGGCGCATGCGACGATCGCGTGCGCGACGGGCGTCCGCGAACGCGATCGCAAGCACGAGCCCGATCAGCCCGATGATCAGCGTGTTGCGAAGGATCTTCGGCTGCGTCTGCGAGCCCGGCGACGCAACGCCGATCACCGACACCGGCGAGCCGCTCGAGGCGATCGCCAGTGCGTGCGCCAGGCTCGTCTCCAAGGCGGCCTTCTGTGCTGCGGACGCCGACCGAAGGGCCGATTCGAGCTGGTGAGCCTGGGTGTCATAGCTCCTCCGCGTGTCGGCCGTGGTCTGGGCCGCGTCCTGCTGTGCGAAGGCGTTGGCCAGCGACGCTGCCAGCGTCGGCGTGGATGCCGAGGCCTGGACGTACAGCACGCTCGAGGTCGGGTCGACGCGCGTTGAGACCGCGCTTTGCAGCTGCGGAATCGTGAGCGTGGTGGCGACGGTGTTCTTGACGCGCTGGGCGACCTCCAGCCGGGTCACGCGTCCGCTCTCCTGCGCCGCCAGGGCAGCCTCGGTCTGAGAAGTCGTGGGCGAGCCGAACGCCAGACCTGGATCAACCACGCTGAGTGAGGCCGTCGAGGTGTACTGCTTCTTCTGGTGAAGGGAGTAACCGAGCCCGATCGCGACGAACAGGAGCGTCACGCCGACGATCAGCAGGGCCTGATCCCGCAGCATCCGGCCGAACGCACCGGGCGAGTACCTGCTCTGTTCTTCGTTCATGTTGCGGCGTTAGTACCTGGAGAGGGACATCCGAGACCCACGCCGCCACGCCTCCTGCGCGTCGGCATCGTCAGCGGCCAGGGCACAACTCGCCTGCCGCCGATCTGGGCTCCAACAGGATAGAGCACGATCCCCGGATCGGTGCCGCCATGCAGGAATCATTTCGAGCGCAGCCAGATGCTCGACGGATAGTGGCCGTCGGCGCCGTCGGCGGCGAGTCCCTGGGTCATGCGCAGGGGTTCATAATCCGGCAGCACCGCCCGCATCCGCTCGGGCATCGCGTCGTGCAAGGCGGCGAGGCCGCATAGCACCTCGAGGTGCGGATTGTGGACGAGCAGCGCGGCCAGCAGCAGCGTCTCCTGCCAGTCCCACGGGTCACTGAGGATCCACGGCGAGTAGAGGTACGGAAGGTAGATGTCGTGGATATGGACGATCACCCCGGCGGGGAGGTTCGCAAGCACATCGAGGTACAGCCGGCCGAGCTCCGAGCCCGCCTTTACGACGTGGGTCGAATCGAGGAACAGGAGGTCGCCCTCGGTCAGCTCGGCGAACGCGGAGGCCTCGACGGTCTGCGCCGGCTCCGCCCGCACCTCGACGCCCGGAAGATCGGCGAGCTCCCGCGGAGCGAACGGGTCGATCGCAACGATGCGCGATCGCCGGCCGCCGTCGGCGGCGTTGCGCGCCGCGGCGTCCGCGATCAGCGCGGTCGAGGCCCCGCTTCCGACCTCGATCACCAGCCGCGGCGCGAGCGTGCGCATCACGCAATGCAGCACCTGACCCTCGATCAACCCGTAACGAAACGCGATCCCCCGCTCGGCCAGCCGAGCAAGGTACGAGAAGCTCCGTACCTCGTCCAGGTGCTCGGCGCAGATTCCCTGCAGCCATTCGAGCTGCTCCTCGAGGTCCCAGGCGAGCCCATCCATGCGCTGGGGCGTCCGCCACAGTCCGGGGTTCCGCTCGAGCCAGCCGCGGTCCGCCACCGGCGAGTAGAAATGCCGCGGGAGGACGTGAACGCCCAGCCGCTCGAGGCCGCGGAATATCTGCTGGGCGAGCCGCTTGCCTCGGGAGCGGGAGGGAGCGTAGGCGGGTTGGCCGCTGCGGACGGGTGTGCTCATTGGCCGCCGGCCCCGTCGCGAAGGTAGGGTCGCTGCCGGACCACGCCGGCGATGAACCGCGGGTTGGCATACAGATACCTGCGCCACAGCCGGCGCGGCTCGTTGTAAAGCCGATACAGCCACTCGAAGCCGGAGTTCTGGATCACGCGGGGGGCCTGCGGCAGTAGCCCCGCGTGGACGTCGAACGCCATCCCCACGCCGAACAGGGCTGCGGCGTGCAATCGCCCGACGTTGTCCGACATCCATCGTTCCTGCTTGGGCGTCGAGAGGCCCACCCACACGAGGTCGGCGCCACTGCGATTGATCTCCGCGACGATCTGAGCGTTCTCGTCCTCGGTCAGCGCTCTGAACGGTGGCGAGTGGACGCCGGCGACCTTCAGCGCGGGGAAGCGGCCACGCAGCCGCTCGGCGACCAGGTCACCGGTGCCAGGCGCACCGCCGTAGAAGTAGTTGGTCCAGCCGCGCTCGGCGGACAGCTCGCAGACGGCCAGCATCAGGTCCGAGCCGCGCATTCGCTCGATCTCGTGCGAACCGGCGAAGCGCCCGGACCAGTACACGGGCATGCCGTCGGCAACCGTCAAGCCGGAGCGGTTGTGGATCTCGCGCAGCTCGGCGTCGCGCTGGCTCTCGATCACGCCGTGGACTCCGGTCACGCACACGTAATGGTGCTCGCCGTCGCGGGCCCAGCGCTCGATCTCCGCGAGCGCGCCGCGCAGCGAGATCGCGCTCACGCCCACGCCGAGAACATCGACTCTTGTACTCGCCGAGGCCATCGTCCTACCGGCGCTTGAACGGCCAGCTCAACCGCAGCTCTACCGCGCGCATGCTGATGTGCCCGAGGGCCCACCATGTGGGTAAGGCGCCGAACGGCGACTCGAGGACAACGCCGTAGCAGGCCGCCACCGGGAGGCCGGCGACGACCGCGATCGCGGCGATGTCGAGGCCTGTCAGGTTGGGCGAGCGCCCCAGCTTGATGATGATCCGGGTCGCGAACACCGCGATCGCGACGATCATGATCAGCCCGATCAGCCCCAACCGAGCCCAGGTGTTGATGATGTAGTCGTGCGGCTGGCGGACGTCCTCGTTGCTGCCGCCCAGCAGGAGTTGGTCGCCGCCGGAGTCGTGCAGGAAGTCGGGTCCGAAGCCGACACCGGTCCACTCGCGCGTGGCGGTCTGCTCCGTGTAGACCTCTATCGCCTGCCAGGCGAGCCGTCGCGCGCGCGCGGTCCCCGTGGCGCCGTTGGTTGGATCGCCCTTGGTCGGGACGAGGGGGACGAACGAGCTGCCGGCCTGTGAGAGCCGGTGCACGGGCCCACTGCCGCTGGCCACATAGATCCCGCCCCCGACGAGCACAATCAGGAACGGCACCACCATCCGCGCCCCGTAGCGCTTGATCACCTGGCGCGGCGCGGGCGTGAGCAGCACGAACACCGCGAACTGCACCGCGACCCCGGCGAGCGCGGCGCGGGAGTAGTCGCCGAACACGAGCACGGTCTGCCAGCCGGCGATCGCGAGGTAGAGCCATGGCTGCCGGCCCTTGATCACCCGGTAGAGGCAGTACACGATCAGCACGCCGCAGATCGTCGAGTCGACATCGGGACGTAGCTCGAAGATGTACGACTGGCCGCCGGCGAGCACCGGCAGCGAGTGCACGAATCCCTTGGCGGTCATCGAGACGGTCATCCACAGGCCGTGGAACACGAGCGCGTAGAACAGCCACTTCTCCATCTTCGCCCGCTGCGCATCGGTCTGGCCCCCATACGGAGTCAGGAACACGATCACTGCGTAGGCGTACGGCGCAAAGTCCCGGATCGCGTTGATCGAGATTCCGCCGAACAGGAACCGGAGCGAGCTCCAGACCAGCAGCAGCAGGCACGAGAATCCGATCGACAGCTCAACCGACTTCAGGCTCAACGCCGAGCGTCCCCGGGCGAACGCGACGATCCGTTCGAACACGACCGCGCTCAGCCACAGGTCGCCGACGTACGGTGGCCCCGGCAGCAGGTAGCTCCCCCAGCGCGCGCAGGCCAGCATGAACGCGGCGAGCACGAACGGGCCGTACTCGCGCAGGAAATACGCGATCTGCAGCCGGCCGCGCGCGTTTGCCCCAGGATGGGAAAGCGGGTAAGTCGCGGCCCGACCGCTAGTCATTTCTCACCGGCGCTCGACGCCCCATCCGGCGGCAGTGTAGAGCGCGCTTGTTCAGCTCGCGTAAGCCGCTCGTTCGGCAATTTCGCGGTACAGCGCCTCGTAGCCGTCGATCGCGCGAGCCCAGGTGAACTGTGCCGCCCGGGCCACGCCGGCCTCGGCCAGCTCCGCCATCAGAGCCGGTGTGCGCAGCACCGATCCCACGGCGTTCGCGAGCTCTGCGGGATCGCCGGGCGGCGCGTAGAGGGCCGCGTCGCCCCCCACCTCCCGCAGCGCCGGGATGTCGGATGCCACGACGGGAGTGCCGCAACCCATCGCTTCGAGGACCGGCCAGCCAAAGCCCTCGGCGTATGAGGGGAACAGCAGCACGTCGGCGGCGTTGTAGAGCTCGACGAGGCGCTCGTCGGTTACCGAGCCGACCTCATGCACGACGCCGCGCAGGTTCAGGCGCTCGCAGAGCTCGCGCTCCAGCTCGCCCAGCGGTGCGCCGACGACCGCGATGCCCGCATCGACTCCGCCCTCGCGAAGCGCGTGCAGCGTCCGCAGGGTGCCGGCGACGTTCTTGTAGAAGATCCCGGTGCCGACGTGCAGCAGCACGTGCTCGGTCTGAAGCGGCAGCTCGCGCCGCGCGGCGGCAACGCGGTCGGCTCCGAGCCGCTGAAAGCGCTCGTCGACCCCGTGATGGATCGCGCGCACGCGCGATTCCTCCACCCCGGCCAGCCGGATCACGTCGCGCCGGGCCGTTTCGGTGGGGCAAACGATCGCCGCCACGCGATGGAGGTCGGCGAGCGTCGCGCGGAAGCGCCACAGATACCACCGCGGGCCGTCGTAGGGGATTGTGCCCCGCTGCGCCAGCAGGGGGATCATGTCGTGGCGCGTGATCACGGTCCGCTGCGGCGGAAGCCAGCGGGCAACCGGGCCGTTCTCGTCCACCAGGTGGAATACGTCGGCGTCAAGCCCCCGGACGGCGATCGGCTGACGGATCCACCGGCGTGCGTAGTCGTCCACCCGCGAGAGACCAGGGACCGCGGCGAGCGGACCCGGCTCGGTGGTGAACGGAGACACCAAAGTGTCCCGTCCGGCGAAGCCGGCGGCCAGCGCTTCTGTGTAGCGGCTCGTGCTGCGGTGGGAGCCGGTCTGCACGAGCCGGACGCGCAACCCTCTGCCGTCACCCGGCTGATTCACGCGCGCTGACGATACAGTCCGCGCCTCGCCACACCGCTGGAGGAGCCCGTACAGATGAGGAAGATCTCTTGGAGCGCCTGAACGTCGGGTGTGGACCCGACGTGCGTACCGGATGGGTGAACCTCGACGTGGCGCCGCTGCCGGGGGTCGACGTCGTCCATGACCTCGACGACGTGCCGCTGCCGCTCGAGGACAACCGCTTCGACCTGATCGAGTGCCAGGACGTGCTCGAGCACGTCGAGCTGGCGCCGGTGCTGCGCGACCTGCATCGGATCCTCGCTCCGGGGGGGCGTCTCAGCCTCCGCAGCCCGCACTTCACCTCGCAGATGTTCTACATCGACCCCACGCACAAGAAGGCATTCTCGATCCAGACGTTCGACTACTTCGTGCGCGGCCGGACGGTGTTCGGCGAGTTCTACTTCGATTTTCACTTCGGCGCGATCGAGCGCGCCCGGATCACGTTCCACCGTCGCCGGTCGGAGCCGTGGAATTGGCTGATCGAGCCGCTCGTCAACGCATCTCCATGGATGCAGCGCTACTACGAGGCCGTCGGTTTCTCGCGACTGTTTCCGGCGCTGAACGTCGAGCTCACGCTCGTCAAGTAGTCGCGTCCGTCAGACGGCGCGGAACAGGAAGCCGCAATGAATCGAGCGGCGGCCGCCCCGCCGGCGTGCGAGCACGCGCTCGATCGGCCGGTCGATCGCGGTGGCCGCACGGAGCGCGACCATCATCGCTGCATGAGCGGGTGAGGATCCGCGCGGGGCGGCGGGCCGGTCGTGCTCAGCGGCCGCCTCTGGCTCGGGCCCTTTACGGGTGCCGACTGCGCTGCGCGCATTCAGCACCGCGCGCAGCATCGGTGAGAAGTCATAGGGGCGCACGGCGACGCTCTCGAACCCCGCTTTGTGAAACAGCTCGATCCATTCGCCCGGCGGATGCGGGAACGTGTAGGAGGAGCGATCGCGCACATTCTCGAGCAGCATCAAGTGCCCGCCGTCGCGCGTCAGCGAACGGATCTTCGATGCGAGTGCCGGGTGGTGCTCGAACGGGTTGTGCTGGATCACCGTCACGGAGGAGATGAGATCGAATCCGACGGGGTCCTCGAAGTCCTGTAGCGCGGTCTGCTCGAAGTTGAGCTCGGGCATCCGCCGGCGGTTGGCCTCGATCAGGGCGGCTTGCAGATCGATGCCCGTGACATCCCCGAAACCGCGTGCCTGAACCTTCCGGCACCAGCGTCCGCTGCCGCACCCGATGTCGAGTGCACGCTGTCCCGACTGCGGCGGCGGCGTCAGCGCCAGGAGGTCGCCGAACGCGGCCTCCTGGAACGCGCCGAGATGCTGATTCAGCCACAGCGGCTGCCCCGGCCAGCAGACGTTGCCAAGCGCGTCCGGATCGGATTCGAGGTCCAGCTCACCCTCGTGCTCGACGTGGTGCTCCCAGTACTCGCGCAGCTGTTCCCAGTTGAGAGAGCCCATCGCCGCTTTAGTCCCTCAGCAGCAGGAGATCGGTGAATGCGCCGTCGGGGTAGGCGTCGCGCAGCGAGACGAGCTCGCCGGCTGGCCTGGCCTCGTCGGCGGCACGGAGATCGACGAAGCGGGTATAGCTCGAGGCCACGAGCTGCTCGAGCGTCTCGAGCCCCCCGGACGCCCGCAGCCCGTGCGGCCAGTACTCGATCAGGACCGGGACGGTCGAAGCGAGCAGCGATGTCGCTCCGCGCAGGATCGCCGGCTCGTGTCCCTGGGCGTCGATCCACACGAGCCGTACATGGTCGAGCTCGACGGTCCCGTCCTTGACCAGCTGATCGACGGTGATGCCCGGGATCGTCAGGTGCGATCGAGCCGAGAATTCCGCGCCTGTCGCGGGATCCGTCGGCTGGACGCGATGGTCTCCGGAGTCGACCTCCGAGAGCGCGAGCTGCACGTCGCCGACAGCGTCGGTCACGGCTGCATTGATCACCCGAACGCGATCGGCCACCTCGTTGACGAGGAGGTTCTGCCTCAGCAGCTGCGCCGTTTCCGGGTGCGCCTCGATGGCCACGACCCGGTCAACGTGTCCGCCCCGAAGCGCCGCGACGGTCGTCGTGCCGATGTTGGCGCCGATCTCGAGCAGCACGCGCTCGTCGCTCGCGCGCTTGTCGACGCCGAGCAAGCCGAACGCGTGGGCGAGCACCTCGCGATCGTCCGAGCCGCCGTACACGTACAGCTGCTCGCCCGCCACGGCATCCGACGTGCGGACGATGAAGCGCGCTCCGTCAACCTCCTCGCTCGCGATCAGCGGCGTGAACCGTCGCGCGATCTGAAAGAACAGCCAGCGCTTGGCCGTTCCCCGCGGCAGCGGCGCTCGTCTCGCCACCCGGCGGACGGGTGGGAGCAGGCGAATGAAGTCGAGAACGGCGTTTCTGCTCAAGCGCGCTCGGATCGTAGAGGTTGGGCGGCGGGATCCTAGAGCGTGAGACGCCCGACGTTGCCCTGGAGCACGGGGCTGATCAGGCTCGAGAGGTCCGCGGCCGCCCCGTCCAGGAACTGGTTGTCGGTGAGCTTCCAACCGCTCCAGCTTCCGCCCAGCGAGCGGCACACCAGGTTGCCGCGCGTGCGACGGTGGCTGACGATCACGTTCTTGCGCGCCACCACGTCGTCGCCGGCGAACTCGATCGGCACGTCGGTGATGTGGCGGGAGTAGGTGTCGGCGCCGTAGCTGATCCGGTTGCGCAGCAGCTTGGTCGCGGTCGTGGTCTGAATCCCGATCCTGCTGTGGAGTCCCGCGCGCGCGGGACCCGAGAAGCTGACCTCGTTGTCTGTGCAGGTCGGCGCCGAGAACGTTCCGCTAGGTGCCGAGAGCGAGATGCCGATCGAGGCCGGATTCTCGATCCGGTTGCGCTCGACCACGAGCCCGCCCAGGTGTGGGTTGGCAAACACGCTGATCGCGACGACAGCATTCGAGATCCGGTTGCCGCTCACGATCGCGGCGGGTGCACCGGGTGTCGAGGTGTTGATCACGATCGCGGGCGGGCTCCCCGACACGGCCGGCGGCTTGTGCCAGCTGATCGTGTTGCCGAGCACCTTGGTTCCTTGGCCGTCGGCCTCGATCGCGTAACCGGTCGCACCGATGATCGTGTTCCCTTCGACTACGGCGGCCGTGCCGATCGCGGAGATCGCCGTGCCGCTGCTGGCATTCGCTGCCGGCGTCTCGATCCGATTACCCCGGATCACCGTGCCCCGGTTGTAGCCGGGGCCGTCGGGTGAATGGTCCTCGATCCCGATCCGGCCGCAGCCGCGGATGACGTTGTCGATGAACTGGTTGGAGCGAGCGGGGCCACCGGCGTAACCGGTGAACCCGAGCGCGTTGTACGGGCTCTGCTCGATCACATTGCGCGCGACGACCACCTCGGAGCACGAGACACCAGCGACGCTGCCGCGACGGATCCGGTTGTGGCTGATCCGGTGCCAGCCGCCCCCCGTTACCGAAACGAGGGCGGAGCCGGCGCAGTCGGCGTGAAGCCGGCTGACGCCGCATCCGGACGATCTCCAGAGGAGGATCTTCGCTCCCACCTGGCTCCCGCCATACGGCGACAGGGGAACGCCGATCACCCCGTTTCTGATCTGCACCCCGCGCCGATCGCTGATCCCAAAGATCAGGTCGGATGCCTGGGCGGCGCCGGTGCGGTCAGAACCGGTCCGGATCGTTGCCCCATCGAGGTCGAGTGTGACGTGGTCTTCGGGGAATGAGATCGCGCCGTTGACGACGTACACCCTGCCGCGCTCGCCCTTCACAATCGAGCCGTTGGGCGCTGCGTTGACGGCTCGCTGGATCGCCGCGGTGTCGTCGGTTCGCCCATCACCCCTGGCGCCGTGGCGGGAGAGCAGGATCGTCTTGGTCGAGGCGGCCGCCGATGCGAAGCACCCAGCCAGCTCGGCGCCCGCGATGGCTCCGAACGCCGCCAGCGAGGTGCGGCGCAACAGTGCCCGGCGACTCAGCAGCGACTCCGCCCGGTGTCCGTCCGTTGATTTCGTGATTGCAGCGTCCGTGCGTCTCAAAACTCTCCGATGCCCTTTACAGGACCCGTATAGTGATCGAGAGGTGACTTGCGCGTCGCACAGTGCTCGTCTGGTAGCCTGGATTCACTCAACGGACTATTTTATGGAGGTTTAGGCAAGGAATCCGAATTGTGGGGGCTCCGAGCTTTTGAAGGACCATGTCTACGCATCGGAAAGCAGATAACCCCAGGGGGGAGGGATCGTTTAGGTGACACTGGACGAGTCCACAAATACTTCAAGCGAAGCGACTGAATCAACCGGTCGTTTCAACATCTCTCGCCGCACGCTGCTCAAGGCAGGGTGGAGCGTTCCCGTGATCATGACGGTGGCTCCAGCGGTGGCGTTCGCGGCGTCCGGCACGAGCAGCACGTCGAACCCCGGCGGCAGCTCGTCGACGTCGCCGTCGAGCTCCAGCAACGGCACGCCCACAACGGGCACCGGATCTCCCAGCACCGGCAGCGGCAACGAGGAGCCCTCGAATGGCGGCACGACATCGCCGAGCGGCGTCAGCGAGGAGCCGACCCAGGGTCCGGAGCCAGCTCGCATCAATCGCGGCTTCACGGGGTAAATGCGCCACAAGCTGAGGTTCGGCGGGGATGTCGCACTCGTCGCCCTCGGCGCTGTCGCGCTCGCCCTGGTGCTGGCGCGAGTCACGCCGTGGAGTGAGAGCGGCAGTGGCCAGGCCGGGGCGCTCGAAGGACCGGCAGCGCTCGCGGTCGAGCACCGCGGGACCCAGTACCAAGAGCTCGCCGCGCTCACCTCGGGGCAACAGGTGTTCGTCGCACCCGGCGGTACCGAGCTCGGGCAGGTTGCAGCCACGCGGCCGATCACCGGAGAGCAGACGGTTCTCCCCGTGCTTCGCACGACCGTCGACCGAGGCGAGCCGTGGGTCGACGTGCGCCTCCCGGGCCGCCCGAACGGCCGCACCGGCTGGATCAAGCAAGCCGGGACGAAGCTCGAATTCACGCGCTGGCACATCGTCGTGAAGACCCGGCAGCGGCGCGTGTACGTGTATTCGGCCGGTCACCTCGTCCGCTCTTTCGTCGCCGTCGTCGGCGCCCCTGCCACGCCAACGCCCGTCGGTCAGTTCTTCGTCGAGGAGAACGTGGCAGTGAAGCCGACGGCCGTCGGGTATCCCGACGCGCTGGCGCTGAGCGCGCGCTCGAACGTGCTGCAGGAGTTCGACGGCGGACCCGGCCAGATTGCGCTGCACGGTCTCGACAACGTCGGCGGCACACCCGGCACCGCGGTTTCGCACGGATGCATCCGCCTTGATACGACCGACATCACCTGGCTCGCGCACCACATCGATCCTGGCGCGCCGGTCACCATCAGCTAGCCGTCCTATTCTCTGCCGATTCCGCGTTCTCCCAGCCTCAGCAGCGAGACCTATCAGTCGTTGTCCTACCGGTTCACGCTGTGCTGCGAGGACATCGCATTGCGGCGGCGCGCGACGGAGCTGATCCGCGCCTTCGCCGATCCGATCGACGGCGACGAGGTCGCGCCGGCCGAAGCGGCGGCCACCTACTCGCTCCGATCCGAGGACGGCGGAGGACCTCTGTATGGCCTCTATCGCGGATCGCGTCGGCTCCTCGGCAGCCACGACCCGGGTGTCGTGGTGAGCCAGCTGTTGTGGCAGGTGTCCAGTGACACGGTGGACTCGGCCACCGGGTACCTGTTGATCCACGCCGGTGCCGTCGTCTCGGCGGAGGGACGGGGCGTGCTGTTGCTGGGGGAATCTGGGTCGGGCAAGACGACGCTGGTCGCGGCGCTCGTGCAGGAGGGGTTCGGGTTTCTGTCGGATGAGGCGGGAGCGATCGAGCTCGAGACGGGCCTTGCGCACCCGTGGACGCGTCCGCTGGGGTTCAAGCGCGGGGCGCGCGCCCTGGCCCGCTTTGCGCCGCTCTTCCCGGAGACCGAGGCCGCGGAGGAGGTGCATGTGCCGATCGACCACGTCCGGGCGGGCGCGGTCGCCGGTCCTGCGGCGGTCGGCCACGTGATCGACTACCGCCACCGCGAGGGCGCCGCAACGGGGCTCGAGTCGCTGTCGCGCGCCGAGGCGCTGGCACGAATGGGCAGCGCGGCGCCGAGGCTCCGACGCGAGGGCTCACGCGGCCTGCAGGTCCTGGCCTCTGTCATGCGCGGTGCCAAAGGCCACAGGTTGGTGAGCGGCGAGCTCGACCAAGCCATTCGCGCCGTACGTGAGCTGGTGGCGCAATGAGTGACCCCAGCGCGTGGGCATCGTTCGTTCCGGTCCCCGGAACCTCGGTCAGCGAGACCGAGATCGACGGCGAGCTCGTGTTGCTCAACACCTCGACGGGCGCACTGCATGTGCTGAACCCGGTGGCCGCCGCGATCTGGTCCGAGCTCGACGGCGCCCGGCCCGTCGAGCAGATCGTCGCGGAGCTGAGTGAGGCTGCCGGCGCGGACCGGGCGCGCGTCCGCCAGGACGTGATCCGCTACCTGGACGAGCTCGGCGAGAAGGGCCTGCTGTCGCGGACGCCTCCCTCGGGGTGAGTACCGGGGCCGTATCCTGGCCGGGTCCGGAGCTGCAGCGAAAGCTCGACTCGCTGTGGGTCGACTGGTACACGGAGCAGGTTGTGACCGCGCTGCGGCAACGGGGCGTGGACCCGATTTTGCTCAAGGGCCCGGCGATCTCGCGCTGGCTCTACGCCGAGGAGCCGGGGGCCCGGGGATACATCGACGCCGATCTGCTGGTCGCTCCGGAGCTGCTGAGCGTCGCCGAACGGACGCTCGCCGAGCTCGGCTTCAGCGTGGAGGAGCTGCCGTGGCTCGACGCGGAGCGGCCGCACGGCAAGAGCTGGCGCCGGGCCGACGGCGCGGTCGTCGACCTGCACAGGGTTCCGCTCGGGTGCGAGCATCTCGACCCAGCGGTCGTGTGGAGCCGGTGGCGCGGGGGCGCAGCTCCGATGGTGGTCGGCGGCACCGACCTGCTCGTGCCCGGAGCGCCGGCGCGGCTGCTGGGGCTGCTGCTGGCCGTGAGGATCAACCCCGAGGAGCAGGCACACGAACTCCGCGACCTCGACCGGGCGATCGCCAATCTCGACTCCGCGACCTGGAGCGGCGCCGCCCAGCTCGCTCGCGAGCTGGGGCTCGACGGCGACGCCGGATACGGACTCTCGCAACGGCCCGCGGGCGCGACGCTGGCATCCGACCTCGGGCTGCCGACCAGCCCTCCGCTCCGCGTGCTGCTCGAAGCCGACCCGCTGCTGCGGGCAGGCGCTCATCTCATGCAGATCCCGGGTCTGCGACGCAAGCTTCAGTATGTGGCTCGCCGGCTGACCCCGCCGGCGGCGTACCTCCGGGAGCACTTCCCCAGGGCCGCGGCGTCACCGGGCGGGATTGCCGCGGCCTACCTGGCGTGGGCCGTCAGCGGCATCGCCGGTGTGCCCCGGGCGCTCGTGGCGTGGCGGCGGGTCACGCGGGCTCGTGGCGGATGATCAACTGAGTCCCGCGTTGCCGATCGAGAGCGGGTAGGCCAGGCCCGAGAGGTGGCCCGGCGCCCCGTTGACGAAGCGGTTACCTGTGAGCTTCCAGCCCGTCCAGTAGCCGCCGAGGTCGCCACTGCCGATGTAGGGATCGCTGCGGCCGCCCCCGTCCGCGGTATTACCGGTCATCGCCACGCCGTTGCTCGTGAACAGGTACGGAATGTCGTACGCGCCGGACTTGTACGACGCGGTCGTGTACAGGACCTGGTTCCCGGTCAGCACGGCTCCCTGAGCCGGAATGATTCCGAAGCGGGGATTGGCCGCCTGCGGCTGCTGGTCGAAGTTGATCGTGTTGCCGATCACCTGGATCATCCCGTCGGCGATGCTCTGCGTCAGCACGATCGCCTGTGAGATCGTGTTGGTGATCTGGTTGGACTGGATCGTGACGGGGCAATAGAAGGTGCCGCCGTACAGCTGGATGCCGATCAAGCCGCCCTTGATCGTGTTGCCGGCGACCGCCACGGGGTTGGTGCTGGTCTGGAGCGAGCCATTGATTACGATCGCGGTCGACTCCCTGGCGGCCTGGCTGTCCTGCGAGGTCCAGCCGATCGTGTTGTTGGTGACGGTCGTGCCGAGCCCGGTGGCCTCGATCGCCCATGCCGCGGCGTCGGTGATCGAGTTGTTCGTGATCGTCGCACCGGTGGAGATGGCCGAGATCCCGGTGCCGGACGAATTCGAAGCCGACGGCGCCGAAATCGTGTTACCGGTGATGATCGGCGCCACACAGTTCGTCGCGCCGGCCTCGCTGTGCTCCTCGATCGCGACGCGACCGTATCCGGAGATGACGTTGTTGGTGTAGGACGTCCCAACGACCGGAGCGCCCGCATAGCCGGTGAAGTTGATCGCGTCGGCCGGGCTGTTGGTCAAGGTGTTGCCGCTGACGCTCACGGCGTTCGTGGCGACTCCCGAGATCCCGCCGCGATCGATCGTGTTCGAGTTGATCGAGTGAGCGTTGCCGGACAGGAACACAAACTGGGAGCCATCGCACGCCGCGGTCAGGTTGTCCACCTTGCAGCCGAGGCCGCCGACGATGTGGATCCGGTAGCCCATGCTGCCGCCGAAACCAGATAACCCGCTCATGATCGTCCCGTTGGTGATCCGCACGCCGTTGCGCCCGTTGATCGAGAACATGGTGTCGTTCGCTTGAAGCGCGGATCCGCCTTGGCGGTTCCTGCCGATCCGCACGGCGCCGCCGCCGAGGTTGAGCGTCACGAGGTCGGTCGGGAACGAAATCGTGTTGGTGATCAGGTACACCGCTCCGCGCACGCCCATCACGGTCGTGCCCTGACCCGCGGCGTTCAGCGCGGCCTGGATTGCGGCAGTGTCGTCCGTGCTGCCGTCGCCGGCGGCGCCGAAGTCCGACAGGTTCAGGGCCGAGCCCAAGGCGAGCGCGGGGGCGGCTCCGGCGAGCAAGCCGACTCCGGTCAATCCAGCAACGGCTCCGCCGGCGCGGGTGAGCAGCTGACGGCGATCGATCACGACGGGGGCTACCTCGTGGTCGCGCGGTGGCGTCATCCTTGGTTCCCTTCGGGGCAGTCCGGGAATGTCTCGGTCCCCGGAGGTGTGGTTAGGCGCCTCCGCGCCTGAGGGCAGCGGGCACAGTACAGAAACCGGTCAAACCGTGCAACGGAATTCGGTGAATTTGCGCAGCTACGCTCCACTTCCCATGAACAAACTTGCACCCCCGCTGTTCGCGCTCGTGGCGATAACCGCAATCCTGCTCGCGGCCTGCGGCGGCAGCGCGAAGTCGCCGACGCCCTGTCGGGTGCCCGCCGGTCAGGTGCTCAAACCGGCATCGAACGTGACCGTCGGGCGGAACATCGCCTATGGCACCGAGGCCGGACAGCCGCTGTTGCTTGATGTCTATCGTCCGAGCGACCCTGGGTCCTCGCGGCCTGGCGTCCTCGTTGTTCACAGCGGCGGTTGGGTGGGCGGCGACAAGGCCGCGTGGGCGCTCGAATCAGCATCGCTGGCCAAGGCCGGCTTCGTAGCCTTCGACGCCAACTACACGCTGTCGACGCCGAGCCAGCCTGGATGGCCGCTTCAGCTTCAGGAGCTGCGGACCGCCGTCCGCTGGATCCGGGCGCACGCAGCCGCTTATGGCGTGGACCCCCAACACGTTGGTGCGCTCGGCGGTTCGGCGGGCGGAAACCTTGTCGAACTCCTCGGCGGTGACGCAAGCGGGCCGTGTACCCAGGGCGACCGGATCGGGGCGACCGTGGCGTGGTCCGGACCGACCGACCTGCGCGGGCTCGACACCGGCGCGTTTGCATGCCTGCACGGCCAGCGCGCATGCGGCGGCAACGGCCTGGTCTCGCTGATTCCCGCGTTCTTGACGCGCTACCTCGGCTGTCCGGCAAGTACGTGTGGCCAGAAGTGGACCGCGGCCTCGCCGGTGAATCACGCCTCTGGCGATGATCCGCCGACCCTCCTCATCAACAGCTCGGCGGAGGTCGTGCCGCTGGACCAGGTGAAGGCGTACGGCGATGAGCTCGCTGCCGTCCGTGTTCCGCACACGCTGATCGTGTACCCCGGAGGCGCGCACGCGGAGGCCTACGCCGCGCGCGCGATGGCGCCGACGATCCGGTTTCTGGCCCGCTACCTGGGTTAGCGGAGGTTCGACCATCTAGAGTTGCCGCCGTGCAATTCAGCGCCCTCGCGCTCTATCGAATCGGCAACCAACTCTGGAGATGGGGAGTTCCCCTCCTGCCGCGCGTGTTCGACGCGCTCAACCATTTCCTGTTCTCGGCCAGCCTGCCGCACACAGTGCCAATTGGCGAGGACTGCTCGCTGCTGCATCGCGGCCTTGGGGTGGTACTCGCCACCGACTGCAAGGTCGGTCGCGGAGTGATCATCGGGCAGTTCGCCGTCATCGGTGCCCGTGTTACGCCCCAGGGACCGGTGATCGAGGACGACGTGATCATCGGTGCCCACGCGCTCGTGCTTGGAGACATCACGATCGGCAAGGGAGCGGTCATCGCCGCGGGCGCGATCGTCGTAGACGATGTCCCACCCGGTGGAATCATGGCCGGGCCCTCCGCCGAGCTTGTGCGAATCACGCCCGACGGAGGCAAGGAGTACCTCGCGAGCCTCGGCGCGCGGTGATCGGCTGACGGCTGGGCAATGATCGGTCTCGAGGGCGAGAGCGCGGAGCCGCCGGGCGTCGCCAGCGAGGTCGTGGCGGCGGAGCTGGCTGGGCGTCCTGCCGCCGGCCGGATCGCCGGCAACCTCACGATGCTGACGCTGGCGGAGATGTTCGCCCGGTCGCTCACGCTCGTCACCTCTGTCGTCGTGGCGCGGCTGCTCGGCCCAAGCAAGCTCGGCGAGGTCGCGTTGGCACTGACGCTGTCGGTGTTCTTCTCGGCAATCGCAGACGGCGGGCTGACCCTGCTGACCTACCGGCGGATCGTCGCCGCGCCCAGAGAGATCTCGCGGCTGGTGGCCGACACGACCCTGGTCCAGACCGGAATCGCGCTCGTGATGATGGGCGTGCTGATCGCGATCGCGGTGATCGCGCCGTTTGGCGCGAGCAAGCGCGACCTGCTGATCGTGTTTGCGCCATACATCCTCAGCCAGGCGCTGAACGTCCTGTACGCGGTGCAGGCGCTCGAGCGGATGGGCTCGGCCGCGTTGATCAAGATGGCTACTCAGCTGTTCACGGCGCTGCCGACGATCGTGCTGGTCGAGGCGACACGGGACCCGATCTGGGTGGCGGTTGGCCTGATCTTCGGCCAGCTGAGCGCCGACGCGATCACCTTCTACCTGCTCCGGCGGCGAGCCGGTTTCCGGTTTGTCCTGCCCCATCTCTCCGCCGCGGTCCCGCTGCTGACCGGGGGCTCCGCGCTGCTCGGCAGCCTGCTGCTGTTCAACTACTTGGGCGCGATCGACATCCCGATCCTGAGCGGCTTTCGCTCGACCCATCAGGTGGGCGTGTACAACGCGGCGACGCGGATTGTCTCGACCGCGGCGATTGTGAGCCAGGTGCTGTTCACCGCTGTGCTGCCCGAACTCGTCCGGCGGCACGCAGCTGACCACCGCAGGTTCATCGCATTCACGGGCCAGCTGGTGGCGCTCACGACGCGGCTGACGCTGATCCCGACGGGAATCGTGGTCGCCGCGTCCGCGTCCATCGTGCACCTGATCTACGGGCCGCAATATCGGGAAACGGCGACGATCCTGGCGATCATGATCCCGGTCGTGCCGCTGGTCTGGTACGGGCACCTGCTGGGCTTCGTCCAGATTGCGGCCGGGCGCCAGCGCGACTTCCTCATCTCGCTGGCGGTCGCGTGCGCGGCCGCAACGGTCGCGTATCCGATCCTCGCCGGCGTCTGGGGCGCAACCGCCCTGGCGGGCGGGGACACGGCGGTCAGCCTGATCCAGGCCGGCGCGTTTGCGTTCCTCGCCCGAAGGCTGGTCGGCGACTTCGACGCGATCGCCACGGCTCTCGCCCAGCTGCCGTACGCGCTCGTCCCGATTGCGCTGATCCTCGCCCAGCATGTGCTGCTCGGCAATCACACGTTCGTGCTCTCGCTCGCCCTGTGGGCGGTCGGCGTAGTGGCGGTTGAGGCGGCGGGCCGGTGGCCCACGGCGCGGATGGTCGCATCGATCCGGGCCTCGCGAGCCGCTCCACAGGCCTCGCGGGCCGTCGCTGGGCAGGCGGACGACTCGATATGATCACGCGCCGCATGGAGATGCCCGAAGCGGAGTCGCTGGAGAACCGCCGCTTCCGATCCGGCATCCATGTCCGGATGCTGCCCTCCGTCCTGATTCCGGCGGCGCGTTACTCCTATCACGCGCTGCACTACGCCCGCTGGGCCCGGCGCTTTGGGGCCTTCGGCTTCGGCTCGACGCTGGCCAAGCCGATGATCAAGTTCGCCCGCTATCCCGACGTATATCTGGGGCGCAACGTGCACCTCGGCCCTCTGTGGAGAATTCAGGCGTTCCGCGAGCTCAGGGGTCGCACGTACTCACCCCGCGTCGTGATCGGCGACGGCACGACATGCGACTACGGCTTTCGCATCGGTTGTTGCGTCGAGATCGAGATCGGCCGTGACGTGCTGTTCGGGCAGTGGGCGTTCATCGCGGACAGCACCTTGTCGGTGAGGCATGAGCAGCCGCCGCTGCTGGCTCCCGCCGACGAGGGCGGCCCGGTACGGATCGGTGACGGCAGCTACATCGCCGAGCGAGCGATAATCCTCCCGGGAGTCGAACTCGGAGAGCGCTGCGTCGTGGGCGCGAACTCGGTCGTGACGAAGAGCTTCCCCGCCCACAGCATCGTGGCCGGCAGCCCCGCGAGGTTGATCGGCAGCACCGCACCGGAATCCCGGAAGGCTGAGGCCGCGCCCTCCGCGCCGGTCTCGTAGCTGTCCGCGCATTGCTCGTCTCGGTCGTAGTCCCCTCCTACAACGCCTCGCGCTATGTCGCGGAGGCGGTGCGCAGCGTGCTGACTCAGACTCATCAAGAGCTGGAGCTGCTCGTGATCGACGACGGCTCGACGGACGACACGGCCGAGGCGGCGCGCGCGGCGTTTGCCGGTGATCCACGGGGCACCGTTCACTCATTCGACAACGCGGGGCTTCCCGGGGCGCGCAACCGCGGCCTGGAGCTTGCCAAAGGCGAGTTCCTTGCCCAGCTCGACGCGGATGATCGGTGGCTGCCTGACAAGCTCGCCGAGCAGCTCGCGGTGCTCGAGCGCGAGCCGCAAACCGTGTGCGTCGGCTGCCTCATGAACTACATCGGCGAGGACGGTCGCATGCTCAGGGGACCGCGCGGATTCGCCCCGACGACGGGCGAGGATCCTCGGGATCCGGATCGTCAGAAGCTGATTCGCCGCGCGCTGCTGCTGCCGTTCCCGCCCTCATCGATCCTGTACCGGACCGGGACTCTGCGCCAGATTGGCGGTTGGGACGCGGGGTTGCGGACCTACGGCGAGGACTTCGAGCTGCTGGCGCGGATCGCCGAACACGGGGCGATTGGGTTCGTGCCCCAGCCCCTCGGCGAGTACCGCCTGCATGCGGGCTCGATGACGGCTAACGATTTTCTTACGAAACGGGACTATTCAGTGTTCGTCATCCAGCGCCACCAGGCGCGTCTTGCGGGGAGAGATCTGAGCTTTGAGGAGTACCGCGCGAGCTACCGACCCACGCGCCGCGAGCGTCGGCTCGCGCTCGCGCATCACCACGCGCGCGAGGCCGGAATGTGCGTGCTCTATGGCCGCTACCCGGCCGCGGCACGGCACTTCACGATCTCGTTCGCGATGCGCCCGTCATACCCGCTCGCGCGCGTCTATCGCAGCGTTACCGGCAGGAAGCCCCCGGCGCTGCTGCAAGGCAAGCCGACCGGACCCGCGCTGCCCTAAGCTCCGGCGGCAGCTCGCGGTGACGGCGTCAGCGCGCTCCGCGGGAGACCAGATACTCCCGCATGTCGACGTCGCTGACCCGCACGAGCTGGGCCGGATTCCCGACCATCACGCCACGCGGCGGCACGTCCTTGACGACGACCGAGCCCGCCCCGACGGCGGCTCCCCGTCCGACGGTGAGCTCGCCCAGGATCAGCGCATGGGCGCCGATCACGACATCATCTTCGATCACCGGCTTGGAGTTGACATGGCGGCCGCCGATTGCGACGAACGGTCCGATGATCACCCGCTTGCCGATCTTCTGCTCGAAATCGATCACGATCCCCATCCCCCGGTGCAGGACAGAGCAGCCCTCGCCGATCTCGGCATTGTGGGGGATGCTCGCGCTGAAAACGATGTGGATGATGTGGTCGATCAGCCGGGGCAGGACCGGGACGTTCCAGCGCCACAGCCGGTGGGCGACGCGGTGCAATGAGAGCGCGCTTATCTGTCGCTTTGCTCTCGCTGCGTTGCGCCGACGCTCGCCGGCGACCGGGCGCGCGGGCCGGTCGTGCTGGGAATTCGCGTGCCGCGCGATCGCCTCGGAGTACTCGAGCGCGATCCGCAGATGCCCGTTTTCGCTGCGGCCCGTCCGTGCATGACCGTTTTTCGCGTGGCCGTTCGGCGCATGGCCGTTCCCTTGGTGCGGAAGAAGAAGTTTCACTGAGCACCCCTGTTGCGGTTGCGAGACCCCTGGACTGCCGCGCCAGCTTACGGGCGCCCCAACCAGCCGGACGCGCGGCACTAGCTTTGCAGCGCTATTGGCGCGGATTTGGTCCTCAAACAGACATCAAAGTGGGCGATTCAGTAAGGATGGGGCCCTAACAACCATGCACGGACCGCACTTCCTCGTCATCGGAGCAGCCAAGTCAGGGACCACGACGCTGTTCGAGCTGCTCCGACAGCACCCACAGCTCTACATGCCCCCGGGCAAGGAGGATCCGTTCTTCAGCCGCGACGTGGAGTATCGGGTGGGGTGGGGCAAGCACGCGCGGCGCTCATTCGCGGGCGCGGCACCCGATGAGCTGTGGGGGACGGCCACGCCCGAGTACATGGCCGGCACCGTGTACGAACCCTCCCGCGGTCGTACGCAGCTCAGCGAGCGCACGGTGCCCGAACGCATCCACATGATCTCGCCGGAGGTCAGGCTGATCGCGATCCTTCGGGATCCGGTCGAGCGCTGCATCTCGCACCACATGATGATCAACCGGCTGGGGTTCGAGCAACGGAGCGTCGAGCAGGCCGTCACCGAACTGCTCGCGCGAGAGGAGCTGGAACGGTCGCGCGTGCGTCAGGATGCACTCAACACGTACGTCGTATGGGGCGAGTACGGACGGATCCTGACCGGCTACTACGCGGTCTTCTCGCCCGAACAGATTCACGTCGTGTTCCTCGACGAGCTCGCCAGCGACCCTGGGGCCGTGATGACCTCGTTGTACGGCCACCTCGGCATCGACACAGAGTTCGTGCCATCCGGGCTCGGACGGCGCTACCAGCCGGCGATCGCGCGCGCTCCGAATCCTCGAATCGACCCGTACAGACTTCGGCGGGCGGGGACCAGAATCCGGCCGCTCCAGTCGGCTTGGCGCCGGCTCCCGCCGCAGCGGCGGGAGCGGATCGATCGAAGCTTTGCCGAGCTCGCCTACAGGACGCACCTGTGGACGCGGACAAAGCGCCTGTCCGCCGTGTCCGGTTCAAGCGACCTCCACGAGGCGCTCGGCGCTCACTACGCAGCAGACGGCGAGTGCCTGGCGACGCTGCTCGGGCGGCAGCCTCCATGGGCGCTTCGCAAGGCCGCCGTCTAGGGCTCAGGGCCGTCTACCGCCGGGCAGCCAGTGCCGCCTCGTACCAGCGCGTCACGGTGTCGGCCAGCCGGTCGACGCTCCAGCGATCGCTCGGCGGGTGGCGGCGGACGCGCAGCATCGCCTGCGCGAGATGATCCGCAGCATGGCGGTCGGGGGGCACGGCGATGCCGCCAGTCCCCTCGATCAGGAGCGGCGGTCCGCCCACGTCAAGACAGACGACCGGGCAGCCGGCGCGGACGGCCTCGGCGACGGTGTACGAGGCGTGCTCGTGCATGCTCGGATGGAGCAGGACGTCGGCGGTTGCCATCGCGGCGTGGACGTCGGACGGCGGGCGGCGGCCGCGGAGGTGCACGCGCTCGGCGATGCCCAACTCCTGCGCGCGGCGGCGCACGCCCGCGTCCTCCTCGCCCGCGCCGAACATCTCGAGCTCCCACTCGGCCGGCAGCCGGGACATGGCCGCAAGAGCCAGATAGGGGCCCTTCCACGCGGTGAGCCGGCTCGCGTAGACCGCGCGGCGGCGGCCGTTTTCCGGCGCCGGGGGAAACGTCGGCTGGCTGGCGGCCGGCTCGATCGCGACGTCGGGCTCGACGAACACCGGCACGCCGAGGCTCGCGTACACCCTTTCGGTGTCGCGATTCCCGGCGATAACCACGCTTCCCTGGCGGCGAACGAAGAGCGCCGTCAAGCGCTGGAAAGTGCGCGTCAAGATCGCGCGGATCAGCTCGAACGCGACACCGCGCTTTGACAAATACGGGCTCAGCTGCCACTGCAGTGGGGTCGAGCCGCCGACCGGTCCCCATACGACCGCCGCTCCGTCAAGGAAGTGGAACGCGCACGGCAGCCAATCGTTGCCGAACGTGACGTGATGCGCTACGTCGATCCTGGGCACCAGGTTGCGTGCGGCACGCCACGCCTTCCACTGCCAGATGAAGTAGTCGAGGTGGCCGAGGCCGAGACGGCCCTCGAATCGCCGTAGCCACCGCGGCCCGCTGAATGCGACGACGTCGCTCAGCTCGAGTCCCTCGGCGGCGAGCGCCTGCTCGACCGCCTCCACGCCGTAGGGCTGCGTCATCAGGATCACCTCGTGCCGTTGGGCGGCGGCGCGCATGAAACCCCAGCCCGCGCCAGGCTCCGAGCCGTGCCCGGGCACGCACACGTAGGCGCAGATCAGTACTCGCACGGCGGCGATGGTATCCAGGCCCTCTGTGCGCGCGATCAGCTCAGCCCGACGTTGCCGCTCAGCACGGGTGAAACGAGACCGGCGACATGGCCCGGCGCGCCGTTGATGAATTGGTTGTTCGTAAGGGTCCAGCCACCCCAGGCGCCGCCCAGGACACCGCTGCCGATGTAGCTGTCGCCGCGGCCTCCGCCGTTGGCGATGTTGCTGGTCATCGTCACGGTGTTGCCGCTGAAGTTGTAGACGACGTCGTACGTCCCGGAGCGGTAGGAGGCAGCCGTGTAGACCACCTGATTCCCGCTCACGACTGCGCCCGCAGCGCTCACGATGCCATATCGGGTGGTCCCCGTCCTCGGTGGCTGGTTGAAGCTCACGGCGTTGCTCGTCACGTGCACGAGGCCCGTGCTGCTGCCCGGGGCGAGGACGATGGCCTGCGAGACCGTATTCGTGATCTGGTTGGAGCTGATCGTGACCGGGCAATAGAACGTGCTGCCAAACATCTGGATTCCGATCGCTCCGTTCGTGATCGCGTTGCCCGAGACGACCACCGGGTTCGTGTTCGAAGCGAGCGAGGTGTTGATCACGATCGCGGTCGACTCGAGCGCCGCCTGGCTCGTGGGGTTGCTCCACGAGATCTGGTTGCCGCTGACCGTCGTGCCGAGTCCAGTGGCCTCGATCGCCCAGCCCGCGGCGTCGGTGATTGCGTTGTTTTTAATGATTGCTCCGGTCGAGATCGCGGAGATGCCGGTGCCGGAGGAGTTCGAGGCCGATGGCGCCGAGATCACGTTGCCCTCGAACAGAGGGTTCAGGCAGTACTGCGGGCCATTGTCGCTGTGCTCCTCGATCGCCACACGCCCGTAGCCCGAGATCACGTTGTTCAGGTATTGGGTGCCGGAAACGGGCGCGCCCTGGTAGCCGTTGAAGTTGATGGCGTCAGAGGGGCTGTCGGTCAAGGTGTTGGCCTCCACCGTCACGTTCGTCGTGGCGAGACCAGAGATCCCGCCGGCCGCGATCACGTTCGAGCTGATCGAATGCTGGGAGCCCGACAGGTAGACGAACAGCGACCCGTCGCAGGCGGCTGTCAGGCTGTCGATCTGGCATCCCTGCCCGCCGACGAGATGGATCCGGTAGGGCGTAGCGCCGCCGGAATAGGACGAGAGTGCGCTGAGGATCTTGCCGTTGGTGATCCGCACGGCCGTACGGCCGTCGAGCTCGAACATCGTGTCGCTGGTTGCCAGCGCCGACCCCGAAGCGCGGCTGGCGCCGATCCGGATCGCGCCGCCTCCGAGGTTCAGCGTCACGCCATCGGTGGGGAACGACAGCGTGCTGGTGATCACGTAGACCGCCCCTGACTGCCCCATCACCGTCGTCCCCGACGTAGCCGCGTTCAACGCCGCCTGAATCGCAGCCGTGTCGTCATGCGACCCATTGCCAACAACGCCAAAGCTCTGAAGCTGGATGGTCGTGCCGGTTCCCCCGCCGGTCCCGCCTGTCCCGCCCGTCCCGCCCGTCCCACCGGTCCCGCCCGTCCCGCCGCCATGCCCCGGCGGCTGGCGCCCGCGGTGCACGGGCTTGCGGTGATGCTTGTGGTGCTTCTTCTTGTGGTGGCGCTTGTGGCGGCGCGTCGCCATGACCGGGACGATGGCCGCGGCCGAGGCACGACCGAGGTCGCGCAGGAAAACACGGCGAGTAAGCGAGGACTCCTCGAGCGCCAGGTCGAGTTCGAGCATGCTGCTGGCTCGACCTGACGGGGCGAGCGCTCAAATACTCCCGAGCGCGATTGGACGTATCTCGGCGAGCCGACATCAAACAGCGCAGCTTTGCCCGCCGAACCTGTGCAAGTCCGGCACGGGCACGAAAAGCCGCGCTAGTGGCCCTTGCCGAGGCCCTGCGAGCCGCTGGTGGCGCCGAGCGAGCCCTGCTGGATCGAGACGGACGGCTGCGAAGCCGACTGGCTTGTGGGTGCGGACGTTGACGGCGCCGGCGCCGAGGCGGCTGGGGCGGGGGCGGCTGCTGCGGGCGCGGAGCTCGACGAGGGTGCGTTCGACGCGCTTGAGCTGGCCGTCCCGGCGCTTGCGGTAACCGATGTCGGCGCCGCGTGCTTCGCGGTGTGGTGGACCGCTTTCCGAGCCGCGTGGTGGCGAGGCCGCGCGGCCGCTTTCTTGTGGCGGGCGGGAGCTGGAGCGCGAGTGGTAACGGGCGTCGATGCCTGAGTGTTCGCCACCGGATGGCTCTTGGAGCCGCCAGAGCCGAGCGCGAGCGCCAGGACCACGGCGATCGCGGCTACGGCTGCCACGCCGGCCAGCGCACCGATTCTGATCCGGTGATCTCTCCGCCGACGGTGTGTGGGTTCTGCGACGGCCGGCTCGGCCGCGGGGAGGGCCGCTGCGGCGGCGGGCGCTGGTTCGGGCTCGGCCGCGGCGAGGGCCGCTTCGGCGGCTAGCGCCGGTTCGGGCTCGGCCGCCGCTGGCGTGGCGCCGGTCCGCGCGGCGAGCCAAGGGGTCTCCTGAGGGAGCGGCTCCGCGGGCGCGGTCGCCGGGGCGGCGGCGGTGGTTGTGGCAGCACTCACAGCATCAGCTGGAGCCTCGCCGCCGGCAGCGTGCGATGTCCTGTCTGCGGCTAGCTCCGCGGCCAGCCCACCGCCGATCACGGCCGCGAACGCACGCTCAGCACGATGCGTCCGCAACTCGTGGGCTTGACACGTGGGGCAGGACGCGAGGTGCCCTTCGAGGGTGGCCTGACGCCCCGGCTCCAGCTCGCCGTTGTCTCGTGCGGCGAGCAACGCAGGGGTCGATTCGCACTCGCGGTCGCGTTCGGCCGCCAACGCCTGGCGCCAACCGCGGCGCGGTGTCCTCAGCTTGGCATGCGCGGAGGCAGTCGTCCGCGTGTGGCGGAGCAGATCCGTGTCGTCTCCGCCGAAGAACGACGCCAGGCTGTCGCCGGCGGCCGCCGATGCGGCGTCGGGTGAAGTTAGCTCTTGGAAGTAAGCCTCCACCGCGCGCATACGGCGCGGGTCGTCGACGTGGACTCGGGAGCCGTGCGATCCGGGCAGCTCGGGCTCGGCCGGCGCGACCGTGGGGACCGGCTCCGGCTCGGCCGGCGGGGCCGCAGCGACCGGGACCTCGGTCTCGGTGGGCGGGGCCGGAGCGACCGGGGCCTCGGTCTCGGTGGGCGGGGCCGCAGCGACCGGGGCCTCGGTCTCGGTGGGCACCGCGGGGCCCGCGGCGGCGATCGCCTGGGTGGGCGAGTCGTCGTCCTCTGGCAGCCAGCTGCCTCGCGGGGAGCCTGGTGCTTGCGAGGCCTCGCGCTGCTCGTCGACAGGAAGCCAGCTGCCCTGCGATGCCGTTCCGGACTCAGAGGCGGCGGTCCACGCGTCTGGCCCTCGCCGCGGATCGTCGGCCAGCGACATCCATCGCGCGCGCTCATCGTCGCTCGGCGTGGGCGCCGCGAACCACGTATCGCCCGGATAACCCGGCGTCTGGGAGTCTGATCCGTTCCCGCCGTTCGGCGCCTCGCCTTGGTCCTGCGAGCCCCGCGTCCTGAAGCGTGCGAGAACTGCCCTGCGCTTCGACACAATTTCAGGATAGAGCAGGGAGGCGCGGTCTGGGAAGGCTAACCGGCGCGGCCCGCGGAGGACGCGTCCGCCGCCCCTTCGCCCTCGCGCGCCTCGAACTCGGCCACGAGCTCCCGGTAGGTCTGGCGCAGTCCCTCGTCCAGCCCGATCTTCGCCTCCCAGCCGAGCTCGCGCGAAGCATGGGCTGGATCCATGCAGGAGCGCTCGAGCTCGCCTTCGCGAAGCGGGAGCTGCTCCGGCGCCACCGCCACGCCGGCCTCGTCCGCGAGGATCTCGAACAGCTTCGAAACCGGCGTCTCGATTCCGGTGGCGACGTTGAACGTGCCCCTCGCCCCCGTGGCGCGCAGCATCGCGGCGGTGACGTCGGCGACGTGGATGTAGTCCCGGGTCGGTTTTCCGTGGCCGAACATGCGCAGCTGCTCGCCCGCCCACAGCGCATGACTGAAGATCGCGACGACGCCCGCCTCGCCGTGGGGGCTCTGGCGCGGGCCGTACACGTTGCCGAAGCGCAGCACCGCGTGAGGGAGGCTCGAGGCGTTCGCCCAGGTGTTCGTGTACGCCTCGGCCGCCCACTTCGAGGCGCCGTAGGGCGCAAGGGGAGAGGGAATGAACGATTCGGGGGTGGGAATCGGCGCCTCGTTCCCGTACAGGGCGCCGCCGGTGGAGGAGAAGATCAGAGGCGCGCCCGCTCGGCGGGCCGCGTCGAGCAGATTCAGGGTGCCGAATACGTTGACCTCACCGTCCCGCCGGGGATCGGCGACGGACGCCGTAACCGACGCCTGGGCGGCGAGGTGATAGATCGCTTCCGGGGCGGCCTTGTCGAGCACCGGATCGAGCGCCGAGCGATCCGAGATGTCGATCACCGCGAGGTCGGCGGCGGCATTCACGCGCTCTGCCCGACCCGCTGACAGATCGTCGATCACCAGCACCTGATGTCCGTCGGCCAGCAGGGCGTCCACGACGTGCGACCCAATGAACCCCGCGCCGCCGGTCACGACCACTCGAGACACAACAGCTCCTTTCGAGAACGGCCGATGTTACGGGTCTCGCCGCCGGGAGGAGGCGAGCCGCCGGGCGGCTCCGACGAGGCCACCCTGTCGGCGGCGGACGCGGACGGGCTGCGGCGCCGGGGGAGAGGGGGGGACACGTCAGCCTCGGAAGCAGGGGGCGTCTCTGCGACCGACGGGGAGGCAGCCGCCTGGGACGCGACTGCTTCCGACGCTGCCGTATCCCCCCCGGCCTCGTCCTCGTCGGGCAGGACCGGCATCCACGACGTGTACTTGGGCTGGGGTTCCGGCTCTCGGTCGCGCTGGGGTTCCGGCTCGGGCTGGGGTTCCGGCTCTGGCTCGGGCTCTGGTTCCGGCTCGGGTTCGGGCTCCAACTCCGGCTCGGCCACGTCCTGCTCTGGGGTGGAGGTCACATCCGCGGTGGAGGCAGTCGCGGGCGGAGCGGCGATCTCCCAATCGGTTTCGGCCGCAGCTCCTGCCTCCGGCGCGGGTGTGACCTCCACCTCTGCCTCCGGCGCGGATGTGACCTCCACCTCCGCCTCCCGCGCGGGTGTGACCTCCACCTGTGCCTCCGCCATCAGCTCGAGCCAGGCCGATCGCACGCTGTCCGGGGGTTGCTCGGCTGCGGGGCGGCTCCAGCCCTCGTCGGCCTGGGCGAAGCGCTCGGCGGTTCGCTGGCATGTGCGGCAGCCCTTGAGGTGGTTATCCAACGGCGCGGCGTCACGCATCAGCTCGCCGTTGGCCCTCGCCGCCAGCAGCTCGGGCGTCGCGTAACACGCGGGCTCGCGCGCGTCGGTCACCGCGGCGCGGCTCGCCGCGGCGCTGCGGGTGGCCTTCTTGAGCAGCTCCTCGACGTCGATGTCGGGTGGCGCGGCCGCGATCCGGCCCAGGAAGTCGACGAACGCCGACAGCGTCGCCTCGTCGAGACGCTCCAGCGCGGCCACCTCCTCGCAGTAGCGTCTGACGCTCCCGGCGTGGGCGTCGAAGAACCCTGCTGCGGCGTCGGCGTCTCGGCCTGTGATCAGCCCCACCAGTGTCTGCTGCTGCGCCACGTCAGATCGGGATGCCCCAGAGCGGGAACCAGCGGGAGACGTCGGCCTCCACCGGGAGCTCGGCGCCGAGCTGAGCCTTGAGCTGGAACTCGCGCTCGCTGTCGCGCTGCTCCTGTCCGCCCGCTGGTACGAACGGATAGAACGCGCCCCGCTTGTAGTTGTAGATCCAGTACATCGGCCGGGCCTGCTCGATCGGCGAACGCGAACACTGCGCACAGCACCCGATCGCCGTACCCGCCCGCCTCGAGCGCCCCGGAGACGGCATTGATCCCGACCACGAGATCGTCAAATCCATCGCCGCGAAGGATCAGCCAGCGGAACCCGTACGAGTCGTCGGAGGTCTCGACCGTGGTACCGCTGTCCGCTGCGGTCCCCTTCACCACCGCCTCCATGTCGCGGACGATCGACGAGAAGTCTGCGGTCGCGAGCGGCTGAAAGACGATCGCCGCGGTGCCGCGTGGACTTCAGCCCCAGGGACGTCTCGAGTGTCACATACGCCGTCGACATGGCGAACAGCCGGTCGGGCGCCGGGCCCGGCAGCTTGCGCTTGCCGGTGATGATGTCGAGAAGACCCACTGACGTCAGGGTATCCACTGCGGATGCGCCCGATACCAGTCGATCGCCCGCGTCAGTCCCTCCTCGAGGCCCACCGCGGGTTCCCACCCAGTGAGCTCGTGCAGCTTGCGGTAGTCGACCCACTGGCGATCGATTTCCCCATCAGGGGTGCCCCGGCCCCGGATCTCGGGCTGCATCGCGGTTCCCGCCAGCCGGCAGATCAGCTCGACGACGTCCCCGACCCGGTGCGGTGTCCCGCCCCCCGCGTTGAAGGCCTCGCCCGCGGCCGGGCCTGGGGAGCCCGCGGCCGGACCTGCGGAGGCGCCAGCGGCCGCCGCACTCGGGCCAAGCGCCTCCCAGATCGCCAGGTACGCGCGACCGCATCCTCGACATAGAGGAAATCGCGCTCCGGCGAGCCATCGGAGCGGACGATCGGCGGGCGCCCCGCGAGCGCGGCGGTGATCGCCTCGGGAACGAGCCGGGACGGATTCGAATCGCCGCCCCCGTACAGGTTCGCGAACCGGGTCACCGCCACCGGCAGCTGCCACGTGCTCCAGTAGCAGCGCGCGATCAGGTCGGTGGCGGCCTTGGAGACGTCGTACGGGTAGCGCGGCTGCAGCGAGAAGTCCTCTTCGTAGGGCAGCGTCGGGTGAGGGCCGTAGGCCTTGTCCGAGGACGCCACCACGACCCGCTCGATCCCGTACACGCGGCAGGCCTCGAGCACCGTCCACGTTCCCCGGATGTTGGTCTCGAAGGTCGACGCCGGCGAGCGGTTGGCGGTCGGGACGATCGTCTGCGCCGCCAGGTGAAAGACGCTGTCGATCTCGTACTCGGCCAGCGCCCGGGTGATCAGCCCGTCGGCGCAGATGTCGCCGTCGACGACGTCGACGTGCTGCTCGAGGTCCATCGCGACGAGCGCCGAGCGCACAGGGAGGTCGCGGCGGATGACGCGACGCGGGCGCCGCCGTCGAGCAGTCCCTTCACCAGCCATGAGCCGAGCAGGCCGTGCGCTCCGGTCACGAGCACGGCGTGTCCGTCCAGCGACCTCGGCGCGGCGGGTCCGCTCAGTTCCACAGTTTCCACGGCGCGCGGCCCGATGCCCAGAGCTCGTTCAGCAGCACCGCGTCCTTGTAGGTGTCCATGCACTCCCAGAAGCCCTCGTGGCGGAACGCGCGCAGCTGGCCGGAGGCGGCCAGGCGCTCGAGCGGCTCCCGCTCGAGCACCGATCCGGGCTCGATCCCTCTGAGCGTGTCCGGTTCGAAGCAGAAGAACCCGCCGTTGATCCAGTGCTCGGAGCGCGGTTTCTCCACGAACCCGCGAACCGTGCCCTCGCCGTTCAGCTCGGCGACGCCGAACTGGAGCTCGGGCCGCACGACCGTCATCGTCGCGCGCGCGCCGATGCCCGCGGTGGTCGGCGATCAGCGCCTCCAGGTCGATGTCGGCGAGCCCGTCGGCGTAGGTCACGCACACAGTCTCGTCTCCGAGCTCGTCCGCCAGCGCGTCGCAGCCGCTCGCCGGTCGGCGTGTCCGTCCCGGTCTCGAGGCAGCGCAGGCGCGCCCCGGCGGGCCACCGCTCCGACGCGGCGAACTCCTCGATCAGCTCGGCCTTGAACCCCGTCAGCAGCAGGAAGTCCGTGAATCCCTGGGCGAGGTAGATCTGGATCACGTGCCACACGATGGGTCGGCCCCCGATCTCGACCAAGCGGCTTGGGGATCGACTGCGTGTGCTCGCGCAGGCGCGTTCCGGCGCCGCCGCAAAGGATCACCACGCTCGGAAGCACCGGCGGATTATTAGCCGATTCGCGAGGACGTTTCCGGGAGCCCACTAGGCGGCGGTGCCCTGCAGCTGGGCCTCGAGCCGCTGCAGCCGCGCGACGCGGGCCTCGAGCGGCGGGTGGGTCGAGAACAGCGTCGAGATCGTCTGCTTGGCGCTGCGGCGGCAGGATGTAGAAGGCGGCCAGCTCGCCCGAGGCGGCGCGCAGGTCCTGCTGCGGGATCTGCTGCAGCGCCGCCCTCGATCCTGTACAGCGCCGAGATCAGCGCGCTCGGGCGGCCGGTGAGGATCGCCGAGCCGCGGTCGGCGGCGAACTCGCGGTAGCGCGAGAGCGCCTGCAGCAGCAGCCACGAGACGACGTAGACGGCCGCGGAGACGAGGATCACGACCATGAACCCCGGGCCGATGTCGTTGTCGTCGCCGCCGAACGCGCCGCCGAACCAGAAGCCGATCTGGACGATGAACGACGCGATCGAGGCGAAGAAGCTCGCGAGCGTCATCACCATCACGTCGCGGTTCTGGACGTGGGTCAGCTCGTGGCCGAGCACGCGCCTCGAGCTCGCCGTCGCCGAGCAGCGGAGGATTCCGGTGGTGGCGCAGACGGTCGCCGTCTTGGGCGAGCGGCCGACCGCGAACGCGTTCGGCATCGGCGTCGTGGGCGATCGCGACGCGTGGCTTTGGCAGGTTCGCCTGGATGCAGAGCCGCTCGATGATCGCGTGCAGGCGGCGTGCATCCTCGGAGTCGCCGGGGCCCACCTCGCGGGCGCCCATCGACAGCAGGGCGATCTTGTCCGAGGTGAACAGCTGGATCAGGAACAGCGCCCCGGCCACGACCGCGATCGTGACCGCGCCGGCGCCGGCGGCGAACAGCACGCCGACCAGCACGGCATATACGAGCCCGAGCAGGAACAGGGTCAGGATCATCCGGGCCTGAAGCCCGCGATCGCGGCCGAAGTTGTTAGGGCGCGCCATAACGAATTCATATTGGCAGACTGCGATAAGCGGCCTCCGATAAATGGTCGAAGAAATCGCTAAAGGTTCCGGTCGGACCTGCCGATTAACCGATCAGGAGATGCGCGCCACAAGGGCATACGTCGCTGGTTTCGGCACGGCGGGGTCGCTGCTGGCCGGGGCCGCGATCGTGTTCGTGCTCGCGAGCGCGGTCGTCGCGTTCCGCGGCTGGCCGCAGATCGGCGTGCAGAGCCCGGCGGCCAACGTGACCTTGCCAAGCGGGCTCGGACCCAACAAGCTCGGCCACCTCGCGGCGGCTGCTCGCGGCGGCACGACCGCGACCCAGGCGGCGCAGTCCGCCGCGCGGGCCGGTTCGGCGACGGCCGGAGGCGGCGGAGGGTCGACGGCGCTGAACGGCGGCTCCTCGAGGCAGCTCCGCTCAGGGCCAATCGAGCTTCTCGGTCTCGGCCCAATCCGGTACGACCTCCGCGACGAGTTCTGGATGTGGCAGCTGCGGCGCCACCCAGGCCGGCGCGCCGTCGACTCCGGCAATCAGCTTGGGAGCACGCTTCAGGGAGCCACGAACAGCACTCGGCACCGCCGCCTCGAACACCGGCAGAGCGCTCGGCTCGACGGTCAAGAACCTCGCCGGTGCCGTCGCAAACAGGTTGTCCGGCACGCTCGGCAACACGCGTGCGCAACGCCGGGAACGCTCTCGGGGGACGCGCTCGGCAACACCGGGAACGCCGCCGGATCGCTCGTTTCCGGCAGCCGGGAACCTCCTGGGCGGACTGACCCGGCGATAGATCGGGCTGGGCGAGGCTCCGGCCAGGCGGCCACGGGCGCCGCGGTTCAGGCGCTGCTGGATCGCCTTCTGGATGAAGCGCACGCTGACGGCCTGAAGCTCGTCGTCGTGCTGGATCGAGCGGTGGTGGCCGCCCGGAACGACGATCAGCCTGCTGCGCTGGGCGAGCGCAGATGCGCGGCCAGCTCGCGCGAATGCTCGACGGGGACCTGCTCGTCACCGGCGGCGTGCAGCAGCAGCACGGGCATCGTCAGCGCTGCGACCGCATCGTGGAGGTCGTGCGCGGCGAGGAACGCGTCGAGGAGGGGCAGCGTCGGCATCGAACCGCAGCGTCCCGGCGCTGCAGCCCGCGGCGCAGTCCTTCGGTGCTTGCGGGGCAGATCGCGACCACGGCTCGGCGCTTCGAGCAGGGGCGCGGCGAGCAGCGCGAGACAGCCGCCCATGCTCGAGCCGCGCAGCGACCAGCGGCAGCTCCGGGATTCCGGTGGTCGGAGCGCAGCACGGAAGCCATTGCCGCCGACGTCCTCGAGCGCCCGGCCATCCATCGGTCCATCGCTTTCGCCGTGGCCGCGCTGGTCGAATGTGATCGCGGCCAGGCCGCCGGGGATCAGCGCACGCGCATAGTCGTGGTGGCTCTCCTTGCACGATCCGGCGCCGTGCAGGATCACGACTCCGGCGCGTGGCGCCTGCGCGGGGAGCCACAGCGAGTAGGCGAGTCCGTCGTGCCGGCCGGCGTCTGCAGGCCGCGGCGCGGTCACGGTACGCGTCATCCTTCGCACTGGTGCACCACGAAGCGATCATGGCATGATCGGCGCCGTGTCAGCCGCGACCGCAACGTTCTCTCACGTCTATCCGCTCGGGAGCCGCGTCAACGAGCGCGGACACCTGGAGATCGGCGGCTGCGACACGGTGGAGCTGGCGCGAGAGTTCGGAACGCCCGCCTACGTGGTGGCCGAAGACGACCTGCGCGCCGCGGGCGCGGACGTTCGTCGACGCGCTGGCCGCACGGCATCCCGATAACGACGTCCTGTTCGCGTCCAAGGCATTCCCCTGCACGGCCGTGTATCGGGTGCTGAAGGAGGAGGGGCTCTCGTGCGACGTCGCGTCCGGGGGGGAGCTGGCGCTCGCGCTCAGGGCGGGCTTTGACCCGAGCCGCATCTATCTGCACGGCAACGCCAAGTCCGAGGCCGAGCTGCGGGAAGCGCTCGCCGCGGGCGTCGGCCACATGGTGCTCGACTCGTTCGACGATTTCGAGCGGCTCGAGCGGATCTGCGCGGAGTCCGACCGGACGCCAGGAGGTACTGATCCGGGTCACGCCGGACGTGGCCGGGGACACCCATCACGCGATCTCGACCGGCCAGGCGGACTCGAAGTTCGGCTTCGCGATCGAGCACGCTCCGGAGGCAATCGAGCGAGCCTCGACCGCTCCGCACCTGAAGCTGGTCGGCCTGCACTTCCACATCGGCTCGCAGCTGCTGGACCTGGGCCCGTTCCGGCGGGCGGTCAGCGCGATCGCCGAGCTCGGCGAATTCGGCGTCTACAACCTGGGAGGCGGGCTGGGTGTCGCCTACACCGCGGAGGACGCGGCTCCCGCGCTGGAGGATTACCTCGACGCGGTCATCGGCGCCGCACACGAGTTCCTCGGCGAGGACAAGCGGCTGCTGCTCGAGCCGGGCCGAGCACTGGTCGCCAACTCGACCGTGACCCTGTACACGGTCCAGACGATCAAGCGCAATGTCTCCACCTGGGTGGCGGTCGACGGGGGCATGTCGGACAACCTGCGGCCGATGCTCTACGGCTCGCGATACGAGGCGATGATCGCCAACCGGCCGCTGGCGCCGGCGAGCGAGACCTGCAATCTGGCCGGCAAGCACTGCGAGTCCGGCGATCTGCTCGTGCGAAACGTCGCGCTCGCGGATCCGGCCGTCGGCGACGTCGTCGTGATGCCGGTCACGGGGGCCTACGGCCACTCCCTGGCCAACAACTACAACGGCGTGCCCCGGCCGCCGGTGATCTTCTGCAGAGGCGGGGACACGCGCGTGGTCGTTCGCCGCGAGACCTACGAGGACCTGGCGGCTCGTGACGTCGGCTAGTGGCCGGGGAGCGTTCCGTGTCGGCCTCCTCGGCCACGGCACGGTCGGCTCGGCGTTCGCGCGCCTGCTGCCCGAGCAGGCCGAGCGGATCGAGCGGATCACGGGTCTGCGCCCCGAGCTGTCAGGGGTGGTGACCCGCAACCGGGGCTCATTCGAGGAGCTGCTCGAAAGCTCGGATCTGATCGTCGAGCTGATCGGCGGCATCGAGCCGGCGCACGAATGGGTGCTCCGCGCGATGCGCGAGCACAAGCACATCGTCACCGCCAACAAGCAGCTGCTCTCGCGCCACGGCGAGGAGCTCTGGGAGGTGGCCCGGTCCGAGGGCGTGCAGCTGCGCTTCGAGGGCGCGGTCGCCGGGGTCGTACCGGTGATCCGCGTGCTCCAGGAGTCACTCGCGGGCGCTCGGATCGATCGCGTTCACGGGATCGTCAACGGCACGACCAACTTCATCCTCACCGAGATGGCGCGAACCGGCGCGACGTTCGCGGAGGCCCTGGCCGAGGCGCAGCGGCTCGGGTACGCCGAGGCCGACCCCACCGAGGACGTCGACGGCTCCGACGCGGCCGCGAAGATGGCGATCCTGGCGCGGCTCGCGTTCGACACGCCCGTCCATATCGATCAGGTCTCCTACGACGGGATCGAGCAGATCCAGCCCGACGACCTCGAGTACGCGCGCGAGCTGGGCCTCGGGCTGAAGCTGATCGGGACCGCCGAGCGGATCGACGGCGGCCTGTCGGTTCGCGTCCATCCGGCGTTCCTGTATCCCGGCCATCCGCTGGCATCGGTCAACGGACCGTTCAACGCGGTCACGGTCGAGTCGGAGACGATCACCGAGATCACGATGTCGGGCCCGGGCGCCGGCGGGCCGCAGACGGCGAGCGCCGTGCTCGGCGACGTGATCTCGGCGATGATCCCGCCCGCCTCGACCCCCGCCGCCGCGCATCGGCTCGCAGATCGTCTCCGACGTCGTCTCGGCCTTCTACCTGCACCTGGAGGTGGCCGATGAGCCGGGCGTGCTCGCGAACGTCGCCCAGGTGCTGGCGCGGCACGACGTTTCGGTCAAGTCGGTGGTCCAGAAGGGGCTCGGACGACCAGGCGCGGCTGGTGATGGTCGTGCACCCGGTGCTCGAGTCCCGCTTCAACGTCGCGATGAGCGAACTGGCGGACCTCGAGGTCCTGCGCGCGCCACCGCGGGCGATCCGCGTGCTCGAGGAGGAGTTCGGTTAACGAGGCGCAGCCTCGCGGTTAAGCGAGACCGAGGTCGAGCGGCGCGCTCAGACCGCGGCGCGGGATGCGCCGCGGAGGAATACCTTTCGCCGATGCGCGCGATCCAAATCACGGAGCTGACCGGGCCAGCCACCGCGCTGAGGCTCGCGGATCTGCCCGATCCCGAGCCGTCGCACATGATGACCCCGGGCAAGGGGGTCGTGGTCGAGGTCAAAGCCGCGGGCGTCGCGTTCCCGGAGGTCCTGCAGACGCGCGGCGAATACCAGTACAAGCCGCCGTTGCCGTTCGTCCCCGGCGCCGAAGTGGCCGGCATCGTCCGCGAGGCGAGCGACGGGGCGGCGGTGAGGCCCGGCGACCGCGTCGCCGCGATGTGCGTGGTCGGCGGCTTCGCGGAGGTCGTCGTTGCGCCCGAGCATTATTCGTTTCCGCTCGACCGAGTCGCTCGACTTCGCGCAGGGCGCAAGTCTGATCTTCAACTACCACACGGTCTATTTCGCGCTCAAGCTGCGCGGCCGCCTGTCAGAGGGCGAGACCGTGCTGGTCCAGGGCGCGGCCGGTGGGATCGGCACCGCGGCGCTCCAGGTCGCCAAGGGGCTCGGCGCGCGGACGATCGGGATCGTCTCGAGCGACGAGAAGGAGGCGGTCGCCCGCGCAGGCGGGAGCCGATCACGTGTTCCGCGCCGACGGCCCGTGGAAGGACGAGGCCAAGGAGGCCTCCAACGGAGGCGTCGACGTTGTGCTCGACCCTGTCGGCGGCGACCGCTTCACCGACAGCCTTCGCTCGCTGCGCGAGGGAGGCCGCGTGGTCGTGGTCGGGTTCACCGGTGGTTCGATTCCCGAGGTGAGGGTCAACCGGCTGCTCCTGAACAACACCGAAGTGGTCGGCGCGGGGTGGGGGGCTTTCACGACCACCAAGCCCGACCTCCCGCGGGAGATCGAGGCCGCCATCGACCGCCTGATCGGCGACGGCTATGTCAAGCCGATCGTCGGCGCCCGCTTCCCGTTGGAGCGCGCGGCCGAGGCGCTGGAGCTGATCGACAGCCGCGGGGCGACCGGGAAGGTCGTGCTGGAATTGGGGTAGGACGACGCCGGCGGTTGAGTATGGCGTTGCTGCTCGCGGCGTGCGTCGGCCTGCTGGTCGCGGGCTGCGGGGGGTCCTCGCCGCGCTCGCCGTTCGGCCGTTCTCGGGGACCGGTGCCGCCGGGCACAGACAAACGGGCGCTCGCCTACACGAGCTGCATGCGCGCGCACGGGGTGCGGAACTTCCCCGACCCGACCCCGGGCTCCGGCGGGAACGGGATCTTCAACGCACCGAGGGGGACGATCAGCCTCGAATCGATGGCGTTCCTCGTCGCCAGCAACGAATGCAGCGTCGTTGGCCCTGGCCGCGTCTCACGGGGCGCCCGGGCCGCGGTCGTCCGGGAGCGTAAATTCCTCGGCCTCGTGCGGTGCATGCGGGCGCACGGCGTGCCGGACTACCCCTTCAACGGCGGCGCCGCGCTCAAATCCGCATACAACCGCTGCCGTCCCTGGCTGCGGAACCTGGGCTGAGAAACCGCGACCTACGCTGCGATCGCGCGGGACGGCGTCTCGCCGGCGCCCTCGGGCTCTTCGAGCGCCTCGAACACGTAGTCCTCGAGCGGGAACGTCCTCGCCGCGCGCCAGGCCTGACGCGAGCTGGTCGGCCTCAGGAACGGCGTGTCGCCGTGATGATCGAAGTAGTAGCTGTTCGCGGTGGCGCAGGAGCCGACGCTCCACAGCGAGCGCCCGAGCCGCTCGGTGGCGAACCGCGTCCAGCGCTCGGCGGCCTCCTCGCGCACCTCGACCGCGGTCGAGCCCCGCCGCCGCGTCTCCTGGATCACGCGGATGATGTGGTGAGAGGCGGTCTCGACCAGCACGTGCCACGTGCCGCCGGTCCAGCCGTAGGGGCCGAAGATCATGAAGTGGTTCGGGAGCCCGGGTAGGCTGACGCTCTCGTACGAGCGCGCCCGGTGCGAGGCGTAGAACGAGGCGAGGTCAAAACCATCTCGCCCACGCACCGGGTTGAGCCGATAGTTCTCGGGGTCGGTGGCGAGGCGGAACCCGGTCGCCAGCACGAGCACGTCGATCTCGCGCTCGCGGCCGTCGACGGTGCGGATTCCATGCGGGGTGACGCGCTCGATCGTCTCTGAGATCAGCTCGACGTTCGGCCGATTGAACGTGCTCAGGTAGCCGTTCGAGACGGCCGGCCGCTTGCATCCGACCTCGTAGTGGGGGGTCAAGCGCCGCCTGAGGTCGGGATCGCGGACCTGGCGGTACCAGAGGTTGCGAGCCAGCCAGGCGGCGCCGTGGACGACGCGTTGCGAGGACTCGTAATGGATCGACGCCGCCGACCAGCCCGGCCTCGAGGACCTGGGTGACCGTCTTGCGGACCACGTCCTGCGCGGACGGATAGTGCCGGAACAGCCACTTCACGGCTCCCGCGGTGGGGTAGTCGAGCTTGGGGAAGACCCAGATCGGGGTGCGCTGGTAGACGTCGAGCCGCTCCAGCACCGGCGCGATCTCGGGGATGATCTGCACCGCGCTCGCGCCCGTCCCGACGACTCGCCGCCCGCCTTCCCTCGAGCGAGACCGAGTGGTCCCAGGCGGCGGAGCGCAGCACAGTGCCCTCGAAGTCCTCAACGCCGGCGATCTCGGCGGGCTTCGGGTTCACGAACGCCCCCACGGCGCTGATCACGAACCGGGCGGTGGTCTCGCCGGCGGGCGTGCGCAGTCGCCACAGGTGGGCGCGCTCGTCCCACTCGCGACGCAGCACCTCGCTGTTCAGCCTCACGCGTCCGCGCACGTCGTAGCGGTCGGCGCAGTGGTCGATGTACGCCTTGACCTCCTCGCCGCGGGCGAACACCCGCGACCAGTCGGGCTTCAGCTCGAACGAGAACTGGTATGCCTGGGCCGGGATGTCGACCGCGATCCCCGGGTAGGTGTTGTCCCGCCAGGTGCCGCCGATGTCCGAAGCTCGCTCCAACAGCACGTAGTCGGAGATTCCGGCGCGGTCGAGGGCGATCGCCGCGCCGATCCCGCCGAGGCCGGCGCCGATGATCGCGACCTCGTGCTCAGGCCGCTCAGGTGCCACGGTAGCGAGTGTCATCGGGAAAGCTACAGTACTGTAGCAGTTGGGTTGGGCGAGGGCTTGCCCGCGGCCGGCCCGGGCGTGGCCACGGGCGGATCCGGGGCCGAACAACCCACCAAAAAGCGGCCCCGGGGCGGTTGTGTGCCGGGAAGTTCGGCCTCAGGCCGAACTTCCCGGTAAGGCAGCGAGGGCGGGGCGAGTTTGTTGGGTCGTTCGGCCACGGAGACCCCTCGGCCCCGGAGGCCCCTCGGCCCCGGAGGCCCCTCGGCCCCGGAGGCCCCTCGGCCCCGGAGACCCCTCGGCCCCGGAGGCCCCTGGGCCACGGAGGCCCCTCGGCCACGGAGGCCCCCGTGGGGCCCAAAGCGGAGCGCCCCACGCCCCCTACACCCGCACAAACTCCTCCGGCCGTACCTGGGGCGTCGGCTTGCCGTGCTCGAGCCGCCAGCGCTCGGTCCGCTCGACGAGCCGGAACGAGCGCGTGTTGCGCCCGCGCCGGACGGGCCCCGGGGTGAGCCCGTAGGCGGCGCGCACGAAGCGGACGGCGGTCGCGAATGCCGCGGCCTGCGCCCGCGTGTACTGAAGGCCGTAGAGCTCGCGGACCCGCTCCGGCAGGCTCCCCAGCATGATCAGGTCGTGAACCTGCTTGCCGGGCTGGTGAGTGCGCGGCAGCGGGATCTCGAACGCGGTCGCGCGACCGATGTAGCGCGCCTCGTCGGTCAGGAACATTTCGTCGCTTGAGAGCTTCGCCTCCCACCAGGAGCGAAACGCGGGGTACGAGGGCGGCGCCGCGTCCCGGGGCATTCCGAACAGCTCGGCGAAGCGGATGTAGTCCTGCCACAGTGCCTGCCGCTCCTGATCGGAGAGCCGAGCGACGAACAGCTCGTAGAAGTACTGGGCCGAGTCCATCATCACGGCCACAGTCCACAGCATGAGCTCGGGATCGAGCGCGGAGTAGGGTGTCCCGGCCGCGTGGATGCCCGCATCTTCGGGCAGCGCGCCGTTGACCGTCTCGTGCAGGCGGGCGACCCGCTCGAGTACACGGTCGGCCTGGGCGCGGGTGCCGAAGAAGATCGTCTCGAACTGGATCCCGGTGTGTGCGAGGCGCCTGAACGGGGTCAGCTTTCCCTGGGAGTGCTCGCTGGTGCCGACGTAGTTGAGCGGCGCCAAGGCGCCGATGCAGAGCGCGCGCTGGCCGAACAGCAGCCCGACCACGCGCTCTTCGTGGACACGGCGCAGGATCGAGTCGCCGCGCGGGAAGTAGCCGAGATCCGCAGACATCGGGAAACAACTGTTATCAGATTCGCCGACGACCGCTCGCCCCGCGACGGCCCTCTGGCATGCTGCGCCTCGATGCCCGGGCTGATCGAGCGCTACCGCGAGCGCCTGCCGTTCGCGCCGGATGATCCGGTCGTCACGCTCGGCGAGGGCTCGACGCCGCTGATCCACGCTCCGGCGATCTCAGAGCGCGCCGAGGCCGACGTGTGGCTGAAGCTCGAAGGCTCGAACCCCACCGGTTCGTTCAAGGACCGGGGGATGACCTGCGCGGTCTCGGCCGCCGTGCGGGAGGGGGCCCGGGCGGTCATCTGCGCCTCCACCGGCAACACGGCGGCGTCGGCCGCCGCATACGCCGCACGTGCCGGCCTGCGCGGTGCGGTGATCGTGCCCGAGGGGAAAATTGCGACCGGGAAGCTCGCGCAGGCGCTGATGCATGGTGCGCGGGTGGTGGCGCTGAAGGGCAACTTCGACCAGGCGCTGGAGCTCGTGCGCGAGCTCGCCGATCGCCATCCGGTGGCGCTCGTGAACTCCGTCAACCAGTTTCGGATCGAGGGGCAGAAGACCGCGGCGTTCGAGATCGCCGACGAGCTCGACACGGACCTCGACGCACTCTGCATCCCGGTCGGAAACGCCGGCAACATCACCGCGTACTGGAAGGGGTTCACCGAATACGAGCGCCGGCCACAGATGCTCGGCTTCCAGGCCGCCGGCGCGGCGCCGCTCGTGCACGGCGCGCCGGTCGAGCATCCGGAGACGGTGGCGAGCGCGATCCGGATCGGCAATCCGGCCAGGTGGGAGGACGCGATGAACGCGATGACCGCGTCAGGCGGGGCGGTAAAGGCCGTCAGCGACGAGCAGATTCTGTCGGCGTATCGACTGCTGGCGGCCGAGGAAGGGGTCTTCTGCGAGCCTGCGTCGGCGGCCAGCGTCGCGGGCCTGCTGAATCACGGCGCGGGCGACGCCCGCAGCATCGTCTGCGTGCTGACGGGCCATGGGCTCAAGGACCCGCAGGTGGCGCTTCAGCAGGCGGGTGCGATCGTGCCGTGCGACCCGTCGCTCGAGGCGATCGAGCAGGCGGTGCTCGAGTGACCCTCTTCGCGCTCGCGGCGGGTGCGGGTCCCGGCCTCGTCCGCCAATCTCGGCCCCGGGTTCGACGTGCTCGCGGGTGCGCTGTCGTTGCACCTGGACGCTCGAGGTGACCGAGACCGGCTCGTTCGCTGTCCTCACCGACCTCGACGTGCCGCGCGATCGCACCAACCTCGTCGTCAAGGCGTTCGAGCGACTTCATCCCGCGGACGCGTTCGAGTTCCGGATCTCGTCGAAGATCCCGCTGTCCGGGGGGCTCGGGAGCAGCGCTGCGGCCGTGGTGGCCGGACTGATGGCCGCGGACCACATCTTCGAGCTGGACGCGGACCTGTTGGCGCTCGCAGCCGAGCTCGAGGGCCATCCCGACAACGCCGCGGCGGCGCTCGAGGGGGGATTCGTCGTCTGCGAGGACGGCCGCGCGCACCGGTTCGACCCGCCGCTGGGGCTTGAGGCCGTGCTGGTCGTCCCCGAACAGGCGGTCTCCACGACCGAGGCCCGCGCGGGCGCTCCCGCAGTCAGTCCCGTACGCCGATGCGATCTTCAACCTCGCGCACACCGCGACGCTGATGCTCGGCCTCTGCAGCGCCGACTGGGAGCTGATCTCGGCCGGCCTCGGGGATCGCCTGCACCAGCCGCACCGGGCGCCCCTCTATCCTCGCTCCGCCGAGCTGCTCGAACGCGCGCCGCAGCTCGGGGCGCTGGGTGCCACGATCTCCGGGCGCCGGCCCGACCGTCCTGGTCTGGTCGCACTTCGAGCAGACCGGCACGCTGGTCGAGTCGTTGTCACGCGAAGCGCAGCGGCTGGGCCACGGTGATGCGGGTGCCGTTCGAGTCGCAGGGAGCGGACGTCAGGAGCCTTTGAGCCGCTGGCGCAGCCAATCGGCGTGGCGCTCCCCGATCTCCCGGCCGCGGCGCGTGAAGTCGAGCAGCAGCTCCAGCTGCTCCTCGGAGTAGAGATCCATCAGGGGCGCTGACGCGCGCTGCATCGGCGCGGCCATCAGCTCCCAGGCCAGCGCCTTGGTCTTGGGCGTGAGCTCCACGAGCACGCGCCGGCGGTCGGCGGCGTCCGCGACTCGCTGCGCGTACCCCGCCCGCTCCAGGCGATCGATCACGGCGGTGATCGCCCCGGTGCTGAGGCCGCTCTCGACCGCCAGCTCGCCGGCCGACATCCGACCGTGCTGGTCGAGGATGTCAAGGCAGCGGCCGTCGGACCGGTTGATCCCCAGGAGGTCGGCGAGCAGCTCGTCCACCTTGTCGGTCGCGCGCTGGCTCGCTCGCACCTCGTCGCCCAGCGTGCGGAGAAGCTCATCGCGATCTCTTGACATCTAAGATATTTTATCAACGAAAATCTTTGGAGGCGAAAGAATAGATGCAATCCGCGATCGAGGCCGAGGGCCTCGTCAAGACATATCCGAAGGACGTGAAGGCCCTTGACGGGCTGTCGTTCGCGGCCGCGCCCGGCACCGTGTTCGCGCTGCTCGGCCCCAACGGCGCCGGCAAGTCGACCGCGGTCAAGATCTTGACGACACTCACCCAGCCCGACTCAGGCCGGGCCGCCGTCGCCGGCATCGACGCTGTGGCGCAGCCGGACCGCGTACGCCGCACGATCGGCGTGGTCTCCCAGGATTCGGGCGTCGACATCCAGGCCACCGGGCGCGAGAACCTCCGTCTCCAGGGCCAGATGTACGGGCTGCGCGGAAGCGAGCTGGAAACGCGGGTCTCCGAGCTGCTCGAACGCTTCGGGCTCACGGACGCCGCCGACCGGATCGCGCGGGGCTATTCCGGAGGCATGCAGCGCCGGCTGGACATCGCGATGGCGCTCGTCCACGACCCGCGGGTCCTGTTCCTCGACGAGCCGACGACCGGCCTTGACCCAGAGGTCCGCGCGGACATGTGGAAGGAGATCTCGACGCTGTCCGCCGAGCGCGGCAAGACCGTGCTGCTGACGACGCACTACCTCGAGGAGGCCGACCAGCTCGCCGCGATGATCGCGATCGTGGACCGCGGCCGGGTGGTGGCGGAAGGAACGCCCGATGAGCTCAAGCGCGAGCTGCGCGGCGACGCCATCCTGGTCGAGCTCGCAGCCGACGCCAACGGGACAGTGGAGGAAGCGCTGGCGCGGCTCGAAGGCGTTGTTGATGTCCAAGTTGACGGGCGGGCCCTGCGGGCCCGGGCCGACGACGGCGGGCGGGCGGTGCCGGCGGTCCTGCAGGCGCTCGACTCCCGAGGCGTCGAGGTGGCGTCGGTGACCGTGGCGCGGCCGTCGCTGGACGACGTGTACCTGCGCCACACCGGGCGCACGTTCGCCGAGGCCGAGGAGCAGAAGGAGCAAGCCCGATGACCGTTCTTCGTCAGACGATGTACATGACCGTGCGCCACCTCCGCGAACTTTGGCGGCAGCCCTGGTTCGTGGGCGTCACCGTGGTCACTCCGGTGATCTGGCTGCTCCTGTTCGGGGCGCTGTTCAAGCGGGTGATCGAGATTCCCGGCTTCCATGCCCACTCCTACATCGCGTTCCTGGCGCCCGGGATCGTGGTGATGAACGCGATGTTCGGCTCTGCCTGGAGCGGGATGGGCCTGATCGAGGACCTGGACCGAGGCGTCACCCCCCGGTTCCTGGTGACGCCGGTCCGCCGCACGGCGCTCGTCGCCGGGAGGATCGTCAAGGACGTGATCGTGTTCGGGATCCAGGCGCTGATCCTCGTCGGGCTGGCTCTGGCGGACGGCGCGTCGTTTCCGGGCGGCGTCGGCGGGGTCGTGATCCTGATCCTGGTCGGAGGGCTGCTGGGGGCGATCTTCTCCGGGCTCTCGAGCGGATTCGCGCTGATCATGCGTCAGGAGGCAGCCCTGATCGGCGCGGTGCAATTCATCACGCTGCCGTTGACCTTCGTCTCGTCGGTGTTCATGGCGTCGAACCTGGTGCCGCGCTGGATTCAGCACGTCTCGGATTTCAACCCCGTCAACTGGGCGGTGGTCGCGGGCCGCGGCGCCACGTCGGCTAACACCGATTGGGGCCTGGTGGCATCGCGGGCCGGCTTCCTCGCCGCGCTACTGCTCGTCTGCCTGGGGTTCGCGACGCGCGCGTTCAGGAGCTACCAGCGGAGCGTGTGAGCGAGCCGTTGACCAGCGCCTCGAGGCGCCGCCGCGGCTCGTTCATCCCCAGGCGCCGCAGCAGCTCGTCGGTGACGTTGATGTAGTCGGCGCCCAGGTCGGGCCGGTAGTCGAGGATCGAGAGGGCTCGCTCGGCCGACTCGGCGTAGGCGATCGAAGCCCTGATCGTGGTGTCGAGCAGCTTCTCGCCGTAGTGCTCGCGCAGGGAGTCGAACGCCTCGCGCGAATGGCGGGTGCGCATGTCGGCGATGTTCAGCAGCACCCCGAGCCACTCAAGATCCGGGATTGAGGCTGTCCCGGGCCAGCTCGATCACCTCGAGCGCCTGCTCGACGCCCTGCAGCGCGAAGTACTGCGCCTCGGCCGAGAGCAGCGCGTAATCGGCGGCCACCAGCGCGTTGACGGTCAGAAGCCCGAGCGCCGGCGGGCAGTCGACCAGGATCACGTCGTAGCGGTCGCGCAGCTCGCGCAGCGCGCGCTTCAGCGTCAGCTCGCGGCCCATCTTGCCGCTCAGCATCAGCTCCGCCTCGGCCAGCCCCAGGTTCGCCGGGATCATGCCGTCGTGGACCGCGTCCGCGGCCTGTGCGCGGCCCGCGAGCACGTCGCCGATCGTCGGGCGAGATGTCTGGATCGACGTCCAGGTAGTCGGACAGGTTGCCCTGTGGATCGAGGTCGACCGCGAGCACCTTCAGCTCGACCCGGCGCAGCACGTCGGTCACCGTCCGCACGGCCGTCGTCTTGCCGGTGCCGCCTTTCTGCGACAGAACCGCGATCGTCGCCGCCATCGGACGGCGGACTATAGCCCGGCGCTCGAGGGCGACCGGAATCAGCCTGCGGTGGCCTGCGCCTCGTGCTCCGCGTCGCTCTCCCGGTAGCGCATCCCGGACACAACCGGCACGTCGATGAAGTGCAGATGGTGGCGGCCGATCACGATCTCATCGCCGCTGGCGAGCGTCGACCACTCGACGCGCTCGCCGTTGACGAACACGCCGTTCAGGCTGCGATCGTCGAGCACCCGCAGCCCGTCGGGCTGGCGCACGATCAGCGCGTGACGGCGCGACACCGTCGGGTCGTCGAAGCGGATGTCGGCGGCCAGGCTGCGGCCGATCCGCGTCCATTCCCGCTTGAGCTCGAACGCGACCACGTCGCCGGCCGGGCTGCGATAGGCCAGGTACTGACCCGGCTCATCGAGGCCGTCGCGCAGCTCCTCGAGCCAGCCGTGATCCTCGATCTCGGCTGGGCATGTCGACCACCGCCGTCTGCGTGGTCGTGAACAGGGAGGCCCGGACGAACTCGGTTCCGCCGCAGTTGGGGCAGGTGGGGAGCTCGTCGACCGCGTCGAGCGAGACGGGGTACTCGCAGACGGTGCATCTAAACGTTCCGGTCCCCGCAACGTTGCCCGACATCCACGCTTTCATGGGGCGATCTCCTTCTGACGGACGGGGAATACAGCCTGCCTATTCGGACGGGGGTGGGGCTTGCAGGCTGTTCGATTCGGCCAATTCGCAAACATGATCATAACCTGCCCGTCAAAGAGAGCCTAAATACAGGGAAAGATTCCTCAGGGGCGAAAAAGGGCCGCATGGATGCCTCAGTTGAGAGACATGCCGGAGCTCGAGCTGGCCCTGCTGCGTCGCGGCGTCGACGAGCTGAGCGCGCGGAGCGAGCGCTGCGGCCGCTGCCACCGTACGCCGCTGGTGGGCGAGTACGTGCACCAGTACAAGAAGCGGACGCTCTGCGATCTGTGCGCAGAGCTCGAGCGCAAACCCCCCGAAAGCTCGCACCTGGTCCACGGCCCCGCATTCGGGACCTCGATCCGGATCATCGACCAGCGCGCGGCGTAGATCCCGTGCGTGAGGGCGGGCCACATGTGGCCCGCCCCCGGCGGCGCATGCGCCGCCGGCCGAGGCGAGCATGCTCGCCTCGGAACAACCTAAATAAGATCCCGCCCGTGGATCCGATCACCGTCTCGGCGACGATCTCCCGCCCTCGCGAGGAGGTGTTCGAGTACCTGCGGACATCGCCAACCACGCGGAGTTCACCGACCACTACCTGGTCGACTGGCATCTGACGCGTGAGGACCCCTACGGCAAGGGCGCCGGGGCGCGGTTCAAGGTCAAGGCGCCGCTGGCCCGGTTCAACTGGGCCGACATGACCTTCGCCGAGGTGCAGCCCCCGTACAAGATCGTCGAGCACGGCCGGGGCGGCAAGTTCAACCGCATCCGGATGCTCGGGACCTACACGCTGTCGCCCGGCCCGAGCGGGACGACCGATGGTCGAGTACACGCTCGAGACCGTGCCCGTGATGCCCTCCGATCGGCTGATGGAGGCGCTCGGCGGCCGCGTCTGGAGCAAGCGCCAGGCGGCGAAGGCGATGCGGCGGCTGCGCACGATCCTCGAGGAGGACCGCGGGCGCGGGCAGCGCGCGACGCTCGCGGGACGCTGAATAGAATCCGCTCGCTGTGCGGCGCCCCCTGACAGCTGATCGCTGATCGTCGCGGCTTCGTCGCTGCTGGCGGCGTGCGGCACCCATCACTCGAACCTCGCCGACGCGAACAACAACGGCACATACGTCAAGGCGGGTCCGGTCACCTACCAGCTCGAGGTCTCGCGCGTGCTGAATCCCTACAGCGCCGAGGACTCCGGCTATCTCGCAGGGCTGCCGAAGAGCGAGGCCGAGCTCGCGGCCGACCAGGAGTGGTACGGGGTGTTCCTGTGGGCCAAGAACGAGACCAAGCAGCCGCAGGTCACGACCGACCGGTTCGTGATCCTCGACACGCAGGGCCACATGTACTACCCGGTCGCCGGTGCATAACCCGTACGCGTGGACCTCGCAGACGCTGGCACCCGGGCGCGGTCGAGCCCGAAGCCGAACACGACCGCCAGCTTCGGGCCGACCGGGGCGGACTGGTGCTGTTCAAGGTCCCCTCCAGGGGAACAACAGCGTCTACGCCAACCGCCCGCTGACGCTCGAGATCATCGGCAACACCGGCAAGGTGTGGGCGACGATCTCGCTCGATCTGTAGCGGCTGGCAAGGGCAGGGCTAGTAGTGCGCGGCTAGCGCCGCCACGAGCACCTGCTGGACGGCCGGCGCGGCGGTGGCGCCGCCGGCGCCCTGGTTGGGGAACAGCGCCGCGACCACGATCCGCGGCGCGCCGACCGGCGCGTAGCCGACGAACCAGGCGTCGGTGTTCTTCGGCGAGCTGGCCCCCGGGGTCTGGCAGGGCGTGTCGGTCAGCTCGGCGGTGCCGGTCTTGCCCGCCACCTGGACGCCGGGGATCTGCGCGGCGGTGCCGGTCCCGAACTGCGACGACCGCGATCATCATCCGCTGCACCTCCGACGGCGACGTGGGCGCTGGTGACGTGGGCGAAGCGCGGCGGCGCTGGCCCAGCGCCAGCGTCGGGATCGGGCGGCGGCCGCCCATCGCGATCGTGGCGCCGGCGTCGGCCATCTCGAGCGGCGTGGTCTGCACCTTGCCCTGCCCGATCGCGGAGGAGCCGACCGGCGGTCGCGTCGCCGATCGTGGCGGCGGAGGGGATCGTGCTCTCCGCCTCGCCGGCGAACAGCGGCGGCTGGTTGAAGCCGAAGCGCTCGGCGGTGCTGACGAGCCGGGCGCCGCCCAGCTTCACGCCGAGCGGCGCGAACACCGAGTTGCAGGAGACCGCGAACGCGTTCAGCAACGTGCCGCCGCACGCCTCGCCGCCCGGCGTTCTGGAGCGTGTAGCCGCCGACGACCGAGGAGGTCGGCGATCGGGAACGTCGTCCCGAGCGTGACGATCCCGGCCTGCAGCGCCCCGGTGGCGGTGATGATCTTCATCGTCGAGCCGGGCGGCTGAGGGCGCCGAGAACGCGATCCCGGACAGCGCCAGCACCTGCCCGTTGCGCGGGTCGATCGCGGTGATCCCGGCCAGGTTGTTGCCCATCGCGGCGGTCGCCGCGGTCTCGATCGTCGGGTCGATCGTCGTCGTCACCGACTGGCCGGGCACCGGCTGCGCTCTGCCGCCAGCACGCGCGTCCCGGCGAGCAGCTGCCGCCGGGCGTTCCGGCGAGCCGCTGCTGGAAGATCCGCTCGAGCCCGTCGAGGCCGACCTGCGCGCTAGCCGGATAGCCCTGCGCGGCATAGCTGGCAGGCCTGCGCGGCGGGGATCGGACCCGAGCGTGCCGACGATCTCCTCGGCGACGCTCGGGATCGGCGAGGTGCGGTTCGGGCCCTCTGGCCAGCGGCGTCCCGTCGCGCGCGAGGATGTTTCCCCGCGCGGCGAGCGAGACGTGTCGCCTGAGATGCTCGCCGGCTCTCAGCCCCGGGAACAGCAGCGTCCCGGAGAAGTGCACGCGCGCGCCCGAGCCCGAGCCGGTGAACGGCACCTCGAGCGTTCGCGCAGCGTCCCGAAGATCCTCGTGGTGGCGATCGCCGGCACTGACCGATCTCCTGGCCCGTTCGGGCCGCTGACCCGGACGGGCGCGGACTCGGATCAGCGTCGCGGTCGTCGGCGGCGCGCCTGGTAGGCGGACGCGAAGCTGGCCTCGGACATGCGGCGCTTCGAGGCTCGGTCGAGCAGCGCGTACATCGCGGCCGAAGTCCCCGCGCGCCCAGTCGGTCACGTAACGCTTGACCATTGCGCGCTCCTGGCGAGCGGGATTCGTCGCCTCGATCACGCCGAACGCGAACGCGCCGGCGGCGATCACGATCAGGGGGACCGTGCGCGTCAAGAGGCGCCGCCGTCGTGCCCGCGGACCAATGCTTGCGAGCCCCCCTCCCTATCGCTGTTGAGCCACCTCAGCGTGTAACGGTACCGGCCGCGGAGGGCGGCGCACCCGCGTCATTTACTCTCGCCCCGTGACCGGGATCGACTGGCTGATCGTCGCGTTCACCGCGCTGCTCGCCCTGTATGGCTACATGCAGGGGTTCATCGTCGGCGGCCTGTCGCTGATCGGGTTTGGCGCTGGGGGCGTTCATCGGGACGCGAGTCGGCCCGCTGCTGCTTGCCGAAGGGCTCGCATTCCCAGTACGCGCCGCTGTTCGGACTGCTCGGGGCGCTGCTCGCGGGCGGGGTGCTGGCGAGCGGCTTCGAGGGCGTCGGGCTGCGCGCTCGGCGTGTCCTGCGCTTCCCGGGGCTGCGGACGATCGACGGCGTGCTCGGTGCCGCGCTGACGGCGTGCGTGGGCCTGGGAATCGCGTGGATCGTGGGCGCGGTGGCGCTCCAGTCGACGGCTTCCTCGTCGCTTCGGCAGAACCTCGAGCGCTCCGTCGATCCTCCGCGATCTCGACGAGCTGCTGCCGCCCTCGGGCCCGATCCTCAACGCGCTGGCGCGCTTCGACCCGCTGCCGACGCTCAACGGGCCGGTGGCGAACATTCCGCCGCCGAACCCGGCCGTGCTGGGCCAGCCGGGCGTGCGGTCCGCGGCGCCGAGCGTGGTGCGCGTCGTCGGGACCGCCTGCGGGCTGGGGATCGAGGGCTCGGGCTGGGTCGCCGCGCCAGGGATCGTCGTCACCAACGCGCACGTGGTCGCCGGCGAGAGCGACACGCACGTCGAGCCGGGCGGCAACGCCCCCGGCCTGGCGGCCCAGGCGATCGACTTCGACCCCCACAACGACATCGCGATCCTGCGCGTGCCGGGGCTGGGCGCCCATCCGCTGTCGCTGGCGGCCGCCCCCAGAGCCGGAACCGCGGCGGCGATCCTCGGCTATCCCGAGGACGGGCCGTTCGACGCCGAGCCGGGCCGGATCGGGCAGACGCTCGACGTCGACACCGAGAACGCCTACGGGCAGGGGCCGGTGCGGCGCAGCGTCACGCAGCTGCTCGGGCCGGTGCGGCCCGGCAACTCGGGCGGCCCGATGATCGACTCAGCCGGTCAGGTGGTGGCGACCGTGTTCGCCGCGATCACCGGCGGTCCGGCACCGGCGGCGGGTTCGCGGTCCCGAACGCGCTCGTGCGCGAGGCAGCTGCGGGCTGCGGAGAGGCGCGCGGCCCGTGTGCGGGACGGGGGGGTGCGCGGGGTGACGAGGCTTGAGCGGGGCGCTACCCTCCGCGAACTCATGGCCAAGACACTTGTGATCGCCGAGAAGCCGTCCGTCGGGCGCGACCTGGCGCGGGTTCTGCCGGGCGCCTTCGAGAAGCACGAGGGCTATCTGGAGGGTCCCGAGCACGTCGTGACCTGGGCCGTCGGGCACCTGGTGCAGCTCGCCGATCCCGACGAGTACGACGAGCGCTTCAAGAAGTGGCGCATGGCCGACCTGCCGATCGTCCCCGACCGCTTCAAGCTGGTCGTGCGCGACGAGCGCTCGAAGAAGCAGATGAACGTCGTCAAGCGGCTGCTGGGGCGCGACGACGTGCCGGAGGTCGTGAACGCCTGCGACGCCGGCCGCGAGGGCGAGCTGATCTTCGCCTACCTGTACGAGAAGGCCGGCTCGAAGAAGCCCGTCGAGCGGCTGTGGCTGAACTCGATGACGCGCGAGGCGATCGTCGACGCGTTCGGCTCGCTGCGGCCCGGAGCCGATCTGAAGTCGCTCCAGGACGCGGCCCGCTCGCGCTCCGAGGCCGACTGGATCGTCGGCATGAACACGACCCGCGCGGCGACGATCCGGCTGCGGTCCTCGTTCGACGGGACCGTCTCGCTGGGGCGCGTGCAGACCCCGACGCTGGCGATCCTCGCCCGCCGCGAGGAGGAGATCCGGGCGTTCGTCCCCGAGCCCTACTGGGTCGTCGATGCGGTCTTCGAGGCCGATGCCGATCGCGTGTACGAGGGGCGCTATCACGCCGGCGCAAACCCGCGGCTTCGCGACCGCCGAGCGAGGCAGCGGCGATCGTCGCGGCCTGCGAGGGCCAGACCGGCGCAATCACAAAACTCGAGAAGTCCGAGCGCAAGGAGCGCGCGCCGCTCCTGTACGACCTGACCTCGCTGCAGCGGGATGCCAACAGCCGCTTCGGGTTCTCCGCGCGGCGCACGCTGGGCGCCGCGCAGCGGCTGTACGAGGAGCACGCGGCGCTCACCTATCCGCGCACCAACTCGCGCTTCATCACCGGGGACATGGTGGGCGACGATCAAGCCGATCGCGCGGCTGGTGGGCGAGCGGGCCGAGTACTCCAAGGCCTCGCAGTACGTGCTAGGGACTCGACGTGCTGCCGCTGGCGCGGGTCGTCAACGACGCGCGCGTCACCGACCACCACGCGATCATCCCCACGCTCGCCGAGCGCCACCCGGTCGACAAGTTCTCAGACGACGACAAGAAGATCTACGACCTCGTCGTGCGGCGCTTTCTGGCCGTCTTTCATCCGGATGCGGTGTTCGAGAACACGCGGGTGGAGACGACCGTCGCTTCGGAGCACGTGTTCCGGACCCGCGGGCAAGCTGATGCTCGTGCCCGGGTGGCGCGGGGTCTACGGCGAGACGGCCGACGCGGACGGTCGCGGTGACGCCGAGGAGGACGAGGGGCGCGAGCAGCAGCTTGCCGCGGCTCGACAAGGGTGAGGAGCCCTCCGTGCGGTCGGTTTCCTCCGAGGAGAAGGAGACCAAGCCGCCGCGGCGCTACAGCGAGGGCTCGCTGCTGGGCGCGATGGAGACCGCCGGCAAGCTGGTCGACGAGGAGGAGCTGCGCGAGGCGATGAAGGACTCGGGGATCGGCACGCCCGCCACGCGCGCGGCGATCATCGAGCGGCTGATCCAGGTCGGCTACGTCGAGCGCGACGCGCGCGCGCTGGTCGTGACCGAGAAGGGCCTGAACGTGATCCGGCTGCTCGGCGAGCACGCTCTGACCTCGCCGGGGCTGACGGGCGAGTGGGAGCACCGGCTGGCGCGGATCGAGACCGGGGACGACTCGCGCGGCGCGTTCATGGGCGACATCGTCAAGTTCACCGAGGACACGGTGAACGAGCTCGACACGCGCCTGAAGGGCGTCCGCATCCCGCGCGCTCAGCTCGGGCCGTGCCCGGTGTGCGGGCGCGAGATCGTCGAGAACCGCAAGGGCTACTCGTGCTGGTCGCGCGAGGATCCGGGCTGCGGGTTCGTGATCTGGAAGTCGAAGGCCGGCAAGTCGCTGCCGGTGTCGGTCGCCCGCGAGTTGATCAAGACCGGCCGCACCGAGAAGGCGGTCACCGGGTTCAAGGGCCGCTCCGGCCGTTCCTTCCGGGCGCGGCTGGCGCTGCAGCAGAACGAAGACGGCAAGTGGCGGGTGGAGTTCGACGAGCCCTGGGCGCGGGAGGGGGCGCGAAGCCGCCCGCCTCAGAGGCTCGCCGAGGCCGAAACGCCGGCCGCGGCCGCCTAGCGTCTGCGTTCGCAGGATCCGGTTTAGCCGCGCCGCCTCTTCGGCCGGTTCTTCGAGGCGTTCCGAGGTCACCCTGATCGTCTGGTGATCGACGGCGCCGGTGTCGGCGTCGCTCCTGCGGTCGTCCTCGAACGACTGCCGGCTGGAGTGGAACTCCCAGCTGTCGAGCTCGACGATCACCTTCTCCTGCTCGAACAGCGCGTCGACCTCGTGGCCGGCGACGACGGTGCTCATGATCGGCTCGGGCAGGCCGTGGCGCTTGCAGAACTCGGGGAAGTCGTCCTCCCAGCCCGAGCGGGTCGGGCCGCCCTTGATGTCTGCGAACGGCTTGATGAGCTTGGCGCCCGGGTGATGGGGGAAGCGGGCGGCCACGTCGTCCAGGTCATCCAGGGTGAGGATCTTCTTGTGGCGGGCGTTGTTGACCGCGCGCGTGAGCGATTTGCGCTTGAGCCTCGGCGCCATGTCCAGCAGGGTGCGCGCGGGGCTGGTTGCGCGGACGCCCTGTTCGGTGCTCCGGACGTCTTTGCGCCGGAGACCGGTGGCATGGTGGATGCGGATGCCCTTGAGTCGCCGGTCGCCCGCGACGGTGATGTCAAACGGCCTGTCCCACCGCTGCCAGAGTCGCCAGAGGGTCATCGCCGAGCCGTGGCTCAGCATCGCGCGGGGACCGCAGGCAAGGACGGCGGCGGCGGCCCACTGGAGCGGGTCGGTCGGCGGGTGGCCGACGCCGTAGACGCCTCTGAAGAGGGCGGTGGAGGCGGCCGACCTTGAGGCGGTAGTCGATCTCCCCTTTGCTGAGCTTTAGCTGAAATAGCTGCTGGCGCGTAATGATGCCGAGCTGGTGGGCGGCGACCGCGGCGATCTGCGAGTCGATCATGGAAGTTCTCCTGAATAGTTAGGGACTTCTTCCATAGGTCCGGGCCAGGGCTTTTCGCCCCCCTGCCGTCTGGCGGCCGCGCCAACATAGGCAGCGATGCCGCTGACGCTGATCACCGGGCCTGCCAACTCCGCCAAGGCCGGCGAGGTGCTCGCCGCATACGCCGCCCAGCGGCGGCGGGGGGCGCTGCTGGTCGTCCCCACCGCAGCCGACGCGCAGCTACTACAGCGGGAGCTGGCGGAGGGCGAGAGCGCCGTCATCGGCGGCGCCGTCCTGACCTTCTCCGGCCTGAGCAGGGAGATCGCGCGGCGGGCCGGCTACGAGGGGCGCCGCCTCTCAGCGCTCCAGCGCGAGCGCCTGCTGCAAGCGCGCGCTGAGGCGCGTCGAGCTGAGGACGCTTCAGCGAGTCGGCCGGTACCCGCGGCTTTCCGGCCGCGGCGCTCGAGCTGATCTCCGAGCTCGAACGCTCGCTGATCACGCCTCAGCGGTTCGCGCGCGCGGAGGGCGGGGAGACGGCGGCGATCTACAGCGCATACGCGAGGGAGCTCGAGCGTGCGCAGCAGGGTCGACGCGGAGCTGTACGCCTGGCGGGCGCTCGACGCGCTGCGCGCCGACCCCGGCCGGTGGGGGGCGACGCCGGTGTTCTTCTACGGCTTCGACGACCTCACACCCGCTGGAGCGGGACGCGATCGAGACGCTGTCGCGGATCGCAGGGGCCGAGCTGACCGTCTCGCTGACCTACGAAGCCGGCCGGGCGGCGCTGGCCGCCCGCGCGGAGGCGGTGGAGGAGCTGAGGCCGCTGGCCGAGCGACTGGTCGAGCTGCCGCGCTCGATGAGTTCTACGCCCATCCGGCGCTCCATCTGGTCGAGCGCAGTTGTTTGAAGGGGTCGGGGAGCGGATCGATCCAGGCGGAGCCGTCCGCCTGCTCGAGGCCGGTGGGGAGCGGGCCGAGGTCGAGCTCGTCGCGGCGGAGGTGCTGGAGCTGCTGGGGGCCGGTGTGTCCGGCGAGGAGATCGCGGTCGTCTTCCGAGGCGGTGCGGGCGCGCTGGTCGAGCGGGTGTTCACCGAGTACGGCATCCCCGTCGCCCTCGAGCGCGAGATGGCGTTCGAGCACACGACGCTGGGCCGCGGGTTGCTCGCGCTCGCGCGCTGCGCGCTGCTCGAGCGCGCACCGGCGTCGGAGCTGATCGCGTACCTGCGCACGCCGGGGGTGTACGAGCGGGCCGACGGGCGGAGGCGATCGTGCTGCGCGAGGGGATTCGCACCGCGGCCGAAGCCCGCGAGCGCCTGAACCTGAGGCTGAGGGAGATCGACTCGTTCGACCTCGAGCGCCAGGCGCGGCGGCTGTTCGCGGCGCCGCGGAGAGGGTCCGCAGCCGTGCTGGGGAGCGACGAGCAGACTCGACGCCCGCGCGCTGGCCGTGCTGACCCGCGCGCTCGCGGAGCTCGACGAAGTCGGCTAGCGGCCGTCGGGGCCCGAGCTCGTCGAGCTGCTCGAGGAGCTCGTCGTCCCCCACGTTTCTCGCGGCGGCGTGCGTGGTCGCCGATCCGCTCCAGATCCGGGCCCGGCGGTTCCGCGCAGTGTTCGTCTGCGGGCTGCAGGAGGGCTCGTTCCCCGCGCCCGGCTCGCCCGAGCCGTTCCTCTCCGGACGAGCGCCGGCGCGAGCTGGCTGTGAGCTCGGGTGTCCGTCTGCGCCCGCGCGAGGACGTGCTGGCGCGCGAGCGCTACCTGTTCTACTCGTGCGTCTCCCGGGCGACCGAGCAGGTGGTCGTCAGCTATCGGAGCTCCGATGAGGAGGGCAACATCGAGCTTCCCTCGCCGTTCATCGACGACCTCGCGGAGCTGTTCGTTCCCGAGTGGCGTGATCGCCGGCGGCGACGGCTGCTGGCCGACGTCTGCTGGCCCGCCGGCGAGGCCCCCACGCCCAGGGAGCGTGCGCGAGCGGAGGCCGCGGCGTCGTCGGCGGTCGGCGAGGAGGCGCCGGTGCGGACGCTCGGGCAGGACGCACTCGGGAAGGTGCGCCACAGCGAGATCCTCTCGGCCGGGGCGCTCGAGTCCTACGCCGACTGCCCGGTCAAGTGGCTGGTGGACCGCGAGCTGCAGCCAGAGCCGCTCGAGCCCGAGTCCGAGCCGATGGTCAGAGGGAAGGTGATTCACGCGCTGCTCGAGCGGCTGCTGCGCGAGCTGGCGCGCCCGCTGCGGACCGACACGCTCGAAGACGCCAACGCGATCCTCGAGCGGCTGCTGGCCGAGCCGGCGCCGGAGCTCGCGCGCGGCCGGCCTGAAGCGGTGCGCGCGGCGGCGCTGCGCTCGATCGAGGCCGACCTGCGCCGTTACCTTCCGCACGAGGCGGCCTCGGGCTGCGACTGGGACGCCGAGGCGCTCGAGCTGAGGTTCGGCTTTGAGGATGAGTCGCTGCCGGCGCTCGAGCTGGAGGAGGGCGTGCGCGTGCGTGGCATGGTCGACCGCGTCGACGTCGACGGCGCCGGGCACGCGATCGTTCGCGATTACAAGAGCGGCGGGCGGCAACAGAGGTACTCAGGGGCACGGTGGAGCACCGACCGCCAGCTGCAGGTTGCCCTCTACATGCTCGCGGTCAAGGAGCTGATGGGGCTCGAGCCGGTGGCCGGTCTGTACCAGCCGACCGGCGGCGACGACCTGCGCGCGCGAGGGGTGTTCCTGGAGGGGGCCGAGGTCGGCGCGAGCGTCGTGGCGACCGACGCCCGCTCGCCGGAGGAGCTCCACGAGGTGCTCGAAGACGCACGCGCGCGGGCGATCGCGCTGGCGGCCCGGCTGCGCGGGGGAGACCTCGACGCCGCGCCCGAGACGTGCTCGCGGGACGGCTGCCAGTACCCGGGGATCTGCCGGAGTGGTTGAGTTCACCCGATCAAGCGAGGCCGGAGGCCGAGCGGCTGGGTCAGAACGCGGTCCCGGATGGACCGCGGAGCAACTCGTCGCGATCGAGCGCCGCGACGGCGATCTGCTGCTCGACGCCAGCGCCGGCAGCGGCAAGACCTCGGTGCTCGTCGAGCGGTTCGCGCGGGCGGTTCTCGAGGACGGGATCGACGTCGCCGCGATCCTGGCGATCACCTTCACCGACAAGGCGGCGGCCGAGCTGCGCGAGCGGATCAGGCTGCGGCTCCGCGAGCTTGGGGCGATCGAGCAGGCCCGCGCGACCGAGGGCGCGTTCATCTCGACGATTCACGGGTTCTGCGCCAAGGTTCTCCGCGCCCATGCCCTGTCGGCGGGGATCGACCCGCGGTTCGTCGTGCTCGACGAGCTCGAGGCCACGCGACTGGCCGACCAGGCCTTCGACGATGCGCTCTCAGAGCTCGACGACGTCGAGCTGATCGCGTCCTACGGGGCCGGCGCGCTGCGGGGCGCGATCCTGCGCACCTACGGCGAGCTGCGCTCGCGCGGCCAGCGGGAGCCAGGCCTGCCGCCGCTCGGACCGGCGCCCCCGGATGCCAGCCGGGAGCTGCAGGGCGGCGCCGCCGCGGTGGCGGCCGAGCTCGGCGCGATCCCGGAGCCATCGGCGAAGGTGCGGGAGGCGCTGGCCCGCACGGAGCGGGCACAGGCGCTCCCGAAGGACCCCTGGCCCGGCGATCTCGACGGCCTCAGGCTGCCGGGCGGCAACGGCGCTGCGCTCTGCACGCCGGTGTGCGTTTCCTACGAGGAGGCGCTCCAGCGCTTTCGCGCCGGGTGCGAACACCGCCGCGCGGAGCGCATCCTGTCCCCGCTCGACCGGCTGCTGCGCACGTTCGGCGCCCGCTACGCGGAGCGGAAGCGCGCCGCCTCCGGGGTCGACTTCGAGGACCTCGAGCTGGGCGTTCGCGACCTGTTCTCCGAACACGACGCGCTGCGCCGGCGGTACGCGGAGCGGTTCGAGCAGATCATGGTCGACGAGTTTCAGGACACCAACCAGATCCAGCTCGAGGTGATCAATCAGATCTCGCGGGAGAACCTGTTCGTCGTCGGCGATGCCCAGCAGTCGATCTACGGCTTCCGGCACGCCGACGTGGAGCTGTTCGAGCTCCTCGGCGAGCGCCTCGCCGCGGCCGGGCGCCGGGCGACGCTGCAGACGAACTTCCGCTCGCGCCCGGAGATCGTCGAGGTGATCAACCGGGCCTTCGAGGGGTCGCTGCAAGCCGGGCGCCGTGAGCCGCCGGCGAACGAGCCGCTCGTCGAGCTGCTCGTGGTCGACAAGGGGGAGGAGTGGGCTGCCACGGAGGGGGTGGCATCGCCCTGGCGAGCTGCCGAGGCGCGCGCGCTCGCCCGCCGCGTGCGCGAGCTGATCGATGCCGGCGCGGCCCCCGAGGACGTGGTCGTCCTGACGAGGGCCACCACCGACCTGCGCGCGTACGAGCGAGCGCTCGAGGAGCAGGGGATTCCCACGTACCTGATCGGCGGCCGCGGCTACTGGTCCCACCCCCAGGTGATGGATCTGGTCGCCTACCTGCGGGCGCTGGCCAATCCGCTCGACGAGGAGGCGTACTACCAGCTGCTGGCCTCGCCTTTCGTGGGCATCTCGATCGATGCGCTGGTGCTGCTGGCCTCGGCCAGACGGGAGGGGGCCGAGCCTGAGGGCCTCGCGGCTGAGGACGCCGAGCGGCTGAGGGCCTTCGAAGAATGGTTTTGCGGCGAGCGGCGGGTGGTGGGCCGCCTGGGGCTGGAGCAGCTGATCGAGCGAGGGGTCGCGCACAACGGGTATGACCTGCAGACACTGGGCCTTCCCGGCGGCGAACGGCGGCTGGCGAACCTCCGCAAGCTGATGCGCCTCGGCCGCGAGTACGAGGAGCGTTTCGGCCGGGATCTGCGCGGCTTCTTGGGACTGGTCGGCGCCCGGGCCGCCGGGCTTCGGGCCGACGCCCGCGAGAACGAGGCGCCGGTCGAGGGGGAGGCGCTCGATGCGGTGCGGCTGATGACCATCCACCGGGCCAAGGGACTGGAGTTCAAGATCGTGGTGGTGGCGGACCTGGGACGGGATCCGCGGCGGTGGGGCGAGCTGCTTCGGGTCGGAGCGGATGGGCGAATCGGGCTGCGTCTGGCTCGGCCGGGCACCGGCAAGCCGGTACCGGCGCTCGACTACGCGGCGCTCGGGGAGGAGCGTGAGCAGCGAGAGGGAGCCGAGGAGCGGCGGATCTTCTACGTCGCCATGACGAGGGCGATGGAGCGGCTGATCCTCACCGGCGCGGCGCGGCTGGACGACGGCAAGCTCGCGCCGCCGAGGCAGAACGGTCCGTGCGCCCCGATCGCGTGGATCGCAGAGGCGATGGCCAAGGCCGGGATCGAGACCACGATCATCAGCAGCGAGCAAGCGGTCAGGCACGAGCGGCGCGTCCCACTCGCCGCGGCGATCGCGGTTCCGGACGAAGCGGAGCCTCCTCGCGAACGGCCTGCGGCGCCCACGACGCTCAGCTACTCGGCGATGGCGGCGTACGGGCGCTGCGGCTACCGCTTCTACCTCGAGCGGGTGCTCGGTCTGCCGCCGGTCGCGGGCCGCGCGGCCGGGGTGGGCGCGCTCGAGCGCGGCATCCTCGTCCACGAGCTGCTCGAGCGGATCGACTTCCGCCGTCCGCGACGGCCCGAGGGAGTGACGGATGACGTTGCGGAGATGATCGACGGCTTCATCGCCAGTCCGCTGTTCGAGCGGCTCGCTGCGGCGACGGACGTTCGGCGGGAGGAGGGGTTCTCGTTCCTGCTCTCCTCGGGCGCTCTGATCACCGGGGCGCTCGACGTGCTCGCCCGCGAGCGCGATGGCACGATGCTGGTTGTCGATTACAAGACCGACCGGCTCGACGGTTCGGACCCCGGGCAGATCGTGGAGCAGTACGGGACACAGAGGTTGATCTACGCCCTGGCGGCGCTGCGTGCGGGGGCCACGGAGGTGGAGGTTGCGCACGTCTTCCTGGAGCGGCCCAACGATCCGGTCACGGCCGTATTCCGGGACCGCGCGGCACTCGAGCGCGAGCTGGAGGCGCTCGCCTCAGGCGTGCTGGCCGGCGAGTTCGGCGTGTCGGAGCAGCCGTGCGTCTCGCTCTGCAGTGGGTGTCCGGGGGAGGGCGGGCTGTGCTCCTGGCCGCTCGAGATGACCAGGCGGGACGCGCCCGGCCTGGCCCCCGGCCGAGCGTCCGCCCCGGGTCCCGCGGAGGCGTCCGCCCCGGGTCCCGCGGAGGCGTCCGCCCCGGGTCCCGCGGAGGCGCCCGCCCCGGGTCCCGCGGAGGCGCCCGCCCCGGGTCCCGCGGAGGCGCCTGGCTCGGGCGCGCGGACCGGCGGGGCTGAGCCGCCCCGGGAGCCGCCGCCCCCGGCGGACTCCGAGACCCCTACCGCCGAGGCGCAGGGTCGCCTGTTTTAGGAGCCGGGCCCGGACTGCCGTCGGCCGGGGTGAACTCGACGTCGATCTGCTCCTCCTCGGAGCGTTCCTCGACCTTCGCCAGGGCGGTCAGCGTCGCCTCGTCGGCCGGGGCCGAGGGAGGCCCGAACAGGCTGCGGGGCCAGAGCTTGCGGTTGAGGACGACGTTGATCTCGGCCGAGTACAGGAGGATCTGCGCGCCGAGGTGGAGCCAGACCAGCAGCGCGATCACGAGTCCAAACAGGCCGTAGGTGCTCGTGCTGTGCTTGAACACGTGCCCGACGTAGTAGCCGCCGACCGCCTGAACGATCGCCCACAGCACCGACGCGACGCAGACCCCCACCCACAGGCGGCTCGTCCCGATCGAGGGGGTCAGGAGCCGGAACGCGGCGAAGAACAGGACGAAATCGACGAGCAGCGAGATCGCGATGCCCGCGACCTTCGCTCCCGCTCCCCCGAGCCCGCCGGTGACGAGCCCCGAGGCAAGCGTCGAGACGATGAACAGAACTCCCAGGCCGACCAACAGCGCGAGGCCCCGCAGTCGCGACTGGAGGAAGTTGGGGCGCTGCTTGTGCGGCACCGCCCACACCCGTGCGAACGCATTCTGCGTCGCCTGCGTGACGCCGAGGCCTCCCAGCATTGCGCCCAGGATCCCGATCACGAGCGCGAGCACGTGACCGTGGAGGCTGTGGATGTTCTTGTGCAGGTCCGTCCCGATGATCGGGAACTGGCCGACCACCGATTTGCTGATCGAGTTCTGGGCGCTCGGGTCGCCGTGCAGCACGTAGGCGAGCACCGTGAACAGCACCAGCAGCAGCGGGAACAAGGAGAAGAACCCGTAGTAGGCGATCAGCGCGGCCAGTCCGCCGGCCCCGTCATCCGAGAACTTCTTGATGACGGCGATCGGGATCGCCAGCCACTTGGTCCGCTGCTGGCGTTCGTCCAGCGCACGCAGGAACTTCACGTGCGTACTACTACCCGGTTTATGCGACTTGTGCGAGGGTCTTGCGCTCTGAAGCGGGCGTGATCCTGCGCGCGCACGCGCAGGATCACGCTCGCGCCGCGCGACGGGCTGAACGTGATGCTCCGCCTGCCGGTCTGCTCCGGCCGGGCGCTCGCAGGGTCCAGCTGGAATCGCTCGAGCACAACTCGGATCACGATTCGCATCTCGACGAGGGCGAAGCTCGCCCCAAGGCACCGCCGGCGGCCGCCCCCGAACGGAATCCAGGTGTAGGTGCCGGGCGACTTGCCGAGGAAGCGCTCGGGGCGGAACGCGAACGGCTCCGGGTAGATGTCCGCGTCGTGGTGGACCAGGTGGGCACTGGCGAGCAGGCAGACGCCGGGCGGGTATTCGTAGGGCCCGATTTGGATCGGCTTCTTGGTCAGCCGGGGCTCGGCGTTCGGGAGGACCGGCCTCAGGCGGAGGATCTCGTGGATCGCGGCATTCAGGTAATCGTCGTCGTCTCCTCGGAGTCGCGTGACCACTTCGGGCTCTCGCACCAGGCGCTCGAAGGCCCAGGCCAGCTGGGAGGCGGTCGTCTCGTGTCCGGCGACGAGCGCGGTCATCAGTTCGTCGCGGAGCTCCTGGTCCGACATCGGGCTTCCATCCTCGTGCCGCGCCCGGAGCAGCATGCCGAGCACGTCCTCGCCGTCGGTCTCGCCACGGCGCTCCTCGATCAGCTCGAAGATCAGCCGATCGGCGCGAGCCATCGTCTGCTGGAAGCGCCTCAGCGGCGGGATCCAGCGGGCGAATCGCTGCGCGGCCGGGATCACCGACAGCGGGTTCTCTGAGAACGCCAGCACGTCTGTCAGCAGGTCGCGCAGTTCGTCCAGCCGCTGGCCCCGCGCCAGCCCGAACACCGCCCGCAGGATGATCTCGAGCGTCAGACGCTGGAGCCGGGGGTGAAGCGCGAGCGTCTCGCCCGCGGGCCAGGAGGAGACCTCCTCGCGGGCCAGCTCCTCCATCAATCCGGTCAGCGCCTGCATCTTCTCGCCGTGAAACGCGGGCAGCATCAGCTTGCGCTGCTCGATGTGGGGGCCCTCGTCGAGCAGGATCACCGAATTGCGGCCGATCAGCGGTTCGAGGATCCGCGCTCCCTCGCCCGGATGAAGCACATCTGGCGGGGCGGTGAACAGCTGCTTGATCTCGTCCGGATCCGACAGGATCACGAACGGGGGCTGCATTGGGAGCTGGACCGTGATCCGCTTGCCGTAGCGCTGCCGCAGGCGCTCGAGTGAGGCGGCAGGTCGCTTCCAGGTGGCGAGCATCTGCAATGCCGCGGGAACACGCGGGCCGGGCGGCAGCTCCTTTCTCCTCACCATCCTGGGAGTATATATACTGAATGGTATGTCCAGTTGCGTGACGTTGGTCACAAATGCCTAGGGGATCTTTCGATCGCTCGGAGCGGCGGGCCCGGACTCGCGCCCAGCTGCTGGAAGCCGCCGCTCGGGTCTACGCTCGCCGCGGGTTCGACGGCGCGACCGTCGACGCGGTGGCCGAGGAAGCAGGGTTCACGAAGGGCGCGGTGTACGACCACTTCGGCAGCAAGGAGCAGCTGCTGTTCGCGCTGCTGAGCGAGCACCTCTCGACCCAGATCGCCGAGCAGGTCGGGTTGTTCGACGCGACGCTCGATACCTCCGAGCGACCATTGGCCGGGGCGGACCGGTGGATGCAGGAGCTCGAGGAGGACCCCGACGCATTCCGGCTGTTCGTCGAGGCCTGGCAGCACGGGCAGCGTGACGAGGAGCTGCGGGAGCTGGTCGTGGCAGGGATGAACGACTGGCGCGCGACGCTTCGGGGGTTCGGTGGGGCGCGCACCGAGCAGCTGGAGCTCGACGTTCCCGAGGCGCTCCTGGATCAGATCGCACAGCTCATGCTCGCGCTTGGGATCGGGTTGGGGATCGTGAAGCTGGCCGATCCGGGGGCGGTATCGCCGCGGTTGCTCGGCGCCGCGTTCGTCGTCCTGCTTCGAGCGCTCGAGACGAGTCCCGAGTCGCGCGCGCTGTTGCTTGACGCGGCGGCGATCAGTCGCTGAGCAGGCCCTCGACCTCGAGCAGCACCCGCTTTCGCTCGAGGCCGCCCGTGTAGCCGCCGAGCCCGCCGCCCGAGTGCAGCACGCGGTGGCAAGGGATCACGATCGGCAGCGGGTTGGATCCGAGCGCATTGCCGGCGGCGCGGAAGCCGCGGGGGCTGCCCGCCTCGGTGGCGACGTGCTTGTACGTGGAGACGGCGCCGAACGGGATCCGGAACGTCGCTCCCAGCACGCGGCGGCCGAAACCGTGCGTCAGTTGCCAGTCGAGCTCGATGTCGAACCGCCGGCGTTGCTTGGCGAAGTACTCCTCGAGCTCGCGGCGGGCCTCGTCGAGCTTCCGAGGCGCGGCCAGGACACGGGGGGAGACGCGGTTGACCAGGTCTTGCAGGACCGTGTCCTCGTCCGGCCCGTCGAGGTAGGCGAGCCGGACGAGACCGATCGGCGTGCTTGCAAGCAGGAGCCTGCCCACGGGTGAATCGAACGTCGCGTAGGCGACGTCGAGCAGGCCCGCATCCGCGGCGGCGCGGTCGAGCGCCGGTGGGGCGGTGTCCGGAAGGCTCTCGGCGAGCGCCCGGCCCAGGTTCTCGATCTCGTTCATCGCTGAAGCTCCGTTCTCAGTCGTTTGAGTCCCTCGTGGACGTTCCGGCGCGCTGCCTCTTCACTTGTGTGCATTGCGACTCCGATCTCCGCGTGGCTGGCATCCGCGATGAACCGAAGCGCAATCGCCGCGCGTTGCTTCGGCGGCAGCTCGCGCACCCGCTCCCACAGCTCGGGCCTGCCGTCGGCCGGCTCGGACGAGGCGGGCTCGGGTGGATCGCCCACGGGGATCGGGCCCTTGGCCTGGCGGCGCAGGTGGTCGAGCGCCTTGCGATGGGCAACGGTGAAGATCCAGCCGCGCAGGTTCTCGGCGCTCCGCAGACGCGGGTAGGCGCGGAGCGCGGACAGCCAGGTCTCCTGGTAGCAGTCGTCGGCGTCGAGCGGGCCGACGGTTGCCAGAAGGAAGCGGTGTATGTCTCGTGCGTGGGCATCGAGGAGCGTCTGGAAGGGCGGAAGCCTCACCGGAGGTGAAACGCGGCTCGGGGACATAACGTGAGATCCAAGCAGCTGGCAAGAGATCGCCCGGGGCTTGCCGACAGGCCGGCTGCGCTATACAAAGCTCATATGCCACGTGCGATCTGGTCAGGTGCGATCAGCTTTGGGCTGGTCAATGTTCCCGTGAAGATGTACAGCGCGACGTCGCCCAAGACCGTCCGCTTCCATCAGCTGTCCGCCAAGACGGGCGCCCGGATCCGCCAGAAGCGGGTCGATCCCTCCACCGGCGACGAGGTGCCCTACGAGGAGATCGTCAAGGGTTACGAGATCAGTCCCGAGCGTTACGTGACGATCGCTCCCGAGGAGCTCGATGCGCTCGATCCGAAGGCGACCAAGACGGTCGACATCGAGGATTTCGTCGATCTTGTGGACATCGACCCGATCTACTACGACCACTCCTACTACCTTGCCCCGAGCCAGGGCGGCGCCAAGGCCTACCGGCTGTTGCTGGATGCCATGCGCGAGTCGGGGAAGGTGGGGATCGGCCGCGTCGTGATCCGGTCCAAGCAGCAGCTGTGCGCGCTACGCCCCACCGGCGAAGCGCTGACGCTCTCGACGATGCTGTTCGGCGACGAGGTGCTGCCGCCCGATCGGATCGACGAACTCGACTCGGTCGAGGATGCGGCGGCGTCCGATCGCGAGCTGCAGATGGCAGAGCAGCTGATCACCTCGCTCTCGCGCGACTTCGACCCGACCAAGTACAAGGACAACTACCGCGAGCGCGTGATCGCGCTGATCGAGCGCAAGGCGGCCGGCGAGGAGATCGCGGTGGAACCGGAGGCCGAGGAGCCGGAGGCGGCGCCGGATCTGATGGCGGCCCTGGAGGCGTCGCTGGCGGCGGTCGATAGCGGCGAGGAGCCGGCCGATAAACCGGCAAAGAAGCCGGCGGCGAAGAAGAAGGCTCCGGCGCGCAAGAAGTCCTCCGCGAAGAATAGAACCAAAGCAGCAAAGGCTTAAGGGACGGGGACCGGCCGCCGTCGGAACGCATCGCGTGAAGCGCGCTCTGCGTTCCGAGGGCGGCTGTCCCCGGTCCCGTCCGCCTCAGGCTTTCGCCAGGCGGTAGGCGCCGTGCACCTTCTGGCACTTGAAGCCGTCGAGCTTGTAGATCGACTGCTTCTTTTTTGAGCAGAACTCTCCGGCGTGCAGCGACGCTGCCGCGGCGGCGGCTGCCTTCTTCTCCTCCACCTTCTTGTGGTGGTGGTGGATCGCCAGGGCCACGCCCGCGGCGATCGCGGCGTTCCTGGCAGTGTGATGCTTCTTGCTCGAGCCGCACCCTGCGACGCCGAGTGCGCCGACGGCCAGACAGGCGATCAGCGCGAGGCTCACCATCCGAGCCCGCATTTGTGACTCCCTTCGATTGACTCCCTGGACCGGGCTCTTCTACCACGCAGCGATGGCTCATAGGACGTTGTCAGGGCCGGCTAACGCGATCCTCACCCGCCGCGAACAAGAGGGCAGGCGATGCTCAAACGGGGGGCCCCACTGGTACCCTTTGCCGCTCGCCGCCGTGCGCCGATCACCGCGCTCTCACGCCATATGCTCCGCTTTCCCTCACCGGGGGCCACTGGCCTCTACGACCCCGCAAACGAGCATGACGCATGCGGGATCGCGCTCGTCGCGAAGCTGTGGGGCGAAGCCAGTCATGCCGTAGTCGAGAAGGCGCTCGACGCGCTCGAGAACCTCGAGCACCGTGGCGCCGAGGGGGCGGACCCGAACACCGGCGACGGCGCCGGGATCCTGCTGCAGATCCCTGACGCGTTCCTGCGTGCCGCGGTCGCCGGCGTCGAGCTGCCGGCTCCCGGCCGCTACGGGGTTGGCGTCTGCTATCTGCCGACAGACCCCGATCGCCGGATCCTGCTCGAGCAACTGATCGAGGAGACGATCGAGGCCGAGGGCCAGCGTCCGATCTTCTGGCGCGATGTCCCGGTCGACGATCGCTACGTCGGCGACACCGCTCGGCTGTCGGCGCCGGTGATCCGCCAGGTCCTGATCGAGGCCTCGGCGGAGATCAAGGACCAGGACGCGTTCGAGCGCAAGCTGTACGTGATCCGGCGGGTGATCGAGCGCGAGGCCGGCCGCGGGCTGTCGCTGCCGAGCTTCAGCTCGCGGACCATGGTCTACAAGGGGATGCTGACCGCACCGCAGCTCCCGCGGTACTTCACCGACCTGCGCGACCCCCGCGTGGCGACTCGGCTGGCGCTCGTACATTCACGCTTCTCGACGAACACGTTCCCGAGCTGGGAGCTCGCCCATCCGTACCGGATGATCGCCCACAACGGCGAGGTCAACACCTTGCGCGGGAACATCAACTGGATGCGGGCGCGCGAGTCGCAGCTGGCCTCGGAGCTGTTCGGCGATGACCTGGAGAAGGTGATCCCGGTCGTGCGCGAGGGCGGATCGGACTCGGCGATCTTCGACAACGTGCTCGAGCTGCTCGTTCTGTCCGGACGCTCGATCCCGCACGCGGTGATGATGATGATCCCGGAGGCCTACCGGACCCGCAAGGACCTCGACCCCGACGTGAAGGGGTTCTACGACTTCCATTCATGTCTGATCGAACCGTGGGACGGGCCGGCAGCGGTCGTGTTCACGGACGGTCGCTGGGCGGGCGCGGTGCTTGACCGAAACGGCCTCCGACCCGGCCGCTGGGTGCAGGACACCGACGGCTACGTGGTGTTGGCCTCGGAGACCGGCGTGATGACCGTCGCGTCCGAGCACATCCAGCGCAAGGGCCGCCTCGCTCCGGGGAAGGTGTTCCTGCTCGATCTCGAGGACGGGCGGATCGTCGAGGACGAGGAGGTCAAGCGGCGGATCTCCCGGCGCAAGCCCTATGCCCAGTGGTACGAGCAGTCGGTCGTCCACATCGCCGACCTGCCGGATCGCGAGCCCCGCACGCCGCGGATCGAGCCCCTTCGCTCGAAGCAGCTCGCGTTCGGCTATTCGCAGGAGGACCTGCGGATGATCATCGCCCCGATGGCCACGCAGGGGGAGGAGTCGGTGGCGTCGATGGGCAACGACGCGGCGCTGGCCGTGATGTCTGACCGCCAGCCGCCGCTGTTCTCCTACTTCAAGCAGCTCTTCGCCCAGGTCACGAACCCTCCGATCGATCCGATCCGCGAGTCGGTCGTGATGTCGCTTCAGGCTGGTGTGGGTGCGGAGGTCAACCTCCTGACGGAGGTGCCCGAGCAGGCCCACCAACTGGTGATGGACCAGCCCATCCTCCGAAACCAGGAGCTCGAGAAGCTCCGCCAGGTCTCCCACGAGGTGTTCGACGCAGCCACGATCGACATCAGCTGGCCGATCGAGGAGGGCCCGGACGGGATGGAGGCCCGACTCGAGACCGTCTGCGAGGAGGCCGCGCAGTACGTCGACAACGGCGCGAACATCCTGATCCTGTCTGACCGCAACCTCGGTCCGGAACGCGTGGCGATTCCGTCGCTGCTGGCCGTGGCCGGGGTTCACCACCACCTCGTGCGGCGCGGGACCCGCTTGCGGACCGGGCTCGTGATCGAGTCCGGCGAGCCGCGCATGATCCATCACATGGCCACCCTGATCGGCTACGGCGCGGCCGCGATCAACCCCTACCTGATGTTCGAGTCGCTCGATGAGCTGGCCGAGCATCGGCTCCTGCCCCAGGACCTGGACCGCGACGAGGCCGAGCAGCGGATCGTCAAGGCGATCGGCAAGGGCCTCCTGAAGACGATCTCGAAGATGGGGATCTCGACGATCCAGTCGTACTGCGGCGCGCAGATCTTCGAGGCAGTCGGCTTGCAGCCCGAGCTGATCGACAAGTACTTCACGGGAACCGCGTCCCGGATTGGCGGCGTGGGGCTCGAGCAGCTCTCGACCGAAGCGATGGAGCGCCATTTCCGCGCCTATCCGCGAACCGATCGCGAAGTGCTGCCGGTGGGGGGCGTTCTCCAGTGGCGTCGCGACGGGGAGGTTCACGTCTGGAACCCGGACACGATCGCCAGGCTCCAGCACTCGGTAAACGGCCCGCCCGCCCAGGTCAACGGCGATTCACGGGAGACCTACAGGGAGTACGCGCGGCAGGCGAACGAGCATGCGGTGCGCAAGGCGCTGCTGCGGGGGCTGATGCGGTTCAGCCCCGCCGGCGATCCCGTGGCGCTCGAAGAGGTCGAGCCCGCAACCGAGATCGTCAAGCGCTTCACCACCGGGGCGATGAGCCTCGGCGCGCTCAGCCGCGAGGCGCACGAGACGCTCGCGATCGCGATGAATCGCATGGGCGGCCGCTCCAACACCGGTGAAGGGGGCGAGGACCCTACGCGCTATGTCCCCGACGCAAACGGCGACTCGCGCCGTTCGGCGATCAAGCAGATCGCCTCGGGCCGCTTCGGCGTCGGCATCCACTACCTCGTCAACTGCGATCAGCTTCAGATCAAGATGGCTCAGGGCGCCAAGCCCGGCGAGGGCGGACAGCTCCCGGGCCACAAGGTCGACGACTACATCGCGAAGATCAGAAGCTCTACCCCCGGCGTCGGCCTGATCAGCCCGCCGCCGCACCACGACATCTACTCGATCGAGGACCTCAAGCAGCTGATCTACGACCTGCGCTGCGCCAACCCGACGGGGTCGGTGTCGGTGAAGCTCGTGAGCGAAGTGGGTGTGGGGACGGTCGCGGCGGGGGTGGCGAAGGCGAACGCCGACCATGTCACGATCGCGGGCCACGACGGAGGCACCGGCGCCGCGGTGCAGTCCTCGATCCAATCCGCTGGGGTGCCGTGGGAGATCGGCCTGGCCGAGACCCAACAGACGCTGCTCCTCAACGACCTCCGCTCCCGGATCACGGTCGAGGTCGACGGCGGCATGCGCACCGGGCGCGACGTGGTCGTGGGGGCCCTGCTCGGCGCCGACGAGTTCGGGTTCTCGACTGCGCCGCTGATCGCGATGGGCTGCATCATGATGCGGGTCTGTCACCTGAACACGTGTCCGGTCGGGATCGCCACCCAGGATCCCGAGCTCCGGCGGCGCTTCCGCGGCACACCAGAGCAGGTTGTCAACTACCTGATGCTGGTCGCCGAGGAGGTCCGGGAGATCATGGCTTCGCTGGGGATCCGCCGCTTCGAGGACCTGGTCGGCCGCACCGAGCTGCTCGACACCGACGACGCCGTCCAGCACTGGAAGGCACGGCACGTCGATCTCTCGATGATCTTCACCGTCCCCGAGCTTCCCCCCGAGGCTCCTCGTCGCCGCACTCGGGCCCAGCTTCCGGTGCTGGATGACGCGCTCGATTGGGAGCTGGTGCGCAAATGCGAGCCGGCGCTCGAGCGACGCGAGCAGGTCAGGCTCGGCCCAGTGCTTGTGCGGAACGTCAATCGCGCCGTCGGCGGGATTCTGTCCGGCGAAATCGCCCGGCGTCACGGGTTGAACGGGTTGCCCGAGGGAACGATCGAGATCTCGTTCTCCGGCTCGGCGGGCCAGAGCTTCGGCGCCTGGCTCGCGCCCGGGGTCACGTTCTCGCTTCGCGGCGAGACCAACGACTACACCGGCAAGGGCCTGTCCGGCGGGATCGTGTCGGTGCGGCCGCCTGAGCGGGCGCGGTTCCGCGCCGAGGAGAACATGATCGTCGGCAACACGGTGCTCTACGGGGCGATCGCCGGGCGGGCGTTCTTCCGCGGCCTGGCGGGGGAGCGTTTCGCGGTGCGCAACTCGGGCGTGCGCGCCGTGGTCGAGGGCGTGGGTGACCACGGCTGTGAGTACATGACCGGCGGTCGCGTGGTCGTGCTGGGGCGGACAGGACGGAACTTCGCGGCGGGGATGAGCGGCGGGATCGCCTACGTGTACGACGTCGACAGGCGGTTCGAGGGCCGCTGCAACCTCGAGCTTGTCGATCTCGAGCCGTTCTCAGACGAGGACGCGGTTGAGGTCAAGGCGCTGATCGCGGAACACGTGGCCCGAACCGGCTCGCTGGTGGGGCGCAACGTGCTGGCGTCGTGGGATCGGGCGGTGGAGCGATTCGTGAAGGTGATGCCGCGCGACTACAAGCGCGTGCTCGCCGAGCAGGCCGCGCGCGAGACAGCCGAGCCTCCCGAGGCGATCGAGCGCTTAGCCGCCGCCCGCGTACGCCCGCGGGTCCAGTCGTCCGATGTGGCGCGGCGGCGGCGCCGAGAGGAGCGCGGCGGTGACCCCCTGGATCGTGTCGATCCCGTATCCCATCGAGGGGTCGCCGTCGGTCATGACCGCGATCGAGAAGACCTTCCCGTGCCCCTCGAGCCGGCCGATCTGGTGGACGAGCTGGCCGAGGCCGGTGCTGCGCCAGCCACCCTTGAAGAACACCTGATAACCGTGCGGCCGGGCGATCGCGGGGATCCCCCAGCTCTCAAAGCCGGCGATCGTCGAGAGGAGGTTGCGGGCATAGCCGACGAACTCGTGCGGGATCAGCGAATCCATCTCGAAGAAGAACCTCGCCTGGTCGGCGGCGGAGATCTGGGAGCTGGCCCAATCCCCCGTGACGGAGTAGTCGGTCATCCCCGCCGCGTGCGCGACGGCGTACAGCCCCGCGTTGCCGACGATCGACCACGTCTCGGTGGCGGCGTTGTTGTCGGAGACGTTGATCATCGGATAGAGGAACGAGTTGCTGTTTGCGTCGACGGTGTGCTGGCCCATCGAGTCCAGGCGGCGTAGGTAGGCCACCAGCAGCATCGCCTTGACGACGCTGGCGGAGACGAACGTCCAATGGATGTTGACGCCGGACAGTCGTCCTTCGCTGTCCATCACCGCGAACGCCGTGCGGCCTTGCCGCGAGGCCAGATACGACGCGGCACGTCGGACCGCAGCGGGACTGGGATAGCCGTACGGCAGGTGTCCCCAGCCTCGATATCCCCGTCCGCTGCACCCTGGGGGACGCTGCGAGTTCACGAGCGCATGGTCGCCCGCGGCGTTGAAGCAGGCCCGCCAGCGGAAGCGGCCCGCGGGCATCGTGATCGTCGTGTACAGCGCAATCAGGTCGGGTCCCAGGCTCCGTGTGCGCGTGCGCGGAGCGGCGCGGAACCGCCGGCCGGTTGCGAATGACCACCGCACCAGGCGCTTTCCCCAGTGCAGCGACGACGGGTGGTAGACGAGGACGCGGATCCCGGCGCGCCCGAGTGGCAGCGACTTGACGCTCACCGCGACTCGGTCGGTCACCCCGATCTGGACCGACGCTTGCGCGCCGGTGCCGGTGGCCTGCACCTGGTAGCGGGTGTCAACCTGCGGTGAGACCGTGAACGAGAACGCTCCGCTCGAGTCCGTGGTTGCCGTCGCCTCCGGACTGCTCGAGGTGTACGGAAACGGGGCCTGAGCGAGCACTACCTGGCTTCCCGGGGCCACATCGGTGGTCTGGCCCGAGAGCGTCAGCTGCGAGCCGCTGCCGACCAGCGTCGAGGATGGGTGGAGCGTGATGGACGGGGTCTGGGCGAGCGCCGCTGCCGGCGTGGCAGCGAGGCCCGCGATCGTGATCACCGTGGCGATCGCACTCCTCCGTCCCATGAGCAAGACCTTATCCCCGCGGGGGACGGGAAGTCCAGCCCTAAGGGGGCGTGGGTCGCCGTGAAGGGGCTGACCGGCCCGCTGGTACTCTCGGCAGCCCCCATGGGCGAGCTAGGCGCATTTCTGAAGATCCATCGGGTCGGTTTCGACAAGCGCGATCCGGCCCAGCGCGTGCACGATTACCGCCAGTACTTCGCGCTCCAGCCCGACGAGGAGCTGCGCCGTCAGGGGGCCCGCTGCATGGATTGCGGGATCCCGTTCTGCCACGAGGGCTGCCCGCTGGGGAACCTGATCCCGGACTGGAACGACCTCGTCTATCGGGACAAGTGGCGGGAGGCGATCGAGCAGCTGCACGCGACCAACAACTTCCCCGAGTTCACGGGGCTGATCTGTCCCGCGCCGTGCGAGTCCGCCTGCGTGCTGGCGATCAACGACGACGCTGTGGCGATCGAGCAGATCGAGCTCGCGATCGTCGAGCGGGCGTTTCAGGAGGGCTGGGTCGTACCCGAGCCCCCCGAGCGGCGGACGGAAAAGACCGTCGCGGTGATCGGCTCTGGCCCGGCCGGGCTGGCGGTGGCGGCCGAACTCAACAAGTCAGGTCATTCCGTGACCGTGTATGAGCGCGACGAAGGTCCAGGCGGGCTGCTCCGTTTCGGCGTTCCCGACGCGAAGCTCGAGAAGTGGATCATCGACCGCCGCGTGTCGATCCTGGAGGAGGAAGGGATCGAGTTTCGCTACGACGCCGACGTCGGAAGGGACATTGACGCGGCCGAGCTGCAGGAACGTCACGACGCGCTGGTGGTGAGCACCGGCTCGCGGGTCTCGCGCGACCTGGACGCGCCCGGACGGGACCTGCAGGGAATCCACTTCGCGATGGATTACCTCTACCAGCGCAATCGCGCCGTGGCCGCCGAGCAGGGACGCCCCTCGCGTCCGCCCGAGCCGGGCACCGAGATCACCGCTGCCGGCAAGCAGGTGATCGTGATCGGAGGCGGCGACACCGGAATGGACTGCATCTCGAACTCGCACCGCGAAGGGGCCGCCAAGGTGACGCTGCTCGACGTCTACGAGGAGCTGCCCGAGGATGGGCACGATCCGCGCCATCCCTGGCCGCTGCCGCCGAAGCGCACGCCGACGACGTACGCGCTCGACGAGGGCGGCAAGCGTCGCTGGGGAACCGAGGTCACCGGCTTCGGCGGCAAGGACGGACACGTGAGCCACGTGTACGCGCGGAAGGTGACCGGCACCTCCTCGCGCGACCTGACGCCCGTTCCCGGAAGCGAGTTCGTGCTGGAGGCGGATCTGGTCCTGATCGCGATCGGGTTCGAGCACCCCGAACACTCAGGGCTTGTGGAGCAGCTCGGCTTGAGTCTCGACCGCCGCGGCAACATCCGCACGGAACAGACCTACCGAACGTCGGTGGGCGGCGTGTACGCGTGCGGCGATGCCCGCATCGGGCAGTCGCTGGTCGTGACCGCGATCGCGGAAGGGCGCAAGTGCGCTCGGATCGTCAACAAGGACCTGGGCGGAAGCCCGATGGATGCCGACCGCGAGATGCTGGCGCTGGGTGCCTGGAGCGGCGAGGCGGACCGGACGCTTCGCCACGAAGCCGAGGCGGCGGGGACAGTGCGGCCAGGCGAGGAGTTCTTTAGCGGACCGGGGACGCGAACTCGCTAAGTCCGTGTTAACCCTCCCACTAAACAGCCGCAGGATGCTATCTTTTATCCGCCGGGATAAGTAGACCGCTGGGACGGGCGTAGTCGAAAAGAAATTAAAGGTTTACGATTAGCTTGGGACGGGGAAACTCGCCCCTGTCGGTCAGGGAACTGCGCCCCCACTTCCCTGACTCTCCGGGGGGCCCAGATGGATCTGGGCCCCCCGGGCCTTTTAATGACCCTCCCCCGGGGCTTCACGCCGTTCAGCCCATTAATGATTGAGTGAGCGGATGCCCACCTTCTGCCGCCACAATCGCCTGCTCCAGAACTGTCCGATTTGCTCGCGCGAGCAGGAGGTCGAGATGCGGCCGGTGGTGTCCTCCGGCGCTCCACGGACGGGCGCCGGCCCGCGACCGGCTGCGTCACGCGCGGCTGGGCGGGGCCGCGGCGGACACTCCGGTACCCGTGGCGGGGACGGCATGCGGGTCAGCCGGCTCGAGCGGGCCACCGACGACGGCTACCGCTCGCCGCTCGTACAGGGGCTTCGCTCCAGTCTCGACGCGGAGCGGCTAGCGGAGGAGCTGGCATTCGCGACGGCTCGGCTGGAGCGACTGGCGATGGATCCCCCCGGGCTCTACGCCGAGGTCGCCGGCGGCGACACGATCGAGGAACGCGTGTGGCTGGCATTTCTGATCGCGTACCTCTGCCCGCTCGACGATGAGGATCCATTCGCCGGGATCAGCGCGGTGCGGACGTCGTGGTCATCCGAGGTGCTGCCGACGCTCGAGACCGTGCGGTGCGGTCCGCGCACGGCTCACGATCCGGCGCGGGGCGAGCTGACGATCGAGGCCTACCGTGCCTGGGCCGCGCGATCCGGATCACAGCAGGCTGCGTTCACCGGCGAGCCGAGCTGGAGCCCTGAGCGCCGCTTTGCCCGAGTGTTCGAACGGCTGGCGCTCCCCGGGTTTCACCGTGCCGTCCGGTTCGACCTGCTCGTGACGCTCGGCCGACTGGGCGCATTCGAGCTACGCGCCGGTGCCCTTGAGCTCGGTGGCTCGGACGACGTGACGCTCGCCGCCAAGCGCGCGTTCGCGATCGGAGATCCGCTGCTGCTCGAGCGGCGTGCGGCGGCACTGGCCGATGCCTGCGGGCTGCAGCTCGAAGCGCTCGACGTCGGGCTATACAACTGGCAACGGGGGGAGCGGGCGAGGCTCGGAATGGGTCCTGACCTGGAGGGGGATCCGGCGGCGCGCGCCGCCGCCCGGGAAGCGCTAGGTTTCTAGGACGAACCAGGGAGGTTGGGAATGCGTCGCACAGTCCTGTTGATCGCGACCGCCGTGTTCGTCTCCGCGGCCTCCGTCACGCCGCTGGCGGCCGGGCGTCAATCGGCGCGGCCGCTCGTCTGTCCGCTCGCGGGGAGTCAGGTGATCCCCTGCTGTCTCCCCATCGCACAGCCAGTTGCCTGTTGTGCGACGGCAACCGTCCCCTGCGTGGCCGGACTGACGATCGGCTCTTCACGCAACCCGTCCACCGCCGGTCACCCGGTCACCGTCTCTGGGCGGCTGCTCAGCGGCGCCTCGGGGGCAACCGTGGCCCTGTGGCAGGAGCTTCCGGGAGGGACGTTCACGCAGGTGTCAGAGACGACCACCGGCGCCAATGGCGACTACAGCTTCCTCCGCAGCGCCGTGAACACGAACCGCGCGTGGTATGCCACCGTGGGAGCGATACGAAGCTCGACCGTGTCTCAGGAGGTCCGGGCGGCCGTTACGCTGACGCGGTCGCTGCACGTGTCCGTAAGTCCGAACCACGCCGGCGAACGGGTCGTGATCCAGCGGCGTACGAAGCTCGGCTGGAAAGCGATCGCCCGGTTGCGGCTCAGCCGCAGCTCCTCGACCTCGACCATGACGGTGGCGGTGCTGGTTCGTCACGGACAATCGGTCCGCTTGCGCGCCGTGCTGCCGGCCGACAAGCGGAACGTGGAGTCGTTTTCCAGGGTGATTCGGATCACCCGTTGACAGGCTCTAAAGCTCCGTCCGACCCACCGCCTACCTTCTGCGGCGTCCGCAAGCACGAGCTGGAGTCGCCATGTCTCTCTGCTTCATCGAACCGCAGAATGCCATCCGGGTCATCGCTGACTCGGTGGGTCGCGAGGCACGCCGCCAGATCCTGGGAGAAGTCGTGCGCGCCTGGGTCGACGAGATCCCTGAGCCGGAGCTCGAGTCCCACTATGCGAAAGCCGTGGCCGACCTCGACGAACACGACCTTTCGCTGCTCGCCGCCTGGCACGCCTCGCTCGAGGTCGGACATCCGCTGCCCAACAAGGAGTTCCTCGTCAACGTGTTCTCGTCGTTGGGCGAAAATCGCCGCGAGGCGCTGAAGATCGCAGCGGGCTTCCGAGGCGAGGAGGCTTTCGAGGCGGGCGTCGGGGAGGAGCAGGCGTTCGACACGGTGCTTCCGTGGCTTTCCGAGGAGCGCTGCATAGAGCTGGCACGTGAGTGCCTCGAGCTCTACTGCTGGGACCGGATGGGCGCCGAGAACTAGCCTCCGAGCGGGGCCCCTAGCTCGAAGCCAGCGCAGCCTCGATCTCGTCGATGGCCTGCTCGGTCGAGCGGAACCAGACCGCGTCGATCCCGAGCTGGCGCGCGGCGTCGCAGTTGAGCTCGATGTCGTCGACCAGGAGCGCGGCATCCGGACGGGTGCCGAGCCGCTCGAGCGTCAGCTCGTAGATCCGTCGCTCGGGCTTGCGCGTCCCGACGAAAGCCGAGTCCACCACGACCTCGAACAGCTCATCGACCGGCAGCTTCGCTCGCCAGAGCCGCTCCCACTCGCGCACGTTGTTTGTGCAGATCGCGAGCTTGTACCCCCGCTCGCGGAGCTCCCGCATGTAGTCGATCATCCGCTGGTTGGGGTGCAGGTGCTCGAAGTACCTCTCTCCGAACTCGTGCAGCTCGACGGGACGCCCGAGCTCGGCCGTCAACTCGCTGGCGAGCGCCCGCAGGAACGCGGTCTCGGTCATGCGGCCGGTCTCGAGCTCGAACAGCGGATGCCTGCCGTCGCGCTCGAAGATCGCACCCATCGCCGCCCCGAGCTGCTCGAGGGAGATCCCGGAGGAGTCCTGGAACGCAGCGAAGGAGTCGAGCAGCGGCGAGGTGAGCACGCCACCGAAGTCCGAGATGACCGCCTCGATCATCCCTGTCCCAGGCGCGCCAGGACGTATAACCCTGTGCCCTCGCGCCCGCGCGCGTGCCATCGCAGCAGCGCGACGTGTGCCTCGAGGGGTCCCGCGGATGCGTGACCGCTCGCTCCCAAAGCCTCGCCGGCTGCGCGGCGGGGGAAGCGGGCGACCGATTCATCCTCGTCCGCCTGCTCGGCCTCGTCCTCGGGATGCTCGAGCCACAGCTCGAAGGTCGCTCGTACGGGCAAGCCCGAGCCGGAGTATGTAGTCGACAGCCGCGGATCCTCGACCCGGAGCGCGTGGCCCTCCTCGATCACCGAGGCGCTCAGCAGGTCATCGGCGTGGCCAGTGGAGCCCCGCGGCCGTGCCGCCACGACGGCCATGCCGAGGTCCGGCCCAAACCAAGCCGAGACGCCGCGAATCGACTCAAACCGCTCCGGATCGACCTCCTCGCGCGTCCCACGAAGGCCGAGGCAATCAATCGCGCGCTCGGAGCCCTCGGCCGTCCAGTGCCCCCGGATTCGCGTCAGCTGCACAAACCCGCCGTCGAGCTGACCCGCCTCGCCTTCCGGCGAGGCCTCGAGCTCGATGCCGGGACCCGTCACGCGCCACGAGGCGCCGGAGTCCGATCCATCGATGGTCGCATCTGCGGGGCGGGCCTCGCCGGTCGCGCTGTCGCCGAGCAGCGCGAAGCGCCCTCGACCCGCGTCCAGGTCCCACAAGGCTCCCCATGTGCCCGACCGGAGGTCTCCGAACGAAAGCATCACCAGCATCGGCCGAGGAACGTAGCAACCGGCGGTGCTGCGTTCCTATGCGAAAGCGGGCGCTTGAGCGGGTTCGACCCGCACCCCGGGCAGGCGGTGCAGCCCCACCAGCTCGATCAGCGTGTGGATCTGCGGCTGGGCGCCGCGGAGGCGGATGCCTCGGTCCTGGGCCCGCAGCCGGCGAGCCAGCATCGCCAGGTCGACCATCAGCGATGCGTCGGCGAACGAGAGCTCGTGCAGCTCGACGACCACGTCTGCGTCGGCGTGAATCGCGCGGGTCAGCGCGCGGCGCCGACGGCCTTGCGTGCTGCGGTCCTCATCGCCTCGGCACCTCAATGTTGGGGGCTTTTCATCGAAGTGGACGATTCGCGCAACCTATACGAACCCGCTGCCCTCAGGCAAGGCCTGAAAGACCGCTCTCCTACACTTAGGCCATGGTTTCCGTCGAAGATGTGACAGATGCGCTACGCGATGTCATCGATCCCGAGCTCGGCCTCGACTTCGTCGAGCTCGGCCTGATCTACGACGTCGAGGTCGAGAATGGCACGGTGAGGGTCACCTACACCCTCACGAGCCCGGGATGCCCGATTGGGCCGCAGGTCTCCGAGCAGATCGAGGAATTCGTGTCGGAGCTCGCCGGGGTTGAGGAGGTCCAGCCCACGATGACCTTCTCGCCGCCGTGGACTCCGGAGCGGATGAGCGAGGACGCCAAGTTCGCGCTCGGCTTCTGAGCGCTCAGGCCGGCGAAGAAGCCCGATCGCGAATCGCGAGCACGACGCCCAGCACGATCGAGCTCGAGAAGGTTCTCACCTCCGCCGCATGGAAGCGGTAGCGCCGAAGCAGTGGCGCGACGCCCCGGATCGCCGCCGCCCGGGTCGCCGAGCGCGCTTCGTCGACGAGCCACACCCGGTTGTGCAAGCGGAACACGTCGTGCACGCCCGGATCGCGTAGGCCGAGGAAGTGGAGCTTCGGCCGCAGCAGCCGCGTGTCGTAGTAGAAGATCGGCGTGTCGGTTAGCGGAACGCCGGGCGAGAGCATGAAGTCGCCCGCGTGCTGCCTGGGCTCGATGTATCTGATCACCGCGCGAATGGGCGGATAGAAGCCCGAGCGGCTGTGGTCGTCGATCACGCCCGCGATTGCGACCGCGACCGCGGCGGCGGCCAGCGCGGCGGAGCCGGCGCGGGGCAGCTGTGTGCATGCGGCGGCGATCGCGGTCACCAGGAACGGCGCGGTGATCGTCGTGTAGCGCGTGATCAGGATGTGGTGGCCCGCGAGGTCGACGCCGATCAGAGCGATTACGCCGAACGCCCCGAGGGCGGCGAGCAGATGCCGTTGCCTGATCGCTCCGTTGCGTGCCGACACCACGATCACAACGGCTGCGATGCATACGAGGGCCCCGGCAATCGTCCGAAGATCAGAAGGCGTTCCGACCCGGACTCCGAACGGGGTGCCGGCCACCGAGACGAGGTTGTGCCAGTTGATCGCGCCGGCGATCGCACCGCCCGAGGGGTTGTAGTGGTACTGCTCGATCAGAATCGGAAGCACCGACCCGATGCCGATCAGGCACACCCCGATGAACCCGATTCGCTCGCGCCGGGTGAACGGGGACGCGGCCGCCACCCAGACCATGAGCGGAAGCAGCACCGAGACGGCGGTGTAGTGCAGCCACACGGCCAGGATCGCGGCCAGCGAGCCTACGATCAGCAGGAAAATCCGGCCCGCCTGTCGCTGAGATGCGCGCACGGTCGCGCCGACGCACAGAACGCACGCGAGCATCAGGAAGATGTATGCGCGTGCCTCCTGCGCATAGCTGACAACGAGCGGGCTGAGCGCGCACAACGCGGCCGCACCGAGCGCCACGTGACGCTCGACGAACGCGCCCGCCATCCAATAGGTGGCGCCGACGAGCCCCACTCCGGCCACGGCCGACGGCAGCCGCGTCACCCATTCTGCCTGTGTCCCGGTCCGGACCATCCACTCGTGCAGGAACAGGAAGTACGTCGGGGGAGTCGTCTCCCCGCCCGTGGTGTGGGTGATGATGTGGAAGACCGTATGCAGGGCGGGCAGCGAGTGGATGACGCTGAACGCCTCGTCGATGAAGTAGCTCGAGGAGCCGAGCTGCCAGAAGAAGTTCAGCCCCGCCAGCAGGAGAATTGCCGGCAGCGCCCAGGCGCCTAAGGCCCAGCGTTCGCTGAGCTGGTCCCGGTAGCCCCCGCGGGCCCGTGATTCGGAGAACGTCGTCGCGGACATGCCTGTGCGCCTGCGGGCGAGAGTTTGCCATGCCCGGCGGGCGAACATTGCTGGCGCTGACCGAGGCCGGGCGGTCCTCCTAGGCGCCGCCCCGGAGCTCATGGCCGAGGTCGATCGCGCGGATCTCGTGCTCCCCGGGCAGCTTGTCGAGTACCTCGGAGACGACCCGCTTGACATCGTGCTCCTCGTGCCCCAGGTCGTCGAACAGCGACCGCAGGGCGGTGTGCACGATCTTCAGCTGGGCAGCGGTCAGCTCAAGCCGGTAGGCAATCTCGCCGGGGCGGATCAGCTCGTCGTTCATTGGCGAACCCTATCGATCGCGTTTGCGGGCGTGAGCACGATCGCGCGCGCCCCGCGTACGCTTGGCGCGCATGTCCGAAGCGGGCCCTCGCTTGGGACGAGCCTTCTTCGTGGGCAGGATCGGCGCGGGGGCGCCGTTACCGCCGGCCGCCGTGTCCTTGTCCATAACCGGGGTGCTCGACGCCTTCGTCGACGAGACCTTGCCCGGTCCCTTCCCGCGGGCCGCGCGCAGGAGCTCGGCGAGCGACTCCTCGATCCCCCCTGCGATCACATCGATGTCCGGCAGCGCATCGTAGTCCCCGAGCAATCCGTAGTCGATGCCGCCGTCGTAGGACATGATCGCCACCGCGAGGGCGTGATCCTCCGGCAGGAACGCGACCGGAAACAGATCTTCGAGCCGGCGTCCGAGCACGTACAGGGGAAACTGGGGCCCCGGGATGTTCGTGACGAGCAGGTTGAACAGCCGCGTTGAGAAGTTGAGCCGCGATGCCTGGGCCAAAATGGTGGGCGGCGCGAGGTTGTTGACGCGCGCCAGCGTCGCGGCGCCGACCGCCTGCTTTGACTCCTTGAGCCCGTCCATCGCCTGCCGGATGAACCGCAGCCGTGCGACGGGATCGGAGATGTAGACCGGCAGCGGACCCCGCATCGCCGTCAGCTGGTTCCCGAGCGTGTGACGCTGGCTCTCGACCCTGACCGACACGGGGACCAGCGCACGCATCTCGAGGCCTTCGGTCCGGATCCGGCGCGAGCGAAGCCACTTGGCCAGCGCTCCGGAGACCACGGTCAGCACGACGTCGTTGACCGTCCCGCCGAGCGCGTCCTTGACCTGCTTGTAGTCCGCGAGCTCCTGGCGTACGACCCGGAAGCGGCGGTGCGGCCCGATCTCGACGTTCAACGGCGTCTGTGGCGCCGGGTTCAGCCCGGCCCAGATGATCTCCCCAAGTCCCTCCGCCGCCTCGGCCAGCAGTCCCACCGTCGTCGCCGGCCTCCTCGCCGCCTGAAGCGTGCGCTCCACCATCTCGAGCGCGGTCGCGACCGCCCCGCGGACGCCGGCCAGGATCAACTCGGCCGGGGTCGGCTCGCGATGGGGCTGCCACGGCTCGAGCTCGGTGCCGGGCGGCTTGGGCTCCCGGTCCAGGTCGAGCAGGACGGTTGCGAGGTCGACGCCAGAGACGCCGTCGACCAGTGAGTGGTGCGTTTTGAAGATCAGCGCGAAGCGGTCACCCTCCAGCCCCTCCACCAGCCAGCTCTCCCAGAGCGGCTTCGAGCGGTCGAGCCGCTGGGAGGCGATCCGGCCGGCCAAGCTGAACAGCTGCTCCTCGCTCCCCGGGGAGGGCAGCGCGGAATGCCGGACGTGGTACTCGATGTTGAAGCACGGATCGTCGATCCACACCGGCCTGCCCGTCTCGAGCGGCGGCGTCGCGAGCTTCTGGCGGTAGCGGGGCACGAGGTGCAGCCGGCTGCGGACGTGATCCAGATAGTCGGAGAACTCGGGCGGAGGGCCTTCGAACAGCAGCACGCCGCCGATGTGCATGTGCGACGCGTCCCCCTCCTGGTGCAAGAACGAGGCGTCGATCGAAGTGAGGCGGTCGAGGTGTTGCTGCGGCATGCCGGGTGCTGAAGGGTACGCTGTGCGGCCATGGCTTGGGATTTCTCGACCGAGCCCGAGTTCCAGCGCGAGCTCGAGTGGATGGAGGCGTTCGTGCGCGAGCGGATCTGGCCGCTCGAGACGCTGCTCGACGAGCTGGGCTGGGACGGTCTACACCGGGCATTGGAGCCGCTGCAGGAAGAGATCAAGCAGCGGGGGCTGTGGGCGGCGCACTTGGATCCTGAGCTCGGCGGGCAGGGCTTCGGCCAGGTCAAGCTCGGGCTGATGCACGAGATCCTCGGAACGACGCCGATTGCGCCGCTCGCGTTCGGGAACGCCGCGCCCGATTCAGGGAACTCGGAGATCCTGGCGATCGCCGGGACGGCCGACCAGAAGGAGCGCTACCTGTACCCGCTGCTCGAGGGCGAGCTCAAGTCCGCGTTCAGCATGACCGAGCCGGACACGGCAGGCTCGGATCCAACGCTGCTGAAGACGACCGCGGTGCGGGACGGCGACGACTGGGTGATCAACGGCCACAAGTGGTTCTCCTCCAACGGCTCGATCGCCGACTTTCTGATTGTGATGGCGGTGACGAACCCCGATGGGAGACCTCACCAGCGCGCCTCGATGCTGATCGTGGACGCCGACACGCCCGGCGTGAACATCATCCGGGACGTGGCGACGATGGAGCATCCGTGGGACAGCTTCGGGCGCTATGGGAACCACGCGGAGATCGTCTACGAGGACGTGCGCGTCCCCTCGGATGCGCTCCTGGGTGCCGAGGGGGCCGGCTTCCTGATCGCCCAGCAGCGCCTGTACCCGGGCCGCATTCACCATTGCATGCGCTGGCTTGGCGTCGCCAGGCGCGCCTTCGACATGCTCTGTGAGCGCTCGCTGTACCGGTACGCACACGGCTCGACGCTGTCCCAACATCAGACGGTCCAGAACTGGATCGCGGACTCCGCCGCGCAGATGCAGGCCGCGCGACTGATGACGCTGCAGGCGGCGTGGAAGATGGACACCGAGGGCGTGGCCGGGGCCCGCAAGGAGATCGCGCTGATCAAGTTCTTCGGCGCCCAGGTCCTCCACGACGTCGTCGATCGGGCGCTGCAGGCGCACGGCTCGCTCGGCTACTCGACCGACCTCCCGCTGGAGGCGATGTACCGCTTCGCGCGGGCGGCCCGGATCTACGACGGCCCGGACGAGGTCCACCGCGCGTCCGTCGCCCGCCAGATCCTGCGCGGCTACGAGGCTCCGACGGACGGGGTCCCCTCGGAGCACGTTCCGCGCCGCCGCGAGGCAGCACGGCGCCAGTTCGCCGAGCTGCTGGAGACGGTCACCGCCAACGACTGAGCGCTGACGCCCTCGCCGGGCGTCTCCTACACTCCGTGATCAATGGGCGCCACGCCAGAAAAACTGCTGCTCGCGGCTCCGCGCGGGTACTGCGCCGGGGTCGATCGGGCCGTTCAGACGGTCGAGCGCGCGCTCGAGCGCCACGGAGCGCCCGTATACGTGCGCAAGGAGATCGTCCACAACAAGCACGTGGTCGAGCAGCTGCGTGAGCGGGGGGCGGTGTTCGTGGAGTCCGAGACCGAGGTGCCCGAGGGGGCGATGGTCGTCTTCTCGGCGCACGGGGTCGCGCCCAGCGTGCACGCCAACGCGGGGGCACGCCGCCTGGACACGATCGATGCCACGTGTCCGCTGGTGACGAAGGTGCACGTGGAGGCGAAGAAGTTCGCGGCTCAGGGCTACACGATCGTTTTGGTCGGACACGCCGGGCACGAGGAGGTCGAGGGGACGATGGGGGAGGCGCCCGAGAGCATCGTGCTGATCGAGACCGAAGAGGACGTCGACCGCCTCGAGGTAGAGGACCCGTCGAAGGTGGCATACATCACCCAGACCACCCTCTCGGTCGACGAGACGCAGGCGATCATCAATCGGCTCCGGGAACGCTTTCCGGAGATCGTCGGCCCGCGGACCGACGACATCTGTTACGCGACGACCAATCGCCAAGCGGCCGTCAAGCAGCTGGCCCAGGTTTGCGACCTCGTTCTGGTGATCGGCTCGCGAAACTCCTCCAATTCCAACCGGCTCGTCGAGGTTGCCCGCGAGCACGGCGCGGACTCGCACCTGATCGACAACGAGCTGCACGTCGACGAGGGGTGGCTCGAGGGCAAGCGGGTGGTCGGCATCACCTCCGGCGCAAGCGCACCCGAGGAGCTCGTCCAGCGGCTGGTCGAGTTCTTCCGCGAGCGCGGCACGAGCGACGTAGGCGAGCTGGAGGTCGTACAGGAGGACGTGCGCTTCATGCTCCCGAAGCAGATCCGCCAACCCGTGGCGGCCGGTTCCGCCTAGGCGTCCAGGCGAGGGCTCGCGCTGCGCACGCTGGTCGTCTCAGACCTGCATCTCGGGGCGCGCAACGCCGTCGACGTTCTGCGCCGCGAGGAGGCGCGAGCACGGCTGCTCAGTGCGCTCGCTGACGTAGACCGGCTGATTCTGCTGGGCGACACAGTCGAGCTCAGGCACGGCCCGCTGCGCGAGGCATTCGATGCCGCGCGAGGAGTGCTGGCGCAGCTCGGCGAGACGCTCGGTCCGGAGCGGGAGGTGGTGATCGTTCCCGGCAACCACGATCACATGCTGCTCCGGGGATGGCTCGAGCGCCGTGCGCTCTGCTCCGCGCTCGAGCCGCTCGGGCTCTCATCCGAGGTCGACTGGCGCGACGGCGAGCTGCTCCAGGCGCTCGCGGACCTGCTGCGTCCGGCGCAAGTACGCGCGGCCTATCCCGGCCTCTGGCTGCGCGAGGACGTCTACGCCACTCACGGGCACTACGCGGACCGCCACAACGCCGCACCGATCATCGAGCGGCTGGGGGCCGGCGTGATGGCGCGATTGGTCCCGGAGGTCGAGGGCGGCCCGGTGCGGAGCGAGGACTACGAGGCGACGCTGCGGCCGATGTATGCCTGGATCGACGCCGTGGCCCAGGGGCGCGAGCAGTGGCCGGAAGGCGGGCACGACAGCGTCCAGATCCGGATGTGGCGCGAGCTCACAACCCCCGACGGTGGCCTGAGAGCCCGCCGCGCGGGTCTGCGGGCCGGCTGGCCGCTGGTCGTCCGGGCGTTGAACCGCTTCCGCCTGGGCCCGCTCGAGGCCGACGTCTCCGGCCCGGGACTACGGCGGGGCGGTCTGCGCGGGATGGCGGAGGTTCTCTCCCGGCTCCAGGTGGTGGCCAGGCACGTGGTGTTCGGGCATACGCATCGGGCCGGGCCGCTCGAACGCGACCGGCGAGATGAGTGGATGGCGCACTCCGGCGCGCGGATGATCAACATCGGCAGCTGGACGCTCGAGCCGAGCTTCCTGGGCGAGGATCGGCGCTCGAGCCCCTACCGGCCTGGGTTCTGCATGGTGCTCGATGGCGACGCCGAGCCGGAGCTGCGAAACCTCCTGGACTAGGAGGCCAGTCCGGGCGTGAAGCAGACCGCGTGGCAGCGGACGCCCTCGGAGAGCGCGAGCGCGAGCGTCCCCGACGTGCTCCGCTCATGCGAGATGAGCTCGTAGCAGCCAGGACCGTCGACTTCTACTACCCGGTCGTTGGCGCGGGCGGTTCCAGCGCCGTCGAGCACCGCCCACACGCCGCCGGCCTCGTAGGGGCCCTGGTAAAGGCCCTCCGTGTCCTCGGTCTGTGGGACGAGCACGGCGCCCGGCACGTCCTCCGGGCGGAGCGGCTCCAGCAGCGGCCGTTCCACGCCGCAGAGCTCCTGGATTGCCTGCTCGGTCTCGTCGTAGGCGCCTTCCCCGTAGTGGTAGTGGGAGAGCATCAGCTCGGCGTTGAACAGGTAGCGGGCGGGCCAGCCCAGGTTCCCGTACAGGCGCCAGATCTCGTGCTCTGTGTCGAGGACGACCGGATAGGGGACGGCGAGCCTGCCGACGGCCGTCGTGACCGCGCAGGGCTGGGCGGAGGGCTCAAAGCCCGCGGAGTGAACGCCGATCACCTGGAGACCGCTGGACGCGTACCGCTCCCGCCAGGCCTTCAGGTAGGGAAGGGTTCGGATCGAGTTCGGCCGGCAGAAGTCCCAGAACTCGATCAGGACCGGGTTTCCCAGCAGCCGCTCGAGCCGGATCGGCTTGCTGTTGATCCAGGGCAGCCCGGTGGGGAAGGGGGGAGCCGCGATGTGGTCGACCGGCGCGCGCACGCGCTGCACAGGCTACGAGGCGGCGCGACCTATGCCTCCACGAGCCCCCGCCGGATCGCGTATCGCACGAGCTCGACGCGGTCCCGCATCCCCAGCTTGCGCAGCACGTTCGCTCGGTGGGACTCGATCGTCTTCTCGGCGAGATGGAGGATCTCCGCGATCTGAGTGTTCGTGTACGCCTCGGCGATCAGCTTCACGACCTCTTCCTCGCGCGGGGTCAGGGGCACCACAGGCCCGTCGGCGCCGTCGGCCATCCACTGGCGGATGATCGTCCGCTCGGCGGCGTTGGTGAGGAAGGCCTCCCCGCGCACCACCGCCCGGATCGCCCCGACCAGATCCTGATCGGCTTCCCGCTTGAGCACGTATCCCGACGCGCCCGCCTTGAGCGCCTCGAACAGGTAGTGCTCGTCGTCGTGCATAGAGAGCATAAGTACACGGGCATCCGGCAGGTGGGAACGGATCGCGCGGGCGGCCTGCAGACCGGTCATGCGGGGCATCCCCACGTCGAGGATGCAGAGGTCGGGCCGCTCGGCGAGCGCCTGATCGATCGCCTCGACGCCGTCGGCGGCCTCGGCCACCACCTCGATGTCCGGCTGGCGCTCGAGCAGCAGCCGGATGCCGGAGCGCACAATCCCGTGGTCGTCTGCGATCAGAACCCGCATCAGCTCATCCGATCGTCAGCTCGACGCGCGTACCTTCGCCCTCGGCCGACCAAACGGACAGACGGCCGCCCGCGAGCAGCGCCCGCTCGCGCATGCCCGAGAGCCCGAGCCCGCCGTTGCGAGGGCCGGTGAATCCCTTACCGTCGTCCGAGATTCGAAGCAACGTGCGCCCGATGAACGACAGCTCGACGTCGACCGTCTTGGCCCCCGCGTGATGGGCGATGTTCGAGAGGCTCTCCTGGGTCACCCGGTAGATGACGAGCTGCTGCTCGGGGGTCATGCGGGGGACCTCGCCGCGCGAATTGAAGCGGACCCTGATGCCGGTCTGCTCGCCGAAATCCTGCACCTGGCTGTGGAGCGCGGGCAGCAGCCCGTGATCGTCGAGCACGGCGGGACGTAGCTGGCGGGCGAGCGCGAGCAGCTCCTCCATCGCCTGACTCGAGAGTCGCTTCGTCTCAGAGAGCTCCCGCCGCAGGCCGGGCGGGGCTTGCTCGATCGAAGCCTGAAGCCGCAGCGACACCGCGGTGAGCGCCTGGTTGACCTCGTCGTGGAGGTCCTGGGCGATTCGCCGGCGCTCGCGCTCCTGGGCGCGGATCGCAGCTCGGCCTGCCTCCCGGCGCTCGGCTTCGAGCCGGGCGATCATCCGGTGAAACGCCGCGTCCAGTCTTCGGACCTCCGCGATGTCCGGGTATCGGACCTTCGGCGGCCCCTCCCCGGGGACGGCGAGGTCGATGGTCTCCATCGCGGAGATCAGCCGCTCGAGCGGCTCGAAGCGACGGTGGAGCAAGAGCCAGTTGCCCGCCAGCGTGGCGATGACGGCCAGCCCGAACACGAGCCACTCACGACCACGCGTGAGGCTCGTGAAATGGGCGTCCACGGCGACGGTCGCGACCAGCATCGTGCCGGCGACGAGCAGGAGGTTGACCGCCAGGACTTGGGCGAGCAGGGAGCGGGACTTCATCTTGAAGATGGGGTCTTCACCCGATATCGGCCAAAACCGCCCCGGCCGATACCCCTTGTGCAAGCTTCTTGTCCCTCCGCCGAGAGAACACCTCTCCCCGCTGGGTCGAAGCGATTGGGTCTAGCTTGACAGGGCGCCTTCCCCCCGGGCGCCCTGTCGCATTTAAGGGGTGCGAAAACCCTTGCGGCGCGGCTATACTCAGTGAAGTATTGAAAGCGGACTGCCTTTGAGGAGTTTTTGATGAGCCCGTCGGGAGCGGAGCTACTCAGCCAGATCAAGACGCGGATCTCCGAGGTCGACCCTGCGGACGTTCGAAAGCAGATCGGCAACGGCGCGGTGGTGGTCGATGTGCGCGAGACCGAAGAGCTCTCCAGCGGCAAGCTCCCCGGCGCCAAGCACGTTCCGCGCGGCTACCTCGAGTCGCGAATCGAGGGCGCGGTACCCGATCACTCCCAGCACGTCATCCTCTACTGCGCCTCGGGCAACCGCTCCGCCTATGCGGCGCGCACGCTGATCGAGGACCTCGGTTACGAGAACGTCGAGTCGATGCGCGGCGGGATCACGCTGTGGAAGGACCGTGGCTACGAGGTCGAGGTCCCGCGCACGCTGAGCGCCGAGCAGCGCGAGCGGTACTCGCGCCATCTGCTCCTGCCCGAGGTGGGGCTCGAGGGCCAGCAGAAGCTGCTGGACGCCAAGGTCCTGCTGCTGGGTGCGGGCGGGCTGGGCTCGCCGGCGGCGCTGTATCTCGCCGCCGCCGGAGTTGGGACGCTCGGCATCGTCGACAACGACGAGGTCGATCTGTCAAATCTCCAGCGCCAGGTGATCCACTCGACCGAGCGCATCGGCGTCGCCAAGGTCGACTCCGCCGAGCAGACGATCACGGCGCTCAACCCCGACGTCAACGTGGTCAAGCATGCCGTCCGGCTGGATGCCTCCAACATCATGGAGATCCTGCCGGGATACGACATCGTCGTGGACGGCCTCGACAACTTCCCGACGCGCTACCTGCTCAACGATGCGTCCGTACGGCTGCAGATCCCGGTCGTGTCCGCGGCGATCCTGGGCTTCGAGGGCCAGCTGTCGGTGTTCAAGCCGTACGAGGGGCCGTGCTACCGCTGCCTGTTCCCGGTGCCGCCCCCCGCCGAGCTGGCGCCCTCGTGCGGCGCCAACGGCGTGCTGGGAGTGCTGCCCGGCACGATGGGGCTGCTGCAGGCGACCGAGGTCGTGAAGCTGATCCTCGGCGAGGGCGAGCCCCTGATCGGCCGGCTCCTGATGTATGACGCGCTCGCCGCGCGGGTGACCGAGGTCAAGGTTCGCCGCGATCCGGATTGCCCGATCTGCTCCCGCGAGCCGGAGTCGATCTCCGATGAGGAGCTCGGCGTGTTCCCGGATTACGAGGCGTTCTGCGCCGGCGCCCACTAAGTGGGACGGGCTTCGGCATCGTGAGCGGGGGCGGGACGCTCCCGGTGTGGTAATCATCCAGTCCATGGCAACGATCCGCATCCCGCCCGTCCTGCGTCCATCCGTCGGGGGCGAGAAGGAGCTGACTGCCGGCGGCTCGAACGTCGGCGAGATCCTGCGCTCGCTCGCCGAGAGCCACCCGGACACCGAGTCGCAGCTGTTCGCGCCTGACGGTGGGCTCAACCGCTACGTCAACGTGTACTTGAACGACGAGGACGTGCGCGTGCTGGACGGACTGGAGACCGCCGTCGCCGATCAGGACACGCTCGTGATCCTGCCCGCGATGGCGGGCGGCTTGGCCTAGAGCGTCCGAAAACGGTCCGCGGGCGTCGTCCCAGCATGCGGGGAAGGTTCTGCGCCATCAGGCGTCCTTGAGGTTCGAGTACCCAGAACCTGCTCCAAGGGAGATGCCAGATGCGACGTGCCGTTCGGATGGTCCTCATGTTGGGTGCCGGTGCCGCAGGGGCAGCGCTCGCCGTGCTGGTCGGCGTGGCGATCGCGAAGTCGTTCACGTTGGCGGTGACCAAGAACGCCACCGTGACGAACTTCCTTTCGCAGGGCGCCCACACCACCAAGTCTGACTCGATCGTGACCGCGCGGGGCGGCTTTGCCGTCTACACGCTGACCGGCGACTCGAAGAGCCATCCCAAGTGCACTGCGAGGAACGGCTGCTATGCGTTCTGGGCACCGGCCAAGATTGGCGGCGGCAAGAACCCGACGAAGGCTAACGGCATCAAGGGCAAGCTCACCACCTGGAAGCACAACGGCTTCACGCAACTGCTGCTGGCCGGCCATCCCCTGTACTTCTTCTCGGGCGACCACAGCAAGGCCCATGCGACCGGGGAGGCGATCAAGAGCTTCGGAGGCGTGTGGCATGTGATCGTCACCAAGGTGGGGTCCTCCACTCCCGGCAGCCCCGGCACCACTCCGACGATGCCCACGTACCCCACGACGCCTGCGCCCACGACCACAACCCCCACCACTCCCTATCCCTACCCGTAGGGAAGGGCCCGACCTCCTCCGGCCACGGAAAGCCGCGGGCCCACCAACCCGGCCGGTGGGCCCGCGGCAGGCTGGTTTAGCGCGGCCCCTGCTGCCCGGGCCCCGTCGCTACACTTCGTGAAGCAATGGCCCTCGAGCGCCTGCAGAACAAGCCGTGCGGGGGGCGCTACGGCGACATCATCCAGTCGATCGGGCATACGCCGCTGATCGAGCTCAAGCGCCTAAGCCCCAAGCCCGAAGTTCGGATCTGGGCCAAGCTGGAGTCCCGCAACCCGACCGGCTCGGTCAAGGACCGCGTGGCGAGGGCGCTGATCGAGGAAGCGGAGGACAAGGGTCTGATCCACCCGGGCCAAACCATTTTGGAGCCCACCTCGGGCAATACCGGAATCTCGCTGGCGATGATCTGCTCGCGCAAGGGATACCCGCTCAAGGTCGTGATGCCTGAGAACGTCACCCGGGAGCGGACCGAGCTCCTGCAGATGTACGGCGCCGAGATCGTGTACTCGGAGGGATCGAAAGGATCAAACGGTGCGGTCGAGCTCGCGCTGGACATGGCTGAGCGCGACGCCTCGTACTACATGCCCTACCAGTACGGCAATCAGGCGAACCCTCTGGCGCATTACAACGGAACCGCGCTCGAGATCCTCGAGGAGCTCGACGAGGTGGCCGCCTTCGTCGCTGGGCTGGGCACTGGCGGCACCCTGATGGGCAACGGCAGGCGCCTCAAGGAGGAGCTGGGCGAGCAGGTCAAGATCGTCGCGGCCGAGCCGATGCAGGGCGAGCCCGTCCAGGGACTGCGCTCGCTCGAGGATGGCTTCATCCCGCCGATCATCGACCTGGAGATGCTCGACCGCAAGATCTTCGTGACCAACCAGGATGCGATCGTGTTCACGCGCAAGCTGCTCGACGAGGAGGGCCTTTTCGCCGGTGTCTCATCCGGCGCGATCGCGCGAGTGGCCGTCCGTATCGCCGGCGAGTTGGACGAGGGCAATGTGGTGTTCGTGGTCGCCGACGACGGCTGGAAATATTTGTCGTCCGGGATCTATACGCGCCCGCTCGACGAGATCGAGAATCTCGACGCCACCGTTTGGTGGTAAGCCAATCGGGGCCCCTCTCGCGTCGGCAACTGCTCGGCGCGTCCGGCGCTGCCGGCAGCGCCCTGCTGGTGGCGGCCTGTGGCAGCAGCTCCAAGCATCAGCCCTCGCTGACGCCGGCGAAGGTCACCGGGGCCGACGCTGCAATCTTCAACGAACTGCTCGCGGTTGAGTACTACGCAGCCACTGCCTACATCGCGGGCGTTCCTCTGCTGTCCGGACACAACCGGAGGCTTGCGCACCGGTTCCTCAACCAGGAGCTCTCGCACATCGACGAGCTGACGAACCTGGTCAGGGCCGCGCACGTCACCCCGCGCGCCGAAACTGCCAACTACGACCTCGGTCATCCGCGAAGCGCCACCGACCTGCTCAACCTCTTCCATCGGGTCGAGCGGCTGACGATCCGGGCATACCTGCAGGCGATCCCGCGCTTCTCGTCCGGCGGCAGCCGCGCGGCCGCCGCGTCGATCCTGGCAAACGAGGCTCAGCATGTGTCGATCGTGCGCCGGAACCTCGGTCTCGCCCCGGTCCCGGCGGCCGTCGTGACCGGCGCCGAGTGATGGCGCCGTCCACACGCCGGCAGCTGATCGTCCGCGGGGCGGCCGCAGCGGGCCTTGCCGGTGTCGGGGTGGGAGCCGCGGGCCTTGCCGGGGTGGGTGCCGCCACCAATGCCTCCGTCGCCCAGGCGAGTGCGACGCCCCCGCCCCGTGACGACGGCGAGGAGCTGCAGAGCCTCGCCGGCATCGAGCAACTGGCGGCGTTCGCGTACGGGCACCTGCTCCAGACGGGTTCGCTGTCAGCCGGGACGGCCGGAAGCCTTCGAACGTTCCTCGCGCACGAGCGCGAGCACGTGCGCCTTCTGTCCGGCGCTCTCGACCGTCTCGGCAAGCCTGCGCCGCCGGCTCCAAGCGACGTCGATACCGCCGGGCGGGCGCTCGCGAAGTTGCAGGTTCCCGGCAGGCTCCAGGACGTCAAGAGCGAGCAGGACGCGTTGCGGTACCTGATCGGGGTCGAGACGTTGGGCGAGGGGGCGTACTACTCAGCGATGTCGCGGCTTTCCGACGAGCGGCTATTGGCGCTCGCCGCGCAGGTGATGTCCTGCGAGGCGCAGCACTGGACGGCGCTCAGCGGTCTGCTGCACGCGGGAGACGTCTACCGAGCCGTGCCCTATCCGGTTGTGCTCGGATGACGAACCCCCGCTGGTAGCGTCTGACGCCGATGCGGATCGCGAAGGATCTCTACGACGAGATCGTGGCCCACGCCCGAGATGAGGCTCCGAACGAGTGCTGCGGGATGATCGCCTCACGCGACGGCGAGGCGGTGCAGGTCCACCGCGCGACGAACGCCGCCGCGAGTCCGCTGCGCTACGAACTCGACGGCCGCGAGCAATACCGGATCCAGATGGAGATCGAGGACGCCGGACTCGAGCTCGGCGCCATTTACCACTCGCACACTCGCACCGAGCCGTACCCGTCGCAGACGGACATCAACCTGGCGTTCTATCCGGACGCCGTGTACGTGATCGTCGGGCTGGCGGGGGAGGATCCCGACGTGCGTGCGTTCTCGATTCGCGACGGCCAGGTCCAGGAAGCCGAGCTCGCGGTGGGGTGAGCTCGCTCGTTTGCCCGAGCTGTGGCCTGGTTCATCCTTCCTCAGGGCGGTTCTGCGACTCCTGCGGGATGCCGCTCGTAGACGAGGCCGCGCCGCCCGAGGAGCTTTCCGAGCGCCAGGAATGGGCGCGGAAGATCAAGCCGCAGCTCACTGAAGGCAAGCTGGTCAAGGCAGTCGGCGCCCGCAACCAGGCCGAAGCCGAGTTCATCCAAGGGCTGCTTCTGGAAGAAGGGGTCCCGAGCATCCTCCGGCGTAGCGCGGGCTTCGATGTCCCCGACTTCCTGGCGGCCGGGCCCAGGGACGTGCTGGTGCCCGAATCCGGCCTTCAGACGGCCCGCGAGGTTCTGCTGCAGGCAGAGATCATCTCGGGCGATGCCCCGGTCGCCGGCGTCTCACCGGCGAAGCTACTTGCAGGTCTGCTGGTCGCGCTGGCGCTGGGGGCGCTGATCGTGTGGCTCGTGGTGGCGCTGCACTCGTGAGCGCCGGGCGGCTCAGGCTGCGCTCCTGAGCCTGTCCACGAGCGCCCGCGCCGCGTCGGCGAGCTCCGGTGGGCCGATGACCTCCATCGGAGCGTCCAGAGTTGCCATCCACACGAGGAAGTTGCGCGACCACGAGCCGCGGGTTGTGACGATGCACGCCTCGTCACCGTCGGCCTCGGCGGTTGCGTATCGGTCGGGGATCCGCCGCCTGGCCGTGGCGGCCGGTATTTGAAGCCGAACGCGTCCCGGCTCCGCGGTGGTCTCACCGAAGCCGCCGGCCTGCAGCTGCCGGCGGACGTAGGCGGCCGGGTCCCCGCCGGGCACGGACCGCCGCCGGCAGCGCCCGCCGTCCCTGACGCGCCCTTGGATCCGATCGATCCGGAACGTGCGCCAGTCATCGCGGTCGAGATCGAACGCCACCAGGTACCAGCGGTAGCCGCTGTAGACCACAGCGGAGGGCTCGGTATTGCGCCTCGTCGAGTTGTCGTCCCGCGCCACGTACGCGAACTGCAGCCTCGTCCCGTCGCGGCATGCCGCCGCCAGCGTCGCGAGCAGATCGGCGTCGATCTGCGGACCCCCGATCGTAAAGGCGGACGTCGCGTGGCTGAACGCGCTGACGCGGCGTCGGAGGCGTGAAGGGAGAACCTGCTCGAGCTTCGTGAGGGCCCTGATCGAGGTTTCCTCGATCCCCGACACCGACCCCGAAGCGGCGGTCCTCAACCCGACTGCGACCGCGACGGCCTCGGCATCGTCGAGCAGAAGCGGGGGCAGCTCGCCGCCTGCCCCGAGCCGATATCCACCCGCGACGCCCGGAGCGGCCTCGACCGGATAGCCCAGCGAGCGAAGCTTGTCGACGTCACGGCGGATCGTCCGCGAGCCGACGCCCAGGCGGTCGGCCAGCTCCTGGCCCGTCCATTCGCGGCGTACCTGGAGCAGTGAGAGGAGGGCGAGGAGCCGGGCGGAGGTCTGAACCATCGTGATCCGGGAGGATGCCAGAAATTGCGGACAGTAGTTGACCGCATAGGCCTGCACGGAAGGGCAATTGAGGACAGAACTTGACCTCAATTGTCGTAAGCCTGTGGGCATGTCAGCTACCACAATCACCCTCCCTGAAGCGGCCGCCGTCCCTCACGCCCGGCCCAGCAACCGGGCCGTGTGGCTCGGCTTCATCGTCGTGATCGTCTCCTCGGTCATGGACCTGCTCGACTCGACGATCGCCCAGACGGCGGCCCCCGCGATCCGCCGTGATCTCGGTGGCTCCTACGCGGACCTCGAATGGATCACCGCCGCCTACACGCTCGCCATGTCCGCAACGCTGCTCCTCGGCAGCCGGCTCGGCGATGCATTCGGTCGCCGGCGGATACTGCTCGTCGGCATCGGTGGGTTCATCGCCGCCTCGGTGCTGTGCGCTTTGAGTCCCTCCCCCGACGCGCTGATCGCCGCCCGCGCGCTGCAGGGCGCGGTCGCTGCGATCATGGTCCCCCAGGGCTTCGGCCTGATCCGCGAGCTGTTCGGAGACGAAGGGCAGCAGAAGGCGTTCGGCGTCTTCGGTCCCGTGATGGGGCTCGCCGCCGTCGTCGGCCCGCTGCTCGGGGGAGGGCTCGTCGACCTAAACCTGCTCGGCTCCGGCTGGCGCGCGATCTTCCTGGTCAACGTCCCGCTGGGGCTGGCGGCGATCGCGGCCGGACGCCGGTTCCTCCCTCGCAATCGGCCCGCGACCCCCGGGGCGCGCCCGGACGTGGTCAGCGTGCTGCTGGCGATGATCGGCGGCGTCGCGCTCGTCTATCCGCTGATTCAAGGCCGCGAGAACGGCTGGCCGGCGTGGTCGTTCGGGATGCTGGCCGCGGGCGCCGTCGTCCTGGCTCTGTTCGGGTTGCGTCAGGCGCGCCGGTCGCGGCTCGGCCGGACACCGCTGGTCGAGCCCTCGATCCTACGCCGGCGGCCGTACGTCGCGGGGCTGGCGGTCGTGGTCGGGTTCATCGGCGCGATGGGCGGCATGATGATCGCCCTGAACGTCATGTTCCAGACCGGCCTCGGGTTCACGCCGCTCGAGTGCGGTGTGGCGACGGTCGCGATCCCGGTGGCGGCGATCGGCGGCTCGATCACCTCCTCGGCTCTGCTCTCCAGATTGGGACGCACGACGATGCACATCGGGATCGTGGTCATGGCCCTCGGCCTGAGCGCGGCGGTGGTGGTGATGGGAGGCGTCGGCGGCGGCCTGAGCGCCTGGGACCTCGCCGGACCGCTGACGATCGCCGGCTTCGGCATGGGAATGGTGTTCGTCCCGATGTTCGACGTGATCCTCGCCGGGGTCGCGCCGCACGAGCTGGGATCGGCGTCCGGTCTGCTCGAGTCGGTCCAGCAGCTGGCGATGTCGCTCGGGATCGCCGCCGTCGGCACCGAGCTCTTCGACCGTCTCGGTGCCGCACACGGTGCGGCGGCCTTCGTCGGTGCCGCGGACCACGCGCTCCTGGCAGCGGTGGCATTCCTGATCGCGGCGGCTGCGGCGGTGTTCTGGCTGCCCAAACACGCTCGGGCGCACTGAGTGTCAGTCGTCCGTCCGGAGCAGGATCCGGGCGACGCTCTCGGCCACGCAGGCGGGTTTCTCCCCGCCTTCGACCTCGATCGTGAAGCGGTCGGTGAGCTCCCACCAGCCGCCGCCCTTCTCCTCCACCGAGACCAGCTCCGCGGTTGCGCGGATGTTGCTCCCGGCCGGTACGGGCGCGGGGAAGCGGACCCGGTTCCACCCGATGTTGACGCCGAGCGCGATCCGCTCACGGTCCGCCGGGTCGCCCAGCATCACCTGCTCCCGCAGTCCGTCGATCGCACTCAGGGTCAGGTTGCCGTGGGCGATCGTGGTGCCGAACGGCGACTCGCGCTTCGCCCGCTCGACGTCGACGTGAATCCACTGATGATCTCCCGTGATCTCCGCGAACTTGTCGATGTCCTCCTGCGTGATGGTCCGCCAGGGCGTCGGACCGCGCGTGACGCCGGTCGCCTCCCGCAGCCGTGCTATCGAATCGGTGGCCGTGGACATCTCCTGAGACCGACGCTATCCGCTTGGCCCGGCGACCGCAAGCCGATCATCCCGCGCTGGCCAGGTGGGCCAGATGAGAACGCCAAGCACCCTCGGTGTGCGTGACGCTACGGCCTCCAAACGCCTTCGCCAGCGCCGCGCGCGGACCTTGGGGATGCAACCGAGAGACGAATTGCACGGCGGCGCGCTCGCCCTGTTCCCGGGCCAGAAGGTCGACCACGGTGCTACCCAGCAGGGCGGCGTCCCGCGTGGTGGGCGGGAAGGCCGGGCGGCCACCTTCTCGCAGGCGCCGGGCGACCGCCGGGCGGGCGTGCTCCGTCTGACCCGCGAGCCATCGTGCGCCGCCCTCGAGCAACCACGCCCACCGAAGCTCGAGGCTGAGCCTCGCGGGGGGGCGAGCCTCGCGCAGCTCGTGGTTGTTCTCCGCGATCACGCGCCGCGCGTACAGCGCCGCCGGTGTCAGCTCGAGCATCTCGCGCGAACCGGGCACGTTCGAGGCGCGTGCCCGGAGGGAGGCCGGGGCGAGCACGTGGAGCTCCCGCACGCCGACCCACCCCCCGATGTAGCGTCGCGCGGCCGGCGCGGTCGCCAGCCAGATCACGGGCAGCAGCGGGTTCGTCAGCGACAGGCCGATCGCGCCGCGATGCAGCACCACGGTCATCTCGCCCGTCGAGCGCGGGAACAGCCGCTCGAGCCGATCGCGCACACGCTCGAGCGAGTACAGGACGCGGTCGGCATCGTCGGCGTCCGCGGACTCGTGGCGGGCCCGGAACGACGGCGATACCGACTCGACCCAGGTCATCGCGTGACGGGGTCGGGCCGCCGGATCGAGTTATGTGTCAGACGAGAACCGGCTGACGATCCGAGGCGATCCCCTCGATTTCCTCAGACGCCCGCTCGAACTCGTCGTCGGAGAGCACCGGCGTCCCTTCGAAGGGAAGGTCGCGGGTGAGCTCGAGCCACGAGCGGCAGCCGCCGTACTCGTCGCGCACCTTGACGGTCACCGGCCGTGGGATCCGGTAGGTGCGCAGCAGGATCACGTGAAGCGGATGGCGGCGCTTCCACGCCAGCCGCTTCTCGGCGTAGTCCGGCGTCCACACGTAGAACGGAGACAGGGCGTCGACGGTCCGGCGGTCGGTGACCGTGTAGTGAGCGGCCACTTCGGCCCAGGCCCGGATCCGCACGCGGTCGGGTGGGGTGAGCGGAACTTCGCGACGCAGTGCGTGCGGCGGCGGCTCGCCGTCGCTCCACACGCCCTCCTCGAGCGCGCGGGACAGCTCAGGCTGATGGGACTCGCGCACGAGGTCCGCGCACTGATGGTCAAACGTGGGGTAGAGGAAGAACCGCTCGTGGTCGAGCTTGAAGTGCTTCTCAGGCTCGCGGATGCCGCCTTTTCTCAGGGTGACGAGCTGCTCGCCTTCGGCAAGAGCCCGCACGGTGACGGCCCATTCTTTAAAAGCAATCGGCATTTATCAACTCAGGGGGAGGGGGTTTATCGGCCCGCGCGCACAAATCGGCAACGACCGCGCGGGGAGGCGAGGATTCTACGCGAGACTCGCGAAATCACCAAATGTCCCTGCAAATTTACGGGTTTAGCGAGGCGACATAACCGTAGCAACGGGCCCCTGAGTGCCCCGGCCGGGCTAAAGCCGCTTCCCGGCGTCCGATTCGAGCACCTCGATCAGGGCGGCGAAGTCGGCGTCGCCGAGTCCCCGCCCCATCGCCGCCGTCAGGATCTCTCGGGTAAGGGCCGCAAGCGGGAATGGGGCGCCGGCCGCCTGCCCCTCCTCCAGACACAGGCGGACGTCCTTGAGCATGTGCTCGAGCTTGAACAGCGTCGTGTAGTCGTGCTGGCGCATCGGGCCGGCCTTCAGCTCGAGCATCGCCGAGGAGCCCGAACCCGAGGCCATCACCTCGGTCAGGGCGTCGAGGTCAAGACCAGCCCTGGCGGCGACCAGCAGCGCCTGGCCGACCACCGCCGCATTGGTCGCGGCGACGGCGTTGTTGATCACCTTCACCATCTGGCCGTCGCCGAGCGGCCCTGCGTGGACCACAAGGCTGCCCATCGCATCGAGTACCGGCCGTGCGCGCTCGAAGTCCTCCGCCGACCCTCCGGCCATGATCGTCAGCGTGCCGTCCTCGGCGCGCGGCGCCGAGCCCGTCACCGGCGCGTCGACCATGGCGACGCCGCGCTCGGCGAGACGCGCGCCGATCGCACGCGCGGCGCTCGGGCCGATCGTCGAGCAGTCGACGCAGATCAGTCCCCGGCGCGCTCGCTCGAGCACGCCATCGGGTCCGAGCAGCACCTGCTCGACCTGATCGCCGTCGACGACCATCGTCACCGCGAGCTCGGCGCTCGCCGCCGCTTCCGCGGGCGTCCCGGCGAGCTCGGCCCGGTGTTGGCGGCAGAACTCCTCGGCCCTCGATCGAGTCCGATTCCAGACGCTCAGCTCGAATCCCGCGGCAGCGAGGTTGGCGGCCATCCGTGAGCCCATGATCCCGAGGCCGAGGAACGCGACGCGCATCCCGGGACCCTAATCCACCCCGAATCCCGGCGGTCCATATCCGCCCCCGCCGGGCGTCTCGATCCGCAGTCGCTGCCCCGGTTCCAGGCGGCCGCTCTTCTTTGGCGGCAGCTCCTCGCCGTCAAGCAGGTTGCGTCCCTGGGCGCCGGGGGAGCCTCCTGCGGCGCCTGGAGGGGCGTGGCGCCGGCGCTCGGTCAGGAGCGAGTAGCTCAACGGCGCGGTTGCCTCGAGCTCACGGATCACGCCGTCGCCGCCCCTGAAGCGACCCTCGCCGCCCGATCCTCGTCGCAGCGAGTATTCGACCATCCGGAGCGGGAACTCGAGCTCGAGCGCCTCGATCGGGGTGTTGAGCGTGTTGCTCATCGCGACGTGAACGCCGCTCGGGCCGTCTGCGTCATGGCAGGCCCCCTGGCCGCCGCCGATGGTCTCGTAGTACACGATCTCCTCCGACCCGATCACGATGTTGTTCATCGTCCCCTGGCCGAGCGCATGCCCGAACGCGCCCAGGATCACGTCCGCGATTCGCGACGAGGTCTCGACGTTGCCGCCGACGACCGCGGCCGGGGGACGGGCGTTCAAGAGACAGCCCTCGGGCGCGATCACCTCGATGGGACGATAGGCACCCGCACTGGGCGGGATGTCCGGATCTGTCAGGACGCGGATCGCGAAGTAGCAGGCCGAGCGCGTGACCGCCTGCGGGCAGTTGAGGTTCCCCTCGTGCTGGGCGGCGGTGCCGGTGAAGTCGAGCGTCAACCGATCCCCCTCGATGGTCGCCTTCAGCACGACGTCGAGATCGCCTTCCCGCGCCTCGAGGACGTCCCGAGCCTCGCGGTCGCCGTCCTCGAGCTCGAGGAGGCAGGCGCGGGTTCGCCGCTCGGCGTAGTCGAGTACCTCGTTGAAGGCCGCCAGCACCTTGTCGCGCCCCACGCGTGATTGGAGGTCGGCCAGCCGCCGGGCCCCCACCCGGTTTGCCGCCAGCTGCGCCCGCAGGTCCGCCCGGCGCTGCTCGGGCTGGCGCATCCGGGAGGTCAGCTCGTCGATCGCCGCGTCGTCGAGGACCCTCGGGGGAATGACGACGCCCTCGTCCTCGAGCGTGCGGCTGTCAGCCGGCATCGAGCCGGGGGTCGGGCCTCCCACGTCGGCGTGGTGGGCGCGGTTGGCCGCAAACCCGACCAGTTCGTGCTCGGCAAAAACCGGGGTGATCACCGTGATATCCGGAAGGTGCGTACCGCCCCGGTATGGGTCGTTCAGGATCCAGGATCGCTCTGGTGCGTGGTCCTCGCCGAGCACCGCTTCGACCGCGGCCGGCATGGCGCCCAGATGGACCGGGATGTGCTCGGCCTGCATCACCATCTCGCCGGAGGCGTTGAAGAGCGCCGTCGAGGCGTCGCGGCGCTCCTTGATGTTCGCCGAGTGCGCCGAGCGGATCAGCACGGCCCCCATCTCCTCGCATACCGCGCGTAGTGCACCGGTGAGCACCTGAAGCTCGACGGGATCGATCATCGCCGTGCCGCCGCCTCCCGGGTGAGGCGAATCGAGCCGGTGTCGTCGACCTCGCCGGCCCAGGCCGGCGGGACGACCAGCGTCGACTCGGGCAGCTCGACGATCGCGGGGCCTTCGATCGGGAGGCCGGCGGCGAGTGCTCCGCCCAGCACCCGGAACCCGATCTGCTCGCCGCCAAGGGTCGCCGTACGGCTGCCGCGGTCCGCGTCGGTGCCTCCTTCCTCGGCCTGTAAGCGCAGGTCCGCACCCTCTGTGACGGCGCTCACCCGGATCGTCACCAGCTCGAGCTCCTGCGCGGTATCGCTGTATCCGTAGCGGTCTTCGTGCAGGGCCTCGAACTTCTCGCGCAGCTCATCGAGCGAGGGGCCCGGACCGCCCGGCACCGGGAGCTCGAACGCCTGCCCTCGGTAGCGGAGGTCGTACACGATCTCGATCTCGGCATCGCGCGTGCCCAGTGCTGCGCGCGCCCGCTCGCTCAGCTCCTCGGCGGCCGTGCCGACGGCTTCGGGCGTGAGCCGGTCGCCGCTCAACAGCACGCTCTGCTGCACGTCACGGCGCTGCTGGGCGACCACGAGCCCGAGCGCAGCGAGGACGCCGGAGGCTCGCGGACAGAGGATCTCGCTGATCTGGAGCTCCTCCGCGATCGCCGCGGCATGCAGCGGACCGGCACCTCCGAAGGCGAGCAGCGCATAGCCCCGGGGGTCGATTCCCCGCTCCACCGTCACCACCCGCAGCGCTCGCAGCATCTCGGCGTTGGCGACGCGGACGATCCCCTCGGCGCACTCGAGCGGCTCGAGCTCGAGCGCCCTCGCCAGCTGCTCGATCGCATCTCGCGCGGCGTCCAGGTCGAGGGCGACGCCGCCGGCGAGCGGGCTGTCGGGTGCCAGGTACCCGAGCAGGAGGTTGGCGTCGGTCACCGTCGGCTCTGTCCCCCCGCGGCCGTAACAGACCGGACCCGGATCGGCGCCCGCGGAACGTGGACCGACGCGCAGCGCTCCGCCAGGATCGCGCCACGCGATCGAGCCTCCTCCCGCGCCGACCGTGTGCACGGCGAGCATCGGCAGCGCCAGCGGACGACCGGCAATTTCCCCGGAGCTCTGCTCTTGAACGGAGCCGTCATCGACCACGCACACATCGCACGACGTGCCGCCCATGTCGAAGCAAAGCGCGTTCGGCGTCCCTGCCTCCCGGGCCACGAAGGCCGCCCCCGCGGCGCCGCCGGCAGGGCCAGAGAGCACGGTCCACGAGGCGTGGCGCGCCGCGGCCGCGGGCTCTATCAACCCGCCGTTCGATTGCATCACGACGGGCTCGGGCAGGTGCTCGCTCTGAGTTCGCTCGACGAGACGCCTCAGATACCGGCGCAGCAGCGGCGAGAGGGCAGCATCCACCTCCGTCGTCGCGGCACGCTCGTACTCACGAAATGTCCCCACCGCCTCGTGCGAAAGCGATACATGGACGTCCGTTGCCGCCTGCTCCAGGGCGTCCGCGATCGCCAACTCGTGCTCGGGATGGCGATAGGAGTGCAGGAGGACGACGGCCACCGCTTCAACCTCAGCGTCCAGAACCTGCTCGGCGAGCGAGCGGGCGTGATCGGCTGCGAGCGACTTGAGCGCCCCGTCGGGTGTCATGCGCTCCTGGGCCGCGAAGCGGAGCCCATGCGGCACCAGCGGCTCCGGGCGTGCGGCGCACAGCCGGTAAAGATGGGAGCGGTTCTGGCGTCCGAGCGCGACCAGGTCGGTGAACCCCTCGGTCGCGACCAGCGCGGTGCGCGCCGCATTTCCCTCGAGCAGCGCGTTTGTCGCGACCGTCATCCCGTGCGCGAACGCCTCCACCTCATCCGCGGCCCGGCCTGCTCTTTCGAGCACGGCGGCGACCGCCGCCATCACGCCCTCGGATTGGTCCTCGGGCGTCGTCGGCGCCTTCCCGGTGACCACGCCGCCCTCGAAGGCGAGCACCGCGTCGGTGAACGTGCCGCCGACGTCGACACCCAGGAGCATGCGGCGACCCTACAGGCCTCCGCCCGGGTGGCCGCCCGCGGTTTGCGCGGACGGCACCGGCTACGCGGGAAGCGGGCTCGAGCCCCTACGCCGCGATCGCGGGCTCGAGCTCCTCGGTCTCAGCCAGGTGCTGATGCGAGGGGCAGTAGCCGTTGTGCGCCAGCGGCATCCGCTGGCAGGGCGTCCCCTTGCGGGTGCTGGCGCGGCAGCGCAGCGGGTTGCCGTAGATGTCGTAGCCGTTGTTGGGCTGGCTGCGCAGGAACTCGTCCGCGAAGTCCAGGTAGCGCTCGATCACGTGCAGGAGGCGCGCCTGCGAGTTCAGCGGGAAGTAAGCGCGAATGTCGCTGAACAGGGTTCGTGCCGGATGGGCGAAGTAGTGCCGGTCCGTCGCCAAGCGCTCGACGGCGCCCTCGCACGCGCGGAGCACCCGCTCGTGGTTGGTGTACATCCCTTGACCGTGCGGATCCTCAATGATCTCGCCCGCGAGCTCTTTGTATATAGCTCGACTGAACCGGTACATGCAGACTCGCTCCTTTCGGCTCTCCCGCCGGGTGCCGTCCCTCGTGCGCGGGCGAGTATCCCGCCGGCGTATGAAGCATGGACGGGTGCAGTTATTAATCTGACGTTAAGCAGGATTCTGGTTGGACGCTTGCCGCGGGCGTTTTCAGGCGTCCAGACGGCCGCAGCTATTCCCAGTGCTCGACCGCAGGCTCGATTCCTGCTCTGACCGTTACGTGGAAGTCATCCAGCGCCCGATCGAGCTGGGGATGGTCGCGGCGGCGGTGAGCCCCGCGGCTTTCTTCTCTGGTGAGCGCTGAGGCGCCAATCAGCCGCACGAGGGGATGGGGATCGGCGGTCAGCGACCGCAGGCCGGCGCCGTCACGCTCCAGCCCGGCGTGCAACCACAGCGCATCGCGGCTGTCCCGCGAGAGGGGCGGCGGGCGGGTGCTCTCCGGCGTCGGCACTTCCTCAGGACTCGCCGGTTCCCGCTCGGCGATGGCGGCCCGCGCCGCGCGCGCCCCGAAAACGAAGCACTCCGTGAGCGAGTTGGACGCCAGGCGGTTCGCGCCGTGAAGCCCCGTGCACGAGCACTCGCCGACGGCGTACAGGCCGGGAAGCGTCGAGCGGCCGTCGAGACCGGTCGCGATCCCGCCCATCATGTAGTGCGCGGCGGGAGCCACCGGCACGAGCTCGCGCTCTGGATCGATCCCGGCGCGGCGAAGCGCCGTGACGACGTTCGGGAACAGCGCCGGGTCGACGTGGCGCATGTCCAGGCTGACCGAGTGCGCGCCGGTCGCAATCATCTGTTGCTGGACGGCTCGTGCCACTTCGTCGCGCGGGGCGAGCTCGTCGACGAAGCGGGAGCCAGACGCGTCGAGCAGGTGGGCGCCCTCGCCTCGTATGGCCTCGGTCACCAGGAATCCGTTCGCTCCGTTGGGACCCGACACCGCCGTCGGGTGAAACTGCATCATCTCCAGGTCGGCGAGCGCCGCGCCGGCCTGGTAGGCCAATAGCAGGCCGCCTCCCGTCGCTCCCGCCGGATTGGTGGTGCGTGACCACAGCGCCGCCGCGCCGCCCGTCGCCAGAATCACCGCGGAGGCAAGCACGCGCCGATCGCCGTCGAGTCGCACGCCGACCGCCCGATCGTCAGCGGTCAGGATCGCGGTCACCCGTCGGTCCTCCATCACTTCGATCCGTTCATCCTCGGCGACCAGGGCCGAAAGCTGCCGGATCAGCCGACGTCCAGTGGCCGCCCCCCCTGCATGAACGATCCGGCGCGACGAGTGACCGCCCTCGAGTCCCAGCGAGAGCCGTCCTCGGCGATCGGCATCGAAGCGCACCCCCAGCGATGCAAGGTCCTCGACCGCGGCGGGCGCGTCCGCGCACAGGACCGCGGCCGCCGATCGCCGGGTCATCCCGCGGCCGGCCTTGACGGTGTCCTCGAGGTGAAGCTCGGGGCTGTCGTTCTCCGCGATCGCTGCCGCCAAGCCCCCCTGTGCCCAGTAGCTGGAGGAGCCCGCGAGCGGCGTCGCGGACACGAGCGTCACGCTCGCGCCGTCCCGCGCGGCACGCAACGCCGCGTAGAGCCCCGCGGCGCCGGCGCCCACCACGCACACTCCAGTCGAATCGCGATCGCTCACGTCCTTGTGAGTACGGTACTGCGCGATGCCAGACGCCCCCGTGTTCCTTGCCCATCCTTCCTCGCTTGAGCACGACACGGGCGGGCATCCAGAACAGGCGGCGCGCATCACCGCGATCGAGCGCGAGCTCGAGGAGCGTGAGTGGCTCGGGTACGAGCGAGTTGAGTCACCGCCGGTCGATCGGCGTGTGCTGGCGGCGATTCACCCCGAGCCGTACATCGACTCGATCGAGGCCGCCGGCGATGCCGGACGGGGCCGCCTCGATCCCGACACGCTCGTCAGCTCCGGATCCTTCGAGGCCGCGCTGCACGCGGCCGGTGGGGCAGTGCAGCTGGTCGACCTGTTGCTCGGGGGCTCGGTCCCGACCGGGTTCAGCGCACACCGGCCGCCCGGCCATCACGCCCTTGCATCACGGGCGATGGGGTTCTGCCTGTTCAACAGCGTCGCGGTGGCGGCGCAGCACGCCGTGGCCGACTGGGGGCTTGAGCGGGTGATGATCCTCGACTGGGATGTCCACCACGGCAACGGCACCAACGACATCTTCCATTCGAGCCGATCGGTTCTGTTTGTCTCGATCCACCAATCGCCTCTCTATCCGGGGACAGGCCCCGGATCGGACGCCGGCTCGGGCGAGGGGGCGGGGTACACCGTGAACCTGCCCGTGCCTGCCGGGGCCGACGACGCGCTGTACGAGTCGCTCGTGCAACACGTGGCGGTGCCGCTGGCGCGTGCGTTCGAGCCCCAGCTCGTGCTGATCTCGGCCGGGTTCGATGCGCATCGGGACGACCCGCTGGGGGGGTGCGAGGTGACCGAGGCCGGGTTCGCGTCGATGGCCGCGTCGGTCAGGGGCGTGTGCGAGGAGCTCTCGGTGCCGGTGGGAGGGGTGCTCGAGGGCGGCTATGCGCTCGAACCGCTGGCGCGGTCGGTTGCGGTGACGCTCCTGGTTCTCGGCGCAGAGAGAAAGTCGCGCGCGCCCGAGGCGCAGGTTGCGCCGCTGGCGCGTGAGGCCTGTGCCCGCCTGGCGCCGTGGTGGCCGGGGCTCGAGCGTTCGGCGTAGGCGCCAGGGGGTGGGTTCATGGAAGAACCTTTCAATTGTTGTAAGGAACTTCCATCGACCCCGGGGGGCGAGGCGTCGGCGCAGGGTTCGAGGCCCCCGCGCTAGACGCGGCTGAGCGCGTAGATGAACCCGGCGAGCGCCGCCGCGACGACGACGACGACCACGACCACCGGCACCCACCAATCGGGGCTCGAGTGGATGATCGTGGTGGCGGCCCCGCACTCGAGGCACCATTCCTGGTCCTCGGCCAGCGGCAGGCCGCACGATGGGCACGTTCGTTCGACCTTGTGCGATCGGTCCTCTGTCGATCGCTCGGCGGTCGCGCTCATACCTCGGCGTCCTCGCCATTCGGCGTATCTGGGTCGGCCCCATGGCCGACGGAGGTGCCGCACCACGCGCAGAAGCGATCGCCGCTGCCGTAGACAGCACCGCATCGCGCGCACGCGCCCCCGATTCCCGCCGCCCGCAGCTCGCGGACCGGGACGGGCTCGCCCAGCGCTCGCTCAAGCGCTCGCAGCTCGCGGTCCGTCGCCACCGCGCCGGCCAGCTTGGCTTCGACCAGATCCGGTCGCCGGCGCCCGAACCGATGCAGCTCGACCACGAACCCCCCAATGTCGCGCAGCTGAACCTCCCGCAGGCGGCGGAGGTAGCGGGCGCGTCGGCGGATCCGTCCGCGAGCGAGGAAGGTCGGCGCCTCGCCGGCGGAGATCACGTCCGCGCCTGAGGCGGGGCGCACCTCTGGGACCGATCGGGAAGCCTGTACCTCCGGCGCGACTGCCTCCGGCGCGTACGTGACCTCCGTGGGCATGTCCTGGACGTCCGGAGTGGGGGTGGGCGCGAGCCCAGCCGGCGCGGGCTCCGGCCGAGGCGCAGGCGGCTCCGGGTCTGGAGCGGGGGGATCGGGCGCGGGTGTGGGCGCGGGCGGTGCGGGTGTGGGCTCGGGCGGTGCGGGCGGCTCTGGGGGATCGGGCGCGGGTGTCGGCGCGGGCGGTGCGGGTGTGGGCGCGGGCGGTGCGGGCGGCTCTGGGGGCGCGGGCGTGGGCGCGGGCGGTGCGGGGGGCTCTGGGGGCGCGGGCGTGGGCGCGGGCGGTGCGGGGGGTGGCGCCGGCGGCGTCGGAGCGGGCGGTGGATCCGCCGGTGGCGGCGATGGGACCTCCGTGGTCGGCGCCGCACCGTTCACGCTCAGCGGCGAACCATTGGGGGGAGGGCCGAGCCGGCGGCTCGCGGACGCGCGACGGCGGCGGGCGATGCTTTCTAACAAGCCGCTCATTGGTGGTCCAGCCGGGCCGAGTATAGGGGGAGCGCACCGGTCATCCGAGGGCCAGCGCCCCGGCCATCCGAGGGGGGAGCGCCCCGGTCATCCGAGGGCCCGCCAGGCGTCGAGGACGCGTGCGGCCATCCGATCGGTAGAGAACCGATCCGCCCTCGAGCGGCCCTCAACGCGCGGGTCGACCGCCTCCAGATGCGGCGCCACGGCGGCGCGCCAGCGCTCGAGGTCGAAAGCCGCGCAGTAGGTCCCGGCGACACCGTCAAGCGCCTCCGGCGCGACGCCCACCGGCGTGGCTAGAACCGGAACGCCGCACGCCAGCGCCTCGAGCACGCCGAGCCCGAACCCCTCGCGCTCGGACGGCGCGAGCACCGCGTTGGCTGCGTTGACCCATAGCGGGACGTCCGCCGGGGGCACGTCCCCGAGCGCCAGCAAGGGCACCTCGCCGGCCACTGCGCGAGCCCGGTCGTAGCGCTTCTCGGGCCGTGCCGGGTCGGCCGGGAACAGGAGGTACGGGCCCGCTGGGTCGAGCCCCAGCGTGGTCCGCGCCTCGTCCCGCCGAATGCGACGGAAGCGCTCCAGGTCGACCCCGCAGGGCAGGATCGCGGGTGCGCGTCTCACCGCCCACCCGGGAACCTCGCCAGCGAGCGGTTCCGAGACCACCGCGACCTGGTCGTAGAGCCGCAGCGCGGCGAGCGTGATCGCGCGCGAGCGCGGATGTGCCAGGTCGGTGCCGTGCAGCGTGACGACGCGCTTCCGTCCACGCGCGGCCAGCGCCGGCCACGCGGTGAGGCCGAAATGGGCGTGGACGATGTCGGCGCGGCGGCGTCGTAGCTCAGCCGCCGCGCGCCCGTACCCGGTGGCACGGCCGGGCTCGAACGCGAACACCTCGACCTCCACCCCGTCAAGCCGGCGAAGCGCCTCGACCTGGTCACGGACGAAGCTGCCGAGCGCGGGGTGCTCGGCGCTCGGATACATGTTGGTGACGATCAGCGCACGCATGTGGAGTCGCCGGAGCGTAGTCGGGCTGTTTGATGTACACGCAGTTTCAGGGGGTGAAACTGAATGTGCATCAAACGGTGGCGGGGCCCACGTGACACCATGCCGCGGATGGCGGTTGCGCCGGAAAACCCCGTCGCGGTGTTCGACTCGGGAGTCGGGGGACTCACCGTTCTCCATGAGCTGCTCGTCTCTCTCCCCGCCGAGGACTACCTGTACCTCGGCGACACCGCGCGCTTTCCGTATGGGGATCGCTCGCAGGAGGAGTTGAAGGCGTTCTCGATAGAGATCGCCGATCATCTGCTCGACCTTGGGGCGAAGCTGCTCGTCGTGGCGTGCAACTCGGCGAGCGCGGCGGCGCTTGAAACCCTCGAACAGCATCTCCAGCGGACATGCCGCGATGTCGACGTGATCGGCGTGCTCAGGCCCGCCGCCCAGCTGGCGGTCGTCGCCAGCCACACGGGCCGAATCGGGTTGCTGGCGACGCCCGCGACCGTCGCCAACGGTGCCTACGAGCGGGCGATCAGCGCCGCCGACCCGCACGTCCACCTGGAGAGCGTCGCCTGTCAGGACCTGGCGGGCATCATCCAGGGCGGTTTTCCATTCGACGAGGCGGTCGTGGCGACCGTGCGGGGATATTGCGAGCCCCTGAAGGCAGCGCAGGTGGACACGGTGATCCTGGGCTCGACCCACTATCCGCTGTGTGCGCCGATCCTTCAGCGCACGCTTGGGCCGAAGGTAACGCTGGTCTCGGCCGGCGCGGGCGTCGCGAGGAGCGTCGAGCGTGCGCTCGCCGCGCGCGAGCTGCGCAACCCGCGCACAGCGGAAGGCGAGTACCGCTTCCAGTGCACCGCGGACGTCGAGTCGTTCAAGGCGCTGGGCACACGCTTTCTGCAGATGCCCCTCGGCGAGGTGGTTCACGTTGAGCTGAGCGAAAGGGTGGCTGCGTGACGAGGAGGTATGACCGGGTGCCGAACGAGCTCCGCCCGACGACGATCGAGCCTGGGTTCGTGCGCACCGCCACCGGCTCGGCGCTGATCTCGATGGGCGAGACGCGCGTGATCTGTACGGCCTCCGCGCAGGAGAGCGTCCCGCGGTGGCTCATGGGTTCCGGGCGCGGATGGGTGACAGCCGAGTACGGGATGCTGCCCGCGAGCACCGGCGAGCGCAAGCAGCGCGACGTCAGCAAGGGTCGGCCGGATGGCCGCACGGTCGAGATCCAGCGGCTGATCGGCCGCTCGCTGCGAGGAGTGATCGACTTCGCGGCGTTGGGGGAGCGCACGATCTACGTGGACTGCGACGTGCTGCAAGCCGACGGCGGCACCCGCTGTGCCTCGATCACCGGCGGGCTCGTGGCGTTGAGGCTGGCCTGTGACCGCCTGATCGAAGAAGGGAAGCTCGAGCGATCTCCACTCACGGGGACCGTGGCCGCGGTTTCGTGCGGGATCGTGGAGGGCGCCGCGTTGCTCGACCTCGACTACTCCGAGGATTCGACGGCCGAAGTCGACGCCAACGTCGTCATGACCGGCGAGGGCGGACTGATCGAAGTCCAGGCCACGGCTGAGCGCACGCCCCTCTCACGCGCCCATCTGGACGAGCTGCTGGCGCTGGCCGCCGACGGGATCGCGGTGCTGCGAACGCTTCAGGACGAGGCCGCCATCGCCCCCGCCAAGTAGGCCCGATGGCGGTGCGCTCGCTCGTGCTCGCGACCCGCAACCCCCACAAGCTCAGGGAGTTCGAACGTCTGCTCGGCCCCGCGGGGATCGAACTCGACCCGCTCCCGGACGGAATCGAGCTTCCGCCTGAAGACGGCGCCACGTTCGCCGATAACGCCCTTCCGAAGGCTCGGACCGCGGCCGCGGCGACGGGCCGCCCCGCGATCGCCGACGACTCGGGTATCGAGGCGGAGGCCTTGGGCGGCGCTCCCGGCGTCCGCTCCGCGCGGTACGCGGGGGAGCATGCGACCGACGAGGAGAATCTGGACAAGCTGTTGCGCGAGGCGCCGGCGGGCAGCGGCCTTTGTTACGTGTGCGCGCTGGCGTACGTCGACGCAGATCACGAGCAGCTGTTCTTCGGGGAATGCCGCGGGCGACTGGCCCGGCGGCCGCGTGGGGCCGGGGGGTTCGGCTACGACCCGGCGTTCCTGATCGCGGACGAGGCCGGCCCGACGATGGCCGAGCTCCCCGACACAGACAAGGATGCGATCAGCCACCGGGGCAACGCCGCCCGCGCGCTGATCGCCTGGCTCTCACAGGAACGGCCGTGACCCGACCGGCCGCGACACGAACGGCCGTGACCCCGCGCCATCAGCCGTGACCGAAGGGTTGAAGCTCCGCGCCGCGACGCTCTCGATCGTCTCCAACTCGACGCTGATCCTGCTCAAGGTGATCGCGGGAACGCTCACCGGCTCGGTGGCGATTCTGACTGAGGCGGTGCACTCGAGCATCGACCTGGTCGCGTCGATCGTCGCGTTCTTCTCGGTGCGCAAGGCGGACGAGCCGGCGGATGAGAGCCACCGCTACGGGCACGAGAAGATCGAGAACCTGGCAGCCGCGATCGAGGGGATCCTGGTTCTGGTTGGCTCCGCGGCGATCGCGTTCGCCGCCATCAGGCGCCTGATCAAAGGCGGGCACGTCCACCAGATCCCGCTGGGGATCGTGGTCATCGCCATCTCGCTGATCGCCAACCTGGTCGTCTCGACGGTGATCGCCCGCAATGCCAGGGCCACCGATTCGGCAGCCCTCGAGGGCGACGCAGCGCACCTGCGCACCGACGCTCTGACATCCGGTGGTGTGCTGATCGGGCTGGCCCTGGTCAAGCTGACCGGCGCCGACTGGATCGATCCGGTCGTGGCGCTCGTGGTGGCGGCGGCGATCGTGACCACCGGGACGCGCCTTCTCAGCCGCTCCTCGCGGGTGCTCGTCGACGAGGCGCTGCCGGGGCGCGAAGTCGACGAGATACGCCACGCGGTCGAGAGCTTCGGTCCGCGCGGGGTCGTCGGGTACCACGAGCTGCGCACGCGCCGGGCAGGCGCGCGGCGGTACGTCGACCTGCACGTGCAGTTCCGCAGCGGGACCTCGCTCGAGGATGCACACCGGACCGCGCACGAGCTTCAGGACGTGATCGGGATGAGGCTCGCGGGAGCGGACGTGCTGATCCACCTCGAGCCCGAGGACCGCGTGCGGCCGGGGGAGGTGCTCGATCCCGGAGCGGCCCGCAGGACACCCGATCCCGGAGCGGCCCGCAGGACACCCGATCCCGGGCCAGGCTCTACCTCAGATTGATCGCCGCAGAAACGGCCACCGCGAAGGTCACCCCGGCATACCCGACGTAGCCCTGGAGCACCAGGATCAGGCTCGCGATCAGGCACGCGAGCACCGTCACCAACCAAGCAATTCGGGCAAGATCCACGCCGCTATTCTCTCGGCGGGGGCCGACGACAGCGCTTTCTTGGGACGCTTTTTGCGCAAAATGCGGGAATCGCCCCCCGTCAGGGCTCGTTTGTCGTCCGATGCCCGTGTTAGCTTCGAGCCTTCCCACCACCCTCGAAGGAGGAGAGCAAGTGACCAAGTCTGAGTTCGTCGACCAGGTCGCAGACCGCGCCGGGTTGAGCAAGAAGGACGCGGGCGATGCCGTAGACGCATTCCTGGAGACGGTTGAGTCCACGCTTCGGCGCGGGGGCGAGGTCGTCTTCTCCGGCTTCGGCAAGTTCAGCGTGTCCAACCGGAGCGCCCGCGAAGGTCGCAATCCCGCGACCGGAGAGCGCATCTACATCCAGGCCTCCCGCGTGCCGAAATTCAGTGCCGGGGCGGCACTCAAGAAGGCGGTCAAGTCCTAGCGCTGTCCTCCGCTGCCGCGCGCGCGGACATGGCCGCGGGCGTCGGTGACGCCGAACGATTCGGAGATCGCCTCGCGCGGTGCGTATCCGAACGGGCGTCGCAGATCGTCCTCGGGCTAGATCCCGATCCGGTCCGGTTGTGGCCGCGCGCGCTCGAGCTCGCCGACACAGAGCTCGGAGATGCGCCGACGGGCGCCCGCGCGGCGTTCGCGGTCGCGACGCATTGTGCCCTGGTGATCGACGCGGTCTCGGAGCACTGCGTCGCGGTCAAGCTTCAGGTCGCGTGCTTTGAGCGGCTCGGAGCGCCGGGCTGGGCCGCACTGGGGGAGGTCGTCGATCGCGGCAGGCGGCATGGCCTGCTGGTGATCGCCGACGGCAAGCGGGGCGACATCGACATCACCGCCGGCGCATACGCCCAGGCGTTCTTTGGCTCGACCCCCACCCCCTATGGCCCGGTCGACGGGCTCGGGGTCGACGCGATCACGGTCAATCCCCTGCTGGGGGCCGACTCGCTTCAGCCTTTCGTCGCCTCGGCACGCGAGCACGGAGCCGGGCTGTTCGTGCTGGTTCGGACGTCGAACGCGGGTGCCGCCGACGTACAGGAACGGCCGCTTCGCTCTGGCGGGATCGTCTCTGACCGGCTGGCGGAGATGGTGGCCGAGCTAGGCGCCCCCGGAGTAGGCAGCGCGGGCCTCGCAGACGTCGGGGCGGTCGTGGGAGCGACTGCGCCGGAGCGGCTCGCGTCTTTGCGTGAGCGGATGCCGAACACCGTGTTCCTGTTGCCCGGGGTCGGCGCCCAGGGCGGGCGGGTGGAGGACCTGGCGCCTGCATTCGCGCCAGGCCGGGCTGGAGGCCTCATCTCCGCGTCCCGGGGAATCGTGGCCGCGCACGAGCGAACCGGCGGGGACCCCGCGGGCGCGGCGCGCGAGGAGGCCGGACGGCTGCGCACGTTGGCTTGGGACCTCGGCGTATGAGCCGGCGTGGATTCCGCCGCGTGAGCAATATCATGGGTACGCGATGCTGGGTCGGACCCCCGCGCGGTATCTGGCACCGATTGCGCTAGCTGCGACCGTCGCCGGGACCTACGTTGTCGTGTCCGGGCACCTCGGCGGGAGTTCGTCCAAGCACACCTCGGTGCAGCCGCACAAGCGGGCCCCCCGGGCTCGCGGGAGGTACGCCCGGGCGGCCTTCTATACCGTCCAGCCGGGGGACAGCCTCACCGGCATCGCGACCAAGACAGGGGTCGCCCTCCCTACGCTCGAGCAGCTGAACCAATCGTTGAATCCCGACACGCTTCAGACCGGTCAGCGAATCAGGCTGCGGCGGTGAGAGCGACCCGCCGCCGGACATCGCTGCTGGCCAGCGCGGCTGCATGCCTGGCTGCGTGCTGGCTGCTGGCCGCGACGCCCGCTGCCGGCGCGGCCCGCCAGCCGCCCGCTCCCACGCTGAGCGTCCGGGGGGCCACCCTGGTCGCCCCCTTCACGGGGCAGCGGCTGTATGGCGTCAACGCTGACGCCGAGCTTCCGATCGCAAGCACGACAAAGCTGATGACGGCTCTCGTGACGCTGCAGCACGCGTCGGTGAACGCGATGTTCGCCTCCCCCGACGTCTCGTTCGCCGCCCAGGACTCGCAGATCGGACTCGTGCCGGGGGAGCGGATGACAGTCAGAGACCTGCTCGAGGCGATGCTGGTCCCGAGCGCCGACGACGCCGCCTACGACCTGGCCTACAACGTCGGGCACGGCTCCGTCGCGAACTTCATCGCGCTCATGAACCGGGACGCCCGCGAGCTTCACCTGACCCACACCCACTACTCGACGCCGGTCGGGCTCGACACGCCCGGCAACCACTCGAGCGCGAACGACCTGGTCAAGCTCGCGAGCTATCTGCTCAAGCACTATCCGCTGTTCGGGCAGATCGTCGGCATGACCGACCCGGCGCTCCACACCGGCAACCACGTCCGCGTGGTGGCCAATCGCAACGATCTCGTCGCCCGCTTCCGCTGGATCCACGGCGTCAAGACGGGCCATACGCTCGGCGCCGGGTACGTGCTCGTGGCGGACGGCAACCAAAACGGCATGACGCTCGTGAGCGCGGTGCTCGGAACCTCGAGCGAGGCGTCGCGGGATGCGAACACGCTCGCGCTGCTGGGCTGGGGCTTTGCCAACTATCACCTGGCGACCCCGGTGAGAGTTGATCAGGTAGTCGCACGACCCACCGTGACCGACCGGCCCGGCTTCCATGCCAAGGTGATCGCGGGGCGGTCGTTCAGCTATGTCGTACCGAACTCGAGCCGTCTGCGGACGCGCCTGCAGATGCCGCATCGGCTCACGGGGCCGCTTGCGCGCCACGCTCGCGTCGGGACGCTCGTCGTGCTCGACGGCAGCCGGATCGTGGGACGCGTGCCGCTGCTGCTCGCCCAACGGCTGCCCGCGGTGAGCCCGGTGACGATCGCGGCCCGGTTCCTGACACGAACGTCTACCCTGTTGTTGCTCGTCCTGCTGCTCGGGGCGGCCGCGTTCGTCCGTCGCCGCCGTGGCCAGCGAGTCGCGCGGTCGACTCCGGCATGATCATCACCGTCACGCTCAACGCGGCGCTCGACAAGACCCTCGAGGTCCCGAACTTCACCCCCGGGCGCCGCCATCGGACGGTGGATCAGACCACGATGCCCGGCGGCAAGGGCGTCAACATCGCGCGGGCGATCAAGCGCCTGGGCCAGCCGGTGATCGCGACGGGGCTCGCGGGAGGGGCCACGGGCACGCGTATCGTCGAGGCGCTGACCGACGAGTCGATCCTCAACGATTTCGTCCGCATCCGCGAGGAGTCGCGGACGAACACGGCCGTGCTCGACCCCACCACCGGTCTTCACACCGAGGTCAACGAACGCGGTCCCGACGTGTCCTCACAGGAGCTCGAGCTGTTCCGCGACAAGCTCCTGTACCTGGCGCAGGGCGCGAGCATGTGTGTGTTCGCGGGCAGCCTTCCCCGCGGCGTGGAGCCCGATGTTTACGGCGAGCTGATTCGCGACGTGCACAAGCTGGGGGTCACCACCGTGCTGGACACCGAAGGTGAGCCCCTGCGCCTCGGCGTGCGCGCCGACCCGGACCTGGTATCGCCGAACGAGCTCGAGGCGGAGGAGCTCGTTGGGCACGAGTTCAACGACGTGGAGGATCGCGCCGAGGCCGTTGTCGAGATGACGCGGCTGGGGGCACGCGAGGCGATCATGACGGTCCCCGACGGCTGCTACGCGCGGGTGCTCGATGACGGGATCCCTGCTCTGGTGCGGATCCGCGTGGAGGAGCAGGAGGCGCGATCGCCGATCGGCGCGGGGGACGCGTTCCTGGCTGGATACGTCGCGTCGCGGTACACGGGGCGGCGCGCGGTCGACGCCCTTCGGTTCGCGGTCGCCTGCGGCGCGGAGTCGACCCAGCACTTCGGCGCCGGCGTGATCGAGCCCAGCCGGGTCGAGCGGCTGCTGGCCGAAGTCGAGGTGGAGGGACTCGAGGCGAAGGCCGAAATTGGGTGAACTCGCGCCACGGCCCCGGGCTGGGCCATCCGTCGCGTCGGCTACATTTCCAGAATGGAAGTAGAGATCGGCCGCGGTAAGAAGGCGCGGCGCGCATACGGCTTCGACGACATCGCGATCGTCCCCTCCCGCCGGACCAGGGATCCCGACGATGTCGACATCTCGTGGACGCTCGGGCCGTACCGGTTCGATCTGCCGCTGCTGGCCGCGGCACTGGACGGGGTCGTCTCGCCCGAGACGGCGGGCATCATCGGCAGGCTCGGAGGCCTTGCGGTCCTGAACCTCGAGGGGCTGTTCTGCCGCTACGAGGACGCCGAGGCGCAACTGGAGCGGATCGCCAGCTTCTCGCGCGACATCGCCACTCGGGAGATGCAGGACATCTACCGGGAGCCGATCAAGCCCGAGCTGATCGCCGAGCGGATCCAGGAGATCAAGTCCCAGGGCGTCGTCGCGGCCGCCTCGCTGACGCCGCAGAAGGTCCGCACGCACTACGAGGTCGCGCTCGAGGCGGGCCTCGACATCCTCGTGATCCAGGGGACCGTCGTGTCTGCAGAGCACGTCTCGCTCGACGAGACCCGGCCTCCTCTGAACCTCAAGGAATTCATCCGCGAGCTCTCGCCGACTCCGGTGGTCGTCGGCGGGTGCGCGTCCTACCACACCGGCCTTCACCTGATGCGGACCGGGGCCGCCGGCGTCCTGGTTGGGGTGGGGCCGGGTGCGATCTGCACCACCCGCGGCGTGCTGGGGATCGGCGTCCCGCAGGCGACGGCGATCGCGGACGTGGCTGCGGCCCGCTCGCAGCACATGCTCGAGACGGGGGACTACGTGAAGGTGATCGCCGACGGTGGGATGCGCAACGGCGGCGACGTCGCGAAGGCGATCGCCTGCGGCGCCGACGCTGCGATGCTCGGCTCGGCGCTGGCCCGCGCCTACGAGGCGCCCGGGCACGGCTACAACTGGGGCATGGCCACCTTCCACCCCACGCTGCCCCGGGGGACCCGTGTGGCGACCATGCCGAACGGCACGCTCGAGGAGATCATCAAGGGACCCGCGCGCGAGAACGACGGGACCTTCAACCTGATGGGCGGCCTGCGGACTTCGATGGCCACCTGCGGCTACCGCGACATCGCGGAGTTCAATCGCGCAGAGCTGATGGTCGCGCCCGCGCTTCAGACCGAGGGCAAGCACCTCCAGCGCGAGCAGGGCGTGGGGATGGGTGCCAAGGGCGCGGCGGTAGGTGTCGCCGACTAGGGGCCTCGCTCCGCTCGGCGTCCGTGGGGCCGTGCAGCCCCGTCCGGACGGGGGAGCTGATGGAAGTTTTCCCGAACTATTAGGGTCAACATCCACCAACCCTCGGGGTACGGCAACCGAAGAGGTCCTAGTCCTCGACTTCGGCGGCCAGTACTCGCAGCTGATCGCCCGCCGCGTGCGCGAGTGCGGCGTGTTCTCCGAACTGCTGCCGCATCACGTCGGCGCGGCGGAGGTCGCGAGGCGGCAGCCCAAGGGCGTGATCCTCTCGGGCGGCCCCGCGTCGGTGTACGCCGACGGCGCGCCGCCGCTCGACCGGGAGTTGCTCGAGCTGGGCGTCCCCGTGCTCGGGATCTGCTACGGGATGCAGCTGATCGCGCGCGAGCTCGGGGGCAGGGTGGAGGGCGCCGAGGTCGGCGAATTCGGCCGCTCGGAGCTCAAGGTGGCCGAGACCGGACGGCTCCTGGCGGGGACCCCGCCCGAGCAGACCTGCTGGATGTCGCACCGAGACACCGTCTACGAGCCGCCGCCGGGCTTTGCGGCGCTCGCGGCCTCGACCGCGTCGCCGGTGGCGGCGTTCGAATCGGTGCAGCGCGGCGTGTACGGCATCCAGTTCCATCCCGAGGTCGTCCACACCCCTTACGGCCAGCGGGTGCTGACCAACTTCCTTGTCGATGTATGCGGATGCGAGCCGACCTGGAGCGCGCGCTCCGTGATCGACGAGCAAATCGAGCGGATTCGTGCCCAGGTCGGGGACGGCCGCGCGATCTGCGGGCTCTCGGGCGGCGTTGACTCGAGCGTCGCCGCGCTGCTCGTGCACCGGGCGATCGGCGACCGGTTGACGTGCGTGTTCGTCGATCATGGCCTGATGCGCAAGAACGAGGGACAGCAGGTGATCGCCGCCTTCCGGGATCACTTCAAGGTGCCGCTCGTGGCCGTCGATGCGTCCGATCGGTTCCTGGCCAAGCTGAAGGGCGTGAGCGACCCAGAGGAGAAGCGCAAGCGAATCGGCAGCGAATTCATCCGCGTGTTCGAGGAGGAGGCCGCTCGGCTCGAGGACGTGCGGTTCCTCGTGCAGGGAACCCTCTACTCGGACGTGATCGAGTCGGGCGGCGGCACCGGTGCGGCCACGATCAAGTCCCATCACAACGTCGGAGGGCTGCCCGAGGACCTCGAGTTTGAGCTCGTCGAGCCGCTGCGGACGCTGTTCAAGGACGAGGTCCGCGAGGTTGGCGCCGAACTCGGCCTACCAACCCGGCTGGTCTGGCGCCAGCCGTTCCCGGGCCCCGGGCTGGCGATCCGGATCGTCGGCGGCGAGGCCACCCTCGAGCGCCTCGAGATCCTGCGCGAGGCCGACGCGATCCTCCAGGACGAGATCCGCAAGGCCGGGCTCTACCGCGAGCTGTGGCAGTCGTTCTGCGTGCTGCCGGACATCAGGACCGTGGGCGTGCAGGGCGACTCGCGCACATACGGGAACGTGATCGTGATCCGCGCCGTCACGAGCGATGACGCGATGACGGCCGACTGGGCCCGCCTCCCATACGACCTGCTGGAGCAGATCGCCTCGCGGATGATCTCCGAGATCCGCCCAGTCGGGCGCGTCGTGCTCGATATCACGAGCAAGCCGCCGGGCACGATCGAGTGGGAATAACCCACTTCGACGACGCGCCGGCGCGGGAGTACGACCTCGGACACATCCGCGGGCGCTGGACGGGGTTGGGCGAGGCGGCGGGAAGCGCAGAGATCGGGGTGCGGCGGATCCAGCTGCCGTCCGGGAGCTGGTCGACACCCGCCCACGAGCACGGGCGCGAAGAGGAGCTCTTCTACGTGCTGGCGGGCCGCGGGATCTCCTGGCAGGCGGGGCGGACTGCGGAGATCGGGGCGGGGGATTGCGTCGCGTACCTGCCGAACCGCGGAGCGCACTCGGTGCACGCGCTCGAGCCGCTCGACCTGCTCGCGTTCGGCCCCCGCGAGTACGACGAGGCGATTGGGTTTCCGCGCCTCGGGATGTCCCTGGTCGGCCGGCGGGCGGTCGTCTCGGAGCCGGGCGCGATCGGGCGGCTGCCGTTCCAGTTCGTGCGCGAGTCGGAGCTGGGGCCGCCCGAATTGCCCGCGGAGCCCGGCGAACGGCCGCCGACGATCGTGAACATCGAGGACGTGGGCACCACGCCGTTCGGGCAGGGTGAGCGGGTCGAGTCGCTGCGTCGCAACCTGGGCGTCGCGGTCGGCTCGCGCTCCACCGGCCTCAAGCACGTGAACGTGGCGCCGGACAAATACGCCGCTCCGCCCCACTGCCACTCGCTCGAGGAGGAGCTGTTCGTCGTGCTGGGCGGGTCAGGGACCCTTCTGCTGGGCGACGAGGAGCTGGATGTCCGCGCCGGCCACGTGATCGCCCGGCCCCCGGGGACCGGCGTCGCGCACGCGTTCCGCGCGAGCGGCGATGGGCTCGAGCTCCTGGCGTATGGCACCCGGCACCCCGGTGACATGTGCTTCTACCCGCGCTCCGGGAAGGTCGCGTTCCGCGGGCTTGGCGTGATCGGGCGGATCGAACGGCTCGAATACTGGGAGGGGGAGGAGCGTTGACGCGCCTCCGGCGATCGCTCGCCGGATCGGCCTCGCCTAACGGGACGCGCCGCTGTCCGCAGCAGCGGGTGCGTTGTGGTCCGGCATGCCGTCAGCGTCCGCGAGCGCCAGAACCTTTCGGGCGTGACGCCCCAGGTCGCGCGGGAGGCCGCCGCGCGGAAACCAGCGCGCGGTGGCGAGCTCGATCTTGTCGATCGTCAGGTCGGGGTCGCGCAGCTCGGCCTGAAAGCAGTGCAGCGTGTCGCGGCTGTGGTACGCACTGGCCTTGATCGCTCCGAGCGAGCGCCATGCGTCGATGTCCACCCCGAGCTCCTCCTCGATCTCCCGCCGGGCGGCGTCGGGCGGCAGCTCGTCACGCTTCATTCCCCCGCCCGGCAGGTCCCACTCCCGGCGGCCGTAGGTGTGCCGGACGAGCAGCACCTGCTCACGATCGGTGATCACGCATTTGACCCCGTCGACCTCCGGGCGGCCGAAGTACCAGTACACGCGGAGCAGGCGATGGGCGAGCCTGTAGGCGATTCTGCCCACCAGTACGGGCGGCTTCATTCCCCCAGCGTACGGGGTCCGTCCGCTCGCACTATCATCACGCCGAGCCGCGCGATTTCGCGCGGCTTGTGTGTGCCATGAAGACCTACGTAGCTACACCTGCAGACCGCGAGCGCAGCTGGCTGCTCGTCGACGCCACCGGGCAGACGCTCGGCAGGCTCGCGACCCAGATCGCCGATGCGCTCCGCGGCAAGCGCAAGCCTTCCTACACGCCGCACGTGGACACGGGCGACTTCGTGATCGTCGTCAACGCCGAGAAGATCTCGGTCTCCGGCAACAAGCTTCAAGCCAAGCGCTACTACCGCCACTCCGGCTATCCGGGGGGCCTGCGCTCGCGCAGCCTCCAGGAGATGCTCGACCGGCGCCCCGAGGAGGTCATCCGGCTGGCCGTCAAGGGCATGCTTCCCCGGAACCGGCTGGCGCGCAAGCAGCTGACCAAGCTGAAGGTGTACGCCGGCCCTGAGCATCCCCACCAAGCACAGCAGCCGCAACCGATGGAGATTGAGTCGTGAACGACGAGCCTGAAGAGACCCCGTCCGCCCCTGAAGAGCCCACGCCCCCGGAGGACGCACCCGCGCCCGAAGCCCCGGAGGACACCTCCGCGCCCGAAGCAGAGGGCGTCCCTGGGTCCGAAGGGGAGGCCGCTGCTCCGGACGCGACTGCCGAGCCTCCGGAGGACGCATCCTCGCCCGAGGCAGAAACTGCGCCCGATTCCGAAGGGGAGGCCGCTGCTCCGAACGCGACTGCCTCGGACCAAGACGCGTCCTCCGAGGCTGAAGCCGAACAGCCCGTGGCTGAGCCGGAGGCTCCGGTTGCCGCAGCGGCTCCGACCGAGGCGGCTCCGGCCGAGGAGGAGGCCGAGCTCGCGCCGCGGCAGCGTCCTGAGATTCCGGGAGCCGACCTGATTCCGGACATCATCCCCGAGGGTGAGGAGTTCCTCGATGCGGAGGAGCGTGCGGCGGCCGAAGCCGAGGCCGAGGCGCGCGCCGAGCGCGAGCGCGCGGAGCGCGAGGATGACCAGGCACAGCCGATCGCGGACGCGGCGATTGACCTGGCCGCGGGCGCGCGGTACACGGCCACGGGCAAGCGGAAGACCGCTGTCGCGCGGGTGATCCTCAAGCCGGGCAGCGGGACGTACGCGATCAACGGCAAGCTGCTGGACGACTTCTTCCCGCGCGAGACGCTCCGCCGCGTAATTCGGCAACCGCTCGAGACCGTCGGTTACGAATCGCGGATGGACGTCGTTGCGCGTATGCACGGGGGCGGGGTCGCGGCCCAGGCTGAGGCGCTCCGGCACGGCATCTCGCGGGCGCTGATCGTCGCCGATCCGCATCTGCGAGGCGAGCTCAAGCGTCGCGGTTTCCTGACCAGGGACCCGCGCGTGAAGGAGCGAAAGAAGGCCGGGCTGAAGAAGGCGCGCAAGCGTCCGCAGTTCTCCAAGCGCTGACGAGCTTATGCCACGAGAGTTGTTCGGCACGGATGGTGTCCGTGGTAAGGCGGGACATTTCCTCACGCCCGATCTCGCGCTCAGCCTGGCGCGCGCGGCGGTCACACACGCCGACGTCAACGGGGGCGGGGGAGCCCAAGTTCTCATCGTCCGAGATACGCGCGAGTCGGGGGAGATGCTCGAGGCGGCGATCGCTGCGGGGATCACCGCTTCCGGCGGCGATGCGCTGATCGGGGGCGTACTGCCAACGCCCGCGGCGCCGCTGTTGCTCCGCCGGCACGGCTTTCAGATGGCGGCCGTGATCTCAGCCTCCCACAATTCCTACGAGGACAACGGAATCAAGCTGTTCGGCCCGGACGGCTTCAAGCTCCACGATGACACCGAGCACGAAATCGAGTCGGAGCTCGAGAACCCTCCTGCCCCATCCGAGAGGATCGGCCACGTCCGGCTTCTCCACGGCGCCCTCGAGGACTACCTCCGAGAGCTGCATGTCCGCTTCCAGTCGCTCCACCCGATCAAGCGGCGGGTCCTGCTCGACTGCGCCAACGGCGCCACCTATCGCGCCGCCCCGGAGATCTTCCGCCGCCTCGGAGCGGAGGTTGACGTGCTGGCTGACGCCCCGGATGGACGCAACATCAACGAGGGCTGCGGATCGACCCACCTCGATCAGATCGTGGACGGCGTCAAGCACGGTGGCTACGACCTCGGCTTCGCATTCGACGGCGACGGCGACCGCGTGCTCGCGGTCGACCGCGATGGGACCACCGTCGATGGGGATGAGCTGGTTGCGTTGGCCGCCGTGCATCTGCGCGGCCAAAGGCGGCTCCCGGGTAACGGTGTCGTCGTGACCGTGATGACGAACTACGGCTTTCACACCGCGATGGAGGCGGCCGGCGTGGAGGTCGCCACAACCGCCGTCGGCGACCGCTACGTGCTGGACGAACTCCGGCGACGGGCCTGGGCTCTGGGCGGCGAGCAGTCGGGCCACATCATCGACCTCGGGTTCGGCCCGTCGGGAGACGGAATTGCCAGCGCGCTGCTGACCCTGGAGGCGCTCGGAGAGCGCGATCTGTCAGAGCGCGACGCGATGCAGAAGCTCCCGCAACGGCTGGTCAACATCCGCGCTCCGGATCGCTCGTCACTCACAACCGCGCTCGAAGCGGCCGTCGTGCGGGACGCAATCGAGCGGGAACACGGCGCGCTGAACGGACGGGGGCGCGTCCTGGTGCGCGCCTCGGGGACCGAGCCCCTGATTCGGGTGATGGTCGAGGCGCCGAGTGAGCAGGAGACCGACGAGGTCTGCGAGCGCCTGACCAGCGCGGTAGAGCAAGCGCTGGGCTGAGCGCCCGCTTGCGACGACGCCGCCCGATGCCTCTAATCTGAGGCGCATGTGCGGCATCGTCGGCTACGTTGGGCAGCGACAGGCGCGCCCGCTGCTGGTCGCCGGGCTCGAGAAGCTCGAATACCGGGGCTACGACAGCGCGGGGGTCTCCGTGCTCGAAAACGGCCGGATCGACGCGATCCGGGCCGTCGGCAACCTGGCCAATCTGCGCGACGCGATCCATCTGCGGGACAACGGGGCCGCGGGCGCGCGCGCCAACGGCACCGGCACCGGGATCGGGCACACCAGGTGGGCCACCCATGGGCGCGTGAGCGAGGAGAACGCCCATCCCCACTTCGACACGACCGACCGCATCCACGTCGTCGTCAACGGGATCGTCGAGAACTATGTGGCCCTCAAGCGCCGCCTGCTGGACATGGGCGCCAAGTTCACATCGGAGACCGACGCCGAGGTGATCGCCCACCTGATCGCCCACCACCACGCTCGGGGCAGCCTGACCGACGCCGTGCGCGCCGCGTTCTCGGAGCTGCGCGGCCACTACGCCTTCGTCGCGATGAGCGCCGATGAGCCCGGGGTCTTGGTCGGCGCTCGCAGGGAGTGTCCCTTGATCGTCGGCCGCGGCGACGGCGAGCAGTTCATCGGGTCGGCAATCCCGGCGTTTCTACGCGAGACCCGCCACGTCCAGTACATCGGCGATGACGAGATCGTGGTGATGACTCCCGGCGGGGTCGAGTTCCTGACCGCGGAGGGAGACCGAGTCGAGCGCGAGATCGTCGAGATCGGCTGGGACGCCGAGACCGCCGAGAAGCAGGGATACGAGACGTTCATGCTCAAGGAGATCCACGAGCAGGCCGACGCGGTGGCGGAGACGATCGGCGAACGCGCGGCCCGCGGCGTCGGCGTCGACCTCGGCGACCTGGGCAAGGCCGACGACGAGCTGTTGCGGGTGGTACGGCGCATCGTGATCGTGGCCTGCGGCACCTCGTTCCATGCGGGCCTGATGGGTCGCTATGCGATCGAGGAATGGGCGCGCGTTCCGGTGGATGTCGAGATCGCGTCCGAGTACCGGTACCGGAACCCGGTAGTCGGATCCGGGGATCTCGTGATCGGAATCTCTCAATCCGGCGAGACGGCCGACACGCTCGCCGCGATGCGGATCGCGCGCGATCGAGGTGCCTGTGTGCTAGCGGTAACGAACATCATGGGCTCGCAGGCCACGCGTGACGCCGATGGCGTTCTGTATACCCGGGCCGGCCTCGAGATCGGGGTGGCGGCCACGAAGACGTTCGTCAGCCAGGTGGTCGTCCTGTATCTGCTCGCGTTGCGGATGGCCGAATTGCGCGGGACGCTTGCGCTCGATGTCCTCAAGGCGACGATCGGTGAGGTCAAGCGTCTGCCGCACCTGATCGCGGAGGTCCTCGAGCACGGCTCCGGGGAGATAGCGCGGATCGCGAACGATCACCATCGCGCGGACTTCTTCATGTACATCGGGCGGCACGCAGGCCTTCCCGCCGCGCTCGAGGGCGCGCTCAAGCTCAAGGAGATCTCCTACATCGCGACCGACGCGTACGCCGCCGGGGAGATGAAGCACGGTCCGATCGCCCTGCTCGACGAGAGCACCCCTGTCGTGGCGGTGGCCACTACATCCCCGGTCCTCGAAAAGGTGATCTCCAACATCCAGGAGGTCCGGGCGCGCGGTGCGCACGTGATCGCGGTCGCAAGCGACGGCGATGATCAGATCACCGAGCACGTCGATGAGGTGATCCGCGTCCCGAAGACCCAGCCGTTGCTCGCGCCGCTGCTGGCGGTGATCCCGCTGCAGCTGCTCGCCTACCACGTAGCGCGTCTGCGGGGACTGAACGTCGATCAGCCCCGCAACCTGGCCAAGACCGTAACCGTCGAGTGATCCCCGGCGACCAGATCGGGGTCGGCATCGACATGCTCGAGATCGGCCGACTCGAGCGGGCGATCGAGCGACGGCCGCGACTCGCGCAGCGCCTGTTCACGGACTCCGAGCGCGCCTATGCCTCGGCCCGGGCGCGGCCAGGGGAGCACCTCGCGGCACGGTTCTGCGCCAAGGAGGCCGTCGCGAAGGCGCTGGGACTCGAGGCCTGGAGCTTCCGCGACGTCGAGATCGTCGGCGGCGGCGGGCCGCCGGCCGTACGGCTCTCCGGCTCTGCCGCCGAGCGGGCCGCGGCCTTGGGCGTCGAGGTCAGCGTCTCACTCACGCATACGGCGGAGCAGGCCGCGGCCGTCGCGATAGCTTCCGCGGGGTGACCCCACTACCTGACTGGCTCGAACCGCTGCCCGACGCCTCCGAGCAGCGCGCGCTCGACGAGTGGGCGATCTCCGAGCGCGGGATCCCCGGCACGGAGCTGATGGAGCGCGCCGGCTTCGGTCTCGCGGCGCTGGTCGCCGAGCGGGCGCCGGAGGGGCCGATCGTGGTCGTGAGCGGGAAGGGCAACAATGGCGGCGACGGCTTCGTCGCGGCGCGGTTGCTCCGTGACGACGGGCGAGAGGTCCGGGTCCTGTTGCTCGCCGATCCCGACGAGTACCGGGGCGATGCCAGGCACAACCTCGAACGCCTGCCGGGACCGTCCCCGGAGCCGTTTGCCCGCCAGGGCCTGGCCGGTGCCGCCGCGGTCGTCGACGCGATCCTCGGCACCGGCTTCGACGGGGTACCGCGGGAGCCGGCAGCGAGCGCGATCGAGGCGATCAACGCCGCCGGATGCCCGGAAGTGATCGCCTGCGATGTGCCAAGCGGCGTCAACGGATCCAGCGGCGAGGTCGGGGGAAGCGCGGTCAGGGCCACCGCCACCGCGACGTTCCACGCGGCGAAGCCCGGGCTATGGATCGCGCCCGGCAAGGCGTGCGCGGGCGCGGTGCGCGTGGTCGACATCGGTATCCCCCAAGGGGGGCCGGGGACTCCCCAGATCGGCCTGATCTCCGGGCGGGTGGCCGATGGGATCCCCCGACGGGGCCGGGAGTCGACCAAGTTCGCAGCCGGAAGCGTGCTCGTGTGCGGCGGGTCCATCGGGCTGACGGGAGCCCCCAGCATGGCCTCAGAGGCGGCCATGCGCGCCGGTGCGGGATACGTCACCGTTCTCGTCCCCGCCAGCCTGAACCAGATCTTCGAGGTGCGCCTGCTCGAGGTCATGAGCGTGCCGCTTCCGGACGACGATGGGTCGCTGACGGGCGAGGCGGTGCAACAGGTGATCGAGCGCTGCGAGCGAGCCGATGCGCTGGTCCTCGGGCCGGGGCTCGGACGGACCGAGCAGGCGCTCGAGGTCGCCCGCCGGATCGCGGCACAGGCGCCACGGCCCCTGCTACTCGACGCCGACGGACTGAACGCCCACGCCGGCCGGCTCGACTCCCTGGCGGGCCGGAACGCGCCCGCGGTCCTCACCCCGCACGCCGGCGAGCTGGCGCGGCTCCTGGAGACGGACAGCGGCGCGGTCGCCGCCAAACGCCTCGAGAGCGCCAGGAGGGCAGCACGCGAGGCGCAGGCGATCGTTGTGCTGAAGGGCGACGACACGCTCGTCGCCGCGCCGGACGGGCGTACGGCGGTCAACCCCGGTGGCTCGTCGGCCCTCGCCACCGCGGGCACGGGGGACGTTCTCTCCGGCGTCATCGGCGCGCTGCTGGCGAAATCGATGGATCCGTTCCATGCGGCCTGCGCGGGGGTGCTGGTACACGCGGAGGCTGGACAGCTGGCGGAGGGGGAGGTCGGGCCGGAGGGCGTCATCGCCTCGGACGTGATCGCGCGGCTGCCGGCCGTGCTCCGCGACGGGGAGCGCTGACGCCGTGCCGAAACGCGCACTGGCCCGCGTCAATCTCGGGGCGATCGAAGGTAACGTCGCGCGGCTGCGGGGAGAGCTTCGCGGGGGCGCCGAGCTGTGTGCCGTCGTCAAGGCGAACGGGTACGGGCACGGAGCCGTGCCGTCCGCGCGGGCGGCCCTGGCCGGCGGCGCGACCTGGCTCGCGGTGGCGACCGCTCAGGAGGCCGCCGAGCTGCGCGAAGCGGGAATCGAGAGGCGGATCCTGCTGATGGGGGCGATCAGCCTGGACGAACTGCCACTCGCGCTCTCCTCCAAGGCGGATCTCGTGGCCTGGGATGAGCGGTTCGTCGACCAGGTCGCCTCGAGCGCACGGGAGACCGTCCGGATGCACGTCAAGCTCGACACCGGCATGGGGCGGTTGGGCACGCGGGAGCGCTCGACCGCCCTCGAGATCGCCGAGCGAATCGCTTTCCGCGAACCGGGAATCGAGCTGGCGGGGGCCATGACGCATTTCGCGACGGCCGACGACGATCCGGAGTTCCTCGCACGGCAGCTTGAGGATTTTGAGCCGTTCGCCCGGGCGGTCCGGGAGCGCGCCCCGGAAGCTGTGATCCATGCCGCCAACAGCGCCGCGACGCTCAACGCCCACCAGAGCCACTTCGACCTCGTGCGCTGCGGGATCGCGGTCTACGGCTGCGATCCGATGAACGAGGATCCGTTCGCACACGGCCTCGAGCCGGCGCTCGAGCTGAGCTCGTACGTCGCGGCGCTGAAGCCTGCGCGGGCGGGCGAGAGCGCCGGCTATGGACGCCGGTTCATCGCCGAGCGAGACACCTGGATCGCGACGCTTCCGATCGGTTACGCGGACGGGATCAGGCGCGCGTTGACGAACAACTGCGACGTGCTGATCGGCGGAGCCCGGTACCCGCTGGTCGGCACGGTGAGCATGGACAACATCACGATTGACGCCGGTCCGGAGCCGAGGTTCGAGCCGGGCGCCGTCGCGACCTTGATCGGGTGCGACGGAGACGAGCGCCAGACGGCAGAAGACCTCGGAAAGCGCATCGACACGATCAACTACGAGGTCGTGTGCGGGATCTCCGCCCGCGTGCCGAGGGAATACACGCGGGGAGCGTCACCAGGTTGAGCGACCCCCTCGAGGCGCTCGCGGCGATCACCACCGACGCCTGGCTCGTGGGCGGAGCGCTCCGGGATCGGCTGCTGGGCCGTCCCACGAGCGACTTCGACGTTGCGGTCCAGGGCGATCCGGAGCAGATCGCCACCGCGCTCGCCGGCGCAACCAAAGGCCACGCGTTCGAGCTCTCGGAAAAGTTCGGCGCCTGGAGGGTCGTGTCCCGCAAGCAGGGCTGGCAGCTCGATGTGCTGCCGCTCTCCGGCGGATCGCTCGAGTCCGATCTTGCGAACCGCGATTTCACGATCAATGCGCTCGCCGAGCGACTGGGATCGGGAGCGCAGGTCGACCCGTTCGGGGGCTTGGAGGACCTGCGTGCCAGGCGGCTGCGGATGGTCTCGCCTGCCGCCTTCGAGGCGGATCCACTGCGGACGCTGCGCCTCGCGCGGCTGGCCTGCGAGCTCGGGTTCGAGGTGGAGCGGGAGACGGCGGCGGCAGCGTCGAGGGGCGTTCCCGGACTCGAGCGGATCGCTGCCGAGAGGGTCTTTGGGGAGCTGAAGCGGATCGTGAGCGCGGAGCGCGCGCTCGAAGGTCTCGAGCTGATGGACTCGACGGGAGCCACCGCGGTGGTCCTGCCCGAGCTCACCGAGCTGCGGGGCGTGGAGCAGAGCCCGTATCACCACCTCGACGTCCACCAGCACACGCGAGCCGTGCTGGCCGAGGCGATCGCGCTCGAGCGCGACCCCGAGCCTGCGCTGGGGCCACATGCGGAGGCAGCCAGGCGCTTCCTGGCGGCGCCTCTGGCGGATGAGCTCAGCCGGGGACAGGGGCTTCGGTTCGGAGCCCTGTTCCATGATGTCGCCAAGCCGCGGACGCGGTCGGTCACGTCCGAGGGACGGGTCACCTTCCTCGGGCACGACGAGCAGGGCGCGGTGCTCGCAAGCGAGATGCTGGCCCGGCTGCGAGCCAGCGAGCGGCTCCGCCAACACGTCGGCCTCCTGGCCCGCCACCATCTCCGGCTGGGATTCCTCGTCCACCACGCTCCACTGACGCGGCGCGCCATCTACAAATACCTCCGGGCATGCGAGCCGGTGCAGGTCGACGTCACCATCCTCAGCGTCGCGGACCGCCTGGCGACTCGCGGCTCGGGTTCCGAGCGGGCGATCGCCAGGCACCTGGAGCTGGCCCGGCAACTGCTGGGCGAAGCATTCGCCTGGGTGGCCAATCCACCGCGCCCGCCGATACGAGGAGACGAGCTCGCTGCGGCGCTGGGCCTAAAGCCGGGTCCACAGCTGGGACGGCTGCTCGAGGAGCTGGAGGAGGCGCAGTTCGCCGGTGAGATCGAAACCCGCGAGGAGGCGATCGAGCGGGCCGGCGAGCTGCTGGAAAAGTAAGCTCTGGGAAGGCCACCTTCCAGGGCCGCTGATTGATACGTTTCTGCGCTGCTGGCGGGGACCTGCGCGCCCGCCGGCGCCGGCCCAGCCTGGCTGGTGCGGGTTTTGTGAAAAGCGCGCATCGAGGTGGGTTATGCCAACAGGTACGGTCAAGTGGTTCAGCGACGACAAGGGGTTCGGGTTCATCACCCCCGACGAAGGCAGTCGCGATCTGTTTGTTCACTTCTCGGGCATCGCCGGCGACGGCTATCGCTCGCTGGCCGAGGGGACCAAGGTCTCCTACGAGGAGGAGGCGGGGCCCAAGGGGCCGAAGGCGGTCAACGTCACGAAGATTTAGGGGTGCCTCGCCGCCCGCCTGCAGGGTTTTCGCAACTCCAGCCGCCTCATCGTGTTGAATCCCGGGCATGAGGCGTTCTTTCGTGGCAATGAGTGTCGCTGCGCTGCTTCTGGCCGGCGCGGCGACGACGTGGGCGGTTACCAGCAGCAACCCGCCGATCGGTAGCCAGATCGGGAAGGTCGTCGTGCTCGGGGGCACGAGCACGCCGGTCAAGGCGCCGGTGTGTCCCAGCGGGGTGGCCCCCCAGAACTGCACGATCGTGATGACGAGGGCCACGGCGCTCGAGACGATCACCAATCGGTCCGGCTTTCCGACGAGCGTCAAGCAGAACGGTCAGATCGTCGCGTTCACGGTCGGGCTGGCACAGCTCTCGACCAACGCGACGACCGCCAAGTCGTTCGTCAGCACGCTGAACTCGAAGTACGGCGGCGCCCCCCAGGCTGCGCTCACGGTGCTGAAGCCAGGCGCCAAGAGCCGCTGGACGGTGGTGGCAGAGAGCCCGGTGGTGAACCTGCAGCGCTACCTCGGGTACATCGTCCAATTCCCGCTCAAGACGCCGATCGCGGTGAGCAAGGGCGAGACGCTCGCGCTGACGGTCCCCACGTGGGCGCCGATCCTCTCCTACAACCTGGCCCCGAGCTTCTACGCCTACCGGCAGAGCAGGACGTTCAACTGCACGCAGCCCGGGACACAGCAGAACGCGCAGCTGACGGTCGGTAGCAGCACGCGGTATCTGTGCAACTACCCCGGAACGCGCGCCGAGTACGCCGGGGTCGAGCTGACGACGCCGGTCGCGCCGAAGACGAAATAGCGCCTACGGGGCGGCGCCGCCGGACCCGGACCCGCCGGTTCCGCCGCCCGTGCCACCACCTGTGCCGCCGGTCCCACCGGTGGCACCCGTACCGCCCGTCCCGCCGCTGGTCCCGCCCGTGCCACCAGTCGCGCTGGTTCCGCCCGTGGCGCTGGTTCCGCCCGTCCCGCCGGAGGCGGAGGTGCCGCCCGAGGAGGCACCGGTCGTGGTGGTCGAGGTGGACGTCGTCCCAGTGGTCGTCGTGCCCGTGGAGGTCGTCGAGAGAGCGGCGCTGCCGGTGGGGACTGTCAGCTGCGGAGCGCCCGAGGTGTCGGTGGAGCCGGAGTGCCCCGCCGCCGCACGCCGCCACACCGATGGCGAGCGAGCCGCCGGCGAGAAAAGCAGCAATGATCGAGGCTCCTTTACGCATTCTCATCAGCGGCACCGGCTAGGAGCCGAGCGGTTCCATCCGTCTGCCGCAATGCGGACAGTCGTTGAGGTCCTTCTGTGCGAGCTGGTCGCACCAGTTGCAGAAGCGGAGATTCTCGACCGACCAAGGCAGCTCCGATGGGGTGGGGGCAAGCGGCAGCAGCTCCGCCACCACCTCGAGCTTCTCGCCCGTCTCACGATCTAAATACGTGCGATTCGGTTCGGCTTCGATGATCACTTCCCTGCCGGTCGCGGCCGACCGCATCCGATACTTCTGACGCGTGCGCATCCGGGGCCATGCTAGCGGCTGAGGGTGCGTCGCGGCGCCTCGCGGTTGCAGTGCAGCGACGCCCCGGGCTTCTATAGAGTGCGCGCCCGAACATGGTCAGAGCCACTCCTCGCATGCTCGCGGCGCTGCTTCTGGGGACGCTTCTGCTGGTGCTGGTCGGCGGCTGCACGCTCAAGCACCCCGTCAACAACCTGGTGCACGGAAAGCAGCTGTTCACTGCCAAGTGCGGGACCTGCCATACGCTGGCCCACGCCGGAACCACGGGGACGATCGGCCCCAACCTCGATGACGCCTTCCGCCAGGACCGCGCCGACGGGGTCAAGAGCACGTCGATCCAGGGCCTGGTCGATTACCAGATCCAGTACCCGAACACCCAGGGCGCGATGCCGGCCAGGATCTACACCGGTCAGGATGCCCAGGACGTGGCCGCGTACGTGGGCCTGGTGGCCGCGATCCCGGGTAAGGACACCGGCCAGCTGGCGCAGGGGATCGTCGTCGCCGGAACCTCGCCCACGGCCGGCAAGCAGGTGTTCGCCAACTCGGGCTGCGCGGGCTGTCACACCCTCGCGGCCGCCGGCGCGACCGGCACCGTGGGCCCGAACCTGGACACGCACCTGAAGAGCGATTGCGCCCTGCCGGCCTCGAAGAAGATCAGAGGCGCCTCGCTCGACGCCTGCATCAAGAAGGCGATCGTCGATCCGTACGCGTACCTGCCGTCCGGGTACGCCGCGGGCGTGATGCCCTCGGATTTCGGGACGAAGCTCAAGCCGAACGAGATCACGGCGCTCGTGAACTTTCTCTCCAGCGCCGCGAAATAGCAGGCTCGGGGAGCGATGGACGACGAGCAGCAGCGTGAGCTCTGGCGCCGCGGAGCGCGGGGCTGGGAGCGCCGGCAGGCGACGCTCCGGGAGAAGACCGCCCCCGTCGCGCAGTGGCTGGTCGATGCGATCGACCCGCAGCCCGGTGAGCGCGTGCTCGAGCTCGCCGCGGGGCCGGGCGAGACGGGGTTCATCGCGGCACAGCGAATCGGTCCGGAGGGCCGGCTGCTCTCGAGCGACCAGTCACCCGAGATGGTGGAGGTCGCCAAGCGGCGGGCTGACGAGCTCGGGCTGACGAACGTCGATTTCGTCGTCGTGGACGCTCAGGGGCTAGAGCTTGAGCCGGGCAGCTTCGACGCGGCCCTGTGCCGCTGGGGGTACATGCTGATGGCCGATCCCGACGGGGCGATGCGCCGGACCCGGACGGCGCTGCGCGACGGCGGACGGCTCGCGCTCGCAACCTGGGATCGGCCGGACCGCAACCTGTGGATGGCCGCTCCGGTGATCGCGCTGGTCACCCACGGCGTGATGCCGCCTCCCAACCCCGCCGACCCAAGTCCGTTCGCTTTACCCGATCCAGAGGATCTCGAGCGCCGGCTGCTCGGGGCTGGATTCAGCTCGGCGCGGGTCGAGCACGTCGATTTCCACCAGCGCTATCCGAGCTTCGAGGGCTTCTGGGAGGAGACGATCGACATGTCGGCTCCGATCGCACAGACGCTCGAGGAGCTGACGGGCGAGCAGGCGGAGGCGGTCCGCAACACGATCCGCGAGACGCTGTCGCAGTTCACCGGCTCCGACGGGCGGCTCGAGGTGCCCGCCCGGACGCTGGTGGCCCTGGCCGAAGCCTGAACCTTCGGCCTTCCCGAGGCTAGGTCAGCGCCTTGACCACAACCACGATCACGACGATCGCGGCGAGCACCGCGACGAAGTAGAGAAGCGCGTGGAACGCTTCGGCCTCGGAGCGAAGCGGGTTGGGGAACCGGGGCACGGCCGGGGACCGGGCGCGCCTCAGATCACGTACACGACCGTGTACACGATGACCCACATGAAGTCGACGAAGTGCCAGTAGATGCCCGGCACTTCCATGCCCTGATGGTGCTCGGCGGAGTAGTGGCCGCGGAACGACCTGATCGTGACGATCAGAAGCGCGCCCAGCCCGATGATCACGTGCGCGCCGTGAAGTCCGGTCAGCGAGTAGAAGATCGTGCCCTGGGCGGTGTCGTGCGGCGCCCAGCCGAGGTGGACGTACTCGTTGATCTGCACGAACAGGAACGTCAGTCCGAGCAGGAAGGTCGAGACCATCCCCGCCTTCAGCCCGAAGCGGTTGCCGTTCTTGATCGAATGGAGCGCCCAGTGAATCGTGAGCGAGGAGGAGAGGAGGATCGCCGTGTTGACGCCCGCGATCGCCTCGGGGATCTTGGTCCCGTGCGCCGGCCACGGATCGTGGGTGACGACCCGGATGAAGAAGTAGGCAGTGAAGAACGCCCCGAAAATCATCACCTCGGAGATGATGAAAAGCAGCATCCCGAGCGTGGGGGCCTCGACCCGCGAGGACTTGTGCGCCGGGGGCGGGCCGTGGTGCTCGGCGTGGGCGATCGAGGCGGCTTCCATCCGGCCTCCTAGGCGGTCGTCTCCGCCACATCGCGGTGGATCACGTGGTCGACGGGCTTGCCGGTGGCGTTGCGGACCCGGTCGACGAGGTCGGCGCGCAGCCAGCCCGATTTGGTCTCGGCGAAGGTCGAGATCACGATGTCATCGACGCGGAAGTACTGCAGCGCGTTCATGATCGCCGTGTACGGATCCGGGTCGCCGATCATCCCCGCTGCGAACAGACCCGCCGCGTGCAGGCGATCGAGCACCAGCTTCAGGCGGGTCCGCGCGCGCCGGGCCGCCTGGCCGTAGCCGCCCTCCTGGGGCACGACGACGAGGAACAGGCGGCCGCGTTCCCTGTCAGCGTCTCCCTCGGCCTTGGCCTTCAGGACGTTCAGGAGCTCATCGCCGCTGGCGGTGCGATTCGCGACCGCGAGCGTGACCCGGAAGGGGAGTCCCTCGGTGTCCGGGTCCGCGATGATGTGCTCCACGGGCAGCCCGGTTGCGTCACGGACGCGGTCGATCAGATCCCGGCGCAGCCAGCCCGAGCGCGTCTCCGGGTATGTGGAGATGACGATCTCGTCGGGTCGATACTCGTGGACGGCATCGATGGCCGCGGTGTAGGGGTCGGGGTCGCCGACCTCGCCGACCGCATCGACGCCGTCGGCGTGCAGGAACGACAGCGCGAGGTCCACCCGGGCCTGGGCGGCGTCGTGAACCGCGTCGTCGTAGATCACGAGGCCGGCCCGAGGCCGGTTCTGCGGCACGCAGAGGACGAAGCGGACGTCGCCCTTCGCTGCGCGGTCCCGGACGGATTCGAGCAGCTTGCGGCCGCCGAGGGTCTCGTTGGCGACTACCAGGATCGTCTTCATTCGTGTCTCTGCTGGGACGGGGGTGTGGTGAATCCGCCCGCTGCGACCTGCTCCTTGGCCTCGGCCGGAGACTTGAAGATGCCGTGCACCGCTCCGGGCACGCCGTACTCATAGGGGCCGCCGACGACCGTGGGAACCGCGTCGAAGTTGAACACGGGCGGTGGCGAGGAGACCTGCCATTCCAGCGTGAGCGCCCGCCACGGGTTCGACGATGCCCGCGGGCCGTGGCGCCAGCTGGCGACCATGTTGTAGAGGAAGATCAGCGTGCTCAGACCGAGGATGAACGCCGCGATCGAGATGAACAGGTTCCAGGCGGCGAACTTCGCGGCGTACTCCGCCACGCGCCGTGGCATGCCCTGGATCCCGATCAGGTGCATCGGACCGAACGTCAGGTTGAAGAAGATGAACGTCATCCAGAAGTGCCACTTGCCCAGGCGGTCGTCGAACATCCGCCCGGTCATCTTCGGGAACCAGTAGTAGACGCCGGCGAAGATCGTGAACAGCGACCCGCCGAACAGCACGTAGTGGATGTGGGCGACGATGAAGTACGTCTGCGAGACGTGGACGTCGAACGGGATCATCGCCAGCATCACGCCGCTGATCCCGCCGAGCGTGAACATCGTCAAGAAGCCGAGCGCGAACAGCATCGGCGTGTCGAGATGGAGGACCCCGCGCCACAGCGTCGCCAGCCAGGAGAAGATCTTGATCCCCGTGGGAATGGCGATGATCGCGGTCGTGATCATCATCGGGATCCGGATCCAGGGCGACATGCCCGAGACGAACATGTGATGCGCCCATACGGTGAACCCGAGCACGACGATGGCTAACAGCGAGAACGCCATCATCCGGTATCCGAAGATCGGTTTTCGGGCCTTGACGGCGATGATCTCCGAGATGATCCCGAACCCGGGCAACATCATGATGTACACGGCCGGGTGCGAGTAGAACCAGAAAACGTGCTGGTACATGATCACGTTGCCGTCGTTCCCGGCGCCGACGAAGGCGTCGAAGAAGTGGAAGTGAAGCGCCGTGTCGAGCAGCACGAAGAACTGCGAGGCGGCGATGAACGGGGTGGCGATCACAACCAGCAGGGAGGTGGAGAAGTTCGCCCACACCAGCAGGGGCATCCGGAAGAAGCTCATGCCGGGTGCGCGCATGGTGATGATCGTCACCAGGAAGTTCAGGGCGGTGAAGATCGACGAGAAGCCGGCGAACTGAACCCCGATCGAGAAGAACAGCTGCCCGAGCGGCATCGTCGTGGACAGCGGCGCGTAGGCCGTCCAGCCCGAGGCGAACGACCCGCCCGGCGCCAGGAAGCTGAACATCATGATCACGCCGCCCAGCGGCAGGAGCCAGTACGACAGGGCGTTCAGACGCGGGAACGCCATGTCCGGCGCACCGATCATCAGCGGCAGCACGAAGTTGGCGAGGCCGGCGAACACCGGGATCACGAACAGGAAGATCAGGACCGTGGCGTGGACCGAGAACACGCCGTTGTACTGCGCGGGGGTGAGGAACTGCATGCCGGGCTTGGCGAGCTGGGCCCGGATCAGCATCGCCAGCAGCCCACCCACGAACAGGAAGAAGAACGAGGTGACCGTGTACTGGATCCCGATCACCTTGTGGTCGGTGTTGACGCGGAAGTAGTCCCGCCAGCTGTAGGCGCCGTGTCCGGAGTGATCCTCGGGCCTCGTCGGGCGGCCCGCGGCCCAGTACAGCCAGTAGTCGCAGGTCCCGATCCCGAGCAGGAACCCGAGCGGAGCCGAGAACAGGCCGACGATCGTGATCGCGTGCCCGTCGATCACCGGATGCTGGTGCTCGAGGAAGCGGATCAGCGCCGTGATCCCCAGGGCGAACGCGAGACCGACCACGCTGCACATGGCCGCGCGATACCAGCCGGGGCGTCTGAGCCGGGGCGGCAGCGGGACGCGGGTCCGGCTCGGTGCCGGCTGCGTGTGCGGGATTGCCTCTGCGGTGGTGGCCATCAGCTGATCTCCATCATTTTGCTGCGCTCGACAGGAACGTGACGAGCGACTGGATCTGGGCCCCGGTCAAGGTCTTGGCGAAGTTCGAGGGCATGATGCCCTTCTGATACCCGGAGGGGATGTAGGCGTACGGGTTGGTGATCGCGGTGTAGATGCACTTCTGCAGCGTGGCGCCGCGGATGCGCTTGGAAGCGGCGCTCGCGCAGTCGCTCTTCAGGCGGGTGTCGAGGTCCGGGCCGACGGTCCCGGTCGCGGCCGCGGCCGCGAGCGTGTGGCATGTGCTGCACGTCGGCGAGGCGGTCTGGGTGAAGACCGCCTTGCCCGCGGCCGCGGTGGGCGTCGATGACGTGCTCGTCGAGGAGCTGCTCGTGCTCGGCGCCGACTTGGACGGCGCGCCTGGCTCACCGGGCTCTGCCGCGCTGGCCGGCGGCGTGCCGAGCGGCGGGGTCCCGTTCGAGGGCTGTCGGCTGACCCAGGACTGGAAGGTCGCGGGAGCGACGATGTGAACGGTGGCGCGCATCAGGGAGTGTCCGGGGCCGCAGAGCTCCGTGCATTCGGCCGGATAGGTGCCGAGCCGCGTCGGGGTTACCCGGAGGGTCGTCGTGATGCCCGGCACCGCGTCGATCTTCTCGGAGAACTCTGGAACGAAGAAGCTGTGGATCACGTCAAGCGAGCGCAGCTTGAACACGATCGGCTTGTCCTTTGGCAGATACAGCACCGGCGAGACCACGTTCTTCCCGTCCAGGCCAGGATAGGAAAACTCGAACCCGAACTGGCGGGCGGTGACGTTCACGGTCATCGCGCCTGGCTTGTTCTTCTCGTTGGAGCGAAGGACGGTGTAGGCGTAGGCGCACAGGCCGAGGATCAGACAGGCCGGGAGCACGGTCCAAACGACCTCGAGCCGGGTGTTGCCGTGGATCGGGGGCCCGTCCTTCTCCTCCTCGCCCGGCCGCATCCGGAACTTCCAGACCGAGAACAGCACAACGGTCTCGACCAGCACGAAAATCGGCACCGTGGCGATCAGCAGCACCTTGTACAGCGTGTGGACGTTGCCCGCCTGCTTGGAGGCGTTGGCAGGGAACCAGGGGATCACCAACGCGATTGGGATCAGGATCGCGACCCCGATCACCCCGATCAGGATCATCTGCAGAACAGGCCGGTTACGCAATTCTGTCCGCTTCGCCCGTGCGCATCTGAGGGCCCGCATCCTATGCGTTTCCGGCGACGAACGCGCGGATCTCCTCACGTCTCTGACGCCACCTCCGAGCTGGGTATGATTGCGGCAAAAGTTGCAAGCGAGCCGGGAGATGCCATGCAAGTGCGCGAGGGGATGTCGAGCGTCGTACTCACGATCGGGCCTGGGCATACGCTGCGCGAGGCGGCCTCCGCGATGCACCGGCGCAACGTGGGCGCGGCAGTCGTGAACGATCCCGAAGCCCCCGGCCCGGGCGTGATCACGGAGCGGGACATCCTCAAGTCCGTGGCCCTGGGCGAAGACCCGAACACGGAGCTGGTGGCCCAGCACCTGACCGCCAAGCTCACGTTTGCGTCCCCCGACTGGTCGCTCGAGCAGGCGGCAGCCGCGATGGTCCGCGGAGGGTTCCGCCACCTGGTCGTCGTGGACTCCGGCGAGCTCTGCGGCGTCCTCTCGATGCGGGACATCGTGAGGTGCTGGACCGGAGACGGGGCAAGCTGCGACGTCCCGGCCGCGGCTGCCTCCTAGCAGGCCCCGCGCCTCGTCTAGACGCGCTTAGTGCGTGTGCTCGTCTGGGAGGGACTCGACGTCTCTGGACGTCTCAGAGACCCACTTGAACACGCAGATGACGAGCACCAGCGCCCCGACCGCTGACCACACCCACCAGATCGTCGTGCCGATCACGATCCCCGTGATCGCCGCCGCCGACAGGAACGGAAGCAGGCTGGGGCCGGGGAGGTGGATTTCCTCGCCCGGCGGCGGAACGCGGTCCTCCGGGCCGGTCCCGCTCACTCCGCTCACGGGTGGACGTAGATCGCGGCGGCCAGGAACGTCAGCCCGAACATGATCAGGCAGATCGCGCCCGCGATCAGGCCGGAGCGGATGTTCTTGCGGGCGAGCTTCCGATCCATCTCGAGGCGCGGATCCTACAGCTTGATGTCGGCCACCATCGCCCCGAACAGCAGCGCCAAATACAGCAGCGAGAACAGGTACAGCCGCAGGGCAGAGCGGCGGTCGGCGTGGCGGTACAGGATCACGGCGCCGCCGATGAAAGCCAGCCCGAGCACCATCGAGGCGGCGAGGTAGAAGCCTCCGAATGCTCCGGCGCAGAACGGTAGCTGGGAGATCGCGTAAAGCAGCAGGGTGTAGAGCAGGATCTGCCGCCGGGTTTCCCGCTCCCCGCGGACGACGGGCATCATCGGCACCCCGACGCGCTCGTACTCGTCCTTCATCAGCAGGCTGAGCGCCCAGAAGTGAGGCGGCGTCCAGTAGAAGACGATCGCGAACAGGTAGACCGGCGTCCAGGCCAGCGAGCCCCTGGTCGCGGCCCAGCCGACGAGCGGCGGGATCGCGCCGGCGGCGCCGCCGATCACGATGTTCTGCGGCGTTCGGCGCTTGAGGTACATCGTGTACACGCCGACGTAACCGACGAATCCGGCCAGCGCCAGCGAGGCCGCCAGCACGTTGATGGTCAACGAGAGCTCGAGGAACGAAAGCGCCGCGAGCGCCAGCCCGAAGCCGAGCGCCGCCCCCGGCGCGATCCGGCCAGCCGGCACGGGGCGCGAGGCCGTCCGGCTCATGCGGGCGTCGATGTCCCGGTCCCAGTAGTGGTTCACGGCACCCGCGCCGCCCGCTGACAAATACCCGCCGAGACAGGTGAGCGCGATTCTCGTGGCCGAAGGGCTCCCGGCCACCTCCATCGTGGTGATGGTCGTCAGCAGCAGAAGCGACTGGACCTTGGGCTTCGTCAGCGCCAGATAGTCGAGCGCCAATCGGCGGGCAGCGGCGAGTGGGCTGGCGGCCGCCGCCCCAACGCTAGTGGCCGCCCCCGCAAGTACGCCCGCATTCGAGCGGCCCCTGACGGCACCTGCCAGCGTCCTCGCTCGCTCACGCATCTTAAGATGCGCCACGCTCGCTGCGTCCTCGGCAGGCACCCTCAGCGACCACTCTCGGTGCAAGCGTACCCGCGGGGCCGACCACTCGAGACCCTCATCGCGGGCAGACTACACCCGCGTGAAGCGCTCCGAGCCGCCGGTCTTCTGACGTACGCCGGTCTGCCGTTCGACCTGCCGGCGGATGTCCCGCATCGGCTCCAGCGATCGCACACGCGGGATCGTGTCGAAGTTGTTGGGCGGTGGAGGCGAGGTCGTAAACCACTCGAGCGTGTTGCCCTTCCATGGATCGGGGCCGGCGATCTGGCCGACCTGGAGGCTCCGCCACACGTTGATGATCGTCACCAGCACGCCCACGCCGAGGATGAACGAGCCGATCGTCGAGATCACGTTGTACGTCGACCAGCCGAGACCCGGCTGGTAGGTGTAGACGCGTCGTGGCATCCCGGACAGGCCCAGGGCATGCTGGACGAAGAAGGTCATGTTGAAGCCGATGAAGATCAGCCAGAAGGACAGCTTGCCGGCGCGCTCGTTCAGCATCCGGCCCGACATCTTCGGGAACCAGTAGTACAGCCCGGCGAAGATCGGGAACACCGCCCCGCCGAAGATCGTGTAATGGAAGTGCGCGACGACGAAGTAGCTGTCGTTGAGCTGCCAATCGACCGGGAATACGGCGAGGAAGATCCCCGTGATCCCGCCGATCGTGAAGATCGCGATCATCCCCGCGGCGAAGTACAGCGACGTGGTCATCACGATCGAGCCCCGCCACAGGGTCGCGACCCAGTTGAAGATCTTCACCCCCGTCGGAATCCCGATCAGGAAGGAGGAGAGCATGAAGAAGCCGAGCACCACGATCGGCAACGGCGAGGCGAACATGTGGTGCGCCCAGACGAGCGTCGACAGGAACGCGATCGTCGCCGTGGAGGCCGCGATCGCCTTGTAGCCGAAGATCGGCTTGCGAGAGAAGACGGGGATGACCTCGGAGATGATCCCGAAGCCGGGCAGCACCATGATGTAGACCTCGGGGTGCCCGAAGAACCAGAACAAGTGCTGCCACAGCACGGGCGAGCCGTGCGCGGTCGGATCGAAGAAGTGAGTGCCGAAGTGCCGGTCGGTGAGCAGCATCGTGACCGCCGCGGCGACCACGGGCAGCGCGATGATCAAGAGAATCGCGTACACGAGGATCGACCACGCGAACAGCGGCAGCCGGCCCCAGGTCATCCCGGGAGCGCGCATGTTGACGATCGTGGCGTAGAAGTTGATCGCGCCGAGCAGCGATGAGATGCCGGTGATGTGGATCAGGAAGATCCACGCGTCCTGACCGCCGGACGGCGAGAACGCGATGCTCGACAGCGGCGGGTAGCTCCACCAGCCCGCCTCGGGCGGGTTCCAGAAGAACGTGGCGTAGAACACGATCCCGCCGAACAGCAGCAGCCAGAACGACAGTGCGTTCAGCCGCGGGAAGGCCATGTCCCGCGCGCCGATCATCAGCGGCAGGAAGTAGTTCCCGAACCCGGCCATGATCGGCACGACGAACAGGAACACCATCGTCGTCCCGTGCATCGTCAGCAGTTCGTTGTACCTCTCCCCGGTCAGCAGGGTGTTCCCGGGGACCCCGAGCTGGAGTCGCATCATCAGCGCTTCCACCCCGCCCAGGCAGAAGAACACGAACGTCAGGATCAGGTACATGATCCCGATCTTCTTGTGGTCCGTGGTCGTGATCCAGCCGACCCAGCGCTTGGTCGTCCGCGGCTTTTCCACCTCGTGGGTGACGATCTGGGGCGCAGGCCGGAGGGGGGTTGCGGTGGCGGACAAAGGGCCTCCTAGAGCTGTCCGTTCTGAGTCAAGTACTGGCGCAGCTGACCCACCTGGTCATTGGCCTGGGTGATCATCGCCTGCTGCTGCGAGAGCCACGCCTGGTACTGCGCGGGGGGGACGACGCGGACGAGCGCGATCATCGCAGCGTGGTTGCGCCCACAGAGCTGGGCGCAATTGCCGTGAAACAGCCCGGGATGGAACGCCTTGAACCAGGTGTAGGTCGTGTATCCGGGCACCGCATCGACCTTGCCCCCGAGCGACGGCACCCACCAGGAATGGATGACGTCGTTCGACTGGATCTTCAGCACGACCGTGGTGCCGGCGGGGGCCACCATCGTCGTGTACGAGTACGGGAGCTTGCCCGTGAAATAGTCGGCGTTGCAGCCGGCGCCGTAGGTGTAGCGCCAGATGTACTGGCGGCCCTGGACGCAGATCGTGACCTGCTTGCCGTTGGGAGGCGTGGGCTCGGTGGTCGAGGCCGAGAGGACCACGCCCGCGTTTGAGTTCGGCGGATTGATGATCGAGCCGAGCTTCACGAACGTGACCACGGTCAGGACCACCAGGATCAGGGCGGCGGCGATCGTCCAGCTGACCTCGAGCGCGGTGTTCCCGTGGATCTGGGCCGCCACCGGATTCTTCTTGGCACGGAAGCGGATCAGCGAGTAGGCGAGCGTGCCCTCGACGATCACGAACACCACGCCCGCCACGTACAGGATGATCTTGTACAGCGAATCGATCTCGTTCGCGTTCTTCGATCCGCCCGCCTTGGGCGTGATGAAGCTGGCGAGCGCGTCCGGCGCGAGGATCAGCGAAGCGGCGGCTGCGAGGCCGAGGGCGATCGCAGCCCAGCGTGTGGCCCTGGGTCGCAAAGCGGCGGCATTCTATCCAGCCGAGGCCGGTGGATGCCGTCGGTGTCCCGCCCGCGGCGGGGGGGAACACCGGGCCAAACGTATACTGGCGCCCGGTTTGCGCACATCACGGGGGATCAAAGCGACCGCTTGGGCCCTCGTCGCGGTGGGCGCCGCAGCGCCCGTGCTCAGACGGCGGGTCAAGCTCCCACCGGCCGCGGTGCTCGGAAGCGCAGCCGTCGCTCCGGCGGCGCTGTGCGTGGCGATGCCCCGCAACCGGCGGCGCGACGTGGCCGTGTGCGCACTGAACATGTGGGCGTACATCGCCGCCTACGAGATGCCCCACGATGACTCCGAGCGCCTCGCTCGGCGCGTCCGGATCGACTACCCCATCGCCGTCGACCGCATCCTCGGGCTGGGCGCGACGCCGACCCTCAGGCTGCAGCGCGCGTTCGCCAAGCCGGGCAAGATCAACCGGTTCGAGCGCGCGCTGGTGTGGTGCCATTGGGTGTGGTTCATGGTTCCGCACGGAAGCGTCGCGTACGTGTTGCTCCGCGATCCCGACCGGTTTCCCTCGTCCGCGGCCCGCATGTACGCGACGTTTGACGTCGGCGCGACGTTCTACTGGGCGATTCCGACGGCGCCGCCCTGGTGGGCGGCGTTGCACGGAAGATTCGAGGACGGTAGCCCGATCCGCATGCGGCGGATGATGAACGAGTACGGCGAGCAGTACTGGGGGAGCCGCTGGGGCGGTCTTTACGATGTGCTCGGAGGAAATCCGCTTGCTGCCATGCCGTCGCTTCACTTCGCTACGTCGCTGATGGGGGCTCATCTGCTCTCGGAGGTTGGCCCGTTCGCAGGTGCGTTCGGGTGGGCGTATGCGTCGATGTTGGGGCTCGCTCTGGTGTACCTGGGCGAGCATTACGCGGTCGATCTGATCGCTGGGGCGGCCTTGACCGAGACCGTGCGCGCCGGCGCGGGGCGTCTAGCCCCGCTCGCCCTGCGGTTCTCTGCGGTGCTGCAAGCGCTGGAGGCAAGAGCGAGCGCGGCGTAGGTTGTGGCCGGGGATAGGCGCAGCCAGCGGCGTACCCGTGGCCTAAGCGACGCTGAGCAGCCGCTCCTCGCACAGCCGGATCGAGGGGGCCCGGTGGGGCCGCCGACCGAGGAGATGCCGCGGGTGGTGTTCACCCGCCGGCGGCTGCTGGCCTCGGCGATCTTCGTCGTCTCGATCGTCGTCTTCCTGTACTTCGTGCTCCCGAAGGTGGTCGGGCTCCGGCACAGTTGGGACCGGATCCAGCATGGCAACGGTTGGTGGCTCGGGCTCGGAGCCCTGCTCGAGGTGTTCTCGTTCTGGGGTTACGTCGTCCTGTTCCGGGCGGTGTTCACTCGCCGCATGCCGCGCATCGACTGGCGCGCCAGTTACGAGATCACGATGGCCGGGCTGGCCGCGACGCGGCTGTTCGCGTCCGCCGGGGCCGGCGGGATCGCGCTGACGGCATGGGCGCTGCGACGGGCCGGGTTCGAGGCTCGCGTGGCCGCGTGCCGGCTGATCGCGTTCATGGTGCTCCTGTACGGGGTCTACATGGCCACGCTCGTGATCGACGGTCTGGGCCTCTACATCGGCGTGATCCCGGGCAGGCACCCGTTCGCAATCACGGTCGTGCCGGCGATCTTCGGCGCGGCGGTGATCGCGATCTTCCTCAGCGTGTCGTTGCTCCCCGGCGACTTCGATCGGCTGGTCAGGCGCTGGACGGGCGGGGGAGGCTGGGCCTCCCGGATCGCCGCCAAGGTCGCCGCGGCGCCCGCGACGGCCGCGACCGGCGTCCGCACCGCGATCGACCTCGTGCGCTCCAAGGACCCCTTCCTGCTGGGAGCCGTCGCCTGGTGGGGCTTCGACATCGCGGTGCTGTGGGCGTGCTTCCACGCCTTCGGCGCGTCGCCCCCCAAGGGCGTGATCGTGATGTCCTACTTCGTCGGGATGCTCGGGAACACGCTGCCGCTCCCGGGCGGGATCGGAGGCGTCGACGGCGGCATGATCGGCGCCTTCAGCGCCTTCGGCGTCAACGTCCAGGTTGCGATCGTGGCGGTGCTGGCGTATAGGGTGTTCGCCTTCTGGCTCCCGACGCTGCCCGGCGGCATCGCGTATCTCCAGCTGCGACGCACCGTCCAGCGGTGGCGCGCGGCGCGAGCGCCAAGCTATACTTAGTGAAGTAATGGAAGACCGAGTCGAAAACGTCATCATCGTCGGCAGCGGGCCCGCCGGGTACACGGCGGCGCTCTACACGGCGCGCGCCAACCTCGAGCCGCTCGTGGTCGAGGGGTTCTCCTGGGGCGGACTGCTTCAGCAGACCACCGACGTGGAGAACTACTCCGGCTTCCCCGAGGGGATCATGGGTCCCGAGCTCATGCAGCGCTTCCGGGACCAGGCTGAGCGGTTCGGCGCCCGGCTCGAGACCGACGACGCCACGAAGGTCGAGCTATCGGCGGACGGGGGCCTCCACAAGGTCTGGACCGGGGACCAGGTGCACACTTCGAGGACCGTGGTGCTTGCGATGGGAGCCCAGCACCGGAAACTGGGCATCCCGGGAGAGGACGAGCTCGGTGGCCGCGGCGTCAGCTACTGCGCGACGTGCGACGCAGCCTTCTTCCGAGAGAAGCCGACGATCATCGTCGGCGGTGGAGACTCGGCCATGGAGGAGGCGATGTTCCTCTCGAAGTTCGCCTCCAAGGTGGCGATCGTCCATCGCCGCGACGAGTTCCGCGCGTCGAAGATCATGCTCGAGCGGACGCGAGCGCTGCCCAACATCGAATGGCTGACCCCATATGCGGTGACGGAATTCCTGCCGGCCGACGACGGCGCGCTCGCCGTCGCGCGGCTGCGCAACACGCAGGACTCATCGGAGCGCGAGCTGGCGATCTCCGGCGCATTCATCGCGATCGGACATGATCCCCAGTCGCAGCTGGTGCAAGGCCAGGTGGAGACCGATGCGGGCGGCTACGTCGTCACCAAGGGCCGCTCCACCCAGACCAACCTCCCAGGCGTGTTCGCCGCCGGCGATCTCGTCGACCACACGTACCGCCAGGCGGTCACCGCTGCCGGGACGGGCTGTCAGGCGGCGCTGGACGCGGAGTGGTATCTGCGCGACGCCGGGGGGGCGGGCACCCCTTTATCTGAGGCGTCCTCGACCGCGCTGCGCGCCTAGCCGGCGCTTGGGTTCGTCGGCTCGGGTCCGAACAACCTGTCAGCGGGCGCTAGTAGGGGCAGCCGTTGGCCGGGCCCCAGTTGCCCGAGGGCGCCCGCCGTCCCATCTGCAGACCGAAGTCCTGCGTCCACGTGCCGGGCCGGCTCGCCACGCCTCTGACCTCGCCCTTGTTCACGCCGGTACCGACGTTCGTGAACACGGGATCGAGGATGTTGTAGCAGTGGCCCTGGCTCGCCATCCAGGCGGCGACGACCCGCCGCGGCGTGGCGAAGCCGGAAGCGATGTTCTCGCCGACCGTCGACCAGTGGTAGCCGACCGCACTGACGCGGGCGCCAGGATCGCCATGCCCGAACTGGCCGGAGCCGACCATCGTGTTGGTCCAGCTCTGCGCGGATCGGTCGAGTCGAGACGAGGCACCCAGGGGCGGAAGTCCGTGGGCCCCGCGCGCCTTGTTGACCAGGCACAGAACCGCCGCCCGCAGCTCGGCATCGTTGCCGCGCGAGACCGGCATGTCCGCGCCCCTGCACGGCCCCGAAAGGACCGCATGGCGTCGGGCGTGGTGGTGGTGGCGATGGTGCCGCCGATGATGGTGTTTCGAGGCGGCGCTCGCGGGTAGCGCGTTCACGAGCCCGCCGGCAGCGAGCACGCTGCCGGTAACCATGGCAAGGCCAATGGTCGAGCGCTGCGCACGCAGGAACAAGCGGCGCAATGGGGCTGTTTGCGCACAAAACACGATCTGTTGATCGGACTCGGACCCATTCGGAGCGAGCGCCGGGGGCTTCGGCTGCTACATCCGTCCACGGGATCCGGAGCGCGGCATCGTACATGGACTGCCCCGGGTGCGACGCCAGAAGGGTAGGTTCGGTCGCAAATTGCGCGGTTTTTGGCCCTGGGAGCGACAGGAATCCTGTGCTTCAGGCCGACGGCGGAGGTCTGGTTAGGGGTTCCTACCGGCTCGCGCCGGTTATCCGAGCTGAGTCCAGACCGTCTTGGTCTCGAGGTAAGCCTCCAGGCCTTCGCGGCCGTGCTCGCGCCCGATGCCCGACGTCTTGTAGCCGCCGAACGGTGCACCGGCGTCGACCTCGCCCCAGCAGTTGATGTAGACCGAGCCTGCTTTGAGCATCGCGGCGAGGCGGTGGGCGCTCGAGACGTTCGATGTCCAGACCCCCGCGGCCAGGCCATAGTCGCTTTCGTTGGCGCGCGCGGCGACCTCTTCCAGCGACTCATAGGGGAGCGCGACCAGCACCGGCCCGAAGATCTCCTCACGCGCGATCTTGATCGAGTCGTCGGTGGCTGTGAACAGCGTCGGCTCGACGAAGTAGCCGCCCTCGCCGGCGGGATTGCCGCCCGTGATGAGCTCGGCGCCCTGGTCCCGGCCCGCCTCGATGTAGGAGAGCACACGCTCGCGCTGCTCGGCGGAGACGACCGGTCCGAGCTGAGTCGCCGGATCGAGTCCCGGGCCCAGGCGAGTCTTCGCGGCGCGCTCCGACAGGGCACCGACGACCTCGTCGAACTGCTGCTTGTGGACAAACAGCCGGCTCCCGGCGTTACAGGCCTGGCCGGTGTTGAAGTAGATGGCCTGGAAGGAGCCCTTGATGGCCGCGTCAAGCTCCGCGTCGGGCAGGATGATGTTCGGGGACTTGCCGCCGAGCTCGAGCGTGACGCGCTTCAGGGCCCGGCCCGCCTTTGCCCCGATCTCCCTGCCGACCTCGGTCGAGCCGGTGAATGCGAGCTTGTCGATGCCCTCGTGATCGACGAGGGCTGCGCCGGTCTCGCCGTCGCCGGTGACGACGTTGATAACCCCGGCGGGGATCCCCACCTCGAGCGCCAGCTCGCCCAGGCGAAGCGCGCTCAGCGGCGTCTGCTCGGCAGGCTTCAGGACGGTCGTGCAGCCGGCGGCCAGCGCGGGGGCCAGCTTCCAGGCGGCCATCAGCAACGGGAAGTTCCACGGGATGATCTGCCCGCAGACCCCGACCGGCTCCTTGCGCGTGTAACAGAACATCCCGGGTTGGTGGACCGGCAGCACGTCGCCGGCGATGCGCTCCGGCCAGCCCGCGAAGTGGCGGAAGTGGGCGGCGGCCGAGGCGACATCGACGAACTTCGCGAGCTTGACCGGCTTGCCGTTGTCCAGGGCCTCGAGCTCGGCGAGCTCGCTCCCGTGCTCATCGATCGCATCGGCCAAACGGTTGATCAGCCTCGCGCGCTCGGCGCCGGTCGTCCCCGCCCAGGGCTCGAACGCCTGACGCGCCACCCGGACAGCCTTGTCGACGTCCTCGGCGCCCGCCTGTGCGATCGCGGTGATCGGGCTGCCGGTCGCCGGATCGAGCGTCTCGAACGTGCGGCCGTCCGCCGCGGCGCAGCGCTCCCCGCCGATCAGCAGCTGCTGCTCTCTAGCCGCGAACGCTCGAACCTCGTCGGAGAGCTGCTCTGGGAGCGTGGTCGTCGTCATGGGGTGAGGACGATCTTCATTGCCTCGCGCCGATCGTAGAGCGCGTAGGCGTCCGGCGCGTCGTCGAGCGGCAGGTGGTGGGTGACCAGCGGGCTCGGATCGAGCGTGCCCGCTCCGAGCATGCCCAGCACCCGATCGACGTGGCCGATCACGTTCGCATGGCCGCTCCTCAGCGTGAGGGCCTTGATCCACACCAGGCCCATGTGCACCTGGCAGGGCTCCGCGTACACGCCAATCGCGACGACCGTCCCCGCCTTGCGCGCCAGCCTGATCGCGAGGTCGAGCGCATCGGGATGCCCCACCGCGTCGATCGAGGCGTCGACGCCGCGTCCCTCGGTGAGCTGCTTGACGGCATCGCGCGGGCTCTCCTGTTCCAGATGCACCGGGGTCGCACCGAAGCTCTTGGCCAGCTCGAGGCGCTGCGCCACGGTGTCGATCGCCAACACCGGTGCGGCGCCGGCGGCCACCGCCACCTGCACCGCGCACAGCCCGACCGGGCCGAGGCCGAGGACAGCAACCGAGTCTCCCGGCCTCACCTCGGCCTGAGAGACGGCGTGATATCCCGTGCCCAGCACGTCGCCGGCGAACAGCGCCACGTCGTCCGAGACGCCCGCGGGCACCTTGCGGAGCGTCAGGTTCGCGCGCGGGACCAGCGCCCGCTCCGCCTGCGTTCCCTGAAGCGATCCGAGCGCCTTGCCATGCCCGAACACCCGCATCTCGTCGCACTTGTGAAAGACGCCGCGCAGGCAGAAGAAGCACGTTCCGCACGCACTGTGGAAGCAGCCCAGGACGCGATCGCCCTCGCCCACCCGCGTGACGTCCTCGCCCGCCTCGATCACCCTCCCTACGAACTCATGCCCGATCGTGAACCCAGGCTCGATCTGGACGCGACCGTGGTAGATGTGAAGGTCGGACCCGCAGATGCCGCTCTTTTCGACCTGGACGACGGCGTCGTCGCGGGCCTGAAGCTCCGGGGCGGGACGCTCTTCAACCCGCACCTCGCCGGCAGTCTGAAAGGTGACCGCTCTCATCGCTGGTTCACTGGTGCTGCATCATGCCGGGTTCGTGGGGTAAGGTGCGCGCTCGTCCGCGTCCGTCGAACCAGGGGGGAAGCATGAGGACCAGAGGCTTGATCATCGCCGCGATGATCGCCGGGGGAGTGCTGCTCATCAGCGCCGGCGCGTTCGCGTCACAGAAGACCTCCGCCCGCATCTATCAGGCCTTCAAGTCCGACGGCTCCCCCGCGATTGGAGTGACGAAGACGGTCAAGGGCCATTGCTTCACGGGCTCGATCGCCGACGATCGCAGCGACGCGTGGCGCTGCCTGTCCGGCAACATCCTCTATGACCCCTGCTTCAGCTCGAGCAAGGCGAAGGGGATCGTGCTGTGTCCGGCAGCCGCGTGGAAATCGTCCGGGATCGAGATCAAGCTGACGCAATCGCTGTCCGGGGGCAACACCAAGAAGCCCTCGACCAAGGGGACGGCGTGGGCGATCGAGACAACCAGCGGCCTCAAATGCGCGTTCGTCACCTCGATGCAGCCCGGGTTCGGCCACCACTTCGGCTCGTACGCCTGCGGCAAGTCGGCGGAGTACCTGTGGGACAAGCCGAACCGCAAGACCGAGCCGTGGACGATCTATGAGGCCCCGGCCACGGCCAAGAGCCTCACCAACAGGGCGAAGATCAAAATCGCCTGGTTCTAGCGCCCCGGGACACTAGGTCTCCTCGTAGCTGAAGAATCCGGCGCCGGTCTGGGCGCCCAGCCGGCCTGAGAGGACCAGCTGGCGCAGCAGCGGGGCGGCCCTATAGCGCTCCTCGCGACGTTCCTCGAACAGCGCGTCGAGGACGACCAGCACATGGTCGAGGCCGACGCGGTCGGCCCAGCCGAGGATGCCGCGGGGGTAGTTGAGGCCGTAGACCATCCCGGCATCGATGTCCTCCGCACTCCCGACCCCCTCGGCGAGGGCGAAGGCGGCCTCGTTTACGACCTGGCAGACGATCCGCCCGAGCACCAGGCCGGGAGCGTCGCCCACCCACGCGATGTGCTTGCCGAGCGATGCGAAGAAGCGCTCCGCCGCGCTGACGGCCGATCCTGCCGAATCGGGGCCTTTCGTCAATTCGATCAGGCTGGCCTCCTCGAGCGGAAGCAGGACGTGAAACCCGACCGCGCTCCCGCCCGGATCGAGCGCGGCGAGCGATCCGGCGGCGCAGCAGATGGCCTGCGGACCGCCCTGGAGGGGCGCGTCGGGCTCGGCCCCGTCCGTGCAGTCCAGGATCAGGACCGGCACCTCGTCGGGATGGCCCGGCGGCTCGACCGTCCAGCCCGCGTCGACCGCCGCCTCGGAGAGCTCGGCTGCCAGGGCCGACTCCCCCGCGATCACGATCAGCCCGCCGGCGCCGCCCGCCGTCCGGGGCTCCGGGTCGGGTGGGCGGTAGGGATCGCGACCGTAGTCGTAGTAGCCGCGTCCCGACTTGCGGCCGTTCCGGCCCGCCGCCACGTACCGCGCGGTGATCGGGGACGGCCGCCAGCGCGGCTCGCCGAAGCTCTGCTCGTAGAAGGAGCGGGAGACCTCGAACCCCGTATCGACGCCCACCAGGTCCATCAGCTCGAAGGGGCCCATCCGAAAGCCCCCGCCCAGCCTGCAGATCTGATCGATCACCTCCAGAGACGCGATTCCCTCCTGGAGCAGCTTCAGCGCCTCGAGCCCGAACGGGCGGTTACAGCGGTTGACGAGGAAGCCGGGGCCGTCGTTTGCATCGATGACGTGCTTGCCCATCGCCTCGCCGGCCGCGCGCGCGAGCGAGAGGGCCTGCTCGGAGGATTCGGCCCCTGCGACCACCTCGAGCAGCCGCATCACGGGCGGCGGATTGAAGAAGTGCATGCCCACCACCCGCTCGGGGTTTGGGAGGCTCGCTGCGAGCGCGGTGACCGGCAGAGACGAGGTATTCGTCGCCAGCACGCACTGCTCGGAGACGACACCATCCGCGAGCTTCGCGAACAGGGAGCGTTTGAGCTCGAGAGACTCGGGCGCGGCCTCGATCACGAGCTCCGCCGCGGACAACTCCTCGAGCGCCGGCGCGGCCTCGAGCGCCTGGCGCGCGCGCCCGGCCTGCGCTTCGGTGATGCGGCCGCGCTCCACGCCGCGCTCGAGCTGGGCGTGGATGCGGGCCAGCCCCTTCTCGAGCGCCTCGGGGACCGGGTCGTGCAGCAGCGTCCGCATGCCCCCGAGGCACCCCAGCTGGGCGATGCCGGCCCCCATCGTGCCGGCCCCCGCAACGCCGATGACTTGTGGCCCGCCCACCCGGCTCGCTCACGTCAGGGCGTTGATGCCCGTCACCGCACGGCCGATGATCAGCTGCTGGATCTGCGAGGTGCCTTCGTACAGGGTCGTTACGCGGACGTCCCGGAAGTACCGCTCGACCGGATGGTCGTCGACGTACCCTGAGCCGCCGTGGACCTGGATCGCAGTGTTGGCGCAGCGCACCGCGGCCTCGGTTGCGTACAGCTTCGCGATCGACGTCTCGGTCGTGTTCGGCTTGCCCGAGTCCTTCAGGTACCCGGCTCGCCAGACGAGCATCCGGGCGGCGTCGGTCTCCACGACCATGTTGGCGAGCATCGCCTGGACGAGCTGGAAGCTCGCGATCGGCTTGCCGAACTGCTGGCGCTCCTTCGAGTACCGGACCGAGGCGTCGACGCACCCCTGGCAGATCCCGACGCACCCCGCCGCAACGCTGAAGCGGCCCGAGTCAAGGGAGCTCATCGCCACCTTGAAGCCGTCGCCGATCTGGCCGAGCATCTGCTCGTCGGTGGCGTGCACGTCATCGAGCGAGATCGCCGCCGTATCGGAGCCGCGCAGTCCCATCTTGTGGTGAATCTCCTGTGGCTGGAAACCTTCCTGGTCGGTCTCGACCAGGAAGCAGGCCAGCCCGCGATGGGCCTTCTGGGGGTCCGTCTGTGCGAAGACCAGCGCCAGCTTGGCGTGATTGGCCAGCGAGATGAACATCTTGGCGCCGTTGATCACCCAACCGCCGTTCTCCTTGCGGGCCCGGGTGCGCTGGTTGGCGGCGTCGGATCCGGTGTCGGGCTCGGTCAACGCGAAGCAGCCGAGCCACTCCCCCGAGCACAGCTTCGGCAGGTACCGCTGCTTCTGCTCCTCGGTCCCCCAACGGAGGATCGCGGAGCACACCAGGGAGGTCTGGACGGAGATCACCGTGCGCATCGCCGAGTCGCCGCGGCCGATCTCCTCGACGATCAGGCCATAGGTCAGGTAGTCGAGGCCGGCGCCGCCGTACTCCCTCGGGACGATCGCCCCGAGGTAGCCCTGCTGGGCGATCTTGCTCACCAGCTCCAGGTCGAAATGCTCGTTGCGGTCGTTCTCGCGGGCGCGCTCGACGATCTCGTTGTCGGTGAAATTGCGCGCGGTCTCGCGAACCAGTTTCTGCTCGTCGCTCAGCTCGAAGTCCATGTCTCGGCACGGTATACGCTCCTGATCAGCGATGGCGCCCGAGACCAGATACGCGCGTAGCGGCGAGATTCACATTGCCTACCAGGTGATCGGCGATGGCCCCGTCGACGTCCTGTGGGTCCCGACCTGGATCTGGCAGATCGAGCACGTGTGGGAACAGCCGTGGATCGCGCGCATGTTCCGCCGCGTGTCGTCGTTCGCACGCCTGATCACGTTCGACCGCAGGGGGACGGGCATGTCCGACCCGATCGTCGGAGCGCCGACCCTCGAGGAGCAGATGGACGACGTGGTCGCGGTGATGGACGCGGTGGGCTCGGAGCGGGCGGCGGTCGTCGCGATGCTAGAGGCCGGCTCGATGGCATCGCTGTTCGCCGCGACGCATCCCGAACGCACACGGGCACTCGTGCTGTACGAGGCCACGCCGCGCATGACCAAGGCACACGATTACGACTGGCCGCTGACCCGCGAGGAGCGGGAGTCCCACGCCGAGAGCCTGCGCGATCACTGGGGGACGGGCGAGTGGGTGATGCGCATGTCCGGAGAGCTCGGGACGGACGGGCCGCTGCTCGACTGGGCATCGAAGCTCGAGCGGCTGGCCGCGAGCCCGGGGACGGCGACCGAGCTGTTCCGGATGCATTCGGACACGGACGTCCGACCGGTCCTGCCCTCGATCCAGGCGCCGACGCTCGTGTTGCACCGGCCCGGCGACAAGTTCATCGACATCCGCCATTCCCAGTACATCGCCGAGCACGTTCCCGGAGCCAAATTGGTGGAGCTTCCGGGCGAGCACACACTTCCGTTCGGTCCCGGCCAGGAGGAGCTGATCGACGACCTCGAGGAGTTCCTCACAGGCGCGCGCCACTCGCCCGACCCCGAGCGGATCCTTGCGACGGTGATGTTCTCCGACATCGTGGACTCCACCAGTCGCGCGGCCGAGATGGGCGACCGCCGGTGGCGGGGTGTGCTCGAGGCGATCGACGGCTCGATCGACCGAGCGCTGCACGCCTACCGGGGCCGGGCGGTGAAGAAGATGGGCGACGGGCTGCTCGCGACCTTCGACGGGCCGGCACGGGGGATCCAGTGCGCAGCGGCGATCCGCGACGCCGCCAAGTCCGATTACGGGCTCGAGGTCCGCTCCGGTCTGCACACCGGCGAGATCGAGCTGATCGGCAACGACGTCGGCGGGATCGCCGTCCACATCGGTGCCCGCGTCGGGTCATGCGCGGAGCCGGGCGAGGTGCTTGTCTCGAACACGGTCAAGGACCTGGTGGTGGGCTCAGGGCTCGATTTCCAAGATCGGGGGGAGCGAGAGCTGAAGGGCGTGCCAGGGTCGTGGAGATTGTGGGCCGTGGCATGACGGACCTCGGTCGACGTCCGGTCGCACACGCGCTTCGCGCAATGTGCTCCCGGACGCCGCCAAGGTCCGACTGCTCAGACGCTAGACCTGCCTTGACCTAGCGCACCCTTCCCCTAACTCGCAGGTGGGAGCGAGGTCACCGGGGTCAACCCGCTCACGGTGATCGTGACCGGCGTCGACGCCGCGCCGACGTTCGTCCCGTCACTGAAGATCCGCGAGCGGAACTGGAACGTGCCCGTCTTCGCGAACCTCCACCCGAACTGGTACGTCGAGTCGTGCCGAACGAACGTGGCCTCGACCGGGTGCCAGTTGCCGTCGGCTCCCAGGCGCTCCAGGTAGATGACATGGAACGCCTTACCGGGGGTCACCGTGCCGGTGAACGTCACCTTGCCGCCCACCGTGGAGGTGGTCGAGCTCGGCGTCAGTGTCAGCACATCGCGGACGCCCTGCCACAGCTGTGCGCTGTGCTGGTGCGCTCCGAACACGGTCCGGGCCTGGTAGATCGTGTTGACGGCCGGCATCTGGGTGAAGCTGTACGAGCCGTCCGAGCCGATCGGCATGGTGCCGACAAGCGTGAACGGGCCGCCCGTCGTCGGACGTGACCACAGCTGCACCATCGCCGGCTGCGCGGTGCCGCCCGGAGTGATGACTCCGGAGATCGTCACAGGCTGGCCGTAGGGAACGATCGGCTGCGACGTGTTGATCGTGAAACCGGTCACCTGCTTCTGCTGAACGGTGACCGTGACCGCGTCCGAATCGCTGCGGATATTGCGCGCGTCCGCGGGCAGCACCACGCGCACGTCGTGGTCGCCCGGCACCTTCCAGCGGTATGCGACCGCGTAGTCGGAACCAGGACCCAACAGCGCTGTGCGCAGCGTGTGCCAGTTGTCGTTCGAGCTGTTCTGCTCCTGGAGCAGCACCCGCTGGAACGGATGGTTCGGGGTCACGTGACCCTTGAACACCACGCGCTGTCCGGTGTTTGCGGTCGTTGTACTCGGGTTGATCGTCACGAGCGCCGCGACGTGCTCGTGAAGGGTGCGTGAGTGCGAGCTGTTCGGACCGCGAACGAACCAGTCACGGTTCGTGTACACGATGCCCTCGGCGCGCGTGAACTCATAGTCCCCGAGCGAGTCGGTGGTTGTCGTGCTGATCAGCGAATAGCCTGGACGGCCTCCCGAAATGTGGTGGTAGAGCCTGATCGTCTGACCACCGACGCCCGAGCCGGTCAGCTTCCCGTAGATCACGACGCCCTCGCCGGCGGGAACCGGATTGGGAAACGCGTTGATCGTCAGACCGTTGTTGTGACGCGGATGATGGTGAATCCGTGCCATGGCAGGACCTGGAACGACAACCACCACCAGTGCAGCCAACAACGATGCGACCACGGCAATACGTAGGCGCATGAAGCCTCCTTTCACTGCATATGGGGCCCCGCCCGTGACTCCCGACCCGTGGGGGCGGTGGCTGATTGACGTCCCTCAAAACACCGGTGGACGCCGAAAAGTTGCGCCTACATGAAGCAGGGTTAGACTGGCGCGATGGACCCGTTCCTGGCGGTGATGCTCGGCACGGTGGTCGCGCTGGTGCTGTGGGTCGTGCTCGTGGGGAAGTTCGCGCCCGGCTCCGGTCTCGAGCAGATCGGCTGGAAGAGCTCGCGGGAGATCATCGAGCGGCGTGAAGCGCTGGATGCCGAGGACGTGCAGCAGATGATCGAAGCGCGCAACGCTCGCCGGCGCGCCCGCGGTGAGCGAGAGGAAACGCTCGAGGAGATGGAGCTGCAGGTGGTCGCCGAGATGAACGAGGAGCGCCGCCGGCATGAGAGCTACGCCGCTGCGCGCCGCGAACAGCAGTTGAACGACCGGGATCTCGACGAGCTGCTCGAGGTCACGAATGCCCGGCGCCGCGCGCGCGGGCTCCCGGAGCGGACCCGCGAGGACGTGAGTCGCGAGTTCGGCGGCAAGCCGGCCGATCAGGGCGGTTAGCGCGAGCTGGCTCGCTGTCTGATCATCGGCTGCGGCTGCCGCGGCCTCGCGCTGGCAGCTCGACTGAACCAGGCGGGACACGTGGTCCGGGGAACGACCCGCGATCCGTCTCGCTCCGACGAGCTCGAGGCGGCGGGCGTCGAGCCGGTGATCGCCGATCCCGACCGCGTCGCCACGCTCGTACCGGCGTTCTCGCAGGTGACGGTGGCCTGCGTGCTTCTCGCGTCGGCGGTCGGCGATCCGGACCGGATCGCCGCGCTGCACACCACGAGGCTCGAGATGCTGCTCTCAAAGCTGCTCGATACAACGGCCCGCGGGATCGTGTACGAAGCCGCGGGCACGGTGCCACGCGAGGTGCTCGGGCGCGGGGCGCGGTTGGTTCAGTGTGTGTGTGAGCGCTCCCGCATCCCGTATGTGCTGGTCGAGGCGGATCCCGGCGATGTGCGGACATGGACCGAGCAGGCCGCGGGAGCCGTGCAGTCCGTGCTCAGCCCGTGAGCCGCGCGGCCTCCAGCCGGTCGAGCAGGTCGGCGAGGATCCTCGCCGTCGCGCCCCAGATCAGGTGCTCGCCGACGACGTAGGTATCGGTCCGCACCGGCACCCCGCGGCGCACGAGCCGCCGCCGTCCGTATCCGGCCATCAGCGCGGCCACGGACAGCTCCAGCACCGCGGCGACCTCGCCGGCGCTCGGGACCCAGTCCCGGGTCGCGCCGATCAGCCCGACGAATGGGTACACGGCGTATCCGGTCGCGATCGTCGGCGTTGGCTGGAGCGCCCCCACGACGTCGACCGCGCTTCGGGGCAGGCCGATCTCCTCCTCGGCTTCGCGCAGCGCCGTCAGCTGAAGGTCCTGCTCGTCGTCGTCACGGCGCCCGCCCGGGAACGAGATCTCGCCGGGATGACGGCGGAGGTCGTCGCGGCGCTTGGTGAACACGAGATGGAGCTCGCGGCCGGAAACATAGAGCGGCACCAGCACGGCGGCATCCGTGCGCCCGCGGACATCGAGCTTGACCGCCTCCTCCGGTGAGAGCAGCACGCGCCGGAGATCGTCCCGCAGCGCTTCTGTGGACAGCGCCATCTGCGGACTATATTCGCGTCCGATGGACGCGCTGATCGTGGTCGATGTGCAGAACGATTTCTGCCCCGGCGGGGCGCTCGCCGTGACCCACGGGGACGAGGTGATCGAGCCGATCAACCGACTTGCGCATGATGCCCCGTTCGTGATCGCGACACGCGACTGGCATCCGCCCGATCACTCGTCGTTCGCCCAGCATGGAGGACCGTGGCCCGTCCACTGCGTTCGGGACACTCCGGGCGCGGAGCTTCATCCAGGGATCGACGAGCAGGCGATCGACGTCGTGCTCGACAAGGGACAGGCTCGCGACACCGAGGGCTATTCGGGCTTCGAAGCGACGGAGCTCGAGCAGCTGCTCCGCGATCGCGGCGTGAAGCAGGTTCATGTCGCCGGGCTGGCGCTCGACTACTGCGTCAGGGCCACGGCGCTTGACGCTCGGCGCGCGGGGTTCGACGTCGTCGTGCATCACGACGCGACCCGACCCGTCGACGCTTCACCGGGAGACGGCGAGCGCGCGATCGCGGAGCTCCGCGCCGCCGGGGTCAGGGTCGAGCCGTAGTAGCGACCCTCTGGGCGATCGTCACTTCGCCCTCGAGCGCTCGGTGTACCGGGCACTTGGCGGCGATCGCGTCCAGGCGCTCGAACTGTTCCTCGCTCAGGTCGGCCGGCAGCCAGAGCGTCACGTTGAACTCGGTCGCCGCACCGCGCTCAGCCTGCTCGTATTCGCAGTCGACGGCGATCTCCCCGATGTCCCATCCCTTGCGCTGCGCGTACATCTCCATCGTGATGGCGGTGCACGCCGCGAGGCTTGCGGCCAGGAGCTCTTGCGGGCTCGGCCCCTTGTCGTCGCCCCCGTCCTTTTCCGGTTCGTCGGCCACCACCTCGTGGCCTCGCATTGCGATCCGGTGCGTGTAGTTGCCGGCGCGGCGGGCGGTGGCCTTCATCTATCCGAGCGGGTTGAACAGGAGCCCCGTAGGGACCTTGGGGAAGAAGTACGTCGACTTGGGGGGCATGCTCTCCCCGGCGGCGGCCACCTCCTGGACGTGCTCGACCGGCGTCGGTGCCATGAAGAACGCGGCGTCGTACTCCCCGCTCTCGATCAGCTGGAGCGCGTGGTCGGCGTCGCGCGCGTAGCCCAGGCCGTGGAGGTGGTCGATGTCCTCGTCGGTCATCTGGAGCGTGCCCTTCAGGATCAGCGCCTCGAGCACAGCGGTGTCAAGGCGCCGGTAGGGCTCGGAGTGTTCATCGAGCGCCTCGTCGGCGATTGCCTGCTCCTTGAGCTCGAGCATGAACGGTTTTCGGAAGTGGGAGTCCATGTACCCGATCCTGACGCTACCCCCGGGTGTGGGCACCAACGCGCCCGTGTCCCCCAGGGCCTGGATCTCGAAATCCCGTCTGATCGTCTCCGCGAGCGCTTCCTGCTTTTCGCCGTCCAGCCCTCGGACCAGGCGATGCGTGGGGAAGACGGTCAGCCCTGGATCCTGGAGCGCGACCAGGCACATCAGGACGTATCGCTGCGCGCCCTCGCCACCGACCTCCTCCGCGTACACGCGTGCGGTCTCGTACCGGTGATGCCCGTCGGCGATCAACAGCTCCGTTTTCTCGAGCGCCGCCTGGACACGTGAGATGGCGTCCGGGTCGGGGATTCGCCAGAGCCGGTTCGCGGTGCCATCGTCGTCGGTGGCCTCGGCCCAGGGAGCCTCTTGCGTCGCCGGCTCGAGCGCGTTCCAGGCGGCGTTCTGGGGATCGTCGAACAGCGAGAAGATGGGGGAGAGGTTGGCCTTCGTCGCGCGGGTGAGCTTGAGGCGGTCCTCCTTGGGCCCGGGATGGGTGCGCTCATGCGGCCGGATGCGCCCCGCCCCGTAGTCCTCCACGCGCACGCGCGCGAGGAAACCGCGCCGGGTCCTGGCCCGTCCGTCCGGTCCCGTGTAGTCCTGGGCCAGCGCCCACAGGGCCGGCTCCTGGTCCTGGACGACGACGTGCTGCGCGCGCCACTCACTCAGCTGACGGGCGGCAGCGGCGTACGGATCATCGCCCTGCGGGAGGTCGATCCTGACGACGTTGTAGGGCGAGCGGCGCTCGAGCACCTGGCGCTGCTCCGCGTCGATTACGTCATACGGCGGCGCGACCACGTCCTGGAGCCCCCCGGTCCGCTCGAGGTTGTAATGCAGCGCCTGGAGGGGCTCGACGTGGGCCATCGCGGCGGCCGAGGGTACCCGACGGTGGGCATAGGCCGCTGCGGGGGCTAGACTCGCCGGACGCTGCGGGGCGTGGCGCAATCTGGTAGCGCGCGGCCTTTGGGTGGCCGAGGTTCCCGGTTCAAATCCGGGCGCCCCGATTTCGAAAGTCAGTAGATGAAGCTCAGGCCCGCGAGCCGCGCGGCCTTCCCAGGCAGCGTCTCGTAGCTGGTCTGGTACAGGTTGGGGGCGTGCATCTGTGCGATCCTGAACGAGCCGTTTCGGTTCACCCGCAGCACGTAGGCGATGTGGCCGGCCGAGCCGGCGCCGAGGACGCCGGGCTGGAACACGATCAGCGCTCCTCGCGCCGGCTTGTGTCCAGTTCGGAGGCCCACCGCTTGAGCCTCGGCGGTCCAGTAGCGGGCGTCCAGGTCCGGCATCGATTCGTTGGTCTGGCCCTGGGCGAGCTCGGAGGTCACGAAGCCCTGGATGATCGACTGGACGACATCGGGGCGCCTGTCCGCGGCGAGCTGAGTGCACTGCCCGTTCTGGAAGATGCTCAGAATGGCCGAGCCGTTGACAGACCAGAACTGCGGGCCGCTCGGCTCCCACTGAAGGCCGTCAGCCTGGGCTGACGCGGGCGCGAGCGCCACGGCCATCGACCCGACGCAGGCGAGCAGCGACAGCCGCCGCGTGAGGGTCCGCAGTCGTCCATGAGATGTCGGCATCCGTGCCACGCCGTTGAGATCGGTCCTGCATGCCGAATTGCAAGCTCAAGGGTTCTCGAGTGGACGTCTGTCCAGGTCGGCTCGGGCGGCTGTCAGGCGATGTGATGACGCTTGTGGAGGTTTGAGCAGCCTCACGGCGATCCCAGTCGGACGCCCGGAATTGCACACGCGCGCTGCGCTTCAACGAGGCCCCTGAATCGCGCGGGCGACGGCCGCTTCAAGGGCTACAGTCCCGCTCAGGCCCCCGTAGCTCAGCTGGATAGAGCGACGGCCTTCTAAGCCGTGGGTCGCAGGTTCGAGTCCTGCCGGGGGCGCTTAGACATTCCAGCCATCGGGCAACCCTTCCGGGCAACCGAGGTACGGTCGGCAGCGCCGGCATCCACGACGCCGCTGGCAGCCGGGCGCGCGGTGGCTACCACCCCAGCGGTCGCGCTCCGGGCGAATCTCAGGACGCGACCCCGTCGCGATCGGGGTCCTGCTTCTGTGGTTCGGCATTCACTCTGGTGGCGAGGGCACGCTGTTCGCGGGGACTCAGACGGCGACGCGGCCGCCGTCGGCGGGCAGGATCGCCCCGTAGACGAAACTTGCGTCGTCCGAAGCGAGGAAGCTGACGGCGCCGGCAATCTCGTCGGGGGTTGCGCCGTGCCCCGCCGGTGTGCTTGAAGCCAGGACATCGAACTTTTCGCCCATCGCGGCACTCGTGGCGGTGCGGGTTGGTCCTGGTGCGATGGTGTTGACCCGGACGCCGTGGGCGGCGTACTCCGCGGTCCAGGCCTTGGTCAGCGACTCGACAGCGGCCTTGGACGCGCCGTAGCTAGCCAAGCCGTTCATGCCGATGGTGGCGGCCATGGACGAGATGTTGATGATCGAGCCGCCGCCCTTAGCGGCCATGCGGGGTGCTATCGCCGCGGTCAGGAAGAATGGCGCTTTGACGTTGACATCGAAGGTGACGTCGAACGCATGTTCTGTCGTCTGGTCGGTGGGGCCGCCGGGAAAGACGCCGGCGTTGTTGACCAGCACGTCAACGTCGCCTGTCGTCTCGGCGAGCCGTTTGACATCCTCGAAGCTGGCGAGGTCAGCGGCGATGAACCGTGCTTTGCCCCCAGCCGCCTCGACGGCCTCTACGACCTCGCGACCGCGGTTCTCATCGCGGCCACTGATGATCACCTCCGCGCCGTCGCTTGCCAGGCGCTCTGCGACTGCTCGGCCGATACCTGATGTGCCGCCGGTGATGAGGGCTGTCTTGCCATGAAGTCCCATGTGTGTGCTCCTGTCGAGTTGTGGTCACGAACCGAGGCAAACTGGATTGCGTGTTCCACTCTAGCAGATAATGGATTGTCTACTCCAGTCTGTTGGTAGACTCAGACCATGAGCACTTCCGCCGCTCGCTCCCCGCGTCGGTTGACGCGCAAGGGCCAGGAGACCCGCCGGCGGATCGTCGAGGTGGCGGCCGATCTGATCTTCGAACAGGGCGTCGCCCATACGACCATCGAGGATGTGCGCGCGGCCGCGGATGTCTCAAGCTCGCAGCTCTACCACTACTTCGACGACAAGCCGGCCTTGGTCCGGGCCGTGATCGACCACCAGGCCGACACGATCGTCGATGGCCAGGAGGCGTTTGATCTGAGCAGCTTGGATGGCTTGCGCGCCTGGCGTGACTGGGTGATCGAGCACCAGCGAGAGCTCAACTGCAGCGGCGGCTGCCCAATCGGGTCGCTCGGAAGCGAGCTCGCCGCGACCGATCCCGAAGCAAGAGCCCAGGTCGCCCGAGCCTTCAAGCGGTGGGAAGCGGCAATCCAGAGCGGCCTTCGAGAGATGCACCTCCGCGGCCGGCTCACTCCCGACACCGATCCCGACACGCTCGCGCTCGCGCTGCTCGCCGCGTTGCAAGGCGGCCTGCTCCTCACTCAGATCCAACGCGACACCAAACCGCTCGAGGCCGCACTCGACTCGATACTTGACCTAATCGCCAGACTCGGCGCCCGCAACTAACGCGAACAGACCGGTCGGACCGCAGTGGCGTCTCGCGGAGCGTCAGGCCAGCGGTCCCCCTTTGCCGGGAAGCAGTCACGACACTCCGCCCGCGATGAGCTGACCGGCTGTCCCTTCCCGGCACGGCCCGCGGTCGCCGGAGGGATCGCGGCCATGGCGTGGTAGAGAACGACGAAAGGCGATGGCGGCTAGGCGGGCTCCCGGCCGAGGAAGTCCTGGACGAGCACCGGGGATTCGTGGATCGACACCACCAGCAACGGTGCGTCTCCGGTATTGCGGAATCCGTGCGGAGTCTCGGCGGGCACCGAAATCACTCGCTCTGCCCGGACGTCGAGGACCGTATCGGCTGCGGTCCACCTTCCCGTGCCCGCAAGGAGGACGAACGTCTCGCGGTACGGGTGGACGTGGAGCTCAACGAAGCCGGCAGGAGGCGTTCGCACGATGAACATCGTGATGCCAGCACCGGCCCGCGGGCCGCCCTCGAACAACGCAGCGGTGGGGGCGATACGGAGTTCCTCGAGGTCGATCGAGGCGATTGTCTGCTCCGCTGGGCGATCGATGTTTGCCTGCGACGACATTGCTTGATCCTTTCGGTCGGGGTGGGCATGGGATGAGACCGGCGCCGTCCCATGTTCTCATCGCACAGCCGGCGTGATCCGATCCGGTGCACGGATCATCTTCGACGTCTTAACTAGGCTGCGGGGAGTGAACGCGCCGGTGACCCTCGAGCGGTGGGGCAGCGGCGATCTGCAACTGCTCGAGCGGCTGATGGGCGACCCCCGCATGACCGAGCACCTCGGCGGCCCCGAGAGCCCGGACGGGCTTCGCGAGCGTCAGGGCCGCTACGAGCGCCTCGGGGGCGGCGATCGCATGTTCAAGATCGTCGACGTGGCGAGCGGCGCCGGTGTCGGATCGGTCGGCTTCTGGACGAAGGGGTGGCGCGACGAGCAGGTCTACGAGATCGGCTGGATGGTCGTGCCGGAGTTCCAGGGCCAGGGCATCGCTGTGGCGGCGACCGCGCAGGCGATCGAGCTCGCCAAGCGCGAGGACAAGCACCGCTTCATGCACGCCTTCCCGAACATCGACAACGCGCCCTCGAACGCGATCTGCCGCAAGCTCGGCTTCGAGCTGCTCGAGGCGTGCGAGTTCGAGTTCCCGAAGGGGCACCTCATGATGTGCAACGACTGGCGCCTGGACCTGCGCGCCTAGTAATCGCCGGAACTGGAACAGCCGGTCGGCGGGTCCGGCGGTGGCGGCCGCTCGCGAGTGCAGCAGTCCGTTATGGGCTGGCTCCTCATCGTGGACGCCCGGCGGTTGCGTGGCGTAGGGTGCGTACGATGAGAGCGCTCGTCACGGGCGGCGGTCGCGGCATCGGAGCGGGCATCGCACGGGCGCTCGCGGGCGACGGCTGGGATGTTGTCGTCGGCGCGCGCAGCCGGGCGCAGGTCGAGTCGGTCGCCGGTGAGATCGGCGGCGAGTGGGTGGAGGTCGACGTCGCGGATCGCGGCTCGGTCGAGCGGGCGGTAGCCGACGCGGGCGAGCTCGACCTGCTTGTCGCGAACGCGGGCATCAGCGAGGGCCATGAGCGGCGGCCATCGTGGGAGATCGAGCCAGACGACTGGTGGCACGTTTACGAGGTCAACGTTCTCGGCGTGCACCTCTGCTGCCGCGCGGTGATCCCGGGGATGCTCGAGCGCGGACGCGGCCGGATCGTAATCACCGGGAGCGGCGCTGCCTACCTTCCGGGCGGCGACCGCACCGCGTACCCACCGAGCAAGGCCGCTGTCTGCCGCTACGGCGAAATGCTGGCAAACGAACTCGCCGGGCGGATCCCCGTCTTCTTCTTCAGCCCCGGGCTGGTGCAGACGGAGTTGACGGCGGGCGCGTTCTCGGACGACGCGCCATGGACACCGCCGGAACTCGCCCCGGAGCTCGTCCGGAGGCTCGCCACCGGCCGATGCGACGCGCTCGCCGGCCGCTACCTCCACGCCGAGCACGACAACGTCGACGAGCTGCTCGAACGGATCGATGAGGTCCGCGAGGGCGACCTCAACGCGATCAGGCTCAGAAGATAACCAGAGTCGTCTCAGGCTTCGCGAGACCGGCTAACCCGCGCGCGGACAGCGCTTCACGCTGGCTGCGTCGCCGAAGCGCTCGCTCGCCGAACGGGGACCGGAATGCTAATGCGATCGTGCGGTTGGTTAGGCCGGTGCTGGCGCACATGTTGACGTGAGGGGTTGAGCTGCGGCTCCTACCTGTTCGGGCTTGAGCGGTAGCAGTATGAGTCGGAGGAGGCGTCGCCACCCTGCAAGCGAATCTGATGTACGCGCCGACCTCGGAATTCGTCGCCGTGAGGGAAGAAGGCCTCGTCCAGGGTGATGCCGCCGTCTGGACTTGCGTCGAGTTTGGCCATCCAGGCGCCGACCCCATCCGGGTAGAACTGGTCGTCCCATGCGCCGTACAGTGAATTGGTGAAGTAGACGCGTCGACCGTCCCGGCTGACCTCGACCATCTGCGGGCCGCCCGAGAGCCGCGTATCGGGAGCCGCAGGATGCGACGCTTGGCGGACGATACCCCCCAGCTGTACGGATCCGGTTTCCTTCGGGTGGGCTGGGTCGGTGACATCGAACTGCTTCAGCTCGCCAGAGGCCCAGCACGAGACGTACAGGAAGCGGTCGTCGACAGATAGGTCGATGTCGGTAATGATCGGCGGCAGCGCCCCGAACGGCTGGAGCAACGGCGGCAGCTGATCCGGATCCGCCGCCTCGGCGGGGATAGTGATCACCTTCTCCACCTTCCACTCTCCGCCGTCACGGAACCAGCGCCATACCGACCCGGACAAGTCCTCGGTGCTGACCACCACGCCGAGGAATCCCCAGGTCGCGTCCGGGTCATGCGACGGGCGGACCTCCAGCGCCATCTGATGTTGCGCTCCCAGGTCCAGGCTTTGCACGTGCTTGCCTTCAGCGAGGTCCCAGAAGTGCAGCGCATGGCCGTACTTCTGGGAGAGCAACAGCTCCGGGACGACGCCGTCCTCGATCATCGACGGGGTACCCCACTCGCTGGAGATGAGCACATTGGCGTTGAGATGCCACCACGCGTCGTAGGAGTACCGCTGCGGACCATGATCGGTCTCCCAGGCACGTATTACATCGAACGTCTGATGGTCAAGCAGCGCAATCCCGGTCTGACCGTCAGGGTCGCCGTCCGGTCCGCCGAGGCAGGTCAAAAAGACTCCGTCGGGCCCGCAGTGCGATGTATGCGGACGCGAATAGCCTGACTTCTCAGATAACTCCGTCGCGTCGATCGTCTTCACCAGTACCGGATTGCGCGGATCAGGCTGGGTATCGAGCACATGGATCGCCGACGACCGTATCCCGGGCACCAGCAGGTATCGGCGAGCCAAGCCGGTCATGTCATGTCCCTCGTGCTTGAGCGCGCTGCTGCACGCGTTCCAACCAAAGTGATGCAGCTCATGCCCGCGTCCGACGTCGGTCCAACCGACCACATGCCCATAGCTATCCGACGCAGGGTTCACATCGAGGACGGTCATCGCGTCGCTTTGGGTGCCATCTCGATCAAAAGCCACCACGTACGCGAGCTCTTCGGCAGGCGCCGCCGCCGCTTCCGCAGCAGAGCGATAGAAGGTCGGATCAATTGGTGTGCTACTCATGCTCGCTCCTCACAGGTCAGGCCGGGGCGGTCAGGTTGGGCGGATGTCTCAGATAGCTGCTCAGGCGTTGTGCACAACTATCTTCTCGCTAGCTGCAAGATCGCGGTGGACAGCGCCTGTGGCGCGTCCGCGGCATCGGACGGTTGCATTCGTGCTGCGGCCGGTGCGCGGCGCGCGATCGCAATGGCGACATTCCAATCGCACGGGTTGTCAGCCGCGCGTCTAAGCCGTGGGTCGCAGGTTCGAGTCCTGGGGGCGCTCGAGCGGGGGGCTTGAAAGGATTAGGGTGTGGATCGTGATCGGGAACAGCTCGTTGCCGCGAACGAGGCCCTTGCTCGCCGGGTCAATGAGGCGATCGAGCGAGGCCAATGGCCGGGCGAGGAGGACCAGCGGACCGCCTACCGCTGTGAGTGCCCGCGGTTCGATTGCAACCAACTGATTGAGCTGACGCCCGCCGACTACGAGCAGATCCGCGCGCACCCGCGACGGTTTGTGGTCTTCCCGGGGCACGAGCGTCCCGAGGTTGAGACTGTGATCCGGGTGACGCCGGCCTACGTCGTGGTCGCGAAGGGCGGGGAGGCGGGGGCCGTGGCGGAGGCCACAGACCCCCGAGACTGACCATCGCTCGCCCGATCCTGCCCCGCTCGCGCGCTCGCACCGGGGTCGATGTCCTCGGCCAGCTTGAATCGCATGCGCAGCTCGATTCCGCCCGAGGACCGCTTGGCGATTGTGAACCCGTCGCTGAGCAGCGCGATTAGCGCAAGGCCAAGGCCGCCACCGGCGCTTGAGCGGCCGGCGCGCAGACCGCAACCATCATCGCCGACGAGCAGCCACAGCTCGCCGGACGCATTCGCGATGGTCACATCGACCGGACCGGAAGCGTCCGGATAGGCATGCTTGACAGCGTTGCTCACGGCCTCTGAGACCGCCAGGCGAACCGCGTCCAGCTGTTCGCCGCGTGCGCCGGCCGCAACGGCGAACGCCGTCACCGCACGCCGCGCAAGCGACACCGAAGCAGCGACCGCCGGGTAGGACTCGCTCAAGCTCTCAGCGAGGCTTTCCATCCACAGGTGAACCTACCCCGCGTAGCGATACGACAACCTCACCAGCGAGGGTGCGCGCTCCTGCTTTCCTCGCGACCGACGCGCCACGCCGTTTCTGCTTTGGGCTAGCGACCCTCTCGTATCTGCAGCCGGTTGCCGTCGGGGTCCAGGAACTGCGCGACATGGCCCCATGGGAACTCGAGTACGTCCGAGACGAACTCGACGCCGCGCGACTTCAGCTCCTCGACCGTCTTCCGGCAGTCGTCGGTCTCGATCGTGACCGACGGTGGCGGGCTTCCCAGCGCCGGCTGCGCCTGCCCTGGTGTCCCGGGCCAGAGAACCAGCTGAAAGTCGTCCCCCTTCACGCCGACGGTCAGAAACCGCGGCCCGTCGGGGGTCGGGTTCTCAACGCGCTTCTCCAAGCCGAGGACGTTGGTGTAGAAATCGAGCGCCTTGTCCTGGTCGCTGACGAGCACGCTCGTATAGAAGACCTTCTCCAGCACTGCGTACCTCCATTGGTCGTTGTCACTACTCCTATGACAGGCGGCGAGCACCGGATGTGACAATCCAGGGTGCGTGCTTGCGATGCGTGCGGCGGGTCGTTTTACCCCTCGGCCGCGATCGGAATCAGCTCGCGCTCATGCGGCTGGATCGGCTGTGACTGTGTGGTTGATGATCGCGGCGGCGATCGTCTCTCTGTCTGCCGGATCGATCCCGTGGCCGGCGCCATCGAGCCTCAACAGTCGCGCATCGGGTATTTCGTGAGCGAGCGCCGCTCGGGCCTGCGGTGCTCGGGTCACATTGAGCCCTCGCCGGCCTCGGTCAGCCGTGCCTGGATCAGCTTCTCCACGAGCGGCTTGGGTAAGGGACGGTCCACGGGGAAGTGCAGCGAGCTCTTGGTCATCGTGTAGCCCTCGAGCTCGTCAGCAAGTTGTCCGAGCACCGAGCCGCTGTACGGGAGGTAGCTCAGGTGTCGCTTGAAAGCGGCAAAGCCGGCGATCGTCGTGCCGCGCACGCGGAACGCAGGAAGCCCGTAGGAGATGACCTCCTCGGCCTCGGGCACGGCTTCCAGGATCGTGCGTCGTAGCGTTGTCAGGGTGCTGCGCTGGGGCTCGTCGAGCGCGTTCAGGTAGCCGTCGACGGTCGTCTTGGTCTCGCTGCTCATCGCTTCCTCCCTGTTTTGCCGCGTCATGATCATGGCCGCCACAGTACCCACGAACCGGTCCGGCGATAAGGTCCGGTTCGATGCCGAATCAGAGGACCACTTCGTCGCTGGAGCTACTGGTGTCGCTGGACCGGGAAGCTCGAAGTCCGCTCCGCGTTCAGCTTGAGGAGCAACTTCGCGCGGCGATTCGGACGGGGCGGCTCGAGCCGGGGATGAGCCTGCCCTCGACGCGAGCACTGGCCCGCGCTGTGGGTGTCACGCGCGGGCTGATCGTGGAGTGCTACGCCCAGCTGCAGGCCGAGGGCTATCTCAGCGCACGCCCCGGCGCCGGAACCCAGGTGGCCAGCGGTGCGGTCGTCCCGGACGAGCCTCTGGAGGCGGTGGAGCAGCTAGCCCTGTCTCGGTTCGACTTCCGGCCGGCCAGCGCAGATCCTGGCCTGTTCCCGCGGCGCGACTGGGCCGCGGCTTGGCGCGATGTGATCCGGCAGACCCCAGATATCGCGCTCGGCTACGGCGACCCACGCGGCGCCTCCGAGCTGCGTCAGGCGCTGGCGGGCTACCTCGGCCGCGTTCGCGGCGTCCACGCGGACCCTGGGCGGATTGTGATCTGTGCAGGCTTCACCCAGGCCAAGAACCTCGTCTTGCGGGTGCTGCGCGAACGGGGTGCCAGCCGGATCGCGCTGGAGGACCCGTGTCAGCCGGAGGTTCGGCGGTCGGTGCATCGCGCCGGCATGACCCCCGTTCCGATCCCGGTTGACGGGCTGGGTATCCGCGTCGAAGAGCTCCACGCCGTCGAGGCCGATGCGGTGCTCGTGACCCCGGCGCACCAGTTCCCGACCGGCGTCGTGCTCGCCCCCGAACGCAGGCTCGCGCTGCGCGACTGGGCCCGGGCAACCGGCGGCGTCATCTTTGAGGACGATTACGACGCCGAGCTGCGCTACGACCGCCAACCGATCGGCGCGCTCCAAGGCCTCGCGTCCGACGTCGTCCTCTACTGCGGCTCCGCGAGCAAGGCCCTCGCCGCGGGGCTCCGGATCGGCTGGCTGGTGTGCCCTCCGAATTGGCTCGACCAAGTCGTAGAGGAGAAGCTTGCCGAGGACTCAGGCTCTCCGATCCTCGACCAACTCACCCTCGCCGCGCTGGTTGCCAGCGGACGCTTTGACCGCCACCTCAGGCGGCTACGCGGCCAGTACCGTGCCAGACGCGACGCGCTCGCCCAAAGCCTCACGCGCCTGGCTCCACGCGTCGCTCTCACCGGCATCGCCGCCGGGATCCACGCCGTCGCGAACTTGCCCCCGGACGCCGACGAGCACGAGCTCATCACGGCCGCCGCCGAACGCGAGGTCAACCTCTATGGAATGAGCGCCTATCGCAGCAACCAGGCCACACGGCCACCAGCTCTGGTCATCGGGTACGGGCGGATCAGCGAGAGCAGCATCCCACTGGCGATCACACGGATCCACGACGTGCTCGCGCCACGGAGCGCTCAGGAGAAGACCAGCGCGGTCGGCTCGTAGCCCCCGAGCCGGCCGCTGCGATGGACGAGCGTTACGGTTGGGCGGCGGCGCTCGGCGGCATGCCAAGCTCGGCGAGCTCGGCGAAGATCTGGCCCCAGCGGTCATAGACGAACAGCGTCACCGTCTCGCGATCCACGAAGTGGAAGCGAACGCCCGCCTCCCACGCGCGCCGGGCCAGGTTCCAGTCGTTCGGCTCCGACGCGAGCGCGCAGACGCGGTCGTAGCGAAGAAACCGCAGGGAGCCGTGGATCATCGACGCCTGGCAGCCGAACTGGCCGAGACGCGGTGGGAAGGCACCAATCGAGTCGAGCTGGGGCGCGCCCTGCTGCTCGCCGTCCACCACTCTCATCCGTGAGTAACACAGCTCGGCGCGATGCTCCCGCGCTGCGGCGAGCAGCGTCTCGAGATGATCGGGGTCCCAGGAATCATCGTGGCTCATCGGGGCGATCCATCGGCCGCGGGCCATCTCCACCCCCACGGCGCGCGGCACGCTTCCCTTCACCGCCCACCTCTCGACCGGATCGGCGGGATCGTTCTCGCGCACGGCGAGGTTGTGAAAGCGGATCCGGTGATCGCCGATCGCCGCCACCCGCTCGGCCGTGTCATCGGTGCAATGGTCTCCAACCACGATCGCCTCCCAGTTCGAATGCGTCTGCGCGAGAACCGAGGCCAACGAACGCTCGCAGAGCGTGTCGGGGGAGTGGTAGGTGGAGATCGCGACCGTCACCAGCGGATCCGTCTCGGTGTAGGCGTCCTCGTAGCCCGGGGTTGCGCGGGCCTCCGCCAGGAGCTGCGGCCATCCCTGGAGGGACTCATAGCAGCGCGCCGCCAAAGCCTGACTGCGCCGCACGCGGGTACGAACCTCGGCCAGCCACTCAACAAGGCGCTGCTGATCGCTCCCAAGCGCTTGGAGCCGGAGGTCGAGCGTGTCGAGTTGCCCCTCGAGGCGACCGAGCCGCTGATCGAATGCCCGGCGCGTCGGCCAAGCACGCGCGCGCAGCGCTCTGAGCGGGGCGGTCATCGCCGGTAGCATGCCAAGCCATGTCTGCTCGCGAGGGGGACGGCGAGAGATCGTCGGCCGTGTCGGTTCACCGGGATCGGCGCGGAACGCTGACGCTGCTCGATCTGCAGTCGCTGCCATTCGAGGCCGGCCGCGTGTTCACCGTGCACGGCGTGCCCCGCGGTGGGCGTCGCGGCGGCCACGGCCATCACACACAGGACGAGCTACTGGTCGTCGTCTCAGGCCACGCACGCTCGCTGCTCGACGACGGCTCGGGAGTCCGCGAGGTGAGGCTCGGCGTCGGCGACTCGCTCCATATCGAGCCAGGCACGTGGCATGAAATCGAGGCGCTCGACGAGGATCTGCTCGTGCTCGTGGTCGCCGCCGGCGACTACGAGCCCGACGACTACTTCCGTGATCGCGCTGAGCTCGGGAGCGACGCGAGCATCGCATCGCACACGACATCGGCCTGAGCGTCCGAGAGCCACGGGTCGCACGGCAGGCTGAGTGCGCGCCGCGCCAGGTTCTCCGCCGCCGGGAAGGAAGGGGACGGCGCGAACGCCCCAAGCGACGGCGGAATCGGGTCGTAGTGGACCGCGGTGCCGATCCCGCGACGGCGCAATTCCGTGCGCAGCAAGTCCCGAGCAGGATGGGTGACGACGAACTGATGCCACGGCGGCTCGTGATCGCCCGCCGGCGCCGGCGCCAGCTCGAGGTCGGCGGCGCCTTGTAGGGCCTTACGGTATCGCCTCCCGATCGCGCTCAGGCGCTCCAGCGTGGCCGGCAGGCGGGGGAGCTTTGCGCGCAGGACCGCCGCCTGAGCTTCGTCGAGCCGGCTGTTGCTTCCGATCGCCGGCGAGTCGCCCTGCCAAGAGGACCACCCGTAGGCGCGCAGGCGGCGGACGGACTCGGCGAGACCGCGATCCGCGGTGACGACAGCGCCGGCGTCGCCGATCGCACCGAGGATCTTCGTCGGATAGAACGAGAACGCCGCTGCCGTCCCGAATGAGCCGGCGGGTCCGGCTCCCTCGTCCACACCGTGAGCGTGGGCGGCGTCCTCGACCAGGGCCAGCCCGTGCGCGTGGGCCAGGTCACGAAGGTCGCCGGCCGGCGCCAGCCGGCCGAACAGATGGACCGCGATGATCGCCCTGGTCCGGGCGCCGATCGCGGCGGCCACGGCCAGCGGGTCGATCACACCCGTGGCGGGGTCGACATCCGCGCCGACTGGCCGGGCGCCGATCCACGCGACGGCCATCCAGGTCGCCGCCGCCGTGTAGGCGGGAACGATGACCTCGTCGCCCGCCCCGATCCCGAGGGCGCGCAGGATGAGCGCCAGCGCGTCGGTGCCGTTGCCCACTCCTACGGCGTGAGGTGCGCCGCAGACAGCGGCCCATTCGGCCTCGAACGCCTCCACCTCGGTGCCCAGAACGTAGCGGCCGGAGCGCGCCACGCGCTGCAGCGCGTGTTCCACCTCCACGCCCCACCACTCGCTCGCTTGCTGCAGGTCGCAGAACGGCACCCGCATGGGAATCTCGGCCGCCCGCCTCGGTTCTGTGTTCACGACGCGGAGGTTCGCACGTCCTCCGCGCGATGTAAGAGGACCGCTGAACTAGAGTTCGCGCTCCGGCAGCCCGGACGCCGATGGACAACGTCGAAGCCCTCGCCAACACCGATGCCACCCGCGACGCACTTGCGCACCTGCGCGCGGCCACCGGGACCGAGCATGGCCCGATGGAGCTGCACTGCCTGCGCTGCCGGCACATTGCGGGCGAGATCGCCAAGAATCGTGGCTGGGCGCTCGATGACGAGGTACTGACAGTCGCCGCGATCCTGCACGACGTCGGGCTGTACCCGGCGGCGTCGCGGGGCGGTGTGTACACGGCGGACGGCGCTGCGCTCTCGCGGGAGCTGACCGCCGCTCACGGCTGGGACCCCGAGCGGACCCAGCGCTGCGCCGAGGCGATCGACTGCCACCACGAGCTCCGCTCGCAAGCCTGGCGTGGTCCCGAGGTGGAAGCGCTGCGTCTGGCGGACCGCGTCGAGCTGAGCGCCGGACTGCTCACGGCGGGAGTCAGCCGGTCGTGGCTCCGCGAGCTGAACTCGGAGTTTTCTCGCCGAGGCCTGGCGGGAGAGCTGGCGCGGGAAGTGGGACGCGCCCTGCGCGAGCGGCCGTTGACGATGACGCGCATCTTCGTCCGCCCTGAGTCCGGGTAGCCGGACGGCGATCCGCGCGGGAGGAGGATCCCGATGAAGCGCTCGGGCCCGAGGTCAGCTCGGGGCCACGATCGCCCTGAGCGTCCGCTGGTAGATTCATTGACTCCGCGGTGGGCGTAGCTCAGCTGGTAGAGCTCCGGGTTGTGGTCCCGGCGGTCGGGGGTTCGAGTCCCCTCGCTCACCCCTCGCGAACCGCCTCGCCGAGCAGCTCCACCCCGCGCTCGATCGCCGGCTCCGACATATAGGCATGTCCGAGCACGAGGCCGGGCGGGCACGCTCCGGTGTAGCTGTGGAGGGAGAGGCCCTCGATCCCGACGCTGCGCCGGGCGGCGGCCGCGATCAGCGCGGGCTCATCGACCGCGCTCGGCAGCTCGACCGCAACATGCAGTCCGCCCCCGGAGACCGCGGGGCACCAATCGGGGAGCCGACCGGCGAGCGCCTCAAGCAGCGCCCGCCGCCGTTGTGCGTAGCGGAGGCGCATCCGTCGCAGGTGGCGCTCGAGCTCACCGCGGGAGATGAAGTCGGCAAGCGCGAGCTGGCCGGCGATCTCCGAACCGGCATCCTCGATCGCCTTCGCAGAAACCAGGGCCCACGAGAGCCACGAGGGCAGCAGCATCCACCCCAGCCGCATCCCCGGGGCCAGCCGTTTGCTCGCCGAGCCCGCATACAGGACCCGATCGGGCGCGAGGCCCTGAAGTGCGCCTACCCGTTCCCCGCACAGCTCCGCGTCGTAATCGTCTTCGATGATCAGCCGGTCGCCCCGCTCGGCCCACTCGATCAGCGCCGCGCGGCGGCGGGCGCTCAGAACGGCTCCGCTCGGGAATTGCCGGGTCGGTGTCACGACGACGGCCTCTGCACCGCTGGCTTCGAGCGCGTCAACCTCGAGTCCCTCGCCATCCACCGGGATCGGAGTCACCGCGAGGCCGGCGTCCTCGACGATCAGCCGCTGGGCGTGCCAGCCCGGATCCTCCAGCGCCACCTCCTCGATCCCGCTGGCCCGGAGCCACCGGCACGTGAGCGACAGCCCCTGTCGAAAGCCCGTGCAGATGAGCATGTGCTCCGGGTCCGCGACCGCCCCCCGGACGCGGGCCAGATAGCCGGCGATCGCTTCGCGGAGCTCTGGCACGCCACGCGGATCGCCGTAGCCAACTGCATCCAAGGGAGTCTCGCGCCACGCGCTTCGGACCGAGCGCAGCCAGCGCTCGCGCGGGAAGCCCGCCAGATCCGGGAGGCCGGGGCTGAAGTCGTAGGAGAACTTCTGCAGCAGCGAGGGGGCGGGCGGCTGCGAGGGCTGGGCGCGCACACCGCGCGCCACACGAACGGGGGCGCCCTGGCCGCTCTCCACGTAGCCCTCCGCTGCGAGCTGGCCGTACGCGGAAGTAACGACGCCCCGTGAGATGCCCAGCTCGCTCGCAAGCCCCCGGCTGGACGGAAGACGGGCGCCCGCTGGCAGCCGCCCGTCCCTGATTGCTTCGCGCAGTGTGCGCTCGAGCTGCTCGTACAGCGGGATCTCGCCGCTACGGTCGAGCTCAACCAGGAGGTCAACTGGCCCTTGAACGGGTACCACAAACTGGAACTGTACGGAGGGCCAGCGGGGACGTACGGTTCTCTGCCATGAACGAGATCACAGTCATAGGCGGAGGAGTCGCGGGTCTGACCGCGGCGATCACATGCGCGGAAGGCGGCGGCGCCGTGCGTCTGCTCGAGGCGCACGAGTCACTGGGGGGGCGGGCCCGCAGCACCGAGGGCCCGTACAAGGCGAATCTCGGCCCGCACGCGATCTACAGCGGCGGCGTGCTGTGGGAGTGGCTGACCACCCGCGGCCTGATGCCGGCCCTTGCTCGCCCGCTGCTGACGGGCGTTCGCTTTCACTACCAGGGCACCATCCACCGGACACCACCGCTGAGCCTGATCCCGCCCGGATTGCGGTTGCGGGGTCGGATGGCGCCCGTCGATCAGGACTTCCGATCGTGGGTGACGGACCACAGCGACGATCGCACCGCCGACTACCTCTCATCGCTCGCCGGCGTCTACACCTTCTACCACGACCCCGGTGAGCTCTCGGCCGCATTCGTGTGGGAGCGCACCCAGCGGCTCCTGCTGAATCCCCGCCCACCGGCGCGGTTCATCGTCGGCGGCTGGACGATGCTCGTCGATGCGCTCGAGCGCCACGCGCGCTCACTGGGTGCCGAGATCGTGACGGGGGAGCGCGTCGAGACGCTTCCGGATCGGCCCGCGATCGTCGCACTCGAGATGTGCGACGCCCGCGAGCTCCTGGGCGACGACTCGCTGCATTGGCCGAGCGGCCGCACGGTCTGCCTGGATCTGGCGATCGATGAGCGCCGCGGCGATCCCTGGGTCGTCTCCGACCTCGAGGACTCCGGTTGGATCGAGCGGTACACGGCTCAGGACTCCTCGCTGGCACCCGACGGCGAGCAGCTAGTCCAGGCTCAGATGCCGATCCGGCGCTACGAGGACGTTGAGGACGCGGCAGCTCGGCTGGAGCGCCTGGTGGACGCGTCCTTCGAGGACTGGCGAGCCCGGGTCAGATGGCGCCGCCGTCAGGTGATGGACGGCCGCAGCGGCGCACTGGATTTCCCCGGGGTGAGGTGGCAGGACCGGCCCGCGATCGATCGCGGCGGCGGGGTCCTCTTGTGTGGCGACCAGGTGGCCGCACCCGGATGCCTCGCCGAGGTCTCGTTCGCGAGCGCGATCGAAGCCGGCAAGCTGGCGCTCGAGCACGCCCGGGAGGGAGCGCTTCGGCAGGTGGCGTGAAGCGCGCGCTGCTCAGGCTCCAGAACCGGACGGTCAACCGTCCGGTGGTGCTCCTCCTGAAGCTCGGCCTCGGGCCGCCGACGTACGCGCTCCTCGAGACGACAGGGCGCCGCACCGGCCTGCCGCGAGCGCTACCGGTGGCGAACGGCCTGCAGGGAGACACGTTCTGGCTGATTGCGGGCCTGGGTGAGCGCGCTCAGTACGTCCGCAACATCAAGGCCGACCCCAGGGTGCGAATCAAAGCCAGGCCGGCGCGGATCCGAGACGGGTGGCGAATGCGCTGGCGTACCGGGACCGCCCATCCGGTGCCCGAGGACGACGCACGCGAGCGTCACCGCCGGCTCGGCCGAGGCCGGCCCGGCTACCGGCTTGACGGATTTCTGCTCCGCGCCCTGGCCAGCCTCGAGAGCGGCGAGATGCTCACGGTGCGGGTCGACCTCGACCCCTGAATCGGACGCTCAGCCGACGCCCGACAGCGGCTGCGGCGGCGGCTGGTTCCGCGGCGGCGGGTCGTCCACCAGCAGTTGCGAAACCGTGACGAGCCGAAAGCCGCGCCGGCGTAGCCCGGCGATGATGTGCGGGAGCGCCGCGACGGTCTCCGAGCGGTCGCCGCCGCCGTCGTGCATGATGATGATCGCTCCGGGCCTCGCGCCACTGAGTGCCGTGTGCACGATCTTCGCCACGCCCGGCCGGGCGTAGTCGCTCGTGTCCACGCTCCACAGCACGATCAGCATCTTCAATTGGCGGAGGATCCGGAGCGTGGTCTGGTTGAAGGCACCGTAGGGAGGTCTCCACAGGACCGGAGACGGCGCGCCGGTGCTGCTGATCGCCGCGGCAGCCTGCGCGATCTGAGCCTGCTGCTGCGGCTCTCCGAGCGCTGACATGAACGGGTGGGTCTGGGTGTGGTCTCCAACCTCAGCTCCTTGGCGAGCCTCGGCGCGGACCAGTCCCGGGAAGATCTGAGCCCACTCGCCGATCACAAAGAACGTCGCCGGCGCGTGCGCCCGCCCCAGCACCCGCAGGATGCGGCCCGTGTAACGGCTCGGGCCGTCGTCGAAGGTCAGCGCCACCTCGCGACGCCGGGCCGTTCCCACCCTGATGTACGGCGTGTAGGAGAGAACCCGGTCAACGGCCACGGTCGCGGTTGGGACCGCCGGATGGGCGCCGACGCGATCGGGGTCGGGGACAGGAATCCCGGCGACGCCGTTCGCCTGGGTGCTCCCGTGGTGGTTCGCTCGTCCCCCGGCGGCGCCGGAGACGAGCAACACGACCACGATCATGAGGGCCGTTGCGACGCCGACCGCGACCGCTCGCCGCCGCACGTAGCGGTCGTTCCAGCCCGCGCGCACGCGTGCGCCGAGGCTCCGCAACAAGCCCAGCCCCCAGTCCCCGCGACGTGCCCCGTTCATGGCCCGATTGTCGCACCGATCCGGGCCCGTCCGGAGCGCGCCCGCCACCTGGTGCAGCGCCCCCGGGTGCGGGGTAGGCTGCACCCATAAGCGAGGAGAAGGTGGTGTCGGATGGCGGTCAAGGCGCACAAGCGGACGACGGTCAAGGGCCTCGAGTCTGAGCTGATCGACACCGTCTGTGAGCACATCCGCGACCGCGCTCCGGCGGAGCGCGCGGACCAGTGCGAGGCCTTCACGCGCCAGTACTACCACTGGGTCCCGCCCGAGGACCTCGCCGACCGCAGCCCGGAGGATCTATATGGCGCCGCGACAGCCCATTGGCGGCTCGCGCTGGACCGCGGGCCCGGCGAGGCCAAGGTGAACGTCTACAACCCCGATCCCGAGCGCGACGGGTGGAGCTCGCCGCACACGGTGGTCGACGTGGTCTCCGACGACATGCCCTTCCTCGTCGATTCGGTGACGATGGAGCTGGCACGCCAGGGTTGCGGGATCGACCTAGTCATCCATCCCGTCGTGCGGGTCCGTCGCGATCAGGAGGGGCGCGTGACCGATGTGGTCGAGCCCGGGATTGACGCCGAGGATGCGATCGCCGAGTCCGTGCTCCACGCGGAGGTGACCCGCGAGCCCGGTGCCGACGCGCGCGAGCACCTGATGGAGAGCGTCGATCGGGTACTCGACGAGGTTCGGCGCGTCGTGGACGACTGGGACGCGATGCGCTCGCGAGTTGATGCGATCGTCGAGGAGCTGAGTTCCTCCCCGCCGGCGATCGACGCGGAGGAGATCGAGGAAGGGGAGGAGCTCCTGCGCTGGCTCGCGAACGATCACTTCACCTTCCTCGGATATCGCGAGTACGCGCTGGAGACGCACGACGGCGAGACCGGTCTTCGGGCCATCGAGGAAACCGGCCTCGGAATCCTGCGCGACAAGCCACGGCGCGATTTCACGCCGCTGCGTCCGACCGCGGTGGAGCTGGCGCGAGCACCCCATCTGCTCGTGATCACCAAGGCGAACTCTCGCGCGACCGTCCATCGGCCCTCCTATCTCGACTACATCGGCGTGAAGAGGTTCTCCGAGGACGGGGAGGTGACCGGCGAGCGGCGCTTCCTCGGTCTGTTCACGCACTTCGCCTACAAGGAGAGCCCGCAGCAGATCCCCCTGCTGCGCGGCAAGGTGAAAGCGGTGCTCGAGCGGGCAGGGTTCCCGCCGGACAGCCACGACGCCAAGGCGCTGACCGAAATTCTCGAGGCCTATCCGCGCGACTCGCTGTTCCAGATCGAGACCGACGAGCTGTTCCGGATCGCGATGGGCATCCTCGGGGTCGGGGAGCGTCAGCGCCTGCGGCTGTTCGTCCGCCGCGACCCCCTGGGACGGTTCGTCGCGTGCATGGTGCTGATCCCCCGCGACCGCTTCAACACCCAGAACCGGGAGCGCATCGGAAGGATCCTGTGCGACGCGTTCCACGGGGGTCAGCTCGACTGGAGCCTCCAGCTGTCCGAGTCGCTGCTCGTGCGCGTGCACTACATCATCCGCTGCCGCGACGGCATCCCCGACGGCTACGACGTCAAAGAGATCGAGCGGCGCTTGGTCGAAGCCACCCGGGCCTGGGCCGACGATCTGCGCGAGGCACTCGCCGACGAGCTCGGCGATGAGCGAAGCCCCGGTCTGTTCAGACGTTACGACTCGGCGTTTCCGCCGGCATACCGTGACGATTGGTCGGCGCGCGCCGCGGTCGAGGACGTCGCCCTCCTCGAGCAGCTTTTGAAAGACGGCGGTCCGATCATCCGGCTGTACAGGCCGGCGGACCCGGACGCGGGCGTCCTTCGATGCAAGCTCTTCAGCGCCGGCGATGTTGCGCTGTCCGACGTGCTGCCGACCTTCGAGCACATGGGGGCCCGCGTCGTGGACGAGCGTCCGTACGAGATCACGCCCTCCGCGGGCGATCCCGTGTGGATCTACGACTTCGGGCTTCGTGCCGAGGCCGAGGACCTCCAGCGGGTCCGGGAGCTGTTCGAGGAGGCGTTCCTCGGTGTCTGGCGGGGAGAGCTCGAGGACGACGGGTTGAACGGGCTCGTCTTGGAGGCCGGGCTCACGGGCCGGGAGATCACGATCGTCCGAGCCGTCGCCAAGTACCTGCGCCAGGCGGGGATCGCCTTCTCCGACGCCTACATGGAGCGCACGCTGATCCGCCATCCGGATATCGCCAGGCTGCTGGTGAAGCTGTTTGCGGCGCGGTTCGATCCTGACGGCCCCGATGCCGACATGGCCGACCGCCTGGGACGAGCCATGGAGATGGCGATCGACTCCATCCCCAGCCTCGACGAGGACCGTATCCTGCGGAGCTTCCTGGCCGTGGTGCGGGCAATCCTGCGCACGAACTACTTCCGCACGGACGCGCCAGGTCCAGCCGAAGGATTGGGGAAGTCCGGCTCACAACGCCCATTCCTGGCGTTCAAGCTCGATCCGGAGGAGATCCCCGGCCTGCCCCTGCCGCGACCGAAGTTCGAGATCTTCGTCTACTCGCCGCGGGTCGAGGGTGTGCACCTTCGCGGTGGCCGCGTGGCTCGCGGCGGGCTGCGCTGGTCGGATCGGCCGGAGGATTTCCGCACCGAAATCCTCGGCCTGATGAAGGCACAGATGGTCAAGAACGCGCTGATCGTCCCCGTCGGCTCCAAGGGAGGGTTCGTCGTCAAGCGGCCGCCCGCCGAGGGTGGTCGGGAGGCCCTGCAGGAGGAGGGGATCGCGTGCTACAAGACGTTCCTGTCGGGCCTGCTCGATCTGACCGACAACATCGTCGGCGGCGACGTCGTACCGCCGCCGCAGGTGGTCCGCTACGACGAGGACGACCCATACCTGGTCGTGGCTGCCGACAAGGGGACCGCGTCGTTCTCGGACATCGCCAACGGAGTGTCCGACGACTATGGCTTCTGGCTCTCGGACGCGTTCGCGTCCGGGGGCTCGCAGGGATACGACCACAAGGCGATGGGGATCACCGCCCGCGGCGCTTGGGAGTCGGTCAAGCGCCACTTCCGAGAGCAGGGGAAGGACATCCAGACCACCGACTTCACCGTGGTCGGGATCGGCGACATGTCGGGCGACGTGTTCGGCAACGGCATGCTGCTCTCGCGGCACATCAAGCTGCTCGCGGCGTTCAACCATATGCATGTGTTCCTCGATCCCGATCCCGACCCTGAAAAGAGCTACGAGGAGCGAAAGCGCCTGTTCGAGCGGCCGCGCTCGTCCTGGAGCGACTACGACTCCCAGCTGATCTCCGAGGGGGGCGGGGTCTACGAGCGCAGCGCGAAGTCGATCGAGATCTCCGAGCAGGTCAAGAAAGCGCTGGCGATCGAGGCCGACGAGCTCTCACCGAACGAGCTGATCTCGGCGATCCTCAGGGCCCCCGTCGAACTGCTGTGGAACGGCGGCATCGGCACCTACGTCAAAGCGTCCAGCGAGACTCACGCCGATGCCGGCGACAAGACCAACGACGCGCTACGGGTCAACGGGGACGAGCTGCGGTGTGCGGTGATCGGCGAGGGGGGCAACCTGGGGTTGACCCAGCTCGGCCGGATCGAGTACGCGCTCAGCGGCGGACCGGAGGGGGAGGAGGACGAGGAGAAGGGCGGCCGGATAAACACCGATGCGATCGACAACGTCGCGGGGGTCAACTGCTCCGACCACGAGGTCAACATCAAGATCCTGCTCGGAGGCCTGGTGTCCGACGGGGAGATGACCATGGATCAGCGCAACGACCTGTTGGTCGAGATGACCGACGCCGTCGGCGAGCGGGTCCTGTACGGCAGCTACACGCAGACCCAGGCGATGAGCCTTGCCATGGCCCAGGCCGCGCCGATGGTGGATGTCCACGCGCGGCTGATCCGCCACCTGGAGCAGGTCGCCGCGCTCAAGCGAGAGATCGAGTTCCTCCCCTCGGATGAGGCGATCGGCGAGCGCAAGGTCGAGCACCGCGGCCTGGTGGCTCCCGAGATGGCGGTCGTGATGGCGTACTGCAAGATCCACCTCTACGCAGCCCTGCTCGAATCGGACCTCCCCGAGGATCCTTATCTTCACAACGATCTCGAGCGCTACTTCCCTTCGCCGCTGCCCGAGCGCTATTCCGAGCGGATGGGTGGACACCGGCTCCGTCGCGAGATCATTGCGACGGTGGTCGCGAACCAGCTCGTCGACCGGAACGGCACCACGTTCGCGTTCCGCCTCGAGGAGGAGACCGGCGCGCCCCCCTCGATGCTGGCCCGCGGCTACGCGGTGGCACGCGAGGTCTTCGGGATGCGCTCCTTCTGGGAGCAGGTCGAGTCGCTCGACAACGAGATCGAGGCCCAGATACAGCTCGAGATGCTGATCGAGGGCCGGCGTCTGGTGGAGCGGGCGACGCGCTGGCTGGTGCGAGCGAACCCACGCGGAATCGACATCGAGGCGACCGCGCGGCGTTACGCCTCCGGCGTCAAGCTGCTCGACGGCGCGTTGCCCGAGGTACTCGACGGCTCGGACCGGGAGTCATTCAACGAACGCGTCTCTCAGCTCGGCGAGGCCGGGGTGCCGCGCGAGCTGACGGATCGGGTGGCGGCGATGCCGAGGATGCTGCCCGTATTCGACATCATCGAGGTCGCGAACGCGACCGGCCGCGATCCCGAGGCGGTGATGGCGACCTATTTCGCGCTCGGTGGACGAATCGTGCTCACCTGGCTGCGCGACCGGATCATCGAGCTGCCCCGCGCCAACCGCTGGCAGGCGCTATCGCGCGCCGCGATGCGTGACGATCTCTTCAGCCTCCATCGTGACCTCACCCAGCAAGTGCTGGAAACGGGTGGCGAAGACGCCGACGCCAAAGAGGCGATCGAGGTGTGGCGGCAGCGAAACGAGGTGGCGGTCGAACGTTGCCTTGCGATTCTCGACGACATCCGAGCCTCGCGTGTCTACGACATGACCACGCTGCCAGTGGCCCTTCGCGAGATCCGCAACCTGATCTCGGAGGGCCAACCGGACGAGCGCGCCGAGGTGGCCGCCGGCAGGGACTGACCGGCTCGGGTCACCGCACGGACACGCTGCGGCTGTACTCCACGGTCCCGGTGGCAGGGTCCGTCCAGGCCAGCCGCACGAGACCGGATGCCGGCACCGCAACGTGGACGAGCAGATAGCCCTGGGGGTTCGTGGTCTGCACCTGGCGCAGTTGCCGGAAGCCACGGGACCCCGCCCGCTCGAACTGGATCACGCCGCGCTGAGCCTGGCGGTTGACGGGCCGGAGCTGGCCCCAGATCGTCACCCGGCGGCCGTGCCGAGCAGTGGGCAGCCAGATCGGAAGGCGGAATGTGGAGTAGGCGGGTTTGGGTCTGCCGTTTTGGAATTCGAGGCCGCTGTCGACCGAGTCGTACCAGTACATCCGGTCGTTTGGCCCATACGTGGTGTTGGGCCCGCTGTCGAGGAGCTCGAACTGGTTGATCGACTTGACGAACGGTTCCTTCCAGGCCATGTACTCGGCCTCGTTGAGCCAGATGGCCTGCTGGCGAGCCGAGTTCTTCACATACGGGTTGGGCGGGTTTGACTCGTAGCCGAATTCGGTCAGATAGAGGGGGACTCCGCCCCGCGGCAGCTTTCGGTACGAGCCGAAGATCCGGTGCAGGAGGGTCTCGAACGAGGCCATGTTTACGAGCGTGTACCAGTGCGGAACCGGTCGGTTGGGCGCGACATTGAACGACCACGGATGGTGGGCAAAGCCGTTCGCGTCGAACAGCCCGGGGTTGGCGCCGATGAACTCCGCGCGCGACGGCGTGGTTGGGCACCCGACGCGGGCCGCCGCCGGACCGGCGAGCGGCCGGTAGCGGCTGTTCAGGCAGTACAGAGCGAGGATGAACTGGGCAGGGGTCTCCGGGCCCGCGTTGGCGGTCTCGCCGATCAGGATCGTGTCGGTCGCGGGGGTGTGGCCGGTGCTCTGCAGTCCCGCCCAGGCGGCGTTCACGATTCCGCGATAGAGGGGCGGCTGCAGGTATTCGCGCTGTCCGCCCGGCAGGGAGCGATACAGGGGATCAAGCCAGACGAACCAGTTCGGCTCATTCCATATGCCCCACATGCTCACTCGCGGCAGGGGAGCCGGGGACGCCGGCGACGCCGAGCTGGCCGTGTGCCCGGTGGGGATCGGGATCGGGACCGGGGGCAGACCCGGAATTTGGATCGGAGGGGGATTGGAGGGCGGAGTGGTGCTGACCGAGGGCACGAACGAGCCGCTGTAGCGCTTCCCGACAGCCTCGACGAACTGCTCGAGATCGGTGGGGTCGGGGGCGTCCCCCAGGCGGTAGGGGCCCGCCGGGACAGTCTTGTCGATGGCCCACGTCGGGATCTGCGGGTCGATCTCGAAGTAGACGCTCAAGCCGTACTGCTGAGCGAGGCGCACCACCTCGTCAAAGCGATCCCACGCGCCGGCCGGGTACGCGTTCGGGTCGGTGGCATCGAAATTGGGGCGCTCGGTGGCAGTCGGGTCGGGAGCGACCAGCCACCACACGATCGAGACCTTGATCTGACTGATGCCGAGCGACGCGATCTGCTGCATCGTCTGCTGCACCTGGGCGGGGGAGGAGTAGATCAGCGCGTTGTCATCCATCAGGCTGGTCTGGGCGGTGCTCGAGGCATGGGCCTGTGCCGCGAACGCGAGCGCGAGCGCACAGGCCGCCACCCCCGTAAGGAGCTTTCGCCGCAAGGCCATCGCGCGGCATCGTAGAGCCCATCTTGGGGAGAGGCGCCGGTCAGCCGATCTGCACGGTGCGGCTGTAAAAAACCGCTCCGCTCGGGTCCCTCCATGCCAGCCGGAGGCTCCCCGCCGAGAGAATCGGGACGTGGGTGAGGAAGAAACCCTCGCGGTTGGCCGTCTTGACGGTCGCCAGCGAGCCCCAGCGGGCTGCGCCGTCGGCCATGAACTCGATCGTCCCGGAGTGGGATGCGAGACGGTCCGCCGGGCGGAGCTGTCCCCACACGGCGACCCTCGGTCCTGGCGTGGGAACCGGAACCCAGATCGGCAACCTGAAAGCGTCCAGCGCCGGCTTTGCCCGCCCACCCAGGAACTCGAGCCCGGTCTGATATGAGCGCGTCCAATACGAGTAACTGCCGGCCGGCTCGGCGGTATCCGGAGCGCTGTCGATCAGCTCGAACTGGGTGAAGTCCTGGACGTACGACTGAGTCCAGGCCATGTACTCCGCGGCGTTCAGCCACCGGGCCTGCTCGTCCGGCGAGTTCTTCACATACGGGTTGGGGGGGTTTGACTCGTACCCGAATTCCGTCAGGTACAGGCGAACCCCGCCGGCGCGAGGCAGCTGCCCGTAGGAGGAGAAGATCTCATCGAGCACGTGCTCCAGGGACTCGAGGTTGTACGGCGTCACCCAGGAGCTCAACGGATACGGCCTGTCCGGGGCCACGTTGTACGAGTAGGGGTGATGGGCGAAGCCGCTGGCTCCGAACAGCGCGGGGTTGGCGGCCACAAAGCCGGCGCGGGAACCGGAGGTGGGGCAGCCCGCGATCACCGCGGCGCCTCCCCTCAGCGGACGCAGCGTCGGCCCGACGCAGTAGAGGTCGCGCACGAACGGAAGGATCGTGAGGTCGCCCGGGTTCGACGTTTCGCCGATCAGGATCGTGTCCGTGCCCGGCGTGTGGCCGGACGCGGCGAGCCCGTCCCAAGCGGCGCTCAGCAGACCCCGATACAGCGAGGGCTCCGGAAGCATGCGTAGCCCGTCGGCGGTGGCCTCCCACCAGGGGCTGAGTGTCCCTGGGACATTGGGCTCGTTCCACACGCTCCAGACGCTGACCCTCGGCAGCGGAGCCGTCGCCGCGGCTGACGTCGGCGCCTCGCCGAACAGCTCTCCCAGCAGGCCGGACAGCGCGTCGGTGTCGGTCGACCCGCCTCCTGTGGGCACGAACGATCCGCTGTAGCGCCTGCCGGCGGCCTCGACGAACTGTTCGAAGTCCATCGGGTCAGGCGCCCGCCCCCGCAGCTCTGACTGCTGCGGCTCGCCGGCCGGGATCGCCCACAGCGGGGAAGGCCCGTCGATGTTGAAGAACAGCTTGATCCCGGCGGCGGCGCAGAGCGTGGCCAGGAGGTCGTAGCGGCTCCATGCCCCGGGGGGATAGGCGGCGGGATCAGCGGCGTCGAAGCGTGGGCGCCTTGCCGAGCTCGGCTCGGGGGCGATCGCCGACCAGACCAGCGTGACCTTGATCTCATCGACCCCCAGCGACGCCATCTGAGCGATCGTCTCCTTGACCTGGGCGGGCGTCGAATACACGAGCTCCTGGTCGTCCATCATGACCGTGGACATCGTCTTCGAGCCCTGTGCGCCGCCCGGCCACAGGCAACCCAGGGCGCACGTCAACAGCAGCCCTGCCAAGACCCGCCGCCTGGCGCGCATCGCACGCGATCGTATTCGCGCTCGGCGCCGGTGTGGGGATTACGTGCTCACGTGGCCGGTCAGCTGACCGTGACGTTGCGGCTGTAGTACGCGTGCCCCGAGGAGTCGAGCCACACGAGCCGTACCAGGCCGGCGGACGGGATCGGAACGTGGGCGAGGAAGAACCCCTCGCTGTTGTTGGTGTAGACCCTGTCTCCGGTGCCCGCCTGCCAGGTGTTAGAGCCGCGCGGCAGGTACTCGATCAGGCCCACCTGGGTTCCGGCGTGGCTCGCAGGCCGCAGCTGGCCCCACACGGTGACCGCTTGCCCGTGCCGCGCGGCCGGGAGCCAGATCGGCAGCCGGTACGCCGACAGTGCCGGCTTCGGTCTTCCGCCGGCGAACTCGAGCCCGGTCTGGAAGGTCGCCCAGTATCCGCGCGTGCCGGGCCGATCACGGGTGCGGGGACGGCTGTCGATCAGCTCGAACTGGCTCAGAAGCTTCACGTAGGGCAGCTTCCAGGCCATGTACTCGACCTGGTTGAGCCACGTGGCCTGCTGCGTGGTGGAGTTCTTCACGAACGGGTTCGGCGGCTTGGACTCGTAACCGAACTCCGTCAGATACAGCGGCACGCCGCCGCTGGGGAGCCTGCCGTAGGCAGCGAACGCTCCGTTCAGCAGTCGCTCCAGGGAGCCGAGGTTCTGCATCGTGATCCAGTTGTGGAGCGGATAGGGCACGTTCGGGGCGATGTTGAACGAGTACGGGTGGTAGGCGAAGCCGCTCGATCCGAACAGCGCGGGGTTGGCGTTGACGAACGCCTGTGCGGAACCGGAGGTGGGGCAGCCGTACTGCGCCGCCGCCGAGCCCGTCAGGCGGCCCAGCCCGGGCCCGACGCAGTACAGCCCCCGATCGAAAGCTCCTCCCGAGATGACCCCCGGGCTCACGGTCTCGCCGATCAGGATCGTGTCCGTGGATGGCGTGTGTCCGGTCGTCGCCAACCCGCTCCAGGCGGCATTCAGCAGCCCGCGGTACAGCAGCGGCTGGATGTACTCGCGACCGCCGCCGGGGAGGCGGCCGTAGTAAGGGTTCAGCCACGCGGGGAAGTTCGGCTCGTTCCAGATCTCCCAGCTGTTCACGCGCGGAAGGTCGCCGTAACTGCCGCTGTAGCGCGTCCCCGCCGCCTGAACGAACTGCTCGAAGTCGGTCGTGTTCGGCGCGTGGCCGAGGGCCTTACCCTGGCCGTAGTGCGAACGGGGGATCGCCCAAGTCGGCGACGGCGGTACGACCAGAAACGATACGGACATGCCCAGGCTGTGGGCCTCGCGGTCGACCAGGTCATAGCGGTCCCAGGCTCCGCCCGGATATGCGTTCGGGTCGGTGGCGTTGAAGCTGGGGCGATGAGAGCTCTTCGCGTCCGGCGCCACCAGCGACCAGACGAGCGACAGCTTGACCTCGTCGACGCCCAGCCCCTTCATCTGCTTGAGGATCTGGATCACCCGGTGGGGCTGCGAGTAGATCAGCTGCTGATCATCTTCGATCGTCGAGGTCAGCGTGCTCGACGCGAGCGCACGCGCCGGCACTACGCAGGCGAGCACACAGAGCGAGGCGACGGTCCAGCGGGCGGATCGCAAGCGCGACATGGTAGGGAGAACGCCTCAGGGTGGTGGAAGTAGCGAATTAAGTGCGGCGCAGTAGTGCGCGAACCGCGAACACCGCGAGGTCGACGAGGCCCGCGAGGAAGAACGCGACCGGCCCCGTGAGGAGCCGGCCGGCGAGCTGTGAGGCAGTGCGGCGCAAACCGTGAAGCTATCGTCTGCTCACGCCATGCCGCTGAAGACGAGCGTTACGGAGCTGCCCGAGTCTCGGGTGCGAGTGCAGGCCGAGGTGCCGGCCGAGGAGGTCGAGCGCCGGGTCCAGCAGGCCGCCCGCGAGCTGGGGCGGCAGATGCGTATCCCGGGCTTTCGCAAGGGGAAGGTTCCGCCGCCGGTTGTGATCAGGCGGCTCGGCCGGGAGGCGGTGCTCGACGAGGCGCTGCGCAGCTCGCTCGGCAGGTGGTACACCGACGCCATCGACGAAGCCGGGATCGTGCCCGTCGGCCAGCCCGAGCTCGATGTTCCCGAGGAGCTCCCGGATGAGGGTCAGCCACTCGCGTTCTCGATCGAGATCGGGGTCCGTCCCCAGGCCAAGCTGGGCCAATACAAGGGCCTCGAGGTCGGCCGTCGCGAGGCGCTCGCGGACGATCAGCAGGTGGAGGAGGAGCTTGAGCGGCTGCGTGACAGGCTGGCCACGCTCGACACCGTGGAGCGCCCTGCAGAGAGTGGGGACCACCTCGTGATCGACTACGTCGGCACGATCGACGGCGAGCCGTTCGATGGAGGCGAGGGTCGCGACCAGCTCCTCGAGCTCGGCACGGGGAGGTTGCTGCCGGGATTCGACGAGCAGTTGACCGGTGCCGCGGCCGGCGATGAGCGCACAGTCGAGGTGGAGTTCCCGGACGATTACCCCGGCGATCTGGGCGGCAAGCAAGCGAGCTTCGAAGTCACGGTGAATGAGGTCAAGGCCAAGCGGCTGCCCGAGCTCGACGATGAGTTTGCGAGCCAGGCCGCGGGCTTCGACAGTCTCGACGAGCTGCGCGAGGACATCGCCAACCGGATCCGGGAAGCGGACGAGGCCGCCGTCCAGCGCGAGTTCGAGCAAGCGGCGCTGGACGCGGCCGTGGCCGAGGCGGAGATCGAGGTCCCGGAGAAGCTGATTCACGCGCGCGCGCACGAGCTGCTCGACCAGACACTGGATGCGCTGGCCCGCCAGGGCATCTCCAAAGAGGCCTATCTGCAGATCTCCGGCAAGGACGAGGAGGCGATGGCCCACGATGCCGAGCCGGAGGCCGAGGCGATCCTGAAGCGCGAGGCACTGCTGGCGGCGGTCGCCGAGGCCGAGGGGATCGAGCCCTCAGAGGAAGATCTGCTCGAGGCGATCAGGCCGATCGCCGAGCGCGACGGGCGCAAGCCCGAGAAGGTGCTCGAGCAGTTGCGCAGCCGCGGGAGGCTCGGTCCGCTGAGCGAGGACGTCGCCTCCCGCAAGGCGCTCGAACTGCTCGTGGACCAGGCAACTCCTATCACCGTCGAGCAGGCCAAGGCCCGCGACAAGCTCTGGACCCCGGAGAAGTCCGAGGAGCGCAGCTCGGGGCAGCTCTGGACCCCGGGGAGCTAACGCTTCCCAGGGGCCGTTCGGGCCAGAACCCACCCCCCGCTATATTCGGCTTCTCGGGCCGGGTCGATCGCGCTGTGAGCAGGATTCCGGTCGAGGAAGCGAAAGAAGCGAGCACGATGAGCCCACTGGTACCGATGGTCGTCGAGCAGACCTCCCGCGGGGAGCGCGCGTTCGACATCTACAGCCGGCTGCTGAACGAGCGAATCATCTTCCTGGGGACTCCGGTGGATGATCAGATCGCCAACCTGATCGTCGCCCAGTTGCTGCACCTGGAGTCGGAGGACCCGGACAAGGACATCTCGGTCTACATCAACTCGCCGGGCGGATCCGTCTACTCGGGGCTCGCCATCTACGACACGATGCAGTTCATCAAGCCCGACGTGCAGACGATCTGCGTCGGGATCGCGATGTCGATGGGCGCGCTGCTGCTGGCCGGCGGGGCGCATGGAAAGCGGATGGCGTTGCCGAACGCCAAGATCCTGATCCACCAGGTGTCCTCAAGTTTTCAGGGCCAGGCGACCGATATCGAGATCCATGCGGAGGAGATCATCGGGGTCCGGCGGCGACTCGACGAGATCCTCGCCAAGCACACTGGGCAGGATCTGGACAAGGTTCGGCACGACACCGAACGCGATTACTTCATGAGCTCCGAGGAGGCAACGGAGTACGGCATCATCGATCGTGTGATCTCGCAGCACTGAGTGCACTACTCTTAGTGCCGAGGTCGGCGCCGACGTCGCACCCGGGAGGGCAAACGAATGGCACGTCCCACGGACTCCAACGAACAGCTTCTTTGCAGCTTCTGCGGGAAATCGCAAAGGCAGGTCAAGAAGCTGATAGCGGGTCCCGGGGTCTACATCTGCGACGAGTGCATCGACCTCTGTAACGAGATCATCGACGAGGAGCTCACCGCCCCGCCGACCTTCGACATCGAGAACCTCCCCAAGCCGCGTGAGATCTACGACGTCCTGAACGAATACGTCGTGGGCCAGGAGGAGGCCAAGCGGACGCTCTCCGTCGCGGTCTACAACCACTACAAGCGCGTCCAGATGATGCAGTCCGATGAGAACGACATCGAGCTGCAGAAGTCCAACATCCTCCTGCTGGGCCCCACCGGCTGCGGCAAGACGCTGCTGGCACAGACGCTGGCGCGGATCCTCAACGTCCCGTTCGCGATTGCCGACGCCACGGCGCTGACAGAGGCGGGTTACGTGGGCGAGGACGTCGAGAACATCCTCTTGAAGCTGATCCAGGCCGCCGACTACGACGTCAAGAAGGCCGAGACGGGGATCATCTACATCGACGAGGTCGACAAGATCGCGAGGAAAGCGGACAATCCATCCATAACGCGGGATGTCAGCGGGGAGGGCGTGCAGCAGGCGCTGCTGAAGATCCTCGAGGGGACCACCGCAAGCGTGCCTCCCCAGGGCGGGCGCAAGCATCCCCACCAGGAGTTCCTCTCGATCGACACGACCAACGTGCTGTTCATCTGCGGCGGCGCGTTCGCGCAGCTCGACAAGGTGATCGAGCGCCGGATCGGCCATCAGGGGATTGGCTTCGGCTCGGTGATCAAGTCAAAGGACCAGCGCGACACCGGCGAGGTGTTCGAGCATTGCCTGCCCGAGGATCTGATCATGTACGGCCTGATCCCCGAGTTCATCGGCCGGCTGCCGGTCATGTCCGCCATTCACCAGCTCTCCCGTGACGAGCTCATGCAGATCCTCACGGAGCCGCGCAACGCGCTGGTCAAGCAGTTCCAGCGCTTCTTCCAGTTCGACGGGATCGAGCTCGTGTTCGCCGACGAGGCGCTTTCGAGCATCGCCGACAAGGCTTTGGAGCGGGAAACCGGTGCGCGCGGGCTCCGCTCGATCATCGAGGAGGTCCTGCTCGAGGTCCAGTTCGAGCTCCCCTCGCGCCGCGATGTGCGCAAGTGCGTCGTCACCAAGGACACGATCGCCAAGGGCACCTCGCCGACGCTCGTGACGGCGGCGCCCGAGGAAGAGGAAGCGGCCTAGCCTTCGCGGGGAGGTCCATCGGGCGGGGTCCTCCTAGACTCCGCCCGAGATGGCAGATCTCCAGTCACAGACGCGCTACGACCCCTCGGAGGTCGAGCCGAGAATCGTTCGGCGCTGGCTGGACAGCGGGCTGTTTCACCCCGAGCCGGAGGGCCACGCGGAGAACTACTCGATCGCGATCCCGCTGCCGAACGTCACTGGCGTTCTGCACATGGGCCACGCGCTCAACGACTCGGTTCAGGACTGCCTGATCCGCTTCAACCGCATGCGAGGCAGGCGCGCCAAGTGGATCCTCGGCACCGACCACGCCGGCATCGCGACCCAGACGCAGGTCGAGCGCGCCCTGATCGGGGAGGGAACGAGCCGAGAGGAGCTCGGGCGGGAGGCGTTCGTCGAGCGTGTGTGGCGCTGGCGCGAGGAGTACGGCGGTCAGATCATCGAGCAGCTCAAGCGCCTCGGCGCGTCGCTCGACTACGAGGACGAGCGGTTCACGCTCGATGAGGGATACGTCCGGGCCGTGCTCGACGTGTTCTCTGCCCTTTACAAAAAGGGCTACATCTACCGCGACCGGTACATGGTCAACTGGGATCCGGGGACGCGCTCGGCGATCTCCGATCTGGAGGTCGAGGACCGGGAGGTCACCGACACCCTCTATTACATCGACTACCCGCTGGCCTCGGGGTCGGGCTCCGTCACCGTGGCGACCGTGCGGCCGGAGACGATGCTCGCGGACACGGCGATCGCGGTCCATCCCGACGACGCCCGCTACCGGCGGCTGGTGGGCGAGACCGCGGTGCTGCCGCTGGTCGGGCGCAAGCTGAAGATCATCGAGGACGAGTATGTGAAGCCCGAGTTCGGTACCGGCGCGCTGAAGATCACGCCCGGCCACGACCCGAATGACTTCGAGATCGGCCGCAAGCACGGACTTGCCGAGGTGAGCGTGATCGGCGAGGACGGGCTGATGAGCACGGAGGCGCCCGAGCGCTTCGTCGGGATGACCGTGGAGGAGGCCCGCCGAGCGGTCGTCGAGGAGCTGCGCGAGCAGGGGCTGATCGCGCGGACCGAGCCGCTGGTCCACGACGTGCCCTTCTCGCAGCGTTCGGGCGAACGGATCGAGCCGCTCGTGTCGCTTCAGTGGTTCATGCGCATGGACGAGCTGGCGAAGCCGGCGATCGAGGTCGTGCAGTCAGGCAAGGTGCGCTTTTGGCCCGAGAGCTACAAGCGCGTGTACCTGCACTGGATGGAGAACATCCGCCCGTGGTGCATCTCCCGCCAGCTGTGGTGGGGCCATCAGATCCCCGTCTGGTACCGAGGGGACGAGCGCCACGTGGGCACGACGGCGCCGGAGGGCGAGGGTTGGGAGCGCGACCCCGACGTCCTCGACACGTGGTTCAGCTCCGCGCTGTTCCCGTTCGCCGCGCTGGGATGGCCTGAGGACACCGCGGAGCTGCGCGCGTTCTACCCCACCGACGCGCTCGTGACCGGCCGCGAGATCGTGTTCCTGTGGGTCGCTCGCATGATCATGATGGGGCTCGAGTTCACCGGCCAGGTGCCGTTCACCGATGTCTACGTGCACGCGATCATCCACGCCCCGGACGGGCGCCGGATGTCGAAGTCGCTCGGCACGGGCGTCGATCCCCTGCACCTGATCGACGGCGGGCCGCGCCCCTCCGGCTTCGAGGCGGGCGGAGAGTTCCCGGCGTACGGCGCGGACGCGGTGCGGTGGGGCATGCTCGCGATGTCGTCCAGTCAGGATGTGAACTTCAGCGAGGAACGGATCGTCCAGGGCCAGCAGCTCACGAACAAGCTCTGGAATGCATCTCGGCTCGTGCTGCTCGGTGTCGGTCCGGATGCCCGCGCCGCGGTTCGGCCGCGGACAGTCGAGGACCGCTGGATTCTGTCCCGGCTCGAGCGGGCCCGGCGTGAGATCTCGGAGCGGATCGAGCGGTTCGCGTTCTCCCACGCGGCCCTGAAGCTCTACGACTTCATCTTCAGCGAGTTGTGCGATTGGTATCTGGAGCTGGTCAAGCCGCGGCTACGCGACGAGGAGCCCGAGCTGTGGGCGACGCTCCTGCACGTGCTGACCGAGACGCTCGCGCTCGCCCACCCCCTGATTCCGTTCGTGACCGAGGAGATCTACTCGCACGTACCGGGAACCGAGGGCCTGCTCGCTGCACGCCGGCAGGCCACCGGTGGCGAGCTGGACGAGGAGGCCGAGCAGGCTCTGAGCCGCGTGATCGAGGCTGTTCAGGCGCTCCGCGGCTGGCGCGACACGGCGGGCGTCAAGGTCGGGATGCGCGTCCCGGCCCGGATGGCGGCGCGCGGCTATGAGGAGACCGCCGGGCAGGTGGCGGCGCTCGCGAAGCTGACCCTCTCAGAGGACGGCCCGGCGGCCGTAGCCTCCGTCCCGGTCCCCGGCGGAGCGGTCGAGATCCTCCCCACGGAGGGCGTCGATCCGGATGCGGCCGAGCGCAAGCGCGCCGCCGAGCGCGCGCGGCTGCTCGCCGAGATCGAGCGCGCGCAGGCCAAGCTTTCAAACGACGGGTTCGTGAGCAAGGCGCCTTCGCAGGTGGTCCAGGCCGAGCGGGACAAGCTGGTGGGACTGACCGCCGAGCTCGAGGCGCTCGAGGGGGCGGGTGAGGCGGCGTGAGCCGTGGGAGCGTGACGGCATGAGCGGCGGATGGACGGCCGAGGAGGCCGAGCGCTACCTCCTCTCGCTCGAGCTTTTCGGGATGCGCTTCGGGCTCGACCGGATGCGTCGCCTGATGACCGCCCTTGAGAACCCGCAGCGCTCGTTCGCCTCGATCCATGTCGTGGGCACGAACGGCAAGTCGTCGACGACGAGGTTGATCGCGGCGATCCTCAAGCGCCACGGCGTGCGCACGGGCGCATACACCTCGCCGCACTTGCTCTCGTTCGGCGAGCGGATCCAGGTGGGCGAGCGCGATCTCGACCCGGCCACGTTTGGCGCCGCGGTCCAGCGCGCCGCGCGAGCCGCCGAGCTCGTCAACCGCTCGCTGGTGGACGACGATCGCGTCACACAGTTCGAGGCGCTGACCGCGGCGGCCTACTCGGAGCTCTCGCGCCAAGGGGTGGAGGTCGCGGTGATCGAGGCCGGACTCGGCGGTCGCTACGACGCGACCAACGTGATCCCCTCGCGAGTTCAGGCGCTGACGAGCGTCGGGCTCGAGCACACCCGCTGGCTCGGGCCCACCATCGCCCACATCGCGGCGGAGAAGCTGGACGTCGTGCAGGAAGGAGGGACGCTCGTGTTGGGCCACGGACTGCACCCCGACGCGCTCGAGGTCGCCGCTCGCGTGGCCGGTGAGCGCGGGGCGGAGATCGTGCAGGCGCCCGCGGATCCCGGCTTGCCTGTGGCTGCGCTCGGGTCCTTCCAGCGTCGGAACTTCGCGCTCGCGCGGACGGCAGTCGAGGCGTATCTGGGACACCTCGATGCGGATGCCGTGGCCGATGCGGCGGCGCACACGCTGATCCCCGGACGGCTCCAGATCGTGGGCTCAGAACCGCTGACCGTGCTCGACGGGGCTCACAACCCGGACGGCGTGGCGGCCCTCGTCGAGTCGCTGTCGGAGCCGTTCGCCTCCGGAAAGACCCCGGTCGTGGCGGTCGTGTCGATCCTCGACGACAAGGACGCGGCCGGCATGCTCTCCTCGCTGCTGGGAGTGTGTGACGCACTGATCTGCACGAGCTCTCATAATCCGCGCGCCTTGCCGCCACCGACGATCAAATCCCTGGCCCACCAGTTGGGCGGGGCAGGTGTGCCCCTGACAACCGACATCGTGCGCGACCCGCGGGCGGCGCTCGACCGCGGGCGCTCGATCGCGGGCACGGGCGGCCTCGTCCTGGCAACCGGTTCGATCTACCTGGTCTCCGACCTGCTCGCGGGCGCTCGCCGCGAGCGCGCGTCCAGCCTGTGAACGAGCAGGATCACCAGCCCAGCTTCCTGACGATGATCGGTCTCGTCGCGCTGATCGTCGCGGTCGTGATCTTGGTCTTCTTCGGAATCGGGTACCTGTTCGGAAGGGTGTTTCTCTAGCAGGCAATAGCCGTCGCGCGGCGAATGTCTGACGCGACCGCACGTCTTCGACCACTACACTCGCCTTTTTATGTTCCTTCCGGCCGTCTTCGGCATCAAGAGCAGCGGGCTGAATCTCGCCGCCAACCTGGTCATTCTGTTCCTGGTGGTGATCTGGCTGGCGCTCGTTTATTGGACGTATGCGGATGCCCGCCGGCGCATCGCCGACCCGATGCTGATCGGGTGCGCGACCGCTGCTTCGCTGTTCCCGTTCGTGGGGACGATCGTCTACATGATCGTTCGCCCGCCGGAGTACCTGGAGGACGTTCGCGAGCGGGAGCTCGAGATCCAGGCGGCGGAGGCTCGTCTCGCTCAGCTCGGCTATCACCTCTGCCCGCACTGCGACGCCGAGGTCGACAAGGACTTCCTGCGCTGCCCGAGCTGTATGCGCAAGCTCAAGGACCCGTGCCGCACCTGCGGCCGGCCGCTCGATCCAGGCTGGAAGCTGTGCCCGTTCTGCGAGTCTGAGGTCGGCGCCGCGGCGCCGACCCCGCGGCGCACGCGCCGCCGTCGTGAGACTGCGGTGGCGGAGCGGCGCGAGGCGACGGTCGCCGATCGGCGCGACCCGGCGCCCGTGGCCGCTGACCGGCGCGACGCTGTCACGACGCGTCGGGAAGCGACGGCGATGACCGACGGGCGCGAGGTGCCCGCCGAGAAGCCGGCCGCCAGCCGCTCGAAGCTCAACTGAGCCCGGGCGGGCGACGCCGGGGCGGGCGACGCCCGGGCGCGGGTATCCCTAGGATGCCGCGGCCATGGAGCGATCCCTGATCCTCGTCAAGCCTGACGCGTTCGCCCGCAACCTGACCGGCGAGATCATCGCTCGGTTCGAGCGCAAGGGGCTGAGGCTCCTGGGGTTGAAGCTGATGACGATGCCGCGGGAGCTGGCCGAGCGGCATTACGCCGAGCACGAGGGCAAGCCGTTCTACGAGGAGCTCGTCACGTTCATCACCTCCGGGCCGCTGGTGGCGATGGTCCTGGAGGGCGAGCAGGCCGTGATCGCCGCCCGACAGGTGATCGGCGCGACGAACCCGCTCGAAGCCAGCCCGGGGTCGATCAGGGGCGACTACGCGATTCCCGTTGGCCAGAACATGGTCCACGGGTCGGACTCCGTCGAGTCGGCGGCGCGGGAAGTGGGGCTGTTCTTCCCAGAGTTGGCGTGAGCCGTCATCCCGCGGCTCTCCGAGTCTTTCCACAAACGCGTCCCCGCGTCCGAGCTTTGCGGGGTTGTTCGGGCTCAGCCCGAGTTTCCTAACACCCTGCAGCGCGGATGCATGGCTTGTTGAATCGTTCGGCTCGAGGCTCAGCTTGAGCCTGAGCTTGACACTTGCCTCGCGATCGCCGCAGCGGCGGGCGATCCTCGAGCAGCTCGGCATCGCATTCGAGATCCGGTTCCTCGAAATCGAGGAGCTCGAGGACGGGCCCCCGGGGGAGATCGCGCTCCAGAACGCGCAGCGAAAGGCCCTGGCGGTTGCTTCCGAGGACTCGCTTACCTTGGGGGTCGACACGATCGTGGCGCTCGATGGCCGCATCTACGGCAAGCCCGCAGACGATCAGGCGGCGCACGCGACCCTGCAGGCTCTCTCCGGTCGCCGGCACCAGGTCATGAGCGGCATTTGCCTGCTTGGCCCAGACCTGGCGCGCGGCCGCGAACGCGCCGCGCTCGTCACAACGACGGTCGAGTTCCGCCCACTCAGCGAACCCATGATCGACTGGTACGTCGCCACCGGCGAGTGGCGAGACCGAGCCGGGGGATACGCGATCCAGGGCCGGGGCGCGGCGCTCGTGCGCCGGATTGAGGGCGATTACCTGAACGTCGTCGGGCTCCCCATCGCCGAGCTGCTCGAGCTCGAACCCGCGCTCCTGCCGCAGTGAGCAGGGATTCTTCCTGCAAAACCTCCCTTCGGCTACACTCGCGCTCGGACGGAACCGGCAGCCTGGTCGAGGCCACCCCGCGAGACTTTAGGTCCCGTCCAAGCTGCGCCTCCCTCTCCTGAATACGCATGGGCTTCTTCTCTTACATGACGGGATTCGGCGGCCGCGATATGGCCGTCGATCTCGGGACCGCGAACACGCTCGTGTACGTGCGTGGGCGCGGAATCGTCCTGTCCGAGCCGAGCGTCGTCGCAGTCGACTCGCGGACCGGCGAGGTGCACGCGGTGGGAATCGAGGCCAAGCGGATGCTGGGGCGGACGCCCGGCACCATTCTC